>NZ_CP028944.1:0-1995515 GCF_003443775.1 Vibrio sp. dhg | reverse complement strand
CAAATTCATAAAACTCGTGATAACTCGTTGGCAAACCATGCCACAAATCAAATCCATTGCCGATAATGTATAAATTAGTCAACGTTTATACCTCCTAGCACCTAACGAATGATATGGACTCCCTCTCCCTGAAACTCCGCGTGCCATACTGACTCAATACACGCTGAAGAACTGGAGGTTATCATGTCCAACATTCAAACTATTGGCGTTGACCTCGCCAAGAATGTGTTCAGTATTTACGGCGTTGATGCATATGGCAAGTGCGTCCTACGCAAAACTGTCAAAAGAAACAAACTGTTAGACACATTCGCCAATCTACCACCCTGCATCATCGGTATGGAGGCCTGCTCTGGTGCACATCACTGGGCAAGGGAGTTACTTAAACTCGGTCATCACCCTAAAATCATGGCGTCCAAATTCGTTATTCCATATCGACAAAATGAAAAGAACGATGCCAACGACGCAGAAGCTATCTGCGAAGCAGTATCTAGACCTAAAACACGATTTGTCTCTATAAAAAGTGAAGAGCAACAAGCGGTGCTTTGCTTGCATCGAATCCGTCAGGGGCTAATTAAAACAAGAACTGCTACCCTCAACCAACTCCGAGGGTTACTCTCTGAGTTTGGCCTTGTGATGCCACAAGGTCGCTACTCGGCTCAACAAACTATCGGTAGTATCCTCGAAGATGCGGAAAATGGTTTGCCGCTGTTGGCTCGTGAACTACTTCAAGATCTATCGAACAAGATTCAAAGCCTTAACCTCGAAATCCTGCACTATGATCGACGCGTCTCGGCTTTAGTTCGTGAAATGGCTTCAGCAAAGGCCCTCATAGATATTCCTGGTGTCGGTGAACACAGTGCAAGTGCCATTGTCGCAACCGTCAATGACGCCAAGCAATTTGGCTCTAGCCGCCAATTCGCCGCGTGGATAGGGTTAGTTCCAAGGCAATACTCAACAGGTGGTCATGTTCATCTTGGTCGCATCAGCAAAAGAGGCGAAAAACACATTCGCACTCTGCTTATACACGGTGCAAGAGCTGTCATTGCCCGCTGTAAAGAAAAGACGGATAGAAACAGTTTATGGTTACAACAGCTCGTTGAGCGACGAGGCTACAAGCGTGCGGCTGTTGCCCTAGCAGCCAAAAATGCACGAATAATATGGGCATTATTGACGACAGGAAACGAGTATAAAGCTAACTATATAAACGGTTAGCCCTCACCGAGTCAAAGCAATAGCAATTGATGACAATACGGTCAGACCGAGATGCTTTAACCTGTTTAATTGGGAAGTAGAAAATACTGTCTAACGAATGAGGCTGGCATCAAGCGAATATCATCAGGGTGACGGATAGAATCCGACGAAACACCGAATGTAGAGCTGCTGTCAGATCCACTGTTGTCAGCGTTAGCTATTGTTGACAAAAGAGGGAGTCCATGTAGCCTTGTTAAGGTGTGAGGCACGCAATACCGAAGCCTCCGCATGCCACCTTAACCACTAAAACCAACGCATAGTAAAAATGCCACGCGTGCCGAATCACTCTTGAACAATTTGTTATGGCGAAACTTACCGCTTATCGATTTAGCTCTGTCCAGCTTGAAAATGCTTTGAGATCTGTAAAGTTCTGCTCATATGCCCTCTTATAACGAACCCCGACATACTTAGCATGCGCCCCTAAATCGAGACCAACTAAGAACTCTTTAGCTGAGGATTTTTTCTCGAAAACTGGAATACCTAACAACTCGAAATCCCTTAGAGTGTCGGAGTCAATCAAGATATTACCTTGATGATCGTATTGAACGTGCTCCAGACGAACCGTTTTATACTCAATAGAATCGATATTAAAACTAGGCTCAAATGCATAGAGCATCTGATTTTTACTTGCTTTATTTGCTAATACATATGCCATTTTGACTCCTAAGCCATAACGCCTTGTTAAGGTGTGAGGCACGCAATACCGAAGCCTCCGCATAACGCCTTAACCACTAAAACCAACGCATAGTAAAAATGCCACGCGTGCCGAATCACTCTTGAACAATTTGTTAGCAGTTTTTTCTACACAAAATTATGCTTTTATCGCATACACCGTTATGTGGTTTGAAGTTTCACGCTCATAGACACTGACATGAAGCACTTGGAACCCTGCTTTCTCTAGTTCAACAACTAGATCACTTTCAGAGGTAACATGACGATATGGACTGCCATCTCTATAAGTTTCATAGCTAATTTCATTTTTAGAGCACAAGCTACTGACAAAAAATACCCCGTTTTCAGACAGTGAACGATAAACATGACTCAAAAATATGACTCGATCTGCACCAATAATGCAATGCAAGCAATTACCGTCAATGACAACGTCATAACGTTCTGGAAGTTCAAGAGACGCTACCGTTAGGTCCGCTAAATAATAATTACCCTCGACTCCTGTTGCTCTGGCTTTTTCCTTTGCCCATTCAATTGCGGTTGGTGAAATATCTATACCTGCCACCTCAAAGCCCAACTTCTGGAAAGCTCTGCAATGATGTCCTTCACCGCAACCTAATTCGAGCAGTTTACCTTGCACGGGTCGTTTAAATAGCTCGAGAAAACGCTCCACTAAAACTGCTTTAGACATTCGCTCGTTGCCACCCCAACCCTCCCAGCCAGCTTCGCGAGCTTCAACATACATGTCTTCATGAACTTGGTAGTTTTGTTTCATATTCATCCTTGACTGCTAACGCCGCGTTAAGTAGTGAGCAACGCTTACACCTGACCTAAACCATTACACCTTAACCACAAAATTCAATTTAAGCTGAGAATGCCACGCGTTGCGAATCTGCCTTAAACGCTTTGTTATAGCGCTCTTACAACACCTACAAAACTTGTTGATGTTTCGGTCAAAGGCGTCTTTTTCCAATCCGCGTAGTATTCTACTAACTGCATACCATTGCGTTCTAACACCTTAACGATCTCGTCAATTGAACGATATTTTAGCTCGATATAACTATGATATTGCTCACCACTTTCATATTCTCGTCTTACATGGTGCAACATCGTATTGTTTAATTTTGGGTGCCTGCTGTCAAAACCTGAGACACTGACGTTTTCACCTGTTGGACTTTTGTAAGAAGACCAATGTTCGTAACTACTTGTTGTTTCAAAATGTTCAGAACATGGAAGCCGAGAATCAAATACAAAAAGGCTTCCAGCATGCATATGACTATTAATGTTATTTAACATCGATGAAAAGTCTTCGTCTGAAATAAATGCTTGAAAGGCATTACCCGTCATAACAATTAGATCAAAAACGGTTCCTAAGTTGAAATCTGCCGCATCCATTTCGTAAAACTCAATATCTCTAATGCTTGATGACTTGAACTTAGCAAAATCAATCATTGAACTAGAAAAATCAATACCTACTACGTGGGACAACTTCCTTGATAATGGGATTGTAACCAGACCAGTTCCGCAGCAGACATCTAGCAGGGATAAAACCTTTTGATGACATATAAGATCTTGCAAGAACGATATTTCACCTGCATAAGAATTACCATACTGCGCATCGTATTCCTCGCCTGACCAAAACTCACTTTTACTCTGTTTCAACGACTCTCCTCCTTGAGGTCGAATAAGCTATAACGCTTTCTATACGGCTTTTAGCCGCCTTTCATATTCCTATCATGCAACCTTTTTAATCCCACATCAACGTGTAATCAATAGGTTAAGGTTAATGAAAGTTAACAGAGGTTATATTGCATGATGCCTTATAATTTCAGAAAAATGCTGCTCTCCAAACTCCCTCGGATAACTTTTGATAGGGGAAAGTACTAGGAACGAAATGGGAAAGAACTTTTGCCCTGAATTGTTTTGGGGCAAAGAGTCGTTTCAAAATCTCAGGCCCTACCAAAATAGTGAGGCCTGAGCTAATGACCAAAATAATTGCTTGCTAGTTCACCGTCAATGTATAGGTTCCATATTGAGAAGGGTTATAATTTGTTAGCTCAACGGTGTAAGTACCAGGCTGGAGGGTTCGGGTAATGCGAGCATTAAAGCCCTGACCTGAGTCGTCATCTGAGTCTATAACCTCACCATTACGGTCCCCTGAATGAAGATAGAGGTATGGATCACTCAAAGTTCCGTCGTCAGTTTCAAGCCCTAGTGCGTTAATGGCCACTCTTGTTGTAGAAAAGAGCGTAAATTGATAATACAGCCCTGGGCTTTCCTGCGGACGACTGACCGATAGACACTCACTATCTGCTACCAATTCACCTATGACTGTATCCCCATATGTTATTTCTTCTAAACATTCGTCATGGTATACATCAACTTTCTCTTTCAACGCAGCTAGGGCAGCAACCATCTGAGCAATGTCATCCTTATTGGTAGTGACTTCGATACCCATGTCGTCAACTCTGTTTTCTAGAGCTGAAATTCGTGTGTTATTCGTTGCAACCGAAGCTGTTAATAGGTTCACCTTGGTTCCCAGTGTATCTATTTGAGTCGAGTTTTCATCGATCGAAGCAGTTAATTCCAATACTGCCGCTGCCAATTCTGCGGCCAGTTTTTCATTTTCAGAAACCAAGTCGCGGATGTTCTCTCGAATTAGCGATATTTCCGCTTCCATCGTATCGATTGCGTCTAACAACTGACCACGCAAAAGACCAATGTCTGACTGAAGTACATCGATATCACCTTCGTTTGCAGAGATGCGCAATAAAGCAGCACTAATATCTTGAGCGTTCTTAGAGACCCTCCCATCCATCTCATCCAACACACTATATACATTCGTTATGTTTGCATTTATCTCAGATACATCTACTTGCAGTGCCGTTATAGCCTCAGCATTGGTTTCAATTACACTGCTCAGCTCCTGAAATGGCTTACCATTTGGAAGCGCTATTGCAGGGTTCGACAACACGCTCAGAACCGATGCAATAGATATAGCCAACCCAGATCTTGTTAACTGTGATTTCATAGTAACTCCGTTTTCAATGAATGGTTTTACCCGACACTTAAATGTCCATATGCACCTAAGTAAAATAATGCTAGTCATAAAGTTCATATAAAAAATGGCGTCAATAGACCTTTATGGTGAAAATGTGTTTCATATATGAGAATAATAGATTGCTTTGTAGCGTTTTGCGTCACTTGATATGCCGCATGGTTATTAGGCATTATGCATTAATTTGCACTATCAATGTATATTAACTATTCTCCATTCCGACAGATTGTTTAATTTTCAAACAACAGACAAGCATGTAAATCATAGGGATGGATTATGAAGAAAATAAGGTCAGTTTACGGAGCCGCAGTATTGACGCTCATTCTAACTGCTTGCGGAAGTGACAGTGATGGCGACTCAAACGAAAGTGAAGACACCAGCACCAGCTCAACAGTAGTCAGTGGTAATGTTTCCGCTCCAGGTGGTGAAGTAGCCCTACTTGAACATCAAACAATTCTAGATCGAGTTCTCAACGATGTCTTTCCCCCTGCCTACGCTGGAATTACGGGATTACAGCCAGTAGCTGGCGCATTGGTTGAACTTATTACTATTGATGATGATGGTAATCAGGTGGGGGAAGTGATCTCGACGACTTACACCTCAATTACTGGTGATTACACCATCACCGTACCAGAAGGTGTTTCTCTTGCGGGTAACCTAGTCGTGAGAATAACTGGTGACACCGATACTGACTTAAGGTCTCAAGTCGTTCAAGAGTCGGTAGACATATCACCAATGTCCGAGTTTGTATTACGTAAATTCATCCAATCAGGAAGTGCTTTAAACGACCTAACCACTGAATCAGTAATAAAGTTGCGTGGACAAGTCGAAGAGTTTAATTTGGCTAGTCGGAATGACATGTCGTCTATGCTCTCTGCTCTGGAAAACGAAGTCGGCGAGTTTGTCGATAAAGAAATCGCTTCCATTAGTTCAACAACCTCTTCCGCTGTAGACATCTCGGGCAACTACCGCTTAATGGATATGGCTTTAGGCCTACATGACGGAGACTTCGGTACCTATGCTCTCGATATGTTTTACTCTTCTGTCGCTTTAACTGGTAACGCTGATGGGAACGTTGAGCTTGAGTTAACAGATAATGAAGGGGCTTGGGGTTATGTGCATGGTAATGACGCTAACAGTTACTATGAATCTGTCTATTACACAGAGCTAGAAGAAGATGAAACAGTCGCCGCCACATTTGATTCCAAAAACATATTGACCATTGAAGGTGAGTTTGAGGAGGAAATCGATGGAGACTGGGCTTGGCGCTCCCCACCTCAAACCATAAAGTTCCAAAAAGTGAATGACAGCAATGTCGCGTTTAGCCTTAGTACCTATAACGAGGCTCGCTACGCGGCCATTGATACGAATGGTGATGGGGAAAATGATGCGCTAGACCCTTCAGATCACCGTGGAACAGATGTGGGACGAGGGTTATTACTGCTTGCAGAACAGCCAGCCAACATGTCATCTTCCGATCTAATTGGAGATTTTGGTAGAGTGTACTTCGGCTCACGCTTTAATAATAACGGTTCGGTAGAGGTCGAAGCGGAGACCAACGTTTTAACTTTTTCTGGTTCTTCTACGGTTGATGTCTCCCCTACTACCCATCAACATATCTCACGGTACGGCGGTTATTCTACTGAAGAGTTTGGGGCTGAACCTGGACTTAGTATTGTGACTGATGGCAGTGGCGATATAGTCTCCGTCGTTGGAGAAGAGGCTGATGGCTTTGTGAACTCAGACTACAACTTCTTAGTGTTTTATAATGCTGACGGCCTTCATGGCTCAGATATGGAAATTGATACTACCTTAGCCGTTAAACTCCCGTCAGAAACCCCAGTCCTAACGGGTAATACCTATCGACTGATCTTCACTAACGCTGCAATGCTAAGCAATACAGCCTTTGAGTTAGCACACTCTGGCTTTACCACTAAGCTGGAGTTTAACTCTGAAACCTCCGCCACTCTGACTGGCTCTATCGCAACGATTGATTTACCTTCATTTGGTACATCTCTAGAAACGACGAAAGAATCAGTAAGCCTCACAGCGAACTCTTCAGTAGCCTCAAATGGTGCAGCGACGATAACCGTTACTGATAATGACGGGACGTTCACGATGACTGGGTATTTTAATGAGTCAGCCAGTCTGGGAATTTTTACCACTACTTCAGCTAATACTGACTCCGACCCAGATGGTCTAGGATTGGCTGTTTTAGTAGAAATTGACTAGAGCTGGTTAATTTTCTTAAAGCTCCTTAGTTCACCTAAGGAGCTTTACGCTTTGGAGTACTTCCGCTTAAAGCAAGACTCACAGACACATTTATGGTTGAGTCCATATTAAATGACTAGATATTAACTACAGGCATGGAAAAGTCCGTTAGTCAGGAGTCCTGTTCTAGTGGTTCATATCATTTATGATTTCAGCGCAAATGTGCCTTGCGCAACTCCATTTGTAGTTTCTGGATTATTGCACATCAATCCAGCTCTCGCTTCTATTACCATGTCACTCGGTATCAAAACGTGGCCATAAAACGATCGACGATTATCCTCATATTGTCATCATACCCAAATGCAACAAAAAGCAAGGCTATGCAAAGGAGAATTAGCAGCATTTTTGTCATTAACCACCTCTAAAAATCAAATAACACCCAAGATTGAATAATCATTGGTGTTTATTTCCACAATCGAAGAAGTGAATTTTGATTTGTTCATTTTACGAAACCCATTCTACACCAGCTTAGATATCTAGAAAAACCAGCCCCATGTCTTTTCGTCCCAACCTCACGACAGAGTTGGCGTAGTTTGAGGGGGTTGCTCTTAAGTTCACCATAAATATTAGCGCATTGTTTGGGAAGCGATATTCATTGAGCTGCTCTAGACAGACTTCACGTTCCACTAATCGACATTTTGCTTTCAAAGCTAACTGCGTTAGAAACTCTAGAAGGTTTTGTTTTCGAATTAAAGTGAACTAAATCAAACAATTAAGACCACAAATGTACAATGTATTGGACTAAGGTGACAGGAGGTCCGTTAATCGGAGGTTGAAGTTGGGATTTCTTGCGCTAATCTTACCTAACATACACATGCTTAGGGGTGGCATGGGGCAAAGAGAGTACCAAATGACTGGTACTCTCTTTTTCTATGTCGCTTGGTTAGCCTTCGAACAGGTCCATTTCTTTATTGAGGTAATTCATTACTTGATCGTATTCTTTGCTAGTCACTTTACCAGCAACTAAAAAACACAATAGATATGCTGATACAAAATGAAATTTGAACTGCTGTTTAGAGCTTGGGTCAGAGTACCATTCAGTTTTTATCTGTTCATCTACTTCATCGAGTATTTTTTTAAGCATCAAGTCGCTACGAACTTTGTAGCGATTTACATACAGACGAGGAGCAAGTTTATACATACTGACATGCTTCAGCTCTCCACTTGAAACCAAGTCTAAAGCTTCTTCCATTACTTCATTAACCTCAGTTAACCACTTATCCATCAAAAAATTCCGTAAATTTATCAAATTATTCCTTTCGAATAGCTAAAGGTCGAGACTACAACATCGGAAGGTTTGCTAAATACAATCCTTGTCATTAAGTTAACTTTACCTGATGATTCAAAGTCAAACGGAAGAAATGTAAGTGTGAAGAAGAACTGATCTGGTCAGGAAAACTCATCACTTTCCTCTTTTGAACAGGCTGGATTCCCCCACTAGAATGCCAGAGACTTACTTCAGTGTTGCCCGACAATTTGCTAGGTTCACTACAATAAACTTCAAATAGGGCTATTATATTGAGACGTTAAAACAGGTCTAAAAGGCAGTTTTATGGATATCTCGAATAATAGGTTATTAGAAAGCTTATTGCGTGAGGAAGTTGCATATAAATTAGGCTTAACGGTATATGAATTGGACCTTCTCGATTGGAATGCTGAAGAAGTTCTAAGTGAGGATGGACTACGATACACATTCAGACTAAATATCGGAGAAGTCTTCTCGGATAGAGCTATCTATAACAAAATTGCAAGTCTTCTGAATAACGGCAATACGGCTAACATTGATCATTTATAGTGATGCAACGTTTAGCTTGAAACGGGCAGGAACACGTAGCTAGGACCGCGCAGAAAAATCTCTGAACAAAATTTGTTTGAAACTGCTGCTAAACTTTTCAACTATCAAACCCAAGTTTTGCATGATTGTTCTGTTACGGGCTTGTTCATACGCATCAGGAGCAATACCTCCGTTAAAAAATCGGCGAGGCTCTATGCCTCGCCGTTTTTAATTTTTAACACTGACTATCACTACGAAAGTTTAAACGTTGCCACCTTGTCCGTTAGTTCTTGCGCTTGTAGTTTCAGCTTGGTTGACTCTTGCGAGCTTTCTTGAGTACTGATGACAAGCTCATCGGCCACATCTTTAATAGAAGTGATATTTTGCGTGATCTCACCCGTTACGTGTGTCTGCTCTTCCGCTGCTGTCGCAATTTGTGTTGCCATATCACTGATCAACGAAACCGCTTCATGAATTTCACTCAACGCATTCGTTGCTTGGTCTGCGTCTGATACCGACGTGTTTGCCAAGTTAGAGCTGCTATCCATTAAGCTAACCGCTCGTGTGGTAGTTTGCTGAAGCGTATCAATCGTCGCTTTGATCTCTTCGGTGGACGCATGAGTACGTTGTGACAGTACTCGAACTTCATCCGCTACCACGGCAAAACCGCGGCCTTGCTCACCAGCGCGTGCTGCTTCGATTGCCGCATTAAGGGCCAGTAGGTTTGTTTGCTCTGCAATGCCTTGAATGGTCGAAAGGACGGTAGAAATCTCTTGCGCGTGGCGGTCCAACTCACTGATAACGGAACTTGCTTCGCCAAGCTCCGTCGCAAGACTGTTGATAGAACCCATAGTGCGTTGAACCAAAGACTGACCGTTGTTCGTACTCACGGTTGAATCCTGCGCCGCGTTGGCAGTTTGTTCAGCATGAGAGGCGATTTCACGGGTAGCACTCGCTAACTCTGTTACCGCTGTTGCGACCATTGTGATCTCCTGCTGCTGCTGATGGATCTCAGAAACGGCGTTGTTCGAACGATGCGTGTTATTGTCTGACTGCTCATTAATGAGGTGTGCTTGCTCACGAATATGACCAATCAATTTTTGCAGACTACCCACAAAGGTATTGAAGTTATTCGCCAGGCGCCCTACTTCATCACTACTCTCCACCTCAATACGCTGAGTAAGATCACCGCTACCATTGGCGATCTGCTCCAGCGCTTGAGAAACGTTGTTTAACGGTCTAAACAGGATGCTACACAGCAGGTTGAACAGCAGAGTACAAATAACAACCACGATTGCTGTTGCGAACACTTGGCTCCATACCGCATCAAATAGCGGAGCAACCAAAGAACCATAGTTGAGAATGGTTACTGTTGTTAGTGCTGTTCCATCAATTTTTTGAGCGTACAGAACATACTCTTCACCTGCGATTGAAATAGACTCATCATTACCACTGCGTGAAGCGCTTTGTATGGTCTTGAATTCCAACCCTAGCTGACTAACGGGTTGGTTAAGAAGCTTAGTGTCTTTATGGGTAAAAATATTGCCCTTCTCATTAGCAATGAACATGTAGCCGTCACCTGGAAGGATCACTTTGTCCATGTTGTTAAGAATATCGGTGATCTCTACATCCGCACCCAGCACCACTTGCTGACCATGTAGATTGAGCGCCTTACCCAGTGAAACTACGTTTGCGCCAGTAGCAGCGGCAACTGTTGGGTTATCCATAAAGACTTTGTTTGGGTCTGCGACAGCATTGATGTACCAACCCCAATTACGCGGATCATTATTCCCTGGCGGTAGTACAACGCCATTCGCATTTACTTGACTACCGTCTGGATATGCCAAGAATACGTTGTCGAAAGCAGCCGAGTGACTAATTTGTTTTAGGTGCGTAACGATTGCGGCTTTATCTACCTCTTGAGACAGAGAAGTCAACGCACGCTCTTTTGATAGTAACCAGTCAGCCACGTATTGATTATAAGATGCTGTTGTACTCTCAAGGCGCTGCTCAACCTCTTCATCCATGCGACTTAGCGAAGCGTTAAATGAAAGTGCTTCTACCAGTAATCCCCCGACTATAATGGCAGTACTCGCTGAAATCGCGAGTTTGTTTTTAAGTGACAGTTTCTTAAACATTGGAAACCTTTTTATAGTGTCATGTTCAGTTCCAATTGGAACAAGCGAAAAGAAGCGTAAATATAATTTCAAAGCGTGAATTAAATAATGAGCGAAGTCTAGTTTTTTTAAAGTTATACCGCTCAAATATTCATGAAAAAGTCACCAACTCCAATCCAATTCCCAATATTTATGTCGTTATGAAATCGTATGAACCTACCGTTGCTCTGGCTTATTGAACCCAGTAGCATATTTAGATTGAGCATTAATTTTACCCAACGGTTCGACAGTCAAAGATTGCGTTAGCCAGCCAATAGTCATACTGACTCGCTGTGGTGATAGGCGATAAAAGCTTTGACTCACACTCAAATGCTTGCGCATAAAAACTCATGCTGAGTTGAACGTTCTCTACATATAAAACAATGGAGTCAATGGATAACATAGTTATAAGCCTTCACTTTTTGAATTGATGAAATAAATGTAACGGAAGGCAGTGACAATTTTTGTCAGTAGAGAAAACGCTTGTGATCAATTTCCTCCAGAGTTTCCCACTCTGAAAGTAAAGCCTGACGAGAACGCTCATATTTAGCTTCAAGCGGCAAGAAAGACTGAACTCTATCAAGACGGAAGTTACGGTACTCGTTTCGTGTTTCGCACCATGCAACTAAAATATTGTGTTGCTCAAACATACCTATGATAATTGGCCACACAATCTTTTTGTTTATAGTTCCTTTTGCATCTTCGTAAAATATTTCGGCTTTATGCCCTTTCTGTATCGTTTTTTAGATCAGTTAGCTTAATTAAAAGTTATGGTGCTTTGAAGGCTGAAGCAATTCTAACGATACTCTCAGTATGCTTAGCTTCATGCTCTGAAGGCAAAACTGATGAAATCTTAGCAAGTGCATTAATAGCAGCTTCACTAAATTCTCCGTTTGCCTGCTTTGCTACCCATTCAGCTCCTAATCTTAGGGCTTCAAGCTCTTCTACGCTGAACATCATCGGGGGTAAATCAAAGCTCTGTTTTAAAACAAACCCAAGCCCAGCGTCCCCTTCGACATCTGCCTCTTGTGCTTGCAAAGTTGCAATATCTCGATAGATAGTTCTCACACTGACATTAAACCGATTAGCTAATTCCTCAGCAGAGACTGGATATCTATAGCGTCGAAGTAGTTGGTGTAATTCTAGTAGGCGTTGACTGCGTGACATAATAAATCCATAAAAATATTGAGTACATATAATGTTCCAAAATGTATCAGCCGAACTGCTCAATAAAAGCTTTTGATAAATAGCGGCGTTCTCCAGCAGACATCATTAAACTGGTTCTGGATAGTCCAAAGACAACGTGAAACAAGCCAAAAATACTCTACGCGCCTGAAAATATCCCACTGGGGGTCAGTGTTACTCTCTAAAGCGTTTAACATTTGGCTTTAGTGGAGCAAAAACTAAATATAATGCCCAAGCTAACCAAGAGATGAAAACCATCGCTATTAGCCAACCTAGTTTTTCTTTCCCATGTGTTCTAGTTGATTTTAAAACTAATATCATCGGAATTAGCCAAACGATTAGCATAAACAAGAGCAAGACAAACACGACCTCCAATTGTATATTCATGTAGGCCTTCCTTTTTGAATTAAATTATCGCAAAACTGAACATGTCAGCGCAATCAGATTACAACATTCCAGAAACATATAGAAACATTTAGCAACAATGGCGACAAAATACAATTTTGGTATGTTATTAGCTCTCCTCCACGAGAGCCATCGTAAATTGAGCCTTAACAATATCACCAGGGCAATTACCGTACTTTACTGGAAGTCGCTCAAGAGAACAGGCAATAAACAGATTGACCGTGACCTAGTCATAGTGGGACGGTAATTGCAGAGCAGTTGGAACTAAAATTATACCAATCAACTAGCAGCTTAGACTTGGCTGCTATACGATTCGCTGTGTCTATGTGAGAATCCCGATGCTTTAACTCGATGGTTTTTGTTACTGTCATATGAATTTGCGATTTGATACATTCGCGATAATTTTGATTTTTAACGTTTTCTGATTTTTCGCATACTCCACGCTCAATAATAGGCACCCAGTCCTGCTTATAAGCAGGACAACATCAATTGCTAATAGGCTAAAGAAGCTTATAGTTAACGGCCTTGTGAAAGTGACCTTTGGTCTGTTGTGTGGTTTCTAGCTTTAAGCCACAATAAGGACAATGAACGATGTTAAACGCGGTTTGCCAAAGCAATTCACCGACTTCATTAATTTCATGGCTTAGTTCAAGGTCCATCTCTTTTGCTGTCTCAGAAATAAACAAAAACCATTTCTTATCCGCTGTGTAATGATCTGTGCGATACACTTGAACTTCTTGCGGCATATGCTCGCATTGATGCTGTTTATTCATCCCCTCTCCTTACTTCATTTTAAAAAAAGCAAAAACTTTCAGTGTCTTTTACTTGTTGGATTCTCTTTGATTTATAGCGATTACAACCAAAGAGACCAGGAACCCGAGACTCTTTATCAGTTTGTTTTGGGAAAGTTGATTGATACTCGCTGGTTCTAGCGTTACGTTGACCAAAAGACCTGTGACCAGAAAAACAGTTGCTGGGGTTTGATGATCTTGATTTAAAAATCTGACGTTGATCTTCTACAGTTAAACTGTTTGCTTTTAGTAAAGCTTCGCTATCTGAGATTAGAAGGCTTTCTCCTCTTAAATCCTCAACGAGATTTAAATCATCGTTTAAAGGTTTTTTAATAACTTTCAAATTAGGATTGTTATACACGTATTTACATCTTTTTAAATTCATAACTTTTAAACTCCAGGTAGTGTTTTAATATGGTTTTAATAAACCACATTAAAAACCCATTGTAAATATAAAATTAAAAATATAAGTCAAGAAAAATTTTTAATTATTAAAAACTAACACACTTTTTTAGTTTCGTTTAAAATTAGGTTTCTATCCATTGCAAATTTAATAGGAATAAAAACCTAATGACACTTACTGAAAAGCAAGAAGCAGCAATAGAAACATTTAGTAATCGCAATAATATCAGAGGGTTGCAGCTATCTCTTATCGAACTAGAAGCTATCTGTGATAGAGTTGGATATATCATAGAAGAACTAAAATCTGCTGAAGAGATTAAAAAAGTTGAGACGGCCATACAAGCGTTGAAAGCCATTGGTATTGAGATCCCTGAAGAACTCTCCCACAAGCAAAAGAGTTTGTCTGGCTCGAAATCTTCTGCCACCACTCAGCGTAAGAGAGCGCCACTCGTCAAATTTAAAGTAGGAGACGAGATTTTTAAAGAAAGGTCTCAAGGTAAAGCGTCACGCGAGCTGGCGGCAGCAATAGAAAAGTACAATAGTGACAATGGCACCAGTCTTACTAAGAAAGATTTTAAAACGGATGAAGTTATTGAGGGTAGTAACCTTTAGCCTAAGGTTAAATACCATTAATACTCCATCGGCGTTGACTAGCACAACTCTTTTAAACGAATTTAGTTGACCACGAGTTCATTGTTGGAACAATTACTATCTGTTTATTGGCAAGTAACCATCCAATTGAACTTCTCGCTCGAAGAGCGAGTATATCGACAAGAGTATGGTGGCTTTGAGGTGGGATATCAATTGAACGCTTGATGTTGAGTGTCCACTTCTCCATTTATATTATTATATATACTTAAGAGAAGTGGACACATTCGCGGTTTACCTTGTAACAGTGAATTGACGTTCAATGGAGTCACTAATACGTTTAGCATGCTAACGCATGCAGTATTCGATGTTGAGGTTCCGCTTAAGACTCTTTAGTTATGACTTGTCACTCAGTGTCCACTTCCCCATTTATATTATTATATATACTTAAGAGAAGTGGACACATTCGTGGTTTACCTTATAACGGTGAATTGACGTTCAATGGAATCACCAATACGTTTAGCATGCTAACGCATGCAGCATTCGGTGTTGAGATGTTACGTTAGACTCTCAGGTTAGAACTGTTGACTCAGTGCCCACACATTCATTTATTTTACATACTAAATGAGAAGTCGATCCATTTTTATAACCCCATAGCACTTAAGTAACCTCTCCCTCTTGAAGCGAACTTAGCTACAGATTCAGTCTTATTAACCATGAGATGGATATTTAAAAATAAATATCTTAAACACATCTAAATTACTTTCATTTTCTATTTAAATTTAAATACTCTGAGATATTATAAATTAAATATAAAAACCAAACCACTTAAACAATTGAAATATAAACCATAAATCAATATTGATAAAAAATTAAAAAATTGATTGATCTTATCATTATTTATTAATTAGAATTTTATAAAACTAATTAAATGAGAATAAAACAGTGGAATATTTTTATAAAAATATTAGTGGCGCAACGGAATTTAAAAACATCAAACTACATGTCACTAAGAATGAAAATGATATTATAACAAGTACTAATACCCGTGATGATTTAGCCATGAAACTTCCGAGTGAAGTACTCTCTACTATCCCTGTTTACCAAAACTGGGTCAGTTCGATAGCGATTTATGCGTCTACTAGCGTACAAGATATGATTGATGCTATAGCCGCTTCCATTCATTTTAAAAAGGAATTGTTAATTTCAGGCCATTCCATCGATTCACTTAACATGATACCTTTGCTTCAAGAGGTGTACCTTATTTCTCATGCATGCCGATTAACCGATAATAATAGTGAGTTAATAGAACATGCTCTAAAACAACTCAAACAGGCAGTTCACAGCGCATTTGTATCGATTGAATCCGCAATATTCTTCGCTTCAACACTCTTCAACATCAGTAGTCATGACATTGTCCGTCAGTTAACGTCCATCAATGAACAAGAGGTGGAAGCAATCAAACTCTCCCTGGATTTTTCAAGCGCTAAGCAAGTTTCCTGTTTAAACCAAATCGAGTTAGCGTTAAACCGCGTTAATGTTATCTCTGCTGAAACTGGTGTTGGAAAAACCACCTACGTCATTGACCATTATCTTCGCCAACGACTTAAGACCAATCCAAACTTAAAAATTGCTACCATTTCCCATAAGGATGCCATCAATAGTAACATGAACAATAAGATTTCAAAGCTTTTACCACATGCGAAGCAAGCAAGCCACAATACCCAATCGCTAGAGAAGCTTGAGAATGCACAGCTCATCGTTTCAACGACTAACTCGCTGCCCAAGATGCTTCAGTATGTACTCCGCTGCGATTTAGTTATCTTCGATGAAAGTGAAAAAGGATTTATATCCATTGATGGCAGTCATTACAATAGTGATTTACTGAAAGCAAAGTCCTTTGATGCAATAAGAACGGTCATTACTGATGCTAAACATGTCATCATGATGGATGCAGACAGCACAAACTGCATCACTGGCCAATTGATTGCATCTACAGGAATTAAAGATTATCAGCTGTATAAAGTAGAAGGCGGAAGATACTCCGACATCAATATCACAATCACGAATAGAGACGAAGTACTGAACGAAATCGGGGGTGGACACAATCCTTATAAAGTGATGGCTTTCGATAAGAAAGAGGCGTTGTACCAATATTTGTTTTCGATGGGTTTTCAATCTTCGGGTAAAGGCTGCGCTGAAAAAGCGCTAGAAGCTGGATACCTCGTGATTACGGCTGATACCCGTAACAAAGATGCCGTGAAGAAATTTTTAGCCAACCCAAACGATTCGTGCTTCTTGTACAAAAAAATCTTGTACTCACCTTATATTGATTCAGCAGTCAGTATCGAGGCGAATTACACCGACAAGGTTTTGGTGGTATCACATAGCATACTCATGCCCAAAGAACTGATACAAATGGGACGCAGGTTTCGCAAAGCCAAAGAAATTATTTTCGCTGTACAGAAAGACCATGTGACTTGCTATCAGAACAAAAACATGAATACCAATGGTGAGCCACTCAACAAGTCCTTTTCTTTTGAGTATATGCAGCACCTTATCCATCATATTTCCACACATACGCGTCACAATATGCCGTTATCTCTACAACGTACGGCTGAAGGTTTAGGTTTTCGAGTTAAAATCAAAGAGTGTTCTGCAGCACAACGTTACCGTGAATCCTTGTTGCAAAAGCAAATTACAGAAGCTTACAAAGCCTCTGTCAACGAATCTATCTACAAGGCACCCGAGCACGTTAGTGACCTGAATGAAGCAAATCAAGTCATCCATTCAGGCCAAGCGAATAACTTACAACTCTGTGCAGCAGAAAAAAGAGTGATTTCTGAAAGGCTGCGCATCCCAATTGATTCTCTAACCAACGAGGCGATTTCATTTTCTAGAGACCAAGCCTCTTTACTCGAACATTTACAGAAATATATGGAATGGCGCACGAAGAAAATACCATGTAACGACCTTTATGAACTGATGGATACTATTTTTAAAACGTTAGAAATTTCTATTGATAATATCAACCAGAATCAATCGATATCTAAGTCAAGTTATTATCATGCTTATGATATCATCAACCAGATATTAAATAACAATTCTAAACTCTGTAAAAAACTAAGTAACATGAAAACAATGTTAAAACCCATCACTTCCGAATCACAGTCTAAAAGTTATCGAACACGAGCGATAAATGACTTTCTGTATAAACTTGGTTTTGATTGCCAGAGAGATTATAAAACAAACAATAAATATAGGAGGTATAACATCAGTCTAAACACAAATGCGTATCCATCTGTACTTTATGTTTATCATCGTGATGTTACTTCACTTGATTCACTGCAAACTAATATGTAATCATTCAGATCAGTTTAAATCATTGTGACTTTTAATCTATGAAAATGATTTTCGAAATGCAGTATCGACGTACTGAAAAGTTTATCTATAAACGTAAAGAGATCTGCTCAATTTTTAGAAGTAATGATATCGAGCAGATCATCGCAAAGCATGACTACATCATCAACATCGATTATGAACGATTTGTTTACTTACGTTCGACGCTGCCTCCTGAGTTTTTTGACCAACTGGCCTTATCCTTACGTGAAGGTGAGCTGTGTTACATCTCGTTCGAAGATGCCCTATCAAGGTGGAGTGTGATCTCTCAGGTGCCAATGGTTTTGATTCTGGCAACAACAGGTACATCAGGCTTTTATAAAACGAGGTTTGGAAGCATTGAGTTTGTCCACGTTCCCCACAGCAAAGACACCATCTTGGCAAATACCAGCGAACCTTACGATACGCTTAGGCTTGCTAAAAAAATTTTTGCTTTTGAAGATTTAAAACGGATTGATAGAAACATGCATCTTATCGATTATGAAGAACTCGATGCGGATGATTAAATAATTAAAATGCTATCATTTTTCTTTTTTGCAAAAAATCCATTGACTTTTAAAACCGTCGATTATAATTTAATTGCAGACACGTTAAACACCCCGACGTGTCATAAAATAAATCTACAATAAACGAGTTCGGTGGGGTAAGTTTATTGAGGATTTATCATGGAAAGCATTAAAACCAATCAAACACAGTTTAGCTCTCATTTCTATTCATTCAATCATGCAGGCTCAAATACGCCAAACCTCCGTTTAAACGGAAGAAATTTACATGTGAATACCCCACTCGATCTTTGTCTTGCGTTCGCTCAGTCTATGAACCTTGTACTTTTATCGCATCAAAAACTGAGTGATGGTTTCGCAATCAAAGCAACTTTTTCAAAAATGTTCGTAAGTCAAATTGAAAGCGATGACGATATTCTAAATGTCGTTTTTGCTGTACATAAGTCTAGCTTTAAGACGGTTACTGAAGACGTACCGTTAATGCTTTATCTTTTTGATGATGGCGTTAACGATTCCAAAGAGAATGCGTTTTGGTGTTCTTTTTCGCTTCACGACTGGCTACATCACGTGCAAGTAAAATGACGCTCATAAAGTTCAGGCTTTCTCTCTACGTTAATCTTTCCCCAGATTGACTAATGCCAGCGTGAAAACGCTGGCTGTGTTTCTCTACTAGATTAATAAAGACATGAGTAAAGCCCCATTATCCGCAATACCTCTCATATCGTCAGATACTTGGATAACTCCCCTAGTAAATATCAATTTATCTTAGCGCACTCTAAATATGTCAAGCCGTGATGATTCATCTTGTATGGTAGCGGCCAAGAGCAGACTATAACCAGTGGCAGTATGACTTACTATCGCTACTTACCATTGCAAAGCACCAACACGTTAGACCTCAACCAATGTTATACGCCCCTCTTAAGAGCTAACATTATGAAAAACTTACTCTTTACATTGATAAATATTATCCTTCATGGTAAGAGTTTATGAATAATTATTATTTGTCATTTCACGCAATAACTACTGACTTGATACTACCGTGATAGATATGAAAAAAAACTCACACTCTTCCGAAAAATTAGTTCTTCACTACTTTGTATTTGCCTCACTCTGGATTTTATTCTCCGATAAAGCGATAGAACTGTTACCTGGAAGTCTAGGTGTGTATTCGTTAGTTCAATCACTAAAGGGAATACTATTTATCGTTGTAACCTCTCTATTGCTGTGGGTGCTAATAAAACGGAACAACCGAGAGCTACAGCAGGCGTATGATGTCGATTATGTGACTGGTCTTCATAGCCCACTCGTCTTTTTTCGCTATTTAGAGCAAAAAATCAGTAGTGTGAGTAAGCGCGAGCATTATGTACTCTTTCTTCTTGATATTGACAACTTCAAGCCTGTTGCCGATCAACTGGGCTTTGAAAAAAGCAGTCAGTTTTTAAAAGACATCGCACAAACTATCGACTCTCCGAGCGCCTTCCCAGTTTTGTCATCGCGTATTCACACTGATGGGTTCGCTTGTTTGATTCGCATGCGTGACAAAAACCAGATTGATACACATTTAGCTCGTGTTCAAAGACAATTCAACGAACACTCACAACATCATGCTATTGATGTCACATGTTCTATTGGCGTTGCACTCTATCCCGTTGATGGAAGAAGTGTTAAACAGCTCATGTCTTCGGCCAAATATGCCCTAACCCAAGCGAAAAAGACCAAAAATACGATTCGCTACCACGATAAAAAACTCGCCGAGCAGGATTTCCAAAAACAAGAAATGATTAATGACCTTCGCAATGCAATACAAGAGGACCAAATACAGATCGTTTTTCAACCTAAGTATGCACTTAAAGACAAAAGGGTTACGGGAGTGGAAGTGCTCTCACGATGGAAACATCATCAATACGGAGATATTTCACCAGCACTATTTATCAAGTTAGCTGAAGAAAACAATCTGTGTAGTGCTTTGACAGAACTGGTTATGAGGCAAGCATCAAAGCAACTTAAAGAAGCTCAGCTCCTAGGGTGTGCAGTTCAGAGCGTATCAGTAAACATTTCTGCTACCGAGATAAATAGTGTAGAAGACATGGAGAAAATCGAAGCTTATCTAAGACAAGATACTGATTTTACTCGACACCTCTGTTTCGAGATTACAGAAACAGCCATGCTAAACAATATTGAACAATGTGCAAATCTAGTGAAAAAGTTTAAACAGTCTGGCGTAGCATTCTCGATTGACGACTTTGGGGTTGGCTATACCTCCTTCGAAATATTTAATAAGTTAGAAATAGATGAAATCAAGATAGATCAAAGCTTCATCAAAGACATTACGGTTAACTATCGTTCAAGAGCGATTACTTCAGGCATTATTGATATAGCGAAAGGATTAGGTATTCAAGTCGTTGCCGAGGGTATAGAAACGCCTCAACAGCTACGTATTCTAGAAGAGTTAGAGTGCGGACAAGCTCAAGTTTTTTTTCTAAGTCGCCCTGTTCCTATCTCGAAGTTGAAAGAAAAACTCGTAAATATGGAGCAATCAGGCAACAGACCAAGTCTGTGACTGTTCTCAGCCAATAGTTTGAGTGCGAAGTTAACTCAGTGTAGTAGCTATTTAGTTTAAGTATCCGAATTAAACAGGCAATGGTGTGACCTAATCGTAAAATTGCAATTTGAAACAATTGCAACTCGAAACCACAGAGCTAACTTATGGACAGAACCTTGTCAGTTATATTACTAAATTAGGATGTAACGGATTAGGTGAGGTATCGGAAAGTAACGCCCAATTAAGGGGGGAACAACGCAATACCGAAGTTTCCGCATACCACCTTAAACACTAAACGCAACACATAGTAAAAATGCCATGCATTGCGAATCACTCTTGAACAGTTTGTTAAGCGACTTTCACCAACCCAAACAGAGCAAAATTAAGAATACCAGCAACAAACAAAACAAACTGGATCAACACTGCCCAATGAGAAACTCTGTCATAAGAACCAAGTGTATCAATTACTTGCTCTGTAAGTTCTTTTACTAGTCCTTCTATGGCGGTATTTCTATCTTCGTTGCGTTCGTGTGACAATGCGGCAACTAATTTTTGTTGAAAGTCATTATTTTTATTAAAAAATAGAACTTTGTAGGAGCTAAGCTTGTAAGAGAACCAAAGTGCTACTGTAGAGGATACTATCGACAACGTGAAAAAGCCCCAAGCTAGTAACAAAAACACAGTGCAATTACCCGTAAACAATGTACTAGAGAATGATATAGTGCCGACTAGAACTGCAGACGTAAGAGTAACGATAGCCTTACAAACGTCGATTCTACTTTGCCAAAAAATGTCATGTACGGAGAACATTTTATCTGCTGTAAGTTCTAAAGTTCTTTTCGCTGTAGCCCTAGCTTCTTTTTCAGTAATTTCACTCAATTTGACCTCTTATTCGCTTAACGCCGCATTAAGGTGTGAGCAACGCAACCACAAAACTTAACGAAAACACCGTAAACACTAAACCCAACGATTGAATGAAAAATGCCGAGCGTTGGGAATCACTCTTAAATGCTTTGTTATACAACAGGTTTTTGATCTAAGCTTTTTATTGTCACCTGAGAATTAAAATCAGTTGAGTTGATAACATCCAGCATTTTATATGCATCGTTACCATGCTTTGTTACTGGAACTTTAGTTTTTATTTTGCCGTGACTTGTCTCATGCTCAATTTCAAAAACCCAAGCCAACACTCCATGATCAATTTGTTCGTAGCTGGACACCACCATAGAAAGAAGGTGACTATCGTAAACATATTGAACGGTCACATTTAGTCCAACGCGAATATACTCACCATTTATGTAGTAATATAGGACTAAACGCTTGTCGTTTTTAAACGTAAAGTTAGCCACGCCCTTTATTATGCCTTTTGAATCATGTTGTAACTCCTTTATCAAAGGAGATAACAGTTCGACAATAGACATGTTTGAAGATTTGTCTCTAGACCATATTTTTTCATGGGAGTGCATTGCTTGAGTGTCTAATGATGCTAAATCAATGCTTCCTTTATCGACACAACAACTCAAAGCATCGATACCAGTAATACTGACATTTTTATACGCCACATAAAAAGACAAAAAATTTAGTGGGAGTGACTCTGGAGTTGCTTCTTTTAGGTTAACTAGAAGAACTCTGTTACCTTGAAACCGTGCTTCTTCCTTTACACTTTCTGGGAATTCTTTTCTAGAAATACAGATTAAGCTGTTAGCACCTACATCATCTAGCTTCTTCAACCAGTCGTTGAAAGTAGCAATATTAACTTTTGATGTTCGGTCCTGAACTTCAACGATTGTTACATTACGACGAAATTCAGGACCACTCTCAATGACAACATCACATTGCCTAGTTCTTCCGATTTGTGAATTCAACACTGGCATCATCACATTCTGACGAATGACTGAAGATGGAGAAATAGATCTTTCTATTAACTCCACTATTTTCTCAAGATCATCTCCTGGCTTCGCCATAAGATTGGTACTCCTCATTCTTAATGTTGTATAACGCTAAGCTAAGGGGCTGGAAACGCTATTACGCTGAACCCAAACAAACAACCTTAACCATAAACTCAATTTATACTAAAATCGTCAAGCGTTTACAGTCCCTCTCGTTTACAGTCCCTCTTTAGCGCCTTGTTATGTACAGCACGTTTTGTAGCTAAAGTTTATCAAAAACAATGACCTACTAACTTAAATACTTATTCAGATAAGCTTGAAACATCGAAGGAAAACCTTGCATTTTCAGTAGATTAGCCAAAGGAAGCACTGCAATTTTCACGACAAAGAAAGCGCCCTTTCAACACCAACAAAATCCTTTACGAAAACAAACTTTCAGAGTGGAATTTCAGCAAATAAATCAGTATCAAAAATACAATAACTAGCAGCAATTTGAGCCAGCGAGACTAGTCACACACCGACTCAAAAACTGAATGAGGCAACCCACGAAATTTAGTTTTCACAAAGGGCAGAGAGAACCAAACATTGGGATAGCCAATACCGAATTGCCAAAAAACAACAAATTGCCTAAGATAACAATGAATTGAACATCAAAATTTGATAAAGCACATAACGCCCTGTTAAGGTGTGAGCAACGCAATACTTAAGCTCCCGCATACCACCTTAAACACAAAACTCAACGCATAGTAAAAATGCCACGCATAGCGAATCACTCTTAAACAGTTTGTTATGCTCCCACATCACCGAACATATCAAGTATTTTTATTTGCTCTGATTGTTCTTGCCTTGCTTTCGCTAGCCTTTCTTTTTCAATTACAGCTTTTGCTTGAATAGCTTCTTTATCAAGACTTAGTAAAAATTTCTCAAACGCCTCAATCGTAGTAACTGACGATATAACCTCTTTAGTACTAGGTTCCAGTCGTCCATGAGCCGCCATATTCCTTAAACGACGAGCTTCACTAAAGCTATCTCTTAGGTTTTCGGGTACTACGACACCGTAGTTTTCCCACCTACCACCAATCAAATCCATTGTTGAGGGTCGGCGTCGATGAGCATTAATTCCCGTATCCGCAGCAAACTCTTCAATTTCTCGCTCAATGTACGTCCACGCAGAAAGTAAAGCACCTAAAGGATGTATTTTTGCTAGGTCTTTTAGTTTATCAAGCTCTTGATCGTTGCTTGGGTCATTAAGTTTATATTCGAGTAAATCAGATTCGTCTGCAAACTGAGTAATGATTTCGTCATACTCTTGATCATAGTGAGATTTTAATACTTCACGGAAAAAGTTCTCTGAAATATTCATATAGAAAATACTCGTTAATTCGTTTGGTGACCCAAAACGATGCTGTAGAGCATTTCGTTCATCGATTAAGAGTTCAATTTTGTTTAACAAAGGTAAATCGATAGATTTTTCTTGTAGGATTTTCAGACATCCTTGAATTGTAATGGTTTCTTTGGGGCCCTTATAAATGGACTCCCCAGAATCAAGCACCAAGTCCTTTAAAACTAACTCTACTCCGTTAGCCAAATGTAAGATCACGAGCTTTCTATCAAGTTCTTTTTTACCATTGTAGTGAGTAATAGAGTGACCCAGAAGCTCCATTGCACTCTGAAAGAGCGGTGATTCAATTGCCAAATTATTTACCTCTTACATTCGATACTTTTGGGGAGCATAACGCCTTGTTAAGGTGTGAGGCACGCAATACCAGTGCTTCCGCATACAACCTTAAACACCAAACCTAACGCATAATAAAAATGCTACGCGTGCCGAATCACTCTTGAACAATTTGTTATGTAACTATTTTACATCTGAAGCATTCAAGTACTTTTCTAATTTTGATGCTGCGAGTTTTGTAGCCATTGCTTGAGCTACTTTCCATACAGTCTCTATCGAGTTTTCCTTAAGGTCGTCTTTGACAGCTTTCCAAATGTTCTTTTGATGTAAAGCAGCCAAAAAATCATATCCCTGCGCTGTATGGCGCACATTGCAGTCACACCAAGAAAAGTCATCAATATCATCGTAATCAGGTGTAAAAGGTGACCGACCATTGCTGAAAAGATATTGAAGGAAACCTTGGTCGTGCAAAATTCCCATATGAAAAGCAAACTGATTGTCCACTGAACTAGAAGCTTTAGAAATTTCACTGATAAGGGGGAAAGGTTTAGGAACTTCCTCAAATGCCTCTAAGAGTTGCTTTAAATATTCATAATCAACTTTCATTCTCGATTTTCCTAATAGTTACATAACGCTTTCTATACGCTTTTAGCCGCTTTTCATACTCCTATCATGCCGCCTTTCCAATCACAGTTCAATTGATAATCAATAGGTTAATGATAGGTATGGGATGTTAGAGTGCAAAATGACGCATAATATTTAAAAAACTTACTTCGACACTCCCTCGGATAACTACAGGTAAGGCAAACGTACAATCACAGATTGTGAGTAAACTTTCGCGCTGAGAAGGACGCTTCGGCTTGGTGAGACTGAGAAGAAGTCGAACAAAAACTACTAACAACTTTTAATCAAGGAAACTATCCATGAATTAAACTGTGTACTGTAGCATCACTTCGTTCAGTGTTCAGTTTCGCTGTAGTAGATCAATACACGTGGTCTCCCAAATTTTACTAAACTAATAATGTAGAAAAAATTGCCACGTATGACTCTATCCGATTATAAAACCAACAGGTAATCAGATGTCAGAAAGAAAGATAACAGCCAGTAGCACTAGTGCCATTTACCATGTAAGTCCATTAAACCCAACGGAAGAAATTATTGATTTTGCCGATCACGTAAAGGTATTGAGCCATGTTCTGGCTGACATGATTTACAACCATAAACCCAAGCTGATTGCAATCGAAGGGGAAACTGGGACTGGAAAGTCGGGGTTGGCTTCCGTATTGGAGGCTGATGGTATAAATGTTGTGGTTATTAATTGCTCCCAAATGGTTGCCCCTACCAATCCCGAACCCGTAGATATTTCAGATCAGATAACTGACACAATCTGTACTTATGTGATTGACGATGTTGACAACATTAGCGTGAATAGCATAACTGCAATCAATCGACTAGTTGAAGCAGGTGGAACAGTAGTCATACTTTGCCAACATCGTGATGATTTGAGAGCACCAATTAACAATGCGGTTTGGTTAAAACTTGATAAAAATGGACTAAAAATACAGGATTAGAGGTGCGAAACAACATTAACTAATCTACAACATTACCATCTCTGCTTCGAATCCAACGTACCTAAATCGATATGATTGCCGCATTGTCGCTGCACTATCTTTTTAATTTAGCGCGTACGCTTTTCCTTATACATTTCATTATCAGCTTCTTCTATCCTTTTTTCTATCGATAGCGGGCTATCATAGCTGTAATGACTGACACCGCAGCTATATTCAATACGATAAGGTTTATTAATTTCTTGGTTTAATTTCAATATCTTATCGCTAAATCTGGCCAGAATGCGCGTTACTGAGTTTGATTCTGTATCCGTAAGAAATACCACAAATTCATCACCGCCCCATCGGCCTATGACATCACACTCTCTGAATGTTTCAAGAAGTGCCATTGCGAATTCTTTTAGTACATAGTCGCCTTCATGGTGACCATAGGTATCATTGATCGGCTTAAACTTGTTCAAATCGAACACGAGGATAGAGCTTTTGAGGTTTTTGCGCTTGCACATCTTTAAGGTATGGTCTGCCAATAACAAAAAGCCACGACGGTTTGAAATCATAGTAAGTTCATCTAAGGTTGCCATTTGAACCGACTGTATTTCTTGCTCAATCATTGCCCCCAAATCTTGCAGAAGTAAACGATCTTCTTCGTCCATCTCTCTTGGCACACTATCAATTAAACATAGAGTACCAATATTGATCCCTTGTCTCAGTTTAAGAGGGTATCCTGCGTAAAAACGAATATTAGGATCGTCAGTCACCAGAGGATTGTCACAGAACCTTTTATCGTCAATCGCATTGGGAATGATAAATAGTCCGTCATTATTTATTGCATGCCCACAAAAAGAAATTGCTCTTGGAGTTTCAGTTACCTCCAAGCCTTGAGCGGACTTAAACCACTGACGGTTTTCATCTATAAGACTAACCAATGAGATTGGAACACCAAACATACGTTTGGCCATTCTAGTAACGCGATCGAAGCGTTCTTCATGCGTGGTATCTAATATCTCAAGCGCTCTTAATGCATGTAAGCGTTCTGCTTCGTTGTCAGGTATCTTTGGGGGTTGCATATGTTCTCCCTCAATGAGTCTATGGCTTACAAGGCCACTGCTTTTTGCAACATTAATATGTAGAAGTGTTATAACTATGCGACTCGATTGACTTTAATTAAAGGTGTAGAGTCGAATTTTTCAAGAGTGTTCTTATCATTTGCTTATTTATTCATCAGCGTTACTTGTCCCGATTTAGTTATACTTTGACAACAAGTTCACCTTTCCTAATATGATTAACTAGCTACTGATATTTGGCTCTAGCAACGATTGGGCAACGACATAATGGCGTTCAGTATTGCTGATGATAAACAAATTCACGCTCCACTGCGAACCGTGACATCCATTTAAGTCAAAAAGCGAGTTCCATTGACTAACAATAAATCACATGGGGGCTGTTTTAACAAAATATCCACAGTGCTACCAGACCAAAATCGAGATACGGCGCTGCGCTTACACGCGCCAATAACCAATACATTGGCTTTTAGTGTTCGTACTGCCTTAGGCAAGCTTACTTCAGGGTTTCCATCAAAGAGCCGTAGAGAAAAATGATTTAAGTGATGTTCATACATAAATTCCTGTATGTGAAGTTTTTGCTCTTGCAGGATTTGTGACTTGTATTTTACTAGGTAGGGGGCAACATGACGACAATACACCAAAGTGACACGAGCACCCAAGTTATCCTGCCATCGCTTACCTCTCTCCACAATAGACAAATCAACCGATGCCTGTTTGTCTCCCTGATGTAATGGATCAATAGCGCAAACAACGTTAAGCGGAGCCGACCAAAAAGATTTCTGTAGCATAAGAACATCAACATCCAGTGTGGCCAATTTTTCTAACAATCTTTCATCTATCGGTTTGGCAATATGATCGACTAGCAGTAACTCCGCAGCGCCCTTCTCTAAATTAGAAGCAAGGGACTTTATCCAATGCGATCCCTCCAGTGGTGCAAATTCGATAGCGGGAATTTCAATCTCTTCGTTTGTACAATACTCTGATATTTTTCTGGCCACTTCTTCAGTCCAGTTTTGGAGTTCTACTATGCGGTCTTCAATATGCTTGGGATCAGAGCGTAAAAAGTTAGTAAAAACGTGTTCATCACCGCGCCGATAATCTTCTATAAAGATGACCACCTTACGACCCCTCGCCAAATTGACCACTTTGGGGCTTTGTTGCGTAATTCAGACGAGAAACCAAACCTCCTAAAGTTGAGCGACTTTTATACAATATACTGAGTTTCAGGCATACCAAGCCCTGTAAGTTTGTTCAGTGCTTTGATCATGGCGTAAGTCTCGCCAACCTGAGCGTTGTAATTTCTTAGACTTAATTTCCCACCTAGCAACTGTTTTACTCGGTACATTGCGGTCTCTGACAGAGAGCGCTTATGATAGCCATACCGCTTTTTCCACTTCTTGTTGGAGCCGTAGAGCTTCTGGCAACCTACCGCTAAGTTACGAGGATGCCCTTGTTCCCAGAAGGCTGCTCCTTCTCTTGGCGGGATGAGCGGAACAGCTCGCTTGATCCGTATGGCATCATGGCAATTCCTTGTGTCATAAGCGCCATCGCCTGATATCTCAATGATTTTACGACGTGTTTGCTTGAGTAAGTTGGGGAGCACTTCGGCATCAGTTACGTTAGATAAGCTCAGCTCTGCTGCGACTATTTCGTGGGTGCTTGTATCTACCGCGATATGCAGCTTACGCCAGACTCTTCGCTTCCCATCAGTTCCATGCTTCTTGACCTTCCATTCACCTTCGCCATAAACCTTGAGGCCAGTGGCATCAATGGCCAGATGTTGTATTGCTCCTCTGGTTTTGGTTTTAAATGAAACTTCAACTTCCTTAGCTCGGCGGCTTATACAGGTGTAGTGCGGGCAAACAAGCGTGATGTTAGCCAGCTTAAATACGGAGTCTAGAAAACCTTGCAACGCTCTCAATGGCATAGAGAAAACGCGTTTCACCATCAGTGCGGTAGTAATGGCTAAGTCGCTGAATCGGCGAGGTCTACCACGCTTGCCTTGTTTGTTTTGCTTCCACTCAGCTATCGCTTCCTCATCAATCCAAAATTAAGGATTTATTGTACTGCTTCCAGTTAGTTGTTTTGTAACGAGGTTTAGGCATGAGGCTACGACGATTGATGGGCATAGCCGCTCAGATCGTAGTTTCTTGATTTAGTTCCATCGAATTACGCAACAAAGCCGATGCTGATGCCAATCTGAAAACAAAAAACGGAGGTGTTCTTATTACACCTCCGCCGGGTTGAGAATTAGCCCATGTTAATAACAATTTTTCCGAACGCACCTTGATCAAGTTGCTCCAGCGCTTCCGGTAGCTCTACTAAGCTGAATGATTTATCTATAACTGGTTTCAATTTGATTTCGTCAACCGCATGGACAAGATTTTCTAGCGCGCGGCGATGACCCACACCTATACCTTGAATCGTTGGTGATTTCAGTAACAGCATGACTCCCGGAGCTGAAGTATCGTGTGCGTCCATCATACCAATCAGAGATATACGGCCATGTGAGGCTACGGCGCGAACAGAGTCTGTAAAGTTACGTCCCCCAACTGTATCCACAACGTGATCAATTCCCCGTTCATTTGTCAGACGATAAATAGCTTCGACCCAGTTCTCTGTTTTACGGTTAATGCCGTGATCTGCGCCAAGCGCAGCAGCAGCAGCCAGTTTCTCATCACTGGATGAAGTAATAAATACTTCGGCACCCACTGCCTTGGCTATTTGGAGTGCAAAAAGCGCCACGCCACCGGTTCCCTGAACGAGTACGCTTTCGCCTGGACGAAGGCCGCCTCGTTCAATCAGAGCAAACCAAGCTGTCAGTCCTGCACAGACCAGCGTGCTGGCTTCAGCATCGGTGAGCGACTGGGGGGCTTTGACCAGCCACTCCTCACTCATGACAACGTATTCAGCTAATACTCCCTGAAAAGCGTAGCCGAGTGTATCGTAGTGTGGATTTTTAGCGTTGTTATCCAACTTTCCGTCTATCCAGTTTGCGTTAAAAGATGAGATAACTCGGTCTCCCGGGCTAAAGCGCGTTGTGCCAGGTCCGGCCGCCTCAACCACACCAGCCATATCAGAACCAGGCGTGAAAGGCATTGGCATACCATTACCCATTCCGCCTTCAATTATGACCTTATCTCGATAATTGAGAGAGACGGTATTGACTCTGACAAGAACTTCATTCGGACCGGGCTGAGGTACTTCTGCTTCTATAAGTTTCAGATTTTGACGTCCAGCTTCGTTTAATATCCAGCGTTTCATGTTGCGCTTCATATAGGTTCCTTAATGATAGATAACTGATAGTCAAAATTCTAACATTGCCTATTAAGAGACAGTGGTGGTATTATTTCTATTGATTGATTCCATTTGGGCGACAATATGAAAAGCGATATGAATAGTATTCCTGTATTTGTGGCTGCAGCTGAGTCGGTGAGTTTTTCTCAGGCGGCTGAAAAATTACATGTCACGCGCTCTGCAGTGGCGAAAACTATATCCCGGCTAGAGGATAGGCTTGGTGTTACCCTTTTCAATCGTACGACTCGTAGCCAAAGCCTAACTGATGAAGGTTCTCTTTATTACGAATTCTGCAGTCGGGCGTTGGCTGAAATTAAATTAGCGGAGGATATTCTGGAAGGCGGTAAGTTGCAGGCTAGCGGGAAATTAAGGGTGTCTGTTCCGGTACTGCTCGGACACCTTTGTATTTCTCCCTTATTGTCTGCGCTCACAAAAGAACATCCTGGGCTGGAACTGGAAATTTCATTCAGCGATCGTCCGGTGAATATGCAGGAAGAGGGATTTGATTTGGCCGTTAGAATTGGTGCACTGGTTGACAGTAGCAGACTTATAGCTCGAAAACTGGCTTCCCACTCGATGCTTTTCTGCGCGTCTCCGGATTATATCAACGAAGCTGGTGAGCCAATTTTACCAGTTGACCTAAAGCAGCATACTGCCGTTGCATACATCCGTTCAGGGCGTATCTTGAAGTGGCAAGTTAAAAACGAAAATAATGAAATGTCGGAAATGATCCCACCTGCCAGGCTGATGATGGATGACATGCAGGCAGTAAAAGATATTGCAATAGCGGGAGGAGGTATCGCTTGGCTGCCTTGTTGGCTTGTGCGGGAGCAACTCGACAATGGAAGTCTGATAGAGATACTAAAAGATCAGACTTCAGGAAACTGGCCTATCTATGCTGTTTGGCCACGAACTCCTCATTTATCTCTAAAAGTCAGGCTGGCTGTGGATAGATTAGTTCGCAAGTTACCGGCTATGATGACCACGATTGAAAGCTAGGCTCGATGTCTACTTTTGTTCATAGTGTATATTAGGTTAGCTTCATCCCTCGAGAACGCAACGCTGATTCTTCTGAAAATCCGACATGGTTGTCTTGGTTGTGTTGACTCATGCAAATCGGCAAAGTACGCCCTTTGGGCACACTTATAGGTAGATTTACATACCTATTCTACGTGTGTTTGAGAGATTCCTTCCGAGGCAGATCTGAGAACGATGATAATTATTAGGTGCTCATGGTTTATGCACTTGGAATCAATTTTGTATGGAAACCTAAACGTCGATGCGTAAAGAGGTCTTATTGCTAGAGGCTTTGTTGCGTAATTCAGACGAGAAACCAAACCTCCTAAAGTTGAGCGACTTTTATACAATATACTGAGTTTCAGGCATACCAAGCCCTGTAAGTTTGTTCAGTGCTTTGATCATGGCGTAAGTCTCGCCAACCTGAGCGTTGTAATTTCTTAGACTTAATTTCCCACCTAGCAACTGTTTTACTCGGTACATTGCGGTCTCTGACAGAGAGCGCTTATGATAGCCATACCGCTTTTTCCACTTCTTGTTGGAGCCGCAGAGCTTCTGGCAACCTACCGCTAAGTTACGAGGATGTCCTTGTTCCCAGAAGGCTGCTCCTTCTCTTGGCGGGATGAGCGGAACCGCTCGCTTGATCCGTATGGCATCATGGCAATTCCTTGTGTCATAAGCGCCATCCCCTGATATCTCAATGATTTTACGACGTGTCTGCTTGAGTAAGTTGGGGAGCACTTCGGCATCAGTTACGTTAGATAAGCTCAGCTCTGCTGCGACTATTTCGTGGGTGCTTGTATCTACCGCGATATGCAGCTTACGCCAGACTCTTCGCTTCCCATCGGTTCCATGCTTCTTGACCTTCCATTCACCTTCGCCATAAACCTTGAGGCCAGTGGCATCAATGGCCAGATGTTGTATTGCTCCTCTGGTTTTGGTTTTAAATGAAACTTCAACTTCCTTAGCTCGGCGGCTTATACAGGTGTAGTGCGGGCAAACAAGCGTGATGTTAGCCAGCTTAAATACGGAGTCTAGAAAACCTTGCAACGCTCTCAATGGCATAGAGAAAACGCGTTTCACCATCAGTGCGGTAGTAATGGCTAAGTCGCTGAATCGGCGAGGTCTACCACGCTTGCCTTGTTTGTTTTGCTTCCACTCAGCTATCGCTTCCTCATCAATCCAAAAGGTCAGAGAACCACGGTTGATTAAGGATTTATTGTACTGCTTCCAGTTAGTTGTTTTGTAACGAGGTTTAGGCATGAGGCTACGACGATTGATGGGCGTAGCCGCTCAGATCGTAGTTTCTTGATTTAGTTCCATCGAATTACGCAACAAAGCCGCTTACCGACACAAATTTGCGCACAAAAAATAGCAACTATGATACACATCTCCACTCGTTTGCCTGCCACTTAATATTGAATGACCGTAATTATCTTGGTACTGAGGTGTGTTCTTGATAAGAAGATATTGTCATCACGATACGATATATTTACTTCATACTAATTCGGCTTTGATGTGATTAAACTGACCGCAACTCATGAGAAATCGAATGTAATGAATCATAGCGTTGAAGGCAACACAGCCATACAAATGAGCAAAAGGGAGAAAGGCACATTTTATATCACAAATGATGGTGGGTTAATTTTTGGTGGTCAAGGAAAGGCTGGATTGCACAAGGTAAAACTTTGATCTAACTAAAGATGCAAGCAACGTCTAGATTTTAAGGGGGGTTGCTTGCATTCTAACGATTGAGCTGAAAAATTATTAAACACTCATTGCGATATCTAGCCAATACGAGTATTGCTCATCTGACTCAAATTCATTAGGTGACACATGACAGTCAATTTCCAGTCCATTCTGAAAGACTAGAAATCCACAATCACAACCAAAAGCATATTGGTCAGCAAATTTTACTTTAAAGCGGATTTCACGGTACTTCTCTGATAACGCGATGAATATTGGATATGGAATAATATTTAAAGTGATAAACTCCACTCTACCGTAAGCATAATAAGGTCTTTCCTCAACTTTGAATTTACTATGCAAAGCGTTCCAATGTGACTTCCAATGTTTATAATTCCAATCACTGTCTTCCTCAACATGACAAGAACTATTCTTTTCTTCCAACACCTTCAAATATTTAGGGCTAGGAATTAATCTATTAAAATCGAATTTATTATTTTCATTACTAATTGACTCAATAATAGCACTTGCATGATCAATATCTTCAGTTTTAAATTCGATAATATTTAACATATGATTAGGCATTATTTTCACTCCTATTTATGAATTATTTATGGTTTTAACTTGAAATCTTTTGTCTTCACAAATATTGAGTAAATCCACTGGGATCTTTAGCCTTAAAGTCGCGCCTTCGCTCAAGACGGTTGTCCATCGGTTTTTTGAGCCACCTGAAGTGGCATAGCCCGATAGCAATGCAATTCCAGTTTCAATACGAGCACCTGAATCACGATTTAATGCTTTACAAACCGAATACCCAAGAAATTCTATCGCCTTGCCCTGCTCTTGTATTTCCTCGATAGCTTCAATTTCAACAGTAACGGGAGCGCTGTTAAAGATCTCATCGAGTTCTTCAACTTCTTTTTCTACAATTCTTGAAAATATCCAAGCGCCCTGAGATTTATCCCAAGTCCCGCCGAGTTTACGGCATTTTTCAATCAACAGTGTATTATTTTCTGATTTTAAAGAACAAATACCTAATTTAGTTTGTTCTTCTACATTTGCTGCTAACTTGTAAATCAGGTCAGTTCCATACTTCGAGCGTACAGAGATATCTTTAACAGCAAGAAAATGCTCACCTAACGCTAAATCTTTTGAGTAATCGTCGATCAAAATCTTACAAGATTTATTATTGTCTGTTGTCGCAGCAAAGTACTTTCTGTTCTTTTTAATTACATTGAAATTCATAATATTTACTCCATTTATTTACTAGTGATACCCTCCTCTCACCGCTAGGGTGACGAATATTTTTAATATTGTTTCATTTATTTAACTCAATCTTTACGCAAGTAGAGATAGAGAGTTTTCAGGTATATTAAAACCAATAAAAACTGCCCAGTCAACCACCATTTACATTAAAAACAATGACTTATATTTACTTTTGAGCTTGTTTATATCTAATAAGAAACATGAACTAGCGGGAGGAAACCTATTTACCCCCTATCGGGGGTAAAAGCCGACTTACCCTCTAGAGGGGGTAAATTGCACTATAAACTTTGGTTTGATTAAAACTATTCAATTATTGACCAATGCACTGTGTAAACAGTGCTCGTTCACGGGAAGCGGCTCTCGCCGCAGATTACAAATGACCGATTTGGTTGGCTGTGACTTAAGGCACTCTTAAAGGTCGTCAATCACGGGGAGTGAATTATTCGTTATGACTGCTTAAAGGATAGCTTTGACCGAAACAATGATATGGAGCTTCGTGTTGTGGCCTACGCACCATATGTATCACGGCGTAGCTCTTGAACTCTAGGATGAGAAAAGGATGAAACAACGGATTTGGGGACTGAGACTGTATGCCTAACAGCACAAGGGATATCGCCGAAGTAGGCAATGCGGCGTCAGATGATATCGCCGCAATTTACGACCCCGCAGGGTCGATTTACCGAAGAATAGGTGCTAGCTTTTAGCAGTATATGAATCCTGGTTTGATTCAATTGATGGTGAATGACTGTTGCTTTATTACTAGCACTGATAGTAACTAATTATATACTTCTAAACATGCTCTTTTAGAAAATTACCAATCATTATTTGGTTTATCCATGTGTTGGTAAATGTTTAGAGCATAATTCCCATCATTCCATTGCAATCGTTGACCATTTAAATTCATACACTCATCTAGAAATTCATTATAATCGTCGTTACTCGCGAAAAGTTTGAAGCGGTTAATTCGTAACTCTGCTCTTGCTCGATTATCAACAGCTACTAAAACAATTTGTTCTCCATTGACAGCTTTGTAGTTTTCTAAATGGATGTCATTGCCTACACCGCAACCCGCTACATGGAAATCATAATCCTCAACGTCAAGGCCCGTTCTCTCCTCAAGCAATGCTTCAAAAGTATACTCCTCAGCAAATCCTATCTCTGCTGCTTCTATAACTTTTTCAAAGAACTCTGTCATTGTTTCTTCAGTATATGAACTGAATACTGTAAGGTTATCATAGTCAGAAATTAGACAATTCTGGTGATCTAAATCTAGGGCCGAAACTTGGCAATCAGATGAGAATTCTCCATCGTATAATTGAACAAATAGGTCACCAGACCACTGATGCTCTTCACTCTGTATACTAGCTGTTACAATAGCGTTAAATCCGTATCCATAATCACAGGGAAAAGCCTCTTGAAAGTTCGTAATAATCTTAACTTTTTCTGTATCAATATCTTCTTTATCGTGACTTGAAGCCAATTTAACTGTGTCAGTAAAGTCGTTATTAGAGTTCGCTACAATTTCTCTTACGCTCACTTTCACATCATCAATGATGTGCTGAGCCTTTTTACTCTCTACTATAGATTTTTCTGAGTCATGTAGCTCACGGACAATCTTGTTTTTTTGTTTAACCATTTTTTTTCTCCATTTATATACTAGTAAAGTCCCCCCTTCACCTCTAAGGTGATGAATTATTTGATATTGTTTAATTTATTTAACTCAATCTTTATACAAATTGAGATAGAGAGTGTTCAATCTTATTAAAACGTATAAAAATCTTTTTGTCAAAAATTTATCTCAATTAAAACAAAGACTTATTATTTACTTTTAAGGCTATTTATATCTAATAAAAACAAAGAATCGGTTTTACCCCTTATCGGGGGTAAACGACAGACTACCCTCTATAAGGGGTAAAGGTGGTTTGTTGACTATGAAGCAAACATCGATTGATGCCTGCGAAAGCAGTGCTGAATGAAAACGCTTAGTACCACATTGGGAAAACATTTAGTATTGAACGGGCAGAATTGACTTAGTTAGTTCCATTACACTTACTACTATACTGCTCCATACCACCCTTTAGTGGACATCCGCTCAGATAATCGGATACCCCCTTATAAACATGACAGTAATCCAATTGCTGTGTTCGTTTGCATTTCTTTTTGTATGTTAGAATAACAACACCAGTAAATAATCAACGCTTACAATGTCAGAACAGTCATATCACAAGCTTTTAAAATCTACTTTTGAAAATGCACTGCTTCATCTCTACTTTAAGGTCAGTGCGTCTCGAAGCTTTGTCAAAGAAGTACAGCGCAACAAAATCCTCATTGACTTCTTAAAACCAAAATTGAGAGAGCAACGCTATTCACTTATCAAAAAAAAGCTAAAAGCCATCTGCTTAATGAAAAACAAATTTGGGTCAATCGAAAAACATTTAAATGGGATTGTTCAGCAATATAGCTCAATCAAGTGCAAGAATGATGTAGACAAACTCTATGACTTGCTTGAGCAGTTCGAGAAGGCAGGGTTTGACACAAAGCTGATTGAAGAAACTCCAACACAGAATCAAGATGTAGTTTATTTGGATAGAGCACACATTAACAATTGTTTCGATGAGATCGATAATCACCAAATCGCACCAATTTCTTTACTCATTCATACAGAACAATTAGACAAGTTTACTCAATGTCTTGATAAACAAATCCATTTTAAATATGAGACTTTTCAAGTTAACGAATCATTGAAGAACTATCACTATCGCTTACATCCTCTTTCCTGATTGCTTGAACATGTAAAACATACTAACTCTGAAACTATCGAGCACTTCTATAATCAGCTCTGGAAAATCACCGTATTCATTGGTCGGGATAAGCGTTACATTTTCCAATGCCAGGACTTAAAAAACTGGCGCCTCGCTCAGTGACGGAAAGCAATAGCGGAATCAACGTTAATCATTACTCGCTATACAATGCCCATGGAGTTTAGTGCAATTTTTAACTCTTTAGGATAACTGAAATTTGTCTGTCTATTGTTGATAATATCTTCTCGAGAGGTAACCTTATGAGCAAAAAACCAGACAGAATAACAGCGATGCAGCAGATAATTAATGCCGTTAAAGATGAGTTCCCCCTATACAACGAGGATACATTTAAATGTGGCACAGACAATAGTTGTATCGGTTGTCCTAAAAAGTTAATGGAGCTTGTCGATTCAGAATTATCATATTGGCAGCACCAATTGAATCGAGGAATTTCGCCTACATTTGACGAAATATATTCATTTGGAAAAATGTGTAAAAATGTAAGACGTGCTCTTGTCCGAAACAAACGAATATAGCGTTATTGTTTATCATTTCTGAGATATTTAATTTTAATTTTTTTAGGTATATATGAGTAACAAGCCTGTTTCTTCATATGGGTAGGCTGTTGCCATGCCTCACAAATTTCCTTGTTCGTAAGTTTTTCTCTGAAAAAATGTCTACATTTCCCACACGTTTCCATTCGTACTCTCTCATAAAATATATTTTAAATTGTAATCTTAAAATATTAGTGAACTAATAAATAATATGGACTTTATTTTTTCCATATCTTTCAATATCATTGATGAAATTGTCCATCCTGTCAAAACAGTATACTCTCAACTTGTTTTTGTAAGGAAATAGAACGATACTCATAATATTTCCTCTAGACTTATAAATTTTAACCCTTGATATATGAGTCCATGGAAACTTTAAAACTTTATTTCTTACCCGATAAACCATTCCATTCTTGTCTATGACAAGAACAGTATTTTTTAAAAAATAAACATTTATTACAGCAATAACAATTGTAATCAAAAATACAATAATGGTAAATATTTTAACTTGATAAATTAGTTCTTCACTCATATCAAGGTTAGCGAATTGTGAAGTTAGAAAAATCAAAAAAGGCCAAAAAAACGCGATAAAAAATGGCTCTAATATTTTATGTAAAATATATTTTCTCGAAACATAGTAAACCATATATTTACCTTTAACTTTAAACCCATAATAAAATCACTTTAAAATACGTTACAGAACAAAGTGAGTACTTAATAAAGGCATTCAGTACTCACTTCGCTTACGAGTATTATCTTCTACTTCTTACTATTTGGTAACGTCTTGAAATATATTCAAATGGGACGCTCCAAATATGAACCAATCTACAGAATGGAAAAATAAGAAATATCGTCATTCCTAATATCATATGAATGCGAAATATAAAACTCACGCCATCTAAGTTGCTTGCTGCACCAGATTGAAATGTCACGACATCTTGCGCCCAACCAACTAACTTCATCATTTCACTGCCATCCAAGTGTTGTGCAGAAAACGGAATCGTTAAGACACCTAGGCATGCTTGAATGACAAGCAGTGTAAGAATGAGGATGTCGGCAAAAGATGATGTTGCACGCACTCGAACATTAGTCAGACGTCGTCTCAGTAACATTGCTCCTCCTGTGATAGTCATAATGCCAAAAATACCACCAGCGATCATCGCAATTAATTGTTTGGCGGCTAATGACAGAAATGATTCATAGACCCAGTGAGGCGTTAACATGCCAAAGAAATGCCCGAGAAATATGCCTATGATACCGACATGAAATAACCCCGAAGCTAATCGCATATTGGTATTGTCTAGAATTTGGCTAGACCCTGCACGCCAGGTGTATTGGCCATAGTCATACCTTACCCAACTACCGATCAAGAATACGGAACCAGCGATGTAGGGATAGATATTAAAAAAGAAACCATTTAAAAAACTCATTGCTGCACTCCATTAATATCACTAATGTTTAAATACTGCGGCGAAACATTATTTACAAATCGTCTTTGATGCTGCTGTTGCAATGCAGAGTTACAGCCTTCTTCACCTAGAAATCGGACTTGTTCTTCTTCCCAAGCCGCATCTAGGGCTTCTGGTGTGTAGTCTTCATCTTCACTGGATACTTGTTGATACAAAGCATCAAAGTCTACATTTTCTTCCGAGAGAGCCATCAATATTTCAAATAAATCAAAGTAGTAACTGTCTCTTTGTTTTAATCGTTCAGTGATAAGCGCTAAAATTGGAGCAATATTTTGCAGTCCTTCCTTGGCATCTTCTGTCCTCAATTGAGATACATATTCTAGATATCTAGGCAAATAGTCAGGGAGTTCACCGCCACTAAGGTGCAAGCCAACTTCTTCATATTGGCTCATCAAGTCAATCATTGCTTGACCTCTATCTCTTGATTCTCCATGCACATGTTCAAATAAGAGAAGAGATAGTGATCGTCCTCGATCAAATAAATCAACATAATTAGATTGTGCATCCATTAGATCCAAGGCTAAAATTTTGTTAATAAATTTAACCAATATTTTCTTTTGATCGATACTTAATTCTTCGCAATGTTTTACGATGCCAATTAATTCATTTGGATAGTCCCAAATGTCGCAGCTCGGATAATCCAGTAAGGCCGCAATTAATCTGAGAGATTTCAGTTCCATTACTTATCTCCTATCGTCTTAGCAGTGATATCTATAGAATTGATGCGCTGACTATTAAATAGATTGATTCGACTATCATCACCACCATGGCATCCGTTACCAAAACTGAATCCACAACCTTTAGCTTCAGGAAAGGCTTCACGCGCCAGTTCTCGATGACTTGATGGAATAACGAATCGATCTTCATAATTTGCGATTGCCAGGTAGCGATACATTTCTTCAGCTTGTTGTGCCGTCAACCCAACTTGCTCTAATGCACTAAGGTCTGTTTGACCATCAACTGTTTCAGCACGTTTGAAATGCCGCATTGCCAACATTCTTTTTAATGCTCGCAATACGGGAGCGGCATCTCCCGCAGTCAGAAGATTTGCAAGGTATTGCACAGGGATTCTTAAACTCTCTATGTCTGGAAGCACACCATTATTACCCACATATCCAGCATCTGCCGCAGACTGAATTGGTGACAAAGGTGGCACATACCAAACCATTGGCAAGGTGCGATACTCTGGATGCAAAGGCAGCGCAAGTTTCCATTCAATCGCCATTTTATACACAGGTGACTTCTGCGCGGCCTCTAGTACATTTTCCGTAATACCTTGTTTAAGTGCTTCTTCAATAACTTCAGGGTCATTCGGGTCTAAAAATATATCTAGCTGGTTTTGGTAAAGATCCGTTGTATCTTTCGCGGACGCTGCATGCTCAATCTTATCTGCATCGTATAGAATCACCCCTAAATAGCGAATGCGCCCTACACAGGTTTCTGAACACACAGTTGGTTGGCCAGACTCAATTCTTGGGTAACAGAAGATACATTTTTCCGATTTACCGCTCTTCCAGTTGAAGTAAATCTTTTTGTATGGACATCCTGTCAAACACATCCGCCATCCACGACATTTGTCCTGATCAATCAACACGATACCGTCTTCTTCCCGCTTATATATTGCACCACTTGGGCAAGTCGCCACACAAGCTGGATTTAAACAGTGCTCGCATAAACGAGGCAAATACATCATGAACGTATTTTCAAACTGACCATACATTTCCTTTTGCATGTCATTGAAATTCTGATCAGCAGAGCGTTTAGAGAATTCTCCGCCCAGAATTTCTTCCCAATTTGGCCCTTTTTCCACTTTGTCCATCCGCTGGCCAGTGATCAGAGAACGAGGACGAGCAATTGGTTGATGCTTACTTTGTGGTGAATTTTGGAGATGTTCGTAATCAAAAGTGAACGGTTCATAGTAATCATCTATGGTCGGCATATCTGGGTTATTGAACAGCTTCGCCATAACGCCAATTTTATTGCCCATTTTTGGCTCGAGCTTTCCTTTAATATTTCGAATCCATCCTCCTTTCCACTTATCTTGGTTTTCCCAATCACTTGGATACCCTGTACCAGGTTTACTCTCGACATTATTAAACCACGCGTATTCCATGCCTTCGCGACTAGTCCAAACGTTTTTACAGGTGACTGAACAGGTATGACATCCGATGCATTTATCAAGGTTCAATACCATGCCGACTTGTGAACGAATTTTCATACTTATTTATCTCCCACTAAACCACTGTACATATTCGGTGCTTGTGTATAATCGTTGTTTTCGCCATCTAGCCATTTGACTTCCTTCATTCGACGAACAACAACAAATTCATCTCTATTCGAACCGACTGTTCCGTAGTAGTTAAAGCCATAAGCCTGATGCACATAGCCGCCAATCATATGAGTAGGTTTTGGACATACCCGAGTAACTGAGTTATGGATACCACCTCGTTGTCCAGTAATCTCACCACCTGGCAAGTTAACAAGACGCTCTTGTGCGTGGTACATCATGACCATGCCTTCAGGTACACGTTGACTGACCACAGCCCGTGCCGTTAATGAGCCATTAGAGTTAAATGCTTCGATCCAATCGTTATCTTCAATACCAAGGTCTTTTGCGTCTATTTCACTCATCCACACAATTGGGCCACCACGTGATAGTGTCAGCATCAGTAAGTTTTCACTGTATGTAGAGTGAATCCCCCATTTTTGGTGTGGCGTAATCCAGTTCAAGGCTTTCTCTTTGTTGCCATTTCCCTTCTTACCCATAATGTCGTGAACAGTACGAGTGTTAATAGGTGGACGATAAGCTATTAAACTCTCACCAAAATCTCTCATCCATTGATGATCTTGATATAGCTGTTGACGTCCTGTTACTGTTCGCCATGGTATCAACTCATGTACATTGGTATAACCAGCGTTGTAGGACACATGTTCATCTTCTAAGCCAGACCATGTTGGACTCGATATGATTTTTCGCGGTTGTGCTTGAATGTCTCGAAAGCGAATTTTTTCTTCTTCTTTATTGATGGCTAGGTGGCGGTGTTCTCGCCCTGTGAATTCACTTAATGCATCCCACGCTTTTACTGCTACCTGCCCGTTCGTTTCTGGTGCTAGCGTTAAAATCACTTCTGCTGCATCAATGGCTGTTTCAATTTTAGCGAGTCCTTTTGCGGCTCCTTCATGATGGACATAATTGAGTTTTTTGAGCAATTCAACTTCACTATCGGTATTCCAGTTGATTCCTTTTCCACCGTTACCTTGACTATTTAATAGTGGCCCTAGAGAGGTGAATCGTGCATAGGTATTAGGATAGTCACGTTCCACGGCCATAATATGTGGTGCAGTTTTACCAGGGATCAACTCACATTCACCAAGTTTCCAATCTTTAACATCAAATGCCTGCGCTATTTCCGCTGGAGAATCATGCTGTATAGGTAACGTAACGATATCGGTTTCTTTACCCAAATGGCCTTCACAAAGACTCGAAAATGCTTTAGTAATGCCTTTGTAGATTTCCCAGTCAGACTTCGCTTCCCAAGCTGGGTCAACCGCTGCTGATAGAGGATGAATAAATGGATGCATATCCGACGTATTCATGTCATCTTTTTCATACCACGTTGCGGTTGGAAGGACGATATCCGAGAATAAACACGTGCTCGACATACGAAAATCTAACGTAACAACGAGATCAAGCTTGCCCTGTGTTGGTTGATCATTCCATTCCACTTCACTCGGTTTTGTTGCACTAAACTCGCCCAGATCTTTACCTTGAATACCATGCTCGGTTCCGAGTAAGTATTTGAGCATGTATTCGTGACCTTTACCCGACGAGCCAAGTAAGTTAGAACGCCATATAAACATATTTCGTGGATAATGTTTTTCAGGTTGTTCTGATGCGAAACGAATCTCACCGTCTTTCAACGCATTCACAACGTAATCAGTTGCTGACTGTCCTGAGCTTTGTGCCTGTTTGGCAATATTCAACGGGTTGACATTAAGTTGTGGTGACGAAGGTAGCCATCCCATTCGCTCTGCTTTAACGTTCATATCGATCAAGTGTTCGCTGTAGCGCGTTTTATCCGCTACTGGAGACAGTAATTCATCGACTTTTAACTTCTCATATCGCCATTGACTCGAATGGTTGTAGAAGAAGGATGTGCCATTCATATGACGTGGAGGCTTCTGCCAATCTAATCCAAACGCTAGAGGTTGCCATCCTGTCTGAGGACGAAGTTTTTCTTGTCCGACATAATGCGCCCAACCACCACCACTTTGGCCAACACAGCCACAGAAGATCAACATGTTAATCAAACCGCGATAGTTCATATCCATGTGGTACCAGTGGTTTAAGCCTGCACCCACAATAATCATCGAACGTCCACGAGTTTTCTCTGCATTATCCGCAAACTCAGTTGCAATTCGAATGATCTCGTCGGCTGAGACTCCTGTGATTTTTTCAGCCCATGCTGGAGAATAAGCTTTGAGTTCGGAATACTCAGCTGCACAACTAGGATCACTTAATCCACGCTCTACACCATAATTCGCAAGTGTCAGATCATATACAGTAGTGACAAATGTTTCGGTTCCGTCTTCCAAAGTAATACGTTTCACTGGTAGCTTACGATTAATGAGGTCTGAGAGTGGCACATGGGTAAAATGTTCGTGCTCTAAACCACCAAAATAAGGGAAGGCAACATCAAGCGTGTCGTCTGCATCTTTTATCCCTAGTTGTAATTTGACATTATTCTGGCCATCTCCCGCTTGCTGCTCAAGATTCCATTTACCTTTCTCCCCCCATCGGAAACCAGCAGAGCCATTAGGCGCAATAAATTCTCCATCCATTTCGTTAATAGCGATGGTTTTCCATTCAGGATTGTTGGACTCACCGAGGTTATTCACTAGCTCTGATGCACGTAAAAACTGACCTGCACTGTAGCTACCGTCAGCTCTAGGTTCCAACTTCACCAACATCGGCATATCTGAATATTGTCGCAAGTAGTTTTGGAAGTATTCAGACTGACGTTTAACATGAAATTCTTTAAGAATTACATGACCCATTGCGAGTGCTACTGCACTGTCCGTACCTTGTTTTGGGTTAAGCCAATGATCGCAGAGTTTTGCAACTTCAGCGTAATCAGGTGTAATTGCGACCGTTTTCGTCCCTTTATAGCGGACCTCGGTAAAGAAGTGCGCATCAGGAGTACGAGTTTGAGGGATGTTCGAACCCCAAGCAATAATGTATGAAGAATTATACCAATCTGCTGATTCAGGAACGTCTGTTTGCTCCCCCCACGTCATCGGAGATGCTGGTGGTAAATCACAATACCAATCATAAAAACTCAAACAAGAGCCACCAATGAGAGACAAGTATCTCGCACCAGCAGCGTAAGACACCATTGACATGGCTGGAATTGGGGAGAAACCCACCACGCGATCTGGTCCATGTTCTTTTATGGTGTATATATTAGAAGCGGCAATAATTTCATTAACTTCAGCCCAAGAGCTACGTACAAATCCTCCTCGTCCCCGCGCTGTTTTATAAGCAGTAGTCGAGTCAGAGTTAGTGACGATAGATTTCCATGCATCGATCGGATCTGCAAAACGACGTTTTGCCTCACGCCAAAGTTTTAATAACGGTTTACGTACCATTGGGTACTTGAGGCGATTCGCACTATATAAGTACCATGAGTAACTCGCCCCTCGCGGGCATCCTCTCGGCTCATGATTGGGAAGATCTGGACGTGTTCTAGGATAATCTGTTTGTTGAGTTTCCCATGTCACCAACCCATTTTTGACATAGATTTTCCAGCTACAAGACCCAGTGCAATTTACGCCGTGAGTAGAGCGCACAATTTTATCATGCTGCCAACGCGTTCTGTATCCATCTTCCCAATCACGATTTGTATTAAGTGTTTGTCCGTGATCACCAGAAAACGAATCTCCGACTTGTTTAAAGTATCGAAACCGATCCAAAAACTTGCTCATTCAGTGTTTCTCCTATATTTAGGAACTAATTATTATTTATGCTTAGTTAATAATTAACGTTGATATCTACGATAAAAATGCTCGAGTTAAATATGTGACTTATATTTTTGTCGCGTAACCGTTCTCTATATTTCGTCCATAAACGAACCACGTAATGATTGAACAAACGACATAGAAAAATAGGAATAGTATTAAGGCACTTGAAGCAGAGCCTGTAAGAGAGAGCGATAGACCAAATGCCTGGGGAATAAAGAAACCACCAAACGCGCCAATGGCAGATATAAATCCCAATGCTGCTGCTGTATCCGTTGCTGATTTACGTGTGATAATTTCCTCATCCAACCCAGCCACTCTCGCTTGTTGCGTGATAATACGGCGGAATAAAACCGCAATCATTTGAAATGTTGACCCACTGCCAATACCTGAGCAGGCAAATAGTCCCATGAAAATGATAAGGAAGAGAACAAAGCTACCTGACGATCTTTCTGATGGAATAGTAAAGAAGATAAGAATTGTTAATAACGCCATTAGAACGAAATTTAAAAACGTTACTTTTATACCACCAAATTTATCTGACCATGCCCCACCAACAGGTCTCATAAGCGCACCAATGAGCGGACCAATAAATGCAAATTTCAACACATCAACTTCAGGGAATTGAGTTTGAGACAACATCGCAAAGCCAGCAGAGAACCCTATAAAAGAACCAAATGCGGAGAGATACAATAAACTCATCAACCATAAGTGCCCTTGTTTAAGTACTTTGACCTGCTCTTTGAACGAGGCTTTTGCACTTTCTATATCGTTCATTCCAAACCAAGAAATGACACTAAAGAGCAAAATTAACGGAACCCAAATCCATGCTGCGTTTTGGAGCTGTAGTCCTTCAGATTGCGAATTAAACCATTGAAACGAAATAGCGATAGGGACCACCAACTGCATTACGCTGACACCGAGATTACCAAGTCCTCCATTTAACCCAAGCGCACTCCCCTGCATTTCCTTTGGGTAAAAGAAACTAATATTGGCCATACTTGAGGCAAAGTTTGCACCGCCTAGTCCACACAACAGTGCAATCATGACGAACGTGGAATATGCAGTGTGAGGATTACTGATTGCAATCCCTAGCCAAACCATTGGTACAATAAGCATCAGCGTGCTGAATGCTGTCCAACGTCTACCGCCAAATATTGAAATTGTAAAAGAATACGGAATACGACCGATCGCTCCTGAGACAGAGGGTAAAGCCGTTAACAAAAACAGTTGTTCTGTACTAAATGAAAAGCCGACTTTAGGCAGATTAACTGCAACAGCACTAAAGATCATCCAAACACAAAAGGACAATAGTAGACAAGGAATCGAAATCCATAAGTTTCGTTTTGCAATGTATTGTCCTTGAGATAACCAAAACGAACTATCCTCGGGAAGCCATTGTTTAATTGAACGAGTACTTAATCGACCAGACGACTCCATGTCCTTTGTATCTATATTTATTGACATGATTAACACCATTGTTATTGGAAAAACCAGTACATTTAGTGATAATCACGTAGTAAAATTGTTGATTTAGATCAAAGACATATTCCTAATAAAACCCACCCATTAAGTGATACTGCTCATTGTAGTTACAGCCTTGTTTTATAAATGATTGATATTATTAAAAAAACAAAAAATTTCATAAACAGGCGGTTTAGGAAACTATTAGGTAGTAACCCAATGGTAGTATGTCTTGTATCATAAAAAAGCGGTATGTTATTGGATACGGAAAACTAGCTCATTAGATGAGATAATGAATTTTTTCAATATATCCATAACAAAAAAAATTTCATTCTTTATATTAATACTTTGTAGTATATCTTTATCTGGTATGTTTATTTCACTCATAACGGTAGACAATATTCAAGGTCGAACGCACATTGTTAATCAAATTGGCTCGATAAGAATGCTCATCTATAAATCTATTTTGTCTACAGATAAAAGTATTACGTCAGAAAATATAAGTAGAATTAATAAAAATCTGAATAATCCAAACATAATAGAGTACATGATCAAAAGTGGTTTAAGCGATCAGCATGGAAATTTATTAGCTTTCTTTCAGAAAAATATAGAAAATCAGAACTATGAATCAATAAGATCAAACTCTGACGAGTTTGTGAAAATAATAGATAATCTGATCTATAAAGTAGAACGTAATACCGAGAACAATATTAAATCTCTAGAAAACATCCAAAAAGCATTTTCCATTATGATAATAATATTTGGAATATATTCTATTGGAAACCTATACTCAAGGCTATTTAAGCCATGGATGTCAATACTTGATATATCAAGATCGATTAAATCTGGAGACTTTAGTAAGAAGTTTATCGTACAGAAACATAAAGATGAAATGAATGAATTGGGCGATTCTATTAATTTAATGTCAGAAAGTATAAAAAAAACATATATAAATTTAGAAAATGTTGTATATCATAAGACAGAGGATTTGAATAGAAAAAATAAATACTTAGACTTTCTATATCGAGCATGTAAAAAGTTTAATAATGAACAGTATAGTTGCGATATGTTGGCACCATTAACTCAAGAGTTAATTGAATTAACTGGTATACATAAAGTTAAAATATTAATTAATGATTATCAAGAAAGTGATAATACTCAAATATTTGATTTTGGTTCAATAAGCAGACCTGATTTTTGCAAAAACCTCAGCTGCAACCTCTGCTTTGATAATGAAAAGACGTTCATAGAAAACCTATCAGAGATCACTATAAAACTAAAGGACTCTAATCATGACTATGGAAAAATCGTCATATCAAACAATATAAAATCCTGCATAAATATAGAAAATGAGCAATTAATAATTGCATTTTCAGAACTATTAACACAATCTCTTTCCGTTTTCTATAAGGTTCAGCAGGATCAGCAGTTATTAATATTAAAAGAAAGAAATACAATTGCACGAGAACTACATGATTCAATCGCTCAGTCCCTGTCTTGTCTCAAGATTAAATTGAGTATTTTACAAATGGATTTATCTAACTTAGACGAAGAACAGATATCTATTATTGGTGAAATGCGAGAAGAAGTAAATGTTGCTTATTGTCAACTTAGAGAGCTTTTGACAACCTTTCGGTTGAGGTTAGATGGGCTAGGTTTTTTACCTGCGCTGGAAAACACGGTTAAGGAATATAACAAAAAAATTGGCACCAAAATAAATTTTAGTTATGAAATCCCAGCTAATAAAATATCCATTCATCATTCAATACATTTAATACAAATAATTCGTGAGCTATTAAATAATATTTATAAGCATGCACAAGCTTCCGATGTAACGCTAGATTTATCAATGAAAGATAATGATATCTCCTTAGTTATTCTCGACGATGGTTGTGGATTCTCTACTTCACAAGAAAACTCTCGTTATGGTCTAAAAATTATTGGTGACAGAGCACAGTCTCTATCAGGAAAATGGGATATCATCTCCTCTCCTGGCAAAGGGACTGAATTCTACCTAACTTTTCCTATATATTCACGAGTATAATATGATTAAAGAACATACATTTACCAATGCTGAAGCATCCACAATACTTTTAATCGACGATCACCCAATGTTGAGAAATGGTATTAAGCAATTACTCAATACCAGAAAACATCTAACCGTCGTTGCAGAAGCAAGTAATGGGATTCAAGGGGTGGATTATGCTATTGACTACGAACCAGACTTAATCCTATTAGATATCAATATGCCAGAGTTAGATGGATTGAAAACGTTAAAATTACTACGAGATAAACACATCTCAAGCAAAATTATTATTTTTACCGTTTCAAATTACGATGAAGACGTGTCTAAGGCGATTAAATTAGGTGCAGACGGATATCTTTTAAAAGATATGGAACCAGAAGAATTACTAGCCTCTATTGAAAATGCATGTTTAGGAAAAACAGTCATTAGCCCTGAATTAACATCAATTTTAGTAGGAAATCTAAGAGAAAAGAAGCAAGAAAAACTAACCAATGTATCTATTGATGTTCTTAGCACTCGGGAACAGGAGATTCTGAAAAACATTGCTGTTGGTTTATCAAACAAAATGATTGCTAATAAACTTTTCATCTCCGAAAGCACAGTAAAAGTTCATGTAAAAAGCATCTTGAAAAAACTACAATTACGCTCTCGAGTTGAAGCAGCAGTTTGGGTACATCAAGAAAAAATCAGGTTCGAATAATTAGATATTTCTGCCTAAACACATCGATTAAGCAGAAATTCATTCTTCACTGTACATTAATTTTTAAATAAAATATTGTTCTCTAAAGCAATGTGCGTGAGGATGTCACTTTCAAATTGCTCTAATAATAAATATAAATTTTGCCATGACTGACATGCATCTTCATGTACTTCCAAGTAGTTCACCAAAGTCATTAAATCACTCAATGCCTGGATATGGTCATCATGGTCTTTCTCCATGACGAAAATAGGACCATCAGGATAGATCCCTTGACTGATCATTGGAAACAAGATTTGTTCTTCTTTCTCCATATGACTGCATAGATCGTTCTCAATCCCTTCTAAGCATTCACTCAAACCAAGAGGGCATTTAGGGTGGTCATAGTGTACAGTTTCAACACGTTTCGCTAACTCTATCGCCCGATTCAACTGATCTCTGTGTTTTATGTGAAAGTTAGCAATGATATATTTTATCAACTCTTGATGAGGTATATCACAAAATTTCAGCAACTCTTTGTTATCCCGACTCAGTTCGTTTAATTCATCAATCATATTAGAATATTTGGAAATATCATCGATAACTAAAAATTCATTTAATGTTTTCCTTAAGTTTATATATACATTAATGTTGTACGATTTTAATACATTTATTGAACCTGGAACGTTTTTTATAATATCACATAGGGAAGTATTATTTATGTTCATATCAATTATCCTCTTTCATATCACTTTTATTCTACTCTAGAACTATCTAACCTATTAGTCTTAATATATGATTTAATTAAATTTACCTCTAAATGATTACGACAATAATGAAAAATAACATTTCATATTTATACACGGCATACGATAATGGTATTTATAAATCAAGCCTATTTATATAAAGATTAGACAACTCATGTTCGTTTTAATTATATCCATAAAAATTTAAACGCTTTATCAACATTTAATGATCGCATAAAATTCCGTTTTTCACTTTTACTTTGATTCCTATGTCTCATTTTGACCGCTTATTCAATCTTTCATTCATTGCAATACCTGTATTCCTTACATCAGCTATCATTGCGGTACTTGCAAACTACGGGCATACCATTTCCACAACCCCTTTATTGATTGCATCAATAGGGGCTTCCATCACGATCATTTTTGTGATCCCTAGCAGTCCAATGGGAAAAACATGGCCTTTGGTCGGTGGACATTTAACGGCGGCGTTGGTCGGTATCGGTTTATCGACGGCATTCGATGATCTCATAGTTTTGATAACACTGACAATAACTTGCACTATCATCATTATGATTGTCCTAAAATGTGTCCATCCACCTGGCGTAGCAACTGCACTTGTCCCTGTGTTGAGTCACACATCGCAGCCAGATGTTTACTTCATATTCGATCCTGTCTTACTTAATGTTCTTCCCCTAGCCTTGTCTGGCATTGTGTATCGTAGATGGAATGCCATAAGGTCTTCGAAAACAACTCAAAAACCATCAATTAATTCAAAGTCTGCACATGAAAAGTCATCACTTTACTTTGATGAATTACATAGTGTTCTGGAAACGAGAAATGAATGGTTAGATATTGATGAACAAACGCTCGATGAAATTTTCAAACAAACTCACCTGCTTGCTTTGGAGCACAAAAGTCAAAAACTGACCTGCAAACATGTAATGACAGAAAACATTCTGGCACTCACAGAAAGTGATTCTGTCTATGAGGGTCTCAATACACTTCAAAAAAATAAGTTTAGTGCAATTCCTATTATAAACTCCGATAAAGAAATTGTAGGTATTTTTTCATTAGTCGATTTTTTACTTTATGTCGAAAAAAGAAAAATAAACTCATTCGTAGGTTTATACCTCTTGGCAAAGAAAAAGACGTCGAACACTATTGGCCAATATATGAAAAGAAATCCAATTTCTATGCATGAAGATCAACATGTAGCTCGTCTTATTCCATATTTGACCTCGGGGTTTCACCATATACCGATTATAAATGACCATAACCAGTTAATCGGAATGATCACACAGTCAGATCTAATCGAATTCTTGTACAACTTAAAAAAATAAATTAAACGATTAATAGATTTATTCCCTTTGAAATGGTTGGTTGATTTTAATAATTTACAACCAACCAATTTCATTCAAGCAGTTTTGAACATACTCAGTTTTTCAACAACATTTTCTGTTACCTTTGTTAAATTAATACCCTGTTTTATAAGGGCCTCACAGTCAATAGCGTTCGAACTAGACAATTGTTTCAACTCATCAACTTTGGAATTTGCTTCACAAACTAATTGACTGATCGTATGAATGTTAACTTCATGTTCGCTTTCATTATGTTCAATAAATGACAGTACAGACCCTATGCTTTCATTGGCGTTGCGAATTTCAGTTTGGCTTTTAATCGTATTTTCAGATAGAAGAGTTATCGTCGAAGTTTGCGACGACATTTGCGTCCCAGCCATTTTTACAGTCGTTGATATCTCAGAAACTATCGAGTTAATTTCATGCAAGCTCTCTTGCGTGGATTGCGCCAATCTTCTGACTTCATCTGCTACAACCGCAAAACCTCGACCTTGATTTCCAGCGCGGGCCGCTTCAATTGCGGCATTCAATGCTAGTAAATTAGTTTGGTCCGCTAATTTTGCAACAACTGAAACGACATTTTCTATCGATAGTGTTTGCGCGGAAAGCTTATTGAAACTCTTCTGTAACTGGTGGTTACTTTCTAAGTATTGATCGAGACCTTGGACAAGGTTGTCCATCATCCCAACAGAATGCTCAAGCTTCGCGTGTGTACTCTTTACTTGAATCTGAGTTTCTTCGGCCTTCACTTTAAGAGCGATTGAAGTGTTATCAAGCTCTTCAAGCTGTTCATTTAGTGAACTAACACTAGCATCCTGCCTTAAAATTCGCTCCGAGATATTTGTCGATTTATATTTCAATTGCGTAGAAATCTCATCTGATGCAATCGCTTGTTGCTGAATTTCTTCAAGCGCCACCTTAACATTGAATCTGAATGTGTTGATTACATTCAACACATTGGTAATTTCACTGTTGTATTGGCTGTTAATGTTGCAAGGTGTTGATAAATCTTTCCTTTCAAAGTTTCTCATATACATGGTGACATTTTTTAGAGAATCAACACCCCAAATTTTTTCATCTATATCGTGTATAATTAAAAAAATAACAACGATGCCTTGAAGTATCTGAGAAATCATATTTTCGGTAAAAAATAATGCATTCATCACAAGAATAACAACACCTAACCAATGCACAAATCGCATACGAATAAATAGTGAATACATCAATTTTCCTTATTTTCAAGACTAATCATAGATATTTAATTAGCATTGAGGCAACTAATGTTGCCCCAAGATACATAGATAAAACTATTTAGATTGAGACTGATACATTGGCTGATTGGTTTTAGTTGAATTGGACCAAAAATTAATATTGAATTGGGCATCATCACTCAACTCAATACGATGCCAATATTGCGGTGGACTTGTCGCAAATTGACCTGCATTAATAACAACAACCATCTCAGGTTCCGTGGCATTCGCATCGGCAAAGCCATAGTAAGTCACTTGCCCCTCCATAACACACAATTGACCGAAAACATCTTCCGCCGTGTTATGGTGAGAAAGTAAAGCACTCGGCACGTTGTCTTTTGTGAAGAAAGGTGTTGAGCGTTGAATCGTCCACTCTTTTGGTATACGCAAATGTGACATAATGTCCTCTTTTGTTTAAATTCGATGTTACGATTGTCTAGATATCTGTGATAGCTCACGAAGCAGTGGGAATGCCTGCTCTATTTGTTCGTTTGTAACGACAAAACCGACGAGATGGTCGTTGTCATCTTTCGCTTTCGCCACAACACCAGAAACAGAAATATTCACTTCCCAATGATCAACCTCATTTACTGTTCCTGCTAGTTGGATTGGGTAACTAGGCGTTTTGACCTTGACCATCATGGGAGGTAACACTAACTGGGCGTCTTGCCCCAATAGTTGTTTGGCTAGTACGTTGGCGCCTAACACAATAGGTTGTAGGTATGGCATCATTCGATCTTGGATTTCTGCGCAATCTCCCAACGCAAAAACATTACGAGTTGAAGTCTGCAAACGACTATCGACGACAATTCCTTTGTTAACTCTAATAGCCGCTTCTTTAGCCAACTGTGTATTGGCACATAAGCCAGCCGCTGAAATCACGATATCGGTTTCAACTGTGCGCCCACAGCGTAATGTTGCCGTTAATCCACTTTCTGAACTGTCTACTGCGACTACGCTAGTTTCTAATCCCAGTTGGATACCTTGCTGCTTAAGCTGTCTTTCAATTGGCAAAGCAATGAACTCAGGGATTAAGTTTGCCAATAAGCGAGTATTTGGCTCAATAACGGTTACGTTTTTACCACAGGTTGCAAGATCCATTGCAATTTCAACACCAATTAGCCCGCCACCGATGATCAAAACCCGCTTTGCTCGGCTAATTTGTGTTTCAGCCGCCTGATATTCTTGTAGCGAGTTCAACGTCAATACGTCTCCTACTCCATCACCATTCATTGGTGGAACAAATGCTTTTGCTCCTGTAGCAAACACCAGTTTTCCATAGGGGTAAACTTGCCCATTTGCTGTCACCTGCTTCGTGTAAATATCTACCTTTTCAACCTTGGTGTTTGCAAACAAGTCGATGTTATGTTCTTTTGCAAACATGTCGCCAGATTTGACAACTAAATCCGAGGCTGTTTGTTTTCGACTAAAAACATGACTCAAATCTGGCTTGTTGTACTCGGCACCATCTTCAGCAGTAAAAACCTGAATTGGAATATGTGCGTCCATACGACGCACTGTTTTAATTAACTGGTAAGCAGCAAAGCCACTACCAATGATCACTATAGGTATCTGCATACTGCCTCCTTACGCTTTATGTTCTACAAAGACATCTTTGCCTAAGTGACATTCTGGGCATAAGAAGTAATCGGGTATGTCAGACCATACTGTTCCAGGTTCAATGCCTTGGTTTGGCTCACCCTGTGAAGGATCATATACCCAGTTACATACAGTACATATCATGCACTGACAACCTTCAGGGTGTGGCTGTTCCTGTTGGACACCAAGCTGAACTTCTTCGACGTTTCGCGGATTCACTTGAGGAGCCTGAGATGCTGGTTCGAGAGCTGTCGAATGTACTTTTGTAGATCTTGATAGCGAGTTGTTAGCCCATAATTTAGCAATCGCCTGACCATGTTCACGACATTCGCGCATTGCTTTTCCATCTGGTCGCCATTTGGTTTTCAAACTTAACGCAGTTTCGAATCCTGCATCGGTTAACCGCGCATGTATACGATCAACTGCACCGCCATTCCAACCGTAACTACCAAAAGCGGCAGCTTTTTTCGCTTTAAAACGAAGCCCCGTGATTTCCTCTAGCATACCTGCCACTTTTGGCATCATGACGTTGTTCATGGTTGAAGACCCGACCAAAATACCTTTAGAGCGGAAGACGTTAGCTAGAATTTCATTCTTATCATGCTTAGAGACGTTGAAAACCTTAACGGCAACGCCAGAATCAACATCATGAATACCTTGTGCAATCGCATCCGCCATCATTCGAGTATTATTTGACATCGAATCGTAGAAAATCGTAATGCGATCCTCTTGATAGTTGTCCGCCCATTCTAAATATTGCTCAATAATTTGAGCAGGATTATCTCTCCACACAATACCATGTGATGTAGCAATCATATCGACAGGCAGATTAAAACTGAGTACCTCTTTAATCTTTGCAGTTACTAAGCTGCTAAACGGTGTCAAGATATTGGAGTAATAACGTAAACACTGATCCATCAACTCATTTTGATCGACTTCATCATTGAATAATCGTTCATCACAATAATGTTGACCGAATGCATCATTACTAAATAACACCGCGTCACCCGTTAGATAAGTCATCATACTGTCAGGCCAGTGAAGCATGGGCGCCTCAACAAAAACGAGCTGTTTTCCGTTACCAATATCAATGCTGTCACCCGTTTTTACCGTTTTGAAATTCCACTCAGGATGATGGTGATGTCCAACAATTGAATCTATCGCGGCTTCGGTACAATAAATGGGGGTGTTAGGAATTTTCTCCATTAATGCAGATAAGGCACCTGAGTGATCTTCTTCCGCATGGTTTACAACGATAAAATCAATGGACTTAAGATCAATTTCCATCTCAAGATTTTGAAGAAACTGATGGCTGAATCGATGATCAACAGTATCAATCAATACCGTTTTTTCTTCTCGAATGAGGTAACTGTTGTAGCTGGTACCTTTAGTCATTTTGTATTCTGTACCATGAAAATCTTGCACTTCCCAATCGCGTTGACCTACCCAGTGAATATTGTTTTTAACATGAATTGTCATTGTCACTACCTTAACGTGGATTTAAATTAATTTATCTCTGATACATTAGATATTGCACAAGGCATGCCAAAAACACATATTGTTATTTATCAATAGTTTACCGCAAGCTCGCCACACAAATAATGTCTTAATGACACTGTTGACAGCTGTCATTAAGACATTAAAATTGTCATATTGACAATTGTGGATATTCAATATGACTACACTAATCGCCCAATGGCTTCACATTACACAAGATCTGAATTCAGCTCTTACTCAACAAGCTCGCTTTGACACCTTGCTCACCACAATACGAGAAGTCTTAAAGTGTGATTCGTCTGCTCTGCTTCTTTATGAAGATCAACACTTTAAACCGCTAGCCATCAATGGTTTAGCAAAAGAAGTATTGGGTCGCCGCTTCTCTATCAATGAACATCCAAGATTAGAAGCGATTGCCCGCGCGGGTGATATTGTGCGTTTTCCATCGGATAGTAACTTACCCGACCCCTACGACGGCTTGATCCCTAATCATGATGATAAATTACACATCCATTCATGCATCGGGTTACCCTTGTTAATAGACGATCATCTCATTGGCGCAATCACCATTGATGCTTTTGATCCCTTCCAGTTTGATTCACTTCTAAATCATGAGCTACGTTTTATCAGTGCGTTGGCCGCTGGCGGACTTCATACCGCATTGCTTCTAGAACAATTGGAAACACAGACCAGCTTGCCGAGAGAATCGTTTACTGAAAAACGGGCATTGAATGACGACATTATTGGCGAATCGCCAGAAATGAAGTCATTGCAACAACAAATTAATGCGGTCGCCGATACTGAACTGTCCGTATTGGTCATGGGCGAAACTGGGGTTGGAAAAGAGTTGGTTGCCAACGCCATTCATCATCGTTCTAATCGCGCAGATAAAACATTGGTCTACCTAAATTGTGCAGCGTTACCTGAATCTGTAGCAGAGAGTGAATTGTTTGGACATATAAAAGGAGCGTTCACTGGAGCGATCAGTAACCGCAAAGGTAAATTCGAGCAGGCCGACGGTGGTACTTTATTTTTAGATGAAGTTGGTGAGTTGTCACTTGAATTACAAGCAAAGCTGTTGCGAGCTTTGCAGTACGGGGATATTCAACGTGTCGGGGATGACCGACATATCCGTGTCAATACTCGTATTGTGGCAGCCACCAACCGAGTTTTACATGAAGAAGTCACCGCAGGACGTTTTAGAGCCGATTTATATCATCGTTTAAGCGTCTTCCCTATTCGTGTTCCTCCATTGCGCGAACGTGAGGAGGACGTCATATTATTAGCAGGTTTCTTCGCAGAACAGCTAAGAAGCAAATTAGGACTAAATAGTATTCGCTTTTCATCAGATCTTATTCAAGCATTAAAACAATATTCGTGGCCAGGAAACGTGCGAGAGCTGGAGCATATGATCAAGCGTGCAGGTGTATTGTCCAAAGCTCGCACACGCTCATCGGACATCGAATTGTTAGTGTCAGATTTTGATATCGAGACATCCTCGTCTGCAAATTCAGTTGTAATCAACACAACCGACATTTATTCGATTAGTGAACCTGACGTGGGGCTTAAAGAAGCAACGGATAGGTATCAGAAAAAAACGATTCTTCATGCACTCAATCAAAACCAAGGAAATTGGGCAGCAACGGCTCGCCAATTAGAGCTTGATAGTGGGAACCTACACCGTTTAGCGAAACGTTTAGGAATCAAGTAGTGATTAACTGCATATTTGAACTTTCGCTTTGTGATACGATTGATACTTTACGAAAACACTTTTATAGTTAAATTTATGCAAAGAAAAATTATTATTTACCATGAATGGTCCGTGCCACGAATTTTGGACACCGAGGTAAGGCCTAGCTAAAAGGTGTCTATCAAGTCGGTGCCAATTCATCCATAATCTTAAATTTCTATAGACTTTGAAAATTATGGATAGAATTTAAAAAATTAAAATAATCACAAGAAAACATGACAGATTCTAAGATTACGAAACAATGTAACTATGATATTTTTTATAAAAAATTATCTTTTTACAAATTCAATATTTTGTTATATTTTTACCAGACCTTTTAGCTTTATACAAATTTTTATCTGCTCGTTCTAATGTTTCTCGATAATTTGTATCGTTACTTTCATTTTCTGCAATACCCGTAGATATAGTTACTTTAAGTTCTATTTTATCGAAGATAAATATATAGTTAGAGATTTTTTTTCTAAGCCTTTCAACAACAGATGATGCATCTGTGAGGCTACAATATTTTAACACAAGAGCAATTTCTTCGCCACCATAACGATAGGCTTTATCGTCTGGCCTAATAGAGGATTGAATAATATCAGAAATCGATTCTAGGATATCATCTCCAACCAAGTGACCATAATTATCATTAATATTCTTGAAATTATCTATGTCAATAAGAGCTATACAGTAAGAATAGTTAAATTCAACAGATTCTGAATTTATATATTCGATATCTTTTTCAAATGCAGCCCTATTTAAAAGCCCTGTTAACTCATCTGTATAAGTTAATGCATGGGTTATTTCTTTTCGAAATATTTCTATGCTTTTATCTAATTTTTTCATCAAAGAGATTAAGTGCCTATAATTCTTTTTACTTGTACTCATCATCCTTTCATTACTTAAAAGATACCCAGTAAATTTGATAAGGGAAGAAAGATTTTCTTTAATTGCTTTTATTCTTATATGGTTATCGAATCTAATGTAAGCTTCATCCAATAGATCCGAGAAATCCATTTTATACAGAATAATATATTGATTACCATAGTTTAAGTTACGAGAATCATGATAATGAAGCAGATAGAATAAACTAAGTCTAGCGTCTTGATGCTTGATCAATCTCTGACCAAGATCTACATAGAATCTCTGCAAATCATTTGTATCTAATTCCTTTAAAATATTATCCACTTACTACCCTCACTAGCTTAATGTACTTGTAGAGGATACTTTGCAAACTGAAACACCTCACCTAACAATTAAACGCCTTAATCTTATCAATGAACACTAAACTATCGCTACACTTACCCTTCAATAACAGCATTTGAAATGTTTTTGTGTGTACATCTCAAAAACATGAACATCTAAGAATCTTTATAAAGTTTTCATTTAAAGTGTTTATTTATACTTATTACACTAGTTTGTCTAGATTTTTATAATCATTTCATTAATTCATGTCACACTTGACATCTTCTAGCTTATAAATCAAACATGGACCAAAAATAGAAAAAGTGGAGTAACAATAATAAATAAGTTCAATGTAATTGTAAGAGACCTTGTTGTTTACACTAGAGAAAAGGTATGTCCACGTAATTGCGCTTAATAGTTCTGAGTTTCTGTCATATCTACTCCCTTAAAGCTCATTCAACGCTTTGGGCCATAAGTAAGCTTCGCCTGCATTAGCGTTGTAATTTCTCAGGCTTAATTTACCACCTAATCATCGTTTCATTCGTTCATTACGATCTCTGATCGATAGCGCCTATGATAGCTTTAGCTATTTTTCCAATTCCTGTTGTAACCATCAACCTTTGACACCCTACAGCTAAATTGTGATACTACCCCTCCTTACAAAAAACTCTCCCTTCTCTTAATAACTAGGTCACCTGGCCTACCTTTACAGACCTTACTTCGTTCATAATTGATTCTATCAAAATCGGGGCAAAACAAAGGATATTTTTAATTGACTCATACCCTGGGGGCTGTAGATCCATCTGGTTAGTTGCAACGGAGAAATACATCCATCGCATCAAAGCTTATTAGATCAACCTACGTTTCGGAACAGTCTCTTCAACCTTAGTCAAATGTGAGTATTAAGACGTCAATGCTCTAAGTTGAGTTCGTACAACACAATTTTCATAAGGCGCTTGTCACCTTAATTGTCTGATGTTCGATATCCGACAGCGAATTTGAATTACTAGTTTATACGACGCATATGAAGCGTGATATTCGCGCTTCAATGATCCTACCCTCAACTGTCACTCCATAAATATTTTTTAGACTACTACTTGACTATATAGCCAAAATAAAAACATTTACCCTATTTTATTATAATTTCTAGTAAATTTTATTACTTCCTCACTACAAACTGGCTTACTATAATAATAACCCTGCGCTTTTTCACATCCACACATAATAAGATATTCCAATGTTTGGTAGTTCTCTACGCCTTCAGCTACAACTCTGAGACCTAACTCATGAGCTAATGTAATGATTGACTCTGTTATTGCTTTAGACTTTTCAGAAGTATTAAGCTTACTAACAAAACACTGATCGATTTTTAATTCCTTTATAGGCAACTCATTAAGATAAGCAAGTGTTGAATATCCAGTTCCAAAATCATCAATAGAAAATGATACCCCCAAACGGTTCAGGATCTCCATATTCTCTTTCGCAATATCAAAATTTTCTAGAAACGAACTTTCTGTAACCTCAAACACTAAACGAGATGGTTCTGTTTTTTTTAAAATACTCGTAATAAAGTGTATAAATTTATCATTAACTATGTCTTGAGTTGTAATATTAATACTTACCGTGACATACTGACTATCTAAGTCATTCAAAAATTTTATTACCTCTTTGACAACCCATACGGTAATATCATACATATTGTTAGCTTTTTCAAATAAAGGAATGAAGGAATTAGGTGATATTAAGCCCAATTCAGGGTGATTCCATCTTACTAAAGCCTCATAACCAATAACTTTATTTTTAATTAAGCAAACTTGTGGTTGATAAAATAATATAAAGTCTTTGCACTTATTAATTTTAAAATCTGTAAGCAGCTTTTCATTCAATTTATTTGGCTCAGCATCGACATCATACTTACAAATAGATAAATATTTCCTTTTTGCATATGATAATGCCGTTATTGACTTTCTAATTAACTCATCAATATGCTCATCAATATGTTTTATTCCCTCTATTCTCTCTTCAGCATCTATAGTCACATATCCAACCACAAGATCAGGCTCTAGGCTAAAAGTGGAAAAGCGCAAGTTTATGATATAATTTAAAATTTGTTCTAACTTTTTTGAATTATTAGAGAACAAAACATAAACGCCTCTCCCTAAATGAGCTAGCTCAATCTCATCGTAGCCTAGTAGAGTATGCCCTACATGTTTTATCACATTCAGAGAGTAAGCGTATCCCATAACACTAATTAAAGTATCAATATTGGTAATCTGTACAGAAAAGAAGGTGGAACCATCAAAACACATCCTCTCTAAGGTTAATTCATTTTTCAGTCTATTATTAAAACCATTCCTATTTAAAAGTTCTGTCTGTTCATCATAATCAGCCAAGTAAGAGAGTTTAGTTTTTAATTCCTTTGTTATTTTCAACTCATTTTTCAATTCACTCGTACTTTTAATTACCTTTCTTTTTAATAAGTAGTTAAAAACTAAAGCAAGAAAAAAGACTATTAATAATACTGAAACTGTAACTAACCATAATTTGTACTTATTCCAAAACGACAATGAGTACCATTGAAAATCATTTTCCCACCTTTTTATAATTTCTCCATAAGTGCCATCAGTTACAACTTCAGTTAATTTCGAATTTACCGCATTTATTAAATCTACGTTGCCCTTTTTAACAGCAAATACGTAAGGAGCACTCCAAAAAGGTAAGCTGGACATTTCTAGTGGTAATTTATGTAGTTCTATTAGATAATTAGATGAAATTGTAACTTCAATACAGGCGTCTACGAATCTTTTTACTACATAGTTGAGACATTGTAATTCAGTATCTACTGATATTGAGTTTAAGTTAGGAGCATTACCTAGTTTATATTCTGCAAATGAACCACTGACAACAGCTACTCGCTTGTTAATTAGTTCATCTAAACCAGTGAACCCTCTTTCACCTTTCATTGTGTAAATGGCATGAGATATATAATATATAGGTTCTGAGAATTCATATAGATTCTTTCTATAATCAGCACCAATCAACGCGATCAAATTAGCTTCGCCGTTTAAAACAGATTTTTGAGCATCTTCCCAATTTTTCAAATCAATAGAAACTATAATTTCAGGGTCTTCTCCAAACTTTTTTATAATTTCAGGTAGGATTCCATGTATGTTATTCCTTTCATCCACCCACTCCAAAGGTGGATAATTATTTGATCCTGTATATTTTATTATATTGGAATCGACGTTTGCAAAACTACACATTGGAGCAACAACTAGCAACAGTGAAGTTATACTATAAAGAAACAACCTACTTGACTTCACCATGGAAATTACCTCAATAAAAATATGGGCATTGACATTTGAGCTTAGATTTATTTACCAAAAGCCATACAAACTAATATTTATTTTCATGACTATAGTATTATTAACACCTGAATTCAATAGCTTATTCTGGAATCTCTTTCCACTTTTTAATCAGTACAAGCTATCATTGACATTTTTATCCATTTTCACAACCGTCGCCCTAATCAAGAATCAAAAGTGCGAAAATTACTTTATAATTGAATTTTGTTAAACAATACTCAAAACACCTCTTTATTAGTATTGCAATTTTCAACATATCAATATTGAAGATTATTGAAATTTTTCGTTTATTCATTCTTAATTATAGGTTCTGAACGGCTTTATAGCTGAATTCAGCTTAGGAGCGGACGCTAGCTAAATCGTACACCTTTTAGAGTTTCGGGCATACCTATCCTAGTTAACTTGTTGAGTGCTTGTAGTGGGAACGTAACCGTTCACCAGCAATGCATTGACACAAAAACGTGACCATCCGCACTGGATCCCACTTTGCCTATTGAGTGGTCATTCCTAGTGTTCATGCTGATTACATGACTAAGAAAAAATCCAAATTCTCATCTACACCACCTATTGCATCGGATATCAACGAAGCTAATGCGTTGATATCCGAGTTATGGGCGCAATTACGCCATTATGAAGATAGGCTAAAAACGAGCAGCGCCAATTCTTCGAAGTCCCCTTCCTCCGATGGACCGAAAGAGCGGACTGAACGAAAAAAGCTCAAAGCTCTAGTGGTCGCAATCCGAGAGGAGCTAAGCAGGGTCACGAAGGGCATAAACGACAACTCTCAGAACTAAAAGAATCCGATACTGTTGTTGATTGTTACCCTGAAAACACATGCCCTTGCTGCGGTGACACTGACCTCGAAATGAGTGACAAGCCGTTTTATCGCCATCAAGTTCATGAAATCCCACCGCCGCACATAGACATTACTGAATATCGGCTCTACTCGGGCAAATGCACGCAATGTGGAGAGGCAGTAAAAGCACACAAGCCAAGCGACATTCCTCAAGGGATTATGGGACCAAATCTAATGAGTCATATCGCCATACTGGCTGGTCAATATCATCTTAGTGTTCGAAAAATACGCTCATTACTGCAAGAGCAGTTTGGTACGACCTTCTCAGTGGGTGCCATAAGTGAAGCACAAAGCCGCATTGCCTCTATGCTTACACCACTGCATCAAGCTATCAAAACCAATATACAGTCTGCGCCACTGGTGCATGTAGATGAAACATCACACTCGAGAAATGATGAGGAGCGTCTACGATGGTGCTGGCTGGTCGCAAGCGATGATTTAGTCTATGAAAAAATCCTTTACTCTCGCTCGACGCACTCAGCAAAAACAGTACTGGACTCAGATTATTGAGGCATCGTGGTCAGTGACCAGTATAGCGGCTATAACTGGCTTTCTCAGGACAAACATCAATTATGTTGGTCGCATGTCATTCGCAATCTACAACAAATAGCCGATTACTCAGGTAAAGGCCATACCGCAAAAATAGGTCAACGCCTTGTGCTGCTCAGCAAATTAGTCTTTCGAATGCGCCATCGTTGGGAAGCTGGCAAAATCGATGACGTGCTATATCTAGATCGACTGAGTCGTCTACGGTGTCGTTTTGATCAATGGTTGGAAAAGGGAGCAATACAAATCCCGATTCAGCGTTATCAAGGGCGATGTCGAAAACTCAAAGAGCACAGCCAAAGTTTATGGCTGTTCCTAACCAACCCCAAGATCCCTCTCACCAATAATGAAGCAGAGCCGCGGTTGCGTGGCTTCGTCATTCAACGAAAAATCAGCTACGGCACAACCTCAGATGCAGGCGATAAGTTCCGAGACAGGGTGCACTCGCTCATAGAAACTTGCAAGAAGAGGCAGAAATCTTCGCTCGAAACTCTAACTCGCATTGTAACTGCTGTGATCTCACAGCAACCATACCCCAATGTCTTCGACCTGAACGAAACTAGTTTTTACGCAAACGCTTAGTCAATAACCTGTTGGTGAACGGTTACGTGGGAACGACTGTATTGGGAAAACTCTAAAACCGTTGCAATTTTATTTGACGATATATGGACGCCACGTTTTTTCAATTATTGATGAATTTTCGGTTCGCTGTAATATATCCGACGTTTCTATTATAGCTTCTTCACTTACGTCATGATGTAATTCGCCAATGCAACAATAGCTTGTGCGTTACCCCGCCATTTACCAGCGAGTTAAACTAGGAGCCGAGCGCAATCTTACCACTTATTGCAAATAACGCCCAACGGCTCGAGCGCCATGAACAAACAGCATTTGTAATTCTGATCTGCCGTTTTTGGTGATTTTTCCAAGGCATTGTCTGTCTCCAAATCTTGACTGTTTAGGTTCTCGCCCACACCATATTGAAAATTGACAACTATTGTAGTTTAGCTCACCTGTCTCTACTTCACTCTTATCGAAGTAACGCCCAAACGACGACATTATCTTTGATGTGAAGTTTAGCTCTTCATATTTATTGAGTAGTCAGCTGGAATTAACGAATGGAAAAATAGTTGCTACACGCAAAAACTATTGAGCTTTTACTACCAGCCGTCCTCGCACTATTTGCTTGGTTGCTCTCGATTTTAAATAATAAGTGCGATATTTATAGAAAGGTGCAGTACAGGAAGCCAACTGCTGAAAGTGATACGCTCTACTCGCCAAGAAGCAAGTAGTACTACCATGAATTATTAGCAGTTGACAGAAGGCTGAAGATACCAGGTTTCAGCTCTTTCGAAACGAGGGATTTCAGTTTCTGAAATTACAAAAACAGTTCAGTGCAACCGCTCGACGGTATATCTGGATATTAAGTGAGGCAGTAAAGGCAGTATTCATTGCCTAAACGAGGCTCTGATGTTGTCGATTAATAAACTCAAAACTGTGCGTAAGTACCGCATACCTCAGGAGCATACTGATTGTAAAAACGCTTGGGCAACAAGTCATATCGCTACTTGAGTCAAGAAAAAAAGAGCAAGATCCATCGATAAAAAATCAGGTTTCGATTGAAGATGGACCAAATATCGTTGACAGTAAGGAATGGTTTGGTGGCTTTCAAATCGACACTGTGCTACGCAATCATAGTATGAGTGCAATAGTGACTAATTTACCTCGTAAAACTCGATTTTACGAGGTAAAGAACGTGCCATCTAAGTCAGCAGTTTATGTCACCAGTGCCACAATTGAGCTACTGATGTCTTACAAGAAATATGTCCATACCATCATGGCAGATAACGGACTAGAGTTTTAAGTCATAAAGCCATCGCAAAAGAATTAGAGGCTGGTGTGTACTTATCCCATCCTCATAGTTCTTGGGAGCGAGGGTCTAATGAGAATGCGAACTGACTTTTAAGGCAATATGTGAATAACGGAACCGACCTAACGGCGGAGGTAGACAGCGATATAGGGTTCGCTTTATCGCGGCTAAATTTTCGACAAAGAAAGTGCTTAGGCTTCAAGCAGCCAGCCCATGTATTTGAAGAAATTGCATTAGCTGCTTGATATTGGAAAGTATCGCACTTCGCAGTTGAATTCGGGCTTTCACTTCATCCGACAGCGGCTGGTAGGGTTTACATTATTAAGCAATACTATGTCTATACTTGGAATAGTAATCATATTAGGACTCTTCTGCATCATTTACTGGCCCAGCCTACCTAATCCAGAGTTTAGTATTAATAAGCCGAGCCAGCGTTGAAAGAGCGTCACCTCTTTCAACACGATAAATGCCTTAATCGTTACTTATTACGTGCACATCCCTTTGCGGGAAAGGTATGGTTAACCCTGCCGCTTCAATATTTGGTTTCACCTGCTTCTGTACGGCCCAGTAGGTATCCCAGTATCTATTAGTGGGACACCAAGCACGCAGTTGAAGGTTGACAGAACTGTCGGCCAGCATATGAACAATCACTTGTGGCTCAGGCTCCTTGAGAATGTGTGGCTGAGACGCAGCAATTTCTTTTAGTACATTCAAACCGATATCAATTGAATCGTTGTATGATATTCCGACCGTTATATCCATGCGGCGTTTATTGTTACGACTAAAGTTGCGGATGGTTGAGTTCCAAACAGCACTATTGGGACTTGATATATAAAGGCCATCTGCGGTTTCGAACACAGAGGTAAACAAACCAATATCAGTTACACTTCCCGAGTAACTCCCAAATTCGACAAATTCCCCTTTTTTTATCGGTTTTAGAAATAAGATCATTATTCCAGCAGCAATATTACTTAATGTATCTTTCAGTGCCAACCCAACAGCCAGGCCTGCTGCACCCACTAATGCAACTAAACTTGCAGTATTGACACCAAATAAGTCCAATATGATGACAAGCGCTACTAAGTACACCGCATATGAAGCCACTTGGGAAAGCAAACGCGCTACAATCTCATCCCCTCCACTGACCTTTTCGGTGGCCTTAAATACGCCTCGTTTCACAAGTTTGGATACAAACGACGCAACGAGAAAGATGAAAACGGTTAGCAATGTATTTTGTGCGATCTGAATAATGAACGCTTGATGTGTTGTATACAGTTCTAATAGGTTGTCCATGAATATTAGTTCCTAATAAAATATGATAGGGTTCGTTTATTAAATGGCGGTATAAACGAGATAGCCGTTGTAGACGAGATAACAAAGCAAAAGCACCGAGCCTTCTGTGCGAGAAATAGTTTGGGATTTTCCAAAACCTACTGCGGTAAACGTTAAAAGTACGGTGACAAAAAGCATAGATGTCCAGTCCCGCCAGAATACCTCCGCACCAATATTGGAAATGGGTTCAATAGTGCCTGCAATCCCTATAACAGCTAAAGAGTTAAACATATTCGAACCTACGACATTCCCGATGGCAATATCGTGCTCACCTTTGCGGGCTGCGACAATGGAAGCAGCTAATTCAGGCAAAGAAGTCCCTAAAGCAACGATAGTCAAACCAATTAGTAAATCGCTGACACCAAGTTGCTGGGCAATTTCAACCGCTCCCCACACAAGGATCCTGGAACTAACAATCAATAATACTAATCCTACAACAAGCCAAAAAATCGACGACTTTAGCGACAATGTCTGGCTGGCTAATTCTTCGTCCATTTCTTGTTCTAAATGATCACCTCTCGAGCGCAGAGCACTCCTAATTGACCAGCCAATCAGTAGAAAGAACCCCCCGATCAATACCCATGCTTCCAACATGCTAATATGGTGATTCCATAACATCGCCCCGACCCCAAGAGTGACCGTTAGAAGAATCGGCAACTCTTTACGAATAATGCTTGAATGAACAGCGATGGGAGCAATGATCGCTGTGGTGCCAAGTATTAAAGTGATGTTTACAATATTCGAACCAAGTGCATTTCCCAATGCCAGCGCAGGGTTTCCATCCATCGCCGCCATTGCGGAAACGACCATTTCTGGCGCTGATGTGCCAAATCCTACAACTAGCATACCAATTAATAACGGAGGCATTCCCGCGTAGTTAGCGCTTGCAGCTGCACCTTCTACAAATTTATCTGCGCTCCATACGAGCAAGGCAAAGCCAAAAATAATGGCCAGTGTTGCTAATAACATGATGATTATCCGTCAGTTAGATAAAGTAAGAATATAGATTAGCCGTCAATTTGAGTTGGTAGTGAATATAAGAGATAACTAAGAGAACGGCTTAATAATCTTTTACGTTAGATATTACGAAGATGGCAATCAAAGGCGAGGCCTGGTCACCCATTGCAAATACATGGAAGCAAAATGACTTCTTGTCTTGATTAAATAGGAGTATGGCGCTAACAAGTGGGGACGATCCAAAGCATATAAGTGAGCTGCGCAGAGAAGAAAAAAGTTTCTACGCTCTCTTGTAGAAAGCCAAAAAAACAAAGCGCACCGTACTCTCAAAGTAGGCTCCCTTTAATCAATTGGGTAGGCAAAACAACAGCAAAACACCGATCCTACCCGCATCAATGCTTTGCTTAAGTCTTGCCAGAACATAGTGAACGTGAATACCACAAGCATGTGGCTTGGAGACTGTTGATATTCACACCTCTTTATAAGAGGAAGGCTACTCCCTTAAACACTCAAAATAATAACGAATATATTCAATTTAAATCAACCATTAAATGAATGACTTATCGATATTCTTTTGTGTTAAATTGCGAGATACTCAAAACACGTAAACATGGGCGACAAAAGTCGCCCATGTTTACGTGTTGTACTTTGGTCATTGAGACGCCGCCGTTTCGGTTATTAATCCAAACAATCCAACTAAAAACGTCTAGATATTACACTCTTGTTTAGCTTTCGCTTGTTCAATGGCTTTTCCTATTAATGATTTCGCTTCATCACTATCCAATGAACTCATCATCATGCTGACTGTACTGTCTGCTTCTGATTCTGAGGTTGCTTCAACATAACATTGATAGTTATTAGCAACGCGGTTTGTTACATTCTCAACTGATTGAGGATCACTAAAATCTAGATTAATCACCTCTTTTACTGCTTCTGAGAATGACCTGGCAGTATCAGAAGTTGCTTCAAACTCTTCAAAATCAAACGCCTGCTCCTGCATATCATTCATATTATCCTGAACAACTGCCGTCATTTCATTGGCTGTCTCTTGAGCTTTATCCATCACTTCTGTTGCTGTATCTTGTACACTATCAACCGTTTCATTCGCCTTTTCACAACCAAACAGTGCTAAGGCAATCAGTACAGCGTATATCGTCTGTTTCATTTTGAGTCCTTATCCGTATGCGTAAACACTATGTCATTTTAGCTTATCAACTCGAATCACGTGTAAAAGTAACGGGCAGTGAAGTCAGGGACACGCCTCTTAACTTTAATAGGAATAGACTGACACTCATACGGAGATTGAAAATAAGGAGATATTGATGAGAGCTTTCTGTCCAGAGATTTGCTATTTGAACACTATAGCGAACTCCCCATGTCGGTGAGCATGACGTTCCCTCTTAAGTGCTTTCAAGGGGACCGTTTCATTCTGTGGTTTATTCCTGATTACGAATCATCATCCAAATAATCTAATTGTTAGACGAATAAATAAAGGGCCAGAGAAATCGTTATGTTGTTTTCAACTTTGACGATACATTCATAATTATCTTCATTTGCCCACAATTTTACGCTTTTTTTACGCGAACCCTGATCCCGCATCTGATAGAGTCGCTGTTAAGATTTTCTTTCAAATGACTTATATGGCAATGAGTTGGCTACAGAAGCGTTATCTCTTATCGGCATCGGTGTTTGTTCTTGCACTTGTCGTATCTTTAGGACTTGATCACTGGTTAGGCTCAACCATTGCGGTGTTGCTGATACTCCAGCTTTCTATCGTTGTGATTGCCCTTCAATGTCACTCACGAATAGCTTATGTGGCTGCGATTGCCGAAGCCGTCAGTTTTAACTTCCTCTTTACCACGCCTCGATATTCGCTTCAGATGTTCCACTTAGATGACATCATCAACTTACTTGTTTTTATTGTGGTTGCCTTTACTACCAGTCAGCTCGCTGAGCGATATCGACGCCAACAAAATGCGCTAGAACAAGTTCAACTGCGCCACCAAATTTTGCTCTCCGTATCTCATGATTTGAGAACCCCACTCGCGGGGATTATCGGTAATCTCACCACTTTCAAAGAATATCAGACGCAACTGCAAGCCAAAGAAAAGGATGAGCTGCTCGACAGTGCCATCAAAGAAAGCCATCGCTTACACCAATACATAGAGAACCTTTTGCAAGCGACGAAATTGCAGCACGGCGTGGTTCACATCCAGAAGCAACAAGAATCCATAGTGCACATTGTAAAAAGCGTCATTGGCCGTTTCTCTTCATCCACCACAAGTATTGAGGTTGTCGTCAATGGGACGGTTTCATCGGTTGAAGTCAGTCGGGCTTTATTAGAGCAGGCGTTATTTAATGTCTTGGACAATGCGTTGCGCTATTCCCCTAAAGATAAACAGGTCAGTGTGACAATTTATCAGAATCAGCAAAATGTGGTGATTGATGTCTACAACCAAGGCCAATCACTGCAACCCGATGAAGCAGAAAGAATGTTCGAGCTGTTTTATTCAGGCAAGGAGAAAAGAAGTGACGATTCTGGCTCAGGCCTTGGATTGAGTGTGGCAAAAGGCGTGGTCTCAGCCCATCAAGGCCATATCGAATGCGTAGAAGTACAACAAGGTTGTTTGATTCGGATTTCGCTGCCAAGCAGTCAACAAGGAGAGCAGTAGTGAACTACAAAATACTGGTGGTGGATGATGAGCCTCAAATCCAAACGTTTATGCGAATTTCTTTGGCGGCTGAAGGCTTTGATTACGTGGGAGCAGACTCGTTAGCCACGGCAAAAGTGCAATTTGAGCGTGTTCAGCCGCATGTGGTGGTGCTCGACTTGGGATTGCCTGATGGTGATGGTATTGAGTTCCTATCGATGATCCGTCAGTCAAGTAAAACGCCTGTGCTCATCCTAACGGCACGCGATCAAGAAGAAGAGAAGATCCGCTTGCTTGAAGCGGGAGCTAACGACTACCTCAGTAAGCCGTTTGGCATTAAAGAACTTATTGTTCGGATTAAGGTACTGCTGCGAGATTTGGTCAGTGACCATTTTAGCGAGGATATCGTTACTTTTAGTGGGATCAAGTTACAAAAAAGTACCCATCAATGCTGGCTGTACGATACTGAAGTCATTCTGACCAAAAAGGAGTTTGCGTTTCTTGAAATGCTCATGATTACACCAGGGCAACTTGTGAAACAGACAGACTTGTTGAGAGAGGTGTGGGGCGAAAGTCATACCGAAGATACTCATTATCTGCGCGTACTGGTTAGCCAGTTGCGCAAAAAACTCAACGATAGTGCAGACGAACAACAGCTCATTAAAACCGAATCAGGGATTGGCTACCGTTTAGTTTCGATGGAGCCACCTCGTGATTAATCTCAAGAATACCGTTCGACTCTTGGTCATGCCCATGCTTTGGATGGGGATTGTGCAAGGTTCATTTGGCTTGTTGTCGCTGTTTATATTTCAAGATCATATTTCAGGTGACTTCTTCTCTCCTTCGGCGGTAATGATACTCTCTGCTTTTTTGTTATCCGTTCTATTGCGAAAAAGTGAGCTGCATAAAGTCACTTTTCGAGATGCGTTAATGTTTGCCAGTTTAACTTGGGTATTAACAGGCTTCTTAGGTGCATTGCCGATCCATTTCGTTACCAAAGTCAGTATGACTGACGCAATATTTGAGTCCATCAGCGCCTTAACCACCACAGGTGCTACCATCCTAGCTGGCTTGGACGATATGCCGAAATCTTTTCTCTTGTATCGTCAATTTCTTCAGTGGATGGGTGGGTTAGGCGTGGTGATTTTTGTCGTCGCGGTATTGCCCATGCTCAATGTTGGAGGAATGCGACTGCTTAAGGCAGAAACGCCTGGGCCGATTAAGGATGACAAGCTTTCGCCTCGTATCAATAAGACAGCGCATTATCTTTGGGGTGTCTATTTAGCGATTACCGTCGCGTGTGCGTTGGCTTACTATTTTGCGGGGATGTCGGCTTACGATGCCATTGCGCACAGTTTTACCACGGTTTCAACAGGCGGTTTTTCGACGCATGACGCCAGTATGTGGCATTTTGAAAGTCACCTTATCCTTATGTTATCCAACATTTTCATGATGTTGGGCGCGATCAGCTTTGGTCTTCATTTTCGTGTGTTTCAAAGTGGTTTTTCAGGGCTGCGACTGTATGCCTCTGATGAAGAGTCGAGAGTGTTTATTCTTACCGCGATAGCGCTCTCCTTTGTTTTAGGATGGTACATTTTTAGCCATTCTGCTTACGACGATTTTCTTACCTCACTGAGTTTTGCCATGTTCAGCGTCGTCTCATTTATGACCAGCACAGGATTTGGGGCAGCGGATTTGGGCAGTTGGCCTGCGGCAAGCGCACTCTTCTTGGTGTTTTGTGCCTATCTTGGTGGTTGCTCAGGTTCAACCGCAGGGGGCAATAAATTTGTGCGTGATATCATCACGTTTAAAGTGATTCGACGAGAAATTCGTCAGCTTACCCATCCCAGAGCCATTTTGCCGATCCGTTATCAAGGGCGTGTTGTAACCTCTGATGTGACCAATGCCGTGATGGCTTTTATGTCTCTGGCGGCGCTGACCACCGTGGTGTTCACTTTGCTGATGATGGCAACGGGACTGGACTTTTGGTCGTCCTTTACCGCAGTGGTGGCGTGTATCAATGTGCTTGGACCTGGTTTTGGCGTGGTAGCAAGCAATTTTCAACCTGTTTCTGATACAGGCATCTGGATATTAAATCTGGCAATGATCCTTGGCCGACTGGAATATTTCACGGTGTTAGCCATGTTATTGCCACACTTTTGGAAAAAATAGTAAAGGTTTTGTCATGGCACATTTTACTGTCATTGGGCTTGGTCGTTTTGGTATCGCGGCCAGTCTTGAACTGATCCATCTCGGACACACTGTGACGGGCGTTGATCGCGACCCAAAAATTGTTGAGAAATATGTCGAGGAGTTAACGCAAGCCATTATTTGTGACTCCACCGATGAGAATGCGCTGCGTGAATTAGATCTTGGCAACAACGAAGCGGTATTGATCGCGATTGGGGAAGATATGCAGTCAAGTTTGCTTTGCACTTTGGCATTGAAAAATCTCGGTGTTAAAGAGATTTGGGTTAAGGCCAGTACCAAAGCACATCACACCATAGTGTCGAAACTTGGCGTTCAACGTATTATCCATCCAGAAGAGGAAATGGGCGTGCGTGTCGCTCAGGCACTAAACTACCCTATGGTGAATAACTACTTGTCTTTAGGTCACGGGTTGTATGTGGTTGAAATTCATATCAGAGCATCGTTACACGACACACCGATTGGACAAATTCTTGGTGATGCCAAAGGCAGTGTGCAAACGGTTCTCATCAAACGTGAACAAGACGTGCTCAATCAGATTGATCATGATTTTGTCTTGAAAGCGAATGATATCATTCTGTTGTGCGGCACTCGCGCTGAGCTAAAATACCTCGCTCCAAGGTTGGTGTGACATGGTATTGTGGCACCCCTCTATCACGCCGATAGAACGTAAGCCCAAGTCAGGAAAAAAAATAGTTGGTGCGCCGCCACTAATTTTAAGTGGCAGCTTTTTACTGCTCATCCTGCTGGGTACGGCATTACTCAAACTGCCTATCGCGGCTCATGAGCCTATCACTTGGATACAGAGTTTGTTCACGGCTACCTCAGCCGTAACGGTGACAGGGCTAGTGGTGGTTGATACAGGCACTCAGTTCACCTTATTTGGGCAAGTTGTCATTGCTTTACTCATTCAGTGTGGTGGCCTCGGACTCATGACCTTTGCCATTGTGACCTTGATTGCTTTGGGAGGGAAAATCGGCTTTTTAGAGCGTACCGTCGCAAGAGAAGCATTTAATCAAACCGACTCCTCGACGCTTGTTGCGACCGCTAAATCCGTGCTTATGTTTGCTCTGACCGTCGAACTGGTTGGGATGACCATACTGACCTGGTATTGGAACGATGAGCTTGGCTGGGCAACCAGTTTATTTCACGGTTTTTTCTATACCATCAGTGCGTTTAATAATGCAGGGTTTGCCTTAAGTGCTGATAGCTTAATGCCTTATGTGGATGACCCCGTCGTTAACCTGACGATTACAGGACTATTTATCATTGGCGGGTTAGGCTTTTCGGTTTGGATGGATTTAAAGCGAAACCGTCGGTGGTCAAAGCTGACGGTTTATAGCCGCATGATGATAACGGGAACCGTGCTTATCAATGCCATGACAGTGATAGCCATCTACCTAATCGAGCGTGATAACCCCAACACCTTAGCGCCACTCAGCGAACTCGGTAAGTGGCTGGCTTCTTGGTTTCAGGCGGTAACCCCAAGAACCGCAGGCTTTAATACACTCGCGATTGACCAACTAGAAGATGCCACCACCGCGATTATTCTGGTGTTGATGTTCATTGGTGGTGGTTCGTTAAGTACCGCAAGCGGTATCAAAGTCGTGACCTTTATGGTGTTGATTTTATCGACTTACGCTTACTTACGTCGTGATGAGCAAATCCATGTGTTTAAACGTGAAATCGCGAAAGATACGATCAGCAAAGCTCTTGCACTGACGATGATTTCGGTTGTAGTGACGTGGTTAGCCATCTTTGCATTACTCTTGACGGAAAATGCCCCGATGATAGATGTCGTGTTTGAAGCGGTTTCTGCATTAGGTACTGTGGGGTTATCTCGTGGCTTAACAGGTCAGCTTTCCGCATCGGGTGAACTCATTATCATCTTTATGATGTATATGGGGAGATTGGGACCATTAACCTTGGCGTACTTTTTAGCTAGCCCACGCCAGAAAAAACTACGTTTTGCGGAGACGAAATTAGCCATTGGATGAGTTTTCAAGGCTAACACAAGGAAGTGAACGCAGGTTTAACGACTAATAGCTAAAGCAATATCATCAACAATAATAAGCCTTATTTACGATGACTAGGGTATGACTATGTATTATTACTGGCGTATTTTAAGAAGGGCGCTTTGGGTTAAATTCAATTGTTCAAGAGGACTGCACCATGACCCTGATGGTAACGCACGGTACTGTTCTTACTGTGGTAAAAAGATATCTCACATATCGGCTTAAGTCGTAAACGTAGGAACAATTCAGTATGATATAAATAATGGGGGCTTCCTTATTATTAGCAGATTAATAACACATAATTTATGTGATGTCGAAAAACCATTATGCCTCATTGTGTGTTTCGACTTATTGAACACGCACTTCATTAAAGCATCATTTAACTTGCTTTTCATAATACCTGTAATGTAAATTATTTCAGTGGCGACTGTAAATAACAACTATATCTTTAAACGAAACCTGCAAACTCAAGCTAATTTTCTTATCGATACAGGACCCTACAATGGTTTATTTTGACACTGTGATCCCCCCTAGAGACAACGATACCTTAAATGCAAAGGCAAGCAGCGCTATTTAACGAACAATGGAGAATTCAACGCAATCAAGTGGTAGGAATTTTTCTTTAGAACTAACTTACAATACCTAAATCAATTGCGCTTTTTCAGCAAAAAAGCGCAATTGATTTTAAAATTAAAGTAGCTGTAGAAGCAGGGCTTCCACTTCTTTGCCCATTATGATCTCAAAAGAGGTATAAATAGCAGTAAGACGCTCTTCGTTTCCACATATATCAATACGAGCAAAACCTATAGATGTAAGTCTCTCAATAGAAACCTCAAGCTCTTCGACACTACAATCCGTTATCTCTGCTAGCTTCCCTACACTATTTACTCTCTCACGAGAAATTATATACAAAAGCTTAATATTATCGCTAGTTAAAACCTGTGCCAGCTCCGTTAATGATGAAAACCAGAAATGAGGAAAATTTTCGATATGGTTTAATTTACCAGCTGAAACATCCAACATATACTTACGAACGAGTTCTTCATCGGCTATTCCAATTCGAGCTATCATAGTCAATCCATTCCTATACAATAATTCCCTCTAACTTAAAGAAAAAGTCGTGATGAGAAAGATAAATTACAGCAGGTTTATCAAACCTCAATATCAAATTTATTTAAACCAGGATCTCATAATTCGCTACTTTGATGACTAGCAATAAGCTTCAGGACATCAGAAGTAATATTAATTGCTTTAGTGCCAGATGGTATATCCATCTTATCTTGATATTGCACCCAAACCTCTCCGCCTTTAGATATGCGGATCATTGCGAATGTGTCGTTAAGAAAGGACTTATTAACGCCAAGTTTTTCATGAATATCATCCATCATAATCATCCTTATTATATGTTGACTAGCAGAGTATAAGATTGAATACTAATCCATGATTTTAAATAAAACAATACTATTCATCCACTAGATTACAAAATGTACACTTGTATATAATATGAAAAGCCAGATCTTTGATCTGGCAGATATCAATGAGGTTTACGACTAACTGGAACACAAAGACTCTAGTATCTTTCTTTCAGTGCTTAATTTTTTAACTCTGTTGCCAGTTTCAAAACTGTCTATTTTACTCATGTGTTTAACAAAACGATCAGCATTTGCTTTACTTGAAATTTTAAAGTTAGACAAATTATTGTAGTTTTTAATTTTATCAGTCAATTTTTTATCATAGAAAAGCATATTCTGAAAAAGAATATCAGGCATAACGTATGCGTCTAATACTTGTTTAATTCTGTACATTGACTGATACAGATCTTGTGCTTCCACGGCAGTCAAAAGACCATCTAAAGCAAGCTTTTCAACAATATCTGCAACGTCATGAATTGGCTTTGATATCTTTGCCGCCTCTTTCTTAATTCCAGCTCTGTCAATCTCGAAATAACCACGGCATTCATTCACTTTTGCTTTTTGATATATTCCGTAATAGTATTTATGCTTAGCTAAAAATTTCTCATATGCACCTCGAGTAATCTCGAACTCCCCCGACTTCACACATTCAGAAGCATTGTTATTTACAAATTCTTCAAATGTATACTTGGGGTACTCATCAATACGTTTTTGAGCAACATTAACCACCATTGTCATTGGAGATCTATGTCTAGAATCTTCATTATTTATCTTTATATTTAACCGAAGATAAAGAGTCATACCTTTTCTATGTCGGTACGGCGTATAATACATACCATCATTGTTTTTGTTATATCTTTCTTTATCTACTGCTACATTAATTGCATCTGCGTTATTGGCCATAATTAAAAACTTATCATTTGTTTTTATCTTTAATTATAAATTACCAGTTAATTAACAATAAGTAAACTAAATAATAATTAACGAAGAAATAATCATAAACAACTGAACGTTAAATACAATTAACTAGATTCAACAATAAAAACATTATTTCGGATGTGAAAATTTAAAAATAATTTTACAGATATTACTTACAAATAACCAATTTTCTTTTTAAAATTAATGACCAGGTCATTATCTATAGATACTAATACGTTTATATTTAATGATAACGATAATTAATATAAAACGAACATCTACTTATAAACACCCTCGAAAGTTAGATTTTCAATGACTAGCGTATCAAATAATTAATTGTAAATTTTTACTGAATCAGGTTCATCGCGTTATCTTTGTACTTAACTTTGTATTCAAACAATTCTTCAGTACTAAGTATTTCAGCATCTTTTTGTAACTCAAAATCTTTAAGTTCCTTTAAAGAGATCACTTTTACATTGAAATCGTTGATGAATGTTTGCATAGTTAACTTGTGTTGGATCTCGTTGTGGCTCTCTCTAATAGAAGAGAACAGCTCGATAAACAATTGTCGGAGAACATCAGCGAATGTGTCGCTAAGTTGTACTAAATTGATCTGTATAGCGATCGCACAAGACATTTTATTGCCACTTTGTATAAACCTTCTAGAGCGCAAGTGGAATCGATCGTTATGTAAAATCGCTTGCAGTTTATTAAAGTAAATTTTGTTAGCAGTAAACAGAACAAGTAGCCAACCATTATCGTCCGACTGACGTTTTACGTAACACGTATGGGCTTGTCGTTTCTGCGTTTGCGACAGCAAAGCTGACTTATTGATTTCTTCTTTAAAACGCTCAAAATTGAGCGAATCAGCAGATAGAATTTCATTTTGAATTAACTTTCCCAATGTAAACTTACGATTACTGCCAAGCTGAGATGCACTAAAACGATTGTCACTCAAAGTAAAGACGAGACCAGATACCAACCCGTCCTTTTCTCGTACTTCGACTGTGAGTTCTGGATGTTGTTTTTCTACGGCTGAGACAAATTGCGCTAACGTTGAGCGTTGGTTAAGACGGTTAATCGCTCTCGTGACTAATCTAGCAACTTGCGCCTTTTTAGTTTTAACTCTTGCATCATTGATGGTTGCACGATCGTCATAGCCTTTATCTTTACTCGAAACTAACTGCCGCAGGCCGAACTCGATTTCAAGTTCCCTCATTACTTCTTGTGCACGATAATAGCTATAGCTGTCAGAGACTTTTTTTCGATTGACCATATCTATAGTGCTGGTCACGATATGTACATGTTCTTCGTCAGTATCATTATGCTTGAAAGATATATAGCGACAATTGTCGTATCCGAGGTGCTCCATAAGCCTCTTGACAGTCTTTTGCCATTGAGGATTGCTTAAGTTCTCACCCGTGTCTAAAGAAACTATCATGTGCTTGAACTGTTGCTTTACTGCGGGATTTAGAGCAATTGATTGCTGCATTTCCGTGATGGCCATTGATAAGTCTAATAACTCCCCTGCCGCAGTTCTGGCTTCATGCGGAATGTGGATGATGTTGTTGGCGTATATGAACTCTGTTATTGCAGCACGCTCTTTGCTCGCATCTGCAGAATAGTTAATTAGGTTTTTAGCAACACGATCATCGTTACCTTTTATATAATCGACAAGTATATGTACAGTCTTCTTATTGTGTTTTTTTTGTTTTTGTCCAGGTTCTTCATATATCATAGTTTGCTCTCTTTTTTTCTTGTATCAGCTTTTCTAATTTCTCAATTGATATATGCTCCAGTGCTATTTCATATGCAGTATCTTCAGTAAAGCAATTTATTAACAAGAGCCTGGTTTCCTGAAATTCTTGTTTTAATACTTCAAATGCTTGGAAAACTAGTTCTACCTCTTGCCTATCAAGCTGATTTCCATTTTCTAGGTGTGAAGCAATAGAGCTAATATCTTTAAAAATACCCGATGTTTTATGGAAAAAGTTTTTTGAAGCTTCAAGTACAACTGGTTTAATCACCATCGTCCTATTTAATATAGATCTCATATAAGCAGATAAAGTGCTATACCCTGCTTTCTTCTTATTATCTATTTGTGTTTGATATTCCATTTCTGTAAAGTTTATTTTCACTGATTTAGACAACTTATCTTCATCAGATTTTCTTTGTTTAATTTTATCTTTCTTTGCAGACTGTAGTGCTTTCTCTATTTTCAAAAGTTCATTTTTATCTACAGAATGGAATATATCTATGTAATCACTCATGGCTTATGTTCCTTATTTTAATTATTGTATGTCAACTTTTTGAGCGAAGCGATTATGGTTTAATATATAGCGCTAACATCGAAGAGTGTTAGTGCAACCGAACGAATTGTGAGGGAATCGTCTGATGAGGATATTTGGGACAAATAGAACTCTCAGACATAGCTTGCTTCAAGTTGTATTTTTATCATATTAACAATATATTAAAAATATTCAATATAAATTTAAATCAAGCGTCTGTTTTTTAATTTTAATCATGAGTTTATATGTCTAATTTTAGAGTTAACCAAAAAATAACTTTACAATCATCGACTTAACAGTTATTTTATTAAAATTAATTACATAACTTCTTAACTATTAAGTGCCATGGCATGTGATAATACTTACCCTTTAAGTAAAAAGATAATATTAAATACTTATCGAATAATAATTTAAAACATCTTTCATTAAATAATAATTACAATAGTTACTCCTTTGAAATCATTCCATTTATTACAATTGAATTAGTCAATAATTAACATAGCCTGAGTCGTCATAAAAGAACGGAAAGAAACACTTTTACATTAAATATATATGCACGATTCCAGTTGTAACAATAAATTATTTCAGCTACCCAATCGGTTTCCATAGCTCTCATTGAATAGAACAGAATTAACTATTAATAAATCATGTTTTACCCAATGACCAATCATTTATTGTCCTGAGCAGAAATCTAAGAAAGAGGTTTAGCAAAGTTCCTACTCTATTACCCCGAGCTTCGTAAGAGGATATATCACGGCACTGAACAAGCTACGAAAACATACTGCTCAAAGGCAAAATTGCCTACTCAATGATCTCGGGTATATAATTGGTTTTTTCGCGTTTTTTCCAAACGAAACAAAAGCACCGCTTTGCGGTGCTCTGTTGGTGGAAGTTACTCAAATAACCTTGCGTCATCTGCGATTGCTTGCCATTTTTCGGGGTTTTGTAGTACAGCTTGTCTTACTGCAAAAAGATATTTTATCCTTTCTAGTGCGTCGCCCAAATCATCAGGTACGGGCACAGTATCAATAGCTGCTAGTTTACCTAAATTACCATGCACGCGTGACATGTTGATTAGTCGTATTGGGGCAGCTTCGTTTACATCTTTCTGCGCGGTAAAAATATCACTAATAGCTTTGTTATTTTTGTCGTCATTAAAGAATACTGGCACTTCACCCACAGCTTCACTTTTAAACACTATACGCAGTGGTTTACCAAGCTTTGAATCCGATGCTATCACATACTTGACGAATGAGCGCACAAAGCCGTTGTAGCGCTCTCTGTCCTCGTTTCGCTCTAATTGTAGCTGCTCAAGCGTGTTTACATCATAGTCGCTTGTTTGCGTTGATAGCTTTTCAAATCGTGCTTTTGCTTTATCTTGCTCTGTATAGATAGCTTTTAGCTTGTTTACATAAACGGATATAATACGAGGATCTGACTCTTCAAGCATTTGTGTCTTAATATCGTCAGCGCTTGCTTCTAGCTCTGCAACCTGCGCTTCTAGCGTGTTTAGCTCTTTCTGTAAGCTAGCAAAGCTATTGTTGTTAATCTTTGCGTAATCTAAACCAGCCAGCGCTTTAATTAATCGCGGCTCGATTTCTTCATAGTTAAGTGCGCGTTGGTCGCAGCCTTGCTTGTCAATCTGCTTGCGACATCTTACTTTGATGCGCCCGCGATTAGGCTTAAAGTAAGACATGCAAGAACCACAGGTTGGGCAATAAAGCATGCAGCTAAATAGATTTGAAAACGCGCCCGTTTGTCGCCCTCCAGATCTCTTAAAAGATGCTTTAAGCCTGATCCACTCTTCTTCTGTAATCAATGCTGGGTAATAGCCTTTTATTACATCTCCAACAGGTTCTTTGCGCACCCCCTTTTCGCCGTGCACATGCTCGACTGGTTGAAAGTCGCCGACAAGCTGTATCATCTTTAGATACTTCTCAACAATCTTTGTGTACCAAGTATTGCTGCGGTTCCAGCAAGGATATCCTTGCTCATTAAGATAAACTGTAATGCGATGAGCACCCCAGCCTTGCAGCTTTAAATCTACCATCTTGCGCACAATTCGCGCACGCTCAGGTATCAACACAAAGTGCGTTTTATCTTTGCTTAATTCAATCCAGCTAGGACTCATTGATGTGCGTCTCTCACCGCCCTCTTTTTCTAATAGTCGCTTGTGTGTGAATCTGGCACGTATGCGTTTTGATTTCTGTTCACTCTCTAAGTGCGCTAAATGTATTGCTGTAGTGATAAGCAGGTCTTGACCTAAGTCACTACTTTTGTCGTGATAAATGATCAGGTTGAAACGGCAAATGGCAACATCAATGCCGTACTTTTTGAAACGTGCAAACAGAGCGCGGGCATCATCAACGGGCAAGCGACTTATACGGTCAATTGCTTCTACAATTAGCAACGTACCTTTTTCTACCTGTCCGTTTTCCGCTGCTTTTAAGAATGCGCCAAGCCCCGCGTTTTCATCTGTATTTAATCCAAAGTACGCACTTAACCCCCTGTCGTAGATGGGGCTATCTGCAAGTGTATACACTGGTAAACCATCACGGCTGTTTGAAATGTTTACATCTTCAATAAACTTGCTAGCTATTTCGATTTGTCGCCGTAGGCCATCTCCTTTTACTTGTGTGCCCTTTGAAACTCTAGAATAAATATGTGCAATGCGTGGTTTTTCGTCCATTCCAATCAGCCTGTAATTCTATAACCTATAATTTTTTGTTAGGATTGATTATTGCACATTAATCAAATGGATCAACAAAAAGAGGGCTTTATACAGGAAAGAACATTAAGTTATTGAATTTATTAAATAAAAAAGCCACCATATTTGGTGGCTTGTTGTTTAAATTAACTGCTATACTATTGATTTAGAAGTTCAACGGATTGCGATGCTATCACCCACTCTTCATTGGTTGGAATAACCAATACTTTCGCATCCAGCAGTTCAGATTTACCAATTTCACCTGAATTACCGAATCGGGCATCTTCGTTGCCTTTCTCGTCTTCCACGAAACCAAGCAAGCTAAGGTTTTTCAGAACTTCACGACGAATATCCAGAGAGTTTTCGCCAATACCACCCGTAAAGATAACCGCATCTAGACGATCAAGAGGGATCAGGTAAGAACCGATGTATTTCGCAACACGGTAGGTAAACACTTCAAACGCTAATTTCGCACCTTCGTGACCTTCTTCCATCGCTTGCAGAATACCTCGTGCATCGGAAGTGACGCCAGACACTCCCAAGAAACCTGATTTCTTGTTTAGCGTTTCAAATACCTGTTCCTGAGTCCAACCTTTCTTTAATAGGAACTCAATAATGCCTGGGTCCAGGTCGCCAGAACGTGTACCCATCATCAAACCAGCTAGTGGAGTAAAGCCCATCGAAGTATCAACCGATTGGCCATCCTTAATCGCACATACTGACGCGCCGTTACCAAGGTGTACCGTAATGAAGCTCGATTGCTCCACAGGCTTGTTCAGCATTTTTGCAGCTTCACGACTTACAAAGTAATGGCTTGTACCGTGGAAGCCGTAGCGACGGATCCCATACTGCTCGTACAGCTCGTGGGAAATAGCGCCAGTAAACGCCTTTTGAGGCATCGTTTGGTGGAATGCCGTGTCGAATACAGCAAATTGAGGAAGAGTCGGAAATGCTTCAATCGCAGCACGAATGCCGATAGCACCTGCCGGGTTATGTAGTGGAGCGAGATCGGCAAGCTGTTCGATTTCTTGTGTCACTTCATCGGTAATACGAACCGTCGTTGTGAATTTTTCACCGCCATGAACGATACGGTGACCGACAGCCACGATGTCTTTAGCTAAACCCAATTCGTCGGTTAACCCTACTAGTTTTCCGATAGCGATTTTATGATGGCTATCGTCACCTTCGATAGAAACTTCCTTTTTTTCACCGTTGAATTTCCAGCTCATACGAGATTCTGGAAGACCAAAGCATTCGCCCAAACCACTCAGTACCGCGTCACCTGAATTTGAATCGATGACCGCGAACTTTAGTGATGAGCTTCCTGAGTTGATCACTAGTACAAACGAATTAGACATGAAATAGTTATCCTGTTGTGGAGCAGAGGTTGTCATTGCGCTTTCACGCAGCTTACGACTTATATGCTTTCTATTATTCAATAATTTTTTAATCTTTCAACTATCTTTTAAAATTAATAGTCTGATTGCACATTTTTTATTGATCTCGGACACTTTCTGATTTTATTCGATGCAAAAAAAATATCTTCTCATAAAAGAGAATTGTGATTCATCCGTCTTGTTTATTGACTAAATTATGAGCTAACTTATTTATTAGACGAATAAAAACAATAAACATAACAATACATCGGGGAATATCGTGCCGAAAATAACGCTTTTACTTGTCAGTTTAGGCTTAATGTTGCTCTGCTTCGGATGGCAAATGACAAAAAATATTCGCTCGAAAACGGATGTTTCTGGGTGGACCTGGCTTCTAGTGCTGATCAGCTATTTTATTATTGCGTATGCAACGTACTTGTACACCATTGCGCAAAACCCCTCAGGCTCACTTATCGAAACTGGCATATCTATACTTCTATTTGCTGGAAGCGTTTTTGTCGTCTTCGTCATCAAATTCAGTAATGATTCCATCGTCGAATTACATAGCCTTGCAAAGCGCGAAAAACAAAATGCGTTTCATGATGCGCTAACTGGTCTCCCAAATAGAAAATACTGTTTTGAGGTAATTGACGATCGTATTGAAACTGGCCTGCCTTTTTCAGTCATTCTCTTTGATGTTGTCAATTTCAAACAAGTCAACGATGCGATGGGGCACTTCTGTGGTGACCAATTACTGATTCAAATTGGTCAAAGGTTGCAAGATGCGCTTGAAGATAATGACAAAATATTTCGCGTCGGCGGTGATGAGTTTGTGATAATCACAGCATCTGCCACTGAGGAGGATGGCAAGAAACTTATCGTGAGGCTCAATAAAGCACTTTCCACTCGCTTTCACCTCGACGAATTCCAAGTATCTGCCGCTGTCGTGTTTGGCATAAGCACTTACCCTCAGGACGCAGAGTCCAATGAATTGCTGATAAAACATGCCGACGTTGCAATGTATCACGCGAAAAGTAACGGAAATCTTTTCGCATTTTATAACGACAATATGAATATTGGAGCTAAATATCAGCTGGAAATTTCATCACGTATTCAATTTGCGTTAGATCAGGATGAGTTTCGCCTGTATTACCAGCCATTAATTGATGCTCGTACTAGCGTCGTGGTGGGTTTTGAAGCAGTTATTCGTTGGCGAGACGGACAAGGTAATAACATTTCGCCAAACGATTTCATACCAATTGCCGAGCGAAGTAATCAGGTCAACAACATAACCATGTGGGTGCTGGGGCAAGTTGAAAAAGATCTGAAAACGTTTATCCGAAGAGGCATCAAGCTTCCAATTCATGTCAACTTATCAGCGAAAGACCTATCTTCAAACGTATTACTTACCCGCCTAAAAAAATTAATCGAACACTCTCCTGAATTTGCCCATCTCCTAAGTTTAGAAATAACAGAGACGATGGCGATTGACAAAGTGAAGGAACTTAACCCACTGATACACGAAATCAAAGGGCTTGGTATCAAGATCAGTCTCGATGATTTTGGTACTGGCTATTCTTCCCTCTCACTATTAAGAGATCTTCCGGTGGATCAGATTAAGATCGACCGATCATTCTTATCTACAGCGAACCGAACGGAAAGCACACGCTCCATTGTTGAAAATACAATCGCACTTGCCCACGGGCTTGGTTACTCGGTAGTTGCCGAAGGTGTACAAGATATGGATACCCTGCATTTTTTACGACATCGTGGCTGTGACATCATCCAAGGTTACTTATTCTGCCCTGCTCTCCCATTAGACGAAGTGATCAATTGGGTAACGGAGCACGACGAGAAACGCGACAGCTTCCTACCAGCATAAAAAAACCGAGCATGTTAACCATGCTCGGTTTTTGAAATCAGCTTTTTCTAACTCAGGTTATTTAATTAACCTGGCTCGATTATGCTTCCGGAGTGCGACGGCCACGGCCGTGACCACGTTCACCACGGTAGTTACCACGGTGATCACCACCACGGTTACGGTCGAAACGACGCTCAGCACCTTCGCGGTTACCATCACGGCTACCTTCGCGGTTGCCACGGAAACCACCTTCACGACGGCCACCTTCGCGACGAGCACCACCATCACGGTTACCACGGTAACCACCACCATCACGACGTCCACCGTCACGACGACCACCACGAGACTCGCGGAAATCATCGAAGTCACATACTACCGCACCAACATCTTGTTGACGGATACGTAGTTTGCTCAACTTGTTCGCGGCTTCAGAAGTCATTGCTTTTGGTAGCTGAACGAAAGTATGACCTTGTGCCAGCTTGATCGCACCGATAGAACCTTTACCTAGACCAAGTTCGTTTGCCAGAGCACCAACGATGTCTTTAACTTGAACACCTTGCTCACGGCCAACTTGTAGCTGGTAAGTATCCCAATCTTGGTTGTTGAAGCTGCGGCCACCTTCACGACCACCATCACGACCACCTTCACGACGCTCTTTACGACGCTGCTTATCACGCTCAATTGCTTCTACCATTGGGTCTTCACCGATGTAGAACAGTGGGCGTTTGCCTTGCTGACGCTTAAGAAGCATCGCAGCAAGCATTGCTGGGTCGATTTCTAGAGAAGTTTGTAGTTTCTCAACCAACTCAGCAAACTTATCTAGTGATTTGTGCTCTTTCTCAGCTTCTAGTTCTGCACCTAGCTGAGCTAGACGAGCTTCAGCAACTTGGTCACGTAGAGGAAGTTGGATTTCTTCCATTGATGACTTAGTTACACGCTCGATAGTACGAAGCATGCGGATTTGGTTAGTGCGAACAAGAAGGATCGCTTTACCTTTACGTCCAGCACGGCCTGTACGACCGATACGGTGAATGTATGACTCTACATCGAATGGGATGTCGTAGTTAAATACGTGAGTAATACGTGGAACGTCAAGACCACGTGCAACAACGTCAGTTGCTACAAGGATATCGATAACACCCTGTTTGATGTGATCAACAGTACGCTCACGTAGAGACTGAGGGATATCACCGTGTAGTGCTGCAGCTTTAAAGCCACGAGCTGAAAGCCAGTCAGCTAGACGCTCAGTATCTTGACGAGTACGTACGAATACGATTGACGCATCCGTTTCTTCAGTTTCAAGAAGACGAGACATCGCTTCATCTTTCTCTACACCCTTCACTACCCAGAACTGCTGTTGAACTTTGTCTACAGTGTGGTTCTTACCAGCAACGTCTACCATTACAGGGTCACGAAGGAAGCGCTCAACAATCTTTTTCAGCATTGGAGGCATAGTTGCAGAGAACAGAACGCGTTGCGCTGATTCAGGAGCGTGCTCCATGATTGCAGTTACGTCGTCCACGAAACCCATGTTTAGCATTTCGTCCGCTTCATCAAGTACGAAAGTATTAACCTCGTCTAGATATAGGCGTTCACGGTTGATAAGGTCTTGAACACGGCCAGGAGTACCAACAATAACATGCGCGCCATTCTTAAGTGCACGCATTTGATCAACGATAGAAGCACCACCGTAGATTTCTAGAACTTTCAAACCCTTGATGTTTTTACCAAGGTTTTTCATTTCCGCTGCAACCTGAATCGCTAGCTCACGAGTCGGAGCAAGTACGATTGCTTGTGGTTTACGTTGGTTTAAATCTAGTTTGTTGAGAAGAGGCAGTGAGAATGCTGCCGTTTTACCTGTACCCGTTTGTGCCTTGCCCAGCGCGTCAGCACCTTCCAACAGGTGTGGGATTGCCGCAGCCTGAATTGGAGTTGGTGACACGAAACCCATTCCGTCTAGAGCAGAAAGGATAGAATCATTCAGAGATAAATCACTGAATTGAATAACAGAATCTTGCATTGGGATCCTACTTAATTAAACAAAAAAACAGTCCCATATGCTCTTCCAATTCGATACTGAATTATCCAGATACTAAATCCATTCAGATAGGAATTAGCACAGTACACAACCGCGATAAGCCATTAGGGACGACTAAGGGAGGCGGATTATTCCTTAAATGCATAAAAAAAGCCAGAAAAAATTGAATTACATCACAATTTATTCTCAATAATGGCATTTTCCGCATAAAATACCACCAGCCCACCATTTCCCGCAAAAGCGCGCCATGAAAATTGATGAGTTCTTCACCAATCCCAAATCACTCTATCGCTGTTTATCAGCCCATATTTTACACAAAACGCCCAGCGAAATGCGCTCTAACGATAATAATAGCCCGCATTTATTAGAGCGCACTAGCTCTAGCGTTAAGTTAAATCGAAGCGTGAAGGCCAACTGCTTAACATCTTGCTCAAAAAGCAGACACAAACATTACTGATATGAGCGTTAGCGTCGTTAGTAGGGTTGAGCGAGCGTATACAAGGCCGCATAAAAAAATGGACCGAAGAGGAACTAACCAAATCATATAAGTGAAACAAAAGACAGACAGTGTTTGAAGAAGGCTTCAACATTGCCTGCCATACATAAAGCTTACTAATAAGTCGGTTCAACTCAAAGAGCGATTAGATACATGCGATATATAACGCCTCAATTTCTTTTGGCGTTGGTTGACGAGGGTTACCGCCTAAGCATGGATCAGCCAATACTTTGTCTATCCAGTTTTTGCAATCATCATGGCTAATACCTAAGGTTTTAAATCCTTCTGGGATGCCAACGCGCTTAGATAATTGGCGAATTAAATCAACGGCTAATTCTGCTGCTTCTTTATCGTTTAAACCTTCTGTCTTCCCACCCATTACCTGTGCAATATCACGGAATCTCTCAGGATGCTCTTCTGCGTTAAACCCACATACTTCTGGTAGCAAAATCGCGTTGCACACACCGTGAGGTAGGTTATGTGTCGCACCCGGCTGATGAGCCATTGCATGTACTAAGCCTAAACCGGCACTATTGAACGCCATTCCCGCTAAAAACTGTGCGTTAGCCAATTCTTCACGCGCTTTGATGTTTTGACCATCTTCAACCGCTACGGGTAGCCACTGGGTAATGAGGCGAATCGCCTCTAACGCCGTTGGTTTAGTCAGGGTGTGAGCACCTGGTGTCACGTACGCTTCTACCGCATGAGTTAGTGCGTCCATACCGGTAGCTGCCGTGACATGACTAGGTAAATTAATCATCAAAGTAGGGTCATTCACCGCGATATCGGGAATTTGCTTAGAGTCAATAATGACCATCTTCACTTGTCTTTCTTCATCAGTAATGACTGAGTTTGATGTCATTTCCGCTGCAGTGCCCGCCGTCGTATTGATCGCAATGAAGAAATCGCCCTCACACTTTACCTTGCCGATACCGTCAAAATCGACAATATCGCCAACATTAGATGCCACAATACGAATGGCTTTCGCACAATCTACCGGGCTACCACCACCAACCGCGATAAAGCAATCACACCCAGTATCGACATACGTTTCCAAACCTTCGCGCACAAGCGATGCCGTCGGGTTAGGTGTCACACGGTCAAACAACACATAGTCGATCGCAGCTTTATCTAACAGAGCAATCAGATGATCTAAGATTCCCAGTTCTACAAGATTTGCATCGGTCACGATCAATGCTCGCTGAATTGGCTGCTGGCTCAACGTAGAAATCGCGTCATCAACAGCGCCGACGCCTGCGTAACTCAGTTTTGGTAGGTTTAATGCAAAGGCCATTTTATTTACTCCTTATTACTTCTCAACTCGTAAGCCATATGACTTGAATTTTTCCAGCACCACCTGCATAGACTCATCATCCAACGTTGGTACTTCTGGGTTAACCGCGAGAGCTTTGAGGTAAAGCTCTGCCAATACTTCGACTTCATGCGCTAACCAAAGCGCTTTGTCTAAGTTCACTTCCCCTGCGATCAAGCCATGGTGTTGAAGCAAGATTGCTTTGCTTTTTGAGATGCCTTCTTCCACGTACTTCGCTAACTGAGGACTGCCAAATGTCGCGTAAGGTACACAAGGAATTTCAGTCGTTCCCGATGCTGCGATCATGTAGTGAATAGCAGGGATTGGTTTATTCAAGATAGAGACCGTTGCAGAATTGATCGCGTGGTTATGTACCACGGCATTTATATCTGGGCGATGTTGATAGCAAGTTAGGTGGAACAACCATTCAGAAGAAGGAAGTTTACCCTCTTCAAAGGTGCCATCTTCCGCAACATAGACAATTTGCTCAGGCGTCAGTTGTTCGTAAGGAATGCCCGTTGGGGTGATTAACATGCCGTTATCAAAGCGGACACTGACGTTACCTGCGGTACCTTGGTTTAGACCTAAACGGGTCATTTCGATACAAGTATCGATAATGTGTTGGGAAAGCTCTATTCTGTTCATTTTGTTAATCCTTAAATTTAAATGCTGGATAAGCCTTTTATGAGAGTGTCGCCGGTTGAGTCGGCGAAAGTGCAGGATGACTACCTCTAAGCATGGCTGTGCTCCCGTTTTATTTGATTTAAGACTGCCGTTGCTTCTGGATAGATCACACGCAATTTAGGACGCATGTTGTGTTGAGATTCATCGACAGAGCGGTAAAAGCCCACGCCATAAAATGCGAACATCGCTGCTCCAATTACCGTCGCTTCGGCCTGCTCTACGATATGAAGTGGTCGCTGTAACGCATTAGCACGAAGCTGATTCCAAAGCGGATTTTTGGTGCCACCACCCACAACAACGATTGGCTCGTCGCTCAATTGGCATAATTGATTCAGGTAAAGAAAACGTTGTTTAAGCTGTTGGCTTAATCCTTCAAATACCGCTCGGGCAATTTGGCCTCGCGAAGTGTGAATAGAAAGGCCTTCTATTGATCCTTGACCAATACCACTTTCATCAACTGATAAAGTTGGTTTAAACACCACCCCACCAGCACCTGGCCCGGCGGCTTCAGCTTCATTAACCATGGTGGTGTACAAATCGTTTGAGTGTTTTTCTGCACTGTAAAATTGCGTCACAACCCATTCAACGACGGCGCTAGAGAGCCACTGTATCGCTGGGTTATATAAGCCTTTCAATGCATCGAGCTCTACGGTCACCCCATTATCCAACGCTTGTTGATTGAGTGCGGGACGCAGGCTGCGCGCCATTAAGATTTCCCAGGTGCCTGAGCTCAAAAACGCTTGGTTTTCTTTCGCTCCCGAGCCCACTAAAGCAAACTGAGTGTCGTGACCTGCGGAAATCACGGGTGTCCCACTAACAAGCCCTATTTGTTTGGCGATGTTTTCCGAAACATATCCCACCTTTTCACCGGCCATCACAAGCCTTGGGAAATGATCCGATGTCAATCCTAGGTAATTTAGCGCTTTAGCATTCCAGCTACAGGTTTCCACACTGGTCAGCATGGATGTGCCAGCCATTGTGTAATCGGTGGTCATTTCGCCAGTTAACCTGTGAGTGATCATCGATGAAATGAAGACAAATTTATCCATCTTTGCGTACACTTCAGGCTCGTTTTCTTTAAGCCAACGCAATTTGTAAAGCGTATTAAAACTGTAGTCTCCAATGCCGTTGCTTCGGTAGAGTTCCAGACGATCAACCTCATCTTCTACCGCTTTCATTACGGGTATGGTTCTCGGACACTTCCAAGAGATAATTGGGTAAATCTGATTTCCATCACTATCAAACGGAGCACCATCAACACCAAATGTTGTTACGGTCACAGCCAGAACATTTTTCGCTCCGACTTGAGCCACGACATGCCGACCACACTCAAGGATCTTTTGCCAGATGTCTTCGAAATCCCACAGGTGATAACTTGGGTTTTGCGCATCACATTTGGTCGAGTTTTTTATGAAATGAGACGCGACGATGACGCCTTTTTGGTCAATTGCAATGGCACGCAAGTTGGTCGCACCGCAATCTAAAACAATCACTACAGACATGGGGGCTCCTGAAGGGGGCGGGAATCACCCCGCCCGAGAAGATTACTTGTATAAAGGACCAAAGTTTGCGCAAGCACGGTAGTCTTGACCTTCTTTGTCCTGACCAAATGCCGTCCATGTGTGAGGGCGGAAAATGTCTTGCTCGTCAACGTTGTGCATTGACACTGGAATACGCAACATAGAAGCAAGCGTGATCAAGTCAGCCCCAACGTGACCGTAAGAGATAACACAGTGGTTCGCACCCCAGTTCGCCATGACTGAATACACATCTTTAAACGCGCCTTCACCAGTCAGGCGTGGAGCAAACCAAGTGGTTGGCCATGTTGGGTTTGTGCGCTCATTAAGCGTTTCATGCACCTCTGCAGGTAACGTCACCGAATGACCTTCTGCGATTTGCAGTACTGGGCCAATGCCCTTAATGATGTTGATACGATGCATCGTAAATGGCATACCACCATGAGTCAGGAAGTTCGATGAGAAACCACCGCCACGGAAATATTCAACATCGGCAGGTGGCCACTGGGTCGCAGCCAGACACGCTTCTGCATCTTGTGCATTCATATTCCAATGCGATTTAAATACAGGTTGACCTTGCTCATCACGAGCTTCCCCACAGCCATCCAGAGCCGCTGAACCTGAGTTAATAAGGTGAATCAATCCAGACTCAGGGCGGTAACCACTAACGCGCTCTACTGAATCTTGAGACCAGTAAGTGCGCACGTCACAGAATACTTGCGCTTGGCCTGTCAGCATTTTTCCGAACAGCATATTTACGCCGTTCAAGCAGTCGTTTTCTGTCGCAATAGCAAACGGTTCGCGGATGCCGTTCCAGTCAAATGACGAGTTGAGGACCGCTTCACTAAAGTCACCATTTGGTAAGTGATCTGTCCAATGACGTTGACCCTGGAAGCCGCCGGCAACAGCGTTGTGTCCCATCGCCTCTTCCGCATAACCCATTTCTGCGAGTTTCGGGTTACCAATCATCAGATCGCGCATGATCATCGTCATCTTAACCACGGTTTCCCAATCTTCGGTTTTACGCTCTTCGGTCATTGGAACTCGGTTGTAATCTTTACCTTCTTTGCAATGTTCTTTTGTCCACGACAACGCCAGTTCAAACTCTTCTTTATCGAAGATTTCGCGGTCGAGACGACGTTTAATTTCAGTCATATCAACATACTCGTTGCGCATGCCTAAGTAATGTTGGAAGAACGGTTGGTCTACGATAGAACCCGCAATCCCCATTGAGACTGAGCCCATAGATAAGTAGGATTTACCGCGAATAGCAGCGACCGTTAAACCTGCGCGGCAGAAACGAAGGATCTTATCCTGAACATCGCTAGGAATAGACGTGTCATCTTTATCCTGAACTTCTTCGCCATAGATAGAAAACGCGGGTAAACCAAGTTGAGAGTGACCTGCCATTGCTGCGGCTAGATATACAGCCCCAGGACGTTCGGTACCGTTGAAGCCCCAAATGGCTTTTGGCAGATGTGGATCCATATCCAGCGTTTGAGTACCGTAACACCAGCAAGGGGTAACGGTAATAGATACGCCAACGTTCTCACGCTTGAATTTTTCTGCACAAGCTGATGCTTCAGCTACACCGCCAATGGTCGTATCGGCAATAACACATTCAACCGCTTCACCGCTAACGTGACGTACATTTTCAGTAATAAACTTGGCTAGGTTGTTAGCCATGTTCATTGTTTGATCTTCAAGAGATTCACGAACCCCAAGACGACGACCATCGATTGTTGGACGAATACCGATTTTTACTAAGTTTTTCATTTTCGATTCTCTATTTCACACTAACGAGAGATTATTTTTGAATTTGGTAGCCTTTAAGGCCAAATAAGACTAAGTAGACAAAGCCAATTAACGGGATAATGAACGCAGTCTTAATATCCTTCGATTTATATAGATTTAGTTATTACTTGGTTTGTATATTTTTTAGACTTTATTGGATTGGTGGATGATAAAACGTCCGTCATTTTAACTTTCTTCAAGTGTCACTATCCCTCCCGAGAAACAGGAACAGCTTTTACATTATGTAAAATTAATTAGAACTGTGTATTAACATCAGCATTCGATATTACAATATCTATTTCATCGAAGTTGCAGACCTTTAATAGACTTTTTTTCTTATACTTGCTCTTATCCGCTAAGAGGATTACTTTTTCTGACACGTTGATGAACATTTTCTTTATTTCATAGTTGTATTCATTAGAGTCCCACACACCGGATAACTCATCGAAACCAACACATGATATAACACTGACATCAAGTGACATTTCAGCTAAGGTTTTTCTCGTAATAAGCCCATAAAACGCTTTGTACTTTTCAGAGAAAGAACCACCTAAACTAATTATTGAGATATTATTTTTACCACTTAACACATTTATATTGTTAATGGAGTTGGTGACGACTGTGCATCTCATATTAGGTAGTGCTTGAGCGACAAGCCAGCTAGAAGAACTTGCGTCTAAACCAATAACTGAACCTTCGTAAATATTGGAAATGACTTGATCGACTAAATCCATTTTGTCGTTAACATTGCGATTCGCCCTGTTGTTGAAAGACGTTCCTTCATCTTTATAGTTTTTACCTATTGCTCCACCATGAACTCGTATCAGCTCCCCTTTCTCATCCAGAACTTTAAGGTCTCTGCGTATCGTCTCAACCGAAACATCAAGGTCATTAGCCAAATCCGTCACAAATGCCTTTCCGGACTTGTTAACAACATTCAAAATGTAATTGGTTCTAGATATCGACTTCATTGGTTATCTTCTGCATTTCCTTTACATGCCGCAGATAATAACTTTTAGCTCATTCAAATGTTAGGCAATGCTCATGTGATTTTTGGAAATTTTAAATAAGTTGACCGAAATATAGAACGACACCACAAAAAAACGGGCAATTCCCCAGATAAACGGGCATAAGAAACAATATTTTAAAGTAATAATCACAATTGGTATATATCAGTCAAAAACGGGCACTGGCAGGAAATAACGATTTAGAATAGATTGAATGATAGATATAATGTGATATGACTCGAATATTAATTATTTTTTATTGTACTTATATTTAAATTACATTCGGTATGTATCTAACCACTTGTTTAAAACTAATTCTAATCAAAAAAGAAAAACAAATAACCTCTGATAATCAGAGCAGTAGTAATGACATGGTTTACCGTGATTATTTTGGGTTTCGCCACATTCGATAACCACTTTTCCTCATGGCTTTGCCTAATAAATGTGCAGCAACAGGTGCGGTAAGGAAAATAAACAACATGGTACCCACAGCGCGGGAGATCACCGTGGCATCAGGAATAGCGATGGCAACCGCCAAAAGCAATGATGCCACACCAACCGTACCCGCTTTTGTTGCCGCGTGCATCCGAGTGTATAGATCCGGCATTCGGACCACTCCCAAGCTGGCGATCAGAAAGAATAAGGTACCAATGCACAACAAAAGACCAACGATCACTTCCATTACTCTCCCCCTTTTCGCTTTGCTATCATTCGAGCAAATGCGATGGTGCCGAGAAACGCCACTAAACCAAGTGTGATAGCGATATCTAACAACGTCTCTTGACCACTATCCAGGGTATAAACGGCAATGAATCCAATCGTGACAAACGAGATAAGATCCAATGAGACGACTCTATCTGCCAACGTGGGTCCCAGAACCAAACGTACCAACGCCATAACTACGCTTAGCAACAACCCACCGTAAGCAAAGAAAATACTGAACTGCAGCCAACTATCCACGCGTCACCTCCAATATTCGTCTCTCTAAGCCTCCTTTGATGCCTTGAATCACTTTGTCGTGCTCTGGAGTAAACATGGCATGCACAATCAGATGCTTTTTGTCAGGTGTCACGTCCAAACTTAGCGTACCTGGCGTTAACGAAACCATATTCGCAAGCAGCGTGATTTCTATATCTGATTTCGCATCAAGTGGTACGTAAATGATGTCGGGTTGGCTTAGATGTGTTGGCGTTAGCACATCCCACATCACCCGAGCGGCAGACATGAGCAACTCGAAACAGAAATAGCTCACTAGCCGCAAAAGTGAAATGAAAACCTGAAAGTAACGACTTTTCGTTCTGAAAGGTTGGCTGAGCTTCAAAACGAGAAACCCAGCGATAAAGCCAAATATAAAGTTGAGACTGGTATAGGTGCCGTTTAGAAGCATCCAAGCCAGTGCGAGAAAGAGGTTGAGAAAAAAGTAAATCATTGTCCACCTCCCAATACTGCCTGAATATATTCTTTCGGCTCCAGCAGTTGCAACGCAGCCTGCATGGCAAATTGATAAAATGGCTCGGCAACCAGACCGATGATCAAACTCATCGCCGTTAAGGTAACAATAGGAATACAGTACAAGTACGTGGTCGACTTAGTCATTATTTGTGCGTTAGCATCACTTGGCTGCTTCTTCCAGAACACCGCATTCCAAATTTTGCTCATAGAAAAAACCGTCAACAATCCCACCAGCAAGGCGGTTGCTGCAAGCCAATAGCCCTCTATTTGCAAACTCGCTTTAATCACTAAGAACTTGCCCCAAAAACCGGAAAGTGGCGGAAAGCCAGCCAAAGAAAATGCAGTAATGAAAAACAACAAGGCCAACCAAGGCATAGCTTTATACACACCACCTAATTGCTTCAGTTGACTGGTTCCGTATTTCCGTTCGACGAAGCCTCCAATTAAGAACAGGTTCGCCTTCACTAAAATATGATGAACGATATAGAAAATAGCCCCAGCGACTGCCAACGGCGTATAGACGGCGAGCCCCATAATCATGTAACCAATCTGGCTGATAATATGAAATGAAAGGACTTTCTTTATATCGTAATGACTTGCTGCCCCTAATACCCCCGTCAACATTGTCAAACAAGCCATCCACATCAAGGTAGATTGCCAGCCACTTTCTGCCAATGGAAATACCAGTGTAAATACACGTAATAATGAGTAAACACCGACTTTAGTCAGTAAAGCAGCAAACAGTGCAACCACGCCGCTCGGTAGCGTGTGATAAGACGCAGGAAGCCAGGCAAACAAGGGAAACAACGCCGCTTTGATAGAAAAAGCAAATAAGAAAAAACCTGCGAGCAAGGTTTTCGTGTCGGATGGTATCAAAGCCGCTTTAGTATGAAGATCCGCGAGATTTAGCGTTCCGGTAGCGCCATATAACAAACCTATCGCGAGCAGAAAAAACAGCGTCGAGATCAGGTTCAAAATCACGTATTTCACAGCACCATCAATCTGAGTTTTGTTGGCATCCAAGACCATCAGACCGAAGGAGGCAATCAGCATCACTTCAAACCAAACATAGAGATTGAAAATGTCGCCAGTCAGAAATGCCCCGTAAACGCCCGCAAGCAAAACATGCATCAACGCGTGATATATCCCGTATGATGGTTTGTTGCGAATATCTCCAACCGCATAAAGCACACAGATGAGACCAATCACCGCCGTAACCATAACCATAGCTACAGTGAACAGATCTGCTACAAACACAACGCCGAAAGGAGCGAACCATTGGCCAAATGCTACCGCGACAGGCCCATGCTGTATCACATCACTGGTAAGAAAAGCAGCGACACACACCGTTAAAAGCGCACTCGCGCCACTGATGCGCTCAGCAAGACAGATGTTACGTTTAGCGATAAACACAGCCACCGCAGTCAAGAGTGAAATCACGATAGGTAACGTTAGCCAAATCGTCGTCATTCCTCCCCCTCTTCTGATCGTCGCATATCATCAACGTCTGCCGAGCCTTTTTCTGAATAAGCGCGATAGAACAACAAAAGTGCAAAAACCAGCAAACCAAAACCAATCACGATTGCCGTCAAAATCAGTGCCTGAGGTAACGGGTTAGCGGCACCATTTGGTGGCAGTTGTGCGCCTGACTCGATAAGAGCGGGGACGCCAATAGTTAAGCGTCCGGCCGTCAATATAGCCAGATTCACAGCACTGCTTAGTAAAATCAGACCAAACAGTATTTTCAATATATGCCGTTCAAGTAACAGATAAATACCCGCTGCAACAAATACACCGACCACCAGACTCCATAGTACTTCCATCAGTCGAGCACCTCATTCACATGTAACAGCAAGCCCATCACGCCGCCAATAATGGCGAAATAAATGCCCACATCGAAGAGCAGCGGAGTCCCTAGCGGGAGAATATCCTTCCACCACAATCCGGTCAGGAAAGGTAACTCCAGTACCACTCCTAATAGCCCTGCCATAAAGCTGAGCGAGATACCGAACATCGCAATACTTAATGGTGAATAGTACAAACGGTCCCTTACGTACTTGGGCGACTCTGCATACATCATGAGCGCAAACCCTATCACCGCAATGAGTGCACCAATAAACCCACCTCCAGGTTCGTTGTGCCCGCGCAGTAGCAAATACAGAGAAAACAGCAACATCAATGTAAAGACAATGTGAGCCGTGGTGGAAAAGATCATTGAATGGACAGGAGGATGCTTGTGATTTGGGGTGGTAAGTAGACTGGTCGCTGCAATGCCCGCCATCACGACCACAATCACCTCACCTAACGTATCGATGGCACGAAAATCTACCAGAATGACATTGACAACATTGCGCCCGTACCCTTCAGGTAGACTATTCTGGAGAAAGAAATCAGCTAACTGGGGATCTAACGGTTGAGAAGTGATATTGATGAGAGCAACGCTAACAGAAAACCCGACTATTCCAGCAATAATCGCGTGTAACAGACGACGCCGTTTAGAGTGATTACGCACAGTGGTCAATTTAGGCATGTGGCGCATCAGCAAGACTAAAAAGACCACCATCAGTGTTTCTACTAACAACAAAGTCTGTGCAACATCGGGCGCGCTGTACAACATAAACACGAGTGTTGTCATAAAGCCCACCACGCTAAGGGCTGACACCGATAACAAACGTGACTTAGAAATCGTACATACCGACACCGCTGCCACAAGTAACAGAGCAATCACTATTTCGTAGAAATTGATAGCAAACAGCTCGGTAAAACGCGCGGTTGAAATATCTAATGGACGACTGATCAGCACGACGGCTAGAACGAGGCTAAACATAAGCACATAATTGCTCAGCCTTTTTTGCTGAATCCATTGTGTCTGCCACTTAGCAAACCGTATGACACCGCTGACAATTTTATTAAACACCTTCTCCGCAGTAGGAACGATAAACGCGCTTTTATACCACTTGGCAACCCTCTGCGAGTAAAGCGCGTAAACCACCCACCCCAACCCCAATGTAATAAGGCTCAATAACAACGGGAAGTTGACTCCGTGCCATAACATAGTGGCCACTGGTTCTGAGGCAGGAAGGCTGGTCAAAACACCGGGAATAATGACATTATGATTTATCCAACTTAGCCCCAACACTGGCGTGATCAATCCGCCAACGGACAGCAGCATCGGTGGTATCCATAGTCCTTTGAGTGACTCGATCTTTTTCGCCGGAGTGGGCTCAAATTGAGAATGAGCAAAGAATGGTTTGTAGATTAATGCGATCGTCACCGCCACCATGATTACATTGACAGCGACGAATAAACCGATAATCACACTGCTAACCTCAAGGCCCGATTTGTACATGTATTCTTTGCTCAAAAAGCCAAGGAGCGGTGGTACCCCCGCTTTAGACAGCGCCGCCAACGTCGCAGCCGCTAAACTTAAAGAAAGCACGGCTTTCAGTCCATTCAGCTTGGTTACATCTCTTGTGCCAGTTGCTTTATCAATATTTCCGACCACCATGAACAGGGCCGCTTTGTAAAAAGAATGCGCCAGGATAAACAAGAGTGCGGCGGCCAGTGCGAGCTCCGTTCCCATGCCAATTAGCATAACGAGCTTACCCAAAGCCACATTGGTGCTGTACGCGAGCATTAACTTCAAATCCGTCTGTTTTAAAGCCAATAATCCACACCAGATGGCCGTAAACCCACCAGCAATACTTAACGTGTAAAACCAAATATCACTGTGTGAGTAGGCAGGAGACAGCCGCGCCAGTAGATACACGCCCGCTTTTACCATAGTGGCGGAGTGCAGATAAGCGCTCACTGGCGTGGGTGCTGCCATCGCATTTGGCAACCAAAAGTGAAATGGAAACTGTGCGGACTTAGTGAAGGCACCAAGGAGAATCAATATAAGGGAAGGCAAAAACCATTTGTGAGACGCAATTTGTGTCGATTGTTGAACAATAGTACTAATCTCATAACTTCCGGCGATTTGTCCTAATAAAATCAGCCCAGCCAACAGAGCCAATCCTCCAGCCCCAGTGACCAAAAGAGACTGTAACGCCTTTTCACGTGACACCTCTTTCTCATGATTAAAGCCGATCAGTAAATACGAGGTGATGGTCGTCAGTTCCCAAAAAACAAACAGCAACAGAACATTGTCGTTCGTGACAATGCCTAACATGGAAAGCATGAACAACGTCAGATAGACATGAAAAGAAACACGCGCTGGATGGCTGCGCATGTATGCAAGCGAATAGACTTGTATCAGTGCACCGATCCCACAGATCAAACACACAAATAGGAATGACAAACCATCAAGACGAAAACTTAAATTGACATCAAGACCCGGTACCCAACTGCCCTGCCAACTCACGCCTTCGGGGCGATACCAACTCATAACAACGAGCAAGATTAAGATCGGCATCAAAGGAAATAGCATCAAAAGCGGGTTATGCTTTTTTGATGGGTGAACCTGATTTCTACCGTTAACGTTATTCAATGTCGCCATCCATACTTTAAATGTGTTCGACACAATCAAGTTGCTTGACTACTCACGACATCAAAGCTTTATCGACCTCTAAAAATTCAAACCGGTTGAGGATAGAATGCAGTCCGAGCAATTCAGGTGAACGGACTGGATGGAACTAAGCGATGAACAAAACTCATGAACATCAAGCTACGATTGTCTACTTCAAAAATAGACTTAGATTGCTATTAATTCGAACTACTTAGTGTCGGGAACAACGTAACTACGCGTATCGCTGAATGGATTTGTGTGGTTTAACGTTGCGGTATAGTCGTCCTGCGGTATGTTGAGCGGATCATAACAACAATCTCCGATATCATTTCTCGGACATATAAAAATGTGCGCACGTTCAACCATCTCGGTTTGGCAGATGGGACAAAAAGCTTTCATATCATCCTCCTTTAAGCACTTAAAGCTTCGTGGTAACAACGTAGACGTTAGCAATTCTCCTTGATGTTTTAATGAATATTGAGTTACTTAATCGGTGAAACAAATCCTTCCGGTTTCATCGCAACTAACGAGCAACTGATGGATTGCAGGATATTTTCTGCGGTATTACCAATGACGAACCCAGATATGCCGGTACGAGCAAGCGTGCCCATAACAAGCACATCAATTTCTAGCTCATCAACACAATCAGGAATCTGGTCATCCGGTTTTCCGTGAAGAAGGTGAAGCACCATTTCACCAGAAATACCAGACTCTTCAATGAGACTTTGCAATGCTTGCTTATGCTTCACTTTGGCGTGGGAAACTTCATTCTCCAGTTCGGTCTCATCGACTTGTATCCAAGCATTGTCGTCTAAATAGTTCTCCAAGTAGTATTCCCAGCAAGAAATAATATGGAGCCGACTGTCACACGTGTCAGCGATCGAACGGGACAGCGCTAATAATCGTATTGACATAGCGTGTTGCTCGTCACTGATCCTCATTGGATCAATCGCCACCGCAATACGTCGTTTGTTTCTCGGCTTGTTGATTGGTCGATGTAACCAAACCGCACACGGACATTTTCGCAGTAGCGTCATATCAAGAGCTTTAAAACCTTCTGACCCTTCATCAATAGGTTCAGCCTCTTTGATGATCAAATCATGCTCATGAGCAATGGCTTCTTGAATAATACAAACAGCGGGTTGCACGCTGCTTTTAACAGAAAGAGGAAACGGCACTTGCTCTTTAGAGGCACCATATTCGATGCGTAAGGCTTCTACCCTTGCCAGTAAAGAATCATACAGAGACTGCTCATACCTTTGCTGATATTGAACCAAGTGGCTCGGAAAGTCAGGACAAGCAATAAGACCAGACACTTGAACGTGATCATTGGATGCGATTCTAATGGCTTGCCCTAGCGCGTCACTATGCCCAGGAAGTCCTTGGGTCGCAAAAAGAATGTTCTCAAACCTTTTCATATACGCCTCCTTGGTTGATTAAATCTTAACCAATGGGTGCTTTTTTTCTAGTTAACGATTGTAACGACGAGTAAATATAAACATCCATTCCACCGTTGAGCCTAGTACAGGCTTGTATTCCATGTGTTACGTTTTTTAGAAGAAAGAACATACTTGGATATCTTAACCACAAAAGCGCGGCTCAATACCTTTATGAACACAATGATCACTATACAATCATTCCTATGCCAAGTAACATGTGTCGCAGTAACTCTTTCGGTAAATTTATTGCGACCGCCGAATGCCTTCTTACATTCGCTCTCTTGTTAGCAAAGAATGGTAAAGAGGCTTGGGGAAAGAAAATAAATTTATTAAAAACAATTAGATAGAAAATCAAGATGTTTCAAGATAACCCGCTATTAGCCCAACTTAAGCAGCAAATCCAAGAAAACCTTCCTAAAAAAGAAGGGTCAATCAAAGCAACAGATAAAGGCTTTGGTTTCCTTGAAGTGGACAGCAAAACCAGTTTCTTCATTCCACCTGCGTACATGAAAAAGTGCATTCATGGCGATAAAGTAGTCGCCATTATTCGTACAGAGAATGAACGTGAAGTTGCAGAGCCACAAGAGCTGCTAGAACAGTCACTTACTCGCTTTATTGGCCGTGTAAAAATGTTCAAAGGTAAGCTGAATGTTGTTCCTGACCACCCTCAACTGAAAAAGTTGTCGTTGAAAGCAAAACTAAAGAAAGGCCAAAAGCCAGATAACTTCAATGAAGGTGATTGGGTTGTCGGCCATCTTATTCGCCACCCTCTTAAAGGTGACAACTCTTTCTTCGTGGAAATCTCTGAAAAAATCACGGATGCTGACGATAAGATCGCACCATGGTGGGTAACCTTGGCACAAAACGATCTTCCAAACTCTGAGCCTGCTGGTATTGAGAACTGGGAGTTAAAAGACGACGCAGAATTAGACCGCGTTGATTTAACTCACGTTCCATTCGTAACTATCGATGGCGAGTCCACCAAAGATATGGACGATGCGCTGCATGCAAAGAAAACAGAGTCTGGTGATTTTGAACTGACCATCGCGATTGCCGATCCTACCGCATACATTACGCCAGAAGATGAAATGGACAAAGTCGCTCGTGAGCGTGGCTACACGATCTACTTGCCAGGGCGCAACATCCCAATGCTGCCTCGCGATCTTGCTGATGACCTATGTTCTCTTATCGAAGGTGAAACTCGCCCTGCCCTTTGCTGTACCGTAAGCGTAAGTAAAGATGGTGTGATTGGTGATAACATCAACTTCTTTGCTGCGAACATTAAGTCTCACGCTCGTCTTGCTTATGACCACGTATCAGACTGGATCGAAAATGGCAGCTCTGATAAATGGCAGCCATCGGAAGATATCGCAACTATCGTACGTGACCTGTACGACTTCTCCGTTGCTCGTGCCGACTGGCGTGAAAAAAATGCGGTTGTATTCCCGGATCGTCCGGACTACCGTTTCGAACTAAGCGAAGACAATGACGTTATTGCCATTCATGCAGACATGCGTCGCAGTGCAAACCGTCTTGTAGAAGAGTCGATGATCACAGCGAACATCTGTGCTGGCCGCACGCTTCGCGATAAGTTTGAAACTGGCGTGTTCAACACTCACTCTGGTCTCAAAGCAGAGAAGATTGAAGAAGTTGTGCAATTAGTTGACCCAGAAGGTACACATGGCTTCACAGCGGACACTATCGCGACACTGGAAGGCTTTGCAGCATTACGTCGTTGGTTGTCTACTCAGGAAACTTCATACTTGGATAACCGCATCCGCAAGTTCCAGGCGTACAGTGAAGTCGGCAATCAGCCACTTCCTCACTACGCGATGGGCCTAGATATTTACGCGACTTGGACATCTCCAATTCGTAAATACGGCGATATGATCAACCACCGTATGCTAAAAGCGGTGATTCTTGACAAAGAACCGGTTCAAAAGCCAGATGATCAAGTCGGTGAAGAGCTGGCATTACACCGTAAGCACCACAAAATTGCGGAGCGCAATGTGTCTGACTGGCTTTACGCTCGTACTCTTGCTGAGGAGCCAAGCAAACAAACTCGCTACATCGGTGAAATTTTCGATATCAATCGTGCTGGTGCGCGTGTTCGCCTGCTTGAAAACGGCGCCGCAGCGTTTATTCCTGGCTCACTCATTGTTGACAATAAAGAACGCATTGAGTGCAACGGTGACAACGGTACTATCTCCATCGATAAAGAAGTGGTGTACAAGCTGGGCGATACGCTAGAAGTTGTCTTGGCAGATGTGAACCAGGAAAACCGCAGTTTAGTTGCTAAACCGACGCAAGTGTTCGCTGAGCCGCCAAAAGCACAGACGGAACAAACGGTTGAATAACACTGAATAAACCGAAACGAAAAAGGCGCTATCAAAGCGCCTTTTTTAATGTTCAGCGGAAAAAATATTTAAAACACTACTCCCAGAAACACGCCTGAGGGTCGCTTTCTAGTTCACCCAGTAACACTTCAAGGGACTGGCTGTATGGCAGAGTTTCATAAGGTACCCATTTCAAGTCACCGGTTTGGTAACTCGGCACATAAAAACGCCAAAGTTGCGTTTGCACATCAAACAAAATTTTTGCTACTGGAGACGTATATTCACTGTGCTGTGAATCTAGCAGGAAATGTGCGCGATGAAGCTCCACACCATTTTCTACAGGTTCATACAAACACTTGCCCTGCTCTACGGGTAAATTCGCATTACGGGCAGAACAGAGTGAATGAACTAACTTGTATAAACGGCTGGTTGCCATTTGAGACACTGACATGAAAGATCTCCTGATAGGTAGTTCTTAGTATACACCTTACCCCAACGAAAAGAGGCACTCTAGCCCTTTTGTTTCTTCACGCGCGAGTGAGTAACATCTGATGTTCGCAAAAATAAAGCGCATTGAAAAGAAGGCATTTCCCTACTTCTGGACCGGTAAATTCACAAAAGTGTAACCTCAACGAAATATCATGTGCGCTGCTTGATACCATTTTTTGGAGTTTAATATGTTACGTTTTACTGTGGCGACTCTGCTAGCCATGGCCATCGCTCTTCCTTCCGCTATGGCGAAAGAGGTGAATATCTCTGGCTCGACTTCCGTTGCTCGCGTTATGGATGTTCTTGCCGAGAAATATAATAAAACGCACCCTGATGACTACATCGCTGTCCAAGGCATTGGCTCGAGTGCGGGCATCACCATGGTGAACAAAGGTGTGGTTAAAATTGGGATGAGCTCTCGATACCTGACAGAAAGCGAAAAAGGAGAAGACCTAAACGTTATTCCAATCGCTTATGATGGTTTGGCAATCGTGGTAAACCGTGCAAACTCTATAGCAAACCTGTCTCAACAGCAGGTATTTGATATTTACAAAGGTAAAATTAAAAACTGGAAAGAAGTCGGTGGTGACGATCAACCAATCGCAGTTGTGACTCGTGAAGCATCTTCAGGCTCACGTTACAGTTTCGAAAGCCTAATGGGTCTTACCAAAATCGTAAACGACCGTTTAGTGTCTGATATCAGCCCTAATAATCTGGTAGTAAACAGCAACAGCATGGTGAAAACGATCGTAAACCATAACACGCGTGCAATTGGGTTTATTTCGGTAGGCTCGGTCGACCGCTCAGTGAAAGCTATCCAGTTTGAAGGTATTGAGCCAACCTCTGAAAACATCGCGAACCACAAATACACGTTGGCGCGACCTTTCTTAGTTCTATACAAAGTTGACGCACTGGACCAAGCAGGTAAAGATTTCATGGCATTTTTGAAATCAGAAGAAGGCCAACAAGCCGTGGCTGAATACGGCTACACGCCTGTGAAAAAGTTTGATCAATAGATAATCACTAAATAAAAAGAGAGCATTAATATGCTCTCTTTTTTTGTTCTTTCTGTTGTTTAGAAATGCAGTTGAATAACAGAAACGACAACCGCTCCCGGACGACGGATACCTTCAATTTCCACTTTGATTTCACGCTCAATCTCAAGGCCTTTCTTAATTGGCGTTACTTTGGTCAGTGTACTTACAGCACGAACGTTGTTGCCCGCTTTTACTGGATAAGGGAAACGAACCTGGTTCAGACCAAGATTGACAACTAACTTCGCCGTCGGGAACAATGGCTTGTCTGGATCAACCGAGTCTGTCAGCTTTGGTAGCAACGCCAAAGTCAGGAACCCATGGGCAATAGTCGTCTTAAACGGTGACTCTGCAGATGCACGCTCAGGATCAGTATGAATCCACTGCATATCTTCAGTGACTGCACCGAACTGATTAATGCGCTCTTGAGACACATGTACCCAATCACCAACGTGAATGACTTCACCGACTTTCTCACTGAGCTCTTGGTATAACTTTTGAGCTTCCGGTGCCATGACGATTGGTTCAGGTTGAGGCGCAACTTCTTCGTTAATCGCCGGCTGCTGGTGATCGCGCACTTTCGAGAATAAGAAACTGTGCTGGGCTCTATCCAAAAAGTCACTCCAATAATCGCGTAGCGTTGGAGACATCCAATTCATAAACTCGGATTGATGTGCAGAAATCGCATCAACTTTGTCTTTAAATAGATTTGTGACCTTCATAAACACCCTTAGAAATTTAAGCTCAACTGGCTATACCAGTTAATTTTGAATTAGTTCACAAACTGATGCAAACACTTTCGGGCGAACACATGTATACTCAAAGGTGATTATTTCTTTATTTTCATAAAGATAGCAATAAAACACCATTTTATTGAAAAGTAGTGAGATAAAGTAAAAACTCTATAAAATGCCCCATTTTAATAGAAATTTCTTTATCACGGCCTATCACAGCATAGACCTATGATTACAAAACAACCAAACAGTTCTTTTTCGTTAGTTCAAGGCTTTACAAGTTTTGTTACTCTCACTATCATACGCCACACAATGGAGAGATGGCTGAGTGGTTGAAAGCACCGGTCTTGAAAACCGGCATACGTTAATAGCGTATCTAGGGTTCAAATCCCTATCTCTCCGCCACATTTAAGCCGCTGATTTATCAGCGGCTTTTTTCGTTTCAAGGCACCTAGGTTGGCTACTGTGAGTCAATGTATCTGTATAAAAATCATCATTCTGTCTACTATGGTCGTGTTTGCGCTCACAAACGCTTGGTAGTGCTCGGGTTTCCGTTCGATTTTAAATTCAGTCTTGTAACAAAAGAGCGGGCAATCTTGCTCTGTCGGTATTAGTGACGATGTCACCTTGGTTTTCAAAGCTGGGATTGATAAAATCTTTAACCATGTCTCTCGATCCTAAGTTAAAGTTAGGCTTGGAAACATCTTTTGGCGAACACACTTTTGGACAATTTCATTATATAGAAGCTATGGGAACGGCGAGGTTACTGGCCAACAATACAGTTACGACCTTGGTTTTTCGCCATATACAGAGCTGAATCAGCTCTGGTGAAAGCACTTTGTAATGTGTCTTGAGAAGTTAAGTTACAGTAACCAATGCTCACTGTAATGGGAATGCTCATAGCTGATAAACGGCTCTGTGATTCCACTGATGAATGGATTGTATGCAACGTCGCCAGAGCTTGTTTGGAATCATTATCCGCAATAAAGATCACAAACTCCTCCCCTCCGTAGCGGCTAACCAAATCGCCCTTTTTAAGACTACCAGACAGAATTTTAGAGACATAAACGAGCGCGTTATCACCAACGTCGTGACCAAAGCGATCATTTACTTTTTTGAAATGGTCAATGTCGACAACTGCAAGCGTTCCCTGAATAGGCAAATCACCTTGAAACAAATGTGCAATACGCTCATTAATGTAACGGCGGTTGAACAACCCTGTCAGCTCATCCCTAATGGATCTTTCATAGTGCCAGTCAATCTGATTAAAAAGAAATAACGACAATAATCCGCCTAACAAGAAGAAGCAAACTATGTTTTGAGTCACCACGACTGCGACACGGTAATACTCTACTTGACCTGTTACAGCCAATGCAAAAGTAGGAAAACCAGCAGCAACAAGGCAAACCAATGCAGCTAAAGCGAGCATACGCTCGCCCTTACCATTTGAGGTTCTATGTTTGTGACAAAGTAAAAAAGTTGAAGCGTACACCAGAGCAAAATTAACGAACGCAATCTGAACACGCAATTCAAGTGTATTTGGTACGAAGTGATAAATAAGGGTTTGTATCGCTGTATATGAGCAAACATGAACAATTGCTAGCTTCCATAACCATGGCTTAATATCGCGTTGATACCAACTTATAGAGCCAAATAACAACAAATACGCAACTGTCATATACATAAAATTGTTTAATAAAACAGAATAAATAAGCGGAAGCCAGGAGCGAATAGCCATTGCAGCAAATGCAAAACCAAACAGTAGGAAAAAGTAAAAGAAATAAAGTGCTGATCGTCGTTGATAGTGAGTCAACCCTGAACGAATCTGAGATAAAAATATGCAGCCAACAGCACTACAAACAATATTGTTTATTACGCTGGCAAAATCGATGAGGCTTGAGCTTGAATTAATCACTACTTTTTTGCTTAGGCTAAGTGGGTCAAATAAACCGCTGATAATGTAAAGGTGACACAAAACACTCAAACATGTTAACCAATCACTCGATAAGAATCTATTAAAGTTAGATGAGATAAATCGGGTCGAGATGAAAGAAATGAGAATGCCTAGAGTATAACACCTAATCTAAGCTAGGAGATGTCGAATTTACCGTTAGCACCATACTACACAGTAATTAGTCATTGGCTCTGTTAGATATTGCGCATTGACTTTCCACTCGTGTCGATCTTTTGCGACGCCCTATACTTTATTGGCTCAGTAAAATGAATTCAGCTTTACCCCAACGACGTAGCAGAAGTCCCTATCAAATACCCACCAACCATCATTAATACTCCAAATACCAATTTCCTCAACTGGTCGTTAGACAATGGGGGCGGATATCGCCTGGCTACCAAAGTTACTAGTGCGACTAACGGAACTGCAATGACGGACAACCAAATGATACTTGCGCCTAAACTACCATCAAAATACACATAAGCAGTGCGCGAAGCAGAAGTGCAGGCAAAGACCATCAATAGCGTGCTACGTACTAATTCAATGGAAAATGGCTGTCTGTAGAGATGATAAACAATGGGTGGTCCTGCCATGCCAAACAACCCACCAGTGAGGCCGGAGCCGAATCCTGAAAATAAAAAGGACGTCGAAGCGGAGCGCATTACTAACGTCTTCGGTTTAAACATGAAATTGAGCCCTGCGGCTAAAATCATGATGCCTAGTAGACCACGTAATATGTTGGTCGCTGAGTCACTGAGTTGATCGAGCAAAAATACCCCAGCGATCACGCCAGGAACTATACCCGCCACTAAAGCCAGCATGATTTTAAGTTCCCCAGACAAGGGCTTACCTACCAATGCCACTAAGCAATTAAACAAAGTGACGATACTCACCACTGCGGCGATAACGGGCAGTGCAACCAGATTAAGACTCACAGTTAAACCGATCACAATAATACCGAGACCAAATCCAGTCACGGTCTGAAAGTAAGTGCCAATCGTGATGGCGGCAAGAATGGCGAGTAACGTCGGTAATTCCATTTATTTCCCTAGTTGGTTATGTCTTCTTTTATTGAGGCGGATGAAACTTGGTCTATTTTCTTATCTTGTTGAGCCTGAACCGCTGTAACCGCAATCACATTAAAAATGTCCTCAGCGCAACATCCCCGAGATAGATCATTCGCGGGCTGATTTAACCCTTGTAACAAAGGACCTATTGCCACCGCACCGCCTAACCTTTCTGCCAGCTTGTAGCCTATATTTCCCGCTTCTAAATTAGGAAATACCAGAACGTTAGACTGGCCTTTCACTTGCGAATCCGGCAGTTTTTTAGCAGCAATCTCAGTTACGATAGCGGCATCCAACTGAACGTCTTGGTCCACGGCGATATTAGGACAACGCTGTTTCACTAGCTGAGCTGCGTTGCGAACTTTGTCGACAGATTCATGCTTCGCGCTGCCATTAGTAGAGAAAGACAACATGGCCACTTTAGGTTCTTCCATTAATAGCGATTTAGCACTGGTTGATGCGGCAATAGCAATGGAAGCAAGCTGCGTTTCATTAGGATCAATCACCAGTCCGCAGTCACTGAAAATCAAACCACCCTTGAGGTTGTGAAAAGGTTCACACAACATCATCAAAAAGAAGCTCGACACCAACTCACAGCCAGGTGCAGGGCCGATAATTTGTAAAGCCGTACGAACCACATCGGAGGTAGTATAAACAGCACCGTTCACCGTGCCGTCAGCAAACCCTTCTTTCACCATTAAATTGGCAAATATGAGAGGATCTTGAACCTGTTCTAGGGCGTCGTTATAGGACATACCTTTCGCTTTACGCAAAAGGTATAAACGGTCAGCTAATGCTTCTTTAAGAGGCGAACCCTGAGGCGAAACAATTTGAATGCCCGCAAGACTCACATTATGCCGCTCCGCAGTCTCTGCAATCACTTGTTGATCACCAATCAAAGTGATGTATGCCAATTGCTTATCCTCGGCCATCCGCGCTGCGGCAAGCACTCGAGGGTCTTCAGCTTCGCTCAACACCACTCGCTTACGATCTAACTGAGCTTTGTTGATAATCCTTTCCATCGCCTTCATACTATAAATTCCATTTAATGATACATTTTGTTCCATATTTTAATTAAATGTTAATCGCACTAATAAAAAAGATCAAATTTTATTCAGAAAATGGATATATACTAAATTGAAATGTACAATCTTAGACTTCGACGTATCGCAAGGATAAATGACTCTATGCCTACAGAAACACCGCAAGTTCAAGGAGATACTCCTACGCTCAGACTTTTTGCACTATTAGAGGTGATAGCGCAAAAAGACGAGTTCATATCTCTACAAGGATTAGTAGAAGAAACCGGACTACCAAAACCAACCCTGCACCGTATGTTGCAGCAGTTAGAAGCCGCAGGCATCATTCAAAAAGACGGAGATGAAAAGCACTATAGCTCGGGTATTCGTTTGAGAAAGTTAGCTGAGAACTTGTTGCTTAATAGCACCATGCATAGCGCAAGACGCACAATTCTCGAGAACCTCAGAGAAGAGGTGGGTGAAAGTTGTAATTTAACAGCGCTGTCCAGCGGCGAGATCATCTACCTCGATCGTGCAGAAACAGAAGCCCCCCTTCGCTTCCATTTGCATCCGGGGTCACGAGTACCTGTTCACTGCTCTGCAACGGGCAAACTATTTTTAGCGCATATGTCTAAGTCACAACGTAGGCGGCTTATTGAGAATGTTCCTCTCACTCAATATACCGTAAACACGATTACTGATTACTCCGAGTTGGAAAAAAACATCGAGGAAGCAAAAATCCAAGGTTTTGCCATTGATGATGAAGAGTTTCTGCCCGGTCTAGTCTGTATTGCCGTGCTTGTGCCTTCTCCGACAGGACAATCTAATCTTGGTTTAGCAATACAGGCCCCTGTTATTCGCGTCAAACCAGATGAAGCTATTAAGTTCTTGCCTACTCTGCAAAAAGCAGCGAAAGCACTAGCAAAAATAGAAGCCGATAACTGGGGCGAACATTAGTCCCCAAAATACTCAATGGATACGTTAGCCACTTAGCCTGGCAAAACAACCAACCCTGTGGCGCCAGTCGCTGACCTTATTGCCAAACACAAATCCTAACCCCAGTGAGATCCAATCTACTGGGGTTTGTCTCTTTCGGTCGACATGACACAGATCGGTCACTTAAAAACGCAACCGAGAGCACGAATCGGCTGAGAACACACTTCGAGTGGCTATGGTTCTACCATACTTGTTCCACTATTGTGTTTTATATGAATGTAAAAGAAGAAATGGAATAGAATGGATCGCTACCAATCAAATTAAAGATTGATAGCGATAACGAATGGAAAGCTGAGCTAGGATAGGTTTGATTTAACGTAGTAGCCAACAGCGACAAGTTTATTATCGAGCACTCGGTAATAAGTGTGCTTGGTTTCCACTTTGTTCGATTGAGGGTTTAGCCACTGATAGGTGTACACGCCTCGACCGTTTTTCTTAGCTAACGTCAGTAATTCGGTAAGAATAGGCTTATTATCCGGGCTTAAAATCTCATCATGTGAGCGTCCCACCAACTCCGGAGATGCGCCATGAGCAAGAAACTTTCCCGAACTCATGTCCATCACAAACACGTATAAATCGCCCTCAACAAAGCTTCCTTCAGGGTCGTTAAACTCATCAATACTTTTCTGCTCAGATTCCACCATGGCTTTCATCGCTCTAGCGAGTAACCGCTTCGCCTCGGATGTACTAGCGCGCTCTGGGTAGTAGCCGACGGCCACAATCACTTCGCCAACACGCTCAAAGAAGGTGGTTTTAGGCTCCCCCATACGGTCAGTAGGGTTGGTCCAGTTGTATTTCACTTCCCCGTAACCTTGATGTAGCGCCTTGGTGATCATTTCCCGAAAAAACGGTTTGCCATAAACGTCTTGCGTATCAAGCACACTATCGCCAACCAACACCATAGACGAGCCACCGCTCGCTAGGAATTCACCGTCAATACCTAAGGCAAAGACATACAGTTCCCCATCTATGTATTCAGGGTCACTCATGAAATCTTTTACGCTCTCCTCTCCTACTGTTTGCACATGTATAACTGCCTTGGCCAAGAGGGTTTTCGCACGCTTTTCCGCTTCGCTTTCTACGTGAGGCTCCGTGATATCGAATACATTCACGGCAGCGCTATCTTCCGCACGCAAAGCGACACTACCCAACACAATGGACAACGCACAACCTATAACAATCAGTTTCAATATGTTCATGGTTATCTCTCCTAATAGCCAACTAATGACGGTAGCCAAAGCGTGATTTGTGGGAAGAAGGCGATAACAAACACGCCCAGTACCGACGCAAGAACAAATGGGTGAATCTTAGCGGTAATCTGTTCAACTGTGGCTCCACCAATACCCGAGGCGACAAAGATATTTTCGCCGAGAGGCGGAGTAGCAAACCCTATCGATAACGTACAAACCACGACAATACCAACATGGGTTGGGTCAGCGCCTAACATGTACATGATGGGCAACAAGACTGGCACAATGATCATAATCGCCGCTAACGTTTCCATAAACATGCCGATAAACAACAGCAATATGATGGTTAGTGCCCATACGAGATACATATTGTCTGTAAAGCCAAGTAGTGACTCTGCTACCACTACTGGGATTTTCTGTTCAATCAGTAAGCGGCCAAACACGGTTGCCGCAAATAAGATCAATAGAACTCGCCCAGTGATCCATGTCGTTGTCGACAACGATTTAAGAATGTTCTTAAACGAGAGTTCACGGTGTATAAACAAGCCAACAAACAGCGAGTAGAAAATAGCCACCACTGCCGATTCTGTTGGGGTAAACATACCGCTATATATGCCACCAAGGATCAAGAACGGCGCTAAAACAGACCAAAGCCCACGGCGTAATGATTGCCTGATTTCTCCAAATGACCAGTTTTCTGTCAGACCTTGATAGCCTTGCTTTTTCGCAATCATATAGTTGGTAATTACCAAGGTGGATGCCATGATCAGTCCAGGAATCACGCCCGCAACAAACAGCTTTGGAATCGATAGTGATGCAAACTGACCATGTTGAGCAATGGCCTCTGGCGGTGCCATTAAGCCCATGGCAGAGATACCGAAGATAACCAGCGGAATCGACGGCGGGATAATAATCCCAAGCCCACCTGATGCAGCGGTTACTGCGGAAGCATAGCTTTTTTCGTAATCGCGCTTAACCATTGCGGGTACCATTAACATACCCACCGCCGCTGTGGTTGCTGGGCCAGAGCCAGAAATCGCTCCGAAGAACAGACACGCCATAACCGTTGCAGCCCCTAGGCCACCAGTCACTGGTCCCGCCAGGCTTTCAGCAATATCCACTAAACGTTTGGAAATACCAGCGGCTTCCATCAATGCGCCAGCCAATACGAAGGATGGCAGTGCCATCAAAGGGAAGTTGCCCACTGAAGTAAAAGCTATTTGCACTAGTGCAATGGGGTTTTTATCCAATATCAAGTAGGCAGCCATGGATGCGCCTGCGAGCGATACAGTAATTGGTGCGCCTAGAATTAACAGTGTTAAAAAACCACCAAATAGGATTAGAGTTAAATAGGATTCCATAATTACATCTCTCTGTTACGACTCTGGCAGTGACTTTTGAGCGGTCATTTTGCGAAGTTCTTTTACTTCTGGGTCTTCATTCTTGGCACCTTTACACAAGCGCTCATAGTTGTTCCAAATGATCCGAACCATCATCAGAGAAAATGCGATCGGTAAAATCATGTAGAAGTACTTCATCGGGATACCGGTCGTCTGCGATTTCCAGAAAAGATTCATTTTATTGAATACAAAGTCGTAGCAGAGGTACACAAAATAACCGTTAAACAGCAGCCATAGTAAATCCGCTATGGTTTCACTGATGGTCTGTACGATGGGAGGAAAGAACTTAAAGTGGAAACTTACTCGGTTATGGGCTGACATTTTCGCGGCAACCACCGCACCTAAATAAGCAAACCAGACAAACATATAGGTGGCAACTTCATCACCCCAAGGAATGGAATAGTCAAACAGCTGACGAGATAAAATTTGCGTGAAAAGTAGTAAGACAAAGCTCGCTAGTAATAAACAACAGGTGTACTCCTCGATGTTGTTTAGGTGCTTTCTAATTATTTTAGCGACTGACATATAACCTCCAATGTTGATTTTTACATGACAACCAGTCGCTCAATGTGTTTGAGCAGATAAACGAGTAAAGCCATGCAAAAACCCTATCCAACGGGCTGCCGTCAGATAGGGTGTAACTAATCGTTATTGTCTACCCAGTAGCTCAAGAACGTTATCTAGCTTCTCTTTACCCCCAATGCTTGAGTAGAATTTTGGCCATACTGAAGTAGTAACTTTCTCTATCCACTCTTTTTCACCGTTCGCAGGGTCGGTGAATACCATGCCTTTACCTTCGAGATCTTTACGGATCTTGATTTCCGTTTCTTCTAAGTAAGCAAAACTGTGATCTGTTGCCTCTTGACCGGCCTCAAGAATGGTCTTTTGCATCTCTGGAGATTGTTGCTGGAACACTGACTCACTGATGATGAGCGGTTCAAGCGAAAAGATGTAGCGGATGTTAGTAACGTACTTTTGTACCTCATTGAACTTCATCGCATACACTGTAATGTATGGGTTATCTTGACCGTCAACCACACCTTGTTGCAGACCCGTAAAGGTTTCAGACCAAGCCATTGGTGTTGGGTTTACGCCCCAAGCTTGGTAAGAAGCAATCATGATTTCGTTACGAGGAACACGAATCACCAGCCCTTTTAGATCTTCTGGCGAGGCAACTGGCTTCTTCGAGTTGGTCAATACTCGAAAGCCTGAATACGCCCAACCAACGATTCGAACACCAGCATCTCGAATGGTGTTTTCTACCAATTCCTGACCTACCTTTCCTTGTGTCAAAAGCACGGCTTCTTCAGGGCTTTGAATCACATAGGGCATCGTTAATAAGCCAACCGTTGGTGAAAATGGAGTTACGTTGTTAATTGCTAAAACGGAAAAATCTAACAGACCAATAGCCGCATCATTAACGGTGTCTTGTTCATTACCCAATTGTCCATTTGGGAATAGGTCAATTTTTACTTTGCCATCTGTCTTTTTATCCATCAACTCGGAAAAAGTCTTGGCTAATTCCCATTGCGTTCCACCAGCAGCATCGCCGATAGCCATTTTGAAGTTTGCTGCCGAAGCCGTGTACGAAAACACTGCTGTCGCTGCAATTGTCACTCCAGCAATGATTTTGTTTTTAATAAGTTTCATAGTCTTAACCTTTCATAACGTACAGACATCCACTCTGTACTTTGCTTACAAGGTGACCTGGTACAACTTTCCTGGTCGTCGTCATTTCCCTATTTTGGAGATAGGCTTTGAGTGTTACAGCACTTCATCCTTTAGTGAGTACCACTGGTAAAGGAATCGCTGTCCTACTCGTCGAAATGGTGCAAACATCTCCGATTCCACCACTTCCCTCACGTTTGGAAACGGAAGTTTTGATTCGAATATTGGTAAGTCGAGCTTGTGTCCCTCTCCTCCAATCCACTGAGCCAGACGTTTACCGGCTTGTGCTGAATACATCACACCATTACCGCCATAACCCAAGGCGTAGAAGATGGATTGTGATGGATTTGGTTGATAGATTCTTGGCATCATGTCGTGGCTTACGTCCACCCACCCCCACCATGAGTAATCAATTTGGATTTGGTCTAATGCTGGGAATTTTCGCGTAAGGTCTGAACGTAACATGTCCTCGTATTTCTTCTCTGGCGCATTCTTACCGGTAATCGCACTACGAGTTCCAATCTGAACTCGATTGTCTGGAAGTAAACGATAGTAATGACGAAGTACGCGAGTATCCGTAATCACCTGATTGGTTTTGAAGTTACACGCGGCAATTTCGTCTTGAGTTAAAGGACGCGTTACCATTGAGTTTGATAAGACTGGGAGCAAACGGTTTTTTAACTCCGAGTGCAGACCCTGACTGGTATAACCGCCAGTACAAACCCCCACCGAGCGAGCCTTTACCACACCACCAGGTGTTTTGAGGTAGTGTACGCCACCGCGAGTTTCCCACCCCATAACAGGGCTAGCTGGATGGACCTTTACACCCAACGCGCGCGCTTTTCTCAAGTAGCCAAAAGCCAACTTACCTGCATGAATACCAATACCTTCTGGTTCGTGCATCGCACCTGCCGCTTCTTGGTCGCCGACATAGTCTCGTTTTACCGTGTCAGCATCTAAAATTTGCGCATCGTAGTTGAAGGTTTCGCGAAGCAATTTCGCTTCTTTCTCTAATCCCGGCATCATCTTTGGACGATGGGCCACATATAGGTGACCACCGGGTTGTGGGTCACAGTCGATATCCTTGATCAGTTCCTTGAATGTGTTCATGCCATCCACACACTCGCGGTGCATTTTCAAAGCCGTTTCAAGGCCCCAACGTTCAATCCACTGAGAACGCTTTAGTCGTCCTGACGCACATTGAGCCTGACCGCCATTACGGGTGCTACATCCCCAACTCAAGCGATTCGCCTCGATAACTGTTGCTTTAATCCCATACATTTCCGCAAGGTGAATTGCAGTACTTAAGCCCGTAAACCCAGATCCAATAATCGCAACATCGACATCCATATCCGATGTGATTGGGCCATCGTCTTCCGGTGGAGCACCCGCTGTATCTACCCAGTAAGTTGGGGCGTATTCTTTACCATGACCCGGCGTTTTATCCTTTAGCGGATCATATTTAGGATCGTATTTATCTTTCGCTTGGGTGCTTTTCGCATTAGTTTCTACAGCATCGACTGCTGGTTCTTCCATTACTAAACTCATAATTCGACTCTCCTAGTCATAACCCCTGAACGAATAGTGGTTGCCATGTTTACTTATTTGGAGTGATAACTGGTCGAGCTTTTCTAAAGGCATTCTTAACACTGATTTTTCCATCACGCAGAGTAAAAACATCCACCATACGAGCTTCGATCACCGTACCGTCAGGGTTGGTAGCAGAGAAGGTTGATTCCGTTACTGCACGATCGCCACAAACAAAGTGCACAGGGTCGCTCCAAGTCGCATCTGGGAAATTCTGCCAAACCAGTTCGAAGCTATTACGAACGGCTTCGTACCCTTCAATGGTGTTTCCAAGCAAGCCATCTCCTGCGACGGTCTGAAACACACAATCATCGGTCATAAATGACATTAATGCGTCAATGTCGTGGTTATTCCAGGCATCGCTAAAGGACTGTAAAAATGTCGTGTCGACTTGGTTTTCCTGTAATAATGTTGCTGTGTTTGTTTGCATATTCATGTTCCAAAGACCTTTTATTTTTTCGTTATTGGTTTAATACAGAGCAGTTCTACATTGCCGTTTTATTAGAGCATTTAAACTATAATTACGAACAATTAACAAGTTTATAACATACCTCCACTCTAACTTTCAGTTGTGGTATGTACAAACTCTAAGCTCACAGATTTAATTTTTTTATAATTTAATTTTTGACCTAGTAAGTTTTAAAATCGTTTTTCATCGACTGATTATTCAAACGCTTGTTTATTTTCTACGTTAATTTGTTGTTAGTCGAAATCAAAGTCTTGATTATACTTACGCCCATATTGTTCTAGTTTCCTATCATGAAAATTGACTTCAAAGTCGTCTTTAATTTCGCCACTTTGACTGTCTAAGTCATTTTCCGAACTAGATTCAAAATCTATACTCGTCATTTTTTCTTCAACATTCGATGTTGTCTTATTTAATTCACTCATAGATATCAGCTCCTTTAATAAGTTATTTTTCACTGAGGGTAAAATATTAATAGATATTAGATCTTTCACATACTCTTGCTCATCATGAAGAGAATGTATACAGCTATTTATTTCGTTTATAAATGGATGAATTGAATACCATTTATCCTGTTGTTGCTCCTGAAAATCGCAGTCGACAGCTTTAAATACCTTAGTACTTTCAATATGATGGGGCGAACTTATAAAACTAGCCTTATGACGTCCCTGAACCTTTATGATATTGATGCAATCCTTGGTCGAACTGTTACAGACAGACCATATCGCGTTAAAAAGACTCTCAGTCCACTCTAGTAGTCGTGTAGGAAACCCTTGTTGTTCGGACAAACACATTAATAGCCATTCATTAACAGCACGGGAACCCAGCATCGGTACTCCGTAAACTTTCATTGTGGAAAGAAGTTCTTGTTCTACTCTTCTAAGGTTATTGCTATTTACTTTGCCTAAACTTGGAATTAGTGCACCGACTTTATATTCTTCCGCTCGATATATTAATGTGTTATTGCTTTTGGACTCAGAAAATACATTTACTATTTCATATAATTCTTCGAGCGTACTGATATAATATTTACCGTTCATAATGAATACTCTTACCATCGAAAAACAAAATAATAATTAAACTATTCTCTGAATATAAATAACCGTCAACATATATACTGCGATAAACATTGCATTCAATAAAAGCAATATAATTGGTTTCCATCCTAGAGAGAAAAGCTTCTCAAATGATGTTTTTACGCCTAGAGCGGCAATAGAAATAACTAAACACCACTTAGATATCTCTGACATTCCTTCTGACACTGTAGGAGGTACCAGGTTAAAGCTATTGATTACAATCAGTGCAATAAACATCACCAGGAAGAACGGTATGATTGGGGCGTTAATATGCGATTCTTGACCATCATTCTTTCTCTGCGCACGAAATGACAATGCAATTAACAGTATCACTGGCATCAGCATCGCGACTCGAAACATTTTCGCTAATGTTGAAGCATCCCCGATCTCGGTAGACAACATAAAGCCCGCACCGACCACCTGAGCCACATCATGAATGGAGCCACCCAAAAACATACCCGCTTCACTCGGTGATAACTGTAGTGAAGTAACGACAAATGGATAAAGAACCATGGCTATCGTTGAAAATGCAGCAACACCAATCGCCGTCATTAATGTGTATTGCTCGTTCTCTTTGCTCTGTGGAATCGTAGATGAAATCGCCATCGCCGCGGAGATGCCGCAAATCCCTGTTGCGCCGCCTGCCAGTAACCCAAATGTACCAGACACCTTAAGTAGCTTTGCGAACAAAAGGCTGAACATAATCGTCAGCACTACAGCACCAGCTAGGATACCCACGCCATGAAGACCTATGGTACTGACATCACTAAAGGCAATGCGCACACCTAACAAGGCAACACCAATTCGAACCAACTTCTTAGCCGCAAACTCAATACCGGCACCACATTTTTCATGGTCAGAGAGAAAATGCAGAGAAATACCCAGTAATAGTGCATAAAGAAACTTAGGACCGCCGTAGTGATCAGAGACAAACGTTGCCGCTGCGGCTATTACAATACTGAGTAATAATCCCGGTGCGATGCCCGTCGCTTCTCCATATAGCGTTCTGGGCATTTTCATGGTTTTAGAAATCATCGCTTCCACCTTTCCGTGTGTTCAAAATGCCCGGCCATATAATGGCCGGACATACTCCCCGAGACCTATACGTAGTCTTTGTATTTATCTAGGAAGCGAACAGGTTTCGACAGTGCGTCGCGACGGAACGGGTCGCCCAGTTCCTGTGTACACATGATTTCGATGACTGTTGTTTTGCCCTCGTTCATCTGCATGTCGATGGCTTTTTGAAGTGTTGGACCTACATCTTCCAGCTTATCAACCGTGATACCTTCAGCACCCATTGCTCTCGCGATTTCAGCGAAGCTTTGGTTGTCTAGCTCACCGGCCACGAAGCGACGGTTGTAGAAGTCCACTTGGTTTTTCTTCTCAGCGCCCCATTGACGGTTGTGGAATACCACCGCAGTCACAGGAATGTTGTGACGAACACATGTCATCGTTTCCATTAGACTCATGCCCCACGCACCGTCACCTGCATAAGAAATAGCAGGACGATGTGGCGCCGCAACTTTTGCACCAATGATGGTTGGGAAGGCATAACCACAGTTACCAAAACTCATCGCGGCAAAGAAGCTGCGTGGTTTTTCGAAACGTAGATAGCTATTAGCAACAGAGTTAATGTTGCCGATGTCAGTAGACACCATTACATCTTCTGGCATAGCTTTTTCGAGCTCACGAAGCACTTGGCGTGGGTGCAGATATTCACCACCAGAGAACGGCGTTTCTTGTGCGTTTTCTTCGATCATATCCAAACTGAATGGGTCACGTTCGTGTGTCCATTCATCCAGCTCTTTTTCCCACAGCGCCTTTTCCGTTGCGACTGTGTCTTGGCGAGACGCTTTGTTTTCATCACAAAGTAGTTCACGACCTTCTAGTCGTTCTTTTAGTGCAACTGCAGCAGCTTTAGCATCACCACAAATGCCGACAGAAATTTTCTTAACCAGACCAAGCATCTTATTGTCGGCATCAATTTGGATGATTTTTGCGTTCTTTGGCCAGTAGTCCATACCGTGTTGAGGTAAAGTACCAAATGGACCAAGACGTGTACCCAATGCAATAACCACATCCGCTTGGGCAATCAACTTCATCGCTGCTTTAGAGCCCTGATAGCCAAGTGGACCACACCACAATGGGTGGCTTGCCGGGAATGAATCATTGTGCAGATAACTATTCACAACTGGTGCACCCAGTCTTTCTGCTAATGCCGCACATTCTTCAACAGCATCGGCCATGACCACCCCACCACCAGAAATGATGACTGGGAATTTCGCTTCGGCAATCAGATCCGCAGCTTCATTAAGTGACTTTTCGCCACCTGGACCTCTGTCTAGTCGAGCTGGTTTTGGAATTTCCGTTTTGATTTCACCGTAGAAATAGTCACGTGGAATATTCAACTGAGTCGGTCCCATTTCACTCATAGCGCGGTCAAAACAGCGACCGGTGTATTCCGCCATACGCTCTGGGTGTGTCACGTGACCTTGATATTTAGTGAACTCTTGGAACATAGGAAGTTGGTTACATTCTTGGAAACCACCCAACCCCATTGTTTTTGTACCTGTTTCTGGCGTAACAATAACCACTGGGCTGTGTGCCCAATAAGCAGCTGCAATCGCAGTAACACAGTTACTGATACCAGGACCATTTTGACCGATAACCACACCGTGACGACCTGATACACGTGAGTAACCATCCGCCATGTGAGCAGCCCCCTGCTCGTGCACCACTGGAATTAATCGAATGCCAGCAGGAGCAAATATGTCCATTGCATCCATAAATGCTGATCCCATGATGCCGAACATGTCTGTCACATCATTGGCGACCATAGTTTCAACAAACGCTTCTGATGGTGTCATCGTTGTATTGCCGGAAACAACCGTGCGTTTTTCTTGCTCGCTCATCCTTCCCTTCTCCTTGAGTTGAACTAAAATTTCATTTTTCGGAATGAATTGTCTCTTTTTTGCATTCACATTCACCTTAGTAGGAGATTTTTTGCGCGTCAACGATTTATCTTTAATTGGAATGATTTATTCCAATTAACAAAACTAGATCACATTGTTAACAATATTTTGTACAAATAGTGTCGTTAACTTAGATTTAGCTGTTCATAATCGACGAACATCACCAACATTTGCAGGTAGTTCGCAAGATATATAGAGGGAATGAGCAATGAAAGAAACGGAATTGATACCGACGAGACAAGTAAGCGTCAGAGAATGTTTTGGTATAGACAGTAATTTAACAGTATCGGCATTTGAGCACGGTGGCGAGTATGTTCCGCAAATCGATCCAAATTACTGTTTTGACCCTGAAGTGACGCTAGCCATCCTAGCGGGCTTCTCATCAAATCGTCGCACTCTCATTCAAGGCACACACGGAACCGGTAAGTCTTCTCACATAGAACAAGTGGCAGCTCGACTGAACTGGCCCTGCCTGAGAATAAACCTTGATGGACATTTGAGCAGACTCGATTTCATCGGGAAAGACAGCATCGTTATAAAAGACGGCATGCAAATCACCGAGTTTAAAGAAGGCATCCTTCCACAAAGTATCCAACAACCTATCGCACTGGTATTGGATGAATACGATGCAGGGCGACCAGATGTGATGTTCGTTATTCAGCAATTGCTTGAGCAAGATGGCAAATACACCTCATTGGAGCAAAACCGCGTCATTACCCCGCACCCATATTTTCGATTGTTCGCCACATGTAACACGCTCGGTCTCGGCAATTTTTCTGGTCTGTATTCAGGTACACAAGTGCTCAATCACAGTCAGTTGGATAGATGGAATATCATCGTTACTCTGAACTACCTTGATCCTCAACACGAAGCCAATATCGTGTTATCCAAGAATCCGGAACTCAATAATGAACAAGGTTTGCAGCTAGTTGAGCAAATGATCGCAACAGCCGGAATGACTAGAAACGGTTTTATGGCGGGCGATTTATCTACAGTAATGTCTCCCAGAACGGTGCTGACATGGGCAGAGAACATTCGTATCTTTAACGACGTCGCAACCGCGTTCAGGCTGTCATTTCTAAATAGATGTGAAGAAGAAGAAAAACAGCTTGTTTGCGAATACTACTTCCGCTGCTTTGGTGAACCTTTGATTGCCAATCCATCAGTTAGCTCTGGTATGGAGCAACTTAGCCATGGCTAATGTGTCGTCTCAACAGAAAAAAATCCTCGATCTTAGTGTCTCCGTTGCCAGAGCGATCAGTGGAAATCTCACACTTAATTATAGGGGTGAGCGTTTATATAGAGGCGATCAACCTTGCTACTTTCTCTCAGCCCACACCAATGACCTCACTTTTGTTTCTCGCCATGAGTTAACTAAGAGCAAAATGGCTATGCAAGGTAAGATCGATTCTTCAGCGTTGCGCCTTTTGGTGTCAGACGCAGAGCTTCATTACTCGCAACGCCCCAATGGCGAAGTTGAACGTCTATTGTTTGATTTTTGCGAGCAAGTCCGAATCGAGTCCCAAGTCCCGCATTACTTAGCAGGTATTCAAGTTAGCACTCGATTCAACTTTTGTTATTGGAGTGAACAGTACCATCAGAATGGCTTCACTGAGTCTCGTCTTGGTATGCTTCTTTTTACGCTTATGCAGGTCATCCATTCGCGTTTAACAGGGATACCTGTTTCGGAACCTATCGCTGAGGCTATCGAATCCACTCGAGCTGGAATAGTACCGATCATAGGCACTTGTCTGGTACAACTAAAAAGACATCGATTAGATCAGCGTTTGTACGCCACTTATGCCAATCAACTTGCGACTCTCGTCAGTGAACTTATCGATCAAGAACAAGAAGAATCAAACAATCAAACCATTCCTGCCGTTGAAGAAGACATTAAAATCCTTGCCCAACTGGCGCTAATTGTAGACGGGGACATCGAAGACCAAGAATACGACGCGGATATCACTGGTAGCAGTAAAGCTTTCCAACTCGCTGGGTCTAAATATCAAGTTTTTAGTCGAGAGTTTGACCGAGAGGTTGGTGCTGAAACAGTGGTTAGACAAGCGTTATTGCTTGAGCTACGACAAAAGCTTACCGACGACATGATGGCAAGACAGGTTAACACTCGTCGTTTAGCAGCAATACTGTCTAGCATTGTCCAAACCCCGCAGCGAAACAAACGCCAAGATCATCTGGAAGAAGGAGTCGTTAATGCGAACACCATAACCAAACTGGTTACTTCTCCGCTTGAACGCACCATATTCTCACAACCAGAACTCGGTGCATCCCATCAATGCGCCATTACATTTTTGATGGACTGCTCTGGCTCCATGCAAAAGCACAGTCATAAAATGAGCTTGTTGATGGACACACTGCTTAAATCCGTAGGTCTAACCGAAGTTCCTTTTGAAATCCTTGGCTTCACAACCGGGAATTGGAACGGCGGGAAAGTTTATCGACAATGGCTACAACAAGGACAACCAAAAAAACCTGGTCGCTTAAACGAACTTCGACATATTATATTCAAAGACTTCGATACTCATTGGCGACGAGCTCGACTCGGCATCGCCAGCTTACGAAAAGCCGACATTTTCAAAGAAGGAATTGACGGAGAAGCCGTACAGTTTGCCGCTCAACGTCTCTCTGCACAAGGTGCGAAGCGAAAGATACTTATCGTATTCTCCGATGGCTGTCCCATGGACACTGCCACTAGCACAGCCAACGACCAATTTTATCTCGATAATCATTTAAAGCAGGTCATCGAGCGCGAAGCAAACCGCAATAAAATAGAAATCTACGGTGTCGGCATGGGCGTTGACCTAAGTCCTTACTATCGGAACAACATCATTTTGGATGTAAAGGAAAGCTGTCTGTTTAGTTTGTGTCGAGAGGTGTTTGGGGTACTAAGGAAGTAGAGCTGGCACCGTTCACCCCTGTTTAAGCCAATTGAACTGCTCGGTCTAGTCGGCACTTTAGCAAAAAGGCCGCTAAGAATTTAACGGCCTCTTTCGTTTCTGCAATTTTAATTGGCAGCGACTGAAAGGTGCGATTTAGGCGCAAACTTGTCATGGTTTTGTATCACGGACTCTAAATCGGCATAACATCCATCTGCGATAGAAAACTTACGTTGTTCATAATTTGGCGAAACTAAGTAAGTCGTCATGTTCGCTCTTTTGGCCGCCGTCAGGCCTGTAAAGCTATCTTCAATAACTAAACATTCTGCGACATCGAATTGGAGTTTGCGGGCAGCAGTTAAATAAACATCTGGATGGGGTTTACCATATTCTTCATCTTCAGCGCTGCAGACAACACTGAACTTGTCCCACAACTGAAGGCGATTGAAGACTGCGTTAATGACTACATGGTTAGAAGATGTTGCCAATGCGACCTTTAACCCTTGGTTGGCAAAGTAGTCTAATGCCTCGTAAACGCCGGTCATCGCCTCACCCAAAGTAGAAATACGATGACACAACTTCGAAAGGATCATCGCTTCCAGCTCTTTCGTTTGAACGGTCAATGAATATGCCTCACACCAAATTTGCGCTATTTCATCAACACGCTTCCCCATTGTCATTTTTTCGCAGTCATCACGTGTAATACACACACCAAAACTGTCGAGTGATTCCATCTGCGCCTCTTGCCACAGAGGCTCAGAATCAATGAGTACACCATCCATATCAAAAATAACCGCTTTTATATTCATGCTTACCTCAAAATTAGAAAAGGTATGACAACCAAAACCATTGCCATACCCTAAGTCTTTTAAACGACAGACACTTTATCTGACTCAACAAATGTCGTTTCAAACCCTGGTTGTTCAACATTAATCAAGTAGGTAAAGAAAAAGGCCAGCACGTACAACGTAGTGTAGGCAATAACCACACCGATTGTGCTGAAGTACGGTAGTAATACCACCGCAATGGCTGGCGCAAGAAAGTTAGACAATCCGGCAGATAAGTTATAAACCGAAATCGCCGCGCCTTTGTGGTTTGGTTCCAGTGCAGGAAACACTGCCGCCATTGGTACAAAGGCTGCTACAAAGATCCCCAGAGAAATGGCCGGGATCAATGCCATGTAAAAGTTATTACCGAAATGCTGAGGAATGTAATAGAACGCAAGGCTAGATAGTGCCATTCCCACACAACCGAACCAACGTACTACTTTCATCCAGCCCAGTTTTTCGCCCAAGATTCCCCAAAAGACGTTAGAAAAGATGGTGGTGAAGAAGAACACTGCCCAAACCTGAAGCCACTCAGACGTAGTAAAGCCAAGATCATCGACAAACATCATCGGCATGATGACCGCAAAACCGAAAAGCGACAGCGTGTTAATAATGCGTACAAAGCTTGAGAAAAGTATGTTTTTGTTGGTGTAAAGAAGCGTTACTGCTCGGCTTAATTCGGTCAGTTTCTGCTTGTTAGTCAGGTTATGCATGTGCGTCGGCGTTTTAACATTACGCAGAGCGACCATGGCGATTAGACCACCCGCGGCACAAAATGCCAGCGATAACCACAAGGTACCAAACTCGCCAATCCAAGGAATAGTAAAGCTAGGAATGTAGCTACCCGCAACACCAATACCGATGGAATATACCGTCCAGAACCAGCCGAGTGCGGAGCTTACGCCATCACTGCGAACGTTATGTACAATCACCACAATAAATGAGTAAAGGAACAGTGGGTAAGCAAGGCCACGAATTCCGTAAAACAGTAAAATGAGTCCGTAGTTTGACTGGCTCAACCCAAGGGTTAAGAACAGTACATGGAATACACACCAGAGTAGAAAACCAATTTTCATCGTTTTCTGTGGAGTAATGATTTCCGCTACCACACCGGATACCCAAGCGGCCAACGCCGCAGCCAGACCGTACAGTGTAAATGCAAAAGATGACTGAGCCGGACTAAAGCCAAGCTCGGTAATGTAGTGCGACAGAAACGCCAGTTCAAAGCCATCACCAGTCATAAAGATTGCGATAGCGACGTATCCCCATATCAGATTGAGCGGCAATCCAAGCCACTGTTTGCTTACGTTTTCCATATATTCCTCGTTTCGTAGGGTAAAGGAATCCCACGCCCCCTCCTTTTTCTTTTTGGGGGGCGTAGTCCATTTTTAGTTGTGATGTTCTTTCTAAGGAGGCTCTAAACGGCCAGTGTTATGCCCGCAGAGTCAAATCGTTTTGGTAAAGGGCGCGAAAACGTGAATAACGCTCAGACAGCTCTGCTTCACGCTCGACATTCGGTTGATAAACGCGGTGAATTTCCGGCTTCTTACATACTTCATCCACCGATTTCCCTGAAGCTAGGCAAGCAAGTCGAGCCGCCCCTAACGCCCCACCCGTTTCACCACCTTTGTGAGTCATCGTTGGCAAGTGAAGAATATCGGCGAGTAACTGCGCCCAGAACGAGCTACGTGCACCACCACCCACCAATGAACACTGTTCGATGTGCGTACCGCTTTCTTGCAACACACGCAGACCATCAGCAATACCAAAGCTCACCCCTTCGATCACCGCATAGCCAAGTAAGGCACGGTTGGTGGAATGGGTCATACTGTGGAACATACCCGTCGCTTCCGGATCGTTATGTGGCGTACGCTCACCAGACAGATACGGTAAGAAAATTGGCGCTTTTGCTTTCTCTTCTTCACTAAGCTGCTCAATTTCAGCCAACAACTCCACTTCCGTTGTGCCTACTATGCGGCAGAACCATTGAAGGCAGCTGGCAGCACTTAGCATGACACTCATCTGATGCCATCGTTGTGGCAAAACATGACAGAAGGCGTGTACGGCAGACTCAGGTGCGGGGCGATATTTCTCGTTGACCACAAACAGTACGCCAGAAGTGCCAAGGGAAATAAAAGCATCACCCGGACTTACCGCACCAACACCGATTGCGCTTACGGCATTATCACCACCTCCACCAGCGACGATTACCGAAGGACTTAGCCCCCATTTGTGGGCTAAGTCAGCGGACAAAGAAGCCGATACTTCACAGCCCTCGACCAGTTCGGGCATTTGTTCCCGCGTTAGCTGGCATTTGTCGAGCAGAGAATCTGACCAGTCACGCTTAGCGACATCCAACCATAACGTGCCTGCAGAATCCGACATGTCGGAAACTTTTTTGCCAGTCATTTTGAAGCGAAGATAATCTTTCGGCAGCAGCACTGTGCTAATGCGGGAAAAGTTTTCAGGTTCATGCTTGCGAACCCAAATTAACTTAGGCGCCGTAAATCCTGGCATCGCAAGGTTGCCCGCAATTTCATGCAGATCCGGAGCGGCCGCTTCAAGTTCGTTGCACTCTTCGTGACAACGTGTGTCGTTCCACAAAATAGCTGGACGAATCACATCATTGGTCTCATCCAGAAGCACTGCGCCATGCATCTGTCCAGACAAACCAATGGCTTTAATTGCTCCCCAATGCTCAGTGCATTTCTCACGCAGCGCCCCGATCAAATAGTTCGTTGCTTCCCACCACTCTTGCGGTGCCTGTTCCGACCAATGAAGATGCGGGCGTTGAATCGTCAGTGGTGCGCTGTGTGAAGCGACCGTTTCACCGTGTTCATCAATCACCAACGCTTTCACTTCTGAGGTGCCGAGATCTATACCTAGATACATGCCCATTCCTTATTGAATCATTGAGTAAGCTGCTGCAATTTTTTCTCGCAGCAATGTTTCAAAATCCGCGCGACTAGCTAGTTCACCAAACAAAGCGACATCTTGCGCGTAAGCGGCGATTGGGTCTTCAGAATCAAACATGCTGTGCACGGCATTTTCATCAAGAATCCCATCCTGATACTCATAAGGCAGTAAACCTTTGTGCCACTGGTGCATAAAGACAAAGAACAGCGCAGGCAGCATCGCAGTCGCATCTGGTGTAACACCTCGCTGATAGCATTCAATCATCGTCGGCGTAATCATGGCCGGGATTTTAGAAAACCCATCCGCAGCGACACGCTGGTTGGTGTCTTTAATGTATGGGTTGGTAAAGCGCTCTAACACCACCTCAAGATAGGTCGGCAGATCGATACCATTGTCACCAAGGCAAGGAATCACATCCTGACTGACGTAATCGTGCGCAATCTTGTAGATAAAATCCGTCAAAGTACTTTCGTGAATAAATGACTGGCCAACTAATGTTCCGGCCCAAGCGATACAGCTGTGCGAAGCATTCAAGATTCGGATTTTCGCCTCTTCGTAAGGAATAACCGACTCCACCATTTCCACGCCTACATTTTCCAGTGCAGGTCGAACGTCTTTGAAACTGTCTTCAATTACCCACTGAATGAAAGTTTCACCCATCACTGGCGCGTTATCTTCAATACCTGTTTGTGCTTTAATCCGATATGGCAGGTCTTCAGCAGGACGAGGTGTAATACGATCCACCATGGTGTTCGGACTTGTCGTATTTGCCTTCACCCATTGCAACACGTCAGCCTTACTAGTCAGAGTCAGGAACTCCATTAGACCATCTCGGAATCGCTCACCATTGTGACGCACGTTGTCACAGTTCAGCAGTGTCACTGGTCCAGCATTATCCGCCATACGGCGCTCAAGGATTTTTGTCACCGTGCCGTAAATTGTTTGGTGGCCACCGCTCAGATCAGCTTTTAGGACTGCGTTATCAACATCCAGTGAGTGATCTGTTTTTAAGTAGTACCCGCCTTCTGTGACCGTAAAGGCGATCACTTTTGTCTGCGCTTTTGCACCTTCTTCAATCAGCGGCGCCAAATCTTCCTGCCACGGGAGCAACGTCTGAATAGATTTGATCACCTCATATTCACGCTCCCCTGCTGGACTGACCGTCTCTAACACATACTCACCATTCTGCGCACGGAGAGTTTCAACGGTTGATTCTGCATCATTGCGAATGTTACCTGCCGCGATATGCCAGCTTTGGTCACCCGTTTCTAGCAATTTGTGCAGATACCAGGCTTGGTGTGCACGGTGAAATGAACCCAGACCGATGTGAAGCCACGTATATTGGTTTTTCATTATATTTCCTCGTTTTTGTTTGATGGCTTAACTCTAATTGATCAAATTACCAAATAAAGAGCGATAGATCACAAATGAGCAAAAGACCGTTAATTGGTTTTTTGTTCATTTGTGAGTAATTGATTGCTATTGCACTCACGCGAAGTTAGAGAGAAGATAGATGTTCTAGATACGATGACGAACTAAATATTGTCATCAAGAGAAACGCAATAAGCTGAATAATAAGGATAAAACGTGGCGAGAGACGATAGTTTTAAAACCGATCAGATGGTTCGCGCAGCCTGGATGTATTACATATCTGGTCGAAATCAGCGCGATATAGCATCTGAACTTGGCTTATCACGTCCAGTTGTCCAGCGCCTGATAGCAGCAGCGAAAGAAGAAGGGATTGTCTCCGTCGGCCTTCACCATCCGATCTCCACTTGTTTGGACTACGCAGAACTGCTTAAAGAGAAGTATCAATTGGTAGAGTGTAATATCGTGCCAACCATCAGCGATGATGAGACGCTTGATAACGTATCTTTTGGCTGCTTCCAGCTCATGTCGAAATACATGAAAGACCAGCAGAATCAGATCATTGGTATTGGCTCTGGCCTAACACTTAAAAAAGCCATTAATCGAATTGATTTTGAAGCACCAAACAGTAAATGTGTCGCCCTAATCAGTGCTATGGGCATAGATGGCCAGTGTAATTACTATGATGATGTGCCACTGATTCTGGCGCGAAAAATTCAGGCAAATTACTTCCAATTGCCCGCCCCACGTTACGCGACCTCTACCGACGAATTCAAAACTTGGGCAAGTATGCGTGTATTCAAAGAGGTATCCAGCGTTGCCAACAGTGCGAATGTGATTTTCCTCGGTATCGGTTCATTGAGTAAAGCCAGCCCAATCATCAAAGACGGTTTCATCTCTGCAGATAAGGCAGATGAGCTCAATCAGCAAGGAGCGGTAGGCGAAATACTTGGTCGTTTTATCAATGCTGAGGGTGAGGTGATCGACTGCACCATCAACACGTTCATCACCAGTTACGATATACGTAACAATGATTGCCCTCGAATTGGCGCGGCTTGTGGGGAAGATAAACGCCCGGCTATTCTCGCCGCACTGAGAGGACACTGGGTGAATGGTTTAGTTACCGACGAAGCAACAGCGAGATGGTTATTAACGCAATAAGCGAATTTTCAGTTTAAACAGTAGCTCTCTTCAGGTGTCGCCCGCGACCCGTTAAAACAGACTTTCAATTGTCCGCATAACGCTATCAATTTGCGGCTCAATTGAAAGTCTGCATCAAGACAACAACGTTTTCTCATTAGAAATACGAGAAGTTAATGTGTTTAATTAATATGGTAGAAACGTTTAGCCAAATTAGTGTGTTAGCCTTTCTATCAACGCTTGTTGATATTCAGGTAATTCCGAACGAGAGACGGATTGAAATGCTAATGGCGTTAGGTAAGTCATACCTGCATGCAGCGCACTCGCTTTCATTGGTAAGAACACATCTTCTAGTTTAACGCCTATTCTGCCCGATTCCCCGTAGGTACTAGCACCACCAGCCGCAGTCGTCACCAACAGCATTTCTTTTCCCTGCCATAATCCAGGTCCTACACTCCCCCAAACATCATTCATGTAAGCTTTCATCATCGGAGTAATATTGAACCAATGGGTTGGAAACATAAATACAATGCGATCGTGTTCTCTCGTTAGCTCGCGCTCCTTTTGTGCATCGATGGCGCGAGTATCAAAACCATAAATAGTCTCGAGGTTTCTGACTGTGACTCCTTCAACACTTTCAGCAGCTTGCTGCATCCCCTTGGTCATCACTGACCTTTCTGGATAGGGATGTGAGACAATAACCAGCGTTTTTATATCCGTTTTATGAACCTGCTCTGCAGCGGACACAACATTGATGCATGTAAGCCACAGAACTTGCAAGGCGAGAAAAAATCCAGCCCGCTTAATGACGCTATCCCATTTCATTTGCGCTGTTCCTAAAATTCTATCTTTCCACAGTTGTTGTAAAAAAATTAAGCCCAGCGAGCTGAGCTTAATTTTATTGATGCCAAGATTTTATTGACCAGCAGCGTATTGCTCGTCAGTCACTTTCTCTTTCCAGATAACATTTTTGCCATCTTTCGATGCTGTAACAACAAGGTGTGTCATTGGTGCATCTGGGGTCGCGCCGTGCCAGTGATCAATACCCGGTGGGCACCAAACGCTCTCGTTTTCGCTAAAGCGAATCACTTTACCATCTCGGGTACCAGTAAGTGCCACACCAGAAGTGACAATCATATGCTGGCCTGCAGGATGCATATGCCACGCGGTACGAGCGCCTTTTTCGAATGTCACATAAGCAGCGCTGTAATTCGCGACGTCATTTTCAGGGAATAGCATGTCCACTTTTACATTTCCTGTGAACAAATTTTCCGGCCCGTTAAAGGATTTAAGATCTTGTGCGCGATACGCTTGCTGGCTGCCTGCCGCATCGTCAGCAGCATTGGCAGTTGAAACCATTGCCGTCGATGAAACCATCCCTGCCAGTAACGTTAATATGAGTTTATTTTTCATAATCGAATTCCCTGTTATTTATTTAGGACCGAGTCCAGAACTTGTTGTGCGTTGTTAGCCACGTCTTCACAAACTTGCTTTTCAATGATGGTGATGAATTCTTTTAGCTCATCAACGGTTACATCGTTATTCATACTAATGTTGTAATGAGCTGCCAATTGGCTGTTTACACCCGGTATATTGGATAGGGTCGCAATCGTAGCGACTTCACGTTGTTTCCAAGTCAGCACATCACGAGCAAAAATGTCACCAAACAAATGAGATTTCAGGTATTCATCAATTTGAGGAGAGAAATCAAATAACGGCCCTTTTACTTCAACGCCGATGAGTTTAGTTTGGTTTTCAGCACCAAATTCAAGGCTGGTTTTATCTGTCGGTAGTGGCGATGACTCTGGACCAACGACGTCTTCGATTCCATTGCTCTTTCTCTCTTCAAGAACCTGCATAAATGCAGCCAATGCATTCAGGCTACGAGGAAAACCAGCATATGCGTATAGCTGACCCAGCACTTCCTTGGTTTCATTAATGGTTAAACCTGCGTCCAAGCCTTCGTTTAAGCTTACTTTTAGCTTTTCGATTTCACCACTGGCGGCAAACGCTGCGATCGGAATAATCGCCTTCTCTTTAGTATCAAAACCTTCTGCCGCCGTTGCGGTATTCATAGTCAATACCGCTAGCAAACTCGCCACCAAAATGGACCATTTACTGAAATATCTGCCTATATGAAACATTTGTGTCTCCCTATTCCCTTTGCATTTATGAGTACTTCAATTGCACTCTCTAAATATAAAGTTATCGCAAAATCTGCATACTACTTTGCCTAGAAGAGTTTAATTATTGCCTAATCTTCTATTAGGCAAACTCCACTAGAATTGAGATATAAATAAAAACACCATGTTACATTCTGAAACAATAATAACGCGACCATTGACTTGACTATTAAAATATAAAAACTAATCAATAAACAATTAATCGTTATTTATACTAGCTAGTCATTTAAATGTAGAAGTAAAAATCGTCTATTTAATTAGATAGTAATAATCAGGCGTAATTTCATTTATATCCCGTCTCACTGATTAACGTATAAAGGCCTGTTAATCTGTTTGATTAACAGGCCTTTATTTACAAAATTCAATATATTATTCACTAACCTCGATAGTGACTTTCATTGAGCCACCAGAAGTAAAGCGCGATAAATCGCCGTCAACTTTACCGAGGTTAATCAATCCAGATGCATAGCCAAAGTTTTTATAAAACACGACTAAGTTCCCCCAAGGCGCGTAGTAAGATATGTCTCCCGCTTTGGAACTCACGCCAGCTGGCGCCCCTTCCTTGGTTAACTTCGATGGTAGGTAGGCTATTTTTTCAGTACTGGCATAATCTTCCAACTCTACCGTTAATGGTAGTTGGGCGATAAAATCTTGTGTGCTCGGACTGTCATTTAACGTCGCAGTGACGGTGCGATCATCAAATACAAAACGAATCTTCATTGTACTCTCCCCGGTAATATCTCCGCTCTCGGTCACGTTTCCAGAAGCGAAACAAATGTGGCTAATAAGTAATGCGGGCAACACTGGAATCGTGGATAAAATGGTTTTGTGCCACTTCTTTAACAACATAGTCGTGATTCCCTTTTAGTTAAGTGACAGTATTAGAGGTTACCTAATACGCGTGCCATTCTCTGCAGCCCATCGAGTAGCTGCGCTCTCGGGCAAGCCATATTGAGACGAATGTAACCCTCGCCTTGGGTGCCGTAAACCGCGCCCTGATTGAGCATAAGAGCGCCTTCAGTTATCAGTTTTTCGCCGATTTCTGCGGAAGGCAAATCTAGCTGACGACAATCAATCCATGCCAAATACGTGGCTTCCTGCTGGATGACACTTAAACGTGGTAAGTGCTGGTTAATAAATGCAACGACAACCAAATAGTTCTGATGAAGATACTCTCTCAGCGCATCAAGCCAAGCTTCACTTTCGTTGTATGCCGCCATTAATGCTGCTACGCCAAAAGGATTCACATCACAAACCTCATGAATATTTAATGCGCGATCGATTTTGTCACGGAGTTGCTTATCAGCAGTGATGATATTGGCGATTTGTAACCCAGCGATATTGAACGACTTACTTGGCGAGTTTGTCGTCACTGTGTTAGCAAGAAACTCATCCCCCAAGGCAGCAAAAGGCTGATGTTGAACTCCCGGAAACGTAAGGTCACAATGGATTTCGTCGCTAATCACTTTGACACCATGTCTAAAGCAGATCTCACCCAATCTGGTCAACTCTTCTTGTGTCCACGCACGGCCAACCGGATTGTGGGGTTGCATAGAATCAGAACCTTCACATCAGATCGAGAAGCTTTTCGTTCAAGATCGTCAAAATCCATCTCGTAATAACCATCACGATTCACCAGCGGATTTTCAACAAGGTGGCAGTCCATATTGCGAATCGAACTGAAAAAACAGTTATACGCGGGAGTTTGAACAATAACGCCATCACCCGGATTGGTCAGTGCTTTCAGGATAGCTGATAACGCAGGAACTACGCCTGACGTGTACTGAATCCACTCACGTTGGATGTGAAAGTTGTGTCTTTTACCGAACCAGTTAATAACCGCGGCGTAATAAGCGTCAGGGACTTTGGTGTAACCAAAAACGCCATGCTCAACACGTTGTTTCAATGCACTTACAATAGGTTCGGCAGTGTGGAAATCCATATCCGCGACCCACATCGGAAGAATAGAGCTGTTCCCCATGCTATCCCACTTAACACTGCCAGTCCCTTGTCGTTCAACAATTTGATCAAAGTTGAAAGATGACATTATGTTCTCACCTCAAATTCCGTTTCAATTGTGCATCCTCCTGGGTTCTTGCAATTCTTATCAAAGATAATTTCTCCGATTGAGCGTGCTTTAATAGAGCCAGATAAAGGATTCTTGATACTGATGATGTCGGAAACAATTTCAGCGTTCAATGTTGCGTATTCAAAACACAGATCCGTCTCTTCCATGACGCAATTTTCCATGATTAGATCTTGCGCGTAACACAACGGCTGCTCACCGCGAATGGTGCAATTAACCAAACGTAGATTTTTTGAGTGCCAACCTAAATATTCACCATCTAAGACGCTGTCGTATACCGTAACATTTTCTGTGCCCCAAAATGCGTCTTTAGAGTCCAAATACGCGTTGCGAATAGTCACGTTTTTAGCGTCTTGGAACGAGTAGTTTCCTTGTAGCTTGAAGCCATCAATTTCTACATTTTCACAGTTCATAAAAACATAGTCGGCGCCGCGCATTTCGACATTGTTTAAATTGACGTTATCACACATCCACAAGGTTTCACCCGCATTCGGGAATCTCGTATTTTCAATAGTAAGATTCGAGACACGGCGAAACATTTTAGGCGCTTCGATCACGCAGTTATTCATCGTCAGGTTCTCGGAGTACCAGATAGCAGCGCGTGCGTATACCGTAAACAGGCTCTGCTCAATCAAGATGTCATTGCTATGCCAGAAGGGATATTTACCCATAAACTCACAGTGTTTAACCATGATATTTTGCGAATGTTTTAACGCTGATTCGCCCGGGTAAAATCGCACTTTATGCAGATATTTGTTTTCTTCAGCGTATAATGGTCTCTCACCTTCAAAGAAGGTGTCGCATAATTTTTCTTGCTGACAGAGTTGGTCTTGGATTGTTTTCGATAGTGTCATGGTACACCTGAACTTAGAAATTAAGGAATTAACGTTGGCAAACATTGCCAGTGCTTACTTATAAATGAACAATAAATAGCTTGGAAACCAAGCGGGCACATTAATAAAACTCGTCAAATTATTTAATGTAGAGCGAAAGAAAATAAATATATACTCCCAGCCACTCTAATAACTGAATAAAAAGGTAAGGAATACAAAAAGGCAGTGGATCAGTACACCTTACGCGAAACTTTAAAAAGTGATGACTACGTCACTGACAATCTTTCCTAAGATAATCTCCCATCAATTTGTAAAATGGGAGTGTTTCAATGCTGGATTATAATATTTGCTACCAAATATAAACGTCGTAAATATTACTCATTTCCTTTAGCCTAAAATATTATCCAGAACTTGATTGGCATTTAATGCAACATCCTCACCACAGTGCTGTTTTAGTTCACCAATAAACGTTTTCAACAAGGCTGGCGTGATACCATTATTTAAACTGATACCAAAATGTGCCTGAAGCTGACCATTAACACCTTGCATATTTGCTAAGGCGGCTATCGTCGCAAGCTCTCGTTCTTTCCATGTCAGTACATCACGTTGGAAAATGTCACCAAACAGATGTGCTTTAAGGTACTGGTCAATTTCGGGGGCAAAATCAAACAAAGGGCCAGAGACAACTTGCCCAACTAACTGGGTTTGGTTTTTAGTACCAAAACTTAAACTGCTTTCGTCTGTTGGTAGAGGGCTTGAAGGCTCGCCTTCTGTATCAAAGATTCCTTGCTGCTTGCGCTCTTCTACAACAGACATAAATGTCCCGAGCGCGTTAAGACTTCTGGGAAAGCCAGTGTATGCGTACATCTGTACCAGTATTTCTTTGGTTTCGCTGATAGTGAGGCCTGCGTTCAACCCTTCGACCAAACTCATCTTCAGCTTTTCAAGCTCACCACTTGCAGTGAATGCTGCTATTGGAATGATGGCTTGCTCTTTACCAGAAAAGTGTTCTTGCATGGTTCCTCCGAAGTTTGAATCAAAAGGCGAATCAATGTCCTGATACCCTTTGGATAACAAGACAGCAGGTTGTGTTGACGGTAACAACATGTCTAAATCTACGCCTAAATTTAAAAACCCGTTAGCCTAATGATTGCCAATACTTGCCTAATTATCCAAACACTAATATTGACAAGAGAACTAGAGAAGAGGTTTAGCCAATACTTAACCCTAAGAAAATAAACTGTAATGTATTGTTATATAAAATATTTATACTAATTCAACGAACAATAAGTGCATGATAAGCCGAGAGAGCAATCGAAAAAATCGTGATTGAACTATCAATAGCAAATTGCCTAATAATCTTTACATAAGGAAAATAGCTGTTATAACTAAATAGTCGAAGACAGAAGTAGTCCAACCCTTTGGTTGCCCGTGGAGTAGCAATGAACGATTCACAAAACACAAACGTAGCAGCATCAATCCTTGCTGAAAAAATCCAAAAATGGACCGGTGATGCCACACAATTTGATACTGAAATCCCAGGGCTTAGATTAAGTCGCTGGACAACGCCTACACCACCAACCAGCTACACTCACAACCCAAGCATCTGTCTGATTGCTCAAGGAAAAAAGCGTGTTTTTCTGGGTGATGATAGCTTCACGTATGATGCCAATCATTTCCTGATCTCGTCAGTTGATCTCCCTATCACTGCCAACATAATGGAAGCAAGCGAAGATGAACCCTACCTTGGACTGATAATGGAACTGGATTTACAAGAGATTTCCCAACTCATTGTAGATAGTGAGTTTTCTTTTAAGACCAGCAAGGAAGCACAGAAAGGTATTGCTGTAGGAGAACTGTCAGGCTCGCTACAAGATGCGTTTATTCGCCTTATGACGCTACTAGACGAGCCTGATAACATTAAGATCTTGGCTCCGGTAATCAAACGAGAGATTTTTTACCGATTATTAATGACTGAGCAAGGCGCACGATTAAACCAAATCGTGACGACAGGTAGCCATAGTCACCAAATCGCCAAAGCCATTGACTGGCTGAAGAACAACTTTGTCAAACCATTAAGCGTAGGCGATCTTGCAGCGTACAGTGGTATGAGTAAATCTGCTTTTTACACGCATTTCCGTTCAATGACATCGATGACGCCATTACAGTTCCAGAAGAAGTTGCGATTGAGTGAAGCACGTCGATTGATGCTGACAGAAAACTTAGATGCAATGGCAACAACATTTAAAGTTGGATATGAAAGCCCTTCCCAATTTAGCCGCGAATACAGTCGCTTGTTTGGTTTGCCACCTTCGAAAGACATTAAAGCGCTCAAAGAAGCCAACATCTCTTAAATTTGCTTCTACTCAACCCGTTATAAAATAATGAAAAAGTGGGCATATTGCCCACCCCAGATGCTCTCTAAAACGCAAACGGCTAGAAAACACTCGTTAATCGCGGTGTTTGCGGAATCACTTTCTCTAGCTGCTTAAAACATACTTACAACGCTTCAACCAGACCTGCGCCATCTTTAGCTTTGCACACATAAATCGATGCTTTTAAACCTGTCGCAGCTTCATATTTAGCTTCTACCGTCGATTTCACCTTGTCCACCAATGCAGGTGGAACGAGAGAGACGATACAGCCACCGAAGCCACCACCGGTCATGCGCACGCCTCCTTCTTCGCCAATCACTTCTTTCACCATCTCAACCAGGAGGTCGATTTCTTTGACGGTAATTTCGAAATCATCACGCATTGATGCATGAGACTGAGCCATCAGTTCACTCATTCGTTTAATATCTTGCGAACGAAGCGCTTTTGCCGCTTCGACTGTGCGATCGTTTTCAGTGATCACGTGACGCGCACGTTTTGCCACCAATTCATCCAACTCAGAAACTTTCTCGTTGAACTGCTCAATGGTGACATCGCGTAGAGCTTTAACACCAAAGATGCGCGCCGCTTCTTCACATTGCTCACGACGAGTGTTGTATTCGCTGTCAACCAGACCACGTTTTTTATTCGAGTTGATGATCACGACTGCCATGTCCTCAGGCATAGAAACCGCTTGTGTTTCCAGACTGCGACAATCCAATAGCATGGCGTGGTTTTCACGGCCTTCTGCCGAAATCATTTGATCCATGATGCCGCAGTTACAACCAACAAATTCGTTCTCGGCTTGCTGACCATTTAATGCGATTTCCGCCTGGCTTATTTCCAGGTTGAAGAGCACTTTGAACGTCTGACCAATCACGACTTCCAGTGCCGCTGATGAGCTCAACCCCGCACCTTGAGGAACATTGCCGCTGACAGAGATATCAGCACCGGTAAACTGGTAGCCACGAGCCAACAGGCACTTCACGACACCGCGAATGTAGTTTGCCCACATTTTGTCTTCTTGGAATATGATTTCTTGAGTGATATCGAATTCATCAACCGCGTTATCGTAATCAACCGATACCACACGTACTAGGTTGTCTTCACGCTTTGCTGCCGCAACAACCGTTTGATAGTTAATTGCACATGGCAGTACAAAACCATCGTTGTAGTCGGTGTGTTCACCAATCAGGTTTACACGACCAGGCGCTTGGATAATATGGCTTGGCGCATAGCCCAACACGTTCTCAAAAGACGCTTTCACATTTTGGATTAAATCAGACATATTGAATTCCTAATCTCATAAATTCTTTTCAATTTCTCTTTAACTGGCAGATAGTCCGAGAAAATTTTGTTAAGCCCTAAATATTTGGAATTGCAGCTAGGCGACAAGTAAATTCAGTCCTATGAGCATAGATTTCCTATGTGATTAGGGCGGCCGGCGATCCGGTGGATTTATGCAGGCAACAACGCTGCGGTTTCAAATATGACGGGGTTACTGTTCTTTGTAGTGCAAATCACTTAGATCACGCAGACGCTGTGCCGCTTGCTCTGCGGTTAAGTCGCGTTGACTTTCGGCCAGCATTTCGTAACCCACCATAAACTTACGAACTGTCGCGCTGCGTAAAAGTGGCGGGTAGAACAATGCGTGAAGCTGCCAATGGTCGATGTCTGTGCCTTCTTCAAAGAACGGGGCGTAGTGCCAACCCATTGAGTAAGGGAAAGAACATTGGAATAGATTGTCATAACGGCTGGTCAGCTTTTTGATAGCTACCGCCAAGTCGTCACGCTGCTCATTACTTAACTCGCTCATACGGCGAATGTGTGTTTTGGGTAGCAGCATGGTTTCGAATGGCCACGCCGCCCAGTAAGGGACAACCGCCAACCAATGCTCGGTTTCAACGACGATACGGGAGCCGTCTTTTAGCTCAGCTTGTACGTAATCCACCAGCAGGTTGCTACCGTGTTCCTGGTAGTAAGCCTTTAGGTTTTGCTCTTTACGTTCAATCTCATTTGGTAAAAAACTGTTCGCCCAGATTTGACCATGTGGGTGAGGCTGAGAACAGCCCATGGTTTCACCCTTATTCTCAAACGCCTGAACCCAAACGTAATCTTTACCTAGCTCTTCAATTTGCTCGTTCCACGTATCAATCACGCCACGGATTTTGTCTACCGGTAGTTCAGGTAAGGTTTTGCTGTGGTCAGGAGAGAAACAAATCACTCGGCTCAAACCGCGTACACCTTGGGTTTTGAATAGTGGGTTGTCTGATTCTGGCGCATCTGGTGAATCCACCATCAGAGCAGCGAAGTCGTTATTAAACACGTACGTGCCCTGATAATCTGGGTTAGCATCGCCAGAGATACGCTCATTTGTCGGACACAGGAAACACTTCTCATCGTAGCTTGGTAACTCATCAATCGCCGCTTTCTCATCCGCCCCACTCCAAGGACGTTTTGCACGGTGTGGTGACACTAAAATCCATTGACCCGTTAGTGGGTTGTAACGGCGGTGTGGGTGATCCACTGGGTTAAATTCAACGTTCGACATTTTACTTACTCAACTGATTCTTCTTACTAGTCCGATGCACTGCACCGGATGAAAATTAGTAACCTTGTGGGTTATTTGATTGCCAATTCCAAGTATCGGCAGTCATTTCAGCAACGCTGCGTGTTGCTTTCCAACCAAGCTCGCGCTCTGCCTTGTCTGTGCTCGCCCAACATTCGGCGATATCACCCGAACGACGCGGGCATAGCTCATAAGGCACAGGTTTACCGCAAGCGGCACCGAAAGCTTCTACCATTTCAAGTACACTAGAACCTTTACCTGTACCCAGGTTGTAAATATGCAAACCCTCTTTCTCACCCACAGATTTCAATGCCGCAATGTGGCCATCAGCCAGATCCATTACATGGACGTAATCACGCACACCTGTACCATCCGGCGTTAGGTAGTCGTTACCAAATACGGAGAGCTTTTCACGACGACCAACCGCGACTTGTGCAATGAACGGCATCAAGTTGTTTGGAATGCCTTGTGGATCTTCACCCATGGTGCCCGATGGGTGCGCGCCGACAGGGTTGAAGTAGCGCAGCAAAGTGATGCTCCAATCGCTTTCAGCATTGAACAAATCACTCAAACACGCTTCCACCATGTGTTTACTACTACCGTATGGGTTAGTGGTTGCACCTGTTGGTGAGTCTTCTGTGATCGGAACGATTTCTGGATCGCCGTAGACGGTTGCTGAGGAACTGAATACGATGCTCTTCACACCCGCTTTACGCATACTACGCGCCAACACCAATGAGCCATTGACATTGTTATCGTAATATTCCAATGGCTTGACGACTGACTCACCTACCGCTTTCAGACCTGCAAAGTGAATGACCGCTTGGATATCATGCTCAGCGAATACCGAATCCAAAAACGCTTCATCACGAATATCGCCTTGATAAAAAGTTGGCTGTTTGCCAGTTAGCGCTTCAATACGGCTCAATACTTCTGTTTTGGCGTTACACAAGTTATCGACAATGATGGGCTCCATGCCCGCCTCAATCATCTGAACGCATGTGTGACTGCCGATGTAACCCATACCACCTGTGACAAGTACTCTCACTTTTACTTCTCCGCTGTTGCTGCTTCCTGCTCGTTACCGGACCTGATGCTCACTGAGCCAGCGTTATTCACACCAAGTCGATACGCCCAATTCTTCGCTGATTAAAATTCTATCAACCAAAACCGATTTAGATCCGTGATCAAACTCAAATTAGTGTAAACGTTTCCACAGATAAAAGCACTGTTTAGTCTTAGAAAGAAAAAATCACGCATAATCGAAAAATAGAACGATTATTAAAACCTTAATTGGTCACAGCTCTAAGATAATCAAGAAGCGTCAACTTACATAGTAAATTGTAAATACGCCAAAATTGTAAACGATACCACTTAGTGACAGTTAGCTCTGAATGAGTAATAACTCATGAGTACTAAGAAACAGGAAAAAGATGGGTATGGAGAAGCGAATTGAATTTTCTCCATTAAAAAGGGACCTGAGTCAAACTCAGATCCCTCATTTTTATTCACTTTCTGCTAATCGTATGACTACGCCAGAGAAGACATATCGATAACAAATCGATGCGCTAAATCACCAGAAGCGAGCTGCTTAAATGCATCGTTAATTTCATTCATTTTGATCATTTCACATTCTGGGTAGATGTCATGATCAGCACAAAAATCCAGAAGTTCTTGCGTTTCAGCGATACCGCCGATCAACGAACCAGCAACGCGACGACGACCAAATACTAGAGGCACGCTCATTAGCTCGTCTAATGGACCAACCTGACCAACAATGACAAGTGATCCGTCTAGATCCAACAATGGCGTGTATAGATTGACATCATGCTTGGTTGGTACTGTATCGATGATGAGATCGAACGAAGAAGCCGCAGCTTGCATTGCCTGCTCGTCTGTTGACGCCAGGATAGCTTTAGCTCCCAATGCTTTTGCTTGTTCTTCCTTGCTTGTTGTACGGCTGATTACCGTCACTTCAGCACCCATTGCCACAGCAAGCTTAACCGCCATGTGACCTAAACCACCTAGACCGACCACACCAACTCGCGAACCTTCAGTTACGTTCCAAGTACGTAGTGGTGAGTATGTTGTAATACCTGCACAAAGAATTGGCGCAGTACGAGACATATCCAACGAGTCTGGAACGCTTAATACAAACTCTTCACGAACCACGATGTGTTTAGAGTAACCACCTTGAGTGATTTCACCGGTATGACGATCTGGTGCACCGTAAGTCGGCGTCATGCCATTGCGGCAGTACTGTTCTTCGCTGTCATGGCAGTGGTCGCATTCCTGACAACTGTCCACCATACAACCGACGGCAACTCGGTCACCTACTTTGTATCGAGATGCTTCCGCACCTACCGAGGTAACGATACCAACAATTTCGTGGCCAGGAACCAGTGGATATGGTTGAGGTCCCCAGTCACCATTAACGGTATGTAAATCTGAGTGGCATACACCACAATAGGTTATTTCAATCGCGACATCATTTGGAAGTAACTCTCTGCGTTCGAAATGATATGGTACAAGATCCGTATTTTCTGATTGTGCCGCGTACCCAATTGTTTTCATGTCACAATATCCTTTTATTCTCTATTGCTAATTTAGGATGACTATCAGTCACAAGTCATCACTATCACCTTATACACTTAGAGATCACAGTTCTTGCCCGATAATCTTTTATCCTTGCTCGATAGTAATCACGTGGCTTCAGATTAAGCGAGGCTCAACGGTAATCATTCATATAGTGTCGTCTGCGCACAAAAAGCATAGGGTTGCTATCTATTCACTTAGCCGTGGAATAAAACCTAAAGTCACGAGGTAAATCAGAAAAGAAGCCACCAGTTCCTCTCCCATTCACACACCTTCACACTCTCTGTCAAAGAGATTAGCCGTCAGACTATATTTATGCCTAAATATAGGAATAAGATCCATATCCAAACATATGCCCCAACCTAAGAGAAAGTGAGAAGTAAATGCAGGAAAACAAGCCGCAATCTATTGAGCGTAATCCTTGTCCTGAACCAATCAGAATCGGTTTTATTCTCCAACCACATTTTTCTCTTATGGCATTTACTGCTGCCATGGATGCGCTTATTACGGCAAACCTAGTCCATGAAACCAGCTTATTTCAGATTCAAACCTTTGGTATCGATTCGCGTAAAGTATTGAGTGATATAGGCATCGATATCGCAACAGATGCAACGGTTGAGTCGCTAAATCTACACAAAAGAGGCTCACTGGATTGGCTGTTTGTGTGTGGCGGTTATCGTTGCAGTACGCAAGCATCCCAGCCACTAACGGAATGCCTGACCTCTGCCAACAATCAAAAGATCAATCTAGGCAGCATTTGGAATGGGACCATTGCATTAGCTCATGCGAACGCCATTGAAGAAAATACCGCTTCCGCTGTGCATCCTAACAGTCATCAGTTTATTCATACCACTTTCCCTACTCTGGAATTATCCTCCCTCACGTATGAGGTGTCGGCCAATCGTGCTAGCTGCGCGGGACCAAATAGTGCCATGGAGATGATGCTGAGTATTATTGAGGCGAAGTTTGATCAAAAGCTAGTGCGGGCAGTACGCGAGATCTTAAGCTGTGATCAAGCGTCAGAAGGAAGACAGACAATTTTACACAGCCAGCCGAACAAGCCGTCAGTAGATACCCTGGCCCGCCCCGAGGCCTTGCAAGATGCCATTAGCCTGATGGAATCAAACATCGAGGAACCGTTGACGCCCGACGAACTCGCGCGATTTTTATCGATGTCTCGCAGACAGCTAGAACGGCTATTTCAAACCCATCTCGATATCTCGCCATCGAGGTATTATCTGAAGCTACGTTTGTTAGCTGCTCATAAAGAGTTGGAAAAGAATAAAGAACCTATTATTCAGATTGGCTTGAGCTGTGGCTTTGTGAGTAGCAGCCACTTCAGTAACTGTTTTAAAGACTTCTTTGGTTACACCCCGACTCAACTGCGTCAAAATATGAAGAACAAAAACTCAACGCATTCGACACGCTAACCAGTCAAGTTCCAATAAAAAATGGAAGCTAGCAATAAAAAAAGAAGACACAGAGCCCGCTGTGTCTTCTTTGGCTTAGTAAGTGAGTGTCAACACCAAGGACGAGAGATAGAAAATATCAACACTCAATCACATTAACAGCTAAGCCACCTGTTGATGTTTCTTTGTATTTATCCTGCATATCCAGGCCAGTATCGCGCATTGTTTTGATAACTTTATCCAGAGACACAAAATGCTCTCCGTCTCCACGCAATGCCATTTGAGCTGCATTGATAGCCTTCATTGCAGCGATCGCATTACGTTCGATGCAAGGCACCTGAACAAGTCCGCCGACCGGATCACAGGTCAATCCAAGATTATGCTCTAAGCCGATTTCTGCTGCGTTTTCAATTTGTAGTGGCGTTCCCCCTAGAACGGCACAAACACCCGCAGCAGCCATGGCACAAGCAGAGCCCACTTCACCCTGGCAACCCACTTCCGCACCAGAGATAGACGCATTCTTCTTACAAAGAATACCTATCGCAGCGGCCGTTAGAAGAAAATCAACCACCTGCTCATCAGAACAATTCGGCGTGAATTCTTTGAAGTACATTAATACGGCTGGAATGATGCCCGCCGCGCCGTTTGTCGGTGCCGTTACCATTCGACCACCAGCTGCATTTTCTTCGTTAACGGCTAACGCGTATAAATTGACCCAATCCATGCCGCTAAGTGTGGAGCTAATGACATTCGGGTTGGCACAATAAACGAGCGAGTCGAATAGTTTCTTTGCACGGCGTTTAACATTTAGTCCACCTGGCAATACGCCCTCAGCATTGAGGCCGTTGGAAATACAAGACTTCATCGCGTACCAGATATTAAGCAAGCCGTCTCTGATCTCCTGTTCTGAACGCCAAATCTTTTCATTTTCCAGCATCAGTTCACTGATACTCATTTGGTTTTTCTGGCATAGCTGGAGAAGTTCTTCACCGCTATTGAAATCATAAGGAAGCGTGACAGAATCCGCTGCAGAGTTCTCAGACAGCGCTTCTTTCTTATCTAAAATGAAGCCACCGCCCACAGAAAAATAAACGTTTCGGTATAACGTATGACCGGATTCGTCGATGGCGATGAGTTCCATTGCGTTCGGGTGATAAGGGTGCACTTCGCGCAAGAACTTCATGTCGTTTGACCAGTCAAAAGGGACCAGCTTTTTACGCTTCAGCCATAAGTCACCACCTTGCTTTAATTCCTGTGTGATGACAGGGATCGTTGCCGTATCAACGGTGTCCGGTAGCTCTCCCATTAGGCCAACGACGATGGCAGAATCCGTGCCATGGCCAACGCCAGTCGCACTCAAGGACCCCATTAACTTAACCACGATTCGCTGAGTCGATTCTAAGAAATTTAACTCATCTAACTCATTGGCAAATCGATTGGCGGCAACCATAGGTCCGACAGTATGAGAACTTGATGGCCCAACGCCAATTTTAAACAAATCGAAAACACTGATAGACATCCCTTGCTACTCCTATCAATGGCTTAGAATAATTGTGCGAGTACCGGATAAAAATACCCGTCTCTCAACATGATGTTTTACAGCATTAAACAACGTAATTCGTTCAACATCCTGACCTTTAGCAATCAAATCTTCTGGATAGTGAGCATGTCCTACTTCCTGAAGCCCTTGAGAGATGATCGGACCTTCGTCCAAATCGTTGTTTACGTAGTGAGCCGTTGCACCTACCATCTTCACGCCTTTTTCCCATGCCTGATGGTACGGACGTGCGCCTTTAAAGCCTGGTAACAGGGAGTGATGGATATTGATTGCGCGTCCACTTAAGCGTTCACAAAGCCAAGGAGAAAGAATTTGCATGTAGCGCGCCAGTACGACCAATTCGATGTCGTATTCATCTAACAAGCGAACAATTTCCGCTTCCTGCTCTGGCTTGGTCTCAGGAGTAATCGGCAGATGGTGGTAAGGAATACCGTGCCACTTCGCCAAGTCTTCCAAATCTGGATGGTTTGAGATGATAACCGGCACTTCAACATTTAACTGACCAGTACGATAGCGATAAAGCAAATCGTTTAGACAGTGATCATATTTTGAAACCAGGATAGCCATACGCATGCGTTGACCAGAGGCAGTCAGATTCCACTCCATTGAGAAATCTTTCGCTCTTACACCAAACTCTGAGTCAAATTGCTGCGGATCAAAATCTGGTTCAGCAGGAATAAACTCAATACGAATAAAAAACTGCCCTGTTGCTCTGTCATCAAAAGACTGGATTTCATTGATGTAATGACCAACGCTCGCCAAATAACGCGTAACGACATCAACAGTGCCGCTTACACTCGGACAATGTGCGGTAAGAATCCAAGTTTGTGTTGAATTTCCCATAGTTCCCTCTACTCATGGTATAGCCGGTACATCCCGTACCGGCTCGATTACAACTTAGCTAGCTCTTTACTTAGCGATCGACAGACCAAACTCTAGGCTTGCATCTTGAATCCACAACCATAGGTAGTCAGAGAAGCTACGGCGAACAACCAACTCGAACTTATCTTCTTCAAGGCGACGAATGATCGCGCCACTTTTCGCAAATACGGTTGACACAACTTTGCCAACTGGGAATTCCTTCAAGTGAACATCAATCGGCGTCGACTTTTTCAGAACATCAACAGCATGAGTACCAGAGAGCTCCAGAATCGTTGAACCGCCGCTACCGTTAACCAGAGAGTAATGACCCTTCATTTGCTCACGAAACGCTGATTCCACGTCAAATGCTGCTAGTCCTGGAACCGTAATCAACCATTCATCCGGCGCTAACCAACGAGCGGCAAAGTCGCCTTTCGACGTTGATGTCAACGGTTCAAGTGGTAGTGAGAAGCCAAGAATTGAAGACACTGTTTTGAGCATTTCTTCATTTTCTGGGTTGCATCGTAATGTTAGATGCCCCATCAACTTCACTTCTTTAAGAACCACACCTTGACGATCTGGTGGCATACTTGCCAATTTATCGAACTCTGCATGATGCAAAGGAGATTCACCGAAAATTTCTCCACCAGGAACCTGGTTCATTAGGTCAACCAATGGTTGTTTGTTTTCTTGTTCAATCAATGTTGTATCAGACATTTTGGCGCTCTCCCTTTGGATCCAAAAATACAGTGCTGCAGATTTCAGCTTCAATCACGGTACCGTCTACTTGTGGGTAGTAAACCTTTTCGCCCATGCGGTCCAGACCACCTTTTACAAAGCCCATCGCGATACTGCGATTCAGGTTTGCACTCCAGTAGCTAGACGTAATATGTCCAACCATTGGCACAGGAATCGGCGCATTTGGATCGAGAACACCTTGTGAACCTTCAGGAATAACGACATTCGGGTCGATGGTTTTCAAGCCAACCAGTTGTTTACGGTTTTCTCTTACACAGTCTTCACGTGCCATGCCTCGTTTACCGATAAAGCTGAATGGTTTGCTGTTCGCGACACACCATCCCATACCTAAATCGTAAGGGTGAACACTTCCGTCTGTATCCTGACCTGCGATAATGAAACCTTTTTCAGCACGCAAGATGTGCATAGTTTCAGTACCGTAAGGCGTGATGTCGTATTTCGCACCGTGTTCCATCAACTTCTTCCAAACGTGTAGTCCGTAGTTTGCCTGAACGTTGATTTCGAATGACAGTTCGCCAGTGAAAGAGATACGGAAGATACGCGCTGGTACACCAGCAACCGTAGCTTGTTTCCAGTCCATAAACGCGAAGTTATCTTTGCTTAGATCGCAATCTGTCAGCTCTTGAAGCAGCTTGCGGCTGTTTGGACCTGAAATTGTTGCTGTCGCCCAGTGATCGGTAACCGAAGTAAAGTACACTTCCAGTTCCGGCCATTCTGTTTGATGGTAAAGCTCAAGCCACTCAAGTACGCGTGCAGCACCGCCAGTTGTGGTAGTCATTAAGAAGTGGTTTTCGCCAAGACATGACGTTACACCATCGTCGAACACCATACCGTCTTCGCCACACATCAAGCCGTAGCGACATTTACAAACTGGCAGTTTTGCCCAAGCGTTGCTGTAAATACGGCCTAAGAATTCACGCGCGTCTTTACCTTGAATATCGATCTTACCAAGTGTTGATGCGTCCAGAATGCCGACAGAGTTACGTACTGCGAGACACTCACGGTCGAGAGCTTGTTGCATGGTCTCTGCCGCTTTAGGGAAGTACCATGGACGTTTCCATTGACCAACATCTTCAAACAATGCGCCATTGTCTAAGTGCCACTGATGCATTGCGGTGTAACGTTTAGGGTCAAACAACTCTTTACAGTTACGTCCCGCAATCGCGCCAAAGGTAACCGGGGTGTAGTTTGGACGGAAAATCGTCGTACCTGTTTCTGGAATTGACTTGTTCAGCGCGTTAGCGGCGATAGCCATACCGTTAATGTTACCTAGCTTACCTTGGTCAGTACCAAAGCCCATCGCTGTGTAACGTTTAACGTGTTCGATTGACTCAAAACCTTCACGACACGCAAGTTCAATACCAGCCGCTGTTACATCGTTTTGGAAATCCACAAACTGTTTCGGTGCTTTCGACGTCTTTTTAGGGTGCGGAATATGGAACAATGCCATTGGTTTCGCGACTGGTAACTCATTAGTCTTTGGAAGCGTAACATCCACTGCACTCAGACCTAGTTCTTGAATCGCTTTATTACCCGCTTCAATACCCTCTTGCATCGCACCTTTAGTGGTGAAATTGCCGTTAATCGCACCTGCAATCAATTGCTTCTGTTTTGTTTCACCTGGAACAAAACCGATAACTTCTTCGTTCCATACTGGACGGCTGCCAGTGTGACAAGATAGGTGCACTGCTGGGCTGTAGCCGCCAGATGTTGCAACCGTATCTACTTGAATTGTCTCGCTTGAGCCTTCAACTTTCTTACCGCTCGCATCGAGTTTGTTAATACGTACACCAGTCACACGCTTGCTTCCCAGCGCTTCAACAACCGCAGAACCTTTAATGACACGGATTCCCGCTTTAATCACGCTCTGGATGATTGCACTGTCCGCATTTGCTCGGGTATCAACAACCGCTTTAACTTCACGACCTGCGCTATGCCAATCCAATGCTGTCTGGTAGCCACTGTCGTTCGTCGTCATAACCACAAGGCTTTGACCTGGTACCACTGAGTAGCGGTTGATGTATGTAGATACTGCGCTACAAAGCATGCTGCCTGGTAAATCGTTGTTACCAAATACAAGTGGACGCTCGTGAGAGCCTGATGCCAACACTACCCATTTCGCACGAACGCGATGCAAACGCTGGCGAGCAGTATGCTTAGGCGCAAGATCCGTCAGGTGATCAGTACAACGCTCGTGGATAGTTAAGAAGTTATGGTCATGGTAGCCGTTCACAGTTGAGCGAGGTAGTAACTTCACTTCCGGACATGCTTCCAGCTCAGCCAGAACCTCTTGCACCCACTGAGTCGCTGGTCGGTTATCTACTTGTTCTTTAGTGTTTAGTAGGTTGCCGCCCATCTCACTTTGTTCGTCTGCAAGAATTACGCGAGCACCGCTGCGTGCTGCTGTCAATGCAGCCATTAGACCTGCAGGGCCTGCGCCAACAACTAAAACGTCGCAGTGTTGGTTGATGTTTTCGTAACGGTCTGGATCGTTCTCTAGTGGTGAGCGACCTAATCCCGCAGCGCTACGAATGTATTTTTCGTAGGTTTCCCACATTGATTTTGGGTACATGAAGGTTTTGTAGTAAAAGCCTGGAGGCATCATGCCGCCGCCGACTTTACCTAAAACGCCCATTACATCTTTATCAACATTCGGCCAGCCATTGGTTGACTGACAAACAAGACCATCGTAAAGCTCTTGCTGAGTCGCACGAATGTTAGGAACCTGCGTCGCTTCTGTCGCACCAAGCTGGAAGATTGCATTTGGCTCTTCAGCACCTGCTGCGATGATGCCGCGAGGACGACTGTATTTAAAACTACGGCCAACAACATCAACACCATTTGCCAATAGCGCTGAAGCCAGTGTGTCACCCGCGTAGCCTGGGTACGACTTACCATTGAATTCAAAATTGATTGACTTCGACTGGTCAACTCGACTTTGTGATGAAATACGATTTACTTGTGTCATCCTTAACACTCCTTACTCTGCAGCCAGTGAAGGTTGCTCTCCAATCTTGTAGACTTCTTTAATTTCGTAAGTCTGTGTATCACGCGTCATATTGAAAAACTTGCGACACCCCGCTGAGTGCACCCACATTTCGTGGTGAAGGCCTCTTGGGTTCTTACGGAAGAATAGGTATTGGCCCCATTCTTCATCTGTGCAGCTGTCCGCATCGACTGGACGTGTAATGTGAGCCTGACCTTTTGGGTGGAACTCTTCTTCTTCGCGATACTCACAGCAGTGAGGGCAATAAATCAGAAACATAATTCTTCTCCTGTTAGTGCGCTACGCCCGCAGCACCGTGTTCGTCGATCAATGCACCATTGTTGAAGCGGAACATTGAGAAAGGTTTAGCCAGTTCATGCATTTCGCCTTTAGCCAAGCTGGCTGCGAATACGTTGCCTGACCCTGGAGTCGCTTTAAATCCACCCGTACCCCAACCACAGTTGAAGAATAAGTTTTCAACTGGTGTTTTGGTCATGATTGGACAAGCGTCCGCTGTTGTATCAACAATGCCACCCCACTGACGGTTCATTCGTACACGGGAGAAGATTGGGAACATTTCAACAATCGCTTGTACGGTATGCTCGATGGTTGAGTAAGAACCGCGCTGACCGTAACCGTTGTAGCCATCGATACCTGCACCGATAACTAAGTCACCCTTATCGGATTGGCTGACGTAACCGTGTACGTGGTTCGACATCACAACGGTGTCTAGAATTGGTTTAATTGGCTCTGATACTAATGCTTGCAGAGGGTGAGACTCTAATGGCATTTCGAAGCCAGCCATTTTCGCTAGCACGCCTGAGTTACCTGCAACCACACAACCCACTTTGTCAGCCATGATGTTGCCGTAACGGTTCGTTTTCACACCAACAATCGCGCCATCTTCGATGATCATGTCGACCACTTCAGTTTGCTGAATCAGATCAACACCCATGCTGTCTGCTCCGCGAGCAAAGCCCCATGCAACGGCATCGTGACGCGCAACACCAGCATTTGCTTGCCATGACGCACCAAGGATTGGGTAACGAGTATTCGCAGAACAATCCATATGCGGAACGAGTTCTTTAACCTGTTGTGTATCAAGTACTTCACCTTGGATACCGTTCAGACGGTTTGCTGCAACACGACGTTCGATATCGCGCATGTCTTGCAGCGTGTGTCCCAGGTTGAGACAGCCACGACGAGAGAACATCACGTTGTAGTTCAGGTCTTGTGATAAGCCATCCCATAATTTCAGCGAGTGTTCATATAGAAATGCAGCTTCATCCCACAAGTAGTTAGAACGAACGATGGTTGTATTACGCGCGGTATTACCACCACCTAAATAACCTTTTTCAATGACAGCAACGTTAGTAATGCCATGTTCTTTTGCCAAGTAGTAAGCGGTCGCTAATCCATGACCACCGCCACCAATAATAATGACGTCATACTTTTTCTTAGGCGTAGGATTGCGCCAGACACTTTGCCAATTTTCGTGATGGGAAAGAGAGTGTTTAAGTAGACCAAAACCTGAATAATGCTGCATTTGTCTATTCCTTCATTTCAGCTAAAGTCAAATACCGTTTTCTATTGGTATGCAGGGAAATCACGGCATAGTGACTGCACTTTGCTTCCTACGACTTCAATCGTGCTTGCCAGCGCTTGCGGGTCATCAAGGACATCAAGAATGTCTGAGATCCAACCTGCTAGCATTTCACATTCCGCTTCACCGAAACCACGCGTTGTAATCACTGGCGTACCAATGCGCAGGCCTGAAGTAACGAATGGAGATTGTGGGTCGTCCGGTACAGCATTTTTGTTTACGGTGATACCCGCCATGCCAAGTGCTGCGTCTGCCGCTTTACCTGTCAATTTCTGACGGATTAGGCTCAACAGGAATAAGTGATTGTCTGTACCACCCGATACAACGTCGAAACCACGCTCGATAAATACTTTCGCCATTACCTGAGCATTAGCCACAACTTGTTTCTGGTATTCAGCGAATTCTGGCTCTAACGCCTCTTTAAACGCTACTGCTTTTGCCGCAATCACGTGCATTAGAGGGCCACCCTGACCACCAGGGAAAACAGCAGAGTTGATCTTTTTCTCTAGTTCAGCGTCGCGAGAAACAATCAAACCACCGCGTGGACCGCGTAGCGTTTTGTGTGTTGTGGTTGCTACAACATCCGCGAAAGGTACTGGGGTTGGATAAACACCAGCTGCAACTAATCCCGCTACGTGCGCCATATCAACGAATAGGTAAGCGCCAACTTTGTCCGCGATATCGCGGAAGCGTTGCCAGTCAACGACACGTGAGTATGCTGAGAAACCAGCAACGATCATTTTAGGCTTGTGCTCAAGAGCTAGTTGTTCAACTTGTTCGTAGTCGATTTCACCCGTTTCAGCGTTTAGACCGTATTGAACAGCGTTGTAAATTTTGCCTGAAAAGTTAACGTGCGAACCGTGAGTCAAGTGACCACCGTGAGCAAGGCTCATGCCTAGTACTGTGTCACCTGGTTCACAAAGAGCCATGTACACGGCAGCGTTTGCTTGTGACCCTGAGTGTGGTTGTACGTTCGCGTATTCCGCACCGAACAGTTGTTTTGCACGTTCAATCGCCAATACTTCTACTTCATCAACGAATTTACAGCCACCGTAGTATCTTTTTGCCGGGTAACCCTCAGCGTATTTATTGGTTAGTTTACTACCTTGAGCTTGCATCACTCGTGGGCTGGTGTAGTTTTCAGAAGCAATCAGCTCAATGTGGTCTTCTTGTCTCTGTTCTTCTTTTACAATCGCCGACCATAGTTCACTGTCGTACGCTTCGATGTTTTGAGTAGTGTTAAACATATCTTCTCCTTGATACTGGAATCTCGCTTCCCTGTTTAGGCATCAGGTTTGCCGCACGACATTGAATTCAAAATCGTTACAATGAAAACCTAATCGACAACTCAATAGTAATTAATTCGTAATATTGCGCTTGCGTAAATACGACAAAATCTGCGGATTTGCGACATCATTTAATTTATTTTTAAATAAAAAAAGCAGAGCTTGCGCTCTGCCAAAATCCCGATAAAAATCAATGACTATTTGTATATACACCTCCTTGTCCATATTCCAAAATATCATTATTAATGCATTTATTAACAATGATATTTAGAGCGCAGGGCTTCAGTCCTTAATTCAAATAAATGAGCGCAATAAATTTTATAAAATAAATTTATAACCACTTATTGTTTGAATTAAGCACTGAAATTAAGGTAATAATTTTCTGCTAATTGATTAGCATTCGATAACAACGTTTCCGTTAGGAACACTACAGCAAGAAAGAATGTAGCCGTCTGCGACATCTTCATCAGTGATACCACCGTTGTGGCTCATTTCAACATCACCACTGACTTTCTTAACTTTACATGTACCGCAAATACCCATACCACAAGCTTTTGGAATAGTAAGCCCTGCTTTAGCTGCGGCAGCATGGACGGTTTCACCCGGCGCAACCTGAACTTGCTTGTCGCTTTCGGTAAACATGACTTCGATTAAATCGCTTTCAGTCAATAGTTCCGCTTCTTCTGCTGCAATTTCAGCATCTTGAACCGCTTGTTCTTCTACGCCTGCAGGAGCCTCACCAAATGCTTCTTCATGGTAGTGCTCCATGTTGAAACCTAGTTTGACAAGGATAGATTTTACCGCGCGCATGTATGGCGTTGGACCACAACAGAAAATCTCACGTTCATGCAGATCTGGCGTGATCATTAATAGTTTGATGTCATCTAAATACCCACGGTATCCCGACCAGTTTTGTCCTGACTCCAAACGCTCACAAATCAGATGCAAGTGAAAGTTGGAGATGCGAGATGACATAAATTCAAGCTCACGGTGGAAGATGATGTCGCGTGGCGTTCGAGCACTGTGCACGAAAGTCACATCAACGTCGCTATTGGTATCATAAATCCAGCGAGCCATAGACATGAGTGGCGTTACACCTACCCCACCAGATAGCAGAAGTACTTTCTCTGCCGGGAAGTCAATGCTATTGAATGCCCCAACTGGTCCATGAACGGCCAGTTCAGAACCTTCTTCCAGGTTGTCGTGGATCCAGTTAGACACAAATCCACCCGGAACACGTTTTACCGTGATCGAAAAACTGTAAGGGACTGAAGGCGAACTCGAAATGGTATAAGAGCGGAAAACTTGCTCACCTTCGATTTCAAGCTCAAGCGTGACAAATTGGCCAGGCTTAAAGAAAAACATGGTCGGCTGTTCAGCCATAAAACAAAAAGTTTTGGTGTCCCAAGTTTCTTGAATGGTTTTTACGCAACGAACTGCGTGACGACCGTTATCCCAAATTTGAGTTTCAACAGGTATAAAAGAGCCACTGGTGGCTAGAGAGTTCATTGGGGTATTCATATCCGGCTTCTCCGCAACGGTGTATTTGGTGGATTCCCTCCATGGGTTGTGCTTATTTTGGGTATTATTGACTATTCGAGTTATCCATTAACGACACGGAGTTATCCAAAACGGTCACGTAAGGGAAAATAGTTTATTGCGTGTCTCAAATAGGCTCACTCAATGTCGCATTTAGACCACTTCTTAACATGCCAATAATGGCAGGATATCTGCGAGCCAAACATTTACCCACTTTTAGTAAGGCTGTTGGCCAAAAACGCATGGAAGCCCCCTAGTAGGGCGTATCGTCCACATTTTCTAGAAGAAGATAGACAATGACACAAAACGATATTCTCAACATCAGTTACTCGAGCTTAGAAGTAGCACGAGCAGAAATGAAAAAAATGCTCGAAGAGCGTCGTATTAATTATTCACTACCACGTCCGTTATATAACGATCCACTTCTATTCAAAATTGATGTCGAAGAGATCTTTCAGAAGGAATGGTTATTCGTTGGCATGACGAGTGAAATACCGTCAAAAGGTGACTACTTTACGGTAGAGATCGCGCAAAGCCCTGTCCTTATCGTCCGCGACGCTGATGGACAAGTCAACGCGTTCCACAATACGTGTCGTCACCGCGGCTCTCGTATTTGCTTGGAACACAGAGGGAAAGTGGCCAACTTAGTTTGTCCTTATCACCAGTGGACATACGATACGAAAGGTAACTTGCTATTCGCTGGCACTGAGATGGGCGATGAGTTTGATATGCAGAAGCACAAACTTAAACCTGTTCACTGCAAGACGGCGGGTGGCTTTATCTTTATCTGCCTTGGTGAACAACCACCAGAATCAGATTTTGATGAGTTCCTGGCGACACTTGAAGAATACATGGAACCGTACGACGTTGAGAACACCAAGCTTGCCGTTGAATCAAACATGTATGAAAAAGCGAACTGGAAACTTGTTCTAGAAAACAACCGTGAATGTTATCACTGCAGCGGTAGCCACCCAGAACTGCTAAACACACTTCTTGAGTGGGATGACACGAACGATCCACGTGCTCCAAAAGAATTCTTAGACTACTACGAGCGTATGGCTGCAGAGTGGGATGCAGAATCCATCCCGCACGAGCATAAAAAATATGGTCGCAGAAACCGCCTGGTACGTATGCCTTTGAAAGAAGGGACGTCTGTAATGACCATCGATGGGTCGGCTGGATCGAAGAAAATGCTGGGTCGCATCAAGAATGATAAGTTAGGATCTTTGCGTATTTTGCACCTTCCTAACTCGTGGAACCACATGCAAAGTGATCACTTTATCGTATTCCGCGTGCTGCCAATCTCAGCGCAAGAATCGATGGTAACGACTAAGTGGTTTGTTCACAAAGATGCGATTGAAGGTGTGGATTACGATCCAGAAAACCTACGTCGTGTTTGGGACGCAACAAACGAACAAGACCGTCGACTTGGCGAAGAGAACCAACGTGGTATCAACTCGCTAAGTTACGAGCCAGGACCTTACTCGGAAACCTTTGAGTTTGGTGTTATTGATTTCATCAACTGGTACGCAGAACGAATCCAGGAAAAGTTGTAATCTACAATACTTGTCTATACCGTGCTCCATAACCCAAGCCCCATCTCACGATGGGGCTTTTTTATACTATTACCTCTCCTGAACTGAATTAAAAGTGCTCAGGAGTTCGAGCGACTTAAACCAGTTCTTTGATGATTTTCTCTAGTTTATCCAAGCCTTCGCTTAGTATTTCAGATTCGATGGTCAGTGCTGGAAGTAGACGAATTACGTTCGCTTTTACGCCACAAGAAAGCAATATCACACCATTCTCTTGCGCCTTGCTAATGATTGCCTTAGTAAGATCTTGTAGTGGCTTGCCAGATTCTGGATCAGTGAACTCGATTGCCATCATCGCGCCAATCGTACGTACCTGACCGATTTGTGGAACCGTCTCTTGTAGCTTGGTCATACGTGCATTAACAACTTCACCAATACCGATCGCTTTTGCACACAACTGCTCTTCTTCAATGATCTTTAACACTTCTAGACCAGCAACACAGCCCATCGGAGAGCCAGCATAAGTACCACCAAGGCCCCCTGCTGGTGCTGAGTCCATAACGTCAGCTTTACCAACCACGGCTGAAATTGGGAAGCCACCAGCAATGCCTTTTGCCATGGTCACCATGTCTGGTTCGATACCCAAGTACTCAGTTGCAAACATTTTACCAGTACGTGCAAAGCCCGCTTGGATTTCATCTGCAATCAACATGATTCCATATTTATCACAAATATCACGTAAGCCTTGTGCGAAGGCAACTGGCGCTTGGTAGAATCCGCCTTCACCTTGTACTGGTTCGAAGATGATCGCCGCAACACGTGCTGCTTCGATATCACAAGCAAATAGGTCCTCAAGTGCTTGCAAGCTCTGTTCTACAGATACACCGTGGAACTCGTTCGGGTACGGTGCATGGAAAACTTCGCCAGGGAACGGACCAAAACTCGCTTTGTACGGCGCAACTTTACCCGTCAGAGCCATCGTCAGGTTAGTACGACCATGGAAAGCACCTTTGAATGCAATCACGCCGCTACGACCAGTGTGTGCACGAGCCACTTTTACCGCGTTTTCCACGGCTTCTGCGCCTGTAGTCAGGAAAATCGCTTTCTTTTCTGAGTCGCCCGGTGCGATTTGAGTTAACTTCTCTGCCAACTCAACAAACGATTCATAAGGTGTCACCAAAGCGCAGGTATGAGAAAAGTTATCTAACTGTGCTTTTACTGCCTCAGTAATACGCTTGTTGGCGTGACCCGTATTGTTTACCGCAATACCCGCCGCAAAATCGATATATCTATTGCCTTCCACATCCCAGATTAGGGCGTTTTCAGCTTTGGCAACATACAGTGGGTAAAGTGCGCCCATACCGTTAGAAAATACCTGATTTCTTCTCTCGTGTAGTTGTTGGTTAGTCATTTTTGTATTCCTTGAGTTGTACATATACCTCCGCCAGGAATGATTCCCTTTGGCGACTTTAGTTTCTATTTATTGTTGTATGCGTTAGCTAAACGCGAAGAATCGTTAAGTAGGATCGCCTTTCACCACAAACACTGAACAGTGAGAATGGCGAACTATCTTTGCGGCATTAGAACCTAAGCAATATGAGCGAAAATTCGGATTTGCAGATGCCATAACAATGGCATCCACTTGAGAATATTTGGCTTGCAGCAACACTTCATCAAACACCACACCATTACGAACAATCGCTTTGCCACGATGTTGTTTTGGCACGTAGGTTTCTAACATCGTCTGCACACAATCAAAGGCACTTTGATGTTGAGCTGAAAAAGCACTTCCAGATGCTGTCGGTACCATACTGTGATGCACCCGCGCCTCATCGACATACAACATGTCTATGACACCTTGTTCGTCTATCAACTTAAGCGCCATGTCGACCTCTTTTTTCACTACATCAGGATACGAAAGGTCAACTGGCATTAGAATTCGCTTGAGGCTCATATTAATTTACTCCCATCACTGTGTTTGGTAACCACATCACCACTTCAGGGAACATCATGCACAGAATCAATACGCACAGCTTTAGAGCGATAAACGGAAGAATCGAGCGATAGATGTCCATCATACTGACGCCAGGAGGTGAAATTCCTTTCAGATAAAACAGCGCGAAACCATAAGGCGGCGTTTGCACTGCGATTTCAATGTTTAGGATCATCAAAATACCGAACCAGATCGGGTCATAACCCAGAGACACGACGATAGGCGTAAACAACGGCGCGCACATCAAAACGATGATCAATTCATCAATAATGAAGCCAAGCAGTAACATGATCACCTGCATTAAGATAATCACGCCCCAAGGAGGTAAGCCCAGATCCTCAGTGATTTGCGCCACCATATTTTGCACGCCACTTAACATGTGGAAGTTACTAAATAGTGACGCGCCTAAAATGATCCACATCGACACGCTGACCAGCATCGCAGTTTCAAACCCTGATGATTTGAACATCTCGAAACGGAATCGTTTAAAAACAATCGCAAGTATGATCGCGCCAACAACCCCGATCGCACCCGACTCTGTTGGCGTAGCAATACCAGTAATAATGCTGCCCAATACCGCCACGATCAGTAACAGAGAAAAAAGACCATCACGTGCCGTCGTGAATTTCTCTTTACCCGTCATTTTGCTTTCACTGCCCGTGCCTAGCGGTGCTTTTTTCGGATTAAGCTTGCAGCTAATGATCACGTAAGACATCAGCAAAACGATAGAGATAAGAGCTGGAATGATTGCTGCTAAGAACATACGACCGACCGAGTTTTGGGTCGTCGCTGCGTACATAATCATCGGTATGCTTGGTGGGATCAAAATTCCCAATCCACCACCAGCCATGATGACACCAAGAGCCAGCCTTTTATCATAGCCACGCTCGAGCATAGGTTTTAACGCAATGCTACCTGACGTCATGATCCCTGCTCCGATAATGCCGACCATAGCGCCAATCATGGAACATACCCCGATCACACTGACCGCAAGTGAGCCGCGAATACGCCCAATAACCATTTGACTGGCGTTAAACATCGCGTCGCCAATTCCGGAACGGGTCAGCAATTGTCCCATATAGATATACAGAGGAATGGCCAGCAGAATAAAACTAAAAAAGTTGCTCTCAATGGTTGTTGGAACCAGGTTGAAGATGCCTTCACCCCAAGTAAGGTAACCTATCCCCATCGCAATTCCGCCCAAAGCAAGGCCGACTGGGGCACCTAGAGCAAAGGTAAATAGAATACAACCGACCAATAACAGCGTAAGAACTTCAATACTCATATGCCCTCCGCTGAGTCTACTAGTGTCTCTTTTTGTTCACGTTCTTCAGGAATTTGTTCGATAAGCGCTTTACCTGTTACCAGGTAGTAAAGGTCCTGAATAATGTCGCTGGTAAACTGCACGATAAACGCCCCACACGCGACGATCATCATCACCCAGAAATGTGCCATAGAAGGCGCCCACTCAGACTGGCGACGATAATTAAACTCGATAGCTTCTTCAAATTTGCCCAGTGCCATCATTAAAACCACACAGAGAAAGAATATGGCCAATGAATAAGACACAAGATTAAATAACGAACGGACACGCTTAGATACCGACAGGTACAGCACATCCACATTAATATGAGCTTTATTTTGTTGAGCCAGTGCCCCACCCAACGCCGCTATATACCCGAATAAGAAAAGTGAAACGTCATACGCCCAAATAGTTGGACTGCCGAGCACATAACGAGAAAAGACTTCGAAGGCAACGGTAGCAGCGAGAACAGGCATTAAGATGGAGGCAGAAAGGCCAATCCAATAAATTATCTGATTAATACCGCGACAGTAGATTTTTAATACTCTAATCAACATAGACATCACCTATAACAATGTGAAAGAGATAGGGGGAAGGCATTTCCCCCTTAAATGCTGATTCAACCGGAGCGGTTCCCCCAGCGAAATCATCTAAAGTGCGTTATTGGGTGTCTTGAACGATCTTAATTAGGCGCTGGCTGTACTTGTCAGAATCTGCATATTCTTTCCAAAGTGAGCCTGCACTTTCGTTCCATTTTGCTTTGTCTTGCTCGCTCGGCTCAGGGCTCCACTTCATACCTTTCGCTTCCATTTCAGCGATAGCTTGTGATTCCCAAAGACGAGATTTAGTCATCTGCTCACGGGCATGAACCGCACTTGCTGCTCGAACAATCGCTTTCAAATCATCCGATAGTTTGTTCCATGCTCCCTTGTTAACCACAATCGGTAAAGTTTGCGCGCCAGCAATTGGTAGGCGGTACATGTATTTCGCTACTTCAACGTGGTTACCGTCACGGTGGTCAATAATATTACTGCCGATCGAGCCATCAATAACGCCCGTTGCTAAACTGGTGTAAATTTCGCTGTAAGAGAGTGACGCAGGCGATGCGCCCAAATTACGTAAGAATTTGCCGTATGCACCAGGAGCACGAATCTTCAGACCTTGAAAATCTTTAATAGAATTGATTGGTTCTTTCGTTAGGACATAAACGGGTAGCTGGATGTAAGGTTCAAGCCAAACTAGGTTTTGCTTGTCATATGCTTCTTCCAGGACTTCTCCCCAGCCTTTTTCATGAAACAGCGCGCTAAGTTCACCAACATCATCGGTCATACCTGGCAAACCAACTTCCACAACACCTGCTGGGAATTCACCAGCATGCATTGGCTGGAAAGGAGCGCCCATTGTTATCAAGCCTGATTTTACTGAGCCAAGAACACCCGTTTGCCCTACACCTTCACCTGAGTACATGACCTGAACAGAAATACGACCGTTTGACATCGCTTCAATGTTATCAGCAAAGTCTTTGTACACTTCACCGTATGCCGTACCACGTGGGTATAGGTTTACAAAACGCCAATTATGTTCAGCTGCAAACGCTTGAGGAACCGTGAATAAAGTGCTTGAAATTGCAAGAGAACAAGCAGCAACAATCTTTGCCAGGCTTCCTTTGTTCAGCTTTCCTAAGTTTTTAAACATAAACTTTCTCCTTGGATTATTTTTTGCTCTGACTCAGCCAGAAACAATGAGAAGTGACTCGTCACTCCTTGTTACAGTCACGTTAAGCATTGTTACGTTTTAATCACATTCGTTAAATTCATATTTTTTCACCTAAAGTTTTACAGCCATCAAACCAATGAGATGGGATAACGACCTCACGGCGAATTACCTGTTTTTAAAACAAAAAAAAGCAGCACTCGAAGTGCTGCAAAATATTTTTATCAAATATATGGAAAAGAACTGCTTAGGGTAAATCATTTAAAATAAAGACTGAGCGTTTCTCACACTGAGTGGAGGACTCGTTAAATTCCGTGACATAGGTATTTGATTTCCAAATAGTCTTCAATGCCATATTTAGAACCTTCACGCCCACATCCCGACTCCTTCACACCACCAAATGGCGCAACTTCCGTCGAAATAATGCCTTCGTTGATACCAAGAATCCCATACTCAAGCGCTTCACTCATGCGCCATACGCGGCTGTGATCTCGTGTATAGAAATAAGCCGCTAAGCCATATGGCGTATCGTTGGCACGACGAATCACATCCTGCTCATCATTAAATCGGAAGATGGTTGAAATTGGTCCAAATAGCTCCTGATGGGCAATATCCATCGCTTCAGTCACATCGGTTAAGATGGTTGGCTGATAAAACTGCTGACCGTTCTCCAGCCCCTGGCCACCTAACGCTAACGTTGCGCCTTGCTCTATTGCTGTTTCTACCAAACTCGATACTTTTTCAAACGCTTTTTGATTGATTAGCGGACCGATCTCGGTACCTTCGACTAAACCATCACCTATCTTGAGTGCTTTCACTGCTGAAGTGAATTTATCCATGAACTCATCGTACACAGCATCATGGATGTAGAATCGGTTGGTACAGACGCAAGTTTGCCCTGCATTACGGTATTTAGAAATCACTGCCCCCAAAACCGCTTTATCAATATCTGCATCATCAAAAACTATAAATGGCGCGTTGCCACCGAGTTCTAAAGAAACTTTTTTGACCGTATCAGCGGCTTGGCGAAGAATGAGCTTTCCAACAGCCGTTGATCCTGTGAAAGAGATTTTGCTTACTAGAGGGTGGCAACACAGTACATCGCCGACTTCAGCAGGACGAGAAGTTGTCACAACGTTAACCACACCTTTTGGTATACCCGCTTGCTCGGCAAGTTTTACCATTGCTAACGCACATAGCGGTGTGTCTTCACCCGGCTTAATCACGACAGTACAACCCGCAGCCAGGGCTGGGCCAACTTTACGAGTGATCATTGCGACGGGAAAGTTCCATGGTGTAATCGCAGTAACGACACCAATAGGTTGCTTGATAGTCATGTAACGGTTGTTTGGATTGCCTGACGGAATCACATCGCCGTACATTCTCTTCGCTTCTTCGGCAAACCATTCAATAAAGGACGCACCATAAAGCACTTCACCATAAGCCTCTTTATATGGCTTACCTTGTTCTGTCGTAAGTATCTTAGCGAGTTGCTCTGCGTTTTCGATAATTAAATCGAACCACTTTTTAAGTAATCCAGCACGGTGTTTCGCGGTGGTAGTGCGCCATTCTTTAAATGCTGAATGAGCGGCCATGATAGCGGCTTCCGATTCTTCCTTCCCCATATCAGGGACAGAAGTAATTAACGCACCTGTGGATGGGTTTATTACATCGACTTGCTTGCCATCGTGCGCTTCAACCCACTCCCCATTGATAAAACCACGGGATAAGATCAAATCTGTCATTAGTTCTATTCCTACTGTTATAAACATTAACAATGTCAAAGATATAAAAAGCCAAATCGCGCAAAATAGCGATGGAACTTAACCTAATGATAACAATCTATTGAGGCATATAAATATTCCTCGATAAACATAAAGTTTTACGAGCATAAAACAATGACCAGAAACGCCGTACCTATTGGTCACATTGGTGACTACGAAATAAAACAACTGAAAATTTTTAAAGTCGTCGCTGATTGCGGTGGTTTTTCCGCTGCAGAAACTGAGCTCAACGTGAGCCGCTCTACAATCAGTATTCATATATCTAATCTCGAATCTCGATTAAATCTTGTCTTATGTCGTCGTGGACGATCCGGGTTTGCTTTAACGGAAGAAGGCGCCGTAGTCTACGAGGCAACAGTAAAGTTACTGGGGGAGCTTGAGGACTTTCGTAACACCATTAACCATCTCGACATTCAACCGTCTGGCAGCTTAGAAGTGCTATTTAGCGATAACATAAGTTTGGATAATAGGGCGAAGATGCCTGAAGTGATCCGTAACTTCTCCAGCATCGCCAAAGAAGTTTACCTAACGGCTGAAGTGGCTCGCATGACGGAAATAGAACGCAAAGTGCTGCAAGAAGAAGCCGATATCGGTTTTATCCCTTTTCACCGTGAGCTTGATGGCTTGGAATACGAACACATCTATACCGATATTTGTTACCTTTATGCCAGCAAAGATAACCCTCTTGCCAAACTTTCCGAGAAAGAGCTTTCTGAGGACATCATCAACGGCTTCCCTGTCGTTTACGCAGGATTAAAGCCACAGGAGCTCCTCCACTCTCCTTTATCTAAAATGAACTTAAAAGCCACGGCGTATAACTACGAATCTCGAATGGCGTTGATACTCTCGTCCAGATTTATTGGTTACTTGCCAGAAAACTACGCCAAGCCCTATGTCGATAATGGAGAACTTGTGCCGATCGCCCCAGATACAAGACACTATTATGTAGAAATAATGGCGATCACCAAAAAGACCCATTCAATCAATAAGGTGCGCTCATTGTTTATAAAAACCATGCGCGACTTTTACCGTAAGCAGAACGCTTAAGAAAAGTTATAATTAGCTTTGCCCCCTAACCAAAGCCTCATCGAATGACGAGGTTTTTTCATCATTTCATCCCAGAAAATAACATTAGTCATTCATAGATAATGAAATATTAAGTTGAGTGGGTCAATGGATAGTCGCTGATCAATATATAGGGACACTTATAATGCAAACAAGAACAGTTGATCATGGACGTTGATTTCGCGACCCAAGCTAAGCCATTATTGGGCAAAACTTTGTCAGTTATATTACTAAATTAGGATATAACGGATTAGCTGACATATGTGAAATTAACACCCTGTTGAGATGATCAACGCAATACTGATGCTGTCGCATAACACCTCAACCACTAAAACCAATGCATAGTGAAAATGCCAAGCATTGCGAATCACTATAAATGCTTTGTTATGTGCTAATTTAATACAGCCCACTTGTTATTTAGTACCTTATAACTTGAACTAATTCGTAGCATTGTTGGTGGCGTTGTGCTGTCTGTAGGTAGAGGAAAAATCACATCGTATACCGCAACTTCTACTGGCTCCATTTGGTTTGCCCTCATGTACTCTTCAGCAGCCCCGTCCTCAACCTCTTTACGATCGTTAGAGTCAAACGCCCTAACGTGAAGAAACTTCTCTTGCTCTACTAAGACCTTTGAAACATCTTTCTTTATTGAATACTCCAAAAAGACTGCCGTTTCAATCAATTTTTCTCTCTAAAACATCGTGTTAAAATAGCTTATTATGCAATGCATTGTTTATGAGGATGAAATGAAAATATTTGTTATTCTGGGTTTAATTGCAGTCGCGTTCTACTTTTACACCAGTGGCGATGAAGCCAAAATTAATAATCTTAGATCTGTAGAGTTCAGCGCCAAAAATAGGATTCTGACGATAGCAATAGATGATGATAGAGACTTGCAAACAAAAATCAGAATGAACGATAAAATCGAAGAAGCTGTGTTCCTTAATCAGGTGATAGATAAAGGCAAGTCAATCTACGCCGACGGTAACTATCTTTACCAAGGCCGATGCCAACACGTTCAATTAGAATGGCAAAAAGGTGAGTTGTTCTTACCGAAATACTACAAGGTACTTTTGAATGAGTCCTGTTAATTGTTTTGTAATGAGGTTTCGGCATAAGGCTACGATGATTAACTGATGTAGCCCATCAGATCGTAACTTCCTGATTTAGTTCCATCGAATTACGCAACAAAGCCATTGTCAGGCTCTATTTCACCATACAAAACTACACTGATTAGAAAAAACAGGTCAAATTATCAACTGTGAAGAGTGACGATCAAACGAGCTAAATTGGAATGGGGCAGCTTTGAGTTGCGCTGCCCTACTAGTGCTACCTTTCAGATAGCACTTCTTTGAAAGCAAACATTCCATTCAACGCTGCAGGGAAACCAGCATAGACAGACATTTGTATTATTACTTCTTTGATTTCTTCTTCTGTACAACCAACATTAAGGGCTGCGTGCAAATGTACTTTTAGCTGCGGCGTACAAGTTCCCATGGCTGTTAAAGCAGAGACAGTTGCTATCTCTCTTAATTTCAAGTCCAAGCCTTGCCGTGTATAGATATCGGCAAACGGGTATTCTATTGTGAATTTAGCTAAATCAGGGCAAATATCTTGTAGGCTCTCAATGACTTTTTGCCCTGCTTCACCATCGATTTTTGATAACTGTTCTAGCCCAGAATTAAATCGAGTATTGTCCATGTGGCATGCTCCTCTGAATAAAAGACCAGCACACCTTACAAGTTAGAGTTAACTCTAAGTCAACTCACTTCTCCGTTTTTATATAAATTAATTTTGTCTTCTAATGCTTTCAGATGCTCATTCTGTTGCCTAATGTGTTCTTTTAAGTTTTCTCGGTGTATTTCTAGCAGGCCTTGGCGATCAACCACGGTCTTTACACCTAAATCTCTTAATGACGCATATTTTTGAATTTCTTCTAGCGGCATCCCAGTGTCTTTGAGTCGTTTAATAAAGTTCACCCAATCAATATCTCTATCTGAGTAGACCCGGTGGCCACTGCTATTTCTTTGGACATGTTTTAGCAAACCAATTTTTTCATAGTATCGAAGAGTGTAAGACGATAACCCAACTACGCCCGAAAATTTTTTCATGTTCATTGTTTTTACCTTCTTACTAAACCTATCTTCACCAGCGCAAATAACCACTGACTTCTTAAACACTACACCGATTAGAAATAATAAGCCAAGTAACTAGTTGTTATAACGTTGCAAGCGAAATGTTGTTATAACGTTGTAAGCGAAATAGCTAGCAAACTTTGGGGCAAAAATTTTCTAGCCAGAATCGTGTAGAAACGCCTTTGGACATTTATGAGTCAGTGGTTTTGTTAATTTAGCTTTTGATTAATTATCAAAGATATGACAAAACCACTAATCAAGAGCTCTATCTTCCTTATTTATCAAAGCTAGGTTAGGTGTGTTTTATTCAGCCGTTCAATAAGAAAAATGCCAGTCAGCATAACTGACTGGCATTACTCATATGAGCCTTTAACTCAGATTAAGGACATAGCAATCCATTGTTGTAATCATCCAGCTTACTTGCTAAGTCATTGGCTTGGATCTTAAGCTGACGATTACCTTTCTTAAGCACATCGCCTTTACCGTCAAACTCAATGTCTGTGAGTAATCCATCAGCTTCTGTTATTGCATTGGTAGCGGCAGCACAAGTACCAGCACCAACAGCTACATTCGCTTTAGCAGCGAGAAGCTGTGCAGCTAAACCATATGCAGGATCACCCGCACGTTTTTTCCCACTGTGGATATCTCGTTTATCCAATAAGCTACGACCAACGTCACAAGTACTCACCACTAGGTTACCAATAGTGAGTGGTAGTGCATCTTCTAACAAGAAGAAGCCATTATCTGCAGCCTTGAACTGCTGTCTACCGCCACTACAGGTGTTCCAGTTTTTCCAATAACCGATAGTACGTTGATCACCTCCTGGTGGTGAGATGTTATTGACTTCAAACGATAGAGTCTGACCTGGCTCAACAACAAATTTCACACACAAGGTGGAGTTATCAGCTTCTCCCGTTGCAACATAGTTAGGGTTAAACACAGGGCTGTAGTTTTCACCTGAGAGGAGATCAGGATCGGCATTGTCTAGTACCTCAGGAATGGTTACACCACCCACAGTCCAAACCGTTGTCCAAGAAACAGGGATATCGACTTCACAGAGACGATAAGTTTCACCAGGAATCAACTTGGCATTATTAAAGTCAAGCAAGGTATCGGCTGGGCCAGATTGAGGGATCGTTTGGTCGCTAGCATTGACCTCAGGGCCGCTTAACGTGAATACCCAATTTATACTGGTATTGGCAACACCGTCGGTTAATTTGTTGACCATCGCCATACCGCGTTTGGTATTGGTAAAGGTACATTCAACCGTTTCACCTGCATCTAAGTTAATGGTTGCTGTGAGGTTGGCGACATCGACACCAGAGTCAAGCACGTTGTAGCCTTCTTGGGTTGCATCGTCGGTACATACCAGCGCACTGAGATCATAATCGGGATTAGGATCGGTTTCAGCGACAGTGTATTCACCAGGAGCAATATTCAAGAAGGTTTTGGTACCATCATCCATGAGTTCGAAGGTATTAGGTTCAGAGATATCATCAGTAAAGGCAAAGGCTGTGGCTGTATCTCCATCAGGTAGGGTTTCTTTATTGATGATCACTGTTCCTAGTTTTCGGTTAGTAAATTCACATTTTTTCACTAAGCCGTAATCGGCAGGATAGTTGATAGTAAACTCACAATCACCGACGGCACTCACTTGTGTCCAGCCCTCTTTCAGGGTTTCCGTGATGGTATATGTGCCCTCTTGCAACAAGAAGTCTGCTAGATCTATCTGGAAGCGTTCAAACGCAATAGCATCGTTATCGTTGGTTACGAGAGATAGCCCTTCATCAGGTAAGCCTGGACCTTGTAAAGTCATCGTCCAGTCATCTTCCAAACCAGCAGGCTCCGTTACCTTATTAACCTCTGCAACAGCCCCAAGAGGTACAGACGTACGTGCAATGAAGACTACGCCTTTACTACAATCATCCAAGGTTGAGTCAGGACCTAGAGTAAGATCTATCGTGGTCGTTGCATCAAGCTCAGGAGTAGTTGGATCAAAGTCTGCTTGGAAGATATTAGGATCACAGGGACCGACAGTGACAGCGTATTTGTCGGGAAGGATATTTTCAAAGGTTTTATCTATCTCTAATTGACCCTCTTTAAAAGTGTAATCTGTGTCTAACACCACCTCATTGCTGCTGTTTTTCACCACAACCTGACAGGTGACCTCCTCGTTGCCTTGTAAAATATCATCTTGGAAGGTGCCTTTAATGCTGTAATCCACTAAAGCACCAGATGTAATTTCAATGTTAAGTGGACCTGAAGTAGGCGAACTTACGCTAAAGCCATCACTTGCAACTAAGAGTGCTTGATCCGACAAAGTACCACTGGTCACGATAGGTCTTTGGGTAACAGAAACCGTTTTGTTAATAGTGACAAAACATTCACCCGCGGTAGTACAGGTTGCATGCTCCTCTGGCTGAGTACCAGATGTCCACAGTAGGTTAGGTGACATTTTGTTTAGCAGAGTATTAAAGGTGTACTCGAGTCCGTCAACGGTGAAATTACCTGTTGCACTGCCACTTGCCGTACTGCCAGCACTGTACTGCAAATAATTACCTGTGATGTATTCTTCATCGGTGACGACGGCCGTAGTATTGGTCGAAGCCCCTGGCTGAATGCCCAAACCATCGGTAGTAAGATCAAACTCCGCGACTGTTTCACCAGGTACAGGAATACCTGTTGCTTGGTCGGTATAGGTGGCAGTGGCAATATCCATTAACTCTGTGACATCAGACTCAGCTATATACATATGCACTGTTAGTGGCAGCGTGGTATTGGCAGGCACAGTGACGGTATTAAAGTTTTTGATATCTAGATCGATTAATCCACCGCCAAGGTTACCGCGTATAATGTCGGTGACATCAACATCGATAGGGCGACTGGCTGGGTTGGTTAAGGTGATGTTGGTTTTCACCGTTACCTTGCCAGGGACCCCCTCAAGAAGTTGCCATTTTAGCTTGATGGCCACATCCTGAGATGCAGGATTTTCGACATCACAAGTATCGCCGAGGTTGATACTGGCCTTGTTTGATTCCTTGGTAAGGTTCCAAGTAAAGTCGGTATCTTGCCTAGCATCCATATCTTTACTGATGTCTTGCGGCAGTATTTCTTTTACAGGAAGTGAAATAGTGCGAAGGCCACCTTGAAATACGCTCTGATCTGCAAGGTAGGATTGCAATGATGAGCCTGGATATTCGTTGGCACCCACCGCAAGGCGATAATAAAAGTTAATTTCACAAGAGGTATTTGGGCCTTGGGTGATTTCAAACTCCTGGAACAGGCTTTGATCTGCCCCATTAAGGTTTTCATTAGTGATGCCCCACGGTTGCAGTGGATCATTGAAGGCTGTAGATACCGTACAATCCCCGATGACAACAATATCATCAGCAGGAGAAAAGGCATCATATCCTAACTTACCTTGATCTATATTGTTCGCTGCAGCTCGAAGGTTATAAGTAATATTGCCATTACTGTTACCATTTCTGAGCGTGATTCTGTGGGGCACAAGGTCGAGTTCATTCCAGCCTTTACCTAAGTTACCAGTGGTATAGGCGTCATCAGGACAAATGAAGTTATCGTCGCCGTTAGGCAAGACAATATCACCATTGTTACGACAGGCCTCATGAGTTAGATTGACGGTATTAGGTGGTTCGATAAAACCGAATGCGGGAAAAGAGAGAGAAAAAGCGGTCAACGCAGCGGCTACTAGCGTTCCACTCACCAATGTTCTCGGACTTGCTGCTGCGTCCGAAAGCTTAGTATACGATTTCATAAAGTTACTCCTTGAATTTCATCTTTGAGCAACCTTTTATGTCGGCTATTGATTAAATGTTCCATCATCTACCTTCTTTTTCATTGAAAGTTGATAAAAGGGCTATGTGAGTATTCACTTATGCCAACACTGGATCCGGCATCATTGAACACACTAAACTTTTTTACCCCCGTCCCAAGACAGCTTCATCCAGAGTTGTGAGTACAACGTTTAAGACTGGAACTCGCTGTCAGTTGCACACATGAAAGCAATAAATAAACCAAAACCTATCTGTCTGATATGTAAATAAAATATTTTTAAAGCGGAGTGTTTCATATTGCCATGGGTGAACAGTTTGTTAGCCTGGTGTTATGCGATATTCGTCGGAGTTGAAAATATACATTTAACTTCAATAGGTTGGGATAGAGTTAAAGCATTGCATTTTGTAGATGTACTACGTGTACAGGTGAACACTTGGTTTACAGTTTTGCGTGCCATTTTTTAAGGCAAGAGCGCAGAGGTGTTAGATCAACACGTATTTGATGAGGAAGTATTAAAAATGAGAATTAAGCTTGTGGCTAGTGTTTGTTGATTGTCCAAAATGTTTTCCCTACATGCCAAGAAACAAACGGTACTGGCGGCATGAAGGTGACAATGTCGATATCGCAGCAGACACGGTAGGTTTTGTGCCCCAAACAATAATGCTGTTTAAACCTCCAATCCCCAATGGCTGGTTGCCCGAATGTCACTACGCGTTTAATTCTTTTTGGATACTTTCACTCAATATAGTAGGCGAATACACTGCCGATCGCGCCTTCAGAGGAGTGACCAGTAATCGCAATTCGCTTACCTAGACCATCCACGCTGTCTTGAACATCCGCTGAAACACGTTTCTGGACAAAAACGCATTAGCGAAAATCATCATTTAGTGTGATCACAACACTTGATAATCACAGGCTTGCTCCCGATTCATTTTGTATCGATAGTAATTATTTTTTGAGGGTCAAAACCAGAAACTAACTCATGTTCAACATATCCACGTTGATTTGTATGGAAGTTTATGCCGAAGTCTATTTGTTCATTGCAATCATGATTGTGCCCGTAACACCAAACTGCAATTTTATTCGCAATAGTTTCAAACTCATCACAGTGTGACGCAAAAGCAGGGGCAAGTGGGCTTCCGAGGTATTCAACCTGAATCAGACTTCTTGATGGAAGATGGTGGGTAACAATTACGTTTTTTTGCTCTGGCGACTGCTTTACAGAATGATAGAGCCATCGTCTCGATTCACGGTGGATACTTTGGCTATCTTGGGGAGTAAAAACATTTCCATGATAAAGAATTTGCTTAAAGTCATTCATCCGACCTTCTGCTATCTTCATTGAAACATCGGTGCTGCCATCGAGACAAAAATCTGTCCATAACGTGCATCCATGAAAACGAACGCCTTCGATAACGATACTGTCGTTTTCTAATAAATGGACATTCTTATATTGGTCCGCTTTAACGCGACATTGACCTGTCAGTGAATCTAGAGAAGCTCCATAGGCTTCGTGGTTGCCCAGAACATATATTACGGGCACATCAAATTGCGAAGCCCAATCGATACCCTGAGTCCCTATGTGAATATCGCCGCTCAGTACTATCACATCGGCATCAGATTGAGGTACTTCCATTGAACCGAATTCCAAGTGGAGATCCGAAAGGTGACAGATTTTCAATATACTTCCCCCCGCTAAAAGCCTTTAGGATAATAATAAACACAGGCAAGAATGGGTCAATGAGAACAGAGACCAAGTATCTAAAATCAATTTAGTGCGTACTTAAACACATTCGAAAACAAACTCGCATTATGCCTTATCTGTATCCATCATTCCGATTTTGCATCAGCTCCATGCTCGGAAAGCTGAGCACCAAACCATCTATGTATTGCGGTTACCATACTTAACTCTTTAGTTTCAAAGGTGATCTGTGCACCTTCAGGAAGTTCTGAATATGACACGTTAACTTTTGAGGGATTAGCGCTAAGTTTCGCAATTCCAGGCATGTCAGCGCCATGTAATTTTGTTGGGTCTGAATAATTTCCGTGTTTAAACATTTGCGCTTCGTGCTCTAAATGTTGCCGAATAAGTAAGATTTGTTCAGTTTCTTCTGTGTTCCTCGCCAAAACCTTCTGGACGCCACCTGAATCCGTCATTTTGAACACGTGAAGAGTTTTGGACATGTCGAAGGGCATTACCTGATGCGACATATGATGCACCTGCTCTTGCTTGGTTTGTGCGAAGGCTCCCAGGTGGACAAAGAGCAGCATGACCGCAGGTGTTACCGTAAGTAGTGTCACCTTATGTTTTGTAGAAATCATTTACGTCCCTCTTAAGTGAATTGACAGTCACTATCCGTTTCGACAGCATTTTTATTTATGGAAACACAAATATCAGGCTCAAGCATGGATGCCACATGTAAATTTAACCAGTGGGCAAATCATCAAAACTACTGGCATTAAGTAAAATTACTTCAATTTCTTCAGTAATCTCTTCCCGGCGTAAAATATGGCATTGCTGGGTCAATTCATCCGCTTTAGTTTCAAGATGTTTAACCGCGCCTTCAAGATGCACGATTCGATTGTGATTTTCCTCTAACAGAGAGGTATAAACAATTTCATGCAGAGCAGTAAAAAGAAACTGCTCGGCTACTTTGAGCAAAAAGTCTGCTGGCGGTAAGTTTAGCTCCGGAGGGTACTGAAAATTAGCGGGTTGTTGATCCTTCTGCTGAAACGGCGGCAATAGTTTTTTTGTTATAATCCCCTGTTCGCCACTGTGGTAAACGCTGTATAAGCCCATCAACGGCTGTTCCCTCTGGATCTTTGTCAGTACCTGAACGGTTTGTTCGAGAACGTTAGGCACCTCTTCGACAACATTTGGCCCTTCAATCTGCGCATATACATGACCATCGTCTTGCATTAAGTTATAGAGCTTGCGGCCAACCGTAATTAAAGTGGGCTTTACATTGGAAGGAATCGTTAAGAGCTGCTCAATATAGTCCACCAGCTCCTGATTGAAGTCACCGCAGAACCCGCGTTCAGATCCAATTAGAAGATAAACAGGGAAGACTTCTGACTCTTGGAGTTGAGTTCCAGGATAAAAACTGAGAAAGTCGTTAGCTGCTGAACTGATGGTATCCAGCGCTCGATGTTGAGTGTCAAGGAATGCACCCAACTTATGCGTTTCCATGTAAGCTAACATTTTCATCGCATCTAAGATTTTTATAATTTCGTTCAGACTATGATGGTGATTGTCCAGATCGAGGCGTCGGCTCATCACTTACTGCCCTGTATGTTGTTAGGTGATAACCATTTAGCGACCGCTACACTCCATTCATCTTTAGGGCTATCAAGGGTTAGGCTGGAAGATTTTACCTCCTGCTCTAGAAGTTTGAGACGCGACGACACTTCTTTTCGTTCGCAGTCCTTGAAATGCCCATCATTAAAAGCGACAAGCCATGCCAGTTGAAACGTCTCGTGAAGCGGAGAAAATTGCTCTTGCTTGAGAATCTCCCTTAATACCAGACCACGTTGAATCGCTTGCTCCATAGAAGCTTCAAGACGGGCACCAAAGCGGGTGAAACTCTCCAGTTCCAGAAACTGAAGATAGTGTAATTTCATACTTCCGGCTTCTTCCTTGATTCTGGGATGTTGCGCTTGTCCGCCGATACGAGAAACCGATCGAGCGATATCAATGGCCGGACGAAAACCGGCTGAAAACAATCCGCGTTCCAGATAGATTTGCCCGTCAGTGATGGATATTAAGTTAGTCGGAATATAATCGGCGATTTCTCCCTGTTTGGTTTCAACGATTGGTAAAGCCGTCATGCTACCACCACCATGAGACGGACTCAGGCAGGTAGTCCTTTCCAATAACCCAGCATGGACTGAAAAAATATCACCAGGATAAGCTTCCCGCCCGGGAGGACGACGCAGAAGCAATGACAGTTCTCGGTAGATTTTGGCATGCGTACTGAGATCATCATAGACAACAAGAATATCGTGCCCCTGTTGCATCCAATACTCAGCGATAGCACAGCCGGCAAAAGGCGCTATATGCTGTAATCCCGGCAAGCTACTCGCTTCCGCGACAACGACAGTGGTGTATTCAAGCGCACCAAACTCTCGTAATATCTCAATCGTCTTAATGACCGTAGAGCGCCTTTGCCCAATGAGCACATAAACACACCGCACATTTCTGCCTCGTTGGTTAATCACGGTATCAAGTGCCAGAGCACTGCGCCCTAGGCCTTCGTCACCAATAAGCAACTGTCTCTGCCCTTTACCTATCGGGATTAGGGTATCTATGATCTTGATGCCCGTATACAAAGGTGCATTAACAAAATCACGGCTGATTATCGGCGGTGACAATGTATCGAGACGCATCCATGCTGATGGGATTGGGGCCGCTTCCCCATCATGTGGACTACCCAGCGGATCAATAACCCGGCCAAGCAAATTGTCACCCACCGGGACACTTAAAGAATGACTGGAATGATGTACGGAGGTTCCGGCTGTCAATAAGCTGGTTTCATGCAAGAGCACCGCACTGACCAGCTCTTCCGTCAGGTCAAACACCATTGCCTGACTGCCATCCTCCATGGTTAAGATATCGTTCATCGCCGCCGAAGGAAGCCCTGAGATCCTTGCAATACCATCCCCGATGGACAACACGACGCCCCGCTCTTCAAGGCATAACCCCGGTTTATAGTCCTTAAGCCACATAGCCTGCTCGGTCAACGGGCTATTGAGTTTGTCTTCATCGGGTAACATAGGCAAACTCCATAAACCCTTTTAAATCATCCCTTATATTGGCACGCAAACACCAGGCACCTATGGTGATAAACAACCCAGCGATCAACTCAGGGTTTTCATCATATTTCACAGGGATGGATAATTGGCTGACGGTCTTCAGGGCGCTTTCCAGCTCTTGCCGTTTTTGTTCAGGTATTGGATAAGCGCTGCTTACCTCAATAACTTCAGGCATGACTCCCCATTGATGTAACAAACTGGCCGCTTGCTCCTCAGAAAGGGAAGATAAATCCTCCAACAGAATATCCAGCAACCTAGCCTCCAGCTCAGGTCCAGAAGCCCTGCTAAGCAGAGAAGCAGCAAATTGAGCGCTCTGGTGTAACGCCTGTTGTTCACTATCACGAATCGCTTCTATACGCTGGCGAGATTCAACCACCTGCGCTTTTTTCTTTTCCTGCTCTAGAGACTGCTTCAATAAATCTAACTGGGATGCCCGCTCTGCATCAATTTCCCGGCGCAGTGCCTCTCTTGCCTGCTGACACTGATGCTCCCAATTAACCAGGCGATTTTCATATTCATCTTTCAGTGCTGCCGATTCATCATTGAGTCGCTGGGATTCAAGCAACTGTTTATCAATATCCGCCTGGCGCTGACTAACCACCGCCTTTACCGGCTTAAACAGAAAGCGTTTGAGAATCCAGATCAACACCAAAAAATTGATGATTTCCAGTACAAAAGTAGTCCAGCTAAACTCCACAGTAATTGCTCCTCAACGTGGGTGATAAACCATCATAGAGTGGCTAGCAGACGCTATTTGATAAGGTATTCAAGCAATGGGTTACGGAAAAGCACAATCAACACAATAACGAGCACATAAATGGCCAGTGACTCTATCATTGCCAACCCGATAAAAAGCGTCCGCATAATTGACTTTTCAGCCTCAGGCTGACGTGCAAGAGCATCCATCGCCCGACTTACAGCCCACCCCATGGCTATCGCTGGAGCGAGGACACCAATAGAAATACCGATAATGGCAACAGCGGTTGAAGTCAGAACAAAGGTTGATAACTCATTCATGAGTGGCTCCTTCTTGTTGCTGTTGTTGATATTGTAGGCTACCCGCAATATAAATGAGGGCGAGCATGCCGAAGATATAAGCCTGAACTAAGGCTTCAATGACATGGAGCATTAAAATGGGCACTGGCGCCAGAAATCCCGCAACTAACAAAAATAGCAAGGCGGCCATTTCCAGGCTCATCATGTTGCCAAATAATCTCACCGCTAAAGCAACCGTACGGGTTATTTCCCCGATAATGTGGAACGGTAATAGAATCGGGCTGGGTTTTAAATAATGGCTTAAGTAAAGCTTTATTCCTTGCAGGCGAATGCCGAACCAGTGTGTCGAAAGGAAAACAATAATTGCCAGCGCAGAGGTAGCAGATAAGTCTCGAGTTGGGGAATGAACGCCCGGAATAAGCCCGCACAGGTTGGCGATAACAAGAAATATCCATAGGCTGCCAATAAATGGCATCAGGCTTTTAACATGCTGGGGAGCGACTTCTCTAATCACATTTTCAATACTGGCAATCATGCCTTCTACCGCAGTCTGTACCAGCCCGGGTTTGATAGATAACTTCTGAGACAAAATCCAGGCAAATAGCCCGAGTGCACCAATGATTCCCCATGTTGTGACTACCGTATTATCTATCATAATGACCGTCCCACTGAGTCGGTTTACTTAATCTCAGTTAAAACCCATAGCACTATTGCCGAATTAAAAGGTAGACATTGATCATCCCAACGATCACGCCAAGCAAGATAAAACTTATTGTCCAGCGAACCGAATATCCCTCTATCATGCTGTCTATCCAATGACCAAGGTAAGCGCCTCCCACAATGGGTAACGCAAGCAATAGCCCTAGGGTTCCAAGATAAATAGTTTGGCCGATAAGGGTATGTCGTTCGCGCTCAGCCTTCTTCATACGGTCAACCTGACGCTCAGTTTTCTTTTTCAAATCATCAAGTTTACGCATGGCACTAAAGTGTCTCTCTTTTGCCTATTTTCCACAGCCGCATAAATACCTCTTCTTCCATGTGGCGTAGGCTCTGTTTAAACGTCTGTGATTTTTCTTCTTCTATCACTAATTGTTGCTCCAGTGCCTGGCTAATACGGCTATAGTCATCATCGAGCAAAAAGCGGTAAGTACATAATGTCAGGTGATTATTTTTAAAATAGAGCACCCCACCAGCCGCTGCCAGATATTTCCAGTCACTATCCCCCGTGCGGTACTTAGCAATTCCCGTAGACAGAACCGTCATAAAACGACTGTGATTCGCCAACAATCCGAAACTACCCGTTTGGTCCTCGCCAATAAAGGAAGTGACGCCCTCAATCTCTGCAGAGTGCGTGGCATCCAACAGGCTGATCACAAAATTTTTCATCGTAGCTGGCTCTCCATACTTCCCTGCATATAGCAGCGCTCTTCCGGAATTTCGTCGTAATGACCAAGCAGAAAATGTTCACAGTCATTTAGCGTAGTATCCAGCGGCACGGACACTCCCGGCATGCCGGTATGTGCCGCTGTTGTACAAAATGGCTGGGTCAAATAACGCTGAAGTTTGCGGGCACGCATGATGATGGTGCGGTCAGTCTGAGACAACTCACCGACTCCTAACATGGTGATAATATCTTCCAGCTCATGGTAACGAGCTAAATGTTCCCGGACGCCTTCAGCAATACTGTAGTGACGCTCGCCCAATGTATGACGATCCATAAGCTTATTGCTGGACTGCAACACATCGACCGCAGGGTAAATCCCTTTACCGGCTTGTGCCCGGGATAACATAACCGTGCTATCCAGGTGACTCAGGATGGTACTGACCGCTGGATCAGTCATATCATCAGCCGGAACATAGACAGCCTGTACCGAAGTGATGGTGCCATTGTTGGTTGAAAGAATGCGGTCCTGAATCTCAGCAATATCGGTCGACAGTGTCGGTTGATAGCCTACCGTAGCTGGCATCCGCCCGAGCAAACTGGATACTTCACTGCCCGCCTGCACGAAGCGGAAAATATTATCCATGACGAACAGAACATCTTTTTTCAGGGTATCGCGCAGGTATTCCGCATAGGTCAGAGCCGATAGTCCTATCCGAAAACGAACGCCCGGCGACTCGTCCATTTGCCCGAACACCATTAATGTCTGTGGCAGTACCCCTGCATCTCGGATAGCGTGCCAAAGTTCATGACCTTCGCGTATGCGTTCACCTATACCGGAAAAAACCGACACCCCCTGATGTAATGAAGCCATCGCGTGCATGAACTCCATAATTAACACCGTTTTACCAACCCCTGCACCACCGAGTAATCCTGTTTTCGCTCCTTCAATGAAAGGACAGAGAAGATCGATAACTTTAATACCCGTTTCTAATACGTTTCCGGCACCGACAGATTCATGAATCGGGACTGGCGCACTGTGAACATTGCGAAACATTGACGTATTCAGTTTGCTCCCGCCATCCAGTGGCTCACCAAAGATATTGAGCAAACGACCGAGACAATCCGGCGTGACCGGAACATGAAGAGAAGCCCCGGTATCATAAACGGTGAGCCCACGATGCAAGGAGGAGGTTTTGTGGAGAATAATGGCGCGGATATGCCGCTTATCAAGATGTTGATGAACCTCAAACAGATAGGTTTCATTATCGACATTAGCACATAAAGCCTGATGCAAGGGAGGCAAGGAATCGCAGGCAATTACGGTTACCGGGCCATGTATTTCAGTAATGACACCAACCGGGACTTGTTTCCTTCCTAGCTCCATTATTTACACCCCTGCAAAGGCATATCTGCTTTTTAGCAATTTTATTAACGGAAGAGCACCAACTTCTGTTTTTTAGTGTAGCTTATAAGTAGTTACGTTGAGTGAGCGTGAATTGAAGTTTTAGGCAAACAATAGCGAATATTGAACAATTCGATGTTGGCTATTGCGTGCCATAATTACCCCACCCCGTGATAAGGGAAATGCATGAGCTCCACTGATTTTAAAGGATTAAGCACCAATAGAGTTCATTGTCTTACGTCCAATCAGCGCAATGGAGATATTCTACAATGGAATATACAACATTAAGTAACAACCTAGAGATGCCAATGGCAGGCTTTGGTGTTTTTCAGGTTACCGATAAAGAAGAATGCAAACAGTCAGTACTCAGTGCTATCCGTGCTGGATATCGCCTCATTGATACTGCCGCAGTCTACGGTAATGAAGATGCCGTTGGTGAAGCTGTCCGTGAAGCCATTGAAGAAGGCACTTGTACGCGCGAAGATCTATTTATCACGTCAAAGTTATGGGTTCAGGACATGGCAAATTACGATACCGCTAAAGCAGGTATCGAAGCGTCACTGGAAAAATCTGGTCTAGAGTATTTCGATTTGTATCTACTACACCAGGCAATGCGTGACTACTTTAGCGCTTGGCGTGCGATGGAAGATGCTTACGAAGAAGGCAAGCTCAAAGCGATTGGCGTGTCTAACTTCTACGCACATGTATTGGCGAATTTCTGTGAAACAGTGAAAATTAAGCCAATGGTAAACCAGATTGAGCTGCACCCATATCATGCTCAGCCGGCCGCGCTAGAAACAATGAAGCATTACGGCGTTCAGCCTGAAGCATGGGCACCATTAGGTGGTGGTCGTCATAAACCGTTTGAAGACGAGATGCTAAAAGGCATTGCAGAAGCACATGGAAAAACAGTGGCTCAGGTTATTCTGCGCTGGAATTTACAGCGTGGCGTCACCGTTATTCCAAAGTCTGTAAAACAAGTACGTATTGAAGAAAACTTCGATATTTGGGATTTCACGCTTTCAGATGAAGAGATGGAGAAAATCAGCAGCCTTGATTTAGGTTACGTTGGCGATGCAGTTAAGCACTTCAACCCTGATTTTGTACGTGGCTGTCTCGGCGTGAAAATCCACGACTAAAAACACGGTTCCGGCGAGAAGAAAACAGAAACACCGTTGGTTAGTGTGTATCAGAAGATTCTCGTCGGTGCCGTACCCCAATAAAAAATCCCTCTGAACATAAGAGGGATTTTTTGTTTTAGGATGATGCTGTGAGTTCTTTCGCTTGCAGCAACACTAAATACGAAATAGTCGGCAAGGTTTTTATTTACTGGTTCAGATGGAAGTTTTGACGTTTCAACTCATGCTTAAGATTAGCTTTACGTCGGTATAGGAGTAGGTATTACCCACTACGACTTATAGTAGATAATATCGACTCCCCTTCAGCGATTAACGTGAGCAAAACCGCTCAGCGCTATACTGCTTTGTTCAGAATACTGAACTTGTCCTCATGCTTTCAAGATTTGCACAAGAAGCGAAGATTTGACTCATCGAGGTAGTTGTTGAGCGCCCCATCGAACGACATTTTCGATATCTGGTAACAAAATACCTTTTTCCTCAATACAGAATAACAGTTTCGAGAATCGGTCACGCTGAGAGCTGTCGACCGTTTGTAACCACTCATCAATACTGCTTTTTACACTATCCACATCTGCACTTGGGCATTCAATGCCAAGCTGGCTAAGATCCGTAATAAAGTCATCCATATCTACAAGATCTACGTGCATCATAACTACTTACTCCTACCAAATAAGAGGGGATTCCTTCCCCCCAACAAGCCTACAATAGACGATTAAAAAATAGGCTGTGATCTATTTTTATGTCACACAGCCAAAAATGTTAGTTGCGTAGCATTTATGCTTTACGGTAAAGGTGAATCTCAGTTTTTAACCCTTTGTACAAGCTCCAGCACATCAGTACCAAAACAAGTGTGAAAGGCAGACCAGTCGTTATCGCGCCAGCTTGCAATGCTGTCAGCGCTTCTGAACCACCACCTAGTAGCAGTGCTATCGCGATAAAACCTTCTACAATAGCCCAGAACACACGCTGACCTACTGGCACATCTTCTTTACCACCCGCAGTGATACTATCGATTACAAGTGAACCCGAATCTGAAGACGTTACAAAGAAGACCAGTACAAGCAAGATACCAACAACGGATAACAACGTAGAAAATGGCAAATTCTCAAACATTTGGAACATCGCCAGAGACACATCGCTGATACCATTTGCTAGCTCACCGACACCTGTCGTAGCCTGTTCTATTGCCGTTCCGCCCATGACACTTAACCAAACCATAGTGACTAATGTTGGGATAAGTAATACAGCCGTCACGAACTCGCGAACTGTACGTCCTTTAGAAACTCGAGCAATAAACATACCTACGAATGGTGACCAAGATACCCACCACGCCCAGTAGAACACAGTCCAACCATGGAACCAGTCTGAATCTTCACGTCCGATCCAATTAGAAAGCGGCACAAAGTTATCAACATAGCCCAGCGTGATATCACCAAATGTATGCAAAATAGATAGCGTCGGTCCAATCACAACAAGTAACGCAACTAAACCTGCCGCGATTAGCATATTGATGTTACTCAATATCTTCACACCGCCATCTAGTCCTCGTGCCACTGAGATGACAGCAATGCCGGTAACCACAACCACAAATGCTATTTGAGTTGAAATACCGCTTGAGACACCAAACAGATGGCTAAGACCACCAGCGGCTTGTTGAGCGCCGAAGCCAAGAGAAGTTGCAAGACCAAAGATGGTTGCCAGAACGGCAAGAATATCGATGAAGTTACCAATTGGACCCCAGCAACGCTCACCTAAAATTGGGAAAAATGCAGAACGGATAGTAAGTGGCAAGCCTTTATTATGTGCAAAAAAAGCCAAAGCCAGGCCAACTACGGCATAGATCGCCCAAGGGTGTAAACCCCAGTGGTAAATCGTAGCACTTAGCGCCATTTGTTTTGCTTCTTCGGTATTGGCTGCCACGTTAAGTGGCGTTCCGTACCAGTCGGTGTAATACGCGACAGGTTCAGCAACGCTCCAGAACATCAGCCCTATCCCCATACCCGCAGCAAATAACATGCTAAACCAAGATACCGTAGAGAATTCCGGTGTGGCGTTTGCGCCTCCCAAACGAATTTTGCCCATCGGAGAAACAAGCAAAAATAAGCAAAACACTACAAACAAGTTACACCCGACCATGAAAAACCAGTCAAAATTGTTTATAGACCAGCTCCGAGCGGCAATAAGCGCGTCTTTTGCTCCTTCAGGAAAAATTAACGTCAAAATGATGAACAATAAAATTAAGCTAGCGCTGATACCAAACACGGGGTTATGGATATCCATGCCAAAGATTTTGACATTGTCTTGCCCAGCACAATAATCCGTTTCGTATTTAACGGTATGGACGGATTTATATCTTCTTCGACTACTCACTATGCTTTTCATGCGATCCCTCTTTAGTGATTAACATATATTGAACAGTATTCAGTAATTCCTTTCCCTGAATCGTTCTTCGTCGTAAGTCATACCTAGTTGGATAAGTAATTGTTCAAGTACTTATTAACGTTGGTATTAACCACGTAGGTACCGAACTTTTCTTCTAATTGTCGGTACCGTTAACGTGGATATATTCCTTAGATGAACCTAATTGGGTTCAATAAGTTGAATTCCTAACAAGTCAATTTTTTAGTTATTTATTTACCACTCCTTCTTCAAGCAGTAAGTCATAGACTACCTGAGCCATTTCACTAACAGGCTGGTCTTTAAGGACTTTACCGCCTGTCGATTCTGCTTTTGCTGTCGCCGCTTTAAAACGGTCAGCCGCACTTTTAGCTTTCACGACTTTCAAACGCTTCGCTTTTGGCTTCGCGATACTTGTTTCCCAAGTTAGTCGCTCTTTATCCAGTTGCTTGCCTTCCACCTCTTCCGTGACAATGTCACATCGGCGAGCTCGACCAAATGCACTTTGTCGTGGTTCTTGCGCAGCAAAGTCCACACTAGCGATAAATGGCAGAGATACGTTTAGCGCTCGACGTTGTCCCCTTGGTAGCGCTTGTAATACTCGCGCTGTACCATTTTCGACGGATAGAATTTCCGCGACGCCCATAACAATCGGACAATCCAACTCTTGAGCAAGAAAGAAAGGTAGCGTGCCTGAAGATTCGCCATTTTCCGCGCGCATTCCTGTCAGAACGATGTCGGGCATGTCATCTCGAAAGTACGAAGTCAATGTGTTAACCGCATCGTCCTGTTCGTCCTGAGCCAAAACGCGAATTTGAGAGAGGCCCATCCCGCTGTAGTACGACAGTGCTGGATCCTGAGGGTTGCCTGCGTGAAGCACCTCTAACTCACAACCTTCTAAGTTCATCGCCAGTTCAACAGCACGTGCATCGGTCGCTGAACGGCGCGCACGTCCTGTATCAGGGTGTGCACCAATGGAGACTAACGTACTGACACGCAGTGTATCGGTTTGATTATGCGGCATCCTTCAGCTCCTTTGATTGATGTTGTTGAATAAGAGCAATCAACTCTCTTAAAAACTCATTACTATCAGCAATCACACTCAGATCCGCGCGCTTGACCATGTCACAACCCGCATCTGTGTTTACGGCGATGACTTTTTCACAAGCACCAATACCTTGCAGGTGTTGAATTGCCCCTGAGATACCAACAGCGACATAGACTCGAGCGGTTACCCAGCTACCGGTAGCACCAACCTGACGGTCGCGAGGCATAAAGCCATCATCGACGGCTACGCGGCTCGCGCCTTCGGTTGCACCCAGAACGTTCGCGGCTTCATGGAATTTCTCCCAATCATGGATGCCGTTACCTGCAGACAGAATGAATTCAGCCTCGGTAAGTGGAATCGCCTGAGGATCCACCGCGACTGGACCAAGATCTTCGATGCGAGATTCAATGCTGAATGTGCCTTCAAATTCAACCGGCAGCACTTCGTGTCGAGTTTCATCAATTGGTAGCGCACATTCTTGAGCCAGCAGAAGCACTCGAGGTGTCACACGTTTGATGTCGTGACGAAGCCCTGCAGCTCGACATACCGCATGCTCACTATCGACTTGCCACACTTGTGTTGCAGGACGTTCATTAATCGCCGCAGACAAGCGCGCACCAAGTTCAAATCCACCTTGAATGCTATCCGGGAATAGCCAGTGTTTAGGCGAATATTGCGCTTCGATACTCGCCAGAACCTCAGCTCGCTGTTCTGGGCTGTAGTGATCAAACACTTCATCCGGGATAGCTATTAAACGGTCTACACCAGCAAGGTCAAACTGCTCTTCTTTGTGAGTGCCGAAGACAACGGCCATTACCGCGCCTTCGCCTTCAGATTGTTTCACAAGTTGATGAGCTTGACCTAAAACATCTTTGTCATGGCTGCTCAAACGACCACCCGGCATATCTGGCACAACCACAATGTAAAAGTCTGGTGACTCAACCTTGTGCAGTGGCAGTTCAACCGCTGCCTGACTACCTTGACGAGCACCCATCATCGAGGTTGCCGCATTATTGTTCAGACGGTCGATACGTTTAATGCCATTTGGCCCAATAAAGCCGACACGATGTGGGTAACGTCTGGTTAAGCCGTTTGGTCCAATCTCTTCAATTGGCTGTACCATCAGGCTTTCATGCTGTGGATGTAGCCTATTGCGTCTAATCCACTCGACACGAGGGTCACGGCGTAAAATAAATTCTCCCATGATCTTCTCCTACACACCGACGGTTTCAGACTCTGGCGTCCATACGTCCACCTGGTCATCGTTAATCTCAATCAGCATGTCAGCCACAAGCTCAGCGATATCTTTCACCTCTGGTCTTGGCTCAACAACACCCTCAAGCATTGCAGTACATTGCTGACAACCTACCGCCACTAGATCTGCACCTGTTTCGCGAATATCGTCCATACGCATGTCTGCTATACGGCGTTCGCCAGGGATATCGGTAATAGGAGCCGCACCACCACCGCCACAACAACGTGAGCGGAAACCTGAGCGTTCCATTTCAGCGATTTCAACACCTAGCTGTTTTAACACTGAACGCGGGGAATCATATTCACCGTTGTAACGCCCCAGGTAACAAGGATCGTGGTACGTCACTTTACCAACAGACAATTGTTTTAGAGCAATCAAACCCTTTTCAACCAACTGGTTGATGAAAGTGGTATGGTGCCAAACCTGGTAGTTTGGTTTTTCATTCTCTGGGTAGAAGTCCGGGTATTCGTTCTTCAAGCAGTGGAATGCATGCGGGTCGGTTGTCACGATGCAGTCGAAATCGTACTTCATCAACGTTTGGATGTTACGTTTTGCTAAACGCTGATAAGTTACGTCGTCACCTAATCGGCGTGCAACATCACCGCAGTCCAGTTCTTCATCGCCCAAGATAGCAACATCAATCTTGGCTGCTTTGAGGATTTGCACCATTGACTTAAGAATACGCTGGCTACGCATATCAAATGCACCATCAGAAACCCAAAACAGAACGTCAGCACGTTTCACTTCTGACATCAGTTTAAGATCTTGGTCTGCAGCCCAGTTAGAACGTTTGTTCGGGTTATGACCATTCGGGTTGTCAGTGAAGATGATATTTTCCAGTACTTCCGCACCTTTGTTTGGTGTTTCGCCTTTTTCAAGTGTTAAGAAGCGGCGCATATCAACAATCGCATCGACGTGTTCGATCATCATCGGACACTCTTCTACACAAGCGCGGCAAGTCGTACATGACCATAGTGTTTCTGCGTTTAGAACACCACCAACGATTGGTTTGTGTGGGTCGCCTTTTGCACAACCGGTTTCTTTACCTGGATATGGGCTACCAGCGTACTTTTCATCCGTACCACCAGCTAGTCCCACAACCATGTCCTGGATAAGCTTCTTAGGGTTAAGAGGCTGACCCGCAGCAAATGCCGGACACACCGCTTCACAACGACCACATTGAACACAAGCATCAAAGCCTAACAGCTGATTCCATTTAAAATCGCTTGGGTTTTCGACACCGAGTTTTTTAGCATCAAGATCTACTGGTTTTAAACCCGTCGAACGGCCGCCACCAAAACGCTCAGGGCGACGGTGAAATGCTAAGTGCAATGCACCAGCAAAGGCGTGCTTCATCGGTCCGCCCCAGCCCATACCAAGGAACATCTCACCGACGCCCCATACGATAGCAGCAAGGAGAACAACCGCAGCAACTACGTTAAACACATCGCCAACCAACTGAGTAGCAGGCAGTGTCACGATGAAGAAGCTCACCGAGAACATGATCAAGCTTTTCGGCAACCGCATCCAAGGGCCTTTAGACAGGCGCGATGGAGGGTTTAGTCGACGTTTTGCGACAAACAATGCGCCGCAAAACATTAAGCCAAGTGAGCCAAGCAGTACCCAAGATAAGATTTGCGGCTCCAGGTTAAACACGTGAACCGCGAAAATGAGCACAACGGACAGGACAAAACCACCTGCCGTTGCAACGTGAGTGTTAGACATCACTTTGTCGCGCGCTACTACGTGGTGCAAGTCCACGAGGTAACGGCGAGGCATGGCTGCTAACCCTGCAAAAAAGGCAACACTTTCGGCTTGCCCTCTCCGCCACATCATGATGCGGCGGAGCATCCCTATAACAGCCAGGGCTCCGGCTGTTATAAGTAAGATAGGAAGTAGTGACTCTAGGAACATAAGCCCCCCTTACAGATCTTTACACAGACGTAGTGCGTCGTAGAGTGCAGCGTGAGTATTACGTTGTGAAACACAGTCACCCAAACGCCACAGGATCATGCCGTCGTTGTCTTGAGATAGGACTGGCTGCGCCTGTGATGCAAACAAGGTTTCAACGTCAATTTGGCCTTTGTTCACAGACTCTGCTTTCAACTCGTAGTACAGCGCTTCATTTGGACGAATACCGTTTTCTACGACTACTTGATCAACAACGCGCTCTTCTTTCGCACCCGTGTATTCGTTCTCTAGGAGAGCGATCAGGTTGTCACCTTCACGGTATACTTTCAGCAGTGCTAGATCCGAAGTCATGATGACTTCTTTCTCATACAGACTACGGTAGTAAGTTGGGAAAGTCGTACCGCCGATACCAACACCTGGTTTGATATCATCGGTAACAAGTTCAACTTGTGAGCCTTTAGAAGTCAGGTAATCTGCCGCCGACATACCAGAGAATTCACAGATAGTGTCGTAAACCAGAACATTCTTACCTGGTTCAACTGTGCCGTTGAGGATATCCCAAGAAGACACAACCAACCCTTCTTCTGCGCCCCAGTCAGGGTTCTGCTCGATAAATGGCGTACCACCAGTTGCAAGGATACAAACGTCAGGTTTAAGTTCACGAATCATGTCTGCGTTTGCAGCTGTCTCTAGAATAACTTCAACGCCAAGACGGTCTAATTCCATTGCCAACCAGCGTGTGATACCCGCCATCTGGTCACGTTGAGGGGCTTTCGCTGCGATGGTGATCTGGCCGCCAAGCTCACTCGCTTTTTCAACCAACGTTACTTTGTGACCACGTTCTGCTGCAACGCGAGCTGCTTCCATACCACCAGGGCCACCACCAATTACAACAACTTTACGGATAGGTCCGGTTGTTTTTTCAATGATATGAGGCATACCCATGTGCTCACGGGATGTCGCCGCGTTTTGGATACACAATACATCCAGACCCATGTACTGACGGTCGATACAGTAGTTTGCGCCAACACATTGACGAATTTGGTCGGTTTGACCCAGTTTGATTTTGGTGATCAAGTGTGGATCCGCAATGTGCGCACGAGTCATACCAACAAAATCAACGTAACCCGCTTCAAGGATACGCTTAGCCTGGTTTGGATCTTTGATGTTTTGCGCGTGGATAACAGGTACAGAAACCACTTCTTTAATACCAGCCGCCAAGTGCAGGAATGGCTCTGGCGGGTAGCTCATGTTAGGAATAACGTTTGCTAGTGTGTTGTGCGTATCACAACCAGAACCAACAACGCCGAAGTAATCAACCATCTTAGTTGCATCGTAGTACGCCGCGATTTCTTTCATGTCGTCATGGTTCAAACCATCTGGATGGAACTCATCACCTGTAATACGCATGCCAACAACAAAGTCAGGACCAACCGCTTCACGTACAGCTTTCAGTACTTCCATACCAAAGCGCATGCGGTTTTCAAACGTTCCGCCCCACTGGTCAGTACGTTTGTTAACACGTGGAGACCAGAATTGGTCGATCATGTGCTGGTGAACAGCAGACAGTTCAACGCCATCTAAGCCACCTTCTTTCGCACGAACGGCTGCTTTCGCGAAGTCGTCGATGATGCGCCAGATTTCTTCTTCTTCAATGGTCTTACATGTTGCGCGGTGCACTGGCTCACGTACGCCAGACGGAGACATTAGGTTTGGCCAATGCTCACCATCCCAACGAGAACGACGTCCCATGTGAGTAATCTGGATCATGATTTTGCCGCCATGCTTATGCACAGCATCGGCTAGATTCTGGAAATGAGGAATGATACGATCGGTTGAAAGGTTAACTGAGCTCCACCAGCTTTGTGGGCTATCAATTGAAACCACACTTGAACCACCACAGATACACAGACCACAACCACCTTTGGCTTTTTCTTCGTAGTATTTTACGTAGCGGTCGGTCGTCATACCACCGTCTGTGGCATAAACTTCTGCGTGCGCTGTACTAACAACGCGGTTACGGATGGTCGTTTTGTTAATTTTTAATGGTTGGAATAGAATATCGAACTGAGACATGATTTACCCCTGTACCAGCCTCGCTTGCGAACAAGCAAGGCTGTCTTCCTTGACTGACTTACAAATGGATTGATGTTGGTGTTTAGCCGATTGGTGTTACTTCGAAGACGCCGTAATCACACCCTTCCTCAGCACCACTTTGTGTTTGAACTGCTTTGGTTTTCACTGACAGACCTAGGCTCTCAGCGATTTGGTCGATTGCGCCAGCGAACCAGCCTGTAAACATGTAATCCACTTTGCGGTTAACTTTTCCGTACTGGTATACGAAACATGAATTTTCCAAACGAACTCGAGCTTCACCTTTCGCAATATCAAGGTGCTCAGTGACAAAGAAACCCCAGCCACGTTGAGATAGTCGCTTCATGTAGTGTTCAAATACGGCATCGCCAGAAAGGCCGTGTTCTTCGGCTTCTTTCTCACACCAGTAGTAAGCGGACTTGTAGCCAGCTTTGTATAGAATGTCTGCGTAACGCTCCGCACCGATCTCTTCTTCAATACCCATATGGTTATTTACAAAAAAGTGACGCGGTACATACAACATTGGTAAGGCATCCGTTGTCCAAACCCCTGTTTCGTCATCGACCAAGATTGGCATTTCAGGTGCGTGTGTACTCATATCGTATTCTTCCTTTTATACAATTAACTAACTCGTTATATATTTATATTTTTATGGTGAAACACTGTGGTTATTCACCCCAGACTTCGCCTAGTACGCGAAGCCAGTTTTCGCCCATGATCTTGCGAACTTGAGTTTCAGAGAAACCGTGACGCAACAGTGCTTCTGTTAAATTAGGGAACTCACCTAAAGTACGAATGCCTTCAGGGTTAATGATTTCGCCAAAGTTGGTTAGTCGGCGCGCGTAACCTTTGTCATGCGTTAACCACTCGAAGAAAGGCTGACCGTGACCTTGAGTGAAATCAGTACCGATACCGATTTGGTCTTCACCAACCAGGTCAAAGATGTAAGCGATCGCTTCAACGTAGTCATCAATCGTTGAATGAATGCCGTTTTTAAGAAAAGGAGCGAACATCGTTACACCGACGAAACCACCATTGTCTGCAATAAATCTCAGTTCTTCATCTGACTTATTGCGCGGGTGATCTTTTAAACCACTAGGCAGACAGTGTGAGTAACAAACTGGTTTTTCAGAAGCGAGAATGACTTCTTTGGAAGTCTTAGCGCCCACATGCGATAGGTCACACATGATGCCCACTTTATTCATTTCCGCGACAATCTCGTGGCCGAAACCAGACAAGCCACCGTCGCGCTCATAACAACCGGTACCAACCAGGTTTTGTGTGTTGTAACACATCTGAACAACGCCAACGCCAAGGTCTTTAAACACCTGCACATAGCCAAGCTGGTCTTCAAAAGCATGGGCATTTTGAAAGCCCATCATAACGCCGGTTTTACCCTGCTGCTTTGCTTTGCGGATGTCGTCGGTAGTGCGAACTTTAATAACCAAATCATTGTTTTCTTCAAGAAGGTTATTCATTTCTACGATATTGTTTACCGTATTCTGGAAGCCTTCCCAAACAGAAACTGTACAGTTTGCAGCAGTGATGCCGCCTTTGCGCATGTCTTCAAACAGTGCTCGGTCCCACTTCGCGATAACCAGGCCATCAATCACTATTGAATCATCATGCAAGTCCGTTGCGTTCATTTTTAAACCCTATTCTTCCCTTTCCTCGTTAGTCTCCAGAATAGGTATTACGGTCGATTAAAAGTGTTCTAAAAACGGCATTCTGAATCCCTTTTGCGTAACGCTAAGCGACAAAATGCAAACCAAAAAAAACCGCCATCCTGCTGGATGGCGGTCTTTTTTTAGAACAAACGGATTAGATGGAGATTGAGCCGTAGGTAGGCTCATGCTGCGCTTCAAATAGCGCTTTCGATGAGCGTAATGGAGCATCAAATTGCATTAAATCTACGATGGTATTCGACTCTAAAGCCGGAGGAGCGACACTTACATTAGCCACCGCTGCTGAATGTGTCCCCAACCTTTCCGCTTTCGGTGAAATACCAATGTGCACGCGGTAACACTTACTAAAGTGTGGTGAAGAAACAAAGCCACATGCAGTTGCGATCTCGATAATTGACATCGATGTTTGTCTTAGTAACTGTCTTGCGCGGTTCAGTCTTAGCTTGAGGTAGTATTTTGATGGTGAGCATTGCAAATATTTCTGGAACAGACGCTCTAATTGGCGACGGGATAAGCCGACATACACTGCCAATTCATCCAGTTCGATAGTCTCTTCTATATTCGCTTCCATTAAAATAATAGCTTCGACTAGTTTAGGCTGAGCCGTACCAATCGTATGCTTAAGCGGAATACGCTGTGTATCACTTTCACCACGAATATTGTCGCAAATGAACATTTCTGAAATGCTTGAACCAAGTTCACGACCATAATCTTTCTGGATCATGGTAATCATCATGTCTAACGGCACAGAACCACCACTGCATGTCATTCGATCTCGGTCAATAACGAATAAGTGGTTGAGACAATTAACGCGAGGATGACGCTCCTGCAGCGTAGCAAGACATTCCCAGTGCACGCTGCACTGATAGCCGTCCAGCAACCCCGCTTCCGCTAACACGTAAGCCCCCGTACATACCCCACCAAGGCCAACATGTTTACGGGCTAAAGACTGTAACCACGTTACTTGTTTACGCGTAAAACTGCGTGTGATATTTACACCACCCACTACAATCAATGTATCTAATTGGGGGGCATCTGCCATTGAACAATCTGGCTTGATGGTAATACCGTCACTAGCTTCAACGTAATCACCATCTTCTGATATCACATACCAATCATACAGTTCTTTCCCTGTCAGCTGGTTTGCCATGCGCATCGGTTCCACCGCTGATGAAAACGCGAGCATAGTAAAATTATCTAACAACAAAAAACCAATACGGTTTACTTCCTTGTTCGACGAGCCTTCGAACTGATTTATTGAGACTGACATAGCGCACTCCAATGTAAAGGAGATTTATTATTAACCGGTAGCACTAGCTATTTTTTGTTTTTGCTTAGCGCACCGAATCGAGCACTTTTGTCTAAGCAACAACTATGCCTATATATCTAAATACAGTGCATACTTTTGCAACATCAAGTTTAAAACTACAAGGGTCAATATATCTGATTGAATAGCTTGCTTATTTTTTGGTAAGCCGAAAACAAATTTTTTCTCCGCAGCATCCTAAAGATGTCTCTCACCAACCGACTGCAATCTCACGCACCAAAACGATGCAAAGTTAAACAAACATTCAAAATAATTGACCAAATAAAAACCTTACAACTTAGAGGCTTAGAGCAATTATTCGGTTCCATTTAAAACAATGATATAGCTAGAAAAATCCGTCTATCTATTGGCACAACAGAACGGTAAACTTATTGCCTTAAACGTTAACCAATGGTTACGATATAGTTAACAAATCAAGATTTCAGTGAATTCGCACACATAAATAATCATCATGACGAAAAAAATTTATTGCATCACGGGATATATCTATGCGGCACATAAACAAAGAAGCCAACATCTGTGGTCATACGATGCTGGCTTCTTTTAGGGGGTGTTTCACTGGTTTTCAGCCTCAATACTTTAAGGTCAGATATTTCTATTTTGACCTTTATACCTTGGCTTACTTAGTGGGCTGGCTTCTTTCTTAAGCTAAATGCTCCTTAAAGAAACCTTCCATTTTGTCGAATGGAATCACATCCATCTGATCATAAAGATCGGTATGGGTTGCATTAGGAATGATCATCAGTTCTTTTGGCTCAGCAGCTGCTTCATACGCCGTTTCACTGAAATAGCGCGAGTGTGCCTTCTCTCCGTGGATAAGCAGAGCCGGACGTGGTGAGATTTCTGCAATGTACGTCAAGATCGGCATGTTCATAAACGACAGTGGCGTTGTGATTGTCCAAGAAGCATTTGAGTTAATGGCTCTTGGGTGGAAACCGCGTTGCGGATCTTTATAGTAAGCCGCGTATTCGACAACAAACTGTGGTTCGCCGCCCTGCAGTTCAAGAGACACAGGACCATAAGCTGGCTCACCGTTTTCAGCGTCTTTCCAGCGCTGCTGACCCAATTGCTCTAGTCCTTGAGTACGCTGTTCAAGAGTAACACTGTCGTTGTAGCCTTTGGACATAACTCGAGTCATATCGTACATAGTGCTAGCCACAACCGCTTTAACGCGCTTGTCAATTGCGACTGCATTTAATGCCATGCCTCCCCAACCACAGATACCGATAACGCCGATTCGCTCGCGGTCAACATTTTCTAGCAAACCGATAAAGTCGACTGCAGCACTGAAATCTTCAGTATTGATATCTGGGGAAGCAACATTACGTGGCTCACCACCACTTTCACCAGTGTAAGATGGATCAAATGCTAGCGTAACAAATCCACGTTCTGCCATTGTTTGCGCATACAAACCAGATGACTGTTCTTTCACTGCACCAAATGGGCCACTCAGAACGATAGCAGCTAACTTGCCAGTGCTTTCTTTTGGCTGATACAGATCAGCGGCAAGCGTAATACCGTAACGGTTTTTGAACGTGACTTTTTTGTGCTCAACCTTGTCGCTTTTAGCGAAAGTTTTATCCCAGCTATTACTTAATTCTAATGTCGTGCTTGCCATGGCCTGGCCTCCTGAAAGCGCACCAACACCTAAAGCAACCGCGCTTGCTCCTGCCATTTTCAATGCATTTCGGCGACTAGCGTCTGGCAAGTCGTGGCTAGCGTTTGTGTTGTTGGTATCGTTGTGTTTGTTCATCTAGTTTCTCCTAGTAAGCCTGATAAGCTTGTCATCTCAGTTTCGGAATTTGCTCAAATTAGTCATCCCCAACTTGAGACAACATGACTAGCTTAAGAGCGTGCACCGTTTAGGAGAGTGTCTCTCCTAACGACGTTTCTGCTATTTATAATGCGACAAGTCACCAATTTACCGTTATCCGGATACTACGAATTCCTTGCACAATCTTCCAAGTTAAACCTTGAGATGTAGGAAAACCCACCTAGACCAGCAAGCAAAAACACCTAAAAACAAACAATAAACACTTGATATAAAACAATAATAAACCTAAATCTCAACCAATGAGCATTCCATTACCTATTGCTTACGTAAACGCTATTTAATGCCTAATTTTCTACTTTAACTTGCCTTAGGCGACAAAAACGACAAAGCCTAGTCAACATGTGACTAGGCTTGTTCTTAACTCACTGATTCGAATCGGTACTATAACGCTTTCTTATACAACTCAATCACCTGTTCTTTTGTCATTGGACATGGGTTACCACCAGCGCATGGATCGGCTAATGCGTCATCGACCCAACTCAAAATGTCCTGCTCAGTCACGCCTAGCTCACCAAAACCTGCTGGAATGCCAACTCGACGGTTCAGAGCATGAAGCGCGTCAATTGCAGCCAAACTTGCCTGTTCTGCTGTCATGTCAGAAGTATCTACGCCCAATACTTCAGCAACCTTGGCAAATTTTTCTACACGGTGCGGGCGGTTAAATTCACTCACGATAGGTAACAAGATTGCGTTACATACGCCGTGAGGTAAGTCTTTATGTGCACCAGCAGGGTGAGCCATTGCGTGAACCATACCTAAACCCGCACTGTTGAAAGAAAGACCAGCAATAAACTGACCATAAGCCATCATTTCGCGCGCGTTAATATCGGTGCCATCATCTACCGCTGCTGGAAGGTTTTCTGCAATGGTTTGTATCGCTTCCAGAGAGATATAGTCGGTCAATTTATGCGCGCCAACAGAGACGTATGATTCAAGAGCATGAGTTAATGCATCAATACCTGTTGCGGCTGTCGTTGCTTTAGGAATACCCAACATAACGCTTGCGTCATTGACTGAAATTTCTGGAATAATTTTATCTGAGATAATGACGTGTTTCACATGCGTTGCTGTGTCCGTAATAACCGCGTTACTGGTGACTTCTGCAGCCGTACCCGCAGTGGTATTAATCGCATAAAGCGGCGCCCCTAAGCTTTCGACTTTCTCGACACCGTTATAAACGGCGATTGGTCCTGGGTTTGCGGATAGGATCTTGACCGCTTTTGCCGTATCAATCGAACTACCACCACCAAAACCGATAATGTATTGCGCACCAGAAGTCACATACATGTCATACGCATTTTTCACCGTGTCGGTATCAGGGTTAGGTCTTACATCTTTAAACAAAGTAAGCTCTAACGAGCTCGAAAGTAGTTTTTCGGCAAACCCCAACTCAACAAGCATTGGGTCACAGATAAGTAAACCTTTTTCCAAGCCATGTTCATTCGCTAAACGCTCGACTAAGGCTTCAATCGCGCCTACACCAGAGTAATTGATTTTAGGAAACGCCAGTTTAAATACGCTCATCGTGTTTATCCTTATAAGTTAAGATCTTGTTGAGGGTGTCGATCTTTTTTGCTATCTATTTACCCTCTTTCTTTATAAGGTTATTAAAGCGATTTTTTGCTCCGAATAACTTTGCTTTTTTGCCTGTCAGCGCATGAATAAGGGGATTTTTTTAAGGTTAGAGAGCCGAAGTTCACAAATTGAAAGACGGGCTAGCCGCAATTTAAAAGTACACATTATAACTGGAGGATTGATGACAAAAATGGAGAGATTAAGCAGTGCCCCGAACCCAGTTTATGGATTCGGGTTAGTGTGACGAGTGTTAATCAATAGAGATATTTAATGACTGCCTGATGTAAGTGCCCGAGCCCAGTAGCCCAGGATCTGAATGAGTGATTAAGAACACAGGGATGGATTGAAGGTATTCTTTAAAGCGACCTTTATCTTCAAACGCAACACGAAAGCCGGACTTGATGAATAGATCTCGAACTTTAGGAACAATACCGCCAGCAATATACACACCACCAAATGAGCCATTAGTCAGTGCCAGGTTACCACCAAAACGCCCCATCAAAATGCAAAACAGATAGAGTGCGCGCTCACAATCCTTGCATTCAGATTTAAGTGCTTTCTCTGTAATCTTTGCCGGAGTGTAATCTTCAGGCGTGGCACCACGGTGTGAGACAACAAAGTCGTAAATGTTTCGGATACCCTGGCCAGACAAACAGCGTTCTGCGGATACACGACCGAACTTGTTACGTAGGTAAACAATCAAATCGTCTTCTTCAGGGGTACAAGCAGCCAAGTCAACATGTCCACCTTCTCCCGGTACACTGTGCCAAAGGTTTCCACCATGGATTAACTGAGCAACACCAAGACCAGTCCCCGCTCCGTAAACCGCAATTGGTTTATTTGCGATTGGCTCGCCACCACCTATTTGAATTCTGTCCTCAGGTTTTAAACTTGGAATGGCAAAGGAAACCGCTGTGAAATCGTTAATGACTTCCAAAACCTCAAGATTGAGTTGGGATTTTAGTTCCTGAATAGAGAACTCCCAGTGGTGGTTAGTCATGGAAACCCAATCTCCGGTTACCGGACAAGCAATCGCAATACAGGCCGATGAGATCGGAGTGTCGTGACGATCAAGGTATTGACGCATGACGACTTCCAGCGATTCATATTCGGCAGCAGGGTAAGTCACGATATCGCTGATCGTTCCTGTCGATAACTCACAAAGAGCTAAACGCGCGTTGGTTCCCCCGATATCCCCTACCAAGGCATACTGTTCCGACATTGCTTCTCCTTAATAATACTCAAAACGATCACGTGTATTTATTGGCGATAAAACGCACGCACAACACAAAATGCAACACCATGAAAAGTGACACAAAACAAACTAGTTAATGCTCAATAATCAGAAATCGTTAGCTTTACGACATAATATTTGCACTTAAATATAGCAGAGGGTTGGAGCCTATCTATGCGAAATGGATTACAGGTTAACGATTTACTGATTTCAGCGGTAAATTCCATATAGCGCGAAAAATAGTACGAATGAGCAAAAATAACACAGGAATGGGTCTTTATTCTCCACAGTAAATTGATGAAAATACTCGGTTCAGGAATTATGCGGACAAACTCAGAGTAAAGCTGTAGAAAATAACGGCATCCTTTGTTGAAGATTAGCGTATGAACTTGAATATAACGTCAGATTAAACACCACTACTATTCGGAGAACCGATGTCTCAACCAGAAGCTCAAACAGTCGAGTTAAGTCATACAAAAACGAAAAGACTGGGGCTAAAACTAAGAAAGATACTCAAAGTCGCGATCGCCCTACTCGCCATTATTGCTGCTGGTGTCTACACCTATATGCTACAACCTCAGTTTGCCTCCCCTCAGGTGAAAGTGGATAGTTACCAGGGAAAATACGTAGACGGAAAGTTTCACAATATTGAGGAGGTTCCGGTATCCACGTCAAGCGATGGCGCTTTGGTGGGGTTCTACCGTTTTTTAACGGAACCTGTTATCGACGCCGTTCCGGTAACCAATTTGCCTTCAGTCAAGTCAGACTTACTGGGTCTGAATCCACGTGACAATGTTATGGTCTGGATGGGCCATTCCAGCTACTTTATCCAGTTAGATGGCATTCGCTACTTAATTGACCCTGTATTCAGTGACAACGCTTCTCCGGTTCCCTACACCAACGTGGCATTTCCCGGTAGCAATGTTTACAGCGCAGATGACATCCCAGAAATAGATTATCTGTTAATTACCCACGATCACTGGGATCACCTCGATTACCCAACAATTAACGCGCTGAAAGAGAAAATTGACCATATTGTGACGCCTATTGGTGTCGGCTCTTATTTCACTCAATGGGGATTCAGCCCTGAGCAGATCACGGAAGGCGACTGGTATGATTCACTAACAACGAAAGCGGGCCGAATTCATATCCTTCCAGCACAGCACTTTTCAGGCCGATTGCTAAAACGTAATCGTACACTCTGGGGATCATTTGCCATCGTATCGAATCAACATAAGGTCTATCTTGGTGGTGACAGTGGCTATGGTGACCATTTCAAATCAATAGCCAACGAATTCGGTGGCTTCGATATCGCGGTGCTTGAAACTGGCCAATACAACAAAAACTGGCCATTCATTCATATGACGCCAGAAGAAGTCGCTCAGGCTGCCAACGATCTCAACGCAAAAGCACTATTACCTTCGCACAATAGTAAATTCAAGCTGGCTAAACATGCTTGGTATGAGCCACTAGATCGAATCGCTCAGGCAAGTCAGCGACAAGATTACCGCTTAATGACACCAATGATTGGAGAAATCGTCGGTTTAGAAGATAACAACCAGACGTTCTCTCAATGGTGGAAGCAGTAATCCACGTCTCAATAAATTAAGTTCGGATAACTGGGGGGGGATTCTTCATCATATTGCCCTGAACCTCAAACCTTCACGTCGACCTGCGAACGAGGTCTTAGAGGAAATGGGTGAGTTCGTATTGCCCGCTATCAATCAGGACTAAAGGCAGTTAAAAATGAGCAATGCACTCTAAATGCATTGCTCATTCTTGGAGTCAGCCTTCGGCACTTTAGTGTTCAGAGAAAAACACTCGATAAAAAATTAACCACCCTCGATAGCCGCCAGTGGAACTTGATAAACTTCTTTACCATTAATGACCACCGTCCAGGTGTCGCCTTCCAAATCCGCTTTCACTTCTCGGTTGGTTGCGTTTACGTAATCGGTCATAAAGTTAATCGTGAACTGCTCTCCTGCCGGGCTTTGCACCACGATACTGGCTTGATTGTCTTCCATGCGTAAGATACCCGCAGGACACGTACCGAAATCTTCCTGCCCTTCTGCACGGCAACGCAATAATGTTGTTGCATCATAGTCATCAGTCGAGAAAGGAGACGTCGCATTATTCGCGTCCGGATTTAACGCATCTGTATTCCAGTAAACGTAAACACTTTCTTCAGGGAAACGAAAAATTAAGCCCTGATCGCCCAAATCACTCTGGCGATAAACCATGTTGCTATTTTGATCGGTAAACTCCCCGGGGGTGTCGCCTTTTGGAGAAAGTTCATGCACAACGCCATCACTGCGATTTATTGTTATGTAACCACTGCGCTGACTAAAAGTACAAGCGATCATCTTCTCCGCATTGTCATCGCCTGCTTTGTCGATATCACAACGGCTCTCGGCTGAATCAGCATACGAGATCGAACTCGTGGCTAAGCCAGCGACAAGGGTGAATAACATAAGACCAGCTCTCATAATACCTCCTACAATTTGTTACTTTATCCACGCTAATGACCGATGAGCGCTCCCAGAAACAAAGAAAAGAATAGTTCTTAGCCTCCTATTGGGCAATTAAACCAAGTTGTCGAGAAAGCCATTTGCATCATGTTTAAAGCCGCTTCTCTGAGATCCATCTATTTACGCCAGTCACCCAGGCTTGGTATAACAACAGAAAGAAAAAGAAATAAAGTTCATACAAGAAAGGAAGCACAGTGAAGATTTGTTTAGACAACGTAATTGCAAAAGGGAACACCTCCAACTTAACCATTGAGCATTGGAAAATAGAAAGCGGACATTGCTGGGGCATTTTCAGTGCCGAAGGAGATATCGGTTCTTTGCTTGGGGACTTACTTTGTGGGGAGCTTTTGCCAATCGATGGCACGTTAGATCTTGGCGGATTAAAAGTAGCCCAAGTCTCTTTGTCTGAACAACAGCGACTGCTCGATTCTGAACTCAAAAAAGATGACACCGACTTTCTTGACCGAATTGACCAAGGCAGCACCGTCTATGCGTTAATATTTGAACGCTGCCAGGATGAAGCGCTGACTCTAAAACTTATCGAAGAGCTCGATCTCTCGCACCTTCAGCAAAGTGGTTTCCGTGTGTTGTCTACTGGCGAAACCAGAAGAGTGATGCTGGCACGCGCTTTGGCCACACAGCCTGATTTAGTCTTATTGGACAACCCTTTTACCGGATTGGATGTCAGTCATCGAGCAGCACTGGCCGACTATTTGCACACATTATCTCAGTCGTTACAAATGCTGATCACCTTTTCTCGTGAATCCGATATGCCAGAGTGGATTGACCGCGTTGCTCTGTTTAACGCTGGCAAACTCGACAGTACCATGGATAAACAAAGCTGGGATCAACACCCAATCATTGAGCAAATAAAATCTCAGTCGGAGAAACAAAGTGAAGAAATGATGGCACTCATACGCCAGCATCAACACGCTACCCATTTTGAAAACCCGATCTTTGAGCTGAAAAATGGTCACGTCGAATATACCGATAAAAAGATTTTTACAGACTTGAACTGGCGCATCGAGAAAGGCCAACACTGGCAGGTAAAAGGACCAAATGGATGTGGTAAAAGTACGTTACTAGGGATGATCTTCGGCGATCACCCGCAATGTTACAGCAACGACATCCATATTTTCGGTAAAAAGCGCGGCTCGGGTGAAACCATCTGGGAGATCAAGCAACACATCGGTATGGTCTCCTCCGCATTGCACCTGCAGTACCGTGTTAACTGCAGCGCATTAGAAGTGATTTTGTCTGGGTTCTATGACTCGATTGGTTTGTACCATCAACCAACCCGTAAAGAGGTAGAAGTCGCGAAAGAGTGGCTTGAAATCCTACATATGAGCCAATACCAGAAAACGTCGTTCCGACAATTAGAGTACGGACAGCAACGCTTGTTACTGATTGCACGAGCGATTGTAAAACAGCCAACCTTGCTGATTCTGGATGAGCCATATCAAGGGTTAGACTTTTTAGGCCGACGTCTGGTCAAGAATACCTTAGAGCTCATTGCGCGCGAAAACTTAAGCCAGTTACTTTATGTCTCGCATTATCAGGAAGACCGTTTAGACAGCATTAAAAACGACCTGGAGTTTGTTTTCGATCATGATGTGCAATGCTATCGAACTCAAATTCTTCAGTCATAACGAGCACAACCATGGCTCCTGAACTTTGGCTCCTGGATACAGAATCCGTTCAGGTGACTGGCTGTCGCGCGAGTTGACGGTATGGTAACGGCTTGGAATAGAGGTAGCCCTGATGATATTGAACGCCCAATTTCTTCAGGTGCTCCGCTTGCTCAGGCGTTTCGACACCTTCGGCAATGAGCTTAACCTTTAACTCATCGGCAAAGTAAACAATGGCATTCAAAACTGACGAACTCACGCTTTGGATGCCGATTGTGTCAACAAAGCATTTATCGATTTTCAGATAATCAATACGCATGTGTTGCAGAAAAGCTAACGAGGTCTGCCCCGTTCCAAAATCATCAATCAGTACATCGATACCATATACCCTCAGTGCGGCAATGCATTTGCGCGCCTCATCATCAATCAACTGACGTTCTGTAATTTCTATTCCCAGAGAAACGTTATTATTGTTTAGTTGTCTATGGATAAGTTGGATCTTCCTTATGACGTTTGGCTCGACGAGATACCCCGGAGGAACATTTACGCTTAAGTGCACAGGGTGAGTAAATCTCAGTTTAGTGAAATCTTCCGCTGCTTTTTCTAACACAAAGTCTGTCAGGATCGATACCAACCCACTCTGCTCCGCAGCGGGAACAAATTTGTCCGGAGCAATAAAACCTTTTTGTTGGTGTTCCCAACGTACCAGCGCTTCATATCCAAACACATCCCCACTCTCTGCATCTATCTGAGGTTGGTAATACAGCGTCAAATCCTCTCTTCTTAACGCCTTTTTTAACTGCGAAACCAAGCTACGACGAGGATCAAAAAGCATGCGAACCATATAAAACAACAGATAAATCATTAAGATGATAGGCCCTGTGTACACCAGATAAGACAGCGTTCTTTGGTTTACAAACAGGTCACTTGCTTCACTCAAGGCTTCATAGTCGAACATGGTTGAAGACTTAGTCGCTATAGGATTAGTGCCGTTTCTTGTGGCATCAGGAGGGGTAACCTGACCATGAATAAATAGCGCTGAGCGTTTGAAACGTAGGTCGTTGTTAAAACCTATCGTCACTCCAAAATAATCTCGATCAATAACTGTCACAACCTGATCGTTATGAGCGCCAAGAGTAACCATAAACAGGAATGGCTCAGGTAAATTCTCTACTCTGCCAAGAGCCAGTCTCTGGCCTTGAGGAAAAGTTAGATAATCAGCCAAAGGCTTGTTTACCTTACCAAGCTTTGAAGAACAAATAATTTCATTTCCTTTGACGATAAGCATCTCATCAATATCTCGCTCAAACATCAAGTTCTGCTGGAGTTGTTCGCAATTTTCCGGGTGAAGTAATGCCTTTCTATTTTCAGTTTCAACCTGATACAGAATTTCATCGGCAATAGAGATGTTTCGATCTAAAAGATGCTCAAGTTCGCTTTGCACACTCTCTCGCGCGAAGTAAATCGCGCTAAAAATCATCAGAGGAATAGGGATTGAAATAATAATGAGTTTGTTTAAAAGCGCTTTATTAAGCATGTAAGACAACCTTTATCAACCGACCCTATCTGGTGCCAGAAAAACCTTCCTTGGAAGATTAACGAAATACAGGTTTTTCATAAGATACTGTGAGTATGCAACTCACCTGGTAGGACCGCAAACAGAACAATGAGTTGATTGTTTATTCGTAAATCAACTCATATCTTGAGGTGATTTGCGTGTAATTACCATTTGATGCGCAACGAATGCTCAGCCGACTCACCTTTGAGACAAAACCATGAGTTTCACCCCGGTCCAAGCTTTTCTCACCCAATAAGAATTGCCCACAAAAATTATTTTTATTTTCTCAGTGATTAAGAATTATAGTTGTCCTATATCATCCAACAAGTTACAACCTATACATGACAACAAGCAAAGCAAACGCTAATCAGGTAAACGAAAAGGCGCTGCAATTATTAATGAAAGTAGCGGTAAGCCAATTCCCAGTATCTGCGAAAACACTAAGTGAGCAATTAAACGTACCATTGAGCAGTCTCTATCGGCATTTGAAACTGCTAAAAGAATGGAATTTGATTGAAGAAAGCGTTCACGACAAGACATTTGTAGTAGGTCCAGCTGCGCTACTTTTGATGCACAGTTATGAAAGCTCACAACACGGTCTTGATATGGTTGAAACCATCTTGGCTCGCTTAGTTCAGCAGACCGGAGAAATGGCGGCCTATATGGTTCCTTCTGGTTATCGGGCATTGTGTGTCAGACAAAAAGAAAGTATGCAGGCGCTACGGTGCAGCTTCGTCCAGGGTCAAAGTCAACCCCTGCTTCGTGGCGCCTCATCCAAAGTGATGCTGGCTTATATGCCTAAGAGTCGTGGCGAGAAGATCTTACGTTACTTCAAACAGGACCATTGTCTTGATGAATGGGAACAAGAGTTTGCCACGATCAGAAAACACGGATACGCCGTCAGTACTTCCGAAATTGACCCAGGTGTCTCTGGTATCAGCGCACCAGTCATGAAAGGAAGTAAACTCGTTGGCGCAGTTTCGGTTATGGCTCCAGCTCACAGGGTCGAGAAGGACAAGCAACGTATCGTTTTACACGTGTTGCAGGCGGCAAGGGCACTACCACCAGAAAGGTAATTCATCATGTTGGGCTTTTTCAAACGATATAAATTTCATCAAACAACACATACACCAGTTCAGCACTACCCATTTTCATTTATGACGGTTTGTGAGCACGTTGCTCCGATGTCAAAAGGCGCGTTTGAATTAGCGAATCAAAGCTTAGAAAGTGCGAGCGAATGGCTCTATCAGCAACATGATCAAACTACAGCTGCGCATTGTGGTCATTTTACTCATGCTCAATTAGAAAACGGGGATTTTCAGGAAGCACTTAGCTTGGCACTTTCCCGTCACTCTATTCCAGTATTGGTAACCAATTGCACGGAAGCCATCTTGTCTATGCTGCCAGTGGTCGCTGCCTGTCAGGATGATGTGGGTATTTTGCATATTGGTCAAAAAATGCATTTAAAGCCGACATTAGAGCCAAAGGTAGGGTCAGCATTTCATTTTGCGCTTTCCCGCTACCCAAACGTTAGGCTGCTTTTTGCGGGTGTTAACCAACATGATACCAAGCAAGAGACATGGGAATACGCTGAGGACCAAGGCTGTGACTGGGTCACCGATAAAGAGTTTACTTTTCGACACCGTAATCATGTCAAACAACAAGTAGGCAATTATCTCGACCATTGCGACCAAGTGATTATTTCGGTTGATTTAGGTTCACTTATCGCCAAAAACGACCTTGACGGTGATATGTCTTTAGATATTCAAATGGTACTTAGAACCATCAGGCTATGTTTAGTATCGGGCAAAGTAAAAGCCATACAGTTGGTTGGTGATCGTGACCGTCTCGTCTATTCGAGACAAACGAAAACGATCATTGAGGAGCTGTATCAAATAGCGCCACTTCTCGATCACGCTGCCTGATAGCAAGATAGAACCGATAAAATAAAAGCGCCCTCCAAATGAAGGGCGCTTTTGTTCAGCTCAATTCGTCAATATTGGTTATTTCGCTCGACGTGCTTTCAAACGCTTCACCATCGCCAAACGGCGTTCTGCTGAACCTTGGTCTGTTGCAGATTGGTTAGGGTTATTACGACGTCCTTGACGGTTTTTAAATGCCGGTTTGGAGTTCAGCTTTTCGATGTACGACTCACGCTGCTTTGGTTCATAACCTGCTAGCTCAATACGGCGAATTCGTTGTTGAATCAAGTTTTCAACTTGTACAACGGTCAGCTCTTCATCTCGGTTTACGAAAGAAACCGCGTGCCCTTGCTTACCAGCACGACCAGTACGGCCAATACGGTGAACGTAGTCTTCAGCAAGGAACGGCATATCGTAGTTCACAACATGTGGCAGATCCGCGATATCCAATCCACGAGCGGCAACATCGGTTGCTACCATTACGCGGACTTTGCCTGATTTGAATTCTTCAAGCGCACGACGTCGAGCACTTTGCGCTCGGTCACCGTGACAAACTGCCGCTTTGATACCATCAAGCTTCAATTCTTTAACCACTTCGTTCGCGGTTTCTTTGTAGTTCACAAACACCAACACTTGTTGCCAGTTTTTGCGACCAATCAGTTCAGAAAGCAGCTCTGTTTTACGTTCTTGATCAACCGGATAAAGTACGTGAGCAACGGTTTGTGCGGTTGTATTTGCGCGTTCAACTTCAATGCGTTTTGGTTTACGTAAAATGTCTTTTGCTAATAGGTTAAGCTGGCTGGACGTGGTTGCAGAGAACATCATGATCTGCGGATCCGTGTCCACATCAAGCATGATTTTACGCACCGCGTGAATAAAGCCCATATCCAAAATACGGTCAGCTTCATCAAAAACGAGGAACTCTAGATTGGCAACTGAGACATTACCTTGCTCAATGTGCTCTTCCAGACGACCCGGTGTGGCGACCAGAATATCGACGCCGTTTTCAAGCGCTGAGACTTGTGAAGACATTTTACGGCCACCAAAAACTGCCACCACCGATAGGTCGGTATATTTGGTGTACGCTTTGATGTTGTCAGCAATCTGCTCTGCCAGTTCACGCGTTGGAGCAAGAATAAGCGCACGCGCCGTCTTACGTGAAGCACTGTGATCACTGTCTAGCAGTCGCTGAATCATAGGCAATGAGAACGCTGCAGTTTTACCAGTACCAGTCTGGGCTGTAGCGAAAATATCATGGCCTTTACGAGCCATTGGAATCGCCTTCTGTTGAATTGGCGTTAACTTTTCATAACCGCATTCTGCCAGCGCTTTTACCACTTCTGGTGCAAAACCTTGAGATGAAAATGACATTGAGCGTATTCCTTAAACAAACCACTAAAAATAGCGTTAAAAATTCAGCCGTGCACTATACCCGAATTTAAGTGATTTATCTCACTTTTCTCTCTTTTTTCAGTTTTAAGTCTGTGCAAACAGATTAAGCGGCAAACACTAACGCCACATTGCTTGACCGCTTAAGGGAGATAACCAGGTAACTCGTTACTTCTCTATCCCAGAAAGTTTAAGTAAAACACTTTCTAACTCATCCCAAGGAAGCAACTGAGAGTCGATCACTTCTAATCTCGATTCAAACCCTTCAAGGCTGATTTCATTCACCGTAACCACCGCATTCGCGACATTAAATGCGTAAGATCCTCGGTCTGTATTCACTACGGCTTTTACTCGCTCTGCCGTTAAGGCCGATAGCATAGAGAAAAGCTGATCGAAATCGAACGTATGCTCTGCGCCAAATAGCCAACCACAACTGAAATAACCCTGCCCCTTATTCTCTTTACGAATGAAAGCTTTGCCCGGTGGCAGTTGGAATTGTGGTTCTTGATGCGCGTGTTCATGATGGTGAGACTCAATATGTGAAGAAGCACTGCCATGAACTCGTTCAATATCTAAAACTTCAATAGGTAGATCGCCGTCATGAATCAACTTGCTAAACACTTTTGATGGAGACTGATCGGTGATCCAGTCGCTAAATACATCGATGTCATGGCTAGAACAAAGGTCAACTTTGCTACCAATAACCACATCCGCGCAATCTAGTTGATCAAGGAAGTTTTGATTGGAAAGGTGCTTCTCATCACTCAGATTACGTGGGTCAACCAATGCGATGGTCGCTTTAAGATCAACATAAGGCTGATACTGCTCAGACGTTAATGTCGCAATCACTTGTTTTGGATGACCAAGCCCTGTCGGTTCGATAAGCAAACGATCGGGCTTTTGACGCAACAACGCAGTAATGCCCACCGACATAGGAACGCCTGCGGTACAGCACATGCAACCGCCAGGGACTTCTTTTATCAACGCACCTTGGTCAGTCATCAAAGCGCCATCAATACCGATCTCACCGAATTCATTCACTAAGACTGCCCAATTTTCGTCTGCTGGTTTTTTCTTTAGCAGGTTTAAGATCGTCGTCGTTTTACCTGATCCCAAAAAACCAGTCAGTATATTGGTAGGTACTCGATTTGACATGCTTTTCTCCGACGTTAGTGCATTCATACTCTGGCAAAGTATACGGACAACGTGATGTGCTTCAATAATTTTGTCGCTGTAGAGCCGATACAACAGCGAATCTCTCACGTTGATAATATTAAAGATAAATATCTCTTCGAAAAATCTTCAAGCGGTAAACGTTAAGCTGTGGTTAGCAAATCTTTCCGCCAGTAACAGTAATATCAGTGTCATGGTGAACAACCACTTGCGCCATCAACCGCAGCGCTTCCACTATGGTATCTAATGACATTGTAGGCTGGTTACCGAGTGTGTTTTGTTCGGGTAACAGTGGAATATGCACAAAACCATGTCGTACTGGCTTATCCCTAAAGTAATGTTGCAAACCATAAAAAAGGTGATTGCACACGAACGTTCCCGCACTGTTAGAAACTTGGCAAGGAATCCCTTGCTGTTGCAAAGTCTGAACGACACGCTTGATCGGTAAAGTCGTGAAATAGGCGTCAGGACCATCGGCAATGATGGGCTCATCAATCGGCTGATGACCTTGATTGTCAGGAATTCGAAAGTCATCCACGTTGATAGCAACACGCTCAGGGGTAATGGCGGCACGGCCAGCCGCTTGCCCAACGGTTATCACACAATCTGGCTGATGCTGTTCTATTGCTTCTATCACTGTATTAATTGAGTCATATCGCGTGACAGGCACGTGGCAAGTGACAATAAAACCTCCATCAATGGCCTCTCCTTCTAACCTCTTGACTGCTTCCAAAGCAGGGTTGATGGCATCACCGCCAAAAGGTTCAAAGCCAGTAATCAATACTTTTTTCATGTGCGTTTTCAATTAATTGGGAATAGCAAAATTATTGCACTCCTGCTTCGCTAGTCCAAATACTAATTTGATTGCCCTATTCACTCTTAAACATTATGTGAAGACCGTAGAAAGTTTTACCGAAAGTACCAGAAACTTGGTTTCTCGTCTTAACTTAGGTAGAGTACGCGCCACAAAATATCTGCGATTCGAAGAGATTGAATACAATGAACATTGATGATCAAGTGATCGAAACTATTGAAGAGCTGGAAGCCTTTTTGCACATGGTTGAAAGCGGTGCTCTTGGCCTTGAAGGTGTGGCAGGTATTGCACTTGCTAAAACCAATAGCGATGGCCGCCCATTTGTCGCGGTTCTAGGAGACAACCACCAGCTTATTCTAGGTCGTTGGGTTTCAGCACACGTTTACGAGAACGGTAAAGATATCGTTCAAAACGGCCCACGTCGTACCCATTAATGTGAATATGGCTAACCACTAGCTTGCTTTTGATAAGCAAGCTTTTTTGTATTAACTACGTACTAATCAACTAGTTCACGATAACAACATCAAGATTTAGGCAACTGATCACACAATACGCATAAGATTTTGGGTATAACGTACTAATCATAAAAATTAGGACGTGAAAAATGAATAACTCTTTCGACTACACAATGCCCAACAATGAAGGATTCTTTGGCGAATATGGCGGCAGCTTTGTACCACCAGAGCTTGAGCAAATCATGCGAGACATCAATGCTGCCTACGAAGAATGCTGTAAAGACCCAGAATTTAAAACTGAGCTGGCACGCCTTTACAAACACTTTGTGGGTCGACCGAGTCCAATTTTCCATGCTGAGAATTTGTCCAAAAAATATGGCGCTGATATCTACCTGAAACGCGAAGATCTCAACCACACTGGCGCGCACAAAATTAACCACTGTTTAGGGGAAGCTATTCTCGCTAAAAAGATGGGTAAAAAGAAATTGATCGCAGAGACAGGCGCAGGTCAACATGGCGTTGCGTTAGCGACAGCAGCGGCTCTTGTCGGATTAGAGTGCGATATTTACATGGGCGAAGTGGACATCGCTAAAGAGCACCCAAACGTGGTTCGAATGAGAATTCTAGGCGCTAACGTGATTCCTGCAACGCATGGACGAAAAACGCTGAAAGAAGCGGTAGACGCAGCATTTGAAGCTTATTTAAAAGATCCAGAGACTCAGCTTTACGCCATTGGCTCTGTAGTAGGCCCTCACCCATTCCCTAAAATGGTTCGTGATTTCCAATCGATTATTGGTAACGAAGCACGAGTTCAGTTTAAAGAAATGACGGGCAAACTACCGAACAACCTCGTGGCATGCGTGGGCGGTGGTTCTAATGCTATGGGCTTATTCAGTGCCTTTTTAGAAGACGAACAGGTCGCGATTCACGGTGTTGAGCCAGCGGGTCGTTCTTTAGAGAAAGTGGGGGAACACGCGGCAACGCTTAGCTTGGGCGAACCTGGCATCATGCATGGTTTTAAATCTTACATGCTGAAAGACGAACAAGGTGAACCTCAAGAAGTTTATTCTGTGGCAAGTGGACTAGACTACCCATCTGTTGGCCCGCAACACAGTTACCTAAAAGATATCGGCCGCGTGAATTACGGTTCGATCACTGATGACGAAGCAATAGACGCTTTCTTTGAACTATCACGAGAGGAAGGCATTATCCCTGCGATAGAGTCCTCTCACGCAGTGGCTTACGCGATAAAACTGGCGAAACAAGGAGAAAAAGGGTCGATTCTCATCAACTTGTCTGGCCGAGGTGACAAAGATATTGATTTTGTGGTCGAAAACTACGGCGCAAAATACGGTATCGAATCGCTAATCTAAACCTTATTGTATTAACGTGAAGCCACCTAAATTAGGTGGCTTTGTTGTATCTAGCATCTGTGAATAGGCTTTTTGGCCTCACATTCGCTTTAGCGGCTTAACGACGCTATCTAAGCCTTCGATTTTTAGCGCTAAACACAACTTGAGCAAGTCCCCAAGCTCACCGCTTGGCCACCCTTTTTTATCGAACCACAGCAAATATTCCTCTGGAAGATCAATCAACACTCTTCCCGCGTATTTCCCAAAAGGCATTTGCATTCTTGCTAGTTTTATCAGGTTTTCTTTTTCTAACATAAGTCGGACTGTGGTTAACGTAATTATCCTTAGGGTATCACTGGTGCGATCTCCCGACCAGTTTCACTGTGCTTTATGCTAAAGTAGGCCGCATTCGAAAATAGAACGAGAAAGTAATGAAGTCACCTTGTCGTGCTGCCTGTAAAAACAATGGCGGCATCTGTTCTGGTTGTCACAGAACGATGGAAGAGATCATCCAGTGGAAAGACAAAACGGATGAACAACGAGATAGTCTGATCAATCAAATTGCCGGTGGTGAGTCTACCCATTCATGCCCAGAATGCGGAACTCAAGCACACTGTGACATCTCAGCAGGAAAAGAGACTTGTTGGTGTTTCGGTGTCGAGACCAGAGATTTACCCAAGCCTGACGAAGGCCAATTGTGTTTGTGTAGAAAATGTTTGGAAAAAAAGCCAGTCGCTTAATCGACTGGCTCTATTTGATTACTTAGCTTTTAGTGCTGGCGATTCAAACTTAACACCATCCCAGCCGCTCACCATAAAATTACGAATGTTCTGATGATCATCGTTTTCTGGATGTTGTAAAACATCTTCACGGTAAAAACGTCCAAAACAGGCCAGTGTGGCTTCCTTGTCTAAGTTATTAAGCAAACCAAATGCAAAGATTTTGCATGAGCCATTGTTTTCACCGGCTCCATTTTCGGTCGCACCATTAGTAAATGCAGTTGGTGTGAACTCGTAGTTCGCCTCTATCACCGCGATGGTCGTTTCAAATTCAATCTTTTCTGGTGTCGACGCTACTGCATCTAAAAATTGTTGTAGTTCCATTTTCATTCCAATTTGTTATGCCAACATACCGATGACATATTTGTTTAATAAAAAGCCAATATAAGAGTCATTAATCATACATATATTCATAGCCTTACCAAAACATACGTCAATCAATGCTTCAAAAGCATTCACGAAGATTAGTGAATATTTATTAAAAAATTATGCATTGAGCCACATTGTATCGGATTGATAAGGAGATATCATGTCCACCCCATTTAAAGCAATAGGTGTTTTAGCACTTTCGTCACTTGCCATCGCATGTTCTTCACAGCCAGAGGATACATTGGCATCCTTCCGTGCTCAGTGTAAAGCGACCACTGCACCGATTGCTGGCGAAACTTCTATTCAAGGGCTGACGCTAGTAGGAACGTCTATCGCGGATGCACCTTTTGATACATCAGCAGCAGAGATTGTTAACTATGACGGGTGTACAGATAAACTTTATGTGGTCAATGCTCAGGCAAAACGCGTCGATGTCCTATCCTTGGACGAAAACAGCCGCCCATCGCAAACCGCGTTTATAGATTTAAATGGCGCTGGTGAAGCCGCATCGATTGATATCGGCGCCGCCAACAGTGTAGCTGTCTCCAATGGCCTCGTTGCGGTTGCTATTGAGAACAGCAACAAACAAGAAAGCGGCATTATCGCGCTTTATCGATCGGATAACTTGTCTCTTGTAACGACCTATCCTGCTGGCGCGCTGCCAGATATGGTCGGGTTTTCAAAGGATGGCCGTTACATCGCGACCGCCAATGAAGGAGAGCCAAGCGGTGATTACCGTGTTGACCCCAAAGGCAGTATTACATTAGTGGATTTAGGCCAAGGGATCACCAACGCCGAAGTAACGCAAATTGGTTTCGAGCAATTTGATGGTCCTCGTGCCAGTGAATTATCTGATAGCGTGCGTATATCTGGACCGAACGCAAGCGTGGCTCAAGACTTAGAACCAGAATACTTGACCTTTGCTGACAACGGTAAAATTTACGTAGCGTTACAAGAAAACAATGCCATGGCAATCATTAATCCTGAAAACAAATCGGTTGAGAAAATTGTCGGGTTAGGCGGGAAATCATGGTCTGACGCTAAATTGGATGCATCCAACAAAGACAAAATAGTCGGCAACTTTAAGAGCTACCCGCAATTGGTTGGCTTATATATGCCAGACACCCTCGACAGCTATTCAGTGAATGGTAAAAGCTACATCGTCTCTGCCAACGAAGGAGACGGTCGTGAGTATGGCATCAAAACCACACAAGAGCGTTGTGACAAGGCCAACTTTAAGTGGGATGAAGGTGACTATCAAGGTACAAGCGACTACACCAGCAAAGAAGGCACTTGTCTCAGTCACGTCGATGAGGTTCGTGGTAAAAAGCTTAAAGTCGCGAGCGATCACCCACTGGCAGCAGCACTAAAAGACAACTCACTTCTAGCGCGACTAAAAGTCATCAAACCGGAACAGACGTTATCTGCTACGGATAATGTACAAGCGTTTGGTACTCGTTCTTTTTCAATATGGGATGAAGATGGTGAACTGGTTTTCGACAGTGGTGATGACTTTGCAACCATCGCTTTAATGAATGAAGGAAAACACTTTAACAGCACCAACGACAGCAATAGTAGCGGTGATGATCGCAGTGATGACAAAGGTATTGAACCTGAAGCAATCGAAACCGCAGAAATAAACGGACGTTACTACGCATTTATTGGCCTTGAGCGCCAAGGTGGAATCATGGTTTACGATATTAGTGAGCCAAGCCAAGCGGTCTTCCTTCACTACGTGAACCACCGTAACTACGAGCAGCCGGTTTGCACACAAGTGGAAGAGAGCGAGTGCGCGAATGATACCTACAATCCAAAAGCTGGCGATCTTGGACCAGAGTCGATTAATTACTTCACCCGTAACGGTGATCACTTTATCGCAGTAGGGAATGAAGTTTCTGGCACGACTTCTGTCTATCGTATCGAGCTCTAAGGCCCAATAGCTCTAAAAAAGACGCCCGAACTTATGTTCGGGCGCCTAGTATAAAGCTAAATATCTCTTATTCGGTAAGAGCTAAACCGTCACATTTCGATGCGCAGATAAAGTCGTTCTTATGCAGCCCTTTTATTGAATGGCTCCACCATGTCACCGTGACTTTACCCCACTCTAGTAAAATCGAAGGGTGATGAAATTCATCTTCTGCCAGTTCAGCAATTTTATTACTAAACGCCCAAGCCTGTTTGAAGTTTTTAAACTTATACACTTTTTCTAACTGAGGAATCCCCTCTCTTTCAAAAATCTGCCAATCAGTAAGTTGCAGCAGCAGTGACTGTTGCTCCTCTTTACTCAGCGCAATGGCATCAAGACTACAAGCTTCGCATTTTTGTTCATTCAACATGAGCAGGTTCCTTTGGTTCAAATAGTGGTGGCAACAATCCGGTCCCAATAGCCATATCGGCTTGCTTTAATAGGTTTAATTGACTGATTTGATAAAGCTGTGAAAAATCGTCGATTACATAGTATTTCGGTTGCATGATATCGATGCGATAAGGCGTTCTCAGCACGGTTTGTAAATCGAAACCTTCACGAATCGCATCTTCACTTTCTAGCGAATAGATAGTTTCTCCCGGAGAAGAGAGAATGCCTCCGCCATAAATCTTGGTCTGATCGCCTTCTTTAACCAGGCCGAACTCGACGGTAAACCAGTATAGTCGTGCAAGATACGCTCTCTGTTTAGGCGTCGCGGCTTGGCCCAACTGCCCATAATGCTCAGTAAACGCGGCAAAATCAGGGTTAGTCAACATGGCACAGTGGCCAAATATTTCATGGAAGAAATCGGGTTCTTGCAGATAGTCAAACTCTTCACGACTACGCAGGAATGTCGCAACGGGGAAGCGTTTATTACCTAACAGATTAAAAAAACGATCGAAATCGATAAGCGCTGGAACAGGCTCGACCTGCCATCCTGTCGTTTCCATCAATACACGATTGATATCAGGAAGTTGTGGCACATGATCCTCGGGCAAATCGAGTAATGTCAAACCATGTAGATAAGCCTGACAAGCGCGGTTATGAATAACACTCATCTGTCTGGTGACTAAATCTCGCCAAATTGTATCTTCTTCGAGGCTCCATTCTACCCTTCCATCCTGGTCAACGGGTTTAGAATGATATTGCGTCATGACCTTTCTCCATTAACAAATCCTTTACATTAAGCCTATCTGTACTCCTGACTGCTTCCAATCCCTAAACCATTTTCGCCCGCGCATTTGAGTGTAACAAATTATTTACATTTACATTTACACGTAAGACTATGATATTGCTAACATCAAATACTTTAACGCAAGTTTGACATTGTTAGTGATTGCTTTCAGACTTAATGTGTTATCAGCTTGTTATAGAAGGAACCTATGCGCGAGTACAACAAATTATGGCAACCGAGCGAAAGCCGCATCGAAGAAGCCAATATCACCCAGTTTATTGAACACATAAACAAGCAAGGAAATGACATAAAAAACTATGCCGAACTCCATCAATGGTCACTGGATCATTCCGAACAGTTTTGGCAAGAAGTGTGGCTGTTTTGTGATGTAATCGGAAACTCGGGTGACACGGTAAAATGCCAAGCTGAGAGTAAATGGCAGCAGCCGGTTCCCAACCGCGACACAAGCTGGTTTCCTGACGCCCAAATTAATTATGCGGAAAACCTTCTTAGTTTTGCCTATCACAACCCTAATGATATTGCGATTTGGTTTGAGAACGAGCGTGGAGAGAGACAAACTTATACTTGGCAAGAGCTGTGTGATGAAGTCTCTAGCATACAACGATGGCTGCAAGATTGCGGTGTAAGAAAAGGCGATGTGGTTGCTGGATACCTTCCTTACCTGCCTCAAACCGTGATTGCAATGCTAGCCACGACCAGCCTTGGTGCGACTTGGACCGCGACATCGCCTGACTTCGGCATAGAAAGCGTTTTGGAACGATTTGGCCAAGTAAAACCTAAAGTTCTGTTCACTTGCGATGGCTACACATTTAACGGCAAAGTGTTCGATATGACAGATAAAAACCATCATATCTCCGATCACTTAGATGGTCTAAAGCACGTTTGCCAGATCAACTATCTCAATCCTCGCAGCTACGAATGTGATGTTTGCACCCAAGACTGGCAATACATATTAAATCAATACCCACCGCAGCCCGTCACTTACACGCGTATCAACTTTAATGATCCCTTATTCATACTCTACTCATCCGGCACAACTGGGAAACCAAAGTGTATTGTGCATTCTGTAGGCGGCACCCTGCTTAACCATGTTAAAGAGCATCAGCTTCATTGCGATATTCAGCCAGAAGATCGCGTATTCTATTACACCACTTGTGGGTGGATGATGTGGAACTGGCATGTTTCCACCCTAGCCAGTGGCGCGTGTTTGGTCATTTTTGATGGCAGCCCGATGTACCCAAATTACAAGGTATTGTGGGATTTGGCTAAACGCGCAGATGTATCACTTTTTGGCACCTCGGCAAAATACTTGGAAGCCATGGAAAAAGCGGGCTATTCCAATCAAGGAAGCGACCCGCTTCCATCACTAAAAACCATATGTTCCACGGGCTCTGTACTTTACCCGGAGCAATTTGATTACGTTTATCAACATTTGAAAGAGGACGTTCATTTAGCTTCTATTTCTGGTGGCACAGATATTTGTGGTTGCTTCGTATTAGGTAACCCTATCTCCCCGGTTTACCGTGGTGAATGTCAGTGTGCAGGTTTAGGTGTCGATACAAGAGTCTTCAGTCCACAAGGCGAAGATATTATTGGTAACCGAGGCGAGCTAGTGTGTGCCAATTCCATCCCTAATTTCCCAGCTAAATTCTGGGATGACAGTGGTGAGCGTTACCATAACGCTTATTGGGACAAGTTCGAAAACGTTTGGCACCACGGCGATGATGTTGAAAGAAATGCCTCAACGGGCGGTTATCTCTTTTACGGGCGAAGTGACACAACGTTAAACCCTGGTGGAGTTAGGATTGGCACAGCAGAAATTTACCAGCAGGTTAATTCGATAGAAGGGATTGTTGACTCAATCGCGGTCGGAAAAGAGGTAGATAGAAACGAGCAAATCTGGCTGTTTGTTCAGCTAGCCACTACCGAAAAATTGAACGATGAAATGATCGCGAAAATTAAAGCTCAGTTGAAATCTGCCTGCTCAGCGAGACACGTTCCAAGTGAAATTTTTGCCATCAGTGACATTCCTAAAACGAGGTCGGGTAAATTAGTTGAGCTTGCTGTCAAACAAGTTATCAATGGCAGAGAGGTGGAAAACATTGGTGCCATCGCAAACGCACATGTTTTGGATGAGATAAAAAAGCTGGTGTCAGCCTGATTAGGTCCTAATGGAAAGGTTGCAAGCAAATAAAAAGCGAGCCTTGAAGCTCGCTTTTTGATGTTCTCATTAGGGATTAACGGCGCCCAACACCCATTATTACTGACATCGATTTACCATCTGATGTGATTTCAAACACATTCTTTGTTTCTACTTCAGTAAAGCCCGCTTTAATGAGGGCAGCTTCTGAACTCGCCTCTGTAAAGCCATCTTGTCCGGATTCTGATACAAAATCAAAATGAACGAAATGACCACCGTGGTTAAGTAATGAATGCGCAATGCTTAATGCTGAATCGGCATCATCCAAGAAGGATAAAACTGATGATGCAACGACCAAATCAAATTGCCCACGGAACGCAGGATGCTGCGCAACAAGACCTCGAGATAAGGTATCAACAACTGGCTCGACATTCGCCAGCTCTTTTTTATCTAACTCTTCGATCATCTCTTCAGATGAATCTAGTGCCACGATATCTTTAACCAATGGAGACAATAACTGGCTTAACTGCCCGGTTCCGCATCCGAAATCTAATACTTTAATGCCATCAAGCTGAGTTAACTGTTGTAACTGTTCAAACACTGACTGAGCAAATTGCGTGGTTGCGGGATTTGATTCCCAACTCTTTGCTAAGCCGTCCCAATCTTGTGCCATCGTGGCCTCCATGTTCACTTCTGATATCTCACATCTCACCGTGTGACGCCGAAAGTGCTTGAATTGATGGGAGAACACTGTTCTTCCCTGTGACAAAGCGCAATCCACTTTTAGCGTGACACAAGAAGTCTAACAATGATTGACTTCTTTTGAGCGTCAGACCTATATCAACGCATACTTGGTATAGGGTACCCCAAAACCACAAAAAGACCATAGACTTATCTGGCGAAATCGTGTTTTTTTCGTTAACCTTTCACAGCTTTGGGAATCGACCTGTACCGTATCCCTTTTGATTTCAAATTACTTTTCGGTTGTGTCAAATCATGAACTTAACGCAAGTAGAAGCCTTCTGTACTATCGCTGATTGTGGATCGGTGTCCGAAGCTGCAAGGCAGTTGGACTGTAACCGAACCAAACTCAGCATGTCGATAAAAGCGTTGGAAAAGGATCTCGATGTCGAATTGTTTACCCGAACAGGCAATCAACTCACGTTGTCTGAAGCGGGAAAAGCGATTTACAAAGACTGTGAGTACCTTTTGGTGATAGCACAACGTATTCGCAAAACGTGTGGCCAAATTTCAGAGGGTTTCAACGCCGAGGTATGGGTTGCACGAGACGACTCCCTACCCGACGACCTGTGGCAAGACTTATCACACAAGCTGAACAACCGTTACCCTTCCACCACATTTAACATCATCCTCGCATCAAGTGGTGACTTAGCCAACCTGGTGAGCACGCATCAAGTGGATTTTGCTTTTGGTGTTGATTACGAGCGAGTCGACGATCCCCATATCGTCTATAACCCACTAGGTAAAATACGCATGATGTCTGTGTGCAGCGCCGATCACCGGTTAAGCAAAATGCGTCGCGTATCGGATGAAGAGCTGCGCAGCCAAATGCAAGCGCTGATGGTTTACTTAAATGAGAAAGACAACCCAGAACTACAGCCTTTCTCAACACGCTACATCGGCTTCTCAAGTTTTGATTACATGTTAAACACCATCCTAGAAGAAGATGCATGGGGCGTGTTACCTGAGCCCCTAATTCGTCACTATCTACGTCAACAAAAGTTGGCGGTAATTAAACACACCTACGGTTTAACACAAGAAGACTACTGTATGTTTTCTACAAATGGTCAAATTGAACACCCTGCTATGACGTGGTTAGCGGACAAACTCAGCGATTATTTATTTGACTTCTAAACACTTTGCACTGAGTGTCAATTTTTGTGACAGTAAGATCCTGCTGTATCATATTGTTTTTATTATAAAATATTTCAAACCCCTCTCACTCAACAAGTTACTGGTCAAATTCTGGTTGCCTAAATAGCCTTGTAAGCAAAGAATATAGCGGAACAAAAACTACAAGGTATATCTCATGTGTGTCAGGACAAGCAGAAACGAAAACCATATTTTAACCATTTCAGCCCTTTTAGCTTCAGGCTTCGCTGCTGGTGGTATGGTACTAGGCTTGCTTGTTGGCTCAATTGTGATCGTTTTTGATGGTGTCTACTCTTTAGTCAGCTTACTGTTAACATTATTGTCACTGGCAGCCTCTTATTACATTAGCAAACCATCGAAGTCAGTGTTTCCATTTGGTAAAGCCGTACTAGAGCCAATCGTTATTGCGATCAAGGCAACAGTTATTTTGATTGTTGTGCTATTTTCTCTTTACTCTGCGATTTCCGCACTGATGACAGGCGGTAGAGAAGTCGATGCGTCTATTGCGACAATCTTTGGTGTTGTAAACGTTTTGGGTTGTGGTTACGCATGGTGGTTTATGGCGAAAAGAAGCCGAAACTACTCATCAGGTCTAATCGAAGCAGAGACAAAACAGTGGCAAATGGACACCTTGTTAAGTGTTGCTGTCACGGTAGGTTTTGTGGCCGCGTGGTTGGTGTCGCTGTCTCCATTCGCTCAATATGCCGCTTATGCTGATCCACTGATGATGCTTTTGATGGGCTTCTACTTTTTAAAAGTACCGTTTGATATGTTATGTGGCGCACTACGCGAGCTGCTGATGATGACGCCGAGCAAAGAGCTTTGTCAGGTGGTTGGTAACGATGTACTAGAGATCGAGAAAGTATCAGACCACCAGCTAAAAGTTGCTGGCATCACCAAAGTTGGACAAGAGCTACGAGTGAATATCGATCTGCATGTCGACGATGACACGCTAGAGTTGGATACGTTGGAGAAGACGCGTAAACAGCTAACAACACGCTTGTCGAAGCACAGATTCAAGCTGCAGCTCCAGCTAAACGTCGCTTAGAACAAATAAAGAAAGCTCCCTAATTTGGGAGCTTTTTTGTATTTACGGGGTCGATATTCTCTTCCACTGCAGAGGCTCGTTTCTCTTTTGTGACTAGCCAACACAATAATGAGCCAACCGTTACCATCATCACACCATGCCAAAAGCTCTGACTCAAGGTCACTCCGAGAATGACGGAAGAAAACAGAGCCGAAAAGATTGGTGTGAAGTAAGAGAGCGTCGCAAGAAACACCATATTTCCGCCAACAATCGCAATGTTCCACAACCCATAGCCTCCCGCCATCAAAGCCGCAGAAGCTAGCAAGTAGCCCATTGCAGACCAAGAGAAAGTCATTGCTGGTTGATCCGTTACTAAAAATTTCACCCACAAAGACACAGCCGTGGCAATAAAGAACAGCGTAATCGCATTGTGTTTGGACTGTTGCTTTTGAGTCAGGTTACAGTATACCGCCCAGATCACTGCGCCAGTCAGAGCCATAAAGTAAACCAATGGATTACTGTTAACGTTGTCTATTATTTGCTGCACTGATAAACCGTAATCCCCACTCACCGTCCACGCAACGCCTAAGAACGCTAGGGTTACGGCTGGATAAAGTAACCAGCTTGGCTTTTTATTACTGCTTAACACCGCAAATAACACCGTCAATGCAGGCCAGAGGTAATTTACGATGGACACTTCTATCGCCTGAGCTCGTGAGTTTGAATACCCTAACGCCAGAGCAAGAAAGATCTCATAACAGACAAACATCGCTCCGCCTAAAATAAGATACTTCGGAGAAAAGTAAGATAGCTTTGGAATACCTACCACAATAATTAGAAAAATAGAGCTGACAGAATACAACATGGCCGCCCCTCCGACTGTTCCCAGGCTTTCCGTCACCAATCTGGCGATACCCAGTAAACAGCTCCAGGAAATAATGGCGATACAACCATAAAGAGTGAATTGAAATTGCGCAGATTTCATGTGACCTACAGCTTATGAATGCGAAAGTAGCCATCAGATTAACGCAAAAAGGAGCGGCTACAACAGACAATCTTATAAAAAATCAGTATAGAAATTATTCCGTTACGAGTTTGAAACAAATATAAAACACTTTTTACGAATTCTGCTTAACCCCTTTTTAGTCAGCGACTATGATGAAAAGAACTCACAAGTGAAATTGTGGAGGATAATCAGTCTGTAAATGCAAGAGCAACAGACAGAATACTCAGACTAAAGGGACTCTCAAATGAAAAAAATTGCGGTTATCTTCAGCGGCTCTGGTGTTTATGATGGAACAGAGTTGCACGAAGCTGTATTGGCACTCCACGCTATTGAGAAAGAAGGCGCTAGCTGGCATTGTTTCGCTCCTAATATCGACCAGTTGCATGTAATCAATCACCTGACTGGCGAGGAAATGGATGAGACCAGGAACGTAATGGTGGAATCAGCACGCATTGCGCGAGGAAATATTGAAGATGTGGCGCGATTGCATGTCGAAGATTTCGACGCTTTACTTCTACCTGGTGGTTTTGGCGCAGCAAAAAACCTAACTGACTTTGCGGTATCTGGGGCGGAATGCTCAATCAACACACACGTTGCTCAAGCCTGCCGTGCATTTGCTCATGCCAACAAACCCGCAGCTTATCTTTGCATCGCACCTATCATTATCCCGATGATTTATGAGCAGGGTGTAAAAGGAACAATAGGCAATGATGAAGCGACTTCTGCCGCCTTTAATCAAATGGGTGGTGAGCACATCGAATGTACCGTTGATGAGTTTGTTTTTGATGAGCAACATAAGGTTCTTTCTACACCGGCTTATATGTTAGCCGAGAATATCTCTCAAGCAGCTTCAGGCATCGAAAAACTCGTATCTAAACTTGTCGAAATAGCATAATTATTGATAGATAAGTTAAAAACACTTCTTTCATCCCCATTGATAAATCTAATATCAATGGGGATTTCTTATACTTTAGTCTAATTTAGATATAAATCATCAATAGATCTTCATTATTAACAATTTTTTACGTTACTAGTTTCATATTTAAGCTACGTTATATTTATGTTGCACCTACATGCTGTGCAACAAGATCGCTGTCACAGTTCCTGTAGTGAAACGAGTCCCAACTGGCTTAATTTGTTCTGGATCAAGTTGGAACCCGAAAAAGGTGTGCGACAGTAATTCCCAATTAATAACAACTTATAAAGAACGACGGAGCAATCCAATATGACTAGTGCATTTTTTATCCCTACGGTAAACCTTATGGGCGCAGGCTGTCTTAAAGACGCCGCGGACAGTATTCAATCACAAGGCTTTAAAAAAGGGTTGATCGTTACCGATAAAATCCTTAACCAAATCGGTGTGGTTGAGCAGGTTCAAGGCCTTCTTAACGAAAGAAGCATCGCAACCGTAGTGTTCGATGGCACTCAGCCAAACCCAACGATTAACAACGTTAACGACGGCTTAGCACTATTAAAAGAAAACGAGTGTGACTTTGTAATCTCACTTGGCGGTGGTTCACCACACGACTGTGCGAAAGGTATCGCACTTGTGGCTGCAAACGGTGGACACATTTCTGACTACGAGGGTGTTGATCAATCTGCAAAACCAATGCTGCCACTTATCGCCATCAATACGACTGCGGGTACTGCATCGGAAATGACTCGTTTCTGTATCATCACCGATGAAGAACGTCACATTAAGATGGCAATCGTAGATAAGCACACCACGCCATTGATCTCAGTAAACGACGCTGAGTTAATGCTTGCAAAACCAGCGTCTCTGACTGCTGCAACGGGTATGGACGCGCTGACTCACGCTATTGAAGCGTACGTTTCTATTGCGGCAACACCAATTACGGATGCCGTTGCGATTAAAGCGATTGAGTTAATTCAAGCGCACCTGCGCACAGCAGTGAAAAACGGTGAAAATCTGGAAGCTCGTGAACAAATGGCGTACGCGCAGTTTATGGCGGGTATGGCGTTTAACAACGCTTCACTGGGCTACGTCCACGCAATGGCTCACCAGTTAGGTGGTTTCTACGATTTACCACACGGTGTGTGTAATGCCATCCTGCTTCCTCACGTACAACGCTACAACGCGCAAGTCTGCCCTGAACGTCTGACTGATGTGGCGAAAGCAATGGGCGTTAACGTGGAAGGCATGTCAGCAGAGCAAGGTGCAGCAGCCGCGATCGACGCGATCGTTACACTAGCGAAAGACGTGGGTATTCCTGCTGGCATCAAGGAGCTTGGCGCGAAACTAGAAGATATTCCAACGCTGGCTGATAACGCACTTAAAGACGCGTGTGGTTTCACTAACCCTAAACAAGCGACTCACGAAGAGATCTCTGCAATATTCGAAGCGGCAATGTAATCGAATCAGAGTTCACTCTCGCAACGTCATACAATCCCCGATCTCGTGTCGGGGATTTTTACATCTGTATACAGTTTAACGCCTAACAAACATAGGAATTCAGTGTTAGCTTTAAATACAGACACGCTTTAAATTGGACACCGCCATGAGAACCGTTATCACCACCCTGCTCGTTTGTTTTACCTTTTCCAGCCATGCTGCCGACTATGAGGCAAAGGAAGTGGCGAATGGATTCAATGTTCCTTGGGGAATAGAATTTATCGATGAGAAGCAGGCCGTCGTTAACGAGAAAAACGGTACCATTTCTTTGCTGAATGTCGAATCGGGTCAACGTGAAAAACTGTTTTCAGTCTCAGGCGTGAGTACGACTGGTCAAGCGGGCTTACTTGACGTTGCCCTCGCACCCAATACAGATAAAACCCAGCCAACGCTTTTCTTTACCTACAGTAAGCGAACCAGCAAAGGAAACACGGTGGCGCTCGCGACCGCGACTTTACACAACAATCAACTGACACAATGGAAAGACCTTTTTGTTGCTGATGCGATTACTGATACCGGACGTCATTTTGGTAGCCGTATAGCGTTTGTCGATAATAAAGTTTACTTCTCGATTGGGGATCGAGGGGATCGTGATAACGGGCAAAACAGACAAACTCATGCAGGGTCAATTCTACGTTTAAATCTGGACGGCACTGTCCCGGCAGACAACCCTTTCACTGAGTCTGACGTAAAGCCTGAGATTTGGAGTTATGGTCATCGTAATCCTCAAGGTTTGTACTTCGACCAAGCGACGAATCAGCTTTGGTCAATCGAACACGGCCCAAGAGGAGGCGATGAGATTAATCTGATAAAGAAAGGCTCGAACTACGGCTGGGCCAGAGTCTCCCAAGGAAAAGAATATTGGGGTCCGCTTGATGTCGGCGAAGCGAAATCCCTGCCGGGTATGGAAGATCCCAAACTGGTTTACATCCCTTCTATCGCCCCAAGTAACTTAGTGGTATACCGTGGCGACAAGTACCCTGACCTAAACGGGAAAATCGTTGCAGGAGCTCTTAAACTAACGCACCTCAATGTGGTTTCTATCGAGAATGGAAAACTGACCGAATATCAGCGCTTGATGGACGATCTTGGCGAGCGAATCAGAGACGTCACGATCAGTCCCGATGGTTATCTCTATTTTTCGACCGACACCGGGAAAATATTTCGTCTGGAGCAGAAGTAAATCAAATTTAGCTTATAATTAAGCTGTTGTTTTAAAGATACTTTAAACAGTATGCATGAGGTCAGAATGGTTCCTTTTCCACTAGTCGTCGATAAAATTAAAGCCGTTATTTTTGATTTAGATAACACCCTTGTGAGCTCCGATATGAACTTTCAAGTTCTGCGCCAACAACTAGGGTGTCCACAGTCAGAAGACTTATTAGACTTTGTAGAAAAACTGGAACATCCTCACCACAAAGAGCATGCACACAATGTGATTTTTGATCACGAAATTTCCGATGCCGAGCAATCTGCACCCATGACAGGCTGTCACGAACTTTTGGCTTTCCTGAATCAAAAAGCGATGAAAACAGCCATCGTGACACGTAATTGCCTGATTGCCACCCAACGTAAACTTGAGCATAACCAAATCGAAGTTGAGCGAGTGATCACGCGCGAATGCTACCCACCAAAACCCGACCCTTTGTCTTTGCAAGTTTTAGCAAAAGAGTGGCGGTTGATGCCCGATGAAGTACTTTACGTCGGCGACTACTTATATGATTTACAAGCGGCTTATAACGCACAAATGCCCTCTTGTCTTGTCCATCATGGAAACTTAACTGAGTTCCACTCTTGCGCGTCTCTTGCGGTAAAAGAGCTCACTGATCTGTTGATTTACTTAGAATCATCCCTTTTAAGACAAAGCAGTTAGCCCACTTTACAAAAATAAAAAAAGAGCACCTCAGTGCTCTTTTGTCTTATTTCCCGATTCTTATTCACGCCTTATTGAAGGTAAGCGTTAAGCATCCACATCAGTTTTTCTTGCTCGCGAATGTAGTCGCCCATCAATGCAGCCGTACCTTCATCTCCCGCCTCGCCAGCGTTGAATAGAATTGCACGCTGATTAAGCAGAAGGATACCGAAGCCATCAACCAAACCTTTGACGCAATCGTCACCCGATGTTGCGTTTTGGTGCTCTTTTATTTCACTTGATTCCAGATAGTGGCTGAATGCATGTGCTGGCGTGTGACCTAATGTCAAAATACGCTCTGCCAGTTCATCGATTTTTACTTGCAGGTCGGTATAAATTTCTTCAAATTTCACGTGTAGCTCAAAAAACTGATGGCCTTTGATATTCCAGTGATAACCGCGTGTGTTCATGTACAACACTTGGTAATGGGCAAGTAGCTGGTTCAGCTGTTGTGCTAGTTGCTCAGAGTGTTCGCGATCTAGACCAATTAGGCTTACTTGTGTGCTCATATCTTGCTCCTGTATGTAATTAAAAATTTATTTGCAGTGATTTCTGCTGATGGAGTTATATTAGATCGAAGCGTTGAGTAACGAAATTCGGTTCTGGCTATAGCTTTGATAAGTAAATTCTATAGTGACCGCAGCCACATAAAAAAGCCCAACCACTTAACGACAAAGAGTAAATGGTTGGGCTGCTGTTTAAGTATGTGTAGATGGGTTGAATCGTTATACGGTTTTGAACGCTGCCATTTGTTGATTCAACTCTGTTACCTGCTCTTTAACCTGAAGCGAAGTTTTAGAAGCATGATGACTGTTGCTGGACACCTCATTAACGGAATGCGTTATCTCATCCATCAATCCCGTAATTGAGTGGGTGGCGTGAGATTGTTGTTCAGCCGCTGCAGCCAGTTCAGCCATCTGTCCGTTTAAAGAGTTGATTTGCTCTGTAGTCGAGATTAACTTGGTCACTGCATTCTCAATATGTTCTGCACCAGTTTCTGCCAGTGACTGACTATGCTCAATTTCCTGAACAACCGACTGTGTTGAGCGTTGAATAGCATGGATGATATCGTTTATTTCCGTAGTAGATTGCGTGGTTCTGGTTGCCAGCATTCGCACCTCGTCCGCGACAACTGCAAAGCCTCGACCTTGATCTCCAGCTCTTGCTGCTTCTATCGCTGCATTCAGCGCCAATAAATTGGTTTGCTCTGCGAGACCTTCGATCACTTCGGTCACCCGACCAATTGCATCACTTTCTTTACTTAGCTGCATTACTCGAGAGCTTGCGTTTTCAATGCTGCCATGCAGGTTTTCCATCGTCCCTTTATTCTGCTCTAACGCATCACGACCTTGCTCTATTTCACCTTTCGAATCAGACAGTTTTTGTACAGACTGGTGTGCTTGTTCAAGAGTATTTCTAGCGGCAATAGCGATCTCTTCAAGTTGACGTCCCATTTCAACGATGTTGCTTTGCTGCCTCTCTACATTGGTTGATGTAACCTGAGCGGACTCCAGTAACGCTACCATGTTGCTGTCAACTTGCGACGCTTTGCTGCTTACACCTACAACGATATTGGCCAGAGATTCATTCATTCGGTTGATAGACTCGGTAAGGACGGCGAGTTCATCATTTCCGACAACGTTAAGCGGAGGTTGCGAAATATCACCAGAGGCGATGGTCTGCGCACGCTGTGATAAGTTTTTCACTCTGCGACCAATCGTGTTGCCCATATATTTTGAGATCACGACGGCAGCAATAATTACAAATACTGCCGCTATCAGTACTGAAGTCAGTACATTTTGAATCGACTGGCTGATGCCATCACCACTTTGACTTGCCCGACGTTGTTGAACAGATACGATGGACTCTAAACTTTCGTCGAGTGCGTTGGCTGCTGGTAATAACTCGTTCGCCATCAGAAGATTAGCTTCGTTCCATTCTGGAGAACGTCGCAATGAAATCACCTCCTCGGCGAGCGGAAAGTAAAGCGCTTGCATCTCTTTGAACAATGCCCATAACGACTTGTCGTTGTCTGAGAGCATGTCGAGCTTGCCATCAATTTCAGCGACGGATTGATTATGGAACTTGATAAGGTCCTGATATTTTTCAAGGTGATATTGCTGGCCGTACAACAGGAAGTCACGCAATGCCGATAATGCGTTCGCAAGTGACGTGTAACTATCGGCGTAGACTTTGAAAAGTCGCTTACGTTCACCACCAAACTGGTTTCCTGACTCTTCATTTATCAAGCTTTGGATCTGATCCAGTGCCACTTCAGCAATCGGGGCGGCTTCGTTAATAAATAAATTGTGTGCTGGTAGGTTTTCTTCGCTGTGACTTAACTTAAGCAATGTATTCAGAGAGGCTTTCATTGCCCCCCATTGACTTTGGATTGTGAGAAAGTCTTGCTCAGGGATCAACGCTTGCAAAGTTGGCAAAGATTCATCAGTGGAAACCATGATATTTTGTACATCTTGACTTAATTGTGCTCCGGTCGTCTCATTGGCCCCGAGTAGCATATAAGCACGGATAGAAGATAATGAAGCCTGAACAGATTGCTGAATACCTCTACTGGTATCCACTGTCGGCAGATCGGAAGCAAGCAACGAAGAGACATGCTGCTCGACGGTAGTGATATTTCGATAAGTAAAGATCGCAGACGCAATAAAAAGAACAGCTAACAACATAAAACTCAGCTGTAACTTTCCTGAAATCGTAAGGTTCATCCATAAACTCCTTTTAACGATGAACCACAAATATAACGACTTTTACAAAAAGATTAACCCTAAGGGATGAAAACGCCATAAAAACAAGGTTTTATTTGCTATTAACAAAAGTATTTAGAGACAATGACTAGATGAATGCGCTTGCTAGAAACTGTAGCGAATGTTCGCAAACAATAGTGTCGCAGGCGTCTCACCAAACAAACTGTCACTTTCACCGGTAAAGCATTGAACAACCGTGAGTAACTGCCAGTCATTAGCAAGTGAGTAATTACTCGAAAGACCCGCAAAATAAGAGCCATCATCGTAATAACTTACGGATGCCATCAGGCGATTAAGGGAAGTCAGATCAAAGCTTAAATCAGCATAAAGTGTGTGCTGGGTAAAACTGAGGGTTTTCGCATCGAGAGGTAAGTTTAGATAAGCGATGGCGCTAGAAGCATCAACTGGCTCTGAAATGAATAACCACGCCACACGACCAAGCCAGCTGCGTTTTCCTCCAAAACTGTAGTCCGATTCAAGGCTTCCTACCATGGATGATTGAGTCAATTCGCCTTGGTATTGCTTTTCTATCGGATCAAACCAGGATAACTCACCACGTAAACCCGCTTCGTGGATGTCGGTTGCAAACCCAGCTCCAAGTACAAAGTCCCGGTTTGTCCGCCCAGCAATCACCTGATAATCCCAGCCTGATTGATTAGCAAAGTAGCGTAGCGAAATACTATTCTTATCTGGTGACTCCGCTGGCGCGAAAATTAAATCGATGCCATCGGCAAACCCTAGCTTCTTGCTTACCATTAGCGCATCGGTACCCGCTCGCTCTTCATAATCAAAGTCATAAATAGAGTAAGCATTATAGATATCGTTTGGGTTCCAGATCGTGTTCATCGACCAATTGACACGAAAACGACCCGCCGTTGCGCTCCAGTCTTCCTCACGCCAGGTGATATAAAGTCGATCAAACTGAGTATTGAGAATTACGCTGTCATCTCGCCAGTTTTTGCTCAGATCAAAGTATCCGTTATCCAATGCGACCAGATCTGCATATTGGTCGAAATCGAGTGAATCACCCCACAAAGCACGGTTTCTCATCCCAACATTAATACGCCAGTCTGGTGAGAATCGATATTCAAGATTGAAGCGATTATGAATCAAGTGATCGAGTGTATTACTGTGACTATCCGGAATGTTATAAGTGGCCATGTACTTGATATAACCATCGAAGTCCCATGCTTTTTCTGGCTCGACACCCGGAATCGAGGCGGAAGTTTGCGAGTTTAGAAACAGTAAACTCAACGCTAGATAGCGACTCACTTTGATATTCGGCTTTGAACCGTTTGACCTCCACCTAAGCATGAGATCTCTCCGCATGATTACCAATATTACTGAAATCTCTCGCTAAACGCCCATCTTCAAAAACGATAATTCGATGCGCCCGCTTGATCACTCTGGGATCATGTGTGGAGAAGATAAACGTCGTGCCCTCTTGTTCACTTAACTGCTCCATGATATCGAGAAGTTCTGCGGTACTTTTCGCATCTAAATTAGCCGTTGGTTCATCCGCCATAACAAAGCGAGGTTTAGGTGCGAGTGCTCGTGCGACGGCCACACGTTGTTGTTGCCCGCCCGACATTTTGCTCGGGCGTTTATGCATTTGCTCAGCCAATCCAACCTGCTCAAGTAATGAAGAAGCACGCTCGCGGCACTCTCTTTCACTTTTCCCCTGAAGTTGCATTACGAACTCGACATTTTCTAATGCCGTTAACACAGGCAATAGGCTGTAGTCCTGAAAGATAAAGCCAATGTTATCCCTGCGATATGCGATCAGCTCTTTTTCCGACATTTCGGAAATAAGGCAACCATCAATTTCCACTCGACCTGCAGTCGGTGCATCAATGCCACCAAGCATATTGAGTAGCGTGGTTTTTCCCGAACCAGACGGCCCCATAATAGCGACAAACTCCCCCTGTTTGATTTCCAAATCGACACTCTTAACAGCATGCACCGGAAAATCACTGTCGGGATTGTAGGTTTTGGTTAAATGTTCGAGTTTAATCGTCATCAAGTTTTCTCCGCCATGGCATCCACAGGTCGATGTTTGAGTATTTGTCGCGACGGGTACCAAGCAGCAAACAGACTCGCGACAAAAATCGCCACAATGATCATCTGGTACTCATAAAAAGACACTCTTGGGAACAGCAAGGTATCCACACCATAAGCACCTAACCCGTCGGCAAGGCCACTAAGCGACAACCCTGTGATACTCAAAATTTTCAGCATGATGGCGCTTCCTATCAATCCAAACATGCAGCCCGACAGCCCGAGAAACAGCGTCTCTAAAATGATAAGTAAGCGGATTTTGTGTTGCTGCATACCCACAGCCATCAGCACGCCAAATTCTCTGGTACGCTCGAATACTGACATCAGCATGATATTGATGATGCCCAACATCATCGCCAACACAAACACCACCAGCATGACCTGATTCGAAATGTCCATGGAACTCATCATCGTAGAGAGTAAAGGCTGTATTTCTTCCCACTTCCTCACCACTAAATGATCTTTCGTTGTGTTAGATAGCAGCGTCTGTGTAAACCTTTTTGTTTTCTCTAACACTTTCTCGTCGTTTGAATTAAGAAGGATAGAAATTTCGTTAGCGCCTTTTAACCCGGCGACTTTCTCTAAATCTGCTTTGCGCACATAAGCATTACCATCGTCAAACGTACTCGACGGTGTTTTAAATATCCCTCTGACGCGAAACGCCGCTCCCGAGACATCCCCATTAATATCGGAAAGCGTCACAATCACTTTGGAACCGACACGCAGATTTAATCTCTTGGCAGTTTTCTGGGAAACTAAAATAGGATTTCTACCGTCTTCATCCAACCATTGCCCTTGCTGTATGTGTTGCGCCAAGGGCGTGATTAATGGCTCTTGCACAATGTCGATACCATTGATGCGAATACCGCGTGTACTCCGAGCAGAGGCGATCATTCCGTCCACAAGAAAACGCTCAGCCACCGCTTTCACTTGTTGCTGATTGGCTAAGGTCGCCGCGATCACATGAGCGTCTGGAATGGTTTGCTCCAGTTCAGGGTTAACCAAGTACTGGTTTTGATGGATCTGCAAGTGGCTGGTTTGCCAGGAAATCGCATTTTTGATCATGCTATCAACCAAACCATTCATAAATCCGATCATGGCAATCACACCCATCAGACCAAACACCATTGCCCCAATCATGATTGATGTTCTGAGCTTGTTTCTCCACAAGTTCCGCCACGCCAACTTAATCAACATGCGAGCCTCCTTTGAGACCACTTGCGATAGGAAGACGTAATAAGCGCGCCATAGGATATAAAAGACATAAGAAGAGGATAAAAAGCACAACCATAATTTGAGTCATTGCCAAATGCGGGTCGAGCGAAACAGGCACGATTGGCTCAAACCCCGTTTCTAGCATCACCTCAGCAGCCTCTCCGGTAATTTCAATCGGGTTAAAGTAAAAGTAAGTCAAAACCGGGGCACTGAACATCAAGCCAAGCAATACGCCGATGACCGATATAAACAGAGACTCAATAACCAGTAGAGAAACTAGTTTGCCTCTGAGCATCCCGGTCGCCAACATAACCGCAAACTCACGCTGCCTTTCTAACGTGGTCATCAGAATCGTGGCAAACAGGCCAAACCCAACAATGCCGTAGAGGATATAAATTAAAAATATTCCCCCAGCTTTATCGAGCGCAATCTGTTGCGAGAGTTCAGGTGATAAGGCCTTCCAGTCTTTCACCGCGACGTCTCGACCATAATCCCGGCGCAGTTGATCAACAACACTCGATAAACCACGTAAGTTTTCGGTATTGAGAACCCAAGCTGTCACTTGCTTATCCAGGGAATACAGAGCCTGAGCGGTATCGAGCGGCATGTATACCAATTGAGAGTCGAGTTGCTGCAGCGGGAAATGCAAAATACCCGCGACGCGATACAAGCCCGCTGCGGTTTGCCCATGATAGCCCATGCCATACAAAACCAATTCATCACCAACGTCTAAATGGAGGTATTGGGCTAAACGTCCCCCAACCAGCACTGCATTTTCTCCCGCAGCGATGTAAGTGCCTTTGACTATTTTGTCACTGATACTGGAATAGTCGTCTTCGGCTTCGGGGTCTACTCCCAACACCAAAGCCCCTTTTGAATGTTCATCTTTAGCAGCGAGAGCAAACGACTCAACTCTTGGCAGAACAACATCAATGTTTGGGTTATCTTTCGCAGATGAGATAAAGGACTCGGTTTGTGGCAAAACATCATCAATACTCAAGGTATCGCTGAAATCTGGATTCTGTAATTGGATCAACCCCGTATAGAACTTTGCCGCATTTTTTATGTTCGACGTATAACTGCCTTCTTGAAAAGCGCGTGTTATCAGGGAAAGGAAAAGTACTAATGCCAATGCTGTGGCCGTTAGTAACGTCCGCCGTTTTTGCCGCCATAAATTTCGCCAAGCAAGTTTCATCAGCATACGCTATTGCCTTCCCTACTCATGCACACGACCTAATCCCGGAGTAACTTCATTTGCTGTTGAGAGAAAAAGTCATCATCAATCTTAAAGTCGAACTGGGCTTGATGCGTAGTCAACACGGTTCGGTTACCCGGCTTATCAACTGGACGCATTTCCAGGCGGGTAGCAACCTTTCTTCCTCCTAAGGTTTTGATATCAAAAGTGGTCATGACATTAACCAGATCATCAAACTCATCATAAAACTCGATTTTTCGCTGTAAGTAAGTCGCCTGAGAAATCCACAAGGTGACTTTATTCCAGACGACTGGCGCGTCAGGCTTAGCTAAGGCATCAATCCGCCAAACCTTATCTCCGTCAAAGGTATCCTCTCCGAGTAGAGTATGTTGGTAATCTACGACGATAGAGGATTGGTTAATGAGATCGTCATTCGTGAAGTCAGAACCCATCCACGACTGGCTCAACATCGATGGCGCAATCTTTATAATTCGTTCAATACTTGGTACCCAGTTCCACATCTCTCGATAACGTTTGAGTGACGCACTGCCTTTATCTTTTGCTGGAGCGGTCACCAGCACTAACGAAAGTTCTGTCCCTTTAGTCCAGCTCTTCATCGTCATTGAGCGCCGCCAATCTGGCCGGATAATCTCCATCGTCGCTTCACTGTAGCTCGACTCACCTCGCATGGTTTGATCCGACTTCTGAACTATCTCAAATGCCGTTGCCGCCAAAGCCAGCGGTGAAGTGATAATACATAGCAGGATCACAAACGCTTTAAACATAATGCTCCTCTCACTCATATTGGCTTTACGTCGACAACACAAATAACAATAAAAACATGAAATTCAATTGAGTATAGCAAGGAACTCATTGCGCTTAGGTGATGTGAAGTAGAAAAACTCAGGTGTGTGATATGTAGTGAGATTAGGACGAAATAGATAATAAGAACGAGAATCAACAAGCATCAATAATCATGCAGAATCAAACCTAATAACTTGAGTGCAGGTTATTAGGATAAAGAAAAAGCCCTATTCAAAATCCACAATGTGAGTACTTTGAATAGGGCTCTTCGCCTTTATGCTTCATTTTCCGACTGAAGCTGCCTTTACCTTTTTTGGCGTTAACGATTCTCGTTTTAAATAACTGACTCGTAACAACTGCTTTAAGCGCATTATCTTTTATTTTACCTCTGCCGAATTCGGTATCATGCTGAAACTCATTCGACTGAGGACTAGCTTTTAACTTTGCCATAAATCCTCCTTAATGGTCGGGCCAGATTGGACAATAATTAGAAAAATAAGTCAATTTAATTGAGTAAATTAAATTTTATGCGTGAAAAATTCACAGCGACGTCATTTAATTGAAAATTACTCTAAAACAAGCAGATTAAATAGTGACTGCATACAAATATTTCCCCTTAAAGTACTAATATCTGTTGACTCTTATCGTATTTAACCTAGACTCAAACACGGCTAGAAAGAAAGTTCTTTGTTTTCACATTTCGTTGGATTACTTGTAACTCCGTCGTCCTGTGGTACGCAATAGCAATTTATTTTTCCACGCTATAAGCGCCGTTGAGGCGAAAGATTACACAAATTTAGATATTTAGGAAAATAGACATGTCTAACACAGCTACTGGCACAGTTAAGTGGTTCAACGAAACTAAAGGCTTCGGTTTCATCCAACAAGAAAACGGTCCTGACGTATTTGCTCACTTCTCTGCAATCACTGGTGACGGCTTCCGTACTCTAGTTGAAGGCCAGAAAGTAGAATTTGTTATCTCTCAAGGTCAAAAAGGCCCTCAAGCAGAGCAAATCAAAGTACTTTAATTCTTAAAGAATTTGATACTGTAGCCAGCTTTTAAGCTGGCTATTTTTTTATCTATAACGAAATTTTCTTTCCGGTCACTGATAACAACATGGCGCTAAAACCAACCATTTATAAGTTTCGTATCGATATTTCCGATATGAACAACGATTATTATAATTCGCACAAACTGACCATCGCTCTACACCCTTCAGAAAAACCACAACGTATGATCGCCCGCGTCTTGGCTTATTGCCTCAATGCGACGAGCGATTTAGAGTTTACAAAAGGGCTATCAACCATTGAAGAGCCTGACCTGTGGCACATCGAAGACGATCAAAGCATCAAACACTGGATTGAAATCGGTGAACCAGACGCAGATCGAATCAAAAAAGCCACTCGCCTTTCAAAGCAAGTCAAAGTCTACAGCTATAACACTAAGGCTTCGGTATGGTGGGAGAAAGTATCAGGCAAGTTTTCCATGCTTCCGGTAAGCGTAGAAAGTTTTGACTACGACTCCATTGACACAATTTGTCAGCACCTTGACCGTGGCGCAAGCCTTTCTGTTATGATCACTGGTACGTCTATATTTGTTGATATTAACGATCAACATATCGAAGTAACGGTGAGGGAACTGCAAAGTCATGACGCCACTTAATACACTGTTTCAAGAGATGGGATTCAAAACGATTCCCTTTGTAACCGAGCATAAGACGGCAAAGAAACGTTGGCTGGACGAACAGAACGCGCTATTCACTAGAGTGTGTGAGAATAAGCCATCAACAGCCCCGGCACTTCACCTGCTGGGATTGCTGACTAAATCTCACATTGAAGCTAGTGCTAGCTACGAGCAAAACGCGCACGCTAGCCAACAAATGCAGATAGCGATCAGTGAGTCAGTGGGTGACGAACACGCGAGCAAGTTCACCAATCAATCTGCTGAAGACCTTATTCTGATTACCCACCTGTGGCTCTTTACGCAAGGGTATCTGAATATGGATTTCAGCCTGGCTCACGATCATGCAGAGCAAACTCAGAACACGCTCCAACATGAACTGGTGATTCAACGTATTGATGTCGACGCGTTTAGAACCGAGTTGATGCGTAGCTTTTATTTGGGACGAGAAGCAAATCCAGCCAAAAGTGGCGGCTTTTTAGGTTGGTTCAAACGACTATTTTCCATATAAAAAGCATGGTTTTATCTACAGTAAACAACTGATAGACTGCGTCTCCGGCGCGACACTTGTCGTAATTGTATTCGTAAAGGACATCATCCTTTGAACATCAGGGACTCATTATGAAGTTTATTCGTTGGTTTTTAGGAAAAATCATATTATTGCTTAACGCTGTTTTTTCACCTCGTGGAATCAAGCGTGATGCTAATGAACAAATGAGCGTTGACGACAAAGCGAAGCAATATGCGCTTTATCAGTTTGAAGCTTGTCCTTTCTGCGTGAAAGTTCGCCGTGCAATGAAACGACAGTCGGTAAAAATCGAACTACGTGACGCGAAGAACGACCCTGCTCATCGTCAAGATCTCGAGCAAGGTGGCGGTAGAATTAAAGTTCCTTGTCTTCGAATCGAAAAAAATGGTGAGACACAGTGGCTTTACGAGTCTTCAGACATCGTCGCACATATTGAAAAAGAATTTGCCTAGTTCCCCCTAAGAACATTGGCGGATGTAAAAGAGGCACCAATCATTGGTGCCTCTTTTCTATTTATCAGAACAAATAACGGCGATTAGTCGCTGACGATCAGCATCAGTTCCACACGGCGATTACATGCTTTTCCGCTGGCGGTCGCATTGCTGCATTGGGGAGCATGCTCACCAAACCCACGCGAGAAAACTCTTTGACGTGGAATACTGGTTGCCAGCAACTGCTTTTCAACTTCGCGAGCTCGTCGTTCGGACAATGTGTCATTAAAACTTGCCGCCCCGGTGCTGTCTGCATGCCCATCGATCACCACGTCAACATCAGTACGTCCTGCCAGATAGTGCCCTAGACTGCTCAGCCAGCCTTGAGATTGTGCGGATAATTGGGCAGAACCAGTCTGAAAGTGAACTTGATCTTTCAAGCGTACCATCAAGTGTCCCCCACTGATGGTTTCATGGGCAATATTGTGCCGATCTAAAAACATCTCCAGTGAAGTTATGGAATAGGATTCGTCCACAGCAGCGTTCGTAGTCGGCTGAGCAGCGATGTTCATGACACTCGATGAATTACCATACCCCCACTCAGGGTGTCTTAGTTCTGTGTTCGTCTTCGGGGCTGTATCTAACATGTTCCCACCAGGCACTATGTCTTGACTGATACTGCCGCATCCTCCAAGAATGCCACAAACAATTAAAAACCACTGCTTCATACCGTTCCCAACGTAGAAAAACTCTTATTCATTATGTCGACTCAATACGCATTGTCTTTAGCGCTTTCGTCAGTTCAATATCAGGCATAACGTCAAATGACATTAAAACATCGAAACAAATGCACTGTTCGTGCCAGCCATGTGATGCTTTTAGCAGCGAGTTTGATTTCTATTTGGGCATTGTCATCTCACTTTAGTGTAACAATCGGTTTTAATGGTTTTAGTCGTCATCGTTAACCGATAAACTAGCGAAAATTTCTCAATCGAGCGTTAATATGTTCAAAAACATTTTGAAAGGATTTGCTTTTTTTGCCGCAGTGACAGCACTCTCAGCATGTGACAACGGCAATTCACAGCCGCTTCAAGGCAAACAGTATGAAGTGCTGCCAGCCTCACTTCAGGAGTACCAACTCGCTCCTGTTACCGAAGCTTTTTCTCTGACCTGCGGTCACTGTCGCTCGATGGAAGAGTTTGTCCCTCAACTTGAGTCTCTGACTGAGCAAGACGTTGAAAAAGTGCATGTTACGTTTAACGAAAGTGCTCAGATCAGCGCTATCATTTTCTATACGGCGGTAATGCAGCTAGAGGCGACTCCAGATAAGGCATTTATGGCTGACCTGTTTGCTGCGGTTCAAATGGCACCTGAAGCCACCGCTGATGAACGCCAAGCAGCGGTAGAAAAAGCGTTTGAATCTCGTAACCTGATCAGCCCTTATCAACTTGACGAAGCACAGCAAAAACAGCTTTTCGAGTACATAAACAATGCTGATGCAATTACGACTAAAGGGCAAATCAACTCAGTGCCAACCTTTATCGTCAACGGTAAATATCAGGTAATTAGCGGCGGTCATGACAGTATTGAAGCTATGGCTGAAACAATTAACTACTTACTAAAGCAACCTAAATAGACAAGGAGCCAACGTGTCTAAATTTTTGTTTCCTATTATTATTTTTGTTCTTGCGGCATTTTTCATTTATCGCACTTGGACAAACCATAAAGTGGCCGATGAAAACTTTGCCAAGGGACAAGCATTCCTACTAGAGAACGCCAAGAAAGACGGGGTCATCACAACAGAAAGTGGCCTGCAATATATGGTGCTAGAGAAAGGTACGGGTGACGTTCACCCAACAGCAACAAGCAAAGTAAAAGTGCATTACCATGGCACACTGATTGATGGTACGGTTTTCGATAGTTCAGTAAACCGCGGCGAGCCTATCTCATTCGGTCTGAACCAAGTGATTAAAGGCTGGCAAGAGGGTGTTCAGTACATGGTGGAAGGTGAAAAGATTCGCCTGTTCGTACCAAGCACTCTCGGTTACGGCAAAGGTGGTTCGGGTCCAATTCCACCAGCCAGTGTGTTGATCTTTGATATTGAGTTGCTAGAAATTCAATAAAAAAATTAAAAACGCCGGATGACTACAATCCGGCGTTTTTCTATTCAGAATGTCACAAAGGTTCACACCATTGATAAATTGAGGTTGTGGTCTGCAAGTAAAGCGATAAACAACACAAAAAGATGGTAGATAGAAAACTTAAAGGTTTCTATCGCGCTCCGTTCTTCCGGTGCAAACTTCAACTTCCACGCGTGGTAAATAAACCCTGCGTTAAGAAGAAGTGAGGTAAATAAGTAGATAAAGCCCACCATCCCCACTAACACTGGCATCACACATACCAAAGTAAGCAGTACGGAATACAACAGAATTGAGGTTTTGGTGTATTCGATCCCATGCGTTACAGGAAGCATAGGGATATCCACTTTACGATATTCTTCCACTCGGTGAATCGCCAAAGCCCAAAAATGGGGCGGCGTCCAGATGAATATAATCATCACCAAAAGCCATGCATTACCGTGCAATTCGCCAGTTACCGCTGTCCATCCTAATAGTGGTGGCATCGCACCAGCTATGCCGGCTATCACAATATTTTGTGGCGTAGCCCGCTTGAGATACATGGTGTAGACAACCGCATAGCCAAGCAAACTCAATAATGTCATCCATGCGGTCAACGGGTTTACCCAAGCATACAGCAGAATAAACCCTACTCCGCCTAAACAAACAGCAAATGTCACCACAGACTTCGGGTTGGTGTCCCCAGAAGGCAACGGACGCTTATGAGTACGAGCCATTCGCGCGTCTATATGACGGTCGATCAGATGATTAAATGCCGCAGCAGAACCTGCCATCAAACCGATCCCGACTAGCCCTATCGCAGCTTGTAGCCAAGGGAAAACAGCCACAGGAGCTAGGCTCATACCAACGACAGCGGTGACCAGCATGAGTGCGACCACTTTTGGCTTGGTGAGTTTTAGGTAAGTAGAACCGATTCGCTTTTGTCCCTCTAAAGACAATGCAATTTCTTTATTCATAGCGAACTCCTTTCGCTTGATGACTCCACTGTGTTTTTCCTTGCCACAAGTAGAATTGACTCACACAAATCAAGCTCAACATAATTGCAGCGCCCAATGTGTGGGCCACTGCGACGTAGATAGGCAACTGAAACACGACGTTGCTTACGCCGAGCATGATCTGGCAGATAAGCACAATGCCAATCCACATGCCTGACGTCCGGGAGTAATGAGAGTCTTGTTTGAACAAAAGTACGCAATACGATGTAACCACCAGCGCCGTCACAATGGCTCCAATTCGATGGCTCACGTGTATGGTCATTCTTGCCGGATATTCCAAAACACCAAACTCGTAATTTTCGAATCCGGCTTGCCACAATGAAAATGCTTCTTTCCAGGATAGGTAACTCATCCAATCGCCTTCACAAATGGGCAATGTGGTACACATCAAAGCGGCATAGTTTGAAGAAGTCCAACCGCCCAGCAGCACCTGCAAGAGCACCACTGCAAATGCGACCATAGAGAATAAACGCACCGTATTGGTGGAGGGTGAAAAATAGAGATTGCCTTGCGCCTTAAGCTGACAATGAAATACCGCTTGCAGCGCCAACAACGTAAAACCACCGAGTAGATGAAGCATTACGACTACCGGCATCAATTTGAGCGTAACGGTCCACATCCCCAACATTGCCTGCCCTACCACCAGCAGACAGAGCATAAAAGGTATCGAAGCATTAACGCGTTCTGAACGTGATGCGAGAACAGCCATAACAAAAATCACAATCCCAAGCGTTCCGGCGAAATAACGATGGATCATCTCCAGCCACGCTTTTTCATGTTCAACCACACGATCAGGAAAATTCAAGTTGGCTCTTGCGACATCATCTTCGTGATGAGGAACCGACAAATGACCATAGCAACCCGGCCAGTCAGGGCAGCCTAGACCAGCATCGGACAAACGAGTATAAGCACCGAGCATGATCACCACCAGTGTAAGACACAAGCTGATTCTCACTAGTCGAATTAGTGTCATGGTTTCCCCCTATCCCACTCGGGACAACTTAAGCAGTTTGCGCAAATCAGCCAGCATATCCTTGCTAAGCTTAACCAAATCTTCGTTTTGCTTTGGTGTGTAGGACATGACTAACTGCCCCAACGGGTCAACGATGACCACTTGCCCTTGTTCAACTTTTTCTGCCACAGACGCGTTTATGACCATCCTCTCCATCGATGTATCTACCGAGTCTGACGATTCCAATGTCCAAAGCACAGGCACAACACGTTCTTGATATTTTCCTAAGGCGATATGACTTTGTTTAAGCAGATGCAACTGTTGTTGGCACTGCTGCTCACAATGATTGGGCACCACATACGCCAATTGCCAACCATGTAGCGTTTGCGGGGCTGTTTGACCTAACTGTTCGAGCGTAGTGTAAGGTTCAATGAGTTTACCTCGGTTAGTCACGCCACTCTGATACCAACCCTGACTCAAGATCAACTTTGCAATTAACGCAGGTAGAGCGAACAAACACACTAACGAGATCAGAACTAAACGCCCTCTTGTTACTTTCGAAGTCATTTTTCACCTCCATGTGATGAGACCGCTCTTAACCAACGAATAAAGACCACGACAGTCAGTAGGAGAAAGACACCTGCCATGACAAACCATTGTACGGAATAGCCAAAATGTTTAGCGCTTGTTAGCGGTAACGGGTTCCAAGGGAATTCATATGGCCAGTTCTCTAAATTATCTGGCTGCAAAACCGCTGGCATTAACTCGACATTCATCATCTCGTTCAATTGAGAGATATTAAGATTTTGCACACGAATGGCATCGCCCAGCTCGGGCATCAACTCGGAACTCAAAGGGTTCATTGATTTGCGGTACAAACGCCCTGTCACCATAGCTGGCGTCTCTAACTCTTTGACAACTGGCAGTTCAGAGCGGGAGCGCTCTCCCTCCACAAAACCCAGTTCCATAAGTGCCAATATGTTCTGTTGCTGGCTAACAGAAACCACCTGATACGCCAGATAACCCACTTTTCCGTTGTAGGTTTGGTTGTCCAACAAAATCACAGGCAAAGGTTCAGGGGTCACTTGCGCCTCGACCTTAACGCCAATGACACTTTCTTCACGCCAATCATTGTTATCGAGTACGACATGCATCGCCTGATAAGGCTGGTCAGAACGCGAGAGAATGGTCTGCTCAAGGGCTTGTTTCTCCTCGCCTCTCTCTAATTGCCAAAAGCCCAGTTTGACCAACAGAGAAAACACAGCCACAGTTAAACAAACCGCACCCCAAAACCGCTTCGATAAAAGTAGTGTTGAAACCGGAGGTTCCATGTCCACCGTATTCTTGTTCAAATTGACGCTCATCCTTTTGCTGCTATTCATCATATTCAACCTCGCCAAAGCCCTTATCGAAATGGTTCGTGAAGATCCTGATAATCCCGACCGTGACCATAAACCCATGAGTCACTATTTGGGCCGACGAGTCATGTTTTCTGCGCTAGTTGTTATCCTGCTCCTTATCGCACTGACGTCTGGATGGATAGACCCTAACCCTCGCCCTTACTAGCCTCAGCTGGGGCGTTAAAGCACATAAACGAAAACAAACAGGCACAACCAAACCACATCAACAAAGTGCCAATACCAACTGCCCGCCTGAAAGGCAAAATGGTTTTTCGGAGAAAAGTGATCCTTCGCAATTCTGAACAGCAATACGATTAAGAAAATCGTTCCAAGACAAACGTGCATGCCGTGGAAACCCGTCAGCATAAAGAAAGTATTACCGTAAACCCCGGACTGCAAAGTCAGCCCCATTTCCTGATAAGCATGGATGTACTCTTCCGCTTGGTAAAATAGGAAGAAGCCCGCCAGCACAATGGTGATTTCCAGCCAGACAATCAGCGCAGTACGTTTGTTTTGCTCCAAACTGATGTGAGCCATATGCAATGTGATGGAAGAGAGCAGAAGAATGATGGTATTGGTGAGCGGAATGCCTTGCCACGGCATCGCTTGAGTGGTTTCGCCACTAGGCGTGGTCGTCAGTGGCCACATCGCTTCAAAATTGGGCCAGAGAACTTCATTAGTCATGAAGTTATTGTCCGCCCCTCCCAACCATGGGACGGCGACCATTCTTGCGTAGAACAGCGCACCAAAAAATGCGCCAAAGAACATCACCTCGGAGAAAATGAACCAACTCATCCCCTGACGAAAAGAGCGAGTAATTTGGGAGCTGTACTTACCGGTCAGGGACTCGGTAATCACGTTACTAAACCAGCCCGCTAACATGTACAGCAGAAACAGAAATCCCACGGCCAAAACAACACGACCAATCGATCCGACCGGACCTTCACTTTGAGTCCCCTGTACGGTCATACCTGCACCGACAGCGACTAAGAACAGAGCAAACGCGCCAAGAATTGGCCAGCTGCTTTGAGCAGGAACGTAATAAGTCCCAGGTTTATTACTCATGAGTTCTCTCCTTACAGACGTTAATTGGTCTGCGCTCTCTATGAGAGGCTAACTCCCTTCCTGTGGAGGCAGTTTGTAGAGTGTGTAAGACAGCGTTAACGTATTTATTGAGTCAGGAATATCAGGCTCAATGTAAAAAATCAGTGGCATTTGTGCGTGTTGATTGCCTTCCAACGGCTGCTGGTTGAAGCAAAAGCACTCAATCTTATTAAAGTAAGCCGCACCATTACCTGGCGACACAGACGGAACAGCCTGTCCAACCAATTTGCGTCCGCTCTCGTTAAACGCAAGGTATTCAGTTTGTATGACCTGACCGGGATGAACATCCATAGAAATGACTTTGGGTCTAAATTCCCATGGCATATCCGGATTGACGTGCGCCATAAACTCCACTCGAATCGTACGGCTCATGTCCGGTTCCATGCCTGTGGGCTGAATGGCGGCCACATCATTAGTTTTGCCGTTAATGCCCAACGCATCGCACATCACGTCGTACAAGGGGACCAAAGCAAACCCAAAACCAAACATCAGCACTGTGGCTATCAGTAGCTTGATAGTCAGTTTCTTATTCGATGGATTAGATTGAGTCACGCTTGCCTCCTACATTTAATCGACTTTAGGAGGTGTCGTGAATGTATGGTGCGGCGCAGGACTTGGCACAGTCCATTCGAGACCTTCTGCTCGCTCCCAAGGTTTCGCGGTTGCTTTCTCACCACCACGAATACACTTGATGACCACCCATAAGAAAATCAGTTGAGAAAGGCCGAAGGCGAAGCCACCAATAGAGACGATTTGGTTTACATCAGCAAACTGGATGGAGTAATCAGGGATTCGTCGCGGCATGCCAGCTAGCCCTAAGAAGTGCATCGGAAAGAACAACACATTGACGGAAATGAGCGAGCACCAGAAATGCCACAAACTTAACTTGTGGTCATACATGTTACCCGTCCATTTCGGAAGCCAATAATAAGCCGCCGCCATAATGGAGAAGACTGCCCCGGAAACCAGAACGTAATGGAAGTGCGCAACCACAAAATAGGTATCGTGATATTGGAAATCGGCAGGCACAATCGCGAGCATTAGCCCAGAGAACCCACCAATAGTGAATAGGACGATAAACGCAATCGCAAACAGCATTGGTGTTTCGAACGTCAGTGCACCGCGCCACATGGTCGCAACCCAGTTAAACACTTTCACCCCGGTTGGCACTGCGATAAGCATGGTGCAATACATAAAGAATATTTCGGCAAACACCGGCATCCCTGTGGTAAACATATGGTGAGCCCATACAAGGAATGACAGCAGAGCGATACTGCACGTCGCGTACACCATAGAATGGTAACCAAATAGCTTTTTACCACTGAACGCAGGAACAATTGCCGAGATAATGCCAAAGGAAGGTAGGATCATGATGTACACTTCTGGGTGACCAAAGAACCAGAAAATGTGCTGGAACATCACCGGGTCCCCGCCGCCCGCCGCATCAAAGAAGCTGGTGCCAAAATACTTATCTGTCAGTACCATGGTTACCGCACCAGCCAATACCGGCATTACCGCAATCAGCAGAAATGCAGTGATGAGCCAAGTCCAAACAAACATTGGCATTTTGAACCACGTCATGCCCGGCGCACGCATATTCACGATAGTGACGATGACATTGATCGCCCCCATGATCGAGCTAATACCCATGATATGGACAGAGAACACAAACAACGCCGTACTGTCCGGGCCATAGGTGGTCGACAACGGTGCGTAGAATGTCCAGCCAAAGTTAGGCGCGCCTCCTGGCAAGAACAGCGAACTTAATAATATGAGAAACGCAAAAGGTAGAATCCAAAAGCTCAGGTTGTTCATGCGTGGTAAAGCCATATCTGGCGCACCAATCATCATCGGTATCATCCAGTTCGCTAAGCCCGTAAAGGCAGGCATCACCGCACCAAAGACCATAACTAAGCCATGAACTGTCGTCATCTGGTTGAAAAACTCAGGTTCTACCAATTGTAAGCCTGGTTGAAACAGCTCTGCGCGAATGACCATCGCCATCGCACCACCGGTGAGGAACATGGTGAAACTAAACCAGAGATAAAGTGTGCCGATGTCTTTGTGGTTCGTCGAATACAACCAACGAGTAAGTCCTTTTGGTGCGTGATGAACATCGTGATCATCATCAAGAGCAATGGTTGAATTTGCCGACGTTTGCGCTTCAATCGGCGCAGACTTTATCGCTTTTTCTGCTGGCTTACTCATATTTCCTCCTTAGCACTCTTTTGTGCCTTAAAGGCATTGACGTCAGATGCTTGAACGGTATCGCCCGTATCATTACCCCACGCGTTTCTCTGGTAGGTTATGACAGCTGCGATCTCTTTATCGCTTAACTGGTTAGCAAAAGACTGCATCGCGGTTCCCGCGCGACCATTCACAACCACTCCAATATGCTCAGTCACATTACCTGTGGCCACTGGGCTACCTTTAATTGCAGGAAATGCGCCTGGAATACCTTCACCATTCGCCTGATGACACACTGCGCAACGCGAGGTGTAAATCGCTTCACCTTCTGCCATCAACTCATCCATGGACAAGTCTTGGGTTAATGCTTCTTGAGCGGCGGCTTTTTGAAGGGCTAATTCTTCTTTTTTACCCGATAACCATTGGTCGAACTCTTGCTCTTCCATCGCATGTACCACAATCGGCATAAACCCGTGAGCACGACCACAGAGCTCGGCGCATTGGCCGCGGTACACACCAGGCTCATCAATTCTTGTCCACGCTTCATTAATGAATCCAGGTACGGTGTCTTTCTTCACTGCAAAATCAGGTACCCACCACGAGTGAATCACATCGTCTGACGTGAGGAGAAAACGGACTTTGCGATTGACCGGAAGAACCAGAGGTTGATCCACTTCAAGTAAGTAATGAGCGCCTTTGGCTTCGATTCCGTCAATCTGCTTCTGACTGGTTGCGAGCAGACTAAAGAACTCGACGTCTTGACCAAAATAGTTGTAATGCCACTTCCACTGAGAGCCAGTGATTTTGATAGTGAGATCCGATTGGCTGGTATCTTCCATTGCAACTAAAGTTTTTGTTGCGGGAATCGCCATTGCGACAAGAATGATGATAGGGATAACAGTCCAAATAATTTCCACTTTGGTGCTTTCATGGAAATGAGCGGCAACTGCTCCTTTTGACTTGCGATGACGAATGATGGAATAGAACATAACACCAAAGACCACAAGGGCAATCGCACAGCAAATATAGAAGATCAGCATATGCAATTCATACACTTGCTCACTGATCGCTGTGACCCCTTTGGTCATGTTGTAGTCGTTGTCTTTTGACCATCCATAAGAGGAGAATGTGATTAAAATCACATTCAGTGTTAAGGCAAGAGTAGTCGCTAATCTTTTCAAAAGATCTCTCCTCTGCTCAGCCGCTACGCTTACGCGAGCTTCCTTGCGTCCCGATGCAAATATCGAACAAATTTACTAAAAATCGCAAAAACTGCGATTTCAACATGGTTTGTTATATTTATGTTAAAAGGCTAGTTATAGTTCTAAAGTTCTTCAAGAAATAAAATGCGAATAAATTTTGTTCGATAATTAAAAAATAAATTCGGTTTATCGATTGCCCTCTTTGAATTGGAATTGATAACCATTTACATTAATTGCAATTAATGACGTAAAGTCGAAACAGGTAGGCCCCCACACCTAAGGAAAGACAGACATGACCGCAATAATTGATCAATGGCTAGCACGAGACCCCGATCCTAAAACTCGTGAAGAGCTGCAACACCTCGTCGACACAAATGATCAGCAAGAGATCAACGACCGATTTGGTTCACGCCTTGCTTTTGGTACCGCAGGATTACGAGGAAAAGTCGGCGCGGGTCCAAACCGTATGAACCGACTCGTTATTCAGGAAACCGCAACCGGACTTGGCCACTACTTAATTGACCAGGTTCAAGACGCAACATCACGCGGCGTTGTTATTGGATACGATGGTCGACCAGACTCAAAGCAGTTTGCGCACGATACTGCGTCTGTACTGACCGCACTTGGCATCAAGGTTTATTTGACTCATAAAGTGGCTGCAACGCCAATCGTTGCCTTTGGTGTACGTACACTGAACGCTGCCGCAGCCGTTGTCGTAACAGCAAGTCACAACCCGCCGGAATATAATGGCTTTAAAGTCTACTGGGAGAATGGCGCGCAAATTATTCCACCGCATGACTCGGGGATTGCCGCTGAGATCGACCTGGCAACGACCAAACCTCTACCGCTGATGTCGTTAGACGATGCGAAACAACAGGGATTACTGGTTTGGCTGGAAGATGACTACTACCAGAGTTATCGCCAAACCATGAACGAAAATGCGTTGCTCACACCAGATTCCAACACCGATATTTCTATCGCTTACACAGCCATGCATGGTGTCGGTGCCGATATGGCAGAGACGCTTTTGGCAGATGCCGGATTTAAGAAAGTGGCGAGTGTAACAGAGCAGCGTGAGCCTGATGGTACCTTCCCAACGGTTAACTTCCCGAACCCAGAAGAAGCAGGTGCAATGGACATGGTGATGGCTCTGGGTAAATCAGTAGACGCCGATATCGCCTGTGCTAACGACCCAGATGCAGACCGTTTTGCAGTCGCGGTTAAACGTCCTGATGGTGAGTATCAAATGCTCACTGGTGACCAAGTCGGCTCACTATTTGGTGATTATTTGCTGGAACAACAACCAAACTCGCTGGTGGGAAATACCATCGTCTCTTCTCGCCTATTAAGCAGCATCGCCAAAGCACATGGTGCACAATACTACCAAACCTTAACGGGCTTTAAATGGCTGACCAACATCGCCATGGAGAAAGAAACAGAGCAACACCCATTCTTATTCGCTTACGAAGAGGCTCTGGGTTACACAGTTGGTAATAAAGTCTGGGACAAAGATGGGCTCTCTGCGATCGTTGCCTTCTCTCAGCTGACAGGAAAACTGAAAGCTCAAGGCCAAACGCTATGGGACAAACTGGAAGCGCTTTACCGTCAGCACGGATTCTACTTCAACGCACAACGCAGTATTGCTTTGGATCCAAAATCGCCACCTATCGGTGACAAGCTACGTGCAACGCCACCAAAAAATATCGCAGGGAAAAAAGTAGCAATAACAGAAGATTTAAAAACATCCGTGAAAACGTATGACGACGGCTCTGAAGAAGCGATCGATTTACCTTCCAGTGATGTATTGATCTACCACCTCGAAGACCAATCACGCGTGATCGTTCGTCCTTCAGGCACTGAGCCTAAATTGAAATGTTACTACGAAGTCATCTCTGATTTTCCGGACAACATGAGCTATGAAGAAGCCCAGCAAGCTGCAGAAGCGAAGATGAATGAACTTATCGACGCCCACCAAAAAAGCTTGTAAGTAAAAATCTCTAGACGCAAAAACAAAAACAGCCAGCAATAATTGCTGGCTGTTTTCTTCGCTTTTGAAAGGTTACAGAACGAAACTGCTCAACATCCACAATGCTAATATCACAAACACCAATCCCATCAATTTATGTTGGACCATGCGGAACTTATCATTTTCAATCAGCCCCTTACCCACACTGCCAGCCAACGCGACAAGTAACAGATTAAACAGAAGGCCCATAACGTTAAGTAACAAGCCAAGCGCTAGCATTTGCTCACCCGATGATGCCGTAATGTTGCTGGAAACAAACTGCGGCAAGAACATAACAAAAAACACTAATGCTTTTGGGTTGAGTAAGTTGCTCATCAAAGCGCGCTGATAATAGGTCGTGGCCATTTTACTCATTTGATCAAGCTCTGGAGCCGACGAAGCTTGCGCTCTCATACAGTCCCACCCCATTTTTAGCAGGTAAGCACCGCCAAGCAAGTGCAGCACCTTTAGCGCAACCGGACTCATTGCGACAAGCGTGGAGACGCCCATCGCTGCCAACAGAGTTAAAATGACACCTGAGGTCGCATTGCCAAGGCTGGCAAACAGCCCAACTTTTTTGCCGTAGCTCATACTTGAACTGGCAATCAGTAACATATCAGGACCAGGCAACATCAATAACGCCAGAACGGCAGTCAGATAAACAGGGAGTACAACTAAATCAATCATGAAAGAAAATGAGTGCAATAAAAAAGGAGGCGGATCATATATCAACGAGATAACAAAAAACAATAGATATATTCCGCGATAAAGGTGTTCACCAATACATTAATTCACAAAGTTATAACGTAGCAACCTATTAACCTTTTAGCGCCCAACCAGCAGTTTTTAAAACACATAGCAATTTTGTACAAAAATAAGCACCATAGATCCGTTACACTCTCCAGCCTGAACTCCTGAGTAAATGAGGCATCATGAAAAAAAAGAATAAGGAAATCGCGACATTCAAGATTGCTCAAGAACTCGGAGGCTTAGAATTGCTCGATGCGAAGTACGAAAAGCAGCATTTTTCTCGCCATAGTCACGAAGGTTATACCATCGGCGTGATTGAAAAGGGCGCGCAAAAATTCTTCCGTACTGGGGGGAACCACATCGCGCCGCAAGACAGCATCATTTTAATCAACGCTGATGAAGTGCATAGCGGCCACTCTGCTTCAGAAGGAGGATGGGAGTACAAAGCCATGTACCCAGTCCCGGACCAGTTTCAGACTCTAGGGCAAGAGCTTGCGTCTCCTAACATTGCCCTTCCCTACTTTCCTCAACCAGTAGTGTACGATCCGGAACTCGCCGGTCAGCTACGGCTGGTATTTGAGACATTAGAAAAGTCGGACAATCGACTGCTGAGAGAAACGCTGGTGTATGGCACGCTCATCAAGTTAGCGAGCAAACACAGTACCCACCGCTCGCCACTGCAGCAGTCGACCAAAGCACAAAAACAAGTAACATTAGTGAAAGAGTTTTTAGAGGACTTTCCTCAAGCCGATGTCTCGCTGGAAGAATTAGCCAAACTTGCCGCGCTAAGCCCATTTCATTTGCTCAGAGAGTTTCAAAAGCAGTTTGGCTTCCCACCCCATGCTTTTCAAATTCAGCAACGTTTACGAATGGCGAAGAGACTGCTAAAGCTAGGCGGGAAGATCTCTGATGTCGCTCAAGAGTGTGGTTTTCATGACCAAAGCCACTTACATCGTCACTTTAAAAAAGCAATGGGTGTGACACCAGGCCAATACGCTCGCTATTGTTAATCTCAGCAAATTTGTACAAGGCGTGGAATCATATTCACGCTACTTTCAGGTTAAACCTGAACTCTGAAAAAATAAGAAAATAAAATGGAAAATACTTTGCCTTTAGAAGCACAATCAAAAGCCGCACTGTTTTGGCAAGGCACGATAGCCATGATGCCACTCAGCATTGCTGTCCTTCCTTGGGGGCTGCTCGCGGGCTCATTTGCAATAGATACCGGCCTCACTCCGCTTGAAGGACAAGCGTTGTCGGCAATCCTATTTGCAGGCTCCGCACAACTGGTCGCGATGGGGATGATAAAAGCTGGGGCTGGATTAACAACCATGTTGCTAACGACTTTCTTTATTACTTCCAGACACTTTCTGTATAGCGTGTCTATGCGCAGTAAGATCTCACCACTTCCGTTAAAGTGGCGTCTTTCACTCGGATTTTTGCTCACCGATGAGCTGTTTGCCATTGTTGGCCATCACTCGGACAAGCAGTTTAACCGGTGGTATGCACTTGGTGGTGGTTTAAGTTTTTACCTTTTTTGGAATGCGGCCACGTTAACAGGCATCGTGGCGGGAAGTATGATCCCCGAGCTGAATGAAATGGGGCTTGAATTTGCAGTGGCTGCGACGTTTATTGCGATCGTCGTACCAACCATAAAAAATGCAGCAGTACTGGCCAGTGTCGTCATTGCATTGGTAACTTCCGTCGCTCTTACTTATTACCAAGTCGAAGGCAGTCTGATGATTTCAAGCATTTTGGCAATGCTAACCGGATACTTTGTGGAACAGTTTACGGAGAAAAACTCATGATTATGTTATCGATCTTACTGATGACGGCGCTTGTATTCACCAGCCGATACTTGTTTCTTGAGCCTAAACTGCCAATTCGACTCGGCGTACGCACGCAAAAGATTTTGAGTTACGCGAGCCCAGCAGTGCTGACAGCAATTTGGGCTCCTATTGTTTTTATTCCGGAAGGTGAACTCGGACTAAGCTTACAAAATCCATTTTTGCTCGCCGCCATTATCGCCGTTTTAATCGCTTATCTGACCAAAAACGTGTTAATGACGACGATTGTAAGTATGGTCGCATTTCTCCTTCTAAGAGTTCTGCTTTAATCAGCAACCCACTCAGTTTCAAACAAGGTGACGTCGCCACATTTTAGGCGTCCGAGAAAAACGTCACCTTGATGAACTTCTCCAACGCCTTTAGGTGTGCCCGTCATGACCACATCACCATCTTCTAAACGGGTGTAGCTGCTCAGTTCATCCAGAATAGTAAAAGGAGGATATAGCATCTGCTTTACGTGCCCTTTTTGTACATGAACACAATTGATCAAAAGTTCGAGATTCAGATCGTTAATATCTATCCCTTCAAGAGGAACAAAACGGCTGAACACAACAGAGTCATCAAATGCCTTTGCTCGTTCCCAAGGTAGCCCCTGCTTTTTCAGAGTCGATTGTAAGCCGCGCTTAGTTAGATCTAACCCTAAACCGACCGCAGCGTATTGACCATTTTGAATTAAAAAACAGATTTCAGCTTCGTAATGCAGTGTTTCTTGATGAAATGAATGCAAGGTTGCAGAAATGGATGAGGAAGGTTTATTAAACACCACCATCTGTTCTGGTATCGCATTATCAAGCTCATGTATGTGCTCGACATAGTTTCGACCTACGCACAGCACTTTACCCACTTTAACTTTATTTTCTTCGACCTGAATTTCACCCATTGCTCGTCCCTGCAAAACAAAACATACACAAATTCTAAGAGTTAACGACACTTGATCGCATACCCGCTTTTTAAAATCAAGCAATTCGGCTTATTTTGAGTTTTGTGTCACCAATCTGAAGCAGAGCGTTTTTGATTCAGGCTGTTGAGTTTGAAGGGCGATGTTTGGATATTGAGTAAAGTGATGTGCTGATATTGATTAAAATATAGAAAAGTCAGCAATTTATTAGCAATAAAACTGAAATCGAATCATCACACAACAGAAATCTATCTTTCATTTTCACCGTTTACCTTAGCGTCATCAACACATCAGGCAAGAAAGCCCATTTATAACAAATAAGGTATTAAGATAATGAAAAAAGCAGCACTCACTACTGCGATTCTGTCGGCATTGGTAACCGCACCATCTTTCGCAGCAACCGTTTACTCAAACGATGGCACTGAGCTAAAAGTTGGTGGTCGTGTTGAATTTCGCGGTGACTTCATCGGTTCAGGCGGTGAAGAAGTAGAAGGCTCAATGAAAGATAAAAGCCGTGCTCGTGTAAACCTTAAAGGTAAAACAGACATCGGTAACGGCCTTTCAGCATTTGGTGTATACGAAGCTGAGCAAGATACAGGTTCAAGCGAGTTTGAAAACCGCTACATGTACGCTGGTGTAGATTCAAATGCAGGTGCTTTCTCAGTAGGTCGTCAAGATATGGCTGCTGTAATCATCTCTGATATGACGGATATCACTGAGTTTTCTGGTGTTCAACAAGTTATCGATTCATCTTCTGACAAGCAAGACAGCGTATTCGCATACCGTGGTGAGTTCGATGCTCTACAACTGCAAGCGACTTACCAAGCAAACTCTGATGATAACCAAGACAAATATGGCATCTCAGGTATGTACTCTCTGCCAATGGGTCTAGACCTAGGTCTTGCATACTCGGGTGGCGATGTTGACGCAGACAACTCTGAAGACCAACTTCTTGGTGGTATCGCTTACTCTCTGGATAACCTATACCTTGCAGGTACTTACTCACAAGGTCAGCTATCTGATTCTGAAGACTTCACTGCTTACGAATTAGTTGCAAGCTACAAAGTCGCTAGCCAGGTAACGATTGCGGGTATGTACACTTTCCAAGAAAACGATCCAGACGGCGCGAGCAAATACGACTCAACTGATGGTTTCGAACTGGTTGGTTACTACAAACTAAACAGCAACTTCCGTACTTACCTTGCTTACTACTTCAACCAACTTGATGAAGTGAAAGATGCAGAAGGTCTAGTTGTAGAAGGTGAAGACACGCTACGTCTAGGCGTACGTTACGATTTCTAATTCTCTCTTGTCCTAGAGCGAGTCCTTGGCCGGCACCTTTGTCGGCCATTTTTTGCTTCATAAAAGTAGTTTTCCCAATCCTTCCTTAACTACTTTCATTCACTTACGCGATTTATTCCCACATATTCTTCTTCTCCCTGCCCTGTTTTAATGCAATTTTTCACAGACTTAGTGCATACCTCCTAAGAGGTATAGAACCTAAAAATAAATATGCTTATATTTCAACAAGATAAAAGTTGGCACGCGAACTGCAATATAGATATTGCAAATGCATGGCAGCGTTTGTGCTTCTCGTTCTTTGTACCTGTTTTAACAGGCACGTCCTTTGAATTGGTAATGTGGCCTCCCTATGGGAGGCATTTTTTTTATTGGCGCTTTTTGTTGGCGTAAAGACCAATAGCGCGTATGCTCCACAGTTCAATCAGCAGAAAAATCCATTATAACCCAGTGACTTCACAAACAATCGCCGCACCTTTGGCCTAAACCACAGGTTCAAACAGTAAAAATACCCATTGAATTGAAAGAAAAACCCCGCTTTTGAGTTCTATATTTTCAGAGAAGGAAATGAGGAGCGTCGCATGACACAACCAATCAAAATCACACTCTATCGATGGGCAGGAAGCTGGGGACCTTTCAAAGTGAACATCCCTTGCGGAGAATGCACGCTAACCCACGATATTTTAACCGATACTTTTGAAAATGAGCTGTCAGATGTGCCTGTAGAGCTGGAAGTCAAAGATTGGTTATCCCACTGGTGGGAACCCTTAAAGAAAGGCGCCTGGCACGCTCCTATTCTGATAGTAGAAGGTAAGGTGATCAGCCAAGGTGAAGCATTAAACCGAGGTGTATTAATACAATCGGTTATTGCTGAGTGGGTTAAACGAGATAGCCTCAAAGGGAATATTGTTTACGGAAAAGCTACGTGTCCACATTGTAAGAAGGCCAAGCAACTGCTTGATGATGCAGGTATCACATACCAATATTACGATGTGGTGAAAGACAGTGCCGCACTTTACAGAATGATCCCGGAAGTCAAAGCCATCATAGGTGAAAAAACACCCGTCACTGTGCCTCAGATCTGGCTAGAAAGTAAGTATATTGGAGGTGCTGATAGTCTGGAAAAGTGGTTAGTAGCAAAGGGGCTAGATAAAGTCCCGAATAATGTTGTAGAGATACCGAGTCAGTCTGCATAGTCTGACATTGGTCTTAAACCTTTACCTATTCTATTTCGGTCACTGACTGTGATTGATATTGTTTGTAGAAGCGCTGAAGTAATTATGGAAACAAAAAGCCCTGATTAAGTAATCAGGGCTTTTTGTATTAATTCGCTAGCTTTTTCACTAAACGAGAAAGAGCAGAAGCTTTTTTCTTCTTCGCTTTACCGTGAAGTGCTTTGTGCATTGCATCTTTAGCAATCATTTGGCCAATGTAAGCGCCACCAAGTTCGTTTGTCATGACCTTCTCCTGAAGTTATCCTTCTTGTTTATGTGGTAATATTACACCACAAAAGGACAAAAACAAGATCTAAATCACATGTTTTTGTAATTAAATTTCAACCCTAACTAACCTGGACACACATTTAACTCAGCGTTTCGGCTGTTGGTAGGTTTTACCAGCAGCAACATAAGTATCTTTCTGTTTGATTTCAAAGAAGGTTTCAAAGAACCAAGCGGCAAACTTGATTAAATGATCGCCTTCATTCATGACATGTTCCACATACTCTTGCTCTTCACCAGACTCATCTTCTTGAGTTGTCATATGGTAAATACGCTTTTCACCATCGACTTCCGCAAGACCAAACTGACCTGTAAGAGACTGAGCCGCTTGCGCGACCTCTTCTTCTTCACAAGCTTTTAGTATCTCAAGTGCTTTAGGCATGTTTTCTTGCTGGATAATTTCTTTTACCAGCGTTTCAAATTCGTTTTGTTGCATTCTTTCACCTAACGATTAAAGACGGTTTGCTGCGCATTTTAGAAAGGTGATGTCTCCCTTGCAAGAAGATTCAAACCGTTGCGTCTGGCCGGTTCTAATAAGGGAGCAGCCATTCTTCCCGCCAAAGGTAACAAAGTTCCCCAAAAGATAATGATTTAGACACGCTCTCATACGATGACAGCCTTGTACGTTACAGTGTATATTTCGACACGCATCGTTGATAATTGGTTCAAATCGTGATGAATTAGTTCTTAGGAGGAAGTAGTGGATTGGATTCAAAGTGTACAAAGTTATATTCGTGTCGTTGAAGAAGGCAGCTTTAACGGTGCAGCACGAAAACTCAATACCACCAGCTCAGCCATCAGCAAACGGATTCAATGGCTTGAGGACAAAGTCGGCGTGCAGCTGCTCAAACGCACGACTCGCTCAATCAGCCAAACGGAAGCTGGCGCTCTATTCTATGAGCGAGCTAAAAGTCAGCTCGATTCCTGGCAGTCCGTTTTAGACGAAACTCGCTCGGTGAACCAATCGCCGGCAGGGCTTTTAAAAATTGGCGCTACACTCGCGGTAGGTTCGAAGTTTCTTGTCCACTATCTGGATGACTTTCTCGAAAAATACCCGGACATCACACTACAACTGACGACCACATTGCCCGGTCAACTTCCTGAGTTAAGTTTGGACCTCTTTATCAGCCGCGAGTTAGATCAGCTCAACTCACTCAGTTTTAAGGCTAGCCCTCTGTTCAAACACAAAGCTCAGTTTTATGCTGCCCCGAGTTATTTAGAAAAGTACGGCACACCAGAACGCGTCGAAGATTTAAGCCGACACAACGTGCTTATATGGGGTGAAAAACCCTCAAGAGAAATTAAGACCAATAAGAACCAACGGATAAGCTTATCCGGCAACTTTGCAACGACAAATCCAGAAGCTTTATTTCATGGCGCTAAGCGAGGGATGGGTATACTCATGACCAACAACGTCATGATCAAAGATGACCTAAAATCTGGAGCATTAGTGCCTATTTTGCCAGACATTACGGCTGATGAAGCGATCGTCTACGCTTACTACCCTAAATTAGACTATCAACATACCCGAACTCAATTGTTTCTCGACTATCTAAAATCTCGATTAGAAGAAGAAAAACGAGAATAATTTCAGATAACTAACAACGCTCCAATAGCAGTCCCTTGCTTGATGAAAAGTAATCAAACACTGGCCTGGCGAAGTAAAAATCGTGCCACTGGTTACACTTACAGGTAAACCATACTGTAACTTAGTCGCTGGCAAAGTTTGAAAAATCCACCTAAGTAAACGATAGTTTGTCTGATACGTTTCAAATTAGTCAGAATCAACGCCACACGATATAGAACAAACAACGCTAGGTGACGTGTACAATGGATCATGTACAAATCAGTTTTCAAAAGCTTGATGAGATCTTGAAGCTGAGTGGTAGTGCTCTACTAAACAGGGTGATTTTAGATATTCATCAACAGGTGAACACGCACTGTACCTGTATTGTCGAGGTGGCTCATCTCCAGCACTCAGCTCATACAATATCGGTTGCTAGAAACGATAAAATCGAAGATCACCTTGAGTACCCGCTTTCTGGCTCACCATGCGAGGAAGTGGTTAACGATATCGGTGAGAATATCTTCTTTCAAGATCATGTATATCGTGATGTATCCGAAGATAAAATGTTTCGCGAAATTGGCATAGAAGCGTATTTAGGATTGCCACTGAAAACACAAAATGGCGATGTACTCGGTATTTTGATATCTACTTTTACCCATCTCTTTTCCGCACTAGAAGCGCAAGCATTGCTCGAACTGCATCGCTTCTACGCTAATGTCATCATCCACAGTTTACGAGAAAAATGGGTCAGTGAGCGTTCGGATAAACTTCTAAACCAGCTGAGTTACGAAGTTTCGCACGACAATCTGACAGGACTACTTAACCGCAGTTGCCTGGCTGATACCCTGGAAACTTTAACACAACAGTCGTCGCGCCCTTTTAACCTTGCTTATCTGGATATCGATAACTTCAAGTCGATTAACGATATAAACGGGAATTATATTGGTGACCAGATTATAAAATTCACGGCAAATGCGATCCAAGAAAGCCTGTCCTCCCCAGAAAACGCGTTTCGGGTTGCTGGCGACGAGTTTGCATTTATCACCTATGACGAAGACCCTGTTGCGGTGTGCCAGCAGATTCTCGACATCATAGAAACGGGTTACATTGATAAATCGAACCACATCTCGTTCACAGTGAGTATTGGTATTGCGCGAGCCGCCAATCACAGCCCAAAAACAGATGGGCTTATCCTAAACGCCAGCCTGGCATTGAAAGATTGCAAGAAACACCGAGAGACGCGTATACAGCACTATGACACGCAGCTTAGTGCCCTTTATCATCGACAAACGCAACTTATTGAGGTGATACGTCAGCAGCTGAAAACGAGCATTACAGACAATCATGAACTGTATGTCGTTGTTCAACCGATCGTGGACATCAACGCTGACCAGTGGGATTACTTTGAAATACTCTCCCGCTGGGAAAGTGACACATTGGGCAACATCGCCCCTTCTGAGTTTATAGAAGCAGCCGAACAATCTGGCTTAATCGTAGAGCTCGGTGAGCGCATTATTGAGCTCGCTTGTATTGCCAAACAAGAATTGGAATCTCAACTAGGTCACAGCGTAAAGTTATCGATAAATTGTTCTGCTTATGAGTTGGTGGATTCTAAGCGCTACATCAACCATTTAACGTCCATGATAGACAAGTACCAACACTCGACCTGCGACTTTGTTATCGAACTCACCGAAACCGTTTTACTGTCCCTAAGTGGGCAAGAACAGATGGTTCTGAATTCATTACGTTATCTCGGGTTTCAAGTCGCCTTGGATGACTTTGGTACTGGCTATTCAAGCCTGAACTACATTCATAACTACCCTATCGACATCATAAAAATTGATGCGACGTTTGTGAGAAATATGCTTTCGAACAAAACGTCTGAACAAGTGGTTTTATTGATCGTGCAACTTTCCCAATTGCTCAACGTGAACTTAATCGCAGAGGGTGTGGAAGATAAGAATGCCTCAGACAAGCTCATTGAGATGGGATGCAATTACATACAAGGCTATTTCTACGCCAAACCAAGCCGTGTAAGCGAGATGATCACGCTGATTAATAAACGACAAGTTAAAAGCGCATAAAAAAGTGAATAAACAAAAGGCCAAGCAATGCCTGGCCTTTCAAGGTTAAATTTTGCGCAAAGGGAAAACCGGACTGTTATAAAACCGCTTTCTCTTTATTCTTCAGAAGCTTATCCATCGCATCACGGTTAGCAACAAACGTTGCCATTTCCTTCTTAGGCACCGAACTCGCCATTGGAATGTTCGCTCTCATTGCGTTGACTGGTCGGCCATACTGGATCAATTCATAGTGCAGATGAGGACCAGTTACACGGCCTGTTTTACCAGATAGACCAATGCGTTGACCACGTGACACTTTTTGCCCTTTCTTCACCAGGATCTTACTTAAGTGTAGATAGCGGGTTTTGAACTTACTACCGTGTTCAACCACCACGTAATTACCCGCGTATGGGTGTTTACGTGTCATGATAACCGTTCCGTCACCTGTCGAAACCACAGGCGTTCCGATTGGTGTTGCGAAGTCGGTACCATTATGTGGCGCGACACGGCCTGTCACGGGGTGATGACGATTAGGATTGAACCCAGAACTGATTCGCCAACCACGACTCACAGGATAACGCTGGAAAGCTCGTTGTAGGCTCTCACCTTTCGCGTTATAAAATTGACCATCGGTATGCAGGTAAGCGGTAATTTCACGACCGCGATTATAAATCTTTATCGCTTCAATTTCGTTCTTACCAGTAGAGACACCATTGATGCTCTGTGAACGTCGAACCACTTCAAAGCGATCGCCGGCACGAAGATCTTTGCCAAAGTTTAATTGCTCTTTCAGCAAGGTCACAACCTGACTGATTTCAGCCGAAGTTAAACCAAGACGACTCGCTGATGAAGAGAAGCTGCCTTGGATCACACCAACCAGTGGTTCTTGATTCCATACGCCAGGAATTGAAATGTCGGTAAAGTCATAATTGCCGTCACGGTTCAGCTCATAAACCACTTTGTCTGCAATGGAAAATTGCAGTTCCATTTTAAGCAGTTCACCTTCGATATCGTCACGCCAAAATCGCAGTGTATTGCCTGGTTTTAGCGTATCAAGCGCAAGGTAGTTTAAGTCCGTTTCCATGACTTTCATTAGCGAGCTGTAGCCGAAACCAAGCTGACTAAAAATGGTACTAAGATTGTCGCCTGCTTGGATTTGATACTCAAAGTTTGGTGGGGTGACAACTTCTGCAGTCGTCGCATCAAGAATTCTTTCAACAACCTGCGATTCCGGCAGGTTTAAAGCGATGGTTTTCGTTAATGGTGACTCTTTGAGAGAGTGGGAAACACCAATCGCGAACAAAACAGGTAAGGAGTACAACAGCAGCGCTCTACGACCTGTCAGATTCGGCAACCGTCTTGTAATTTCATTTGTAGACACGGGAATTACTATCTCCTTATAAACAGGCCTAATAGCTTATTCATTCCCGCATAAGAAATCACTAGGAAATTTCGAGATCTAGCTCAGAAAACACCTATTTTTTACATAAGTAAAATAAATTCATCTTTGTTGCATATGTAGGAAATTGCCTACACGCTTCAGCGATACAGAATTTAATTGTTTAGGCACTTCAGACATCGCTTGATTTTCATCGTGCGTCAGATAGGAGGCATCGATAATTGTATCGTCTCGCCATTCCAGTTGATTAAATTTAATACGATCGCCAATGAATACACTATCAAGTAATATAACTCGGCTTGGAACAGCATCAAATTTAAACAGACCAATATAATAAAACGATCCTGTTCCCTGTGAGGTAACAATCATAGGGGCAACAATCCAAGGCACGTCTTCTATCTGGCGTTGAACAATAAATTCTGTCGGTAACAAAACCTTACCTTTCGTCGCCCCAGCATCGTATTGACCAATCAAATAACCATGTTCTTTATCCCACTCATCAATGAAACTCACTGCATTTTGTTCGGGAACCTGAATTGTCCACGGATTTGAAGATTTGATATTTAGCACGTCCGAAATAATCGTATTAGTCTGAACTTCGCTTTGCGGAAACTTGGCTAATATTTCGTCATCAGAGAGGCTAAATCGGTAAACACCAGCAACAATCACGATGATTAATAATACAACGGGAATAAGAAGGATAAGTGGAATAGGCAGAATTCTATTGCGGGCCATGAAGACTTCCTTGTTTTTATATTTTATAAATCGCGCTCGGAGTATATACCAAATAAAGAGCCATAACCGTAATACAACCTTCGAATCAATACATCAAATGTTTCAAAATAAAACTGACCTAGCCAGCCTAAGTTCTTCGAGTTTTCGTTTGAAAGGTGATCGCTGCCATGAGGTATTCGGCCTTAAATGTCCTAAACTGTTCTCTGAGAACTTGAGAAGATTTAGCCCCGCGTGGCACTAACCATTCGATTGCCAGTACAGGTGCTCCACGGGACATGAAGACAGTTTGAGGTTATTTAATTTTAACGATGCCAAAACCAAACAGAACCCACTCATGTGAGTGTGCGTGTGGCTTGATTCAGCTTCGCTGCTTAGGTGAACCCATGCGTACATCGATTTGCCATTGCTTTGAGTGTCAAAAGCGAACTGGCAGTGTATTTGGCGTTCAGGCTCGCTTCGCCAAAAAGCACGTCATTTTAGATGGTGACGTAATTAGCTATACCAGAATCAGCGATGACGGGAGCGAAGTCCGATACGAATTTTGTCCTGCCTGTGGCACCACCATGCGCCTGTTACTCTCCGCTGCACCCGACATTAGTGTTGTGCCTGTCGGGCTCTTTAGTGACAAAGAATTTCAAGAACCGACCGTTTCGATCTATGAAGAGCGAAAGCATGGCTGGGTCAGTTTCGAATGCACGATGGAGCACATCGAATGAGTGGCAACCTTATTTAGGACGGTACACGCTTTCCAAAAAGTAACTTGTTCTCAAGCGTTTTTCCGACACGTTTTCTTATCAATCATTTGTTGTGATTGGCCTATCCCTGCTTTTTTGAGTTTTTTTTGAGAATGATCAACCGAGTTGTACTGTAAGGGGTTTCGTATCTCAATGTGAGCGCTATAATCGGCTCCTAACATTTAGTGGGGTTTTATTGTGATTTCCAGACTTCCTCGTTGGGTGGAATATGGCGCGTTTCTACTTGCCCTTCTCGCAGGCTGCGTCAATGCCGTCGGTCTTCTCGGCTTTCAACATCAAGCGATAACACACATCTCCGGAACCGTAACTCAGCTAGGGAATAGCTTACTAACAGGTGTGGACAGCTCCATTCACCTGCTCTTCATCGTATTTAGCTTTTTGATTGGTGCTGCGTTCAGTGGTTTCTTTATCGAAAGCAGTGCATTAAAACTTGGACGTCGTTACGGGGTCGCACTGTGTATAGAAGGCAGCTTACTTCTTCTTAGTTTAGGCTTCTTGGTACAGGGCAACGTTTATGGCCAATATTTAGCTTCCGCTGCCTGCGGATTGCAAAACGCGATGATTACGACGTTTAGTGGCGCTGTAGTCAGAACCACTCACATGACCGGTATTATTACTGATTTGGGCATTATGATTGGAGAAAGCTTGCGCGGACGTCAATTTGACCGTCGAAAGGCCCTATTGTTCTTATTCATCTTTTCCGGATTTTTACTCGGTGGCGTTGCAGGTGCCGCGCTTTTTACTGTGTATGGTCTGCATACATTGATATTTCCAGCGCTCTTAGCGTTCGGAACCGCCATCATTTACTGGATGTATTTGTACAGGCTAAACCATAGCCCAACGTCTTGATAATTCAGACAAACCGTCAAGTAACAATGGCACAGCAGCCTAAGTGCAAATGGCTTCATAACGCTTAGGCTGCAAGCAGGAACTCAACTGAATACCGCCACAAACACGCCGCTAAACTCCAATCCCAAATCTGACGACAATCCCTCACTTTGCCTTTCCCGTGTTCAACACTCAAACTTGCCGAGAGTCAGGAGAAAGTCCTTATGTTAAGAAAGTGTAATGGTGAAAAATCCCGCAATTGTTGCGTGATTTAAATCACACTTAGCCACGTTTTTACTATTCCAATCACACTGCTTCTCAGAATTACCTTCACACAAGCCAATTAATGATACAATTTTCTAACACAAGCAACATATTCGTATACAGAAACGCATTATTCAATCAATTTTCCGACAAATCGACTGAATAAGTAAATGTATTTAATGAATAGTATTGCAATGGATGTAGTTTGCGGGTACCCTCCGCAACCTGCGATTAAATACGGATGTTTAGTGAATATTTATGTCATGGATTATGGCAAGTATTGACTAGTAGTAACACGAGACAATTATGCACAATAATACTAATGCTACTGAAGCACCTAAAGGCAACTTTTGGATGTTCCTGATTCCATCCTTAATCGGTCTTCTGCTTTTTATGGCACCAATCTCTTACGATGGTGATCTTACTATCCCAGTTGCGGTCATGGCTAAAGTCATTCCTGCTGTACTTGGCGATACATTGATTGCCATTATTACCGTTATCATCTCTTTTATGGCTGTCGCTTCTGTTCTTTGCAAAATTTTCCAGCCTGCTGCGATCCTTCGTAATGGTTTCCTTAACGGTTTGTTTAACCCATCCCCACTTTGGTTGCTTGTTCGCTTAATTGGCGCAGCTGCCGTGTTGATGACTTTCTTTGAGATCGGCCCTAAAGCCGTCTGGGAAGAAAACACAGGTGGATTGGTTCTGACAGGCCTGTTACCGACACTGTTTGCGGTATTCATCTTTGCTGGCCTATTACTGCCTTTGCTGCTTAACTTTGGTCTGTTGGAGCTGTTTGGCGCACTGCTAAGTAAAATAATGCGTCCAGTGTTTAACCTACCAGGCCGCAGTGCTATCGATTGTATGGCATCTTGGTTGGGTGATGGCAGTGTTGGTATCTTGCTGACCAGTAAACAGTACGAAAACAAGTTTTACACGCAACGTGAAGCTGCGGTAGTGGGTACCACTTTCTCAGCAGTTTCGATTACGTTCAGCTTAGTCGTTATCGCTCAGGTTCAACTTGAGCACTTGTTCTTGCCATTTTACGGCACCATCTGTCTTGCAGGTATTGTTGCTGCAGTGATCATTCCACGCTTACCACCACTAAGCCTGAAAAAAGATCGCTACATTGATGACAGCAAGCCAGACAAAGATGCAGATGCAGTTCCTGAAGGCCATACAACGTTCTCTTGGGGTATGGATCTGGCTCTGAAACGGGCGTCAGAAGTGACATCGTTCCAGTCTGTATTTAAAGAAGGTGTTCACAACGCAATAGACATGGTCTTTGGCGTACTACCTGTAGTAATGGGTCTTGGTACGGTTGCTTTGGTCATTGCAGAATACACGCCAGTATTTGAGATCTTGGGCCAGCCATTCATCCCTTACCTTGAATTGCTGCAAATCCCAGAAGCGGTTGCTGCATCGCAAACTATCGTTGTGGGCTTTGCTGATATGTTTATCCCTGCGATTCTGGCTGCTTCAATTGATAATGAAATGACGCGCTTTGTTATTGCGGCAATGTCTGTAACTCAGCTTATCTACATGTCTGAAGTGGGCGCGCTGCTGCTAGGCAGTAAGATCCCGGTAAACATCGTAGAATTGTTCGTTATCTTTATTCTACGTACCCTAATCACACTACCTGTGATTGCTGGTATGGCGCACTTGATATTCTAACGTCACTTGCTCTCATAAAGGCTCTGCTTCGGCGGGGCCTTTTTTGTTTGAACACAACGCCCCTCGCCCTCCTTAATTCCAATCTTGGCCAACAATATCAACCTTAGAAAAGAGTAATTTCTCTTGTTGCCGAGATGCGTATTTTCTCATCAGACCAGTCTGGATATTTTCCCCTCAACGAGCACTACCCTCTAACTCATTCATATACAAGCAATAAATAACCACTTTATTTTTCATCCATAACCAAAGTGCCAAATTACGCGTTTTTTCATCCAAATCGCGCATGTTTGGTTTCAAGTTTTTCACAATATTGTCGATAAGTAATGAAGAACCAAACACACCGGTTTCTTTTGCTGTCAATTCACCCGAGTAAGCAGAGGTGAAAGCAGGGATAAGCCATAGGGATACTCAGAGGAAAACTATGAAATTCAGACACAAGGTTGTCACCGCCTCTTCAATTTTGTTGCTCATTACTGTGTCGCTACTGTCGATAGAGCAGGTCATAACGATCCGAGCTCAAACCAGCGAACATATCGATTCTAGCGTACAAGAAATCTTAACGAGCGTAGGGAACACGGTAGAATCAGAAATGTCAGCCAAGAAGAATCTCGCTCGCGCCACAACCGAGATCATAGAGCTCGACCCAAACTCACAGGACTATGTTAAGAGCATTGTCGAGAAACCAACCCTAAAATCCAGCTTCATCGCCATTGGTTTAGGCTACGAGCGTAACGGAGTGGTTGTCGAAAACGACGATGGCTGGGAGCCAGATGCGACTTACGATCCGCGTAAACGTCCTTGGTTTACCGCCGCAAAAAGAAAAGGCGACTTGGTAGTGACCGCACCGTACGTTGATGTCTCTACAAAAAGCGTAATCATCTCCGTTGGGACGCCAGTTAAAAACAACGGCCAGTTTACAGGTGCTATGTTTTATGACTTAGCACTCACGACACTTTCCGATTTGGTCAATCAAGTAAACTTGTTTGATGCGGGCTATCTATTTCTTGTGTCATCAGACGGCACAACCATTGCACACCCTAACAGCAAGCTCCATGGCGAGAAAATCAGCAGCTACTTGCCGCAAGTAAAACTGGAGAGCACAACTCAGAAGATTGAAATTGATGGCAGCCCATACATGGTCAGCCTGGAACACATCCCGAGTGAAGACTGGTATCTGGGATCAGTGATCGACGAAACCATCGCTTATGCGGATGTGGCCGAGTTACGTAACAGTGCAATCATTTATTCAATTATTGCGATTATCGCGTCAATTATCGCGTTAACTCTGTTGATTCGCACATTAATGCGCCCGCTTGATACTCTCAACAACGCGATTAAAGATGTGGCATCAGGAAAAGGCGATCTCACTCAACGTCTGGAAACCAATACCGATCCGGAGTTTTCTGAGCTTGCAAAAAACTTCAACACCTTTATAGAAAATTTACAGCACCAAATCATTGAATCGAAGAGTATTTCTGACCAGATCCTAAGTGGTACGCAAATTACCGCCAAAGGTGCTGAAGACTCCGCAGGCGCTATTCAAACTCAGCTACAGGAGCTTGAACAGTTAGCAACGGCCATGCACGAAATGTCGGTTACAGCAACCGAAGTGGCGAACAATGCTCAAGGTGCCGCAAGTGCAGCGAAAGAAGCCGATCAAGCGACGGTAGAGGGTTCATCCGTCGTAAGCGAGTCGACACAAACCATCAACTTGCTTTCAGACAGCATCGATTTGGCCGTCGAAGAAGTTCATGTTCTTGAATCGGCAACAGCGAACATTGAAACGATCCTTAAAGTGATTAACGATATCGCGGATCAAACCAACCTACTGGCTCTAAACGCAGCAATAGAAGCCGCTCGAGCGGGTGAGTCTGGCCGAGGTTTTGCGGTCGTTGCTGATGAAGTGCGTACGTTGGCTCAGCGCACACAAGAGTCTACAACGGAGATTCGCAGTATGATTGAGCAGCTTCAGTCTGGCGCTTCATCTGTTGCCAGCGCAATGCACCAAAGTAAAGGCAGCGCAGTTGAAGCCGTGGAAAAAGCTGAGTTAGCTAATAACTCATTGCAACGTATTCGAGATGCTATTCAGAGAATTTCGGATATGAACTTACAGATCGCTTCTGCGGCTGAAGAGCAAAGCTTAGTTGCTGAAGAGATCAACAACAATACCGTTAATATTAAAGACCTGTCGACTCAGGTCGCTGAATCAGCGAATCGAACCAACGAAGCGATGCGAACTCAGCAGGAGGATGTTCATAAGCAAGATGATATCCTCAACCGATTTACGGTATAACGTCATCTGCAACAAAAACAGCGAGCTAGGCTCGCTGTTTTTGTTTCAGCCACTTGTTAATTCAGACTAGAGTCTTAAATCAACGTGAACATAACGATCATTTGAACGACGATAATAGTGATCATCGACTTTTAAATAGGTCAAATTACCAATTTGGATAAAGACACTATTACTAGGAACGCGATCGCGGTAATAGTAGCGGTGTCTTGGTGGTCTATGCTCAACCACTATTACATCTCGATGCTTATGTTTACGCTTGTGCTTATGGTGGTGACGATCATGGTCATGATCATCGTGGTAGTGATGATGCTCACGTTCATAGCGATGCTTATGCTTCGGATCCGCCATCGCGTCGGCACTAAATATGCCTAAAGTCAGCATAACGCCAGCCATGGCAACAGATAATTGTTTTGACACAACAGTTCCTCTCATCGAAATTACCACTCTAATCTTAGGCAGCAGCTATCCTACTCATGTCAGACCACCGCTAAGGTTTTTCACCAAACCGTCAGAGTTTTTGCCATATATCAGGTTTACGTCAGAACAATTACTCTCCTTATGCCCCCCCCACTTTAGCTACACATTTCATAACAAATAAAAAAGCCGCGCTGTTTTATCAGCGCGGCTCTACTAAATTTGACTGTAAAAGCTTACACAGCTTGAGCAACCAGCAAGAAGCAACCAAACAGGAACATCATGCTCATTCCCATTACGCCGCCACCAGCTTCATAAATACTGTTATCTTCTACTGGTACACGACGAACTTTCATTGTCATAGACAAAGGAACGAATACCGCAAGGAATACCAGAATAATACCTGCATAGCTAAGGATGGCTAAGAAGTGCTCTGGTGCAAACACGGCTCCCAGTAACGGTAAAATAAACGTGGTGACAAATACCACTGGCTTACCCGCTTGTAACAAGTCTGCATTTTGATCGTAAAGGGCCATCGCCACCCCTAAGAACGAGGTCAATAGCGCCAAACCAGTAAACATAGACAGAATAAACTCCAGACCAGAGTACTGCTGACCAAGCACCGCAATCAATTCCGTCACATTTGAGTATTGAGCCAGCTCCTGAGGGGGTAAATTACCCACAACTGCAAGTAGCCAAAGCAGGTAACAAATAAGAGGAATGGTTGAGCCAACAATGATCATGTTTCGCAACTGCGTTTTGCTCGCTTCTTTGTTGTAACTAACCAGAGACGGAATCACGACCATAAAACCAAAGCTCGTAAATAGAACTGAGCTGGTTTTAATCAGCGCTACTTTGTCTTCGCTCACGACTTCATCTAGCCCTTCAAACGTCACGCTTGGCATAAGAGCGAAAAGAGTAAGGATAAGTGCGGCGATCATACCAATGAACAAAGCGCGGTTAAGCTTATCAACAACGCCAGTACCGGCAGAAACGATGATGCCAACCAAAAGAGTGAAGCCAACCTGGCTTGAAATTGTCGAGATTGGGAGTCCCATCGACGCAGTAACTTTTTGTAGCAAATCGCCAGCGCCGATAATGTAAGCCATGAGTAGACAAACAAGCAGCGCATAAAGCAGGCCGTTAGTAACCAACTGACCACCTTTACCAAGCGTTTCGCGCGCAATTGCATTCATGCTAACGCCACCACCGACTTTACAGCTCGCTTCAAGAAGAAGCAGCGCCGCGTAAGTAGTTCCGGCCCAGATGAACAGCATAAGAAGTGTGCCCCACAGGAGGCCAAATTGAGCAAGCACCATAGGTATAGCAAGCATACCGGCGCCAAGAGCAGTACCTGCAACAATCAGGGAGCTGCCGACAAGTTTTAGATTCACGGTTAATACCTCTAAATTCAATCCGTTTTTGTTTCGCCTGCCGCACTTAATCCAAAGTACAAACAACAAAACGTCCCCTATTTGCCAAAATTGGCCAAAAACCGGCGTCAATTAGCAATAACATGCACTGAAAAAAGAGAAAGCACTCTGATTTCATCGGCATGTAGGCGAGCATTTTTGGACGATATTCTGATTGATGGGATGCCCACATTTTGGGTTCGAAGCAAAATAGGTCATCAAATTCATCAATCTCTCACTCGAAATAGAATGAGATTGGTTCGGCGAGATTGTACGGCATAACCAGGAGAATTGAAAAGTAAAAGGTCAAAGTTTCAGCCATATATTTTAGTGGTTGCAACTAAACACCTAACATGTGCGGTTAAAATAACCAGTAAAGAGAGGAATGTCTGGCACTCCCACGGAGATATATCGAGTGTACACTTTTATTTACAGCTTGGAGGAAGACGTTAAATTCCAATGCCGTAGCCTAGATCAGACAATATCGCTATTATTCGCTGCGTACCGACATCGTTCGGTTCACATACCTCTAAAACACTGAGTTACGGTTCGAAAATTTGGTAACTTAAGTGACGAAATGCTGGGTTCGGTTCCCCAGCATTTACATTTCCCTTGGTATTAAACCAAATCTATACGACACATAACGCTTTGGGTTTATTAGTCAGCTTTCGTCTAAAGCCTGGATCATATATGTCAAAGCATGAATCCCTTCATCTGCAATCACTTTTTCGGTTTTGCTCATGCTCTTATAAAGGGTTTGCAATTCTTCTTCACCAATCGATTCACGATGTAAGTAAAGTTCCTTGTAGTTCATTAGTCGCAACTGAGATTCACGCGTCAACGCCAACACACCTCTCCCGAAAGCCTGCTGTTTGTCTGCAATTTCACTACGTAACGTATCTAAAATGCGTTGCATTTTGCGAATATCTGTTTCATTCGTGGTTAAATGATAGGACTGATAATTTTCCATTTTTTATAGCCAACTGAAATATATGTATTTTTTAGGTCGCCATTCATATACCTAATTATCAATAAGATAAAGAGCAGCTGGTTAAACTGGTCCACAAATTGCTTTAATTAGGTCAAAACAGTCCTGTCTGGAGAAGCTATGCATGTCGACCCTATTATTGAAGCACTGATCAAAAGACGAAAAGAGATGGGTTTTTCCCGCGAACAAATTGCCAAAATGGCAGGGATGAGCGTAAAAACCTATCAAAGAATTGAGCGCGGTGAATCTGATCTCAAGCTTTCACAATACCGTTCAATCTTAAGATCAATGCAACTCACTGATCTTGATCTCTCTCTCGACGTCAGGGGCGTAGAACATGTGACAGAACAGGACCTTGCTTCTATCGCACGCTTACTATCACCTGAAGCTCAATCCTTATTAGTACGTCTTTTGTCTCTCGTACTCGAGCAACGGAAGAACACTTCCTAAGCCTGATGCTCTGTTATAATTAGGTATGAGTATATTTGCTCTCCAATATGTAACGGAGACGTTTTATGAAACGCGGTTTAATTAGCAGATGGGTTATTACAGCCTTGACGTTTTTCCTTATAGGCAGCACATCGGTGTCGGCTAAGCCACACAACGAAACTTCCGTGCGCCCAATTACTCAACCAGGGAATAAGCATCAGACCCGTCCGGTGCAACGTCCAATAGTAAAGCCAACTCATCCACCTTCTCAGCATAGACCACCAAGCTATCATCGTCCTCCGAATGTCAGCAGACCACCGAGTTATCATCGCCCACCGAGTTACCACCGGCCTCCCGTAGTGATTAGACCGCCTAAACATCATTCGACTTATATTTATGTGCGTAGTGGACATCGTTATCCACCATACCGTGGCCATTATTACTACTATCACCGAGACTTAGTCGATATCGCGACGTTCGCGATTTTTGCTGGTATCACTTACGCAATTATTCAGGACGCTTATTATAAGAAAAGTGGCGATCGCTACGTGTACGTAGAAAGTCCACCGGCGGGAAACTACACAGTCATCGATGGAAACGAAGTGGTAAGCTATTCCGGTTCAAATAGTGCGACCGTCACACAAAGCTCCAGCTCGACTTCAACTAATGTGTCCCCGAACAGTCCATTCAAAAAAGGAGAGATTGTTGATTCTTTGCCTAGCACTAAGAAAACGGTTGTGGTGAATGGACAAACTTACTTTCAATATCAAAACGCTTGGTTTCTCCCTTTACGAGATCAGCGTAAATATGTGGTTGTCGAATCACCGTTGTAGCGCGTATACGATCTCGAGCTAACGCTAATCCGCTGACCACACTGAACGTATGTCTGGCCAGCCCCAGTTAGTCAGCGCTACGTCTTCGAGTACCCCCTGAAAACGTAGCGTTTGGGTGTGATGAAACATGGGTGCAATCCAATATTCACTGACCAGCGTTGAAGCAATCGGTTCTAGCGCTTCCAAATAGTCTTCGAGTTGAGTATTTGCCCGAAGTCGTTCAAGTTGCTCATCCATCCACACTGCATTTTCCTGATTCAAGGTATTATGCAAAACGGTGTGTGTATAAAAATTGCTGAAAGCCGATGCATGCCGATTGTCATCCAAATTGATATTGGTCACCACGAGTGTTTCATTCAGCGTGCCATTGCGTGCTCGCTCACTCAACTCTCGATATGAGTACATCACGGTCTCTACTTTACAACCCGTACTTTCTAATTGGCGTGAGATAGCACGAGCGCACCGCCGCAAAGCCGTATAGTTATAACCAGCAATACTGATGTGTTTGGGTAGCTTGGTTTCTTCACCAAACGGACGGAGAACCGGTCTCCAGGTTGGCAATAAATTGAACGCAGGAATGCTACCGAACACGATATTTTCACTTTTCATGATTTCAACCAAAGACTTGGGTTGAATCAATTCGGCGATATAACGACGTTGCGCCAAAGACAACGCGTGCTTCGCCCGGTGGTTAAACAAAGCAAACAAGCAGCCGTCTTCGATTCGGCTTCTTTTATTTGCCGCATATGTCTGTGCATCACTCATCGACATATAGTGAAGACACGCGCCATCATCCGAATTAGCCTCAACCAGTTCTGAGTTTGAAGATAAGGAGGGATTTTCCATCTTTTCGTCATCGACAATCCATATGGTCACTTGGTCGGTCAGCACTCGACAAGAATAGTAGCCTTCAAACGCCTGTAGCTTTAAACGGTTTTCATTATGTTCGATCACCGAAAACGGGCCACTCCCAACAACGAGTCGATTATTTGCCTCATTGACCTGACTCGCAGGCTGGATGCCATATTTCACCCCGGAAATCAGTCCCGCAAAACCCAAATCAGGCGTGTTCAAAGTAAAAATCACCTTGAGCGGGTTTGGGGCAGTTATCGTTTCGACATGGGCCAAATCTTTTTCGTAGTAATCGAGAAGCTTTAACTTATTAAACAGGCTGACAACCGTATCTGCATCAATGGGGCTGCCATTATGGAAAGTCAGTCCGGGACGAAGATAGAAAGTCCACTCGTACTTGGTCTCGTCATATCGCCAATGATGTGCCAGTTCCGCTTTAACCTGGCCATCATTGTCGCTAGCAACTAAGCAACAGTATATTTGTCGCAGCAAAAATCGTTCACTGCTTCTCTGAAGTTGATGCGGCACCACACGTTCAAACGTCCGCTTATAAGTTAGCTGTATATTGAGTTGGCCTTCTTGAAGTGAGGCACCAGAAGTCGTTTTCAGTAATCGCCCAAAAGCCGCTTCGTCTTCATCTAATATGGAGAGCGCTTTTTCGTATTTTCCTGACTTAATTCGCTCTCTTGCGAGCTTTTCCTTCAATGCACTCAGCTCAACATTCATTAATAAGGTAGAACGATGATTTCGGCCTGCTTTAGGCTGCCAGCTCAACCATTCATGCTGCTGCATTTGAGCCAACAGGCTTCGCGCATGACGAGGCGACACAAACAATAACTCAGCAATCTCATGAAGCGTGGTTTTCGTTTCCTTACCAACTTCAAACGGCATTAAACGTTGATAGTAACGAAACAAATTCAGATCAGACACGGAGCTTTTCCTTATCTTTTGATGAGGCTTTTGGGAATGGAGTATTTTACTGAAGTTAGGAGAAACAAAATAAGAAAATCTCGAACTAATGAGTTCCTCTTTTCCGCCTTTTCTCGCGCCAAAAAGCCCAACGTCCGCTTAATTTTAGCCTTAACAGGAACAAAAATAATAAATTCACTCTGTTTTATTAATCCCCTTTTCTCAACATACTGAATTTGTCAGCACGAGAAGGAGAAATAAACATGATGTCAAAACCAGATAAAGCACCGATGGCGAACTTTTTCCAAAAACGCCTCATTCAGTCGCACAGCAAACTAGAAGTGATGGCCCTGGTCCACCTCAATGAGATGTTCCACTGGTCATAATTCCCCCTTTGCAAAGCAGAACCTTAGCTCCTGATACCCCCAATGTCTTTAGGTTCTGCTTTCTTTCTCTCCATACTTGCTATCCTCAGGATCAACTTGCACAACCCACTCGTACCACGTACACTTAATCGCAATTCGACGATTAACTATAAAGACCGACAGATGAGTGATAAATGCGATAATACCTGCCAGGTTTCTTTTGAAACGACTGAGCAACAACTGAACAAAGAAAAAACCTTGGCTGTACAGGCAAAAGCTTTGTCACACCCTGCACGTATACGCATCCTGCATATCCTCCATAAGTTAGACACAATGGACAACTGCTTGAATAGTGATTTAGTCTCTGAGCTGGGCCTGGCGCAATCCACCGTTTCTGAGCACTTACGAATTCTAAAACAGGCAGGCTTTATTACTGCCGAGCCTAATCCACCAAAAGTTTGCTACCGTATTCAGCGAGAAACACTGAATAGTTTCAGCACTGAATTCTCAAACCTTTTCAACTAACTGATTCCGCCTTACACGTTAAGACGAGTAAGCGCAAACTCAATAATCGTCTTTCGACGATATACGAGGAAGACAAGATGACCACTGAAGTTTTAAGTAGTGCCAGCAATAAAATGAGTTTTCTGGATCGATACCTCACAGTATGGATCTTCGTCGCAATGGCAATTGGTGTCGCTATCGGTGCCGTTTTCCCTCAAGTAGCTGAGTGGAACGAAGCCATGTCAGTCGGCAGTACCAACATACCGCTGGCTATTGGCTTGATTCTGATGATGTATCCGCCACTGGCGAAAGTTGACTACAGCTTGCTGGGAACGGTGACGAGAGACAAAAAAGCCATCACGCTTTCATTAATAATGAACTGGATTGTTGGTCCGATTCTGATGTTCATTCTTGCGCTGACATTCCTTGGCGATCATCCAGGCTATATGGTTGGGATAATCCTCATTGGTCTTGCTCGTTGCATCGCGATGGTTCTGGTGTGGAACGACATCGGCGGCGGTAACAAAGAGTATGGGGCCGCGCTGGTCGCTTTGAACAGTGCTTTTCAAATTCTGACTTACAGCGTGATGGCATGGCTGTTTATTACGGTACTGCCACCCTATTTTGGCTATGAAGGTTTCATCGTTGATATCTCTATGGGAGATATTGCTGAAAGCGTTCTGATTTACCTTGGCATCCCTTTTCTCGCTGGTTTTCTCAGCCGTAAGTGGCTAGTCGCAGCTAAGGGGGAGCAATGGTACAAAGACGAGTTCATTCCGCGAATTTCACCGATCACGTTAGTCGCTCTGCTTGCAACCATTGTTTTGATGTTCAGCTTAAAAGGTGAAATGATTTTAGAGCTTCCTATGGATGTATTCCGAGTCGCAATTCCACTGGCTATTTACTTCGTATTGATGTTTTTTGTTAGCTTCTTTATCGGTAAAAAAATCGGTCTTCCATACGACAAAAATGCTTCTATTGCTTATACAGCGACTGGTAACAACTTCGAACTCGCTATCGCAGTTTCTATTGCGGTATTTGGTTTAAATTCAGACCAAGCGTTCGCTGGTGTGATTGGCCCACTGATTGAGGTCCCGGTGTTAATCGCGTTAGTTAACGTCGCACTCCGAATGAAAGCCAAATACACAAGCTAATTAGAAAATTTAAACTGATATCCTTCAAAACGCCTTCCCTTTTCGGAAGGCGTTTCAGTATAGTGAGTATGAAACTTCGTTTGAGCTCGTGGAAAAAGGGAAAATAAATGGAATTAGATATTTATGTTGTAGACGCATTCACAGATACACAATTTAAAGGCAACTCTGCCGCTGTCGTCCCTGTTACTGAATGGTTAGCACCTGAGCTCATGCAAAGTATCGCTGCTGAGAATAACCTCTCTGAGACCGCATTTCTAAAACAGATTAACGAGAATCAATATGAAATCCGCTGGTTCTCTCCCCTTACGGAAATTGACTTTTGTGGCCACGCAACACTTGCTTCAGCCATGGTTTTATTCGACCAACTCAATGTCGACGGTACTATCGAATTTCACACACTAAAAGTCGGTAAACTCAGTGTCGTGAAAAATGCTTTGGGCAAGATCGAAATGACCTTCCCTACCAGACCACCTGAACCAGTCAGCACTATTCCTACACAACTGATAAAAGGACTGAATTGCAAAGTAGACCGAGTGCTATTAAGCCCGCAAGCGTACTTTGTCATATTGGAAAACCAACAAGAAGTGCTGGACGTTCAATATCAATCTGAGCAGCTTAAACAACTTGCTCCCTATGACGTCGTCGTTACCGCCAAAGGCACTGATTATGACTTTGTTTCGCGCTACTTTTGGCCTGCTAACGGTGGTGACGAAGATCCGGTAACGGGTTCTATACACGCCGGACTCGCGCCATTTTGGACACAGGAGCTTGGCAAGACCTCACTTGTTGCCTATCAAGCCTCGGCTCGAGGTGGCGTATTGCACTGCCAAGTAAATGATAACAGCGTTGAAGTTTCCGGTGATGGCGTGCTTTACCTGAAAGGAAAAATTTTCGTTTAACGTAACGGCAATAAACAATCTAATCACAGCCCAGCCGCGGTTGGGCTTTGTTCTCAAAAGACGTTATATCGACAGCCGATTAATTGCTGGCTTACTCACTAACCGCACCTGCGGATACATCATAAAGAAGTACAAAACTCGATCATGCTCTCGATTCTGCACACTGACCTCTTGGCATTTCAGTTGTGAACCTAAGCCTCTAAATTTTAAAAGAATAGTTTCTTCATTCCATGCTAAGCTGTAGTAAAGCTCGTTCACTGCTGAAATGTATCCTGTAATTTCAGTTTATCAAGAGTAGTTGTCTAAACATCTTTCAGGGAAGCACCGCACTATGAAGCGAATTATCTTTGGCACCTTAATTATTGCTCTACTGACTGCATGTTCAAAAGACAACACACATCAGGCACTTGGAACACTAGAACGTGACCGTGTCACTTTCACCGCAACCTCAAATGAGATAATTCGCGCTCTGCCCGTCAAGGAAGGCAGCCAAGTCAGTGAAGGTGAAGTCCTCGTTCAATTGGATACCAAGAACCAACAAGCGGTGCTCGCTCATACAGTCGCCGAGCAGGCCAAAGCCGAAGCTTATCTCTTGAAGTTAACTAACGGTGAGCGTCCTGAAGACATCGCTGCCGCCTCGGCAAAAGTCGCAAGAGCCGAAGCTCAACTCACAGAAGCGCAGAAAAGCTACCAGCGCACAGTCGAACTGGTACGCAAGAAGCTTATTAGCCAATCGGAGAAAGACTCCGCACTGGCGGCAAGAGATTCAGCTCGGGCTGAGTTGAACTCCGCCAAAGAAGAGTTCAGCAAACTCACTGCCGGTTCTCGACCTGAAGATATTGATCAGGCTAAAGCGGAATTGATGGCAGCGAAAGCAGATGTTGCGCTGCAAGAACAGAAACTGGCAGAACTGACTATTACCGCCACGCGTGATGGAACGTTGGATAACTTACCCTACAATCTTGGGGAGCGAGTGCCTGTGAATGGTATCGTTGCGGTAATACAAGCGAGCAGGGTCCCCTACGCCCGAGTTTACGTTCCTGCTAAATTTCGTCTTAGTTTTGTCCCGGGAAAAACCGTTACGGTTAACGTGGATGGGCTAGCAAGTCCTTTACAGGGAACCGTACGCTGGGTAGCCACTGAACCGTCATTTACACCTTATTTCGCGCTCACAGAAGAAGAACGTTCGCGTTTGATGTACCTGGCTGAAGTCGATTTACCTGAGTCGGCAAAATCGCTGCCTTCTGGTGTGCCAGCTCAAGTTGACCTAGTGGAGTAACGCGATGACGGAATACGCCATTCAGGCTAAGAATGTCGTCAAGAAATTCGGTAATTTTACGGCGATTAACGACATCACACTAAACGTTCCCAAGGGCTCTATCTACGGCTTTTTAGGTCCGAATGGCTGCGGGAAGTCGACGACTATTCGTGTACTGACAGGTTTGCTCAGCCCCACGGAAGGCAACGTCGATGTTCTTGGGCTGGAGATTCCTAGGCAGTCCGAAATGCTGCGGCTCAAGATCGGTTACATGACTCAGAAATTTTCGCTTTATGACGATCTCTCGGTGCAAGAAAACCTCGAATTTATTGGCCAAATTTTTGGTCTGGGTAGCAAAGCGCTTAAAACCCGGATTGAACAACAATTGAGAACCTATGGGTTAGATCAGCTACGAAAGCAACGAGTCAGCGGCATGAGTGGCGGGCAAAAACAGCGTCTTTCTCTTGCTGCTGCAACAATGCATAACCCCGAACTTCTGTTTCTTGATGAGCCTACCTCCGCCGTCGATCCTGAAAACCGACGTGATTTTTGGGAACAGTTGTTTGATTTATGCGACCAAGGCACCACCATTTTAGTAACCACCCATTACATGGACGAAGCCGAACGTTGCCATCGTCTGGCTATTATGGAATCAGGTGAAATTCGTGCCGATGGCGAGCCGGAACAGTTGATGGAAAATATGGGCGTGAACATTATTGAAGTCAAATCAGACAAACTGCGTGAGTTAAAAGAAAAACTCCTTCAACGTGATGAGGTTCGTTCTGCCGCTCAATTAGGGGTTCGTTTGCGCATTCTGATCCACCAGCATGTTGAGCATCCAATAAATTGGCTCAAACAGACATTTCCGGAATTAGAACATGCCGAAATGAATCATGCACGACCAAGTCTGGAAGATGTCTTCGTCACTGTAACAGGGAAAGGTCGCCAATGATCAAGCCAATAGCCCGAATGAAAGCCGTGATGATCAAGGAAATTCGCCAACTTTCCCGAGATAGGATCACCTTTGGCATGGTCGTGATGATCCCGCTTATTCAGTTACTGTTGTTCGGGTTCGCAATCAATACGGATATTCGCAATATTCCGGTTGGTGTCGTCGATCAAAGTGGCAGTACGGCCGGGCGTATCATTGCTCAGTCTGTGGAAGTCACTCAGGTTGTCGATATCAAAGAGACCTATGCCACTGCTCAAGAAGCAGAGCAAGCCATCCAGGACGGGCTTGTGCGAGCAGTGCTGATTTTGCCGAGCGACCTTACGCAACGCATGATGCAAGGGCGCGAACTGGGCCAATGGATCGTCGATGGTTCAGATACCATGATCAGCTCAGCGATATTGTCGCTGCAAACCATGCCTCTCACAGACTTTGATTTCGAGATTCGATCCAGACCGACCAAAACATTTGAGGTTGCGCTTTACTACAACCCCAGTCGCCGTTCTGCGGTAAACATTGTTCCGGGGTTACTCGGCGTCATTCTCACCATGACGATGATCTTATTTACCAGTGCGGCTATTGTTCGGGAACGAGAACGAGGTAACTTAGAACTTCTCATCACGACACCAATCCACTCTATTGAGTTGATGATTGCGAAGATCGTGCCTTATATCTTCGTCGGCTTGATTCAAGTCTTTATCATTTTAGGTCTCGGCCATTGGATTTTTGGCGTTCCTATCAACGGTGCCATCAGCCAAATGCTGTTTGGGACATTGCTCTTTATTGCGGCGAGTCTGACCTTAGGCCTGATGATATCCACCATCGCAAAAACACAGCTTCAAGCTATGCAGATGACCGTGTTTATTCTGCTGCCATCCATTCTGTTGTCTGGTTTTATGTTCCCCTATGAAGGAATGCCAGTGGCGGCACAATGGATATCGGAAGTGCTTCCCGCCACCCACTTCATGAGGATGATTAGAGGAATTGTGCTACGCGGTGCGGACTTATTCGATTTATGGCGAGATACGTTATGGCTAGTTGGATTTACCATACTCGGTCTCGTAGTTGCTTCTCTCAGGTTTAAGAAGTCGCTCGATTAACAGCGTACCAAACGCTGTGCATCTTTTAATAGTACTCGCCCATAGAGCAGTCACGTATTTGAGAAATTGTGTAGTTATTTAAAGAGTCTATCTTAAAATCAAACACAACTTCTTTACAGACCATGCCTTGGCGATCGCTGTAGGTGATAAAGCCTTCACTATAGGCTCGATTGCCATCGGAAGATTTGATTTGTGCTGCAAGCTCTAAGTAACCTTTGTGCGCATCAACTCGGTTCATCACTTCGAACGCATCCAGCCATTCTTCTCGATTTGCCATCTTAAGTAGCATTGATTCGGCTTGAGATTCCAACTGCTTTGGGTACACATAAAATCGGTTGTATCCAAAATATGCGCACATCAATAAAAAAACGACTGCTAATGAGGTTGTTCTTGTCATGCAAGTGCCTCTTGTTGTTATAAAAACTCAACGTTGTAGTCTGAGTATAGGAGCTCAGCAAATTTTAGGTTATAGAACTTGCCTGAATAACAGAGGGCCGTCAGAAACAGTCAATTCTCTGACAATCTCGCGTCCAATTCACATAAAAAAGGGCAGGGATCATATTATGATTCCTGCCCATTTCTTTTCGAGGCTCAATGCGAAGCCCGTTTTATCCTGTCTGCCTAATCCGTATGTACGTGTTCGGTAGCTAAGCTCTCAGATTTAACCGGCTCTACGATTTCAACTTTTACCGCCGCAACCTTAAATTCTGGTATTTTCGCATGCGGATCCGTTGCCGTAGTTGTTAAGCGGTTAACTGGTGATTCCACAAAGTGAAAAGGAATAAACACCACCCCTTTTTGCATTTTCTTGGTTACAAACGCATCAATTTCGATATGACCACGACGTGTCGATATTTTCAGGCGCTGACCATTGCTGATCCCCAAAGCTTCGGCATCTTCGACGCTGATCATGGCTCTCGGTCCCGCAAGATTATCCAATCCTTTCGTTTTTCTCGTCATGGTCCCGGTATGGAACTGCTCCAGCACTCGGCCAGTTGTCAGTACCAAAGGATACTCTTCATCTGGAAGTTCAGCAGCATAACGGAACGGAATGCCGACCATTTGCCCTTTACCACGAGTAAACTGGGTTTGGTGCATGATTCGCGTGCCGTTCGGGTTATTCTTGTTGCTCGGCCATTGCACACCATTTGGCGTGATAGCGTCCCAACGTAAACCCGCATACTGAGGCGTCACACGAGCAATCTCGCTGGTAATTTCAGACACGCAGTGATAATTCCAGTCACTACCCATCGCGTTAGCCAGCTCTTGAATGATCCACCAATCCTCTTTGGCCTCTCCCGGGGCGGAAACAACAGCATTCACACGCTGCACCCGACGCTCGGTGTTAGTGAAATGCCCTGATTTTTCAGCAAATGAGCAAGAAGGCAGAACCACATCGGCATACTGCGCCGTTTCAGTAAGGAAGATATCCTGTACAACCAAGAAATCCAGTGTCTCTAAGCCTTCAATGACATGCGCTTGGTTTGGATCACTTAATACAGGGTTTTCACCCATAATGTACATGCCACGAACTTCTCGTTTGCATGCGGCATCAATAATTTCAGTCAGAGTTAACCCTTGCTCTGCCGACAAATCGGGCGCATTCCATTCTATGGCAAACTTTTGTCGTACCATCGGGTTATACACTTTTTGATAGCCCGGATAACAGTTTGGCAATGCCCCCATGTCGCACGCCCCTTGCACGTTTGACTGACCGCGCAATGGGTTGATGCCTCCACCTTCGATACCAATGTTTCCACACAACAATTGCAGGTTAGCAATCGAACGAACGTTATCATGCCCGGTGGTATGCTGCGTAATCCCCATCGAATAATACACAGCCGTACGCTTGGCTGTCCCAATCATACGTGCCATGGCGAAAATATCGTCGGCTTTCACACCCGTGACCAGTTCTACTTTGTCCAGGTTGTAATCGGGTGACATCACTTCTTGCAGTAAGGTATCAAAGCCATCAACGCGCTCTTCGATGTACTCCTGATCAAACCAGCCATTCTTAATAATCAGCTGCATTACGCCATTTAGTAGCATGACATCCGTACCGGGACGATGTGCTAAATAAAGCTCTGCATGCTCAACAATATCGACACGTTTTGGATCTGCCACCACCAGACGTGCACCATGATGACGAATGGCTTGCTTGATATGAGATGCGATGATTGGATGGGCAGAAGTGGTGTCTGAACCGATAATAAAAATCACATCCGAGTGTTTGATACTCGGAATATCATTCGTCATTGCCCCACTGCCCAGTGAGGCTTCCAGCCCAGTGACGCTTGATGCATGACAAAGTCTCGCGCAATGGTCAACGTTATTGGTACCTAGTTCGCGGCGAATGAATTTCTGAAACGCGTAATTGTCTTCGTTGGTGGTTTTTGCTGAAGAGAAACCCGCCAGCGCATTGCTGCCAAAATCTTGTTTTATAGACGTAAACTTAGACGCGACTAATTGAATAGCTTCTTCCCAACTTGCAGGTTGCAGCCATCCATCTTTACGAATAAGCGGTGTAGTTAACCGCTCTTCGCTGCCAATGAAGTCAAAACCAAAGCGCCCTTTTACGCACAACATACCTTGGTTAACCGGTGAGTCAGCACCTTTGACATAGCGAATTTTATTCTCTGCCTCGTCAACAAACATGGTTAACTTACAGCCGACACCGCAGTAGGTACAGATAGTGTCAACGGCTTTCAAATCCTCAGTTCGGCCTTGTGATCGATCACGGCTGTCTACCATTGCACCCGTTGGGCACGCTTGTACACACGCACCACACTGCACGCACTTGGAATCGCCCATTAGCGTTAAACCACTAGGCTTATTCCCTTTTTGTTCTGAACGGAATCGAGGTCGATCATCCGGTCTCAGTGCCGGACGGCCATTAGCATCGCTCACAAAACTGAGCACGCCATGAACGGCTTGCTCCCGACATGCCTGAATACACTGACCACAACTGATACAGCGGTTGGCATCGAATTCAATAAACTCCGAACTGCGGTCGACTTCGTATTTATGGCGAAGATCTTTTGCTCGCAAATCAAGCCATCCTTGATGATCGACGACACTAGTGGCTTTAGCTTGTAACGAATCACCGAATTTCTGTTCAGCTTGATATTCCGTTGAATAATCTCGTAAAGCACAGTCTGTGTTCGCCTGACAGCCACATTCAAGACAACGTGCCGCTTCTTTCATAGCCTCTTCATTGTCAAATCCGAGTTCAACTTCGGCAAAGCTCTGCTCACGCTGTTCTGGGGTTAACTCCGGCATGATCGTACGAGCGACTTTTTGGATATTTTCAAAGTGAAGCGGATCAACTTGCGACAATTTTTGCTCTTTACGAGAGTTAAAAGCCGGTGTTGGCATATCTGCCATGTCGCCATTCAGGAACAGATCAATCGCTTTTGCGGCAACTCGCCCATCTCCAACCGCTTCTACCGCTGTCGCAGGCCCGCGGCGGAAATCGCCAATACTGAAAATATTGCCTGTACCGGTATGCATGGTTTGCGCGTCAGATTCCGAAGTGTTCCAACGAGTTACGGGAATCGACAACGCATCGTTGTCTAAAAAACTTAAATCTGGCTTTTGAGACACGGCAGCGATCACCGTATCAAACGCTTCGGTGAAGAACTCCCCTGTCGGTTTTGGGCTGCGACGACCTGATGAATCTGGTTGCCCCAGAGCCATTCGTTCTAAACGAACGGCATGAACGCGCCCGTTTTCATCCGGTAAATTTTCCGCAGGATTGGTCAGAAAGTGGAACTTCACGCCTTCGTGTTCAGCTTCAACAATTTCGTAGTCTTCCGCAGGCATTTCGTCTCGAGTTCGACGGTAAATCAGCGTTGTATCAGCCCCTGCTCGTCGCGCCGTTCGGGCACAATCGATCGCGGTGTTACCACCACCAATAACCGCCACTTTTTTACCAGTAACATAGCGTTGTTCGGTCACGTAGTCTTTGAGGTAATCGACACCCAAATAACATCCTTTTAAATCGCTACCCGGATAGTTCATCTCCACCGCTTGAGATGCGCCGACAGCCAAACACACTGCGTCATAATCTTCAGTTAATTGGGAGAGCGTAAAGTCAACGCCAAGCTTTTTATTGGTGTTGATCTGCATGCCATTGCGACACATCAGTTCGATTTCTTTATCCAGAATGTCCTTTGGAAGGCGATATTCCGGAATGCCATAGCGTAGCCACCCGCCCGCTTTCGGCATCGACTCAAAGACTGTAACGTCATAGCCTTCGTTAGAAAGATAATAGCCGGTGGTTAATCCCCCCGGGCCACTGCCTACCACCGCAATTCTAAGGTTCTTGGTCGGTTTTTTCTCCGGCACGTAAGCGTCATAAGAAGCCAAATCGGTGTCTGCCGCGTGACGCTTAAGTTGACGAATGGCAATAGGCTCATCGACTAAAGAACGGCGGCATTCGCTTTCACAAAAGGCAGGACAAACACGTCCGATTGATAGCGGCATTGGCAGCGTTTTTTTGATCACTTCAATCGCTTTTTGGTGATCATTCTGTGAGATATGGTAGAGGTAAGACTGAATATCAACACCAGCGGGACAAGCCGTTTTACACGGAGCTTCGCAGTCAGCGTAATGGTCCGTCATAATTCGGTTAAGGGCTTTTCTTCGGTGTTCACTGAGTTGCTCTGACTGGGTAACGGCGTTAAGTCCTCGATAGACTTCGAGCTCACACGCTCGTTTGGTACCACCACTTTCTATCTCAACGACACATAAGTCACATGGCACTTTCTCGTTACTTTTGTTCATGCCGCAAAGCGACGGGATTTCGACCCCACATACTTTTGCCGCTTCAAGAAGAGTTTGCCCTTCTTCTACAATTCGATACTTCCCGTCGATGATAATTTCGATCATACGCTACCCTGAGTTAGCCACTTAACCCTTACTTAATTTAAGGATAAATCCTACCGCGGTAAGTTCATGTGACAAAATGCTCACTAACTACATTTTTATTGTCAAATATTAACTATTGACTTTCCCCCTAGGGTAACCTTTACTATTCAAGGGTTATTAACGAGATACATTCATTTTACTGGAACGAGTATGCACCTTAAATCCTGGCATACAATTTGGTTGACTCTGCTGACAACGCTGATCCTTTTGGTATCGAGCGTGGTAAACAGTGCACCACTAATGAACCTAAAAATGATGTCAGATCAGACAATAACTCAGCAAGATGAGCACTGTGGGTCACACAGTATGGATATGAGTATGGCGACGTCTCATAGCTCAGCCCCTTCCGACTTACCAATGAGCTGTGCGGACAACTCGGGTACGGTTCATAACTGCTGCACAACGTCCTGTTCGTTTGTTTTTGTTTCACTACCCGTTCCCGAAAACCGACTTTCTCCGCTGGCACAAAGAACCTCCTTCAATATTGAGAGCCATGACCCTGTCGTACAAGTCAGTCACGATCTCTACCGACCTCCTATCATTTAATTCAATAAAAGCATTCGACCCTGCTTAACCTTGCAGGTTGTTTAATTGCGCCCGACGATTGGTCTATTTACTCAAATAACGCCTTACGATCTCAGATTATTTGTATCGTCAAAGAGCTGAAGTAATCACAACGTCCAAACGTCCGGCAATCACCAGCTTTCGCATCGATTCACACTATTTGTGCGTTTACGAGCAAGTCTGGTATTAATTTGGATGAAAACGATGGAATTCACCCCAAATCACTTAGTGACATCAATAGGCTCACTAGCCCTGATTGCTTTGCCTGCATTTAATGTGATGGCACAAACGCCATCACACGAAAAAGCAGTCAATGTATCTCAAGCACAATCGACCCAAGAACTGGCAAAGCTGATTAATATTGCGCTTGCAAACGATGGCAATCGCAAACAGTTCTTTGCTCAATCGGAAGCCATGCGTGAGACCGGCATTGCAAGCGCGACGCTAATGGATCCGAAACTAAAAGTGGGTGTTGGCGGACTACCTGTCGACAGTTTTAAGTTCGACGAAGACCCGATGACTAATATCTCAGTTGGTCTAATGCAGCAGTTTGAGCGCGGTTCTACCCTCGACCTTCAACAGAAGAAAGCTAACCAACAAGCGGATGGTTTATCTCTGCAAGTGCATGCAAGAGAACTGGATATAGCGAATAACATGACTCAACTCTGGCTTGAGCTTGGCTATCAACAACAAGCAGAACAGATCATGTTAGAAAACCGCCGCTTGATGAAGGAAATGGAGAACTTCATACAAACCAATTACTCAATTGGCAAAAGCGAAGCTCAGGACCTTCTTAACGCACAGCTGCAAGTAAGCAAGCTGGATGAAAAGTTACAGGCTAATGCTCAAATGCAGCGACGTTTGGTAGCCCAGCTTTCTGAATGGCTAGGCTCTGACTGGTTGATTAATCATTCTCAACAAGGTACTCCATCGCTACAAGCCAGCAACCAACTTAACTGGAATAATCTAAATCAGGCCCTCTCCTCTGGGGCTGATTCTACGCAGCACTATCAACTACTTAGCCAGCACCCAATGGTGAAAATGGCCGATGTCAGCATTTCAACTAATGAAACTCAGGTTGAAATTGCCGAGCAAGCTTATAGTCCGCAGTTTGGTGTCGAAGTTGCCTATGCCTATCGCCAGTCAAACAACATGAAAGGTGAGCCGGCTTCAGATTTAGTCAGTGCGTATTTAACGATGGATATTCCGCTATTCACTGGCAATCGCCAAGATAAAAACCTCGCAGCGGCGCAGTATCAGGTAGGAGCTGCACGCTCACAGAAAGACACATTACTGACGCAAATGAACGCCAAAGTGAACACGCTTTTGGTCGACCGCAGCAACTTAAGCCAACGCCTGGAGCGTTATCAAACCACTTTACTTCCTCAGGTCAAAGCTCGGATTCGGGCAGTAGAACGGGGATACCAAAATAACACCGCGCAATTCAACGATGTGATTTTGGCCAGTACCGATGAGCTTGCTTTGCAGCTCGAGCAACAACGTTTGATCACTGATTTAAATATCGTCAATAGCAACTTGGCAACGTTACTGGGTGGTTTTGAATATCAAGTATCAGCACCGGAATTAAGGAAGTAACAATGAGTTCGAATTCTATCAAAATCGCCACCATCGCTTTAATAGTAGGTGGAGCCTTAGGCTTTGGTATCAGCCATTTAAATCCGAGTGCCAATCATGAACTAATGGCAGCTGAGGATAGTGCGTCAAATAGCTCAAACGAGCCGCTCTACTGGGTCGCCCCGATGGATCCTAACTACAAACGAGATAAACCGGGCAAGTCACCAATGGGGATGGATTTGATTCCTGTTTATGATGAAGATCTCGCCGGAGCACAAGATAAGCCTGGCACGGTCACCATTGACCCTTCTGTCGAAAACAATCTTGGGGTTAAAACCGCTCAAGTTTCAGTAGAGAAGTTATCACCGCGTATTGAAACCGTTGGTTACATTGCCTTTGACGAGAGTAAGTTATGGCAAACTAACGTTCGTGTTGCTGGTTGGGTGGAGAAACTCCACATCAACGCCGTTGGCGAAAAAGTCCAAAAAGGCGATGTCCTATTTACACTCTACTCGCCTGAACTGGTTAAAGCGCAGGAAGAGCTGCTCAACGCGTACCGTACTGGCCGCAGTGGCTTAGTCAAAGGCGCGACTGAACGTTTGGTCACACTTGGTGTCGATCGCTCGCAAATCAAAGCCATAACTCAGCGCGGCAAAGCTTCCCAAACCATCGCAATTAAAGCGCCAGACGACGGTATTATCGCCAGCTTAAATGTGCGCGAAGGCGGTTACTTATCACCTGCTCAAGCCGTGATTAGCGCTGGTCCACTGGAGAATGTTTGGGTAGATGCAGAAGTGTTTGAGCGTCAGGCTCACTGGATGAAAGCCGGCAGCAATGCAACTATGACGTTAGACGCGATTCCGGGTAAAAACTGGCAAGGTACGGTTGATTACGTCTACCCCATTCTTGATCCAAAAACCCGAACCCTGCGCGTGCGCCTCAAGTTCCCGAACCCTAATGGTGAACTGAAGCCGAACATGTTTGCCAACATTGCGCTGCAGCCTGTCAGTGACGATGCCGTGCTGACTATTCCTAAGTCTTCCGTTATTCGCTCTGGCGGTATGACCCGAGTTGTCCTTGCTGAAGGCAACGGAAAGTACCGTTCTACCCGAATCAAAGTCGGTCGCGAAGCCGATGACAGAGCCGAGGTATTAGAAGGCCTAAGCCAAGAAGATCGTATTGTTACCTCCGCACACTTTATGCTGGACTCAGAATCAAGCCAAACGGCCGATCTTTCTCGTATTTCAGCTCCGCAAGAGTCGGCTGCGGAAACGGCTTGGGCGAAAGGAGAAATTACCGATGTAATGAAAGACCATCGCATGCTCACCATCAATCACCAACCAGTACCGGAATGGGATTGGCCAGGCATGGTGATGAACTTTACCTTTGCCGACAACGTGGAAATGGGTGATCTGCAAAAAGGTCAAAACATTGAATTTGAAATGCAGAAAACCGATTCAGGCCAGTACGAAATTATTGATTACAAAGCAGATGGCAGTGTCGTTGCTACCGATGTATGGCTTACGGGTGACATCAGCATGCTCATGGCTGACTTTGGCATGATCACGCTAAATCACATGCCTGTTGCAGAATGGAACTGGGACGCTGGTGAAATGAACTTCACAGTAGGTGACGAAGTCAGCTTATCTGGTTTCAAGGAAGGCCAAAAAGTTCGGTTTCTAATCGAGAAGCAAGGCACTGACTACGTATTAAAACAACTCGAAGCGATTGAGGGCTAACTATGATTGGAGCAATAATCCGTTGGTCTATCAACAATCGCTTTATGGTGTTAATCGCCACCTTAGTGGTTGTGCTATCAGGGCTTTACAGCGTAAAGAATACACCTGTTGATGCTATTCCCGATCTTTCTGATGTTCAGGTGATCATAAAAACCAGCTACCCAGGCCAAGCACCGCAAGTCGTTGAAGATCAGGTCACTTACCCGCTTACCACAGCGATGTTGGCCGTTCCGGGCGCAGAAACAGTGCGCGGCTATTCTTTCTTCGGGGATTCGTATGTTTACATCATTTTCAATGATGATACCGACATGTACTGGGCGAGATCCCGTGTTTTAGAATACCTAAGCCAGGTAGCACCGAAATTGCCGCCAAGTGCAAAACCGACGCTAGGTCCGGACGCGACAGGTGTGGGCTGGGTTTACAGCTATGTACTGCAAGACAAAACAGGGCAACACGACCTTGCTGAGCTTCGTAGTTTTCAGGACTGGTTCTTAAAATACGAACTTCAAACGGTTGATGGGGTTTCTGAGGTCGCCACTGTTGGCGGGATGGTCAAACAATACCAAGTCCAGATCGACCCGGCCAAACTGCGCGCCTACAACCTCACTCTGCAGCAAGTCAACATGGCTATCCAGAACGGCAACCAAGAAACGGGGGCGTCCGTTGTGGAAGTGGCAGAAGCGGAACACATGGTTCGCACAACTGGCTACTTAACCAGCATCGAAGATATTGAATCTCTGCCAATCAAAGTGACCGACAAAGGTACGCCGCTCCTACTTGGAGACATCGCAGACATCAATCTCGGCCCGCAAATGCGTCGCGGTATCTCTGAGCTAAATGGTGAAGGGGAAGCCGTCGGCGGCGTGATTGTGATGCGCTACGGTGAAAATGCCAGCGAAGTCATCAGTAAGGTCAAAGAGAAGCTGGATGATTTGCAGCGAAGCCTGCCTGATGGCGTAGAAATCGTATCAACTTACGATCGCTCAACGTTGATCAACGCAGCAGTAGACAACCTATGGAAAAAACTCGCCGAAGAGTTCATCGTGGTAGCGATCGTTTGTGCCTTGTTCTTGTTCCATATCCGCTCTTCTTTAGTCATTGCACTTAGCTTGCCAGTGGGTATTTTGGCTGCCTTTATTGTGATGCACTATCAAGGCATTAATGCCAATATCATGTCACTCGGTGGGATAGCTATTGCTATCGGGGCGATGGTGGACGGTGCGATTGTGATGATAGAAAACGTACATAAACACATCGAACGGACGCCACTTACAGACAAAAACCGTTGGCAGGTAATTGGCAAAGCAGCCGAAGAAGTGGGTGCTCCCCTATTCTTCTCGCTCCTCATCATTACATTGAGCTTTGTGCCGGTGTTCGCGCTGGAAGGGCAAGAAGGCAAAATGTTCTCGCCTCTCGCCTTTACTAAAACGTACGCGATGGCCTCGGCGGCGGCTTTGGCTATCACGCTAGTGCCAGTATTAATGGGTTACTTTATTCGCGGTAAGGTACTTCCTGAACACAAAAACCCGGTTAACCGCAGCTTGGTGGCACTTTACCGTCCACTGCTGAACCTGAGTTTGAAGTATCCAAAAGCGATGATCGTGCTGGCTCTTGGGCTAATGGCATCGGCTTATTACCCGACCAGTAAACTGGGCAGTGAATTCATTCCGCCTCTGGATGAAGGCGATTTGATGTACATGCCGACCACCTATCCGGGTATATCTATCGGTAAAGCACGTGAACTGCTCCAACAAACCAATAAGTTGATCAAGACCGTACCGGAAGTGAAAACGGTTTGGGGGAAAATTGGTCGTGCGGATACGGCAACCGACCCTGCCCCGCTGACGATGATCGAAACGGTTATTCAATTTAAACCACGTGAAGAATGGCGTGAAGGCGTGACAACAGAGTCTTTGCGTAAAGAGTTTGACCAGCTGGTGCAATTCCCTGGATTAACCAACGCCTGGGTTATGCCGATTAAGACTCGTATCGACATGCTCGCAACTGGTATCAAAACCCCTATCGGGATAAAAATCGCCGGCCCTGACCTGAAAGAGATCGAGAAAATTGGTGCGCAAATAGAGCCAATTCTTAATAACGTTTCTGGCACCTCATCGGTTTACGCTGAGCGTGTTGCTGGCGGTCGCTACGTCACTATCGATATCAAACGCCGTGTCGCCGCGCGTTACGGTCTGAATATCAAAGATGTTCAACAGGTGATTTCCACTGCGGTGGGAGGCATGAATGTCGGTGAAACTATCGAAGGTCTGGAACGCTACCCGATCAACGTTCGTTACCCGCAAGACTACCGTGATTCGGTGGTGAAACTGCAAAACCTACCGCTGGTAACACCAAACGGTGCACGTATCGCGCTCGCTGATGTGGCCGATATCCGCTACGAAGATGGTCCACCGATGATAAAAACAGAAAACGCGCGTCCAAATGGCTGGGTGTTTGTTGATATCGACGGACGAGATCTTGGTTCGTACGTGATTGAAGCACAGCAAGCCGTCGCGGATCAGCTGGTTTTACCTACAGGCTATTCTATTGCTTGGTCGGGTCAGTATGAGTACATGGAACGCGCGAAAGACCGACTCAGTGTGGTCGTGCCGATCACTTTGGTGATCATCATGATGTTGCTTTACTTCAGTTTCCGTCGCATCGGAGAAGTCTTGATCATCATGGCGACGCTGCCATTGGCGATGGTGGGAGGCTTGTGGTTAATGTACAGCCTCAGTTACAACTTCTCGATTGCGGTCGGGGTTGGCTTTATTGCCCTCGCAGGTGTCGCTGTTGAGATTGGGGTCATTATGCTGGTTTACCTTAACCAAGCATGGCACCACAAAAAACTGGATGCAGAAGAAAAACGCCAGCCACTGCGCTTAGATGATCTGACTAATGCGATACGCGAAGGAGCAGGTCTACGTGTGCGTCCAGTGATGATGACCGTACTCACCGTCATTATTGGTCTGATTCCAATCATGTATGGCGACGGGACAGGCTCTCAGGTAATGCAACGTATCGCTGCCCCGATGATCGGTGGTATGGCCTCTGCCTTACTGCTAACTCTACTGGTACTGCCAGCGATTTTTATGCTCTGGAAACAGCGCGAAGTAAAACCTAACAAAAACACAGAGAAATAAACATAAAACGCTATGGTCCCAGTGACCATAGCGCACTACCTCATTGACGATAAAGGAAACCGATATGAAAAAGACACTGATCACTCTTGCTCTGACCTTAGCCTCTGGCAGTGTATTTGCTCAGATGGATAATTCAACCATGAACCATGACAACATGGATCACGGCTCTATGCCTATGGAACATGCGCAGAACGACAGCATGCCTATGGACCATTCCAACATGGATCATTCTAGTATGGGAGGCATGGTAGCAACGTCTGCCGTCGGCATGCCTGCAAATGGAGCGAAACCGGATAAAGTCGTGCACGTTCTTTTAAGTGATGACATGAAAATCACCTTTAAAAAAGAAGTGAAGATCGAACCCAATGACGTTGTCCAATTTGTCGTAATGAACACGGGTAAAATAAATCATGAGTTCACAATTGGCTCAGCCGAAGAGCAGCTAGAGCACCGTGAAATGATGAAAAACATGTCTGGCAATCATATGCATGATTCAGATAATGCCGTAACGGTTGAACCGGGCAAAGCTAAGCAACTCTTGTGGCACTTCCACGGCGACAACAATGTCGAGTTTGCGTGTAACATCCCGGGCCACGCAGAAGCCGGCATGGTGAAAAAACTGAAGTTATAACCTTCAGTGACGTGACAGTCCATAAAACAAAAGGAGCGGATTACCGCTCCTTTTATTCTTTCAAACGGATTCTTACCTCATCACAAATAGCTCTTCATGATAGTGATGCTCGGTGTCGAATCGATACTCCATCAACTGTTGCTTCAATGCTGACGAAAATGCTTCAGGCCCGCAGAAATAAAGCTCATAGTCTGCCAAATTACCACACTGCTTAACGATGTGTTGTGCGTTAAGTCTTGGCGAAACCTGAGTATCAATAACACTCATTTCAACATCCGCGTGATGAGCACAACGCCATAACTCATCCACTAGTTGACTATCCAATCCGCGTGCACAATAGAATAGATGCACTGGCTGATGCGATTTACGCTCTTTTAATGAAGCAAGTATCGCAAAGAAAACCGCAATACCAACACCACCCGCTATCCAGATCTGAGGTTTGGATACATCAAACTCTAATCGACCATAAGGCCCTTCCAGAGTGACTTCATCGCCTGCTTTTACCCTTTCACATAAACCTGTCGTAAAGTCACCTAACTCTTTGATCAAGAAACGTAACTCTGGTTCACCATTAGCGGAGGCGATGGTAAACGGATGCGGGTCTTCATCGCCAAATCGTATATAGGTGAATTGTCCTGCTTTATGCCCCTGCCAAGAATCTGTTGGGGTGAGTACTAATTCCATGACTCGAGCCTGTGGGAAAAAGCGCGTCGACTTCACTTTCATATTGTGACGGTTAACTCGGCCAACAAAACCCGACAAGCTATAGATAGCCGCAGCGCTGCCAATTAAGGCGAATGCGATAGAAATATAGTAAATCGGCTCCCCCCAATAGGCTCGCTTGATCAACAACACAGAGTGAACCGCAATCATCAAATAGACCGCCGCCATCATGCGATGCGAGACTTTAAAGGGCTTGTACTTCACGACAGTCCAGAGCGAAATAACAAACAGCACAACTAATAAATAGAAGCCCCATTCGCCAAGACTAAGGCCAACATCACGCAAGTCAACAATCCAGGATTCCAACGCGGTTAAGTTATTCCCACTAGGCCCTTCCCCGGTATGTTTAAGCGGTTTTTCCAGCATTCCAGACTGGACTAACCATTTGGGCACTTGATAAAGCAGCCAATGCACAATACCTAAACTCACCCCCGAAATACCCAACCACTTATGAACCCGGTAGGCTTTATCCATACCATTCACCCATTGTTCTACAACAGGTAAGCGCAGTGCTAGCACCATAGCAATAGACATTAAGGCGAGTGATAGAACACCAGAATACTGAATCAGCGCTGAGCGCCAATAGAAAAACTGCGTCGATGAAAGCAGCTGTGGTTCACTCAAACACCATATGACCGAAACGACTGCAATCACAAGACATATAGAATTCCGTACTGTTTTCATGTTCACTACTCCACCACTGACGACAATTCTAGTTTAGTGCACCATACGTAAAGCAACGTAAACCAAGGTAAAGCAGAGAAAAACGCATCACTTGAGAGGAATTCTACAAAAAATCTACAGGGATTTAACAGTCGTTAGCGCACTCCATCGCTATAGTCACGGTTGATTTCGCATCAATGCGAACCAGAAAAATTAATAAAGATAATCACTCATGAAAAAGTTACTTTTTTTGCTTGCGCTGATGGTCGCCTCACCTTTAAGTCACGCATCGAAACTACATGAAGACGTTTCTCTTCTTGAGCAACAGATTTCCGGACGTATTGGGATCGCCGTCTGGGATACTCAGACCGATAAACACTGGGCTTATCGTGGTGACGAACGATTTCCTTTAGTCGGAACCTTTAAGACGTTAGCTTGCGCAACCATGCTGAGTGAGATGGATACCGGTATCCTCAAAAAAAATGCCACCGCGACTGTAGAAAAACGAGATATGGTGATGTGGTCTCCCATCATGGATAAACTGGCTGGGCAGAATGTCCGTATCGAGCATGCCTGCGAAGCCGCGATGTTGATGAACGATAACACGGCGACGAATCTCGTACTGAGTGAAATCGGCGGGCCTAAGTCGGTCATGCTTTTCCTGCGTACCATCGGAGACAAAGCCACCAGGCTCGACAGCGCTGAACCGAGCGTCAACGAAGCTATGCCGGGCGATAAGCATGACACGACAACACCTAACGCCATGGTAAACACACTTGAAACACTGATCGATGGTGATGCGCTCTCTTATGAATCTCGAATTCAATTAAAGATATGGATGCAAGACAGTAAAGTGTCTGATCCACTCATGCGTTCCGTTTTACCGTCGGGTTGGTCTATTGCCGATCGCTCAGGAGCAGGTGGCAACGGTTCACTTGGCTTTAACGCCATCATCTGGAAAGAAAACCATAAACCGGTATACATCAGTATCTATCTGGCAGAAACCGAGCTGTCGCTTCAGGCAAGAGAGCAACTCATCGCCCAAATTAGCCAACTTATTTTGTATAAGTACCGAAACATCTAGCAACTAAAATGCAGTGCCCTTCCCTCCCTTAACAAGGGCACTTTTTACGCTAAGCTATCCAAGATTTCTCCTACGTCTACCTTCTTAGTAGTATTTACAGTCACTCTACTCCTACTGTATACATCTTTCGGGTTATTAATTCCTATCACCAGATAAAGTGATTTAGTTCTCACTTTGCGTTAACACTAGGGTGAAATAGGCGACAAATTAATCGCATGTTATTCAGCGTTAATATTTTTCTTGAAAATATCTAAGCGTTACTTATTGTTTATATTAAGGGAATGCCCGAGGAGATGGCTATTGAGACTTGAAAGAACATTTGCCCCCACTGACCTATCGACGCAAAACATGGAAAGTCCGATATGTTTGCCGATCGGCTTTGTTCACTTTTTGGCTCAGTCACAAACCTTACAGCAGGTACTTGATACCGTCGCAGAGTGGATTCACCGAATCTTTGAATCTGATCGTGCAAGTATTACTTTGTATGAAAATAGTGACTTCTTGAAGGTCTACTCTTTTTCTGGAAACAAAGCGATCCCGACAGATTTTCTCGTGCCAATTGCTCAGTCTTTCGTTGGCCGAGCTTTTGATACTCAGCAATTGATCATTTGTGACGACTTAAGCCAATCCGATGAAATCGATTGTGTCATGCTGTCTTCAAGCGGAATGGGGACGTGTATGGATGCGCCCTTGATGCACGGCAAGGCTTGTTTGGGTACGCTGAATGTCGCCCACAATCAAACCCACTTTTACACTAAAGAACAAGCCTCGCAGCTGCAATGTATCGCGAACTGGATTGCATTGAATATCGCTTTACATATTCAGGTCATGAAAATGGAGCATCTTGCGAAAACGGATGATCTTACGGGAATACCAAACCGCAGAGAGTTCATGCGTGAGATTGAAAACCGCCTTTCAGACTACCGTACTCAGGGAATCAAGTTCCACGTAGCTATTCTGGATTTAGATCACTTCAAGAAGTTAAATGACAAGTATGGGCACGATGCTGGCGATAAATCGCTGATTCACGTAGTTAATACCATAAAGGGTCATTTGCGTGACTACGATTTACTTGCGCGAGTTGGAGGCGAAGAATTTGCGATTGTCCTTCGACGACGATCATCTCAGGAAGCACTTGATACATTAGAGACCATCCGCAACGCACTAGAAAGCACCGTCATGAAACACTCTGGCCTTGAAATGCCGATAACTGCCAGTATTGGGGTTACTCAAGTGTGCAGTGTTGATAATTCGTTTGAGCCACTGATTAAAAGAGCTGACTTAGCGTTATATAAAGCGAAAGAAACGGGTAGAAACCGCGTTGAAATAAACCATGAAGCCCAAAATAAAAAAAGGTAGCGACCTAAAACGCTACCTTTATCCCTACTCGCGCTGACTCCAGACTTACTCAGGCACCAGCGAGATGAGCAGATTCAATTATGCTTTCTTAAGGTCTTTAGTTGGGTATGTTAACGTCGCTTCGCCCGCTTTTACGTGTGTGTAATAACCGCCGCTGCTCACACCTCTAACTACCATTTTACCTAGGTCAACACCCTTAGTTGCAACTACTTCTTCGCCGATTGAAAACATATAAAATACCTTTTATTCAGATTTAGACAATGAGTCAATGCGAGGTATTTAATATGAAATAGCATCGTTTACCTAATCAGCTTTTTTGTCGTTAGGATTAAGTTTTTTACTATTTCCACCCCCTCACCTTGCTATTTTTCAACACGGATAAACTTCACTAAATCATAAAAAAACAAGTAATAAAATTCCGTATAGTAAGTTAATATTTTCACACATAAGAATAGGAGCAACACCTGCTCCCATTGGAGAAGTATCATGACGAAAGGGCTTAAAATGCGTGCGTTAGAACGATCGGACCTTCGTTTTATCCACGAGCTAAATAACAACCGAAATATTATGGCTTACTGGTTTGAAGAACCTTACGAATCTTACGATGAGCTAGAGGAACTGTACCGGAAGCACATTCATGACGATGCAGAAAGGCGCTTCGTTGTAGAGGATATTGACGGTATTGTTATCGGCTTAGTTGAGCTTATCGAGATAAACTACATCCACCGAAGCGCAGAGTTTCAGATCATCATTGCGCCGGAGCACCAGGGCCGTGGCTACGCCATGGATATGATACACAGAGCGTTAGATTATTCATTTTCTATCCTCAATCTGCGTAAAATTTATCTGTTGGTCGCAGTAGAAAATGAAATTGCAATCCACTTATATAAAAAGTGTGGGTTTATAGAAGAAGGCCACTTAATTGAAGAGTATTTCATTAATGGTGGTTATCGAGACGTTAAGCGTATGTATATTCTGAAGCATCAATATCAAAAGTCGATGGAAGAGAAGAAAGAAAGCAATTAATTCGTCGCAGCTTCAGCCTACCCAATCAGCTATAAATAAAAACGCAGCTCAATCGCTGCGTTTTTATTTAATCTAAACTCGGGGTACCGATTAATTCTTATTATTGATTTTTCCAGTTATAGCCAAAGCTTAGGAAGTACAACGTAGGGTCTTTGTATCCGGCTAGCTTCGTACCATTCGCCAACGTCGATTCCGACGAGTCAATGATGACAGCTTCAAATGCGACGCTTACCGTATTTTTCTCGTCCCACTTGTAATCAACGCCTGTGCCTAGTCGGTATGCATCACCAGTAGGAACAGTAATGTCCCCCTTCGATTGATCCTCATACATGCTGCTATCAAACGCCACACCAGCATTCCACATCACTTTGCTATTCAGCTTATACTGAGTACCAAAAGCGACCTGATAAGTATCCTGAGTATCGACATTCAACGTGGTTTGGTACTCACTCCAGTCTTGCCAGTTCACGTTACCCATCCACGCAAACTTATCATTTATCTGCTGATAAATACTGAAGATCACTTGTTGAGGTGCAACAGATTCTGAGTTTTCAAACTCAAACTTAGTCTCGCTCGAGTAAGATAGGCCGAAACGCGTCCCTGGAACCAACTCGTACAGAACCCCAAAGCGACCATTGACCTGAACATCGGTATCATCATCTTCAAATGAGAAATTATTATTTGCCGAGCTGGCGTTTGCTTCCACTTGATATTTACCATACTGAACACCGAGCGCAGCCCCCACCGACCACTGGTCATTAATCCGATAAGCAGCACTCGGCTGGACAGTTACCGCTTGCGTAATCGCGGTAGGAATATCTAGTTTAGCAACGGTTCTGTCCACCAACCCTTCGTAACCCAGTCCAAGACCATAGTTTCCATATAGACCAATACCCAACGTCCATTTTTCGTTCACTTTCTGACTATAAAATGCAGAGCCCATAGGAACAAAACCAATTACGTTACCCGCATCTCCCGCTAATGTATCCAGCTGTGCATCGCCATAAAGACTGATTAAGTGACCAGAGAAAGATTGACCTGAAACATTTGCCAAACCAGCAGGGTTTGCTGCCATAACTGACGCATCCTGTGCTCTTGCAGCCATCCCTGCAGATGCGAGACCGATGTCCGTTGTATTCGTTTCGTATAAGTACAAACCAGCTGCTTGAACCGTCGCGCAGCTTAATAGCGAGCCTGCAACGATGATTTTTGATAGATTTTTCATAACAAAGCCTATTATTTTTAGATAGAACCTATGCCACAGTGAACCGATGTAGGTTATTGAAAAACACTGCCGTTGTTACAAAGCATAGGTCTCAATGAAGTAGAGCGCGAAGAAAGTATTGAATCGATAGTCCAGATTTACTTTTGCTCTCCCAAACCTTACTCATATTGGTATAAGGACACGCGATGAAACTGCATGCCCTATGAGATTGTCAGTGTAAAAAACGGTCCTACTCTGGCCGTTTAAAGCCAGTCTATTTTCATTTGCTATTTACTAGTGAAGAGTAAACACAGCGACAAAAATCAATTTCTGTCTCAATATTTATACACATGAAAGCACTCTGTGCCTCCGCCTCACGCTCTTTCCGACTAAACAGTGAATAAGCAGCTATCATGAGGCTCAGTGCATCGTCGAAAGCAAAATTAGTGAGCGAACAGTCAATACTAACAAATCACTCCAACTCATTACTTTTATTGATCTTTATTTACACATTTAACTGGTTTCGCGATCTTGTCGACACAATTTTTTGTCAAGCCATACTATGCTTAGGGTGAATATAATCCACTTAAGGGCGTGGTTATGAAATACAAACATATTCTTGTCGCACTAGAACTTGCTGATGAAAGCACAGTGCTGATTGATAGAGCAGTAGAAATGGCAAACTACCTCGACTCCGACATTTCATTCATCCATGTGGATGGTACTCATGGTGAAATTTATCGCGAGCTCGTGGATATCAAAGCAAATCCAGATCATGTACCGCTAAATGAGCATTCGATGGAGTGTCTAAAAACGTTCAGCGATTATATGGACTACCCACTAAAACACTTCTTTGTGGGTACTGGCGATTTAGCTGACAAACTAGAAACAACCATAAAAGAGCAAGAAGTCGACTTACTGATCTGTGGTCACCATCAGGATTTGTGGAGCAAACTTATCTCCTACTCTCGTCATCTAATAAATAAGTCACCAGTCGATATTCTGGTTGTGCCTATTCACGACTAGGGTTCTGTCAATCAGATTCGATATCCAATATAAAGCAAAAGCCGATAGTGCATCACTATCGGCTTTTTTGTATCGACGTTAATTAAAATTAAGACTCAGCCCACTCGTTCACTAATTCCTATTAGAGTAGGTACCATCCTGATAGGCCAATGCGATTAAGTAGTACCAACGTAGAAACTAGCTAGGCTAAAGTTTATGAGTTAGATTTGGTAACTATACGCAGCGTACCTGTTCCCAATATAAAACAGGTTGTTACTCCTCAAATGGTTAAGCAGCTGGCAAGGATCCCCATGACCAATAAAAAAGTATTAATTCTCTTTGCTCACCCTTCTCAACATCGTTCAGAAGTGAATATAAAGCTATTTAAAGAAGCTCAGAAAATACATGGCGTAACATGTGTTGATCTTTATGGTGAATATCCGCGATTTAATATCAATATCGATCGTGAACAACAGCGCTTGCGCGACCATGACGTAGTGATTTTTCAGTTTCCTCTATATTGGTACTCTACCCCATCGATTCTAAAAGAGTGGCAAGATCTGGTTTTAGAATATGGGTTTGCTTACGGCACCGATGGTACTGAGTTGCAAGGCAAAACCATGCTTTGTGTGCTTTCTGCTGGCGGCAAAGAAGAAGCCTACAAAGCGGAAGGCTATAACCATTTCACGATTCGTGAGCTGCTGGCTCCTATTGAACAAATGTCCGCTCTGACGGGCATGAACTACGTCGCCCCTCTGGCGATGTTTGGATCTCGCACCGCAGCAGAAGAAGGCCGGATACCTCGGCATGTGGAACGCTACAGAAAGCTATTAACCGCATTGGTTGAAGACAGGCTTGATATTGATGCAGCTGCTTCACTGATTAAACTCAACAGTGCTCTGCCTGAACTGATTAAGGAAGCCTCATGACAGGAATATTTTTACAGGCTTTTGTCTACCTTTTTGCCGCAGTCATCGCTGTACCGCTCGCTAAGCGGTTTGGTCTTGGTTCCGTCTTAGGCTATTTAATCGCGGGCGTTGTCATCGGCCCAATTATTGGTTTAGTTGGAGAAGAAACAACGACCATACAGCACTTCGCTGAATTTGGCGTCGTGATGATGTTGTTCTTAGTCGGCCTGGAACTCGAACCTAAAATGCTTTGGGCAATGCGTAATCGCTTAATGGGTTTAGGTGGTCTTCAGGTTGTAGGAACCACTGGCGTTATCATGGCGATTGCCTTGTACTTTGAACAACCATGGACCATTTCGCTGGCGATAGGTTTGATTTTTGCCCTTTCTTCCACGGCGATCGTACTGCAAACTTTCAGCGAAAAAGGTTTAACGAAAAGTGATGGCGGGAAAAACGCATTTTCCGTGCTTCTTTTTCAAGATATTGCCGTTATCCCAATGCTGGCTTTCATTCCACTTCTCGCATTACCTGAACTCGTGGAGCTCGCTCAACAAACTGCTCAAACTGCAGCGCAGCATCACGACGATTTAAATCTCGTCGCCGATTTACCAGGCTGGGCGTACGGGCTGGTGATAACCGCTTCGATTGCTATCGTCGTTGTTGGCGGACACTATTTGAGCCGTCCTCTACTCAGTTACGTTGCCAGTTCAGGACTGCGTGAGATCTTTACCGCCACCGCCCTGATGTTAGTGATCGGTATCGCTGCACTGATGAGCCTGGTTGGCCTATCGCCTGCGCTGGGAACCTTCTTGGCCGGAGTAGTGTTAGCCAACAGCGAGTTCCGCCATGAGCTTGAATCCAACATCGAGCCATTTAAAGGACTACTACTGGGCTTGTTTTTTATCACCGTTGGCGCGGGGATTAACTTTTCCGTTTTGTTTGGTGAGTTCTGGTTAATCTTGGCGCTGACACTTAGCGTCATGGTGTTAAAAGCCTTAGTGCTCTTTAGCCTTGGGATCATCTTCCGAGTTAAAGGCAGTAACCGCTGGTTGTTCACGCTGAGCTTGGCTCAAGCTGGTGAGTTCGGTTTTGTACTACTCAGCTTCTCAGTACAAAACCACGTGATCCCTTATGAGTTATCACAAACCCTGTCTCTTGTTGTCGCGATATCCATGTTCCTGACGCCAGGACTGTTTATTTTGTTTGATAAGGTCATTCTGCCTCGATTCGAAAGTCAGTCTAATCAACGAGAAAGTGACACGATTGAAGAAAAAGGAACGGTAATCATTGCGGGAATCGGGCGCTTCGGGCAAATAGTGAATCGCTTATTGGTGTCCAATGGGGTCAATACCGTGGTGCTGGACCACCAAGCCGATCAAGTTGATAACTTACGCCAAATCGGTACTCGTGCCTATTTTGGTGATGCAACTCGTCCAGACATGCTTCATACCGCTGGCATCGAAGAAGCAGCAGCATTTGTCGTCGCTATCGACAACCGAGAAGCCAGTGTTGAGTTAGTCAAATACGTAAAACACACCTACCCCAAGGTGAAAATTCTCGCGCGCGCTTTCGACCGAGGCCATGGCTACCTTTTGAGACAGGCAGGAGCAGATATCATTGAGTCAGAAACTTATCACTCAGCGTTAGAATTGGGAGGGCAAACAATGAATGTTCTTGGCATTCACCCTTTCTATGTCGAACAGCAAAAAGCGACCTACAAACGCGTCGAGGAGCGTAAATCAGAAATGCTGTACAAAGCGTGGGAGGACGACTCGGAAGGCAAACGCTTTGATAACAACTATCGCCTTCTATTTATTCAGTTAGAGGAAAAGATGGCAGAGGAAATGGGCAAAGACCGCCACGACAATCTTTCTCGTTCTGAGCGTGGTTGGACTCCGCCACCTAAAGAGTATGCAGATACTTTTGAAGGTGAAAACGTTCACGAACTGCACCTTCCCAAGGAAGAAACCCAGTAGTTTGTTAAACAAAAAAACCTCCCTGATTTAGGGAGGTTTTTAATATTTAGAACACCACTACACGCCACTAGAAGTCGAAATCACATAAGATCATTCATTAAAATCTCATATTCTTCACTCGCTTCCTCGACTAAATGAGAAAGCTCTCTAGCGTCAGAAACCGCAAGCTTGAATTGCCAAGGAGTCGCGTTGTCTTTACCGCAAATTCGCGTCTCGTTGCCGCGGCTTTCAAAAGACAAATCGTCAAACGCGGTCGAGTGACACTCTTGAAGTTCGACGATTTCGACTTTTAATTTACCGACTGGGTTTACTTCTATATGCGCGTGTAAATCCGGGCGTCTGGATAAACAATAGTCTCGATGAACTGCAATCATAGCCGTCTCCTTGTGCCTGCCGATTCAACAATAAGTGTAGATGAACTAATGTGACCGACAGGTGAAAAAATGGTTAAGATTGATCTGTCTCATCAGATCAAACAAGTTTTCTCCCAAACCAAAATATCGGCATGAAACTCTCCGAATGCACGGGCGATGAAAGCGAAATTCTGGCTGCGCTTGTGATTAAACCGATAAGGGTGAAAACGCTACTCGCTGAACTGGTATAAATATCACATTTCTCAATGCTTCCCCAAAATGCACAATATTTCTCCGAAATGCAAAGTGTCGACGCGCTGAAATCTTTAAAGTCATTTGTCAGAACCATCTTACAACTGCGTTCTTAGGTTCATTAGGTAAGAAACCTCAAATAACAACAAGGAAACCCTATGTCTGACTTTAAAACTCTACCAAAGCTAATCACCGTTGCTGTCGCACTTGGGTTAGCAGGTACTGCGACTGCTGCTAACGATAAAGACAACCTACAAATTCAGGACAGTGGCGTTAAGTACACTAAAAAAGCAGAATCCATGCTGAAAAAACTTAGCCTCAGCGAAAAACTGGATATCTTGTCTGGCCCGGGTATGGACTTAACCACCTATCAAGGTCAGGACGCGATTAATCTCGATCCTGAAAAAGATGTGACAGGTGTAGCTGGCTACATCAACGGTGTTAAAAACAAGAAATTGGATATTCCGGCAGTGAAACTGGCTGATGGTCCTGCTGGTTTAAGAATTCAACCATTACGTGATGGTGACAGCAACACGTATTACGCAACCGCGTGGCCAATTGGCTCTTTGCTGGCTTCAACATGGGATACCGAACTGGTTCAAAAAGTAGGTCAAGCTGAAGGTAACGAAGTCAAAGAATATGGCGTCGACTTTTTGTTAGCACCTGGCATGAATATTCAGCGTAACCCACTTCTTGGTCGTAACTTTGAGTACTATTCAGAAGACCCAGTCTTATCAGGCAAAATCGCAGCGGCGATGGTGAACGGGCTCCAGTCCAACAATATTGGGGCGACCATCAAACACTTTGTCGCAAACAATGCCGAGACCAACCGATTTTTCAATAACACGGTCGCCGATCCACGAACCCTACGTGAAATCTATCTAAGAGGCTTCCAGATCGCAGTAGAAGATGCGCAGCCGTGGGCGATTATGAGCTCATATAACTTAGTTAATGGCACATACGCTAACCAACGTAAAGATCTAATGACTGATATCCTGAGAGGTGAATGGGGCTTCAAAGGACTGGCAATGTCAGACTGGTTTGCAGGCAACGTAGCTGGACTAAGTACTGACTTTAGAACCCAAGTACCACAAGGGAGAGATGTAGAGTCAGCGGCCAAGCAAGTGAAAGCTGGCAACGATTTGATTGAACCAGGCGGTGTAAAAACGGATCTTCTTAACTCTTATAATAACGGTACGCTGACACTAGAAGAGATCGATAACAGCGTTGTGGCAATTCTTGCCCAAATGCAGAAAACCCCTTCTTACAATAACTACAACTACTCCGATGCACCGGATCTTGATGCACATGCGGCACTAGCCAGACAAGCCGCTGCAGAAGGTATGATTCTACTTAAAAATACAGATTCTGCCCTTCCACTTGCATCAGGTAGTAAAGTGGCTTCATTTGGTACCACTCAAGTGAATACCCTCAAAGGTGGCACGGGGAGTGGTGATGTGAATGCTGCTTACATCGTAGATATTGCCTCGGCGCTAGCGAACAAGTTTGAGCTTAACCAAGGACTTACAAACTACTACAGCGACTACTTCGAAGCCAACAAACAATCGACAGGAGCGCTAATCGGTGCTTTTGAATTCTGTTTAGAGCCGGAAGTTGATGCTAGCTTGCAAGCACGTGTCGACGCCGCGGCTGAAAATGATGATGCGGCAGTCATTACCATCGGCCGTCAGGCTGGTGAAGGTGGTGACCGAAGTGCAGAACAAGGTGATTACCGCCTGACAAATGAAGAGTTGGCGATCATTGATGCGGTATCCACAGCATTCCACGAACAAGGAAAAACGGTCACAGTGGTCCTCAATGTAAACGGCCTTGTTGAAACGACTGGTTGGTCAGAGAAAGTAGACTCTATTGTTCTTGCCTACATGGGTGGTCAAGAAACCGGTAATGCAGTCGCTGATATACTATCTGGTGTAGTTAACCCAAGCGGTAAACTTGCGCAAACTATGCCAGTAAACTACGCAGATGTTCCATCAGCAGATACGTTCCCAGGCGCTGATACCGATGGGGACGGTCTAGAAGATGAGTCTCTATATAACGAAGGTATCTACGTCGGCTACCGCTATTACTCTTCGTTTGATAAGGCTCCGGCATACCCATTTGGTTACGGCCTGTCATACACGAACTTTGAGTACAGCAACCCATCGATTGTCTCCAATACGTTGTCCAAAGGTGGTGCATCAGGCTCTATTACCATCAGCGCCACAATTACCAATACCGGTAGTGTGGCTGGTAAAGAAGCGGCTCAGGTTTACGTAAATGCACCAGAAGTGAAGCTGAAAAAACCAACCATCGAGCTTAAAGCCTTCAATAAGACAGATCTGTTGAACGCTGGTCAGTCTGAGACATTGACTTTCAATATCTCAGCTCAGACCCTCGCGAGCTTTGATGCGGAAAACAATCAATGGATCGTTGAACCAGGCGCTTACACCGTCTATATCGCGCCGTCTTCAGATGTGGCTGGCACCGAAGCACCATCAGTACAATTTACTGTGAGCAGTGAGATTGTTGTAAGTCAAACAACTCCGAACGCGCTTGCATTAGAAGAAGGCGTCACAAAAGAAGATCTTCTGACTATCAAAGAGTAATTCACGTTTACCGATCAAAGCCCGAAATTTTATTTCGGGCTTTTTTTAGTTCTTATGTTGTCCATACGTTACCTATCCACATCAATCGATCATCAGAAGTAAGAATCTGATCTCGATTCCTATTTTTTCACGAAGTAAAATATATTTTTAGCAGTAGATCACTAATTCATTTTTCCGTAACGGAAAAATATCAAAAGAGATATACCATGTTAATGGTTGGGTTTTGTTCATTTATAATCTTAATAAAGGACGAATAATGAATGGCAGTGTCTCTAATGTATTAACATCTACAATGCTTCAACAACTATCTGTATTAGGACATGATACAGATAAAATTATACAAAGTTGCGGTATTAACAAATATGAACTCAATAAAAAGAATGGACGAATCTCTTCGGATGCGCATTATGCTCTTCTTGAAACATTTATGCCTTACCAAAAGCGATTCTTTAAAGATTCTGGGTTAGAGGGCATGTATTCATTATTCCCTGATTTATTTAGTTTATGCATTAATGAGTCTTCTGCAGAGTCGGCTATGAGTAGCTATATTCAGTACCGCGCCGTCATTGGCAGTTGCGACCGGTGCGAAGTACAAGTAGATCAAGATACGATGAAGATAAAATATACTGATACTGGGCCGAATAAAATGATTTCCAGTGCATTATCAAACTTTGTCTTTATTCGTGAAATTATTAGCCAGTATATTTCAGATGGAAAATACTCTGTAGGGTTAACTCATACGAACTTGATTCCGCATCATACAGCAAACGAAAAACTCGATACTAAATGCTTATTTGGCCAAAACGAAAACTACTTAATTGTAAAATCTCCGCAAATAAACAAAAGAAATGCCTTTTTTAACGAGAACCTCTACAGGCTACAAAGAATAAATTTAGATAAAGTCAATCATGAAATTAATCAAAGTAAGTTTTCATTTATTGTTGAAGATATTGTGAGTTCTTTAGTATCTGAACAACTGGTTTTTTGCGATCAAAAAATTTTGGATAATGTTTGCGACAAATTAAAAATGAGTCGCTGGACACTTAATAAAAAGTTAGCGATAGAAAATACGTGTTTTACCGATATTTTTAATAAAGTCCGGTTAGATAGAGCCGTCAAACTTCTCACCGAAACCAATAAGAGTATGAACGAGATCAGTGAACTGACTCGATTCTCTTCTCAATCGGTATTTTCCAGATTTTTCCGTACGCACACCAATATGTCGCCTAACCAGTACCGAAAACAAGCTCGTCACGCCTGAACTAAGGTACTAAGGTACTAAGGTACTAAGGTACAATGCCGTTGTTCGAAGCAATCACAACACATAGGTAGCTTGTTTAACGCCTTGATTAATCGACGTTAAACAAGCTTAGAGCACTACAACTGGGCCAAGAGTAGCATCGATGACTTAGCCGGTATCTTGATCTCATCTTGGGACGAAACTGAGTTTCCAGTCATCATATCTAACCAATTTCCTTCTGTTGCAAGCGACAAAGATTGCGGACGAGATGATTTGTTGAGGACCACAATACCTTGCTCCCCCCGCTCTAACACCAGCATGTCGTCGTTACCTTCGAGAACCTTCATAGGTTGACCATGAACGGCGTTGTGGAACTTAATCATGGTGGCCATCCGAGGATCACTCCATGCGCCTTTCCATCTTGGTTTGCCATTTTTACCTTTAATGCCACTGGTGTCTAAGTCGGTGTAAACCAGAGGAACACCGCCATCTCGACCCAATATATACGCATACGCCAGCCATTCGTCTTCTTCATCCATAACTAAGTCGAGGAAAACATCGTTATTTGGAATGTCGTGCGTCACAGCAAAAGTAATGGCTCGTCCCGGAGACAGTGCCTCACCGAAACAATACGGATCAATTAACGTCTTAAAACTGCCGTTTTTCGAAAACGCTTTAAAAATGGTGGTAAACAACGGGAAGTCATAGGCACCTAAGCGCGTTTCTTGTAAATATGGCTCTAGAAACAGCTGATACTCTTCGACGGTCGCCCCGCCATCTGTAATGATCTCGCCAAAAATATGCACATCTTGGGTAATATCGTCGGTCCAGACTAGCTTAAGATGCTCAAGGGTCATATGTTTAGCCGCATCAATACGGAACCCTTTCACACCGATCTTTTTCAGTGCTTTTAAATAGGCTCGTTGCTGCTCAACAACATGATCACAAACACGCAAAGTCGGTAAACCGGGATCCGCTGGTCCTCCAGTAATGCGGCCATTTTGTACTTGCCATTTGTCTTTCCAGTTCTTAATACCGAACGCTTTCACAAAATCTTCTTCAGTGAATAGCGGCTCAGATAGGTCCCCAAACAGCTTGAGCGCTTGGTATTTCTCTGGGTTCTTTTGGTATTCCTGTAAAATTTCTTTGCTTGGATATTGCAGATCTGAGCGCATGTGCGCTTCATTCGCCATATGGTTGAACACAACGTCTGCGTACACGAGTACACCAAAACGGCCCAGTTCATTAACCATATGGATAAAATCTTGAGTGTTACCAAGGGCATTGTCGATAACACGATAATCTTGAGGTTGATAGCGCTGCCACCAGCGTTCGTCGTTAGCGCTTTTCATTGGTGGAGAGACCAGAACAGAACCATAGCCTAGCTCATGGATCTCTTTTGCACGTCGGGCAATGTCAGCATACTTCCAATCAAAAGCATGCAGAATCACGTTCGCACCAGATGATTGTATTTCCTGTAAGCCACTCATGTTTATTCTCCTACTAGCTTCCACTTACTCGTTGCTGCTTGTTTGGTTTTCGATTCACAGTAAGCGGATTCAATAGTAAAAATTATAAGTGCTATCGCTAGGAGCCCCTCACCCTTTGAGGTTTTACTCAAGGATGAAAATAAAGGCGTACACCCTACTCCTTTCCCACACATAAAGGCTTACTTTGCTCTTTACCGTGTGACAGCTCTTATAATAACGCTCCCCTAAAATACGTAATCCTTTGTTTTATAATCAAATTTTAATCATATAAATACAAAGCTCACATACTCCCTCATTTCACTAATCTTGATAAAACAAGTACTTCCAATCCTCTAGATAACAAAAATTAAACAAAATGATTCTGGACACTGGATCACATTCGGGGAGAAATAAAACCGTTCTCAATTAGAGTAAAACAAGCACAATTCAAGCCAAAGAGCCCGATAAACAGCCGTTTTTCCTATCGCGTTGGTGAGCAATGCGTAGATATAGCCGCTGAAAGAGGTGTTAAATAGAGAATCAAATTTAAGGTGAGACGGTTGTAGTAGGAGCGTACTTCCCCAGACAGTTTAAGGAAGTACGAATAACCTAAACACGGGTTAAGTTGTTAGTCGGCAACAAAAATTGCCAACAAAGCTGTCGAGTATATTATCAAGCTAAGGTAACCCGTGATTTACTACGACAGGTAGTATTTATAAAGCGAGCTTTAATATCTCCACTGCATCCTCAGGCGTGACGTCTTTATGCTCACCCATTGCCAGCATACCGTGTTGAATCAACTTGTCTTTAACGGCAGGAATGTCGTTCTCACCTAAACCGTATGCAGAAAGCGTGGTGGGATTCCCCATTGCGGCAAAGAACGCTTCTGTTTTTTGAATGGAAGCATCAATTTGCTCTTCTTCTGTACCAGACGTGATGTTGAATACGCGCTGAGCATATTGCAGCAATTTGCCTCGTTTTTGTGCTTTTTTGTATTTCCACATGGCAGGAAGAACGATCGCTAAAGTCTGCGCATGATCCAATCCATACAGTGCGGTCAGCTCATGGCCAATGGCATGCGTTGCCCAATCCGTAGGGACACCACACTTCAATGTACCATTAAGCGCTATCGTCGCAGTCCACATCAGATTTGCACGTACTTCGTAATCGTTTGGCGTTTCAAGAGCCAATGGGCCATCTTCCAAGACATTAAGCATCAGACTTTCTGCGAAGCGATCAGACACTTTAGCATTCACTGGGTAAGTCAGGTATTGCTCCAAAATGTGTACAAAGGTATCGACAGCACCATTGGCAATTTGTCGTGCCGGCAGAGAGTACGTGGTTTCAGGGTCTAGGATAGAGAAGGACGGGCGAACATACTCTGAGCCAAAAGACAGCTTATCTTGTGTTTCTGCGCGGGTAATCACGCCGTTTCGGTTCATTTCAGATCCTGTCGCAGGCAACGTCAGCACACAGCCTAACGTTAAGGCGCTTTCTACACAGCTTCCCCCCGTCGCGATGATGTCCCAGTAATCGCCTTCATAACAGGCAGCAGCACAAATGAACTTACTGCCATCAATAACGGAGCCACCGCCTACAGCAAGAATGACATCAATGTCTTGTTCCTTGGCGATTTCCACCGCTTTCACTAATGTCTCGTAATGTGGATTAGGTTCGATTCCACCAAACTCAAACACGGTGTAACCATCGAGAGCAGCCATCACTTGCTCGTATACGCCGTTACTTTTGATGCTGCCACCACCGTAGGTGATCAGAATTTTGCTACCGAGTGGCACTTCTTCTGTAAGCGTCGAAATTTGACCTTTACCGAAGTGCACTTTGGTAGGGTTGAAGTAAGTAAAGTTGTTCATATTGCGTCCTGGGAATCGATGTATTGTTTTGGCTATCGATAAATCCTCAACGATTCAGGCACGACAAGTCAAGGGCAATCGACATTGATATCAATATGAATACTGACTTTTCAATCAATTGAAATATGATAGAGTTTCGACAGCTTTACATAACGTTAACGGAGTAATAATGCAGTACGATGTGATTGTTGTCGGTGCAGGATCGATGGGCATGTCCACAGGCTACTTTTTAGCTAAACAAGGGAAAAAAGTACTACTTCTTGATGCTTTTGATCCACCCCATTCACACGCCAGTCATCATGGTGAAACCCGCATTATCCGCCATGCATACGGAGAAGGTGAAGAATACGTACCATTGGCGTTACGAGCGCAAGAATTGTGGGGCGAGTTAGAACAGTTATCAGGCAAATCTCTATTCCTCAAAACAGGTGTTCTTAACATTGGGAATGAGCGCTCGCCTTTTATCTCAATGCTGATTGCCAGTGCAAAAAAACATCATCTTCCGCTTGAAATTTTAAGTGCCGATGAGGCGAACCAACGCTTCGAAGGCCTCAACCTGCCACCAGAATATATTGGTTGTTTTGAGTCGACGTCAGGCGTGCTTAGAGTGGAAGATTGCATTCAGGCATACCGTGATCTCGCCCTTGCTCACGGCGCAACACTGCTTACACACCATAAGGTCTCTGGCATTGAACGTCTTGATGATGGCGTCAGCGTTACAGCAAACGGCAATACATTTCAGGGTAAGAAATTGGTCGTCTCCGTTGGTGCATGGTCAAACGACCTGCTGGATATGCTAGACATAAAGCTCCCTATCAGCCCTATCCGTAAAACCTTTGCCTGGTATAACGCACCAGAGGCACTTTACGGTGAAGGAACTTTCCCAGCCTTTTCCTTTGTGACGCCAGAGGGTATCTATTACGGATTCCCAAGTATTGATGGCGCAGGATTAAAAATAGGCCGTCATGATTTAGGCGAAGACCAAGATCCCAACGCAGAGATCACGCCTTTCGACAACCAGGCAGATTCAGCAGACCTTCAACAACTACTAGATAAACACATGCCCCACGTTGAATCGCTGAAGTTTGGTAAAACCTGTATGTACACCCGAACGCCAGATGAAAACTTCATTATCGATAAGCACCCTGATAATGACAATGTCGTTCTAGTGTCCGGCTTTTCAGGGCATGGATTCAAATTCGCCAGTGTGATTGGCGAAGTGGTCGCGGATATGGCGATTGATAAACCGGCTAAGTTTAACTTGTCGCTGTTCTCAGTGGACCGGTTTAATTAAACCCAGCGCTATTAAGAAAATAGCCAGGTCGAATTTGAACATGGTTGATTATATACAACCATGTTCTTTTGACTGGTTTCTAGGCTTGGGCTGTTTCACCAACCAGCGTGGCATCGCCAATAAAGTAGCCATCTTCGCCAAACCGCTTGATAGCGTCGCCATCCAAAATAACCGTTACTCTGCGTACATCCGCAAATTGCCAGTTACGCCACTGGTACATAAAGTGATTATTTTCAATCCACCAGTAACCTTCATCCGCGTCATTCGGTCTATCCGACACCCCTGTCATCTTGCCATCCGCCTGAAAGGTGATTCGGTATGGGATATTGAAGCAATCTCTTGTCAGAACGACCCTGTCAGAAAGTAACTCTCGTATACGCTTGCCGTTTAAGCGAACGCCTTCTGCATCTTCTACTCGCGGAATAGGTAGTATTTTCTTTGCCAATTGAGCGAGCTTCTCGATACCGCTGCGAATATCGGAATTCTTTATCGACTGAAAGCTGAGGCGGAAACTGTTATTACGCTTTTCACACGTATAATACTTGGCACCGTTGTTTATCAATATGCCATGAGCCTTCGCCAATTCCTCAAGTAAACCGGCATCAAAGTCTTCACGGTAATCTATCCAAAATGCGGTTCCCGCGAGCGAGGGAATGACACCGGATTGAGGAAAATAAGTGTTTAATGCTTTTTCCATGGTTAACCACTTCTCACGATATTTCTTCAACATCTTCTGGATTAACGAATCGTAATAACCAAGGCTGATGAAAAGTGCCAACGTCTGGCAGTTGTTCTTTGGCGGTAAACTATGCATCCGCTGCTGCACTTGCCTTATCTGCTTAATAAGCGGTGGCGACGCCACAATAAACCCTAACCTTAAGCCCGGTGCAATAATCGAGGAAAAGCTAGAGATATAAATAATACGCTCACTCGGGTACTCGCTACGAAGCGCCGGGCACTTGTCGCTGATAAAGTTGATGTCATGCTCAAAGTCGTCCTCAATAACGAGCAAATCTTCCTGCTCAGCCTTGTCCATCAATTGCTTTCTTCGTTGCGAAGACATTCTAACTGTCGTAGGAAACTGATTACTCGGTGTCGTGTAAACAAGCTGACAAGAGTTGAGTCTGTCGTCGACAACCATGCCTTCTCTATCGACTTCTAATGGTTGAACGTTGGCTCGCCTTGCTCTGAACTGCTGAAGGGCTTCAGGGTATCCGGGGTTTTCAAAGCCGACTTTTGTATAACGTGAAACCAACAGTTTGGAGATTAAATACAAGCTGTTCTGACAACCATGAGTTAACGCTATCTGATCCGCATCGACAAAAATTCCGCGATTCGGCAGTACCCGGGTTCGAATCTGCTCAATAAGATCGTGGTAGTCATTATCGTCGGAAGTCCAACTTTTGTGATTGATCTTATTCAGTGATTGAATGCTGCATTTACGCCACTCGGATACCGGGAAGAGATCCTCATCGACCTGGCCATGGACAAAGAGGTAAGGATAATTCTTGAGATTATTCGCGGCTGAGCCATGCGCTTCATCGCCTTCTATCAGGTATTTTTCCCAATCCAGTTGCCTTTCAGATTCAAGTACGCGTTCAGGGGCTTTTTTTTCGGAAACTTCTAACTCAGGATTAACGAAGTAGCCTTTTCTCTCTACCGAAATGAGTAAACCTTCATCAGTGAGTTGGTCATAGACTCTGAGTACAGTGTTCCGAGATACAGAAAGGGACTGAGCGAGCTTTCGTGATGATTCAAGGCTGCGGTGTTTGGAAACAAAGCCATCAAATATCGCCTGAGAGATGCTGCTTTTGATTTGTTCTTGTAACGTACGAGAATCGAGAGGATCGATGTGAATGTAACCCTGGAGCATAAATGACCTAGCCTTTACTGCGCCGGCCATTTACACATGCCCGGCTTCAACTACTTAACCTGAATTCAGGTCACTAAACCATACCACTCAAAAGCAGCACGTTAAATGCCGCTTTTGAAGGTTTTATCAGCTATCGAGTTAAAGCCTGCAACTCAGATTTGATGATATCTAACCCTTTACAGATCAGTTCATCTTCAATCGTTAGCGGTGGCAGGAAGCGGATAACGTTTCCTTTTACGCCACATGAAAGCAATACCACGCCTGCTTTATTTGCACTTGCAACCAGCTTTTTCGTCAGTTCAGGTAATGGCGCTTTAGTACCAGGGTCGTTAAATTCGATTGCGATCATTGCACCAACTTGGCGAATATCACCAATTTGGGGCACTTCTTTCTGCATCTCAGATAACAACTCGGCGAAGGTTTGGCCAATCTGCTCCGCTCTTTCACACAAAGATTCTGACTCAATAATGTTAAGAACTTCAATACCAGCGACACAGGCCAAAGGTGAACCAGCATAAGTACCACCTAAACCACCTGGATTTGCTGAATCCATGATCTCAGCTTTACCAACAATACCCGATAGCGGGAATCCACCAGCGATACCTTTTGCCATTGTAGTGATATCGGGAACGATTCCAAGATATTCTGAAGCAAACATCTTGCCAGTTCGAGCAAAGCCTGTCTGTATTTCGTCACAGATAAGAACAATGCCGTGTTTATCACAAATCTCTCTCAGCTTTTGTGCCCACGAAGCAGGTGCCTGGTAAAAACCACCTTCGCCCTGAATTGGCTCAAAGATCATCGCCGCAACGCGAGTTGGTTCAATATCACACGCGAACAAATCATCCAATGCCTCTAAGCTCTGTTGCTCAGAGATACCATGATATTCATTTGGGAACGGCAAGTGATAGATTTCGTTAGGAAAAGGACCAAAGCCTGCTTTGTACGGAGCTACTTTACCCGTTAGGCCCATACACATATTGGTACGACCATGAAAACCACCTTTGAAGGCAATCACGCCACTACGGCCAGTATGAGCGCGTGCCACTTTCACTGCGTTTTCCACCGCTTCCGCTCCCGTGGTTAAAAAGGCAACTTTTTTCTCACCTTCACCCGGAGCAACATCGACGATTTTTTCTGCCAATTCAATAAAGCTGCTGTAAGGGGTTACCATCGAACAAGTGTGACTGAACTTTTCTAACTGTTCTTTTACTGCTGCAATAATTTGAGGGTGAGAATGCCCCGTGTTCGTTACTGCGATACCAGCGGCAAAATCGATGTATTCTTTGCCTTCGATATCCGTCAAAAGTGCATTTTTCGCACTCTCGATGTATACCGCGCTAAGGTTTGCCATGCCCTTAGCAACTACTTTTTCTTTACGCTCTTGCCATTGTGAATTTGTCATAGCCTTGTTCCTTTAAAACTATCGTCAGTCTGTTGTTTATTACATTCCGCCGAGGCAGATGTATTTAATGTTCAAGTATTCATCGATACCTTGTTTTGCACCTTCGCGGCCAAAACCAGATTGTTTAACGCCACCAAACGGAGCGACTTCATTTGAGATGATCCCTTCGTTCACTCCCACCATTCCGTATTCCAGCTTTTCGGCGATAGAGAACGCGCGAGTTAGCGTATTGGTGTAGAAGTAACTGGCTAAGCCGTAAATAGTATCGTTGGCGAGTGTGACCAGCTCTTCGTCATTGCTAAAACGGATAATTGGAGCAACTGGGCCAAATAGTTCCGTCTGTACAATATCCATATCCTGAGTCACATCCGTCAGAATCGTTGGCTGTACGTATAATCCACCCAGGTCATCGCCACCAAAGGCTACGTTCGCGCCTTGTGCGACAGCTGTTTCGATATAACCCATCACCTGTGCTTTCGCTTTGCTGTCGATAAGTGGCCCAATTGTTACGCCAGGCTCAATACCGTTTCCGACTTTGAGCTCAGCCACAGCGGCTTTGAATTTTTCAACAAATTGGTCGTATACGGCATCCTGCACATAGAAGCGGTTAGCGCAGACACAGGTTTGACCCGCGTTACGAAACTTAGAGGCGATCGCACCTTTAACCGCTTCATCAATATCGGCATCATCAAACACAATAAATGGCGCGTTTCCGCCGAGTTCCATGGATGTACGCTTGATGGTGTCAGCACACTGTTTTATCAGTTGGCTACCCACCCCAGTCGAGCCAGTGAAAGACAATTTTTGAATATCTGGGTGTTGGCAGAAAAGATCGCCAATCGCGACAGAAGAGTGATTGTTCACCACAACCAGCAACTCTTTCGGCAGTCCAGCCTGATAAGCTAATTCAGCGATAGCGTAGGCAGAAAGCGGAGTTTGATTTGCTGGTTTGACAATAAAGCTACAGCCTGCTGCCAATGCTGGCGCGGCTTTGCGCGTGATCATCGCAGTCGGAAAATTCCATGGTGTAATCGCTGCAGCAATACCAATTGGCTGCTTGATTGTCATGAGTCTTTTGCTACCCGCTGGTGTAGGAATGGTATCGCCGTATGTGCGCTTCGCTTCTTCGGCAAACCACTGAATAAATGATGCGCCGTAAATAATTTCACCTTTCGCTTCAGCTACTGGTTTGCCTTGCTCCAAGGTCATAATGCGGGCGAGATCATCACTGTTTTCGATAACCAGATCGTACCAACGCTTTAAAATGGCGGAGCGCTCTGATGCGGTTCGATCCTGCCATAATTTCTTAGCTTGTTTGGACTGCTCAATTAGCCCTTCAATTTGCGCTGGCTGTAGTGATGGAACATAGCCAATCACTTCATTTGTTGCTGGGTTCACAACAGCAATAGCGTCATCGCTTGCATCACACGTTCCCTTTAACAGGGATTGGTTCGAAACCTTGTCCATAATTCACTCTCTTACTTTCGTCTATGAGAAGAATGCTATCGACAAAAAAAACGGCGCCTAAGTACCAGTTTGAAAATATTCATGGTACCAGCATAAAAATTTAAACTGGTACCATCGTATGTCACCGACTGGTTCTATTCCTTTAGCACTCGACTCTTAATATGAGTATCGAAAACGGAATCGAAAAACATTTAGAAGAGGACTTTCTATGCTAAAGGGAAAAGGTAAAAAGCTACTGAGCAGTATGCTTGCAGCGACACTGGGATTGGGCGCTATGGCTACTTCAGCGGCAAGTTTTGCTGCAGAGCAGAACTGGCGCTTTGCCAACCTTTATGGCCGTGGAACGGCTTATGGACAAGTTTACGAAAACCTGGCAAAGAATATTGAAACCATGTCTGACGGTCGAATCGCTGTACAGGTTTTATATTCAGGCGAAGGCGTTGGTACTAAGGGTATTCTGGGCGCTGTTAAATCTGGCCTGATCCAGATGGGTGCACCATTTCAATCTATGCACGCGGGTGAACTCCCAGCTGGCGTTGTCGAGATTGGCTTACCGGGCGGTACAGACGATGTGGGCGAACTTTCGACCTTGTTCCACGAAAAGGGTTGGTCGGAAGTATTAAAAGACGCCTATGGTTCTCAAAATCTGGTGTGGTTGGATCCTTACATTCAGCCTCCGGTATACATCATTACTAAAGAAGAAATTAAGTCTGTTGAAGACTTCAAAGGCATGAAAATTCGCGCGCCAGGTGCTTACGGTAAGTTCCTGAGAAACCTTGGAGCTTCACCGGTTTCACTCGCTTGGAGTGAAATTTACACCTCTCTGGCTACAGGCGTCATCGACGGTTCAATTGGCTCTAACATGATTGACCACCGTGATGGTAACCACGTTGAAGTAGCGAAATACATGTACCCGCTACCTCTGGCTGGCGCACAGGTACTGCCGATTGTGGTCAACAAGAAAGCATGGGCAAAGCTATCTCCCGATCTACAAGCTATCGTCAGCGCTGCTACCACTGTTCACGCACAAGAGCAGATGACCAAATCTATCCTGTGGGAATCTCAGGCAATCGCCGACATGGAAGCGAAAGGTTTGAAATGGAGCCCAGAACCATCTGAAGCAGACAAAAAAGCATGGGAAGAAGCGGGTAAATCTCTTGCAGCAGAATACGCAGCAGCAGATAAGTACTCTAAACAGCTTATCGACATATTGGAAAAACAGTAACAAAGAATTGAGAGGTGGAGTTCGCTCCGCCTCTGTTTGTCTGTTTTGCAAGGAGGCCACATGATTGAAAAAATTCTCATAGGATACTGTCGAGTCGTTCAGAGTGTAGTTAGAGGTATTGGGCGTTCTGTTTCCTACCTCCTGCCAATACTCGCTGGTGTCGTCGCTTACGAAGTGTTCGCAAGATATGTTCTGGACCGCCCGACCATTTGGGGATACGACACATCGTTGTTTCTATTTGGTTATATTTCAGCTCTGGGTGGCGCTTATGCACAGCAGAAAGGCGCTCATATCAATGTAGATATTATCCACGCTAAGGTTTCCGAAAAAGTTAGACGCTGTTTCGATTTGCTAACCGCCGTATTGGCGATTGGCTTCTTAGCCGTAATGGCCAAAGTGTGCGGTGGCATGTTTTTCGAAAGCCTGGAGCTTAACTACCGAACTCAGAGTGAATGGGCTCCACCGTTACATCATTTCTGGCTGATGATTACGGTATCTTCAGGGGTATTTATTGCCCAGTACTCGGTGCAAATCATTTGCAACCTGTTTTATCTGCTGACATCCAGAGAACTTCTGAAACCATCAAAGCACGACGTACCCTCTTCGCTTGAAGAGCAGCCGTTCAAAGTAGATTCAACAAAATTTAATAAAGAGCAAAACACAGAGGAAGTGGCATATGGAGATTGAAGTACTTACAGGGGTGTTATTGGCCTGTATCCTTACCGCTTTTGCTTTAGGTGCACAAGTCGGACTCGCATTAGCGGCAATCGCCATGGGCGTTGGCTACATAACGTGGGGGGAAGGTTTATTTAATATTATTCCGACTACCGTTGAGAGCACCTTTTTCAACTTTATCCTTTTGGCGATACCACTATACATTTACATGGGCCAGATTCTGACTCGCTCTGGCATCGGGGATGCCATGTTTAACGCCAGTCAGTTAGCTATCGGGCGAATTCGCGGCTCATTGGCGATCAGCGTTATAGGCGTGTGTTCAATGATTGGCGCTATGGTTGGTATTATCGGCGCAGGTATCATGACGTCGAGCAGCATCGCATTAAAACCGATGCTAGAACGTGGCTACGATAAACGCCTGGCATTGGGTGTCATCATGGCTGGCGGCTCTCTAGGTATCCTCATTCCGCCAAGCATCCCTATGATCATGTTTGCATCCGCGACCCAAAACTCGGTCGGAAAGATGTTTCTTGGCGCTATGGTTCCCGCATTGATTACCATTGTGCTTCTTATTAGCTACGTAGTGATTTCCTGTAAAATCAACCCGGATCGCGCTCCACTAGACACTGATAGCGACAACGACATCGAGATCCCGAAAGGTTATGAGTTGTTCAGAACCATTCGTGACGGCGCGTCTTCTCTGCTACTCATTGTTGCTGTGTTGGGCAGTATTATCGCCGGTATCGCGACACCGACCGAATCTGGTGCAATCGGTGTTGTAGGTGCGATTATCCTGTCTATTTTGTTTAAACGCTTTAAGCCAGCAATGGTTCAGAAAGCCGGACTACAAACGGCAACCTTAGTCAGCGTCGCAATGTGGATCATCCTTGGTGCGTCAGTATTCAGTAACTTCCACCTTCTGATGGGAGTACAAGGCATGGTTTCAGACATCACAACCAGTCTCGATCTACCACCGATCATGATCATCATCATGTTCCAGATCATCATGCTACTTCTTGGTTTCATCATTGATGAGTTCATTATTGTTTTGATGTGTGCGCCGATATTTACACCTGTCGCAGTCGCATTGGGTTACGACCCTATCTGGTTTGGTGTTCTGATGATCCTTAACATCGTTATCGCTGTACAAACTCCACCTTATGGTTTCGCTCTGTTCTACTTAAAAGGCATCGCGCCAAAAGGCATTACCATGCTGGATATCTATAAATCAGTCACCCCATTTATCCTGGTGCAATTGCTGGTTTTGTGTATCGTTATGGTTTTCCCAGATTTAGTGACCTGGCTACCAAACCAAGTCATGGGCTAGATATTAGAGAAAGGAAAGGCTGTTGCAAAACAGCCTTTTTTATTGCGTTCAAGATGTTAGCCACGACTGAATTTTTTCCGCTTGAGGGACTCCGCCAGAATGCACCAACTCTTCGTCCATCACCACGGCTGGTGTAGACATCACTCCGTAGTTCATGATGGTTTCCATATCAGTGATTTTCGTCACTTCAACCTCAACACCTTGCTCCGCCGCAATTTTTTCAATCAAGTTAGCGGTATTAACGCAGTTCGCACAACCTGACCCCAACACTTTAAAAATTTTCATCTCCAGCTCCTAAAATCGCCACAGTGGTAAATTAAATATCCATCCCATCATCGTAAACGCGAGCAGCAACATACCGAAAAGCATACCAAGAAGCCGCCACTGCATAACTTGTTTCAGCATTACAAACTCAGGAATACTCGCCGCAACAGTACTCATACAAAATGCTAATGTTGTACCGATTGGCAAACCATTTTGAAGTAAGCTTTCCATCACCGGGATCACACCAGTCGCATTCGAATAGAGAGGAATACCAATAAGTACCGACGCCGGAACCGACCACCATTGACCGGATCCCAAATGTGTTTCTATCCAACCATCAGGAACGAAGCCATGTAAACCAGCGCCAATGCCGACCCCAATAAACACCCACTTCCAGACACGACCTACAATCTCGACCATCTCTTGCTTGGCAAACGTGTGTCGCTCTGACAACGTTATTCCCGCGCTCCCATTGCCACTTAGGGTTTCATGACTCTGTTGCGGAATTTTGGCATTACGCATCGCCTTTGATGCCAGTGGCTGTAACCAGCGCTGTGCGCCGATCACATCAAGGATCCAGCCACTCACGATGCCGATAAGCATCCCTATCACCACGTACATAACCGTGAACTTCCAGCCAAGTAAACTAAATAGCAACAACACGGCGATTTCGTTAATCAACGGCGAGGTGATCAAGAAAGCCATAGTGATACCAATAGGAATACCTGCAGAGGTAAACCCTAAAAAGATTGGAATGCTAGAACAAGAGCAAAATGGTGTGATGGCACCAAAGAAGCTGCCCGCAAGATAACCAAACCATCTACGTTTCCCCGCTAAATAGTGCCGCACTTTTTCGACATTTAACGAGGCTCTAAACAGCGCAATCACATAAATCATGACGACCAGTAGCACCAGGATTTTACTGACGTCTTCAATAAAAAAGTGAATAGCATCCGCGAGCTTGGTATTGGGCTGAAAAGAAAAAAGCTGGTAAGTCACCCAATCAGCGAGACGTGTAAAAACCTCAAACATATCGAATCCTTATACTTACTACGATGACCTGTCTGCTCATCGATGTTGCAAGTAAGTCAACAGCGTGAGACAAGGCACTCTGATACCTTGAGAAATAAGTTCTTTTACTCTAATTCTAGTCTATATCTTCAGGCTAATTTCATTTAACAGCACTATTTCACCTTTGTTTTTTAATCTTTCACGACAAGCATTTAATAGTCTTATTGGCTAGAAAACACCAAGTTGAAACCTTCGACATCATCATTGCCGAATCCTTAGCTATAGTTAGTCACAGATACAACGATCAAGGAGTTGTAAAATGAACGATGAGACAAACCCGAAAGATAAAAGCAACTGGGCTATTGGCGGTGGAACTCTACTCGGCTTAGGGGTGGGAATGATCTTTATTCAGCATTCTGCGCTCGCCTTTGTCGGCTGTCTGATTGCTGGCATCGGGATGGGGTTAATCATTGCGGCCGTCATTAGCTGCAAAAAGTAAATTCGATCGCGTGAATGATAAACAGATAAGGAACATTAGGTACTTTTCAAATTAATCAGGAATCTTATCCAAAGATGAACCATTATTAATTCATAGGTTTAGCGCAGCCAATAAGACGTCCAGTAAGTATGAATGTTCCTGATATTTTCATATCATCGATCTTAGGTATCGTATTGTTAATCACGGTATCCGTGGCTTCGTCCCTGATTGCAAGAGCGCTGCGAGTCCCCTTCCCAATTATTCTGGTGATGTCTGGTGTTTGCCTTACACTTCTACCCGAACTGCCAGCAGGCATCAGCATATTCTACGAACCCGATATTGCAGAGAAGACTATCTTATTCGTCTTCCTACCGTTATTGGTGTTTGAGGCCGCCTATAAATTCGATTTCGCTAAGTTCACCGCTAACTGGTCCGCGATTATGATCATGGCCATTCCCGGCGTCATGTTCTCAACGTTAGTCATTACGGCGACACTTGTTTTTATTGGTATTTTAACGCCTCAGACCGCCCTAATCCTTGGGATTATTTTAAGTGCTACCGACCCCAGCGCCACGATCGCTATTTTTAAGGAGTCCGGCGCGCCTAAAGATCTCATCACGATTGTAGAGGGAGAAAGTTTATTCAATGATGCAACCGTCATTGCAGCATACAAAATCGCGGTGCTAATTTTTGCCATGCACCTAACCCCGACCGAAATGGTACTCACCGGGCTGTGGCAATTCACTTGGGTCTTTTTAGTCGGCGCACTTTGTGGCTATGTCACTGGTCACCTGCTTCTCTGGCTGATGAAGGCGCTGCCCGACGATCCTTATATCGAAATAAGCATCAGCCTTGTCACTGCGATTGGATGCTTTGTCGCTGTTGAGCAGTTTGTCCATGCCAGCAGCATTGTCGCTTTGACCATTTGCGGTTTGGTCTTGGCAAAAAACACACCATTGCCGATAAGTAATGAGTCCAATCAGTATCTAAATAGCTTCTGGACCTACTTATCCGATCTCGCTAAAGCCATGATTTTTATACTGGTGGGGTTGTGGTTAAACTTGGAGTTGATCGCGTCGCACTGGTTAAACACTCTGCTGGTGATCATCAGCATGCTTGCTGCAAGGGCGGGTTTTGTGTACTGGATTTTGCCATTTTTCGGGCGACTTCGCCGCCTGTCTTACTCGCTGCCTCGTTCATACCAGCACATCTGCTTATGGGGTGGACTGAGAGGTGCGGTCACTCTTGCACTTTCGATATTGGTGATTACCGACACCTCATTATTTGCTATCGAAGAACGAGAAACCATGTTAGCCGTTGCAATGGGTGCGGTGTTCTTTACCATTTTGATTCAAGGGCTGACGTTATCTCCTCTTGCGAGCCAGTTAAAACTGGATGAAACCAGCATTGAAGAGAAGATTACAAAGAAAGAGCTTATGTTATCGGCGATGAAAGCCAGTGAGAAAGTGTTGGCACATCTGGCTAAAACACCGTTAGCCGACAGCGGTGCTCCTAATGAAATCATGCAATCACTTAAATCGCATGTGGATGAAGAAAAGCGCGACTTACGCCACCTCTACACCACAGAAGTGGACACTCAAAGTTTGTATAAGAAACTCATCATGGAAGGCTTGAGTATAGAGAGTGAATATCTCTATCTGCTTTATGATCAAGGCTTGATATCAATGGAAAGTTATCAAAAGCACAGAGAGTTTTTTGATCAACAAATGGACGCGGCGCGCCATAAATACCAACAGCCAAATTCTCAACATACTCACACGAGATCTCTTTTCCGTGTGCTTGATAAGTGGACACACAAACCTACGTCAGATGTGTCCATTCAATACGAACTCGCTTGGTCTCGATTACTTACTACCGATTTAACGCTTATCGAACTTAAAGCTCTGCTAAACGACTACCCAGTTGAACCAGCTTTGAAAAAACAAGTGCTTCAGGTTTGGGAGTCCTGGCGCCAGCAAAGCGCAGATACCGTCAGTCAGCTGGACAAAACCTACCCCGTAATTACGGCGACAGCCCATAGAAAATGGCTACATCATATGCTGAATACGGTTCAAAAAGCGCACCTTGAGAAGTTTGTCAGGCAACGTCTGATCAGTGAGTCGGACAAAGAGCAGATCGTAAAACAGCTGATGCATACCACCTCATCCTTTTATAAGGATTCGGTTGATAACATTCGAACTGGAAGTGACTCAACCCACTCTGATGACGACTCTAAATAGCGAAACCAACCCAAATATTTCTATGGCTTGAACCCTATTAATCATTTGATTAAGCAGGGCTGGTTGTAACTAAACTTCTACGTACGTTTTGCGAACTCGCTTAGTCAGTTTGATTACGAGCTCATAGGGAATGGTACCTATGTGTTTCGCGACTTTTTCAATCGGTAGATTGTCGCCCCAAAACTCGACGGTATCGCCGACAGCATCACCTGCATCAGGCCCAAGATCCACAGTAACCATATCCATAGAAACGCGACCAGAGATAGGAACGATTCGTCCGTTGATATAGACAGGTGTACCTACCGGTGCATTTCGTGGATAGCCGTCACCATACCCCATCGCGATAACACCAATGTTGGTATCACGTTCTGAAGTCCAGCTTTCACCATAACCGACAGGTTGATTCGCCTTATGCTCACGTATCGCAATGAGCTTTGAGTTCAGCGTCATTACACAACGTAACCCATGCTCCTTACCCGTTTCATTTTCATTTGGGCAGATACCATAAAGAGAAATGCCCGCTCTCATGTAATCGAGGTGAGAGTCAGACCAATACAGAATGCCCGCTGAGTTAGCTAATGTTTTAGGTCCTGGGAAGTCGGCGGTTTGCGACAGAAACAGATCGATCTGCTTTTTCGTCGCAGGAGAGGATAAATCGTCAGCACAGCTAAAATGACTCATGAAACCAACCGGTCCCGCGAGTTTGTTCGTCGCTTCGATTTGTTGAACGTAGTCGCTGAGTTCATAGGGGTGGATCCCCAATCTATGCATCCCAGTATCCAGTTTGAGCCAGACAGTAACAGGGGTAGTGATATCAGCCTGTTTAAGATCTTCCAACTGCTCTTTGCAATGAATCGCCGTATGGAAACCTTCACGTGCAGCCGTTTCCAGATCGGCTTTACAAAAACAACCTTCCAGCAGCAGTATTGGCTGTTTAATACCTTCGCTTCTTAGCTCTAGCGCTTCTTCGATACGAGACACAGCAAACATGTCGGCTTGCGTCAGTGTTTGTGCAGTTTTTACTGCGTTATGCCCGTAAGCGTCACCTTTTATCACAGCGACAACAGATTTATCAGCGCATTTATTTTTAAGTACATCGTAGTTATCGCTAAGTGCTTTTAGATTGATAACAGCTTCAGCAGTGATCATTAACTCTTTCCCAGTGATATACCAATCGGAGTAAGTTTTTCATCATTCTTGCAGGTTAAATTCGCTGATGGTTGGGTAAGAGATCGGTAATTAAAATAACAAGTTAATGCTATCGACACCTTGCTCTATGCGATTTATCCAACGCAATGAAATGACTATTTCCTCATTCAAATTGGTATTGAATTTCTTCCATGTCAGCTCTACGAACACAATTCATTGGATTGTATTTGATGAGCCGATTAATAACGGTTATAGCTCTTATTTTGCGATAATTTACGGTCTTTCTACACGAGTTGCCTAAGCCACCAAATAAACTCAACGCAAATATGCTCAATATCAATTAAGCAATATACAGACCATCGTTCCAATCAGCACATACACTCAGCCATTAAGCTTTTTACAGTGAGATACCCTAAATAAACTCTCATGGTATAAGTTCCGAACTGGAATTCTAAAACCTGTATATTATTTCGATATAAATCAAAATATCAGATTAATATATAAAAGCAAGTACCAATAAAACCATAAAATAAATATGGGATTATTACGATAAAAACAAGACAAAAATGACAAACTACGCACCAATTAGGGTCAATATGTATTATTTTGGTGCATTTAGATGAATATTAAAAAATATCATTGGGCTCTAATTATAAAACCAACCAGAAAAATTTGAATTACATCACAAAATAGAATCATCTATATATTAATTTAAACTTAGTATAAATGACCAATGAATAAGTCATGGCGTATTTTATAGATAAGACGCGTAATTCACTAAGTACTAAAACAATCTGTTACTGACATACACATAAACGACATTTAACGCGCGACTCCAAGGTCAAAATCAGAATATTATGAAAACAAAATTAAGTGAATATATATGCATTAAATTCATTTTATTTGAATATATATTGCATGTTTTTGAGTTTCATTGCTTATACTTTAAATATTTTCACGTATCGACTGATGTTGATGTCACGAATTTTGCACTGTAGTTTGTATTGAGAAGCAAGATTAAAAGCTAGTAAGAAATCCAATTCACGACATGGAGTTAACACAAGATGGAACTTAAACAACCTTATCTATTATTTTTAGGCGATGCTGCAGATGCTTTAGCAGCGAAAGTAGCACAGGGAATCAAAACGTGGCGACCAGAACATTGTGTTGGACAATTACGCCTTGAAGGTTGTAATGCTGATGTTGGTCTTGACGATCTAAGTGTGGCACAAGCTGTTGAGGCGGGTGCCAAAACATTGGTTATTGGCGTTGCTAACCGAGGTGGCGTGATTTCTGAGGAGTGGATTTCGGTCCTGATCGAAGCACTTGAATCAGGTATGGACATCGCTGCAGGTTTACATAATAAATTAAGCGACATTCCAGAACTGGTAGAGAGTGCAAAGAAAAATGGCTGCAGCCTTTTCGATGTTCGCTATCCAACACAAACCTACCCTGTCGCAAACGGTAAGAAACGTTCAGGCAAACGCCTACTAACGGTAGGTACAGACTGCTCGGTAGGCAAAATGTATACCTCGCTGGCGATCGAGAAAGAAATGAAAGAGCGAGGCATCGATGCTGATTTTCGCGCCACCGGTCAGACGGGTATTCTGATCACTGGTGATGGTGTGAGTGCAGACTGTGTGGTCGCCGATTTCATTGCCGGTGCTATTGAAACCATCGCGCCAGAAAATGATCCACAACATTGGGATGTCATAGAAGGCCAAGGATCGTTATTCCACGCTTCATTTGCAGGTGTTACCACAGGTCTTATCCATGGCTCTCAAGCAGACGCTTTAGTGTTGTGTCATGAGCCGACTCGCACCCATATGCGTGGCCTGCCTGATTATCCATTACCGGATATCAAAGCTTGTATGGAAGCCAATATTGCCACCGCAAAACTCACCAATCCAAATGTCCAATTTGTCGGTATCTCAATCAACACTTCAGGCCTGTCAGAAAGTGAAGCAATGGAATACATGGATAGCGTTGAGTCTGAAGTAGGCTTGCCAGTTGTCGATCCATTCCGTCAAGGCGTAGCGCGTATTGTCGATAAATTAGCGGAGCTGTAATGAAGGTTAGTCTTGAAACGAAAAGTTGGCCGATTCTCGGTAGTTTTACTATCTCTAGGGGTAGTAAAACCCACGCAGAAACCATCATTGTTGAAATAGAACACCAAGGCTTGAAAGGACGTGGCGAATGTGTCCCATATGGCCGATACGGTGAATCTATTCAAAATGTGTTGGCAGAGATAGAAAGCATCATCCCTGATATTGAAGCTGGGATAAGCCGAGAAGAGTTGCAACCGTTATTACCATCGGGCGCAGCGCGTAATGCCGTCGACTGCGCTCTGTGGGATTTGGAATGTAAAACCGCAAACCAGTCTATCTGGGAAAAAATTGGTTTGGCAGCAGGTGAACTAACCACAGCGTACACCCTCTCTTTGGATACCCCAGAAAATATGGAGAAAAAGGCAATTGAGCATTCTCATCGACCACTGCTTAAACTGAAATTAGGTGGTGCAGAAGATCTTGAGCGTGTTCAGGCAGTGCGCCGCGGTGCACCCAACTCTGCGATCATTCTGGATGCCAACGAAGCATGGACGTTAGATACCTATAATCAGCTCATACCTGAACTATTAAAGCTGGATGTTTCAATGATTGAGCAGCCGTTTCATGCCGATGACGATCATATATTGGATGACCTTGAACGACCGATAGCAATTTGTGCCGACGAATCTTGTCATGATCGAATGAGTCTACCAAAGATCATTGGTCGGTATGACATGATCAATATAAAACTCGATAAAACGGGTGGCTTAACTGAAGCTCTGGCACTGAAAGAACAGGCTCAAGCGGCAGGTCTACGTATTATGGTCGGGTGCATGGTGGCTTCTTCATTAAGTATGGCGCCAGCATTTGTCGTCGCCCAAGGAGCGGAAGTCGTCGATTTAGATGGTCCACTGCTGCTCAGTGAAGATATCGAACATGGCTTTGAGTTCGAAAACAACTCTATGCTGCCTTTCGACAGAAAATTGTGGGGATAAGGGGAAAGTAATGGAACGTATTGTATACCTCAATGGAAAGTTTCTCGCTGAAAGTGAAGCAAAAGTTTCCGTATTTGACAGAGGATTCCTCTTTGCAGATGCCGTCTATGAAGTAACGGCGGTATTAGATGGTAAATTGATTGACCACGAAGGTCACCTTGCCCGCTTAGAACGTTCGGCTAAAGAGCTTGGCATTAAGATGCCAGTCACTGGTGAACAGTTGATGGATATTCAGCGACAGCTAATTGAAAAAAACAGTTTAGTGGAAGGGGGAATCTATCTTCAGTTAACTCGCGGGAATGAAGGTGACCGCGACTTTTCATACAGTGACAAGATTGAACCCACACTGGTGCTGTTTACTCAATCACGCAATCTGATTGATAGTCCAAAAGCTCAGACAGGGATTAAAGTCATTTCGTTTAATGATATTCGCTGGCGTCGACGTGATATTAAAACCACCAGCTTGTTACCCGCGTGCTTAGCGAAACAAATCGCACACGAAGCTGGCGCAGAAGACGTTTGGCTAATTGAAAACGGTTATGTTACCGAAGGTGGTTCAAGTAACGCCTATATTGTTACCCAAGATGATGTGCTGGTCACTCGCCCGCTAAGCAATGATATTCTGCACGGTATCACCCGAGCATCATTAATGGCGCTCGCTAAAGAGCTGAACTTAACCATTGAAGAGCGTTTCTTTACCATCGAAGAAGCTTATCAGGCGAAAGAAGCGTTTATCAGCTCTGCAACAACCTTCGTGTGGCCTGTCGTAGCAATCGATGATAAGCCAATTGGCAGTGGCAAACCTGGTGAAATCGCATTAAGGCTGCGTGATATTTACATTAAGACGTCAAAAGAACTGGCGGTTTAACTCCAACATACTATTCAACTATTGTGGCCAAACAACCTTGGCCACGGTTGAATCTCTTTTCACACCGATGAGTTGCACTATAACAATCATTGTGCGGCTGCCGGATAGGTAAAGAAAACTAGATGAGCAAAGTTAAACAGAAAATGCGCCAATACCGCACACCATAATCGGCCAGTCACGTAGAAAATCAACCCATAGCCTAACCCTGCAAGCGTCGCGAATAAGACAAGTAATCCGCCACCAGCGATATGCGCGACACCAAACAAGACACCCGCAACTACCACGCCAACTTTCCAGTTAAAACGACGGCCCAGAGATTGTTGAATCAACCCACGAAATAATGCTTCTTCCGCAACGCAGGTAATCATCAAGTTATTAACAGCAAATAACCACCACCAGCCAGGTAGGCTAAGTTCCACCTTCAATGCTCCCAAAAAACTCGCAATTGGCAGTAAGCTGAGCAACGGAACCAGTATCAATAAAATATGCTTAAATTCGATTTGCTTTGTTTCCCCCAATAACTTCGGGTAAGCGAGTAGAAGAGCAAAAAAGGCGAGTGGTTTATCCAAATTCAAATACATTGAGAAGGGAATACTTTGCGGGCCCGATTTAACATCATCAAGCACTTGGAGGTTATTAAATCCCGGCATAGCGTGGGTAAACAGCACCGCACACCAAATCAGAACAAGTGCCCAGCCACTATAGTAAACCCACCTACCCTTTTGGTTGTTAGCTAGCCTGGGTAATTGGTAAGCGGTAGCGAGCACAAACAATGCCGTAATAAACGCGATAAACTCAATACGGTCAACGATAAGAGCACATACCAGAGCCACGAGTAACAGCAATATCGCCGTCAATTTATGTCGAGTGAAAGCTGTAGCTGTCGCAAACAAAAGGGGTAGCCATACCCAGACGGTGGCATCAAGAAGCATGAAAAAGTCCTTTTTTATAATTGTGCTTCAGTAAATCAGGGTTGAATTGTAAAGGAAAGAAGTACAGACAGTAAGAAGGCTACCGTGAATCTTGGTAGCCTTTTAGCTTTGATAAGATGCTACGTGATGCTTTAACTTTACTTTGTCGTATTCGCGGTCAAGAAGCTTGAGAATGCTTGCCAAGATTTCTCATCCGCATCTTTACGATAACGATCGGAGTCCCACACGGTGAAGGCATGAGGTGCACCGCCGTAAGCCACCATTTCATGTGGAACTTTGTTTTGCTCGAGTTCGTCAGCCAACTGAGCAAATTCGCTCATTGGTATTGCAGTATCAGCCGTGCCATGAAGAATAAGAACCGGAGCCTTGGTATCTGCATAACTTTGACCTTCTGGTGTTTTAAGGCCACCATGGAAAGTAACGAAGCCTTTCACATTCATGCCAGATCGCGCAGACTCCAGTACTGCCGCACCGCCAAAGCAGTACCCCATCACAACCGTGTTATCTAAATTGCCACCCAGCTTACCCGCTTCTGCCAAGCTAGCGTTCATTAGCTTTCTCAGCTTTTCCCTGTCCTTATAAAGCTCCCCGGTATGCTGCCTTTTATCTTCCACTTTAGTTGGGCGTACTCCTTGACCAAACAGATCAGCAGCAAATACGTTGTAACCCATGTCGTTAAGCATTTGTGCTCTCTTTTCTTCGTACTCGGTCAGCCCGTCCCAGTCATGGACCAACAACACTAGCGGCGCATTATCGTCAACTTTAGCCCAATACCCTTCGTAAGAAACATCGCCAACTTGGTAAACCACGTTCTCACCAGCAGAAACAGAGCAGCTGCCAGCCGCAGCAAGAAGTGCCAACCCAATGAGCTTGATTTTCATAACAATTCCTTTTTGTATTATGTTGATGGCTGTCTAAGTAGCTTAGTACATCCTCAAAAAGGAACGGTTATTTGAAGATGAAACTTTGCGACTCGTTCAAACAACTTATACCAGCGAGGAGAATGAAATGATCAGGTTATATGACACCATTAAGTAGCTAACTATCAATGATCTGGAGAGACACTCCAAACTATTTCCCGCCCCCAAAGAATAGAAAAGCCTCACTGAAGAGGCTTACCATGAACGTAGCTTAAATGGAGATTAGCTCTCAGAATAAGCTGGGTAATCAATCAACCCTTTTTCGCCGCCACCAAACAGAGTGTCAGGGTGATGAGATGCCCAAGGATGACCATGTTTAATTCGGGCTGGTAAATCTGGGTTTGACACAAATGGTCTTCCAAACCCAATCATATCAGCCAAACCTAAATCCAAAGCTTGAACTGCTTTTTCCACGTTGTATTTACCCGCATAAATGATGGTACCAGAGAAAACGTCACGTAATTCCTGCTTGAAGGTCACTGGCATCAGAGGGGCATCTTCCCAGTCTGCTTCTGCGATGTGTAAATACGCAATGTCATGTTGGTTGAGCAATTTTGCTGCCGCAACATAAGTTTCAGCAGGGTTCGCATCCACCGTTCCATTTAATGTTGTCAGTGGTGCCAGGCGCACACCAACACGGTCAGAACCAATCGCGTCACACAGTGCGGTCACCACTTCGTCAAGAAAACGGAGTCGATTCGGTAAACTGCCGCCATACATGTCTGTACGGTGATTCGATTCAGAGTCGATAAACTGATTGATAAGGTAACCATTCGCAGCATGAAGTTCGATACCATCAAACCCGGCTAGCAACGCATTCTTTGCTGCTTGATGAAATTGACTAATGACCTGCTGAATATCTTCTTCTGTCATGGCTCTTGGCTCAGCAGTATCAACAAAACCGGGTGCATCCGTACCATTATCAATAAAAACTTTAACCCCTTCAGCACGAATGGCTGATGCTGAAATAGGTTGTTCGCCAAGAATGTTATCTGGATGAGTAACGCGCCCCACATGCCAGAGCTGTGCAAAAATAACACCGCCTTCAGCATGCACGGCATCTGTCACTTTTTTCCAACCCGCGATTTGCTCTTCACTGTATATACCAGGCGTCCACGCATACCCTTTACCGTTAGGCGCAATTTGAGTCCCTTCACTGACGATGAGGCCCGCACTCGCTCGCTGAGCATAATACTTGGCCATCAACTCATTTGCCGCATCATGTGGTTGAGTCGCTCTTGAACGAGTCATTGGCGGCATAACGATACGGTTAGCTAACTGGAATCGACCTACTTTGAGCGGTTGAAATAATGCGTCAGTCATAAGAGCCTCTATTGATATCTGAATACGTTTTAGCAGAGTCTAACAACGCAGCTCACATCAATTAAGCAGCAAAAGGACAAAACATTTTTGCAATAATTGCAAAAGTAGCAGGAGACATGACAGATGGAACTAAAGCGTCAGACGTGGCTTGATAAAGTCGATGAACGCCGATATCCGGCGAGCGACGTGTGAAGATTTGTAATACACGGCATTGATCAACTCACGCTCTGAAGATCGAGTCATAAACGAGTCCAAAAGCACCACTAATCGCCCTGCGGCAATATCCTTCTTTACCATATATCCAGACAGACAACTGACCCCATTTCCACTGAGAACAAGTTGTCGAACCGTTTCACCACTGCTACACGCAATAGTAGATTCAATATAATCAACACCTTGCACTGGCCAGACATTTAACGCCCTAGGCGAAGTGAAGCCGATAATATCGTGCTGTAAAAGGTCTTCGGGCGTAAAAGGGAAACCTTTTCGGGCGAGATAATCGGGAGATGCCACCACGAACAACGCACTCTTACCCAAGAATGATGAATGTAGCGAAGAATCAGCAAGTTTACCGATTCGAATCGCTACATCTGTTCGCTTCTCAAGCAAATCTACGTAACCTTCGTTTGAGGACAATTCCAACTCAATATCAGGAAAACACTCGTGAAATTCCTGAGTGAGCGGGACCAACTGATTAAGCATAAACGGACTTGCTGCATCCACACGAAGCTTGCCTTTAGGGAGCACCCGACTGACGAGCAAATCCTCTTCTGCCTGACGAAGGTGCTGCAAACCAGATCGAATCGATTCAACAAAGCGCTTTCCTTCTTCCGTGAGTTCCAAACGTCGCGTCGTCCGATTGAGGATGGTAATACCAAGTTGTTTTTCTACTCTACTAACCGAGCGAGAGACTTTGGCGACTTGAATACCTAACACTTCGGCGGCAAGCGAGAAGCTGCCACTGTCGATGACATTAACCAGTATTTCCAGATCATCCGATCGTGTAAGCATTTCAATTCCGTTTTATTGCAAAAATGACAAAATTAGTCCCACTATCATAGCGAAACTAATGAATATGAAAAGTACAGACTCGTCATATCCTCTAAAGAAGGAAAATGCCTGATGGCAGGTCAACAGCTCAACTTAGGTTTTTCTGAGTGGACAAGTAACGTGCCTACTTTTGCACTTTTGAGCACTCACCCTCACTTAATGACACAGTTGTGACCTTGATCTCAGCATCAATTTTCTTATCTCAATCACGTCGTAAACGCACCAAAATGCGGCGCAATGCGACATATATGTGCATTAGGTGAGCGCTATTCTCCGACACGAAAGTTAAAGAAAAGCACCAATAAATCTTAGCTAACATGAGCCGAAATGCTGTTGTCACCAAGGACTAAAATCGCCCTAATGGTTTGATAAATCTGAGTTTTAAAGCTGTTGTCATCGTTAACGGATTTCACTGGTAAAGGAACCACTAGAACTATAATAAGCCTCAACAAGGAGACCTTATGTCCTACGAAAAATCAAACCGCGCCGTTGTTTACAAAGGCCCGGGCAAAGTTGCTGTCGAGTCAATTCCATACCCAGAACTCGCATTAGGCAATCGTAAGTGTGAGCACGGCGTAATCCTTAAAGTGCTGACGACCAATATCTGTGGCAGCGACCAACATATGGTACGTGGACGTACAACCGCTGAAGAAGGCTTAGTACTTGGTCACGAAATCACGGGCATCATTTTAGAAAAAGGCCGCGATGTCGAGTTCGTTGATGTTGGCGATATCGTTTCAGTACCGTTTAACATTGCTTGTGGCCGATGCCGCAACTGTAAATCAGGCATGACTGGTATCTGCCTGAACGTAAACCCTGCTCGTCCAGGTGCGGCATACGGTTATGTTGATATGGGCGGCTGGGTTGGCGGCCAATCTGAATACGTAATGATACCGTACGCTGACTTTAACTTACTTAAGTTCCCAGATCCGGATCAGGCACGAGAGAAAATTAAGGATTTAACACTACTGTCTGATATCTTCCCTACGGGTTTCCATGGCTGTGTAACCGCAGGCGTCGGTCCTGGTTCTACCGTTTATATTGCTGGTGCAGGTCCTGTGGGTCTGGCAGCTGCAGTATCGGCTCAACTACTTGGCGCCGCTTGTGTCATCGTTGGAGACATGATCCCAGATCGTCTAGAGCAAGCACGTAGTTTTGGTTGCGAAACCATTGACCTACGCGAAGACGGCAGCATGGAAGACAAAATTGAAGCCATTCTGAATGAGCGTGAAGTTGATTGTTTTGTTGACTGTGTTGGTTTCGAAGCGCACGGATGTGGCTGTGGTGGTCATACTCAAGAAGCACCAGCAACAGTACTGAACTCTGCGATGCAAGTAACGCGTGCCGGTGGCTCGATTGGTATTCCTGGTCTTTACGTTACAGACGATCCGGGTGCGAAAGACGAAGCTGCGAAAGAAGGTGCACTGAGCATGCGCTTTGGTCTTGGCTGGGCGAAATCACATTCTTTCCATACTGGCCAATGCCCGGTAATGAAATATCACCGTGGTCTGATGCAATCTATTTTGTTCGACAAAGTTAAAATTGCTGACGCCGTAAACGTACAAATGATTTCACTCGATCAAGCACCTCAAGGTTACGCCGACTTTGATGGTGGTGCAGCTAAGAAATTTGTTATTGACCCGCACGGTGAATTTAGCAAGTAACGCTATTTCAGAAAATGCCTAATTTTTAGGGGATAGGTTATTAAATTAACCAAAATCAACGATAATAACTGCGATCGTTAATGTGGGCTTGACTCCCCTGCCGCGGGCTGAATTCCAGCCCGCTTTTTTATATCTAGCAATTTATTCCATCGTTATTTTTGTGATTTTTAATTTTAAAATGCAGATACTATCCACACATAGAACTAAATTAGTATTAGATTAATTGAATAAAGTAACAACCTGCACTGTATTCGTCTTATTTATTAATTAACCACTGTTTAATAACTTTTATCTCAGAGCTATACAGCCAAAAAAACTAACTATCTGTCCCATTTTTAGAGCATACATTTTATTGTATCGCCTAATTAAATATTGATAATATCAGCCATACTAAACCAGAAAGTCATTACTTAGGTGTATTCATGGATCTTGCAAGTAGACTGGAACTACTACTCGAAGTTTCTAAACAGGGCTCTTTCGCAAATGCTGCGGACGCGCGTGGCATCGATCGCTCGGTATTATCCAAACAGATAAGAAAACTAGAAGAGTCGCTTGGTCTCAGGCTACTTAATCGCTCTACACGCTCACTTTCGCTTACACCCGCAGGCGAAGAAATAGTAAAGCAAGCCCAGCAAGTTAGCGACGCTTTAGAAAAGACTCGTCAACTTGCGGATACGTTCAGTGATACGCCTAAGGGCCATCTTAGAATATCTTGCCCATCACTCTTCGGGCGGAAATACGTAAAGGAAAGTGTGGTCGCTTTCCTCAAAAAGTACCCGCAAGTCAGTGTCGAAGTCATCCTTAATGATAGGAGAGTCGATCTTATTGGAGAACGTTATGATGTTGTATTTCGAGTCGGTTCTCCCGTAGACTCAAACTTAGTGGCGAAAAAACTGGCAAATCATCAGCTGCTATTACTTGCATCAAAAGACTTTATCGCTGAATACGGCCACCCTGAAACACCTCAAGAACTCGCCGCGTTACCCGCTGTCATTTATTCCAACGGCTCATACCAAATGAATAAAGTGCAATTATCATCAATGAAAGATGAAGAAGCACATCCCGTCACCGTTACGGCTCAAGGTCGCTATCATGTCAATGAGGTGGAGTTATTAATGGATGGTGTGCAATCGGGGCTAGGCTATGCCATCGTGGGCCAATTGATGCTCACGCAGAGTATCGAAGAGATGCAGCTGGTTAGATTATTACCTGATTATGAAATCTCTTATACCGGTGGCTTGTACGCCTTGTATCCACACCGCAATCAGCCTCCGCTGGTCAAACTGTTTATTGAAACGGTACAAAATACGATTGGAAGCCCACCGATATGGGAGAGTTACATGACGTAAACTAAACAATATTTATATTTTGATAAATATTCAATTTACGTCAGTATCAGATTTATTGGCATTTATTATTGGGGGAGTATTATGTCCCCCAATACAATTAAGATAATATTTTAGATGTGGATGTTTGACTAAATAAGCCATAACTTAGTCATGTAGTCTCATTGCGTTGAAGTGGTAATCCACATTTAGAACTGCTCGATATTGAATGTCATCACGTGCGTAAGCCACTTCTTTAATAATCACTTTACTGTCATCGATGTTGATATTATTTACATTAGTGTATCCAAATAATCCAAATTCACGTCGTAACTCTGATTTAGACATTGATTTTAATGAATCTGACAAATCAAAGCCTGCATTGAGTGCTTGCTCTCTGCTCTGATAAGTACCTGCATCCATATTTGTATGTTCTGTAATAGTAATATTTGAAGCAAATACTGATGAAGCCATAAGTAGACCAGTAGTTAGTACGAATAATTTTTTCATAATAAAACCCTTTAATGTATTAATTAATATTGATAGGAACCTATCGCGTTTTGTTGGGTTTATTATTCATATTTGAACTAGGAAGATAAAGAGAGGTTTCAGAATTTCACTATGGGCGAAATGGCACTAATAGCCTTGGTGACTAGCGCTGCTGAAGCACTAGATTACACCTGAAATCTGACCTGGCATTATGATAGGGATCAAAAGACAAGCACTTACCCTTAGGTCGAGTTTCACCTCTTATAACCTAACAACATGCTGAGGCATGTACCTTGCTGTGGAAAGTTAACACTAATTGAGAAATAAAATGCTGCTTCTGGGGATCCAGCCTGGTTAAACATTGACATGTTGTTCTATCAGAGAAGATTGCTATGCTAACTAAATGTAACAAAATGCAAATAAAGTACTAAGTAGAGAATGAGACAGGTCAACTATTCACTCATAAGAATGATGGATTGAACTCATTAACTACGAGTAACGTTAGATAGCAGGAACAACAATGACATCTAAGAAGGCAACCTCACCTTTATCTCCGCATGTTCAGTACACTGCACTGGCACTTTTTGCCGCGTTATTCTTCATAGCCGTGAATCTCTGGTTCCGACCTATTTTTCCCATCGATGAAACCCGTTATGTCTCTGTCGCGTGGGAAATGTGGCTCAACAATGACTGGCTGGTACCACAACTCAATGGGCAACCATACGATCATAAACCACCGTTAATGTTCTGGTTATTCAGCGCCGTTTGGTCCTTATTTGGCACATCCGATACCGTGACGCGTTTAGTAGTACCAGGCTTCGCTTTGGTAAACCTTTATCTTGTAGGAAAACTGGCGGAGAAAATTTACCCCGACTCAGCACAAGCGAAGTGGTTATCTCCCCTCATTCTTATCAGTTTTCTTGGCTGGTTTTTGTATTCCAGTATGATCATGTTCGATTTAATACTCGCCGTATTCCTCCAACTTGCGGTATTGAGTTTTTGGCGATACTCCGAAACAGAACGTGATTCATGGTCATATTTAAGTGGTGTGTGCCTTGGGCTCGGAATGCTGACTAAGGGACCTGTGGTGTTCGTCTATTTTATCCCTTTCCTTCTGTTAGCCCATCTTTGGCACCCTTCACCCGCTTCCATCAACAAAGCTTTTTTCAAAGCGATTCTCAAAACAGTGGGTATCGCGGTTATAGTCATCCTGCTTTGGGCACTACCTGCAGCGATAGTCGGTGGAGAAGAGTACACGAAGGCCATTTTATGGGTGCAATCTGCCGGGAGGGTACAAGACTCTTTTGCCCATGCCCGACCTTTTTACTGGTATGTGTCACTCTTGCCAGCCTTACTTTTTCCTTGGCTTTTCCTCATTAGTTTCTGGCGAAACCGTCCATGGATTTGGGTCGGACGACGAGATACCTTCTGTTTCTCGTTGTTTGTGTTTGTGGTGGGAATATTCAGTTGCTTCAGCGGAAAACAGATTCACTATTTACTTCCGATTTTCCCTTTTATCGCCATTTGGATCGCGAAGCGATTGGATCTCGCGAAGGTAAAAACCGAGCCAGCGATAGTGGGAGCCATCGTGCTTATTACGCTAGCCATCTTAAGTGCTCCACTATGGGCAGAAAAAGCGTTTCGCAGCACGGAAGTCACGGATGTTCACTTAAGTTGGAGCCTGTTGCCGGCGATGTTGATCGTGTTGCTATTATGGAAAAGAAAGCTGCCTATTGATCGTCTTGCGCTTAATATCGGGGCACTACTGCTGAGCTTATCCGCCTTGATGGCCAGTCTGTCACCAGTCCTCAACAACGTTTATGATGTAACAGAGACAGGTCGTCAAATCCATCAGTTGCAATCTCAAGGACACAGCATTTCGTACGTTGGCAAGTATCACAATACCTTTGGTTTCGCAGGTAAACTGGAAAAACCGCTAAATTTAATTCCGTCATCACAACCAGAGAGAAACGCATTTTTAACCACGCAGCCGGGCTATACCATCTGGGTTCAACGTAAGAAAACACAGCCTTTGGAAACCAATGCCATTTACATGACTCCCTACCGTGGCAGGTGGCTGTTTATTGTCGACAATCAAGTACTGGCGAACCTTCTTGCACCAAGTGGCACTAGTGAAGCAGCGGAAAAGTAGCCGCTTTATCTAAATTAAAACAGGCATCAAAAACCGAACTCGTCGATGAGTGTTCGCAAACGAGCCCTAACTAAACTGTGACAACCGGACAGTTGTCATTTCCATTGTTTATTCGAATACATAAATTAAAGATCTGAAGTATAAACACAAACTTCTCGCGCCTTTCCCTGCATACGATTAATGCGATTTTCAATATAGGTAAAGCCGAGTTTTTTGATCACTGACTTGGAACGTTCATTGCCCAAAAGGTGCATGACATGTAACTTGCTCAACCCAAGATTCGATTTACTAAAGGTGATTATTGCCTTCGATGCTTCAGTCGCATAACCGCGCCCCCAATAAGGTACGCCCAGCCAATAACCTAAGGTGCCCACACCATTATCTATTCCTAGAAAACTCACCGCGCCAATCAGCTCACCGCTCTCTTTTAAAGTAATGGCATAGACGATACCTTTACCTCTATCAAAGAGTGGCTCATGAGTATTAATCCACAACTCCGCATCGGCAAGCGAATAAGGATGAGGGATGTTCGCTGTCATGTCCGCAATAACCTTGTCACCAGCCAGAAGCGCGACACGCTTGGCATCCGATAAAGTAAAGGGTCTGAGTATCAACCTATCCGTTTCTACATTTTGCTGCATAAATTCCTTTATGTTCCTAGCGCAAGTTAGGTGAGAAAAATTTAGGTTCTCTCGGCATAATCACTTTTGAGTGTTAAAAAAGCTAAATAAATCAGTCCTAACGGGGGGATCAAGGCTAAAAGAACACCGACTAACGCAGAAATCATTGGAGTACTGGTTTTACGCCGACCCAAGTAGTAGCTCAAAAGTAAGCTGATCACCAAATAGACAGAAGCACCTTGAAGCAGTAATGTCGCGTCTATATTCATTGCAATCTCCTTTGCATATAACGCCTGTTCAAAAATAATGGTGCCTTCTGTACCAATATGCAACAAAGTAATAATGGATTTCATCAATAATGAGGCTATAAAACGTTTTACGTTAGTTAGCTGCTTTAATCACTATAACCAGATCCCTTAAATCAATTTTAAAAAATCATGTTGCTATCGTAACAGTTGGAAGTTTGGGGCAACGTCGATCCTTAGAAACGTGACAAGTAACGAAGTATACTGCTGTGCTCAATGGCTAAACTCAATCTAGTGGCGTTATCGATGACTAACGCCACTTTAGCCCTTAAGCATCACTTCTTCATCATCTTCGCTAAATCAGCAAATGGATTGTACGTCGCGCCTTGGTGCTCATCTTCACCAGGTTTAATTTCGCTGCCGTAACGTTCATGCTCTAGATACTTACTATGTTCATGATCGTGGCAATAGAGACATAACAACTCCCAGTTGCTACCGTCTTCCGGGTTATTCGTGTGGTCATGATCCTTGTGATGAACCGTTAATTCACGCAGATTTGAATACACAAACTCTCGAGCACACCTTCCGCATACCCAAGGATAGAGCTTCAGTGCTTTCTCGCGATAACCGGCTTCTTTACGTGCATAACTGGCACTGGTTCCGTAATAATCTGATGCCATACGTATAACCTCACGTGTGATTTAAAATAAGATGCTAGCCCGAGCACAAAGTTCCTGTACTCGCGCTAAATATCATGTTCTATATAATACTTTTACCACATGCCAGCCAAATTTAGTTTTTACTAAATGCGGTGTTAGCACCTCACCTGAAAAACAAACTTTGTCGAACTGAGGCACCATTTGTCCACGACGAAACTCACCAAGATCACCACCGCGTTTTCCAGACGGGCAAGTCGAGTATTTCTTTGCCAGTGTCTGAAACTTAGCCCCTTTTTTAAGTTGCTTGATGATGTCTTCTGCTTGTTCTTTGTGTTTCACAAGAATATGCAATGCGGCTGCTGTATTTGCCATCTGTTTATCTCTCGCTGTTCTGTTAGCGCAAGTTTACCGAATACACCCAAGCACGCCAAACATTTCTCTCACCACGCCTACAGGGAAGCTCTATTTGTGTTTTGTTAACACGACCTGAGCGGAATTTAAGCATTCTCACATCTGCAAAGCTAATAGATTGAATGAAAACTTAACTTTTCGGTGTAGGGCTGTTGATGCCGCCGGTTTATCCGATTAGATTAGAGGTAATCATTTGGTATTTATAAGGTTATTTCATGGCAAAAGTCGTTAGCAAAGCGAATCAATCTCAGGGGATGTTAGTATTCAAGCTTACCCTGCAACAATATTTCGCGATAGGCACTCTTAAAGTCCGTGAAATTGTTCCGTACATGCCGACCACGAAGATCCCATACTCCCACCAGCACGTAATCGGCACAGTGACGATTCGCAACCTAACCGTGCCAGTAATTGATATGGCGGCAGCCGTCGGGTTCCGACCGATTCAGGAAGAAGAGTATCAAAGCTGTTACTTGATTGTGACTGACTGCCTGCGAACCGTTGTTGCCTTTATGGTTCGAAGCATTGAAAAAATCATTGATTGTGACTGGAAAACCATAGAGTCACCACCCGAGAGCGCTGGTCAAAATATTTTTGTCACGGGCATTACTCAGTATGAAAACAAAATGGTTCAAATGCTGGATGTCGAATTGCTTCTGTCCAAGATCTATCCGCAATATGAACATTCAAAAATCCCAATGTTGACTGACGTAGAACGTGAACGTTTAAAAGCTCTTAATATCTTACTCGTTGACGATTCTTCGATTGCACGTAAGCAACTAAGTGATGCATTAGACAGCATTAACATCCCGTACCAAATCAGTAAAAATGGCGCGGAAGCGTTGCAATTCATGAGAGATCAAGCGGCACTACATAGCCCAATTGATTTGTTAGTCAGCGACATTGAAATGCCGGGACTGGATGGTTACGAGCTGGCGTTCGAAGTGCAAAACGACTCGGCACTTAACCACTCGTACCGTATTTTGCACACTTCTCTTTCAAGTGAAATCTGCGTTGATCGCGCCCATCAAGTGGGTGCACACGAGGCTCTGGTAAAGTTTAACGCTGGTGAGTTAATTGAAGCCATGCTGAGAGGGGCGAAGGAGATTGAAGCTACAGCTATGGCTTCATAACTTCGCAGGCAGAGAGGGGGAGCTCGAGAAACGCCTCCCCCAAATGGTTTGACTGTGCCCAATAAATCTCTAAATTTTTTGATGTCCTTTCTCTAAGTGGATAAAGTCCACAAGATCATCGCCAGAAACCTCATACGCCTGACCGAAGCCTTTCACAAACAAGCCTTTTTCTGCTTTTAAGTTGAACAAAACGAAGTCTTCCAGATTGCTCAAACCATCAATAATCTCTCCGAAACGTGCTTTCATCTGAGCAACAATTTGTTGCCAAAGCTCGGTGTCACGTTCCACAACGATTGCTACCGCATCAAACGTCAGGCGCTTACGGGCAAAAATTTGACCAGCAGAGCCTTCATCTTCGATCATCATTAGGGAGACGTTAGGATTTTCTAGTAAGTTGCGTGCATGGCGAGCAAGCTGTGAAATAAGAACAAAGTAACCTTGCTGGTTTTGTACAAACGGGGCGTAACTGACGTTAGGTCGGCCTTCAGCATCAACCGTAGCTAACTGTAGTGTTTGGCGCTCCTGACGAAACGCTTTGATTTCCGGCCCCAGACGGCCTTGCAGGCGCTCTTGTTTCACTTGTTGATTCATTTTAATTCCTGAGGTTCTCTACCACTGTGGTTGGTATTATAGCCTCGCATTGCTGGCTCTGTGGCTAGGGGCTCGTAATACAAAGGCGTTTGGGCCAAAACAAAACATAAAGCCCCACTAGTTACTAGCAGGGCTTTGTTCATTCTGTATCGGTTATTTGCTCATTTGAATCAGAGAACGACCAATCAACCATTCAAGTTCTTTGTCACTGCCATCCCCAAATTGGCTACCGACCATTTTATACAAGCGATCAATACCATTTGTTGCAAATTCATGGGCGTTTTCTGTGGCTACGATGTGATGGAACAGGAGTTTTAAAATAGCCACAAATTCAGCATTTTCCAGTGCTGTCATCCAGCTATCCGAAAACGTAGCCAACCCTTTATCAAACCTTAAGTGCTCGACAAACATTTTAAAGATGCGAGCATCAAGTGCTGCAGTAAAATCCGTTTTTTTAGGGAAGTGATGGCTAATACCTGTACGTGATACACCCGTCTGCTGACTCAGCGTTGTGTACGACATTCTGTCGTAACCAAGTCTAAGCAATTGGTCAACGACGGCATCCATGATCTTCTGGATAGTTATTTCAGTATCTTCTTTACTACGCTTTGGCATATTTTAAGCTCTTCTTTATTAAATCCATCTAACTCACAACTCAACGAGGCCAGAGTGAAATCATCCTCAGTTTTATTACTGTGCTTCCTAATCTAAACGCGGACCTCTGTCATAGCGATAAAGTACTGCGCAATCATCAACATGCCAGGGAATGCTCATCAATGTTTACCATACGCACCCCAGATGAAAAGATAACGACATCAAGGTGTTGCACGAGACTATCCATCAAAGCCACTCAGGAGTTAAGAATGATAATCATGTAGAATTATTCACTCAATAAATACTCTTATAAATTGTTCTTCAGTTCAACTGACCAAACATAAAACTCGTTCGTAGCTAGTGTAATTACTCTTAAATATTGATATATATCACATTAGGCATACCCTTCCTCCGCCTTATCGAGCGTTATTCCCTTTAATTTGTGTGCTTTTTTATGCAGATTCATTCATTTTTGTAGATAGAGATCAAATACCTGCTAGAATACCCTTAGTTTTTACAAGAGGATTCGTTATGAGCATCGAATTAGAAGGAAACCAAGTCTGCGAAGCATGTGGCTGTGCGGGTGAAATTGGCTTTGTCATTAAAGAAGGCGACGAAGTTGCCGACGTAACGATTTTCGCAGAGTCTAAAGCGGCATTAGAGTCTGAAATAGCTGCCTACATTGAACTAGCTAAATCAGTATGTGCTAACGTTGAATATAATGTCAGTGAAATCACAGAAGAGTCTAAAGAAGCATCAGCCCGCTTCAAGTTCGAAGTCAGTGCAGAAAAGCTGATCTTTGAATTAAAAACTCGTTCATTAGCGCGTTAATCCTATTCCAAAGCGAGCACTCTGCTCGCTTTCTACTTACTTCCATTTAAGTGTTACTTTCCTTCAAGTGTTAACACTTGGAATAGCCGTATTTAGCGCTTTGAGATATGCTTGGCTGGTTTTATATCCAGCAAAGTCATCAGCCATGCGTTTCATCCTACTTATTATTGCACTGGTAACATTCAACACACCTTCAGTGGCGTACGAACTGGATTACTACACCAAGCTCGCTTACCTAGACAACTATGGCAACCTAGATCTACGTAACAAACCCTTTACTCAATTACCATCTGATTTGTCGATTAAAGGCAACCTGAACATTTCCCAAACGTCTATCACTCGGCTACCGAAGGGTCTCAATGTCGGTGGCAGTTTAGAAGCAACAAACAGCGCACTTAAAACCGTCAGGCCTGGTACCAGCATAAAAGGCTATGCAAATTTATTAGGTAGCCAAGTTGAAAACTGGCCGAAAGGCGTCAAACTCGGCGGATATTTAAACCTTACTGACACTCCACTAAAAAAGCTTCCTGCAAGACTTCGTGTCTATGGTGATTTAAGTGTAATCCGCACACCATTAACGGCTTTGCCTGATGGCTTAATCATCGATGGAAATCTTTACATTGGGGGCTCGGCACTCAAAGCGTTTCCTGACACTATGACTGTAAAAGGAAATATCTTTCTGGGTGGGAATCAAATCACTAAATGGCCAAGTAACCTGACTTTAGGCGGCGCTGTCGCACCATAGCAACAGATATTAAAAACCCCGGGACAGAGCCCGAGGTATTTTGATTCAAAAATAAACCAATCAATCTACTCTTGATTGTTTACCGGGTTAGCATAGCTCGCAACAAGGAAAGGACGCGCGCCTTCTGGCAACTCTTCAAGCTTTTCCGCCAACTGACGTTTTACCTTTTCAGGCACCTCTGAATCATCACGACCAGCAGCGAGCAAATTCATTGGATAGAGTCGGTAGTTGTTGTGAATTTGACGGTCGATTTCAGCAGCAAGAGACTCTGGTGTTTCAAATTCTTGCTCAATCACATCGCCAAACGCCACATGAATGCGACCTTTGTAACCGATAATACCTTGAATGATACTTTCAATATCTTCAAATTCACCTTTCTCGTAGCGGCCACTTTCTGCTTTAGCAAATAACTCTTTCGCCTTCGCAAGGTCACAAGGGTCGTTCTCGTAAGAGATAGAAACAGGCACGATTTTCAAAGAGCGAGTGTACTCTCCAAAGCTGATCTTTTGCTTACGCCCTTCAACATGAAACATTTTAAGAATGGCTGGATCAGTGAAGTCGTTGCCGTCTTTTGCTCGGCCTTCCTTCTGCGCGATCCAAATAGAGTTGCCTGTGTCGAGAGAATGCTTGATGTAGCTCGACAGCTGTCCTAACGCTTTCATCATTTCGCGCGGTGCTTTTGCTGAACGCTTAACAATAAAGCTCTTGTTCAAGCGCATCAGTTCCGTCGTACACGGCTTCTTGAGGAGGTTATCACCAATAGCAATGCGGACAGTGCGGTGGTCAGTTTGGTGTAAGCCGTAGTTGACTAACGCAGGGTCCATCGCGATATCACGGTGGTTAGAAATGAATAGATAAGAGGTATTTTTGTCCAGTTTATCTAAACCAGAGAAAGTGACGCCATCCGTTGTCTTATCAAGCATATCTTCAAGATACTTTTTCACTTCGATCTGGATCGCTTCTACGGAGTCAAGCTTACTCCACTTTGCTTTTAGGTAAAGGCGAACAATCGGACTCATAAGAGTTTTAAACCATCCTGCTTTATTGGCAAAACGGTGATCAAGAATCGCGGTGATAAATTCATCATCTTGGATTAGACGATCCAGCGCTGCTGGAATTTCTTCGTCATTATAAGGACGAATTTCAATATAAGGGTCGGTATTGGCAGTCATTATTCATTACATATCTAAAAAAGCTGGCACATTTTACGCATAGTTTTACTGTATAGCAGCATTTCAGCTCATACTTTTCTCATGGTCATACCAGTTCACCTAACAAAAGTATGGCTAAAAAATTTTTTTAACCGGTTGGAATCCTATAGGTTTAGCGTTACGCTTAGCGCCCAAAAATCACTGGTAATAATAATGAACTACGCAATTGAATTTCACGACGCTAATTACCCTTTTCTTAATGTTACTGCACGCAAAAAAGCGCTAAAGCACAGTTTATTATCTGTGATTGAAGGATTAGTGATCATTAAATTGGGTAAGCAGGAGTATGCCATTGAACCGGGTCAGATTTTTTGGATTCCTCAGGGATGTTTGAGCTCCCTCACCTTTTTACCTAACACTCGTGTGCATCGTTGTGATTTTTCTGTGCGGTTGAGTGATGATTTTCCTCAGCAGGCGGGCTTCATTACACCATCAGTTCTACTCAAAGCATTACTCGACAGACTGTCGACTGTAGAGTCCCGTTCGGATATCGAGCTAGATTTACTTGCAGTAGTAAAACACGAAGTGGTTACGATTTCTCCCGCCCTTTCTAGCTCAGCTTTAAGCAAAGTCATCAATCAGTGGAAGCCAGGGGGTGACGTACGTATCTCAAGAGAGTTATGTCTGGTGCTCACGCTGAGAGAAGCAAGAAAGATGAAATTATCAGGGAAAAAAGATGCTGATATTGTTGAAGCACTTTTTGCAGGAAATAGCGAAGAGTATGAGCAACTTTGTTTCTTGGTCTTTGGCGAGCCTTTATAACTGCTAACGAAAGTAGCTAATTACTAAAATAGCCCCCACACTAAGCAACCCTGTGCTCAAAAACCAAAAAAGCGTACATCATTTGATGTACGCTTTTTTTTAATTATTCAGAATGGCAATTCAATTTGCATCATCCAGTCAGCGTCATAGTATTCGTGCCAACGATAATCCAAACGCATTCTGGGCTCACCATCGCCCTTATCACCAAAACCGATACTAAACATCAGACCGTGATTGCGAATCCACTCTTCCGTCGTCATGTCACTTTCTTCGTCTAGAAGGTCTTCAGGCATCCAGATACCAAGACCAAAGTAGTTCTTCTCTAGGTTTTGCGTAAGGATAGGTGTCTCATTCGGCGTAAACGCCCACTCTTCCCAATAATTTTTCGTGGGTCCATCCAGTTCGATTTCTGGTGCATACCAATTCAACGAGTCAGTACTTAACACGCCTACGCTATCAAAAAGTTCTTCACAAATAGGCATGGTATTGTCAGCAAAAACGACCGATCGATCAGAAAAATAGTTACATGCTACGCTTGCTTGCGAATATACAAGCAGCGCGCACGTACTAAATACGGCTAATCTGACCATGAACATTTAACCTCTCAGTTACCAGATAAAGTTTCTCTATATAAACCTTCGTTGAGCAATAGTTCACTGACTGTTAACGTAGTAAAGGCGCTGATGTCTTTTCCTTCCATCAGCGCTTTTCGAATATCTGTGCTTCTAATTTTTATTTTTTCAGGACACGCCATGACGGTCCAGCGCTCAGTAATTTCCTGTGCTTTATAAAATTTAGCAAATTTAAAGAAATTGTCAGGCCCAATGACAAAAGTTAGATCGTCCGTCGAATGAATTTCTTGAATTTTGTTTAATAACGCATAGGTCGTCACACTTTGTCCAGGCTGGTATAAAGCTTGCTCTACGTTCGAACGCTGAACATTAGAAAGCCCGAGATCTTTGATAAACGCATCGACCAACTTGCACCGGGTTGGGTAATCCAACATTTCCTTGCCCCATGCGTGTGCGATGCTGGGTTCTAGAAGCACAAGATCAAAGTGCCCCAAAGACTCAATAACACTTTTGTGGCCTAAGCTAGGTGGATTAAATGCGCTACCAAAAATGGCAATTTTTTTCATATCCGGCGATTACCTGGTTTAAGAGAGTTTTCTAATTTGATGATTTCGGTATGATACTACTAATCTTTATAGCTTTTTGACACCAAAGTGATGTTTGTGAGCCTCAATTGGATGGTTTGTCACCATTTATTGAATATTCACCTCAACACTCTTACTGGTATTGGTAACTACCAACGCTGTTGGTGTCTGACATATTTGCAGGAAAAGGAACCCTAAATGGAACAATCCATCCGTGATGAAATGCGCGTTCTACCTTCTATTGATCCGCATTTCGAAATTGAACGCCGTGTTGCTTTCATAAAGCGTAAGCTACAAGAAGCAGGTTGTAAGTCACTCGTGCTTGGCATCAGTGGCGGTGTTGACTCAACCACGTGTGGTCGCCTTGCCCAACTTGCGGTTAATGAACTCAATGAAGCGAGTGGTAGTAACGACTACCAGTTCATCGCGGTTCGTCTGCCTTACGGTGAGCAAAAAGATGAAGATGAAGCACAACTTGCCTTATCGTTCATTGAACCGACACACTCTGTGTCAGTAAACATCAAACAAGGTGTAGATGGTATGCATGCTGCATCTAGCTTTGCGCTAGAGGGAACTGGCCTTCTACCAACCGACGCGGCAAAAGTAGACTTTGTGAAAGGCAATGTAAAAGCACGTGCCCGAATGGTCGCACAATACGAAATTGCCGGTTACGTTGGCGGTTTGGTGCTGGGAACCGATCACTCGGCAGAAAACATTACTGGCTTCTACACGAAGTTTGGTGATGGTGCTTGTGACCTTGCGCCTTTATTTGGTTTGAGCAAGCGTCAAGTACGTGAGGTAGCGGCAACATTAGGCGCACCAGAACTACTTGTGAAAAAGACACCAACGGCAGATTTGGAAGAACTCGCTCCACAAAAAGCGGACGAAGATGCGTTGAACCTAAGTTACGAACAAATTGATGACTTCCTGGAAGGTAAACCAGTGTCTCAACAAGTGAGTGACCGTCTGGTAGCTATTTACAAAGCTACGCAGCACAAACGTCAACCAATCCCGACAATTTACGACTAAGCAACATTTAAACGCAATGTTTGCTATAAAAAACGCTGCTCAAGGGCAGCGTTTTTCTTAAGTATTGTAACCTGATTAGTCAGTCACTGTGACATCGGTTTCCGGAACGGCACAACACGCTAATACCGTCCCCATAGCACGCTCTTCAACACTCAAAGCGGGTACGTCTGGATGGTGAACTTGCCCCGATTTCAATTGTACTTTACAAGCGCCACATAACCCTGCGCGGCAGCTGTTGCTGATGTCCTTTCCGGCATCTTCAAGTTGGTCTAGAAGTGTTTTCTGATTAGTGCCCGTAATCTTAGCGCCGTTGAACTCGATTTCGATACTTTTCTCTGGCTGTGCTGTTACCGCAGAGACACCAAACGCTTCCTGATGGTAGTTCTCTTCAGGCAGCCCCTTTTTCATTAGCAAGTTTTTCGCTTTTTGCATAAAGCCATCAGGGCCACAAACAAACACCTGACGCTGCTCCGCATCTTTAATTTGTTTGATGTGCGAAAGGCTGAGTCGACCTTTCAATCCAAACCAATCGATCGCTGGCTGAGTCAGGCAGAATTTTACCTCTAGTCCCGGATGCTCTCGCTTCAGTTGTTCCAGTTCAGCTCTACAAGGAATGTCTTTTTCAGTGCGGCACTGATGGTAGAACACGACGTCATCTAATTGATTGTGATCGGCTAAGTAACGCACCATCGACAGCATTGGAGTAACGCCACTGCCTGCTGAAAGCAACAATAGACGCTGAGTGTGATGCGGCTTAAGATGAAACTCCCCATCTGGGTTTTCCGCTTCTAATACGTCGCCAACCTGCAGATTATCCAACAGAGAGTTCGACACACGGCCACCGGAAATTCGCTTAACTGAAACAGCATATCGCCCCGGACGAGAAGGACTCGAAGAAAGAGTATAACGTCTGCCTATTTTTTTACCTTCTACTTCAACATCGATTGGTAAATGTTGTCCCGGCAGATAATTAGGTAACTTGCCTTTACTAGGCTCTAGCCAAAATGTCACAAAATCTTGTGCTATTTCTTCACGTTCGACGCAAGTTAACGTTAAACGCGCAGGAGAGTTATCCTCATAAAACTCCGGTTCCTTATATTCAAGCACTTCGACTTTGTCACCTTGGCGGATAATGCCTTCGTTACGCGCTACAAGGTTTTGCCCGAAAAAGACCCCGCCTCGCTCATTGGCACGGAACTGTTGTAGCGTTTTCAGCGGCTCTTTACTCTCGCGGAATGTGCCTCTTTGCGTATTGACCGTTGTAAGAATGCAACGCTCACAAGGCTTAAGTGACTCGAATTCCACCTCGCCGATGCGAATTCGTTTCCAAGAATCCTCTTCAAACGGCGTCGTGTCTGCCACTACCAGATTGGTGCGAAACTGATCCATTGAGTGCTGCTCAGAGCTTCGCTTGTTCAACTCATCGAGAGAAGCCTGACTGATGACCAATACAGGATAACCGTCAGCAAAGCTCACATTATGACCAAACTTATCTCGTACTCGATTCGATTGTTCACCACAGAAAAGCAGCTCGACTCGTTGCCCTAAAACACGGGTAAACCAGTCGTCGGCTTCGTCCGTTGTGGTATAAGCGGTAAACGTGTCACTCCAAACCGTTGCCGACGTTTCCTGCATTTTGAAATCTTGATAACGGATTTTAAGCGGCTCCATACCTAAGGAGCTAAACACAACACCATCGGCAAGTATCGCAGATTTTACGGTGACCATTTGTGGGTACTTCCTTGCGGTGATCATCGAGCCATCTGCTTTGGCAATCATAAAACGGCGGTCAAAGCTCAAGCCTTGCTTTTCTACCCACGCAGACGAGAGAGCAACCCCTCCGACTGATTTAACCGGAAAGACATTTATTTGGGATAAGATGGGTTGTGACATGGCTTTCTTCCTGCAGTGCTTTTATTTGTTGCACTATTGTAAGGAGAAGTCTTAACTAATGTAAGGCATTGACTTAACTAAATCTAACCGTTGCGTTTTTTACAACACGCTGACCAAACGCTGATTGATAAAGTGTGATACAAGACACATAATTCGCCACTCTTTTGACAACAACGACAAATTGACTAGAGGCTTATCATGGATACTAGAAAACTCGTTCTCATTTTACTGTGTATCTTTCTTCCACCTGTTGCGGTGTTCATGGAAAGAGGTTTCAATAAAGACTTCTTCATCAACTTAATTCTGACCTTTTTCTTCTTCCTGCCAGGTACGATTCATGCACTTTGGTTGACGATGAAATAACTTATCGTGCTTCCACAATCGTAGAAAAGTGAAAAATGGGATGAAATGTGAAGTCAATTCCTCTATCATCCTGTCGCCTAAGCGCAAGCGTTTGCTAACAATGCCAGTGCTTCGTTTAGGCTCCAATCAGACAACTTTTTCAATGGTGGGAGCAATTAATGACAACACTGACTATTACTCGTCCTGACGACTGGCACGTTCACTTACGCGATGGGGCTGTTCTTAAAGACACCGTTCGCGATATCAGCCGTTACAACGGTCGCGCACTGATCATGCCAAACACCGTCCCACCAGTTACCAACACTGAAATGGCGTTAGCCTACCGAGATAGAATCCTTAAAGAACAGCACGGCGAGCAATTTGAACCATTAATGTCGCTGTACCTAACCGATAACACCACTCCAGACGAAATTCGTGCCGCAAAAGCAACTGGCAAAATTGTTGCAGCAAAACTTTACCCAGCAGGCGCAACCACCAACTCAGACTCTGGCGTGACCAATGCAAAGAACATCTACCACGTTCTGGAAGCAATGGAAGAAGTCGGCATGCTACTGTTGGTCCATGGCGAAGTCACACATCACGACGTTGACATCTTCGACCGTGAAAAAGAGTTCCTTGATACGGTTCTTGCTCCTATCGTTAATGATTTTCCAAATCTAAAAATTGTTCTGGAACACATCACCACCGCTGACGCAGCTAACTTCGTTAAAAAAGCGTCTGATAACGTTGCGGCGACAATCACTGCTCACCACCTACTTTTCAACCGCAACCACATGCTTGTCGGTGGCATTAAGCCACATTTCTACTGTCTGCCAATCCTAAAGCGTAATACCCACCAGCAAGCGCTGATTGAAGCGGCAACAAGCGGCAGTAAGAAGTTCTTCTTAGGTACAGATTCAGCGCCACATGCAAAAGGTGCAAAAGAATCAGCGTGTGGCTGTGCGGGTTCATACACCGCACACGCAGCCGTTGAGCTTTATGCTGAGGTATTCGACAAAGAAGGTAAACTGGAAAACCTGGAAGCATTTGCAAGCTTCAATGGCCCAGACTTCTACGGTATTGCTCGTAACACAGACACAATTACCCTAGAAAAAGCCGCTTGGGATGTGCCAGAAACAATGCCGTTTGGCAATGACATCGTTGTGCCTATCCGCGCGAACGAACAGATTGAATGGCAAGTTAAATAAGCGCTTCGCTTAACTAGCTCAAATAAAAAGGGTCATGACTTTCTATCAATAAAAGAAGTCATGACCCTTTTTGTTTTTTGGTGATCTTAATTCCCACGCACCTTTTCTATCACTGTCCAGGCACCAACGACAAGCAAACCAGCAACAAACCCGATAAGACCATTGAGTAAAATCGGTAACACTGCGGTGGCAAAAGAGTGACCACTAAAGTCCATCAGAATTGGCTCTACAAAGTGATGAATGGCTGGCACGTTATGAACAATGATGCCCCCACCAACCAAAAACATCGCTGCCGTGCCCACTATGGTTAGCAATCTCATCAACTTCGGCGCAAAGGTTACCAGTGCGTTACCGACTTTTGCCATGAAGCCTTTTCCTTTCGCGCGCACCTCAAGGTACAAGCCCAAGTCATCCAACTTAACTATCCCTGCGACTAAGCCATAAACACCAATGGTCATCACTATCGCAATCAGGCTCACCACAATAACCTGAGTGACAAAACTGGCTTCTGAAACCGTACCTAAAGCAATCACAATGATTTCAGCAGAGAGAATAAAGTCGGTACGAATCGCCCCATTGACTTTCCGTTTCTCGAACTCTTCTACTGACTCTCCTTTATCCAACATCTCTTCTTTGTCTTCATGTGAGTGAGCATGGGGGAAGAGTTTCTCTAGTACTTTCTCTGTGCCTTCAAAGCAGAGGAAGAGACCACCAAGCAGAAGCAATGGCATGATCAACCACGGAATAATGGCGCTAATGAGTAGTGCAGAGGGCACCAAAATCAATTTATTCTTAAACGATCCCTTGGCAACTGCCCACACCACTGGTATTTCACGTTCAGAGGCAACACCTTGTACCTGCTGGGCGTTCAATGCTAAATCATCTCCTAACACACCTGCTGTCTTTTTTGCCGCCACTTTTGACATCACCGCGATGTCATCGAGTACCGTGGCAATGTCATCTAACAGTGTGAGTAAACTTGCTCCAGCCATTTTTTATCTCTTTAAATGCAATTAGTTACATTAAATCTAGTAAAAATTAAAATGTATCACCACAAATATGCTCAGCAAAGTGATTATCTGGCAAAGATTATGATAACGGACGGTATTTTATATTGCTGTCGAGATAAGACACGTCTAGTCTTGTCTTACCTTTGAGTAAACAAAAGAAAAAGTATAGATGAAAAGCGGATACACTTACCCAATTGGTACCCCAGGTCAACCTTGGGGCGCAGCTGAACGTAAAGCCTGGTTAGCAGAACGCGATGTAAAACGCAGCTATCAGGAAGAAGTCGTCAGTAAAATCGACGCACTTCGCGACCGTTTTGATGTCGAGCTATACGGCGCGCTCTCATATGACGAAGATCGTTTCCCACTATTTTGCATCAAAACACGCAACTGGGATTCAGTAAAACCTGTTGTTCTTGTCACCGGTGGCGTGCACGGCTACGAAACCAGTGGTGTACATGGAGCATTAAAATTCGTGGACACAGAAGCGGAGCGTTACGCAGAGCACTTCAATATCGTTGTTGCGCCATGCGTGAGCCCTTGGGGTTATGAGGTGATTAACCGTTGGAACCCAAACGCGATAGACCCGAACCGCTCTTTCTACGCAAACAGCCCTGCGGAAGAGTCCGCGAACCTTATCCAGCTGGTTGCGACACTGGGTGATGTATTGATGCACATTGATCTTCACGAGACAACTGACTCGGATGAAACAGAATTCCGCCCAGCTTTAGCCGCTCGCGATGGTGTTGAATACATCGAAGGTTTGATTCCAGACGGCTTTTACACCGTCGGAGACACTGAGAATCCGCAACCAGAGTTCCAAAAAGCAGTGATTGAATCGGTAGCGAAAGTGACGCACATTGCCCCTGCGGACGATCAAGGAGAAATCATCGGATCACCTGTTGTTCAGTTTGGTGTGATCAACTACCCGATGGTGAAACTGGGATTATGTGGCGGTGTGACTAACTGCCAATATGGTACGACAACTGAAGTCTACCCAGACAGCCCAAAAGTCACTGACGAAGAATGTAATGACGCTCAGGTTGCAGCGGTTGTAGGCGGACTGGATTACGTTCTATCACAGCTCAAGCCCGCTGTGTAAGCCGCTCATATCTTAATTTCATTCCAATAAGTTTCCGCTTTCACTTTCATACAGTGCCCTACTATGAAAGTGGAAGCTTTCTTTTTATCAGGCTAACACTACAACACATTGTTCAATGCCATTCAGACACCCAACGTAAGTTCATGGCAGCGCATCGCCTTTATTTTTCTGGTACTTTCTAGGATACTCTGCACATTATTTTTTAGTTGGAAAACTTCATGCCTCAAGCAAATTCCGTAGTTGTGCTCGACTTTGAAACCACTGGCCTCTCTCCTAACCTTGGTGACCGCGCAATTGAAATTGGAGCAGTAAAATTAGTTGATGGTGAGGTTGTCGATAGTTTTCAGCAGCTCATGAATCCGGGCTTCAGAGTAAGCTCATTCATTGAAAGTTATACCGGCATCACCAATAACATGTTACGCACCGCACCAAGCTGCGATGAGGTGATGGCATCGTTTAGTGAGTTTATTGCCAATGAAAACCTCATCGCTCACAACGCCTCATTCGATAAACGATTTCTCGACGCAGAGCTTGAAAGAGTAAACAAAGGCTATTCAGGTGAGTTCGCTTGTTCGTTACTGGTGGCAAGACGACTGATTCAAGATGCGCCGTCACACAAACTAGGCGAGCTCGTTCGCTACAAAAACATCGAAAACGACGGTGTTTTTCACCGTGCGTTAGCAGATGCACAAATGACAGCCAAACTTTGGCTTCAAATGGTCGCGGAGTTAGAGCAATCAGGAATCAATAAGCCAAGCTTTCAGTTTATGCAAACCGTTAGTAAGACAGCAAAAGGCAAAGTGGATCTGCTACTCGCTAAAAGTCGTATTTAATTCATCTGGTTAAATACATTTTTGGACAACGAAGAGAGTGACATTCGTTCTAAGTAGCCATTGCTTGTCAAATGAAAAAAGGCATAGGCGGTAACCACCTATGCCTTTAGAGCGAGGTTCAATTAACCGATCAGAGCGGGAATACCCGGAAGCTGACCAACTACAGCAAGTGAGCCAGCACAAACGACAAAGGCAACACCAGGAATCAGGTATTTATCTTTGCCCGATAGCTCGTTGGCGCGCTCATGGTCGCCGATAAGTCCGAGGTTATCCAGCAGCATAGTTATTGCCCAACCAAAGACTGGGTTAACGAATGCACAGGCAAAAATACAGATACCAGCACTGAGTGAATCTTTATGCTTATGTATCATCTGCATACCCGCTTCAAGAAGTGGTAAGAATACGCCGACAATCAGAGCTACGCGTAGAACAGGCTCCCACATTGCAAGATCCATCGGGTAACCAATTACTGCGGCCGCAATACACATTAACCCCGTTAACAGCGCGCCGCCTGGAATAGGACGTTTGGCAATTGCCGCCGGAATCATGTACGTACCCCAAGAAGACGCTAGATTACCGCCACCTAATAGTGAGCCAACGCCCTGACGAACAGACGCTCCGACCATAGTGTCGTCGACATCCATTAGTACGCCTTTTGCTTCTTTTGGGTAGTTAAGTTCTTGAAAAACACGATGACCGAGGTAGTCAGGAGACCACATAGCAACGGCTAGTAGAGCAAATGGAGTAACGGCAATAAAGTGCTCTAAGGTTGGCCAGCCTAGTTGCCAGCCGGTATCTTCACCCCACCAGTAGAATGGACTGAAATTAGGCAGGCCCGGCTCCGTGGTAAAAGCAAACTCAGCGCCCATCGCATAAGCGACAATGCCCGCTAGTGCAGAACACAACGGGATGGCCAACCAACGTTTGTTGATCTTGGCTAAGTAGGCATAAACCAACACCGTTAGACCAATGACCACAAACGAAATGTAGCTTTGGTCCGTACTTGCAGCCCACGCTTCAGTCTTATTAATCTGTCCGATCAACCCAACGGCGCCGAGGTAGATCAGCAACCCACCTCGAACCCCAATGCCAGTGAGGGTCATGAGTTTAGAACCACCCTTGGTAAAAGCGAGAATTAAACCAAAAGCACATACCATCAAGCCGAGAGCCAGTGGATGGCCCCCTGCTGCTGCAATCATTGGAATCAGCGGTATCATGGGGCCGTGAGTACCGGCTAAGTTTGCGTTCGGGTTTAGGATGGCAGAAAACAGGATAACAAACAGAGCGCCCGCGATAAGCAGTTCGTAACGCACGTTTTCTGCGACAAACTCAGGAGATAAACCGAACTGAGCAGCAAAGGCGGCAACCATAGCGGTTACCATAACCACTTTACCAATGGTTGCGGCTAATGCAGGTACCCAGTCTTCGATTTCAATACTGTAATCACGAGATGGTAAATGAATACCCCAGCGGCGAAAGCTCATGATGGTTAAATCATGGTTTAGAAAGTCTTCTCGGTTTTCAAATTCATGCGGTTTTTTGCGCACATCCCTGTAAAAAGTCTTACTTGTGTCAGACATTTAGTTATCCTTTGTTATGTTTCGAAGTTGAACTATGTCAACCAGAGTTTCGCTTGGTATACAAACCTTCGACCAATACGAGACAACACCCTAAGTGCTACCGAGCACCCTTATTGATTTCATAAACGAAGAAAACATGGATTTACTTCGCTAGTGAAAACAAGAAAACTGAAAAGTATCTTGCCAAACATTCACATCAAACATCGACGCCACACTAAGAAAGAGGTTTGGAGCCAATTTTTGAACTGAGCTTATTAAGCATGTATTGCTATCGGTAGGAATATTAGACATTAGTAAAAGAACAACAAAAATCTCACTTATTGCACAAAGATTTAACATCTCATTAGGACGTGCTGATCTTTCGTGCGTGATTTTTAAACAAAAGGCCAAGGGGGAACGCTCCAAGAGAAGCTATCTAGTGTCTACTGACGCGGAGGCTATTCAGTGTATTTTATTTCAGCCTTCTTGGAATAAACCGCAGGATGACTAAGCCAATGAAAACAAGCAGGATCAGAATGGCAATACGCCAGAAGATATGGTCCAGCACGTTGGTAGATAGCCTTTCCAATTCATTGATATCGCGTTGTAGATGCGAGATTAGCTGCTGTAACTGATTGGCAAGATCGCTGGATGCCTGAATTAGCTCCAGTGGGTTGACTGGAGGTCCTCCGGCTAAATCAGTTGAACTCTCATCAAAGCGCGCTAATAAACGGTCAATATTGATACTCGCTTGGTTGGTTTTGTCAGCCAGGTCCGAAGATGCCTTTACTAACTCTAGTGTCGCAGGCAGCATCTGTTCTGCTTTGTTGCTACTGTTTGAAACTAACTCAAAGATCTGTTCCCGTTCATAGGCAATGTATTCAAAAAGTTGGTTGAGCGCGAGCTCACGCTCTTTCTGGATGTCTTCAACAAGCTTATTTTCTAGTTCAGCGAGTGAGGTCGGATACGAAGCCAATGTCGATTGGAGTTCTTCAAACCTCTCTTTCGCTTCATCGTATCGAGCTAGCATCTCTTGAATCTCGGGAGAAGCAAGTATACGGTAAGCCGATAGTTCTACCTGCTCGCCTGCAATATAAGTCAAGCGACTGGAATACCACATTGCACGTTCGCCAAACAGCAATGCTCTATCAACGGTGCTCACAGCAGAATCGATCTCTTCGAGTAAACCTTTGGCTTCTTGTCGGTGCCGATGCTGAGGTATCCAACGAGCATCTGTGAAGGAGTCAAATCGGGTTAGCTCAACGACTAGCCTATCCGGATTTTCTTCGAGCCAAACATCTATCAAGTCACGAAGTACCTGTTGCTGCGAAGGTGTCAACAGCCGAGAGGAGCGCTGCCAAAGGCGATCTTCTGTTTTCTTTAATTGATTTAAAGCATCCTGAGCTCTTTCGGCTCCCCATATTTTGGGTATCCAATAATTCTCGAAAGTTGAGCGTTGTAATGTTGATAACACAAGGAGATCGAGTAACGCGATATCGGGGCTTCGTCCTGCAGCTATTTCTGTTGCAGCCCCTAAACTGTTGCGCATAAAGGATTGAACTAACACTCGTTCGTGACTATTTTCAGTTTTTGGTCGTAAGTGCAGGAAGGCAACTTCAGAAACAGAAGCGATGTAATCATCGGCCATCGACATGATTAACGATTGTAGTGCTAATTCATCCATTGCCAGTTGATTGGTGACTTCAGCCTTTGTGAGATGCATTCCTGGGCTCGACATAACTAAGTCTTCAGGGATAATCGCACAGCTTGTTAATAGGAATAGTATGGATGAACTTAATAACAGTTTTAAGGACATGAATTGTCTTAGTAACATCCGCTGTCTCGTTTTATAGAGTTGAACATTTATCTAAGTACATTTACCTACAGCAGATGCTTATTAATTCTACTCAGCTATTAGAGTAAACATCATTTGGCAAAGAACATAAGGTTAACTTAAGTATTAGTTTCAACTGTTTTGAAAAGCCAGAAATTAGCGCTGTCTGTACAGTCTCATCAGATTAGTTCGTTCGGAAACATGGTCGTTTTAGCGGTGAAAGTAGCTCAAGCTCTTTTAAGAAGAAAAAGCTCTTATACACATTTGCCACCCACTTTCTGTATAACCAGTTTATCTTTTCATTTTTATAGTAAATACCAGAAGTGGACCCCGATGGTTGGACACATAAGCTAATTTCTTAAGTGGTTGATCTTGCTCATGCAGCGTATCTTTGTCTGCCGAAGTAGACTTCATCAGGAGTGAGGTCATTGAGTCCTTGATGATTACGCTCTTCATTATAAAACACCATGTAGTGACCGATTTCAAGCTCTGCCTCTCGGGGTGTGGTGTACGCTTTTAAATAAACCTCCTCATATTTTAGGCTTCGCCATAGTCGTTCGATAAAGACATTATCAACCCAGCGACCTTTTCCATCCATGCTGATCCGTACTCCGTGGTCAAGTAACTTCTCCGTGAAGTCAGTACTGGTGAACTGGCTACCCTGATCGGAGTTAAAGATATCAGGCGGCCCGTAATGTTGAAGCGCGTCTTCAAGAGCCTCAATGCAAAAGCTTGTATCCATGGTGTTCGATAAGCGCCAAGACAACACTTTACGGCTATACCAGTCGATAATGGCGACTAGGTACAGGAACCCTTTAGCCATTGGGATGTACGTGATATCAATAGCCCAAGCTTGGTTCGGGTAAGTGACTTCAATATCACGTAACAGGTAGGGGTAAACCTTGTGAGCTTTATTCGCCAGTGTTGTTTTTGGCTTGGGATAAATCGCTCCAATGCCCATATCTCGCATGATCCGAACAATACGCTTGCGATTAACGTTGTGGCCCTTTTTAGCCAGCTCGGTTCGAATACGCCTACTGCCCATGAACGGATATTGAAGGTGGATTTCGTCAATCATACGACGTAATTCAATCTCTTCAACAGAGAGTCCGACAGGCTGATAATAAGCCGTAGAGCGAGCAACATTAAGAAGCTCGCACTGACGCTTTATTGGTAACAGGGTGGATTTATCCAGCGAACTTTTTCGCTGTGCTCGGTCTAGCGACCGAGCACTTTGGCCAAAAAATCATTTTCCATGGTCAATTGACCGATCTTGGCGTGGAGTTTGTCCACTTCTTCGGAGCTGTCCTTGCCCGACTGAGTTTCAGAAGCAAAAATCATGGCAGCATTTTCAAGCAACTCTTTTTTCCATGTTGAGATTTGGTTAGGGTGCAGGTTGTACTTCTGCGCTAACTCAGCAACAGTTTTATCACCTTTGGCGGCAGCAAGTGCCACTTTAGCTTTGAACTCAGGAGAGTGGTTTCTACGTTTTCTAGTCATAATCTGTTCCAGTATTGTTGGGTACTATCAAAACAGATCAATCACTTAAAGTCATGTCCGAAAATTGGGGACCACTTCTACCGTTCATCGTTCCTCAAAAGTAAACGCTACTGGTTTCACCAGACTAAGTGACTTACTATTCCAAATACTATTAAAGGTTTGTGGACCACTCATGAGCAGCAAAAATAACAAAAACCTCAGCATTCTTCTTAAGCTAAACACCTTTGTTTCTCCTTATAAGTGGCGAGTTACCGCAGCCTTGATCGCACTAGTCGCGACCGCAAGCCTGACGCTATCGGTGGGCTATGGAGTGCGGATGCTGATCGACCAAGGGTTTGCTCAACAATCATTGCAAGAACTAACGAGTGCGATTCAATTTATTGTCGGTGTCACTCTGTGTATTGCTATCGGTACTTTCTTTCGCTTCTATCTTGTTTCATCAGTAGGTGAGCGCGTTAGCGCTGATATTCGCCTCGCGGTGTTTAACCATGTTATTTCTCTGCACCCGAGTTATTTTGAGACCAACAGCAGTGGCGATATTATGTCGCGCCTCACCACTGACACGACTTTGCTGCAGAGCATTATCGGATCCTCATTTTCGATGGCCATGCGCAGTGCGTTAATGTGTATTGGCGCGATCATTATGTTGTTTGCGACCAACTTTAAACTCACTCTGATTGTACTGGCTTCTGTGCCCTTCGTTTTGGTGCCTATTTTGGTCTATGGGCGACGAGTGCGTGCACTATCCCGCCAAAGCCAAGACTCCATGGCAGATGTGGGCAGCTATGCAGGAGAAGCGATAGAGCATATTAAAACAGTACAAAGCTTTAGCTCAGAACAACATGAGAAAGCCGCCTTTGCCGTGGAAGTAGAAAAAGCATTTGAGGTCGGTAGACAGCGAGTAAAGCAACGCGCGATTTTAATATCGGGTGTCATTGTGATCGTGTTTAGCGCGATTGCCGGCATGCTTTGGGTAGGTGGCAGCGATGTCATCCACGGTAAAATGTCAGCCGGTGACCTAGCAGCATTTGTGTTTTATGCCATTATGGTCGCGTCCTCCACAGCAACCATTTCTGAAGTACTTGGCGAGCTACAAAGGGCCGCTGGTGCCACTGAAAGGTTGATTGAGATTCTCCAAGTTGAGAGCGATATTAGTGCGCCGGACCATGCTTTACCGATAAGCACAACCATCTCAGCAGAGGTGGCATTTAGCTCAGTTAATTTCAACTATCCTTCTCGTCCCGACCAACCGGCCATTAAGGAATTAAATCTCACCGCTGAGCAAGGTAAAGTATTGGCGTTGGTTGGTCCGTCTGGTGCTGGTAAAACGACACTCTTCGAACTACTACAACGTTTTTACGACCCACAACAAGGTCAGGTTCTGTTTGGAGGCGTGGACATTCGCCAGTTTGACCCGAAAGAGCTTCGTCAGCAAATGGCACTCGTTCCTCAGCAACCCGCTTTATTTAGCCACGACGTATTCCACAATATTCGCTACGGCAATCCAGAGGCAACGGACGAACAAGTTATCGAAGCGGCGAAAAAAGCCCATGCACATGAGTTTATTGAAAAGCTGCCTGAAGGCTATCGCAGCTTTTTAGGCGAGCGCGGCGTAAGGCTATCAGGAGGGCAAAAACAGCGAATTGCGATTGCGCGTGCCATTCTTAAAGATCCCAAAATCCTACTGCTTGATGAAGCCACCAGCGCTCTCGATAGCGAAAGTGAACATCATGTTCAGCAAGCGCTTGAGGCGCTAATGAAAGGCCGTACCACACTGATCATTGCTCATCGTTTATCGACCATCCAACATGCAGATAAGATAGCGGTTTTAGACAATGGCGCACTGGTCGATATTGGTAACCACCAATCATTGATGCAAAGCTGTGAGCTCTATCAGCGACTGATAGCGTTGCAGTTTAAGCATTTAGGATAACGCTTACTTAAGCTCGTTATAAATCGTTGCCTGAGTGGGTATGAAATTGATTTCGACAACTTCTACTTTCAGCGGAGACATGCGAAACCGTATGGATCCAGCCATGATACGCGCAGCATAAGTCAGCATAACCCACAACAGAAAATCAATAAGTTAGAATTGTATTTGCAGTAAATAACAGCATAAAATTGCAGTATAAATCAGCAATTTTATACTTTCATCCGAAAACTGCGTAAGAAACTTTCTTACATGATAGGCCTGATATAAACGCTGAGCTTTCAAGTTGCCTGCTCTGATACCAACTCATACGCGATAGAAACATCACACATCAACAACATCATCAATCCCCAAGCATAGCAACACATCACAAACACATTACAGGTTGTCGAAACTCGGTTTTGGACATAAATGTGTTAGAGCTAATGCTCGAAGTCATCAACTTCGGATAATATGAATTTGGGCAAAGTACTGCTGCCACAGCCCGATATGGTCATTGCCTAATATACCTGTTAGTGGGAAGTATAGTCAGACAGAAAGAGAAGCAGGCAAAGGTGTTACGATTTAAGTAAGCGCATTCCCCCCAATATTAAGGTCCCAAAGAACAGCTTAGTTATTCAGTTAGACTAGGCTTTTTACAACAGCTACCGCAGCTAACAGCAAAAAAACTGTACCACAACATTGATTGAAAATTCGCCCATTGGCTAAAAGCACTGTTTTAACCTTATCAGCCAATCTGGCCACGATATACTCTACGGCGAATTCAATACAAAGAAAGCTGAATGTTATCACCAGAAATTGGGGGATAAACCCCTCGTCGGGGTTAATAAACTGAGCTAAAAAAGCAGTGAAAAATAGTAAGACTTTCGGGTTAGACAAAGCAGCGAAATAACCTTGCTTAAATAGTTCTTTAGGCAAAACAGACACTACAGTTGTTGTTTGCTCAATACTAATTGCAGACGCGAAGAACAGTTTGAAACCCAGCCATGCAAGATATAAAGCCCCCAACCATTGAAGACCAATCATCAACTCAGGTTTTGCTTCTAGGATGGTACCTAACCCCAGCATAGCTACCGTAATCAAGATGAAAAAGCCACTCACGCCACCGCATATTGTCCAAATTGTCTTCTTATAGCCATATCGTGCACCGTGGCTAAGAGCTAAAAGCGAGTTAGGACCGGGAACACAAGCAAGACCCAGTGCAGACAAAGCAAAGACACACCAAATTTCAAACGTCATAACCAACCAGTAAATTGAGAACTCAAGGGAGATTAGTATCTCTCAGTTCTCAATTTATCTATGGTATATTCTGGACGTAAAATATGAATATTTAGACAAAGGTTCAATACAAATGAATGAAAATAATGGTGTCCGATTTTTATTGATACCTCTAAATAACTTCAACATGCTTCCGTTTGGTGGCTTCTTAGATAAGCTCCGATTCTCGGCAGATGAAGCGGATCACAGTCAACAACGATATTGCTCATGGAAAGTTTTGTCGCACAACAAAGGATTAGTCATTTCTAGTAGTGGGATCCCCATTAGAGTAGATATCGATTTTAGTGACGTTAAACCTGCGGATTTTGACTATGTGGTTTTCTTTGGTAGCCGCACTGCATCTGAATCTCAGCAGCAAGCCGCTTATTACCGCTCTTTTGTTCGAAATGTCGTTGCCAATGGAATACCAATCGTCAGCATTGATAACGCTTGCTTTACTTTAGCTGAGTTAGGGCTACTTAACCGTCATCAAACTGTGGTTCATTGGCGGCATCATAGTGAGTTCCAAGCAACCTACCCTAAAGTGATCGTAAGAGATGAACAGCTTTATCATTTTGATAAAAAGCTAATCAGTTGCACTGGCGGAAGTGCCACTATCGACCTTGCGGTGGCAATTTTGCAAAAGCATGTCGGGCAAACGAAGGCAGAAAAAGGGCTAGCGGATATGCTGGTTGATGAAAATCGCAGTATGCAACACCGCCTGAAGTCGTCAGAGCAAAGACTATACGGGAATCGTCATATGGACAGAGCGATTTCTTTGATGCAAGAAAACTTAGAACAGAGAATAAGCGTAGAACAGGTTGCTGCGCTCATCGGGATTAGTCGACGACAATTAGACCGCTTATTTCAGCAAAAGCTCAGCATCTCAGCGCGTCATTATTGGCAAGAGTTACGTTTACAACATGTTTACTGGCGATTGAAGCATTCTAATCATGACCTTGCCCAACTTGGAGATGAAGTGGGCGTTCGGGACATCAGCTATCTATGCAAGATTTTCAAGAAAAGATTTGGCGTAACACCAGGACAATGCCGTCGCGACTCGATAGCGTGATGACTATATGTGTCTAGCTAGCAGCCTTTCACATTCAATGTCCTTCTATTTCTGACTCATTATAAAAACTGGGGCATGTACAATTTTCAGAAGGTGTAATGGGCATAAGATCTAAATGGTTTTGGGGCAAAAGCAAGTTTAAGACAAGAAATTAACAGATAAGCGGTTGACATAAATACGTAAGCCAATAGTAGAAATGGTTTTTATCACCTTTTGGGTTTCAGTGGTAAAAACTCTAAATCAGGAGGAATCAATAAACGTATTTCTGGACGTTACATTTGGCAATGTATCACTCAACTCTTACTACGTTTAATGTCCAGCGTATTTCCATGAACCGAACAAACCTCGACATGCTCGCCTGATTGTAACTGCTCATCAGAAAGCGCATTCCAATATTCATTGTTTAAACGAACCTTATATAACCCGTTCTTTATGCCGACTACTGTCCCCACTTGGTGAAGAAGAGCTTCAGCCCCCGTAACAACGGGTAAATGCATCGCGCGATAGGCAAGCCAATAGATGATCACAGAAATCGTAAAAATCAGGCCATAGACTGGAATCGCGATGGATAAAGGAGCCAACCAAAAAATTGGCAGTACTAATAAAGGAAGAGCGAGTAAAACATGACACATAATGGATTGGCTCGATTGGTACTTTATATAATTATAGTTCGCAATCAGCGGGCTTTATATCAGGTTCCGGGGCAATAGATCTCTGCATCAAACAGAAAACTCTTACAATACTCTTGTACAATTGGACGCGCTATACTCTCTATTTGATTGAATCTAATCAAATTTGCTTCCAGTCTTTAAGCCCCCTATATAACAAATCCCGTTGTCCCTGCTCATGATTAAAAACTTACCTTTCATGACAAAAAAGTCACTTTACTGAAAGGGTGGTGTCAGAGGCGATATTCAATAATGTCAACACTGAAAACAAGCACTCAAAGGATAAAAACATGAACACAATCAAAACGGCTCTTTTCGTTACTGTTATGACAATGACCAGCGCGTCAGCATTGGCGCAACCTCTATACGCGGCGGGCAACTACGTTAGCCGTGAAGAGATGAAAACGATTTATGTCGCACCAACGTCATCGTCGGATGAAGCTTATCAACAAGCGTTATCCGAACTTAATACTCTTAAATCGTTGCCAGCGAGCGAACTGAACAAAGAGCTCAATATTTTGACCTTCAATGTGAAATCACGAAGCACTCACTTGAAAGACGGTGGTTTCGTCACGGTACAAGAGCGCATGAATGAAAATGGTCAACTGGAGTACCTGGGTAAGGTGAACGTCAAAGTGCATTATGTAGAACGTCGTGATAATCAATAATGTCATGTCAATGGAAAAGAGTATACTGTGGCTCACATCATGCTCTTTTTTATCTATTTATACTGAGCGTTTACCCATCCCGCTAATGCCATAGGTAAGTTAACTTGAAGATACTGATCGTCGAAGATGAACATAAAGCCGGAGAATATCTACAAAAGGGGTTGATTGAGTCTGGGTATGTAGTGGACTTAGTGCACGACGGTGTCGATGGGCTCTACCACGCGACCAGTGAAGAGTATGATCTGATTCTCCTCGATATTATGTTGCCAAAACTCGACGGTTGGCAGGTACTTAATACATTGCGTAGTAGCGGGATTCACACGCCAGTGATTATGCTGACAGCAAAAGAACAAGTAGAAGATCGTGTACGTGGCTTCGAGCTAGGCGCTAATGATTATGTGGTAAAACCTTATGCGTTCGCTGAACTAATGGCACGAATTCAAAATGTATTTCGTCATCATACTGCAGCGCAGGTGGTCGCTTCGCCCCAAATATTACGCGTAGCGGATTTGGAGCTGGATATGATCAAACGGGTTGCCACGCGAGCAGGACACTCGATCCCTCTTACTGCCAAAGAATATGCCTTATTAGAACTGATGATGCGAAAAACTGGACAAGTGCTTTCTCGCACCACGATTGCCTCGTTAGTCTGGGATATGAATTTTGACAGTGATACCAATGTCATTGATGTGGCGGTCAAACGCCTGCGCAGTAAAGTGGATAAACCTTTCGATAAACCAATGATTCACACAATTAGAGGAATGGGCTACAAATTAGAAGATATCCCCGATGCCTAAACTTTCACTCCCTTTATCTATGAAAAACAGGCTCGTGCTGATGTTCATTGGTATGACGCTTGTCACCTATTTTTCTTTGGCTTTCATTCTCCACTATGCGATAGAACGCCACTTTTACACTCAAGATTTCAACTATATCTCCAGTAGGTTTAATGCCATTGATAAGGATTTAGAAAAGTCGCCAGAATCAATATTTAAACAGTCAAACAGTACCCCACTCTACATGTGGGTGTTTAAAGGCAAAAACGCTATCTATCAAAACTCAAGCCTAACGATTCCTCAAGTTCGGGCCTATACCCTCAGCTCGCCACAAATTTTAAACAACGACCGGGCGATAGAATGGAGCGAAGATTCGCTTAATATTCGTGCCTTTGCATTTCAGACGGGCGATTATGTGGTCGTGCTTGGTATGAGTATTAATCACCACTTTTTATTTTTAGACAAGTTGAATTGGATTCTATTCTGGTTACTTGGCTTTGCATTTTTATTCTCTTCTGTATTTAGCAGCTTTATCGTAAAGCGAGGGCTTCAACCGCTCGTTGGACTTAATAAGCACATTCAGCAAGTTTCGCTAGAACAGATGGGGATCCGTATCGATCCTGATTCTTTGCCAACAGAACTGCGAGACTTGGCAAACAAGCACAATGCAATGCTCGATCGATTACAGATGGGGTTTCGTCGGTTAAGCGAGTTTTCTTCGGATATTGCCCATGAATTAAAAACGCCACTTACCAATATTACGACGCAAAACCAGGTTATTTTGGGAGCCTGCCGATCACCAGAAGAGTATCAGGATGCGATAGCCTCAACGTTGGAAGAGCTCTATCGCATCACTAAGACCATCAATGATTTGCTGTACATCGCGAAAGCAGAAAACAAGCTAATACATCGCAATGACGAAGTGTTCGCAGTGCATGAGGAACTTGCTCGCCTAGTGGAGTATTTTGAGATACTCGCTGATGATGCCGAAGTGCAGATAGTAAGCTCTGGTAAAGGGCGACTTTACATGGATAAGAATATGTTTGAGCGAGCCGTGGGCAATTTGCTTTCTAATGCCATTCGCCATGCTTATGCTCATTCGACGATCATTATTAAAGTACAAGAAGTCGGCAAACACTTAACAATATCAGTCAGTAACCAGGGTGACGAGATTCCTAAGCAAAGCTTACCGTATATTTTCGATCGTTTTTATCGGGCAGATAAATCACGCCAAAATCTGGGGAGCATTGGCGCTGGATTAGGCTTATCCATCACTCAATCAATTGTGCACGCCTATGATGGTGAGATAAATGTAAAGTCTAAAGGCCAACACACGACCTTCCAAATCACCTTGCGCTCCGCGAGTTAGTTATGTCTCATGGCAAGAACAATCCGGCCAGTAGTATGTAAGTGGCCGGATTGTTGCCTGATAAAGAATTGAACACTAGCCAAAGAAATAAGCTAACGCTAAGATCAAGACTAACAACACACCTATCCCTTTAAGCATAGAACCCATTTCGTTATTGTTGGGGCCTCCTGCAGGAGGTCGATTACAGCAACTCATAATATATTCTCCATGTTATAAGCCAATACCAAAATTCTTAGGCAGTGGCAGGTTAGTCATATTTTTTATACAGGCTTGGTTTACCATTTTTATCGAAAGCGACAACGTTGAAGTTTTTATATGCTTCTCCATCACGAGCCATACCTGGGGAATAACGAGGCATTCCTGGTACTGCTATGCCTGATATATTTGCCGGACGTTCTTTTAGAAGACGGGCTACCTCTGCCTCTGGCACATGACCTTCAATCATATAGCCATCAATAATCGCGGTATGGCATGAGCTAAGCTGTTTAGGCATATTGAAAGGCGCTTTCACTGAATCCCAGTTGTGTTGTTTGTGAACGTTGACTTGATAGCCTTCTTTCTCCATTGTGGCCGCCCATTGACTGCAACAACCACAAGTTGGTGATTTATAAAGTTCCACGACTGGGTTAGCGAAGGCATTTACACTAAACACAAGTGCTGAAATTGCGGTAATGTTAAGATACTTTTTCATCAAATTTCCCTTAATTTTTTAGAACATGACATGCATGTCAAGAACATGCTGTTTGTACTTCAATCTGTAATCACCGGCATTTGCGGTCCATGAGTAGGATTTGGTCTCATAAGGTTCAATTGACAATGCACGGCCAGATCCAATCGGCTTCAACGTCAAATCCAGGGTTTCAAAGGTTTTGTTTAAAATAACCAGTTGATTAGTATTGCTTTTGTCGACGTTTACTTCGGTGTATGAAACGTCACCATCTATCGTCCATTCAATGAGCTGTAGATTACCTAAGGCTTTCAGATATCCCGCCAACAGATACTTTTCTCCATCGCTAAGCGCATTATTCAGGAGCTGCATTGTCGGTTCATTTTTGAGCGCATCATTTATCTGGCTTAATGAGTGGTCTCGTATATTGCCTCCCACGTTGCCACCCCCTTGTGCAAACAGACCATGGCAGGCGCTGCAGCCATAACCACCAACGGTACGAAAAAGCGTTTCTGCTTGTTTAAATTTGGCGGAATCCAATGTTAATGCCGGAACATCTTGGTTTGCCTCTTCTACACTCATTTGTTCCTTGGTGTGATTCGTACCTTCATGGGCAAATGCTGTCAGTGCATGAGAACCTAATAGAAAGGCAGAAAAACAGACTAAAAATCTTCTGGTATTCATGAAGTTACCTTCTCGCGCTTATAAGCACGGCTACTAAGTGTTCGTTAAACTAATGACGTGGTTGAGCAGGTTATATTGACAAGCGCCATTTAGAATGAGCTTGTGAATGTAACGATGGACAGAGCGATAGCCCTTGAAGGGTTTAGACTATTGGAGGTCGGTATAACGAACGAGTAACCGAGTTGGCATACTCGACAGTGTCCGCAAGGAAAGGTATCAAACGAGAGGTTTGATGATGACTAACGATAACTTGTGATATGAGTGGATAACTGGCCGTACAGCTTGCGGGACAGCATTGATGCGCAGAAACATCGCTATTTGCTGTGTCATGGCAGTCAGTTTTTACAGCGAGAGTCTCATGTTGTGATGATGAACAATCAATGTGTGCATCATGTGATAGAGAGAGTGACGGCTGCGCACCAGCCTGATTTAGAACTGGTGAATTAAGAGATGCATTAACAGGCATACTGGAGAGCACTAAAGCAACCAGTGTTAGCCCCGTCAACCAAATTGTGTGCAGCGATTTTAGCATCACAACCTCTCAATTACCGATACAATATCGATTTACAAAACTCACTTAAAAATATAAACCCTTCCCCTAGGGAAAGGTCAATAGGATCGAATAAAAGACCATACTAATACTGAGACTTTAAGGCATGTATATCCAGCCCTATTCTTCTTATCAGTCTTTGGTCAGCGCCGACACCTCATTTTTTATCAATAATAACTAACGTACCACGGTACATTTGCATTTGGCAGGTAAAGCTATACTCTCCAGGTTCTCCGGGAGGCAAATAAACATCTTTATTTTTGTTCAGTGGCAGCTCTTCACTAATATCGAAGTCGGCAAACACCACGGTCGCAGCGCAAGGTGAAGCATCTTTGCGCAGAAACCGTAATGTTATAGGCTTACCTGCCTCTACTCGTACACGTGATGGCTCATAGGTACCGTTTTCAACTTTTATCGAGATCACTCCCTCATCTGCCGTCACCTCTTTTGCTTTATACAGCCAAAACCACCAGACAATTAAACCTATTAACAGCAGCCCGAGTAGATTAATTATTATCATGTCATTCCCTCCCGTTAATGTTCTTTTGCCTTGAACAACCGTAATCGGTTTGCATTACTCACTACGGTTAATGATGAGAATGCCATTGCCGCGCCAGCGATTACAGGATTTAACAGCACCCCGAAGAACGGATAAAACAGTCCGGCAGCAAACGGAACACCAGCGACGTTATAAATAAACGCTCCGAATAAGTTCTGTTTTATATTACGCAACGTTGCTTTACTTACCGCTATAGCATCCGCAAGACCGTGTAAGGAGCCTCGCATCAATGTGATATCAGCACTTTCTATGGCCACATCGGTTCCTGTACCGATGGCAAAGCCAACATTGGCCAAGGCCAGAGCAGGAGCATCATTGATACCGTCACCGGTCATGCCAACAATTTCTCCCTCCGTTTGTAGCTCTGCAACTTTATTCGATTTATCTTCTGGCAAGACTTCTGCGAAAAACTCCTTAATTCCCACTTTTTCGGCCACGGCTTTAGCTGTTGCCCTATTGTCGCCGGTGAGCATCACGACCCGGATACCATTGTTCTGCAATCGCTTGATTGCACTGATGGAGTCTTCCTTGATCGGATCGGATACGGCAATGATGGCAGCCAGCTTACCATCGACAGCAAGATAAATAGGAGTCTGCGCTTCTTTGGCCATTAGCTGAGCCGTTTCGATATGTGGTTCAATATCAATTGACTGATCGCGCATCAGCTTTTCGTTACCAAAAAACAACCGATGTCCACGGACGACGCCTTCTACTCCATGTCCGGCTATCGCCTGAAATTTCTCAGCTTGTTCAGGAACCAAGTCCCGATCTTTGGCTGATTCAACAATCGACAACGCCAATGGGTGTTCGGAACCTGCCTCAAGGCTGGCAGCCAGTTGCAATACTTCATTTTCATCAGAGGCTTCTGCCAGATAGATACGGGTCACTTTAGGCGACCCCAACGTTATCGTGCCGGTTTTATCAAGGATCATGGCGGTTATTTTTGACGATGTCTGTAAAGCCTCACCATTTCGGATCAATACTCCTGCTTCTGCGGCTTTACCGACCCCAACCATAACAGACATAGGTGTAGCCAAACCCAGAGCACAAGGACAGGCAATAATTAACACAGAGGTAGCAGATACTGTAGCAAAAGCGACTGCGGGGGCTGGGCCAAAGTTGAGCCACATAAGGGAACTGACGATGGCAATAATCATCACTACGGGAACAAAGTAAGCAGAGATGACGTCAGCAAGGCGTCCAATAGGTGGTTTTGAGTTTTGTGCCCGTTTCACCATGCTTATAATTTGAGCCAACGCAGTATCTTTACCAACCCTAGTTGCTTCAAATAAGATTGACCCACTTTTATTCATCGTTCCTGCGACCACCTTATCACCAGTGGTCTTCTCGACCGGCATAGGTTCGCCTGTCAGCATCGATTCATCTATGCTGGTGTGGCCCTCTAGTACCTCCCCGTCCACTGGAACCTTTTCTCCCGGCCTGACTCTGACGTTATCACCAAGCAGTACTTCCTCAATAGCAATATCAACATCTTTACCATCTCGAATTACCCGAGCCGTCTTTGCCTGTAAGCCAATTAACCGCTTAATCGCTTCTGATGTTCGCCCCCGAGCTTTTATCTCTAGGGCTAAACCAAGGTCAATTAAGCCAATAATCATAGCGGAAGCTTCGAAATAGACATGGCGTGCCATTTCCGGTACAAAATTTGGGAAAAAAACCACGACCATGGAATAAAGCCATGCCGTTCCAGTACCTAGTGCAATGAGGGTATCCATATTAGCGCTATGGTTGACAAAAGACTTCCATGCACCAATGTAAAAATGCTTACCCGAGAAATACATTACGCCTAAAGTCAGCAATCCGACGACAAACCATGCAATTCGCTCTGTGGTTGTTGTGACTGTCATTTCACCGACAACAATACTGTAGAGCATTAAAGGAATACCAATTGACAAGGCGACTGTCATTTCTCGTATCAAGCGCTTGTAGTATGCCCAGTCTGCTTGCTCTTTGTCGTCAAGCAACTCTTCATCGCTTGCTTCTTCGCCACTTCTGGCGTTATACCCCGCACGCTCAACCGCTTTTATCAACATCTCAGGAGAGGCGCTTCCCGTTACTGTCACGGTACGTAAAGAAAAGTTCATTGTGGCATTGTCTACGCCATCTACTTCCAATAAAGCTTGCTCTATCTTTCGGGTACAACTGGCGCAGGTCGCCCCATCGATAATTAGCTCACACGTTACGCCATGCTCATTATGGATATGAGAATTGTTCACTTGAACCTCCTCTGCTTATTGAGGCTTGATACAACCCACTAGAAAGGTTAGTGATCCTGCGCCTCTGTCCCCGAAGTACCTTCGGCCAAATAATTGACTAAATCATCTAGATCCTGTTCACTCATCATCCAACGCGGCATTGTCGAATCCAGATGCTCTCCGGACGGGTTGACACCGAAGATGATCACCTGTTTAAGACTTTCTTTGTTGTATGCCGGATGATCGCCATGTCCATCACTATGTTCGCCAAACAAAACCTCGGCTTTCAATGAAGGAGCCTTCTGCCAGAAAGACGGATACATCCGCCGACCACCTTCGCGTTGCTCGCCATGGCAGTCGGCACAAGCAGTAAAATGCATCCGAGCGCGCATATTCCCTCCTTGATAAGCAATCATGCTTCCGGTTTGACTTCTTCCGGTGAAATAGATCTGTTCACCGTTTGTTGGGTATGTGCGGCTCTTATCTACTGTGGAATACATGTGGCTAACCGACATATCACAACCGACTAATACAAGGGTGGTAAGAAGCCATCCCCACCGTAGTTGCCTTATTTGTATTTTCATGCCTAATCAACCTTTATGAAGAGCTAAAAATTACGACACAATAGGTTCCGTTACCGTAAAAATAGCCCAGTCAGGATCAGATTGGAGATAACTTTATTCATGACCATGACTCTGCTGTTGATGTATTTCATCCGACTCCAGCATTTGTTCCATCATCATATTCATCATGCCCATCCTCTGTTCCATCATATTCATGCGTTCATCGACCTTCATTTGATCATGCTGTGCGCTCGTATCTCCCATCATCATATGCATACCTTCCTGCATACTATTGTGGTGTTCTCGTAGTAATTGCTCACGCTTTTCAGGGTCACTTTCTTGCTTAATACTTGCCATTAGCGATTGCATTTCGTGCATATGTTTGTGCATCACATCCATTTGATCGCCACTCATCATTCCCATCGCCATTCCACCTTGTTGCGCACCGTGGTTTTCCTGATGCGCACTGGCAACAATAGGTGTCGATGCCAACACGGCCGAGACTGCAATGGTAGTAATCAACGTTTTCATACGATTCTCCTTAAATAATTTTTGTCTGAAAAATCTAAAGCTGTTTAGGCAACCAACCGGGAGTAAGCTTCATGTACTGAAGATATTCATCACCGAATTCTTGTATTGAGTATTTCTCTTCGCGATTAGCAAGACGTACATATAGAACCACAAGAATTGGAAACATAATCAGGGTCGGAATAGTTGGCCACTGTAATAAGAAGCCCAGCATGATAAGGATAAAAGCGATATATTGCGGATGCCGACAACGGGCATACCACCCTTCCTTAGCGACAACATGTAACTGCTGCGCCCGATGAAGCGCACTCCACGCGGTTGCTAACATATAGAATCCAAAGAAAATAGCGAACATACTTAATATATGCATCGGGTCCCAATGGGGATCCCCCTCAAAACCGAACAACGTGTGCCATAAATGTCCGTTTTCATGTGTTAAAAAATCAACATTGGGAAATTGCTCCGTTAACCAACCAGACAATAAATAGATAGTTAATGGAAACCCGTACATTTCTGTAAACAAAGCGACAATAAATGCTGAAAAAACACCTAAGCTGCGCCAGTCCGTTTGGCTTTTCGGTTTCACAAAACTAAATGCAAAGAAGATGAAGATCGCTGAGTTCATCAGTACCAAGCCCCAAAGCCCGTAATCACTTCCTTCGCTCATGATTCTCGTACTCGTCTTCAGATTTGTGTTTAGTCAGACGCCAGCTCTCTTCCATATGACCATCTTTGCCTCTATCTGAAGACGATTCATCTCGTTGCCCATATTCTCGATGGTGAACATCATTATGATGATGGCCATGACCATGGTGCATAAAAAGATGCATCACAGGACAGAGCAAAAGAATGAGGTATGGAAAATACTCAAAAAGATGCTCACGATGTTCGGTTATAAGAAAATAACTCGCAGCGCCAATCAGAGCGATAGCACCCCAACCGTTCGGTGTGGTCCAAAAAGAACGTGATTGCCTTGCCATTATTCTTCCCCATGAAATCTGTGTTCTTCGGCCTTTGAAGGTTGTTTTGTATGGATCCGATAAAGGCCATCTACGGCTTCCACCGCAACCAATCCTTCCGCGTCCGCATTAACATACGCAGTATCAACGATTAGCTTGGCTATTTTTTCTGCATGCTCAGTAATGGTATAGATGGTTAGCTGGATATGTTTAATAAGATGTTGCTCATCTATGGCATCAAAATACTTCCCTCGACCATACACTTCATGGACCGTGAAGCCAGTTACACCATGCTTGATAAGTCTAGTTTTCACTGCATCTAATCGCTGTTCATCGAAGATTGCGATTACTTTCTTAAAAGTCATCCGTTATTCCTCTCAGCACTTCCGCTACTTCACTTCAGTTTTATCTAGTCCCATATTTACTATACGAATAAGTACTTTCAGCAAACTGACGCATAGATGACATTTCTGTAATCTAGCCTCATGATGGATTTATACTACGAAGTTTCTATAAAAATCGGGGACGGATTGTCTTTTAGGTTTTCGGATTAGGTTTAGTATGGAAAACTGCAGGAACAGGATGGAGGTGAACTTTCACTCTAAATTACTTTGGGGCATTTCTGTGTTACACACCCCGTCAGCACACCTTTGGACAATACCTTCTTAGAGTCATTACGTAAATTAGCGGAATACGAATAACTTCAAGTATGGGAAAGCTCATTTTAGGGAAGCTAAATTATATGTGCACATCAATTCTCAGCTTCACTAATATAGAGAAATAAGAAGAATGCACATAACTATCTATTAGATTAAATCGCTACTTTAGCTATCAGAATAAGATAATTAAAAGTACACAGACAAATCCGATAAGTTCGTTTTGCCTGTGTACTTTAATGTTCTATGGCGTTACTTATACCCAAGGGGCAAGGGGATCGGCTTGCTCCATTATTACCTCTAGATCTGCTTTAGGCGGGTATATAAGTTCATTTGTAATTGAGATTTTAATTGCTTTAGCTTCTTCTTTTATCGATTTGACTTTCTGCTCCCAACCTTCAGTAAACACAGCCCCCCATGAACCAAGGTCTAAACAGGTAACATAGTTTTCTTGTTTGTATGGCAAGTAATCACAATCCAACAAGCTAGCTGCTACATTATGCCCAGCGAACTTACCCATTAATATTGCGTGCTGACAACTCATAAGAGCGTAATTGCCTTTATCATCCGTCGCTGCGTAGGCTACATCACCGGTTGCGAAAACATCCTCGTGCTCTTTCACTTTCAATGATGGCTCTACTAGTAATCTGCCCTGAGGTCCTTGCTGTTTCGAAAACATGTTAGTCAGATCATTTGCTTTAACTCCGGCTGTCCAAATTACCGTATCTGACTGAATTTCCTCACCACTACACAGTAATAAACCATTTGAAGTAATTTCTTCAATTTGAGCATTAAGCATCCATTCAATCTCAAGATCGTCCGTAGCTTGTTTGATTACATCCTGAAGCTCTTGACTGTAATTAGTGCCGATTTGATTATTACGTTCAACGATAATTACTCTGACCGGTTCACTTTCACCAAACATCGCTTTGAGCCTGGAAGGCAGTTCCGTAGCAATTTCAATTCCTGTGAATCCCCCGCCGCAAACCACAACAGTATTGCGAGATTTAGATGAAGGCTTACTTGCTAAATCGTTAATGTGTTGTTCAAGCAATGATGCGGTATCGATTTGATCGAGGTCGAAAGCATTTTCTGTAATACCTTTCACCATGTCTCTGCGGAGGTTTGAACCTGCCGCTAGTACAAGTCTGTCATAGCCCTTAGTCACAGAGTGATTCTTTTCGTCTAGATAAACTACTTGTTGTTTTTCTGACTCGATATTCGTGACTACACCTGAAACAAATTTAACCCCTATCGTATCGAATACAGGCATCAGTGGAGATACCAGTGTATGTACTTTTGATTCATAAAAACGTGGACGAACACGTAGCTCTGCCACTGGAGCAATAACGGTAACATTGATGTCATCCGCATTCTTTAGCTTTGCCAAACGCGCTGCACTTAAAGCTGCCCACATACCCGCAAACCCTGCACCTACAATCACTATTTCTTTGTTCATTTGAGATTCCTCGTTAGCTTCTGTCTCATCATTTTTTCGAAGCATACAAGAAAAAATAAACTGCGACAACATTGGTCGCAGTTTATTTTTTTGATCAATTTATTTATGCTTATAGCAAGTGAGTGATTTACACTGCCAAGTGATTAGATATAGAGGGAAACTCATGGCTTTTTACAGCTCGGGCGTCGAGTACGGGATTCACTGTTTGGTGAACATGGTTGATGAAGAAGGTATGCCTAGGGAGATGTCAGTTCGAGAAGCGGCAAAGTTGCAAGGCGTACCTTATGATTATTTGGGAAAAATATTTACTAAGTTCTCAAAAGCTGGGCTAGTCGAGAGTTCGGAAGGTCGCAAAGGTGGCTATAAGCTTGCTAAGTCCCCAGCAGACATAAGCGTGCTTGATATAGCGATTGCAATTGATGGTGAAAAATCTATTTTTGAATGTAAAGAAATCCGTCAGCGTATGAACATTTTCACCGATGACGTACCGAGTTGGGCATGCGAAGGCATCTGCGGTATTAATTCAGTAATGAGAAAAGCTCAGTACCAAATGGAAAAAGTGTTAGCGGAACAATCTATTTTAATGCTTTCTAAACAAATGTATGAAAAAGCACACTCTACCTATGCTATAGAAATTAAAGATTGGATAGGCTCAACTCGAAGTCCTGAGAATAAAGCTTAGCCCCCGACCACGATAGATGTATGGCCCATTTAACCTTAGAGTTAGCTTAGAATTCATAGCTTCTGTTCGTAAAAACCTCAGACAAACTGCTGAGGTTTATTAAAAATGACAACTTGAAGATGAACTATTTACCTAAAACTGGTAATTGTAAGTAAGACGCATATTTCCCCACCACAATGAACAATGTGTTGACCCTTATTTGCTCCTACATACTCATCTATTGCAGGCATCAATGCTCCCATAAGGTTACGAGAACTAATCATAAATCGAATTTGTTCTCCAGGATAAAAAACTAATCCTAATGGGGATAAATCGGCTTCAATTTCAACAAATTCACCTTTAGATAATTTTTCTACTCTGTCAAAACTATGTGCCGGTATTTAATCAGTTCTTCTATTATCACTTGTCGAAAAGATGTAATTTTCTTAACAATCTCTTGCTCTTCGGGAGGGCAAAGTTCACCCGTGTTTTTGAGCACCACCTTAGACCATGGGCAAAGCCTACAATGAACTCCACCGAATCAGTTTCCTAATCAACGAAGACGGCGTGATTGAACACGTTTTCAATAAGTTCAAAACCAAAGACCATCATGAAGTTGTTTTAGACTACCTAAACAACAAGTAACTCTTAATTTGCAAACGGAGTCGGTGCTACTAGTACCGGCTCTGCTTGGAACCGCTTAACGAGCTTTCGAACTGCTATCTTCACTCGATTCGCTTGGTAATTAAGGTACGACAGAATCGTTTGGTGATCACAAGTTTCAGTCCGATCAGGCTGAAACGAAAATGGACATTTCCAACTTACGACGACGGGCTAATTTCTACCCTATCGATAAGTTTAGTATCCCAAAACGCAATCAGGCACAGCTTATCGCAGTGCCTGAGGTCTTCTCTTTTAAAAAACTTGTTTTATTCATACAGCGGCTACGTTTTCATAGGGCGCTCAAATTTATACTGATGTTTAGTCGTGATTTTACAATAGATGTTCAACCGCGGCTTTTTCAATACCTAACCCATTAGTATAACGTTGCATAAATTGTTCTGCCCCTAACACATCCGCCTCTGTTGGAGTGACTATACTTTCTTCATCTTGTGCAAATACCTTCTCATTCAAGAAATCCGGTAGTGTTTCACCTAAATCTTGATTCACCATATATGAAGCAAGTAGTGCTATGCCCCAAGCTCCTCCTTCCCCCGCAGTAGCCATGACAGCAACTGGGGCATTTAATGTTCCTGCCAGCAGGGTTTGTGCCACGCCCTCTGTTTTAAATAAGCCGCCATGTGCCGTAACTTTCTCTAGCTTGAGTTGTTCTTCTTTGACTAGCATATCAATGCCTATTTTCATAGCGCCAAATGAAGATTGCAGGTGGACGCGCATGAAATTGGCCAAGTTAAAACGGCTGCCAGCTGAGCATACAAAAAGTGGGCGCCCTTGCTCAAACCCGGTGATATGCTCACCAGACAAGTAGCCATAAGAAAGCAGCCCACCGCAATCTTTGTCACCAAGGAGCGCTTGGTTGTACAAGGTGCTGTAGAGTTCATCGGTATCAACATCGAAGCCCATACTCACCATAGACTCCCGAAACAGTGAGACCCAAGAATCAATATTCGATGTACAATTATTTGAATGTGCCATCGCAACAAGTTTTCCATCTGGGGTAGTCACCAAATCCAACTCAGGGTAAACCTTTGACAACGTTTTTTCTAATACCAGCATGGCAAAGATCGAGGTGCCTGCAGATATGTTACCCGTCCTGGTAGCCACGCTGTTGGTCGCAACCATTCCGGTTCCGGCATCACCTTCAGGCGGGCACAAAGGACAACCGACTTGTAATTGGCCTGATGGATCGATTTTCAATGCCCCTTCCGGGGTAAGTTTTCCTGCGCTCTGCCCGGCCTTGAGTGGCTGGGGAAGGATATCTGCAGTTTTCCATGGATACTGCTTATCAGCTACTAACTGATCAAATTGATTGATCATACTGTTGTAGTATGTACCCGTGGCCACATCTATCGGGAACATGCCGGAGGTATCACCTACACCCAATACTTTTTCTCCTGTCAATTGCCAATGTACATAGCCGGCTAATGTGGTAATAAAATTGAGCTCGGCAACATGGGTTTCTCCGTTCAATATAGCCTGGTAAAGGTGAGAAATACTCCAGCGTTGGGGGACAGGATAGTTAAATAGCTCCATTAGCGCCGCTGACGCTTGGGAGGTTGAGTTATTCCTCCATGTTCTGAATGGCGCCAAAAGCCTGGACTCATTATCAAAAGCTAGGTAGCCATGCATCATGCCACTGATACCAATCGCAGCCACCTTGGTTAACTGGGTCGAATATTTATTGCGAATAGAGGTTTGCAGATCAATATAAGCCTGCTGAATACCACTCCAGACATCGTCTAGGTCATAGGTCCAATTTCCGTCTTGACAACAGCTTTCCCAACCAAAACCACCACTGGCGATTGGTTGGTTTTCATTGTTGATCAGGACTGCTTTAATGCGGGTTGACCCTAATTCGATACCTAAAATGGCATTTCCGGCAATAATTGTATCTCTATCGTGTTGTTCCGACATATATGACTCCTGCGCAATAGAATGGATGGCAAATCCAGAAGTAATAGATTCTGTATGAAAGAAAATCGTGTCTTCGTCGCACCACTAATAGCTGTTCCTAATACTGCTACATTTGGCATTCTGATCCTTTTGCTGCACTACTCTTATCAAGTATTTTGCTGCAGACTTGCCGTACAAGGGTGCAACAAAATGCTTGAACAATCCCTTGCAGAACAAGTCGTGCAAACGAGAGAGCTGTAATCAGGAACAGTGTTAGTTATTCGACGTAATTGTGTGCTACAAATCGACACTATTAGGTAAAATGACTAAATCACGTACAGTGACTCCTGGCGATCTGGTAACCATAAATAATACAGATTCAGCGACTTCAATTGGTTGCATCAGGCTGCCGTTTGCTAAAGCCTCTTCCATTTTCTCTTTCGGCCAATCATCAAGAAGTGATGTTACCACTGGGCCAGGCAGAACAGAGCTTACCCGTACACCATGCTCTGCTACCTGGCGACGTGTGGAGTGGACAAAAGCTTGTACCGCAAACTTTGATGCCGTATAGATTGGCTCCCAGACAACAGGTACTACACCAGCGATGGAACTGGTAAATAGAAGGTCGCCTGATTTCTGTTCGATAAAGTGGGGAAGAACAGCACGGGCACAACGGAAGGCGGCGTTAACATTAAGGTTTAGCACTTTATCCCATACGTTCGGGTCGCCCTCGGCAGCAGCGCCGCCAATGTATGCCCCAGCATTAGCATGAAAAATATCCAGCCTTCCTGCTACCTGCAAAATCTTATTTAGGAGGCCATCAACAGCATTTGGGTCCAAAAGGTCAATTTGCAGCGCAATGGCGTTCTCTCCCATCTGGGTTATTTCACTGTCTAACTTTTTGGCATCTCGGTCAATCAGGACGACTTTGGCTCCCGCTTTATGCAGGATTTTTGCACATTCCAGGCCTATACCTGATGCAGCGCCGGTAATGGCAGCAACTTTTCCTTCAAGAGATGTGTTAATAAGATTGCATTGATTCATTTTTTGCTCCTCGAGATAAAATCGAACTCATAATGTTAACGTCAACATTATAAACATCATCTACACTAAGTAAGATTAATACAAGTCACACTTTCGGTTCATAGAGGTCAATTAGTTTGAAGATTGTGAGATTCATCCCGGATGATTCACTTGCAATCTACATGTAGACAAAAAGAAACCACACCTTACAAACTAGCCATTCCCCCGAAACAAACTGCGATTAAGAATTTATGCTAAATGTAACAAGTATCATTAATAGCAATTTAACTAGATAAAATAACTATATTATCATTATTTTTTGCGATATTAATCTACACAAATTCCTTTTATCCACACATGTTACCACTGGATTATTTACTTGTAACCTTGGGAAATTTTATCGGGAGATTCTCTCTATGTTTTACGTGATGCACAATCACCACGCTTGGTTAACATAAATTGCGTGGCTCACATAATAAATTTAACATTTGTCACAATTTCACACCAAATATCCTTAACAAAAAATTATGCGTGATAAAAATCACAGTAAATGTCGATTTTACCCTCAATAATGTTGACGTTGTCATTTAAGAAAAAGCCAAAATAACATCGTCAATATTTTGATGCTTCATAACAACCAATAACTTGCTGTATATAAAAAACCTATCGAAACCAGTACAAGGAAACATTATGTCTCTAATCAAAAATACTCTACGCAAGGCTGCAATTGCCGGATGTATTGCCGGTGCATCACTAATGACGGCTGGAGCTTATGCCAAAGATAAAGCCCACGAACTAACTATTGGTATGTCATTCCAAGATCTTAATAACTCTTACTTCATCGTAATGAAGGAATCATTAGAGCAGATTGGCAAGGAGCTTGACGCGAAGATTATTATCACTGATGCTCGCCATGATGTATCTAAGCAAATCAACGATGTAGAAGATATGTTGCAGAAGGATGTCGATATTCTGCTAATTAACCCAACAGATTCTATTGGTATTCAATCAGCTGTGATGTCAGCTAAAGAAGCTGGTGTAATCACCATCGCGATTGATGCCCAAGCTGAAGGTGGAGTTGATGGTTTTGTTGGCTCTAAGAACTACGACGCCGGGTTCAAAGCGGGTGAATACCTGGCAGAAGCCATTGGCAAAAAAGGTGAAGTTGCCATTATCGATGGTATTCCTGTAGTGCCTATCCTTGAACGTGTTCGCGGTTTTGAAGATGCCATGAAAAACTACCCGAATATCAAAGTAGTAGATAAGCAAAATGGCAAACAACAACGTTCAATGACACTCACAGTGACTGAGAACATGCTTCAGGCACACCCAAACCTGGCAGGGATTTTCTCTGTTAATGATGATGGCACTATGGGAGCTTTAGCTGCCGTTGAAGCTTCTGGTCAGGATGTGAAATTCACTTCTGTTGACGGACACCCTGAAGCGATTGAAGCCATCCAAAAAGGCTCCCACTTAATTGCTACTTCGGCGCAACACCCTCGAGATATGGTTCGCATTGGTGTCGGCCTCGGTCTGGCTAAGCTTTGGGGCGCTAATATACCATCAGAAACTCCAATCAACATCGACTTAATTGACCACAAAAACGCAGGCAGCTTTGCTTGGTAACTCACCTTATCCAGCCCTTACCGAGTAAGGGCTGGTTACCAAGAGGAATGTAAATAATGAGTGCATTGTTAGAACTTGATGGGATTAGTAAGTCATTTCCTGGAGTTAAAGCGTTAGACAATATCACTATTACACTACAAAGCAGCGAAATTCATGCTTTGCTTGGAGAAAATGGTGCAGGTAAGTCAACCTTAATGAAAGTGCTTTGCGGCATTCATAATAACGACGAAGGCATAATCCGAATAAAAGGGGTCGCGCAAGAATTTGACGGCTACCGGGATGCGATAGCTGCTGGTGTAGGTATTATATTCCAGGAATTTTCACTTATTCCCTATTTAAACGCAGTAGAAAACATCTTTCTTAACCGGGAAATAAAAAACAAGTTTGGATTATTGAACAAAAACTTGATGCGTCAGGAAGCGGCTACTATCCTCGAGCGGTTAAATGTGGACGTGGACTTAACTGTTCCTGTAGAGCAGCTGAGTATTGCGCAGCAACAATTTGTTGAAATTGCCAAGGCGCTGTCACTTAATGCAAAAATCCTAGTATTCGATGAGCCAACGGCAACATTAACACCACGTGAAGCAACACACTTATTTAATCTCATGAGGGAACTAAAAGAACTGGGGGTAGGTATGTTCTTTATTTCACATCACCTCGAAGAAATTAATGAAATATGCGATACCATTTCTGTTTTACGTGATGGCGCCTATGTTGGCACCCGCCCCGTCGCTGGTACTACTGTCGACGAATTAGTTGAAATGATGGTTGGGCGTAAAGTTGAATCAATTTTCCCAGCCAAAGCGGATTATATTGAACGTAAACAGCCTATCTTAGAAATTAAGTCACTACAGCTGAAAAAAAACGGTCCCGTTAACAGCTTTAACCTTTATAAAGGAGAGATCCTCGGTTTTGCTGGATTGGTTGGCTCGGGAAGGACAGAAGTCGCACGGGCTATTATTGGGGCTGATAAAGCTGCCCAGAAAGAGGTTACCTATATGGGTGATAAGCATGCCTTTAACTGCCCAGCGGAGTCACTTAAGAAAGGAATAGGCCTCTTACCTGAAGATAGAAAAAATGAAGGCTTGGTACTTTCATTCTCTGTAACGGACAACATAACCCTTAATAACCATACTGATGAAATCTATATGAAAACACTCATCAGTAGTCGTGCTGAAAATAACAAATCTGAAAGGTTAATTAAGAAAGTTGGTATTAAAACCCCATCAGGCGATACCAAAGTTAAAAACCTTTCCGGTGGTAACCAACAGAAAGTTGTTATTGCTCGTTGGCTAAACAACTCTTGTAACATTCTGATTTTCGATGAACCAACTCGCGGTATTGATGTTGGAGCCAAAGCTGAAATCTATGAACTAATGCGTAGTCTTACCGAACAAGGTATCTCAATCATCATGATCTCTTCTGAGTTACCAGAAGTGATTGGTGTATGTGACCGTGTTGCGGTATTTCGCGAAGGGGAAATTGTAGCTCAATTAACAGGTGATGATATTGAGTCTAATAACATCATGTTACATGCAACGGGGAACAAACAATGAATACAAAAGTAAACGCAATCCAATTAGAGCAAGATACACCAACATGGAAACTGAGAATTAAAACCTGGGCTAAACACCCGGTTTTCTATCCTATGGTTGGTTTCTTGACTGTGTTCATCATTATGATGTTCGCTAATGACAATTTTCTTACCTCAAATAACTTGACAAACATTGCCCGCCAGGTATCTATCAATGCCATCATTGCTGTCGGTATGACTTGTGCCATCTTGTTAGGTGGAATAGATCTATCTGTGGGCTCTGTTATGGCTTTGTCTGGCACAGTGACAGCCGGACTGATGGTTTCCGGTTTGCCCCCAGAATTAGCCATTTTCTTAGGCCTCTTATTAGGTGCTGCATTCGGTGGGGTTAATGGTTTTCTGATAGCTTATGCGAAAATGCCGGCGTTTATCGTTACCCTTGCCACTCTGGGTGTCGCTCGTGGTTTGTCGCTTATTTACACTGGCGGTTATCCTATCGCAGGCCTACCTAAATGGTTCTCAGTATTTGGTCGTGGAGATATCATGGGGATTCAGACTCCAATCTTGATCATGATTATCACCTACTTTTTGGCTTACATTATTCTCAACCATACTCCTTTTGGGCGCCACGTTTATGCAATCGGAGGTAATGAAGAAGCTTCTCGACTTAGTGGTATTAAAGTCTCCAAAACTGTGCTATCGGTATATATCATTAGTGGTACAACCGCTGCTCTGGCAGGTTTGATCCTTACTTCCCGTCTTATGTCTGGCCAGCCTAATGCAGGTGTTGCATTTGAGTTGGATGCCATCGCAGCTGTGGTGTTGGGAGGTGCGTCAATGGCTGGTGGTAAAGGTGCGATTATAGGTACACTAGTTGGGGCTATGTTGCTAGGGGTATTGAATAATGGCCTGAACCTAGCTGGTATATCTCCTTACGTCCAGAATGTTATCAAAGGCATCATAATTCTGGTCGCAATTTATGTGGGTTCTGAAAAGAAACGTTCATAGTAACCCCATTGAGTCCAATAATTAATAGCAAGGTAAAGTGATAAAAATAAACCCCGTCTAATAAAATAGCCAAGATGTTTACAAAAACATCTTGGCTATTTTTTATATCTGTAACAATAAATACGATTATAATTTTTTAGTATTTAATGTAACTCCTTTAAGATATACACGCTCCATTAAATGGCTACCATCAATTTTAGAAAATAGTAGTTCAGCAAGCTCTCTTCCCCAACGCAGATTATCATGTACAACACAAGGAATCTCAATGCCAAAGTCATCAGCGTTTGGCACGTTATCAACTGAAACGAATTTAACACCATGCCAATTTAGCTTATTTGTCGCCCTAATGGATGCTAGGGTTATAATACCATTCAGGCCTGCAATACAATCATATTCACCTTTATGATCAGCTAGATAATTGATAATTATTGGCTTGGATTTCTCATATTCATAATCGGAGAAAAGATAATCAAGGGAGACGTCATTTGAAATCGTAGATTGTATTCCTTCTATTCTCTCTCGCGTGATCATTGACGATTCATCGCCTCCAATCACGAGAACTCGCTTGCACTTCATTGACGATAAAATGTTACCGACCTTTTCCCCTGAATCATGGTTGTCAATAAAAACACCAGGGAGTTCCATGGACTTAATATCTCTATCCATCAATACAAGTTCAGTATCTGAACTATTAACCATACTTAGATATGGGGGATTGTAGCCACTATCATCATTAACCACAGAAAGAAAAATCCCGGCAGCTTTATAACTAACCAGTGTCTTTATAGCTTTTTCCTCTATAGCTGAAGAGCCTGAGCTTGAAAAAATCATGACTGAGTAACCTTTTCGTTCCGCTACTGAGCAGACTTCATTAATTACTGAAGAATAAACCGGGTTAAAAGCATTGTCAGTCACGAAACCAATAATATTACTTGTTTTCGTTTTCAAATTTTTTGCATAGACGTTAGGGATATAGTTCATCTCATCTGCAATCTTGTAGATAAGCTCCCTTGTCTCTTTCTTCACTTTATCAGGACTAGAAAATGCGCGAGAAACCGTAATGTTCGTCACGTTAGCTTTTTGGGCTACATCCTTTATAGTTGCGTTCTTTGTGATCATTACATCTTGCCCAATTTAACAAAATCAGATTTAAACCATTAAAATTATAAACATACAAGACCATTTTATTGATCAGTATTGATATTAGACAGCGTTCTCTGTCAGTTCTTAACCCTTATCTTATCATTAAACAAAGGTTAGGTAATAAACATAAGGGGTTTGTCCTGAGGGAGCCCCTCATAAATCCCCCAGAGCATAGCTACCTTTTAAGAGCTGCTCAGCTAAATCAACCGCCGCTGAGAAGAGATGTTGAGTTGTGACCTCGTAGCCTGGTCGCCTGAGAACTTCCATACCTAATCGAACGGGTAGACAGAACATTTCGATTTCTAACTGTATTTACTTGAAAGTGTCTATCCCACCCTTGGTTTTGCGCACGTATCCCGGCCAGCTAAAACATAAGTTGCTGCATTAGGGCTATGAGCAAAATAATATAAAATCTTCGTGGGCAACTAGTGCGGCTTTGTCGTAGGGCTAATCCATAAACGGGACTCTTGGTTATTGGAGGACAGCTTTATTAATCGCTCGATGTAAGGCTGATACCCATACTGCTTCATACTCCCTTGCTGTTCTAGAAACTCTCTCATCATCTACCATTTTCGTCCTAGATGGGTGATTGTCCAGAGCACTGCAAATGTTGACGTTTTGCATAGAAGATGGAAAAACTCAGACCATGGCGCTCGCAGAACACGCGTTGGGATAGTTGACTGGATTCGTCTTGCCAGAACAGGGTTTGCCATTCTTGGTAGGTGCGCCGTTTAGTCATTTCAGTTCTCCATTTGATCTTAGGACGTACCGATATTGATTAGAATGTGGGGTTTATGATGCTCTTACAACACATCAAACCAATCATTAGATTAATTAGGTCAATTTGTAGCAAAAGACACGTGACCTAAATCTTAGTCTGAGAAGTTTTGGGGCAAAAATGTTTCAGCCCAATCAACCCGAACGAAGATGGACAAACGTTGCTAGTCATTTTGGTAAATTAAAAGTTTGCAAATAACTCAGGTATTGAAAAGTCGCTGACTGGTTTTCGTTGTACAGTTCAGTTGTAACTGAGTTCAATGATACGTGGTTAAAATATCGGCATTATGATGCGCTTACACTAGAGGTTCTTTTAAATGCTAAAAACGCGAAGAAAACAAAATTTACTGGAGGAAAAAACGCAAAGATCAATGAGAAAATGGCACCTAGCTTTCCTTTATTAACTTTACTTTTTCCTAAACGATAACCGACGATTACATTAAATAACACGTACAGCAAGAACAATGGAATTATGATGAAAGAGATCGGAAACATAGTTGCCTCTTAAATTAAGAAATTATCATTACTCAATCTAGAGCATATCAATTACAATATAAAAATTTAACAATAAAGTCACACAAAAATACAAAGCGCGATAATCTCGATATTGAGTCGTTCGATATTTGAATCTAGAAACCTATTTTTAAGGCAACCTTCGTTGTATTGCGCAAACTCACTTCGGGGCACAAATGATTCAGCTCAAGCTGAATCGAAAATGGACAAAAACGTGTATCGAGTGGTCTAGTGAACGTCCGAAAATGGCATAGAATTACCGCCTTTAGCAACTAAATTTCTACTACGCTCTGCACCTGATAGTGATAGAATCTCCGCATCAAAATTATCGAGTAACTCTATGTTTATCCATCATGTTAACGGCATCGACTGGCTGGTGATTACAGCTTTTGAAGAACTGAAACCTATATTCATCGAAGACGCTGGTGCGATCCCCTCTTGCTTCTCTATCGACAGCGAATTGAACCTGATCGATCAAGCCAAGCGTGCTTATGGATATTTGCCTATACTCAGCGGCGTGATCACAGATACCGGCTCTTTTCAAAGCCAGGACAACGAAGAAGATTTGAACCCACAGCTTGCCTGTCTAGTTGAGGGGCGTGGTCGGGTGTTTATCTATCACGGCGGCTTTGTAGCTTTTGTGGATGACGAGCAAACCTTTATTACCCGAATGGACTGAAAAATATTCAGTAAGTTGAAATCGGCGAATTGGCATCCCTAGCTAGGAACGGGGCACTTTTGAGTTACCAAGTGCCAACTGTGAACAGATCGGCCTGATACGCTCTTTGGTGAATTTTTCACCAAAATATCAAATTGTGGTAAGTTGTGGTAAATCGTTTACCACAACTTACCAAAAGCAATTTTGGGGCACAGGCTTTTCAGAAGAAAAGCCTGTAACAGCTCCTGTCTGTCAGCAGTCTGTTTTCTCAGACAACCTCAGAGCGTCTTCTAGCTCAACGCTAAGGTATCGAATTGTGTTATCTAGCTTCGAATGTCCAAGTAAGATCTGTACGGCCCTGATGTTTTTCGTTCTGGCATAGATTAAAGTGGCTTTGGTGCGGCGCATGGAATGAGTGCCGTAATAGCCAGCATTCAATCCCAGTTTTGCAGCCCAGTTCCTTATAATCGAACGATAAAATGAGTAGCTAATGGGCTGCCCTTTACGGCGACAACTTGGAAACAAAAAGCTACTTGCTTCTAGGGATGCGGAGTAGATCCAGCGACTGATACTTTGCTGTGTTCGAGGAGTGATTTCATAGTGTACATCAGTGCCCGTTTTTTGCTGGATGCATTGAACCCTTTCGTAAATCACTCCTTGCGATGAAACATCGTATACGTGCAGTTTTAGTAAATCACTCGCTCTCAACTTACTATCAATGGCTAGGTTTAGCAGAGCAAGCTGCATCAGGTCGTTCTCAAGCTCAAGCCTGGTCCTGATTCGCCAGATTTCTTCAAGCTTAAATGGCCTTTTTATACCGCTACATTTTCCGGAAGATAACTTTCTCATGTTGACCTCCTCATAGGCGCTATTGGTCAACATAAAGTCTGGCTATCAACTACAACTGTTGCAGTTTGGATCGCAGTCCGGCGGGATGTATGAAATACCCCTGGTCATTTTCGTGCAAGCCTAGATCGCACTGAGGTCGTATATGTAACACCTTACCTTTGTTATAATACAAAATTATTATTTTAATAAATAATGATAATTTTATATTAAAAAATGCCGCCATATACTCCTTTCTATTAAAACGATAGTTACAAAATGAAAGGTATTGGGAGCAAATTATGAAAATGAATCACGTAGGTATCATGGTTGGTGATATGGACAAAGCGGTTGAGTTCTATACTAAAGCGCTAGGTCTTCGCATTGTAATGAACAACACTAAAGTGATTGAAGAACGAGAGTCTGCGATTGGGCGCATGTGTATTGCTGTTTTTGGTGAGGGCTTCAAAGGCTTCAATATTGCACACCTAGTAACAACAGATGGTATCGGTGTTGAACTGTTTGAGATGAAAGATCGTCAAGAACGTCATGAAGTAGACTTCTCTCGCCTAGGTATCTTCCACTTCTGCTTACAGCTACCAAAAGAACAGTTTGATACCGCAATCAAGCGTGTTGAAGAGTATGGCGGTAAAGTTCGTATGGACATTATGCGTTACCATCCAGAAGACGAGCTAAAACAAGCACAAATGGTTTACCTAGAAGACCCGTTTGGCAACCTGTTTGAGTTCTACTCACACTCTTACGAAGACACTTACGCTTCAGACTATGAATAAGTAAAAACGTAAAGCAAAAGGTTGGCTTTGATGCCAACCTTTTTTGTATTCATTCCTAGGTCAGATATAAGGCCAAAAAAGCTAATCTCTTCTGAATAATTGCTCTTAACTCTCATCAAACTATTTCAAAAGAGTTCTCGATAACTTTAATGATCTGCTCATAACGCCTAGCAAGTGGTGAATTAAGTTTGCTAATCAAGTAAACAGGCTCTTGTATATCAGCGGTAATATCGAATATTTTTAGCTGTTCTTTGTCTGCGAACAGGTTGACGCACCATCGAGGCACCACCGTAAAACCGATCCCCTTAGCAATAGGAACCAATATTTGATGCACTTGGTTAATGTAGCTTTGTGTCGAAACATCCTCTAAATCGACCAAACGAAGCAAATCATTATTCGCTTGATCAACATAAGTTTGGAAATAGTGAGCCAAATCTGGATGACGAACTACTCCCAACTCCATTAACATTTCATTTATCGGCAAGCTTTCGTCTGCGGAAAGCGGCAGCACAAGAGCAAGGTACTCCGCACCAACAATACGGCTCGCGAAATATTTAGGGTTAGGCTCTTTTGTCACTAGACCTATATCCAATTTTCCCTGCAGTATCTGCTCAAATATACGTTTGTTTGGTGTTGCTTCTAACTCAATGGATAAGTCTGGATAACTCGCTTGCAAAGAAAGTAACTCTGAATAAATCAACCAAGCGAAAGTTCCCGAACAGCCAATAGTACAGCGGCCTCGGAAAGGTTCATCGTGTGCCAAGTTCTGTAATAACTCAAACTCTTCTTCAAAGTGTTTGACAGCATAATCGTAAACTTTACGCCCATAGATGGTTAACTCAAACTTCTTGTTAAATCTCTTTATCAGAGGATAACCGCATGCAGCTTCTAATTTATTTATGTGCTGGCTTACCCCTGGTTGCGTCATGTGGAGTAACTCGGCCGTTTTGGTGAAGTGTCCAACATCGACCAATGTTTTAAAAGTGTTAAGCCAAATAGGATTGAGCATAATTAGAAACCAATAATTATTAATAAATACATTTTCAATAATCATTAATTATACTGAAAACCACTCTTTGTGTCCCTATGCTCAGACAGAACCACAGGTTCATGACGAACTTCAACCAGAGAGAGTCAAATAGGTTAATGACAGATTGAGAGGTTAGATTGCAAGATAGTTCATAATTTTAGAAATGCTGGCTTTTAGACTTCTTCGTATTACTTTAGGCAATACGAATACGCATTACCTGCGTAACTTGGAGTTTCAACACTAAACCACAATGGGGCATTTTCGATTTCAAGCGACTTTATAGACTAGCCAAAGAAGTTTGAATAAACTCTCTTCCAGAAGTCGTGAACAAGCCAATGAGTACACAGATATTAAAAACTATTGTTGCCCATAGTATCGATTTAAATGGTTGCTTTCTTGATTTGTGTCGCAATAGGTATTGTGCCCACAACGCTCCAGGCCACCCACCGATTAGAGAAAGGAGATGAAGAGTATTTTCAGATGTTCTCCAATTCCCACTCAGAGCCGCTTGTTTGTCCCATGCAAACATAAGATAAGTGAATAGGCTCGCGACTAAATACAACGGTAACAGAAACATCTCACCGTCAAAAGCAAATATAGATGCGGCAAGGACAACCAGAAAAATAGAACTGAATAGAATGGTTATAGGTACGCCATGTACACCTTCAATGTACACATTCTTAGCGTTTATGCGACCTTGATTATCTTTACTCAAATCAAAAGTCACATGGTCATTAAGTTTTGGGCGACGATTTATACTCTCTACCGAGGACACATGGAAAAAAACTCTATGTTCACAATCCAAAGCAGATATAAACCCATAACCTTTTGAATCGTCCCACTTTACTATTTGACCTTTCATCACAATCCTCAATTAATACTCTAATAGAAAACCACTTTATAAGTATTTTGTCTCATATGGCAGTATTAGATAAGTTAAGCCAAAGAGCAACGGAAGGTACTATTGAAACTGACAGCTCTAGCAAACTTTGAGGCATAAATGATTTGAAATCATTATTTTAGGGGATCACCATCTGGCAATGCATTGTGAATCCATATGGCTAAGCGTTTCTTAATGTTCGCACCGTCCAACTTGTCTGCTGGTAATGGTGTGATTTGCTTAGCTTCAACCAAGAACAGGTACACAGCTTTCGCTAGAGTCGGTTGGGAGTGTTGAGGTAGTTCAAAACCTTGCATTTTTGCTAGCTTAGAACCCACTTCTAATGCTTTCTTGACGAGCTTATCTTCGTTACGCATTTTTGTTACTTTGGACATGCTTTAGCCTCCTCAGCGTCAACCCGCTCGAGACCACTATATATCCGCAATATCATCGCTCGCAACTGATGGTTTCCTAAATTGCAAAGTAAATCATTTTTGGTTAATTCATTGGGTTTTTAGTTAAAAATACAGTTATTCACAGAACTCCAAGGTAAAGAGCAAAGCGAACGCTTGAAGATACCTGCCACTGAAAGACTCTTGTGATGAACTGTTGACCTGCTAAGGCTACGCCTTTTAATGCTCGCATTAGCTGGCTAGCGCAGTACAAGCTGGTTTTGATAACCCCCGTATCTTTATCCACTGAAAACTCATAATGTGGCTTGAATACCTGCTCTTTACGTTTGCTAAACACGCCGACCATTCGTTGGGTTGATTAGCCACTGAATAAGTAGATGCAAGTGTGCTACATGGATAATCAAGTAAACACATATTGATGCATTAGAGAAATTTGGTCAAATATAGATGACGAGGCTCGGCTTGAGTAATAAATCTAAATGGAAACGGGGCATAAATGAGCTAGCTCGTTGGAATGTCTTCTGTGGAATGTCTTCTGTGGAATGTCTTCTGTGAAATGTCTTCGCCTTGCCTGCTTCGGATAACCTGAGTTTAGTTCAATCAAAGCTGGCGACTTTAATAAAATGCGATTTTAGAGTGTGGGCCAAACCACGTCAGTCATGATTGTTGTAGCTATTATCAATTCAAATAATCAACTTGACCAGCTCCCAACTTTCACATCCAACAAGAGGCTAGTGAGTCCTTACAATACTAAGATGACTTTGCAGACATCGGAAAATGTAAGTCAAATTACGTTCGAGCACGATTAGACTGCACCGTAATTACCAGCAATCCTCTTTAGCGGAAAATTCCAAGACTTCGTAGGTTGATATGCAGACTGCCGTTCAGTTAATTAGAATCAGTTTAATTAATCGACAAGGATAAACTAAACAACAGAAATGGAGGCCATATAAATGAAACTGCTACTCCGTACCACTACAGGCCTTGATATTTGCTAATTCGTTCCATTTTAACAAATGGGTCATTACAACAAAGGCATAACGCATCTAAAGAAACGGAAGGCTAAATAGCCTCCCGTTATAACTATAAACTTTTCGTCAACAGTACTTTGAAAAGACTAAGCTTCTACTGAAACACTTTCAACGCGTCCATTTGAGTGAGGCTCTTCTTTAATAAAGCCTTCGTGTAAGCGGTAGTAACGTCGATAAATAATACCGCTGATGATCATCATGATTGCAGGCAAACCAATCATCATAAATTCAAGCCCCATAATCGTGCTTTCTGATTGTTCAACGTTTGGTACATAGCCAACAATCGATAGACCGACACCAACAATGAAACCACCAGCTGCACCCGCGAATTTCACCAACATGGTTTGTACTGAGAAAATAACACTTTCACTACGACGGCCTGTTTTGTGCTCACCATAGTCAACGACGTCAGCCAGCATTACCGTTTGCAGTGCGTTTGCAATGCCCACACCAAACTTAATCGCAGCACCAGCCATACCAATCATGAGCGCATTCGCTGGAGCAACAAACCCCATAACGAGCAGTAGTACACAAGAAACAACAGGAAAACCACATGCGATGAGCCATAAGTTTTTACGTGGAAGAGCCGCTGCGATACGAGGAAATAAGAATACACCAGCAACTTCAGCCACACCTGCTACCATCATGTACACGGGGAACAATTCAGCATCACCCAACGCGTAAGAGAAGTAGTAAATTGCAAAGCCACCAACCAAAAGGTTTGCGATTTGGAATGAAAGAACCGTACCGATCAGAGCTTTTAACTGGTCGTTTTTACCAATAATGGCCAGCACATCTTTGAAGTTAAATTTTTCTGCAGTTTTTGAGTTTGTAGGTGCAGCCTTTTCTTTTACGTTACGCGCAATCAGGAATGCACTCATAACAAACAGTACCGCAATCAGCATTGCCACGTTAAAGAAACCATCACCTTGGTTGCCGTTACCTAACTTACCCACAATGTGTAAGCCATAAGTACCAGTGATGAACCAAGCAAGACTAGCGAATAAACGCGGCCAAACGACTAACTTTTCTCGTTCCTCGCGAGAGCTAGATAGCGCTGGAATCATTGACCAATAAGGGATGTCCATGATGGTGTAGGTTAGACCCCACAAGATGTAAGCCGCCGCGGCATAGATATACAGTGCCGTACCTTCAAACATGTGAGTACTGAAAAGACCAACCAACACAACCGCGTTTAATAACGTGCCGATCACAATCCATGGGCGGAATTTACCGAATCGAGAGCGGGTGTTATCAACGATCACGCCCATCATCGGGTCGGTGACTGCATCTACGATACGAGCCGCCAGAAAGATAGTACCAACAAATGCTGCAGACAAACCTGCCACATCAGTAAAGTAAAACATTAAGAAGATATAGATAGGAGCACAGGCAAAGTCTTTACCAAGTGCACCAAGACCGTATGAAGCCTTGGTCTGTAGCGTTATTTTATCAGACATAATCGTTCCTTAGTGCCGTACTGCCATGTATTCCCCTAACTAGAATCCATAACGTCGACGTATTGTATTTATATTTCGGTGATAATGTTACTCACACACATAATGCCTTACTGTGATCCACAACCACTTCATGGAAACGTTTACAGATAAGTTTTCAAAATGAGACATAGAGCAATAATTTTGTCTTTTCATTTAGGTAACTAGTTAATTTATCAAATGTTAATCAATGACTTATAAACACAAACAATAAAGAAACCTCATGGATACGTTTTTAAGAGAACGCAAAAAGCCGCACAAACTTTACGTTTCTACGGCATGAATTAATAAAATTTAAAATAAATTAAGATCTGGCGATGCGGTATTATGCGTTTACGCGTTCAAACTTCACCAACATCGCAGTTTCAGCATCTAAAATAGGCATGGTTAATCCCACTTCGGCACACCAATCACCGGAGAGTTCGCAATCCGACTCTGTCCATGGAGGCTGATAATTAACGATATCATCGTAATTCGAAGGCTTATCTAACACAGAAACGCGATATATCCCCTCAGGATCTAAACCCGGAACTCGTAAATGACCGCTGAGTGAATTGGTCGGCATCGCGAGCTGAGCGATCATTACCACAGCCTCGGACTGATCCTCAGAAACAACCGCATGAATCTGATGGGCTTTATCATCAGTTGGTACTCGCCATGTTCTGCCACTGTGCAGCAACGGACGCAATACTTTGTGTAGCCTGATGTAGCGCTCAAAGCCCTGCTTTTCTTGTTGTTCTTCTTTTACCGGGTCCAGCTCTATGCCCATGTGACCAAACAGAGCGGTTAGCCCACGAAACTCAATACTGTGACGACGACGCGTGCTATGGCAATGGCTGGCTCCGATATGGCTCCCCATGACTTCAGGTGGGAAGAAGTAGCTCATACCGCGTTGAATGGTTTGACGTTCAAGCGCATCGTTGTTGTCCGAAGCCCAGAAACGATGCGTACGTTTTAATACTTCGTAATCAATACGGCCGCCACCAGCCGCACACGATTCGATCTCAACTTGTGGATGTCTTTCACGTACTTTATCCACTAACTCATAGTAGCGTCGAGTTTGATTGTGCGCTGCCGCTCGACCAAGGTGACCAGGCTGAACAACTTCACGGTTCATGTCCCACTTGATATAAGCAATGTTGTAAGTTGACAGGAAGTGATCCAATCTTTCGAACAAGAAGTTAAAGGCATCATCATTTTGCAGGTTAATCACATACTGGTTGCGACCTGTCGGCTGATCGTATCCATCGACTGCAAGTAACCAATCTGGATGCATGCGGTACAAGTCAGAATCTTTGTTGATCATTTCTGGTTCGAACCACAATCCAAACTCCATACCTAGTACATTTACGTGGTCAACAATCGGTTGCAAACCATTTGGATACTTGGATTCACATAAGAACCAATCCCCTAACCCTGCTTTGTCGCCATTGCGACCTTTGAACCAGCCGTCATCAATAATGAATCGCTCTACCCCCATTTCTGCCGATTGAGTGGCCATCGACATGATGTATTGCGGATCATGGTCGAAGTAAATACCTTCCCATGTATTCAAGTGAATCGGACGAGGCTTGTCGCTAAAGTTGCTTGGCAAAATCGCATCGCGAACGTGAGAATGGAAGTGATGGCTCATGCCATTCAAACCTGCACTGCTGTGGCTTGCGTACAGCCAAGGCGTAGTCACGCTTTCACCTTCTTCCAGCGCTACTTCACCCGGTAGATAAATCACCTCTGCCTGCATGTAACGGCGTCCATCAGCTTTCACATCCGCGCGCAATCTGTGGTTTCCACTCCAGGCAAAGTGGAATCCCCATACGTCACCATTCATTTCATCAAAGTGAGCCGTACCAGCAACAAGTGCAGGGTAATGCTCATGAGAGGTACGACCGCGACGGTTTTCTTGTTGGTACCCCCCCTGAGTTAAAGGTTGACGGACAGTCTGGAACTCATGTACCCAGCGTCCGTAATACGTCATCAACTCATTTGCTCTCGCTGGCAACGGAAGTGTATTAGAAAGACGATTGACATGATACGTCCCCGCTTTGATGTTGGTTAGCGTGTGACGGGTCTTGACCACATCATGCTCATCCATCTGCAAAATGGTCTTTAAGCGCAGGCCAGCAATAGTGTCTTCACTCTCGATAGCAATGAAGTTTGTACTCGGTTCGATTCGGGTAATGACAAATACGGGCGCCCAATCCTGCCCATCGCGATGACCTTCCACCCCAGGGCTACTGAACACTCCGCGACCAAGCTCAGGATGCAGAGTCATGGATACGTCTTTATCTAAACGTCCATAAGGTACCGGGCGTTGCAGAGTGACACGATAACCTTCCAGATCACCGCTTACTTTCTGTCCCCAATGCAGGATCTCCGCATACTCTCCTAACTCTACGATCAGTTGAGTCTGTTTACCTGCTAGCTCAATCAGCGTTTTTTCCGTCATCTTGTCTTACCTTGAAACTGAAATTTACGTCGCATCATAATGAAAAGAACAAAATAATCTGTGAGCCAGTCCTAAATCATGGAAACGTTTACAGATAAATTTTTCATACTGAGGCGAGCGTAATTTGGCCTAATACCCTCTTATGTTTAACTCAAATCAGAAAGAGAATGTAAGATTTTATTGTTGTAAAATTGGACAGAAAAACACAATAAACAATTATAATTAAAGAAAAAAATTCTATATAACTTACAAACAAATATGAAAATAAGCCTAAAGACCACGCAGTTAAACCTTCAAACTCTTGCAGTGATCAAGCGACACTCGTATTCTTAATGCTTCGAGATTCATAATGAAGTGTCTCTCTTGGGTCCTAACTTTATATCCCAGCTTGACAATTCAGCGCGCCGCCGTGTTCATTACGCCACGAACGACTTGTTGTTTATACTTCCTTGTCTCACATGCCCAATTGAGTTCAGTTGGGCTCTCTTTCATCCTATTACACTCACCAACCCCCTTCCTGACAACCCAAGCAAAATACGCCCTCAACCCGTAAACGATTCCACACAAAACACGTCAAAACCCCATTAAACCAATCCAATAAAGCGATCTAAATCACACAAAATCACAAACAAGCCCTGTTCAGAACAAAAATGCCAACCTCATCATGAAAACGTTTCCAGAGTTTCATTACACTGCTCGCGAGTTAGGACTCAAATAAAAAAAATAAATCCATAAATAAAAATAGAATGGAGACACTTCATGAAACAAAAGACGCTTGTAAGAGTGCTTGGGTTAACCCTTGCCTTAGCACCGCTTGCTAGTATGGCTGCAGTGGAAAACGTGACTTACTTTGGCTACGCCAAATGGGGCAATATCTACACCGATAACGACGAACACAACGATGGTAAAGGCGAACGTAACGACGTGATTCGCGCAGGCCAAGGTTATGGTAACTACCGTTTGGGTAACGAACTGAATTGGTGGGAAGCGGGTGTAAAAGCTGACGTATGGCAGCAAGGTGATGCGTACTTTGATACCACTCTTTACTTGGGCAGTGGCGAAAGCTGGGGTGACGTGAGTGTGATCCAAATGTGGTCAGCCGGTTACGGACTGTTTGACGGCCAAGCTGACGCTTCCATCTGGGCGGGTGAACGTTTCTACCGCCGTCATGAAGTGCACATGATCGACATTAAATACTGGGATACCTCAAGCACTGGTATCGGTATTGAAAACTGGGATCTCGGTTTTGCCAAAGGTCATTTTGCCTGGATGGCGCCAAATTCGAGTGCAGATGGACGTAGTTTACACAATCTGGATGCACGCTTGAGTGGCATCGAATTAAGCAACAGCGCGGATCTTACCGTTGGTCTGAATTATGTCTTCACCCAAAACTCAAGCTACGACGAAAGTGACATCACCACCTCTGGCGCCATGCTCTCTGCCCTTTATCGTCAAGCCTGGAACTATGGTTCAAACACATTTGCATTCCAATACGGCACTGACGCGCTTGCGGGCGGTTTAATGAGTGCGGAAGGCGGTTCTAATCGTAAATACAGCACTGGTGTCGAACATGATGGTTACAGCTGGCGCATTTTTAACTCTGGTGATCTGAACGTCAACGAAGATTTCCAAGTGATGTATTCCATCGCCTACCAAGACAATAACCTGGATAACAGCGAAGGCGAAAAGTGGTTTAGCGTAGGTACGCGACCTCAATACAGCTGGACAGAATATATGGCGACTGCTCTGGAAGTGGGTTACGAGTCAGTAGAAGCACAAAACGGTGCTGGCACAAACGATATGTACAAAGTCACGCTAGCGCAGATGTTCCAGGCTGGCAAAGGGGTTTGGGCTCGTCCATCTCTGCGTTTATTCGCAACATACTCAGAAAAAACCGATGAATGGAGCCGCGGCGGTGACGTTTATGGCGACTCACAAAGCATAAGCAAGAGCGACGTAGATGAAGTGACATTCGGCTTTAACGTCGAAACATGGTGGTAATGCACCAAAGCTACTATTTTTGAACGCAATGGGGTGAGAGATTTACTCACCCCGTAAAAGGACAAAACCGATGAAACTAAAACCGTTGGCAACTCTATTCATAGCACTGTCTCTTGGCGCATGCAGTAGCTTACCAGAGCAAGCCTTTAATACTGACTTGAACACGCAGGCGTGCTGCTCAACACTAGACACGTTACCTCTGACGGCATTGTCGACACCTTTCCACCAGCAAGTGGTTATGGACGCCAATTTGCCAACATTGAGTATCGCGGTTTTATCGGGTTCAGAAACCGCTTCATCACAAGCACTTCCTGTAACGAGCTACCGAATTACAGCGGATACGCCTTTTTCGCTGTTAGTTCGATCTTATATTGATAACAATGCACTCTTTGCTGCGAACATTCGCATTTATGATGGTAATTGGCAGCTAATTTCCAGCTATTCAGCTGAAACTTTCGACTACCGAACGACAGGAATGCGTGGATTAGAACGTATTGAGAGAGTCGTCACTATCAATCCACAACTTAATGGCGCGAAATACATTGTTATCGCGTCAGATAATGCCCTGTTTGGTAAAGAATTAACCCGCATTCATCCTGAACAAGTCTACGCAGATTCACAAAATATTATTGGCAATAAGCAATTGCCTCTCACGGCGGAATACCAACCGTTTGGCGTGATTGACGTAACCACCAGTGCGTCAGACAACAATGCGGTACTGACACTCTTGGCAGAACTCGGCAAGAAGAATCCTGATACCCAACCACAAATGTCAGTACCACAAGCGACATCAACAGAGTCACCACAGGTATGGTCCTACTATCGGGAACAAATTGATTCGGCTCTAGAAGTGAACAACGTAAAACAAGCAGCAGAAATCGCCAATAAAGCCGAAGAACAAGGCATGAGCCAAGCAAAAGACTATCTCGTACAGCAGTTAGCTAAATAGCTCATTATAAAAGCAAAGATTTATTCATTACGAATTCAATTAACGTAGTGAAACAAGATTAGAAATAAAAAATTAAGTAGGAAACATGATGGCATTTTCAGATATTATTCAACGACGCGATTGGGAAAACCCACAATCAGTGAACATTCACTGCCTGAAAGCACATAGCCCGCTTTCTAGCTATCGCAATATTGACCATGCCCGTGACGATATTCATGCTCAGCGACATTCACTCAATGGTCAGTGGAAGTTTAAGCTGTTCGAAGCGCCAGAGCAGGTCGACGGAGAGTTTATTGAAGCGCACTTCAATGATACCCACTGGGATGAAATTACTGTTCCTTCAAACTGGCAGATGCAAGGTTACGACAAGCCTATTTATGCCAACGTCAAATATCCATTTGAGGTGAACCCTCCGTTTGTACCAGCAGACAACCCAACCGGATGTTACCGCACAACGATTTCTGTTACTGAAGAAGAACTTACAAATACACAACGCATCATTTTTGACGGCGTTAACTCAGCTTTCCATTTATGGTGTAACGGTAAATGGGTTGGCTACAGCCAAGATAGCCGCCTTCCAGCTGAATTCGACCTAACACCTCATCTGATCGCAGGAGAGAATGCTCTCGCAGTCATGGTGATCCGCTGGAGTGATGGCAGTTACTTAGAAGATCAGGATATGTGGTGGTTAAGCGGTATTTTCCGCGATGTGACTTTATTATCTAAACCACAACACTGTATTGAAGATGTGTTCATCACTCCGGATCTGGACGCCTGCTATCGCGATGGTTCTTTGTCTGTCGTGACCCATATTTCAGCGCCAGACACATACCAAGTTCAGGTTCAGTTATTTGATGGCGAGCAAGCCGTCACGAAACCTCGTATCGACACGCCAAATAATCGCCGGATTGACGAGCGCGGTTCATGGAATGACGTTGTGTTTCAAACCCTGCACGTTAATGATCCGCAAAAGTGGACAGCAGAAACACCAAACCTATATCGCCTTGTTGTCTCTCTACTGGACGAAAACGGCACACATCTGGAAAGCGAAGCCTATCAGGTAGGTTTCCGTAAAGTTGAGATCACCGATGGGCAACTGAAGTTAAATGGTCAACCACTGTTGATTCGCGGCGTGAACCGCCATGAACATCACCCAGAGCTCGGACATGTGATGACCGAGGAAGACATGGTTCGCGACATCTGTTTAATGAAACAGCATAACTTTAATGCGGTACGTACTTCCCACTACCCGAACCACCCTCGTTGGTACGAGTTGTGTGACCAATACGGCTTATATGTATGTGATGAAGCAAACATTGAGACTCATGGCATGCAGCCGATGAACCGTCTGTCGAGCGATCCTCAGTGGGCAAACGCCTACATGAGCCGCTACACGCAAATGGTCATGCGCGATAAGAACCACGCATCTATCATTATCTGGTCTTTGGGTAATGAATCTGGTCATGGCAGCAACCATAACGCCATGTACGCTTGGTCTAAGCACTACGACCCATCACGTCCTATCCAGTACGAAGGTGGCGGCTCAAATACTACGGCTACCGACATCATTGCGCCAATGTATGCACGTGTTAATACGGTAATCGAAGACGAAGCGGTACCTAAGTGGCCGATCAAAAAATGGATTTCATTACCAAATGAAACACGTCCTCTTATCTTGTGTGAATACGCTCATGCGATGGGCAACAGTTTAGGTAGCTTTAACGAATACTGGGATGCTTTCCGCGAGTTTCCTCGCCTACAAGGCGGCTTCATCTGGGATTGGGTAGACCAAGGCTTGAGTCAATGGGATGAAAATGGCAAGCACTTCTGGGCATACGGCGGTGACTTCGGCGATGAAATTAATGACCGCCAGTTTTGTATTAACGGGCTGATATTCCCTGATCGCACCGTGCATCCAACATTAGAAGAAGCAAAATATTGCCAGCGCATGATCACAGTATCTCTCCAAGAGCAAACAAAAGAGCGTTGTAATCTGCTAGTCAACAATGAAAACCTTTTCCGCTCCACAGATAATGAACAGCTGAACTGGTCACTATTGGAAGACGGCAAAGTGATTAAGTCTGGCTCAGCACAGCTTGATATCGAAGCCAATAGCCAAGCCCTGTTGGAAATCGAACTAAGCTTCGAACCAAAAGCAGGCGCTGTGTATCACTTAAACACGGACATTACCTTAATCAAAGAGACACCATGGTCTCCTGCGGGTCATGTTTGCGCGACAGAACAATTTTCTGTGCGTAACTACGCGGGTCTGGTGATACCTAAACTGGAACCCAAACTAATTCCGTCTTTGATTCAACAAGATAACGCAATTTTGGTGGTTAGCTTAGACGAGAAGTATCAATGGCGCTGGGATCGCCACACTGGCTTACTGGTTGATTGGCAAGTAGAAGGCAAAGCGCAGATGCTGGCAGCGCCGCAAGACAACTTCTTCCGTGCGCCGCTGGATAACGACATTGGCGTCAGTGAAGTTGACAACGTCGATCCTAACGCTTGGATATGCCGATGGGACATGGCTGGTATTGGTCAGTGGGAACGTGAATGTGTCTCCTGCCAAAGCGAGACACTTGAGCAGACCGTACAAGTGACCTCTATCTATGCCTACCACTTCAATGGAGACGTGCAGGCTATCACAACCTGGGTTCATACCCTAAACAATGATGGCAAAATGCAACTGGACGTGGAGGTTAAACTAGCGGATAACTTACCGCCTATGCCACGTATTGGTTTGGAAATGCAATTGCCACTACAAGAGCAAAATACCACGGTAACGTGGCAAGGTTTAGGTCCGTTTGAGAACTATCCGGATCGTTTAGCTGCTGCGCGATTCGGTCTTCATACTCAAACATTGGACCAAATGCACACACCTTATATTTTTCCTACCGACAGTGGCTTGCGCTGTGGTACCCGGAATTTAGAAATTAACGAGCTGATCATTTCTGGTGATTTTCAGTTTAGCGTTAGCCAATATGCACAGCACGCTTTGGCAGAAGCGAAGCACACCAATGAAATAGACAAAGAAGAACAGGTTTATCTGCGCCTGGATCATAAACATATGGGTGTAGGTGGTGATGACTCTTGGAGCCCGAGTGTACATAAGGAGTTCCAGCTTACAGACAATCACTATGCATACCGAGTATCGTTTCAGCCCGCTTAATAAGCCGATCTAGACCCTTTATCGTGTCAATCCCCAAACTCTGGTTTGGGGATTTTTTATTCAAATCACCCCGTAATCAGTACAAAACCTTTAAACACCGTCACTATTCTTATCTCACTAATTGAGTTCCTACTGCCTTCATAGTTAAATAGCTGAAATTAAAGATTCTGAGTTCCCTATGGCTACCATTAAAGACGTCGCAAAAGAAGCCGGTGTTTCGATTGCTACCGCATCACGCGTTATAAATAACGCCCCTCACACCAGTGAAGCTGCCATTGTTGCAGTGAAAGAAGCAATGGAAAAACTGGGTTATCGTCCGAATGCCAATGCTCGAGCTTTGGTCAGTAAATCTTCGAATGCGATTGGTGTGTTAGTCAACGACGTTTCCGCCCCTTTCTTTGGCACGATGGTTAAAGCCATCGATACCATCGCTAGTGAACAAGAAAAACAACTTCTCATCGGCAGTGGCTATCACGATGCGACCAAAGAGCGGAACGCAATAAACTTGCTGATTAACAGCCAATGTGAGTCTTTAGTCGTTCACAGTAAAGGGATGAGCGACTCAGAGCTCTGCAAGTTAGCAAAGGAAATTCCGGGTATGGTGTTAATCAACCGTATTGTTCCGGAGATTGCCTCTCGCTGTATTGCATTAGATAACCGTAAAGGCTCTTACATCGCTACCGAGCATTTGATTCGTAATGGTCACAGGCATATCGGCTACATTTGCTCCAGTCACGATATTGAAGATGCTCGCGACAGACGAGAAGGTTATCTGGACGCTCTGAGTGACAATGGCCTCGAAATCCGTGAAGAATATATTGAATATGGTGAACCCGATGAAACCGGTGGTGAACAAGCCATGGTGAATCTAGTGGCGAAGAACCTTCCAATCACTGCCGTCGCTACCTACAACGATTACATGGCTGCAGGCTGTATGACTCTGCTACAAGAGAATGGCATTCGCATCCCCGAAGATATGTCTGTAATTGGTTTCGATGATGGTCACATCGCGCGTTACATATATCCTCGCCTTACGACTATCCGTTACCCGATTCAGGTTATGGCAAACGAAGCTGTAAAGCTTTCGCTGAAGTTAATCAACAAGGAATCCATAGAAAGTACAGAATTTAAACTGTTTATACCAATATTAGTGAAGCGCTCTTCTGTAAGCTGCATAGAGAGCTAATATCACCGAGCAATTTCATCAATGTTGATCACTCTTTTTCGTACTTATCTCTACTTAACATGACCTCATATACCTGAAAAGTGATCAAGATTTACTTTTCACCGACACTATAATGTAAACGCTACCACAACATTAGCTATTTAAAATATAAGTGATAAAATCCAAAGCTTACAACCCAAACCTACTGGTTAATTTAAGTTGTTACATAACGGGGTTTCATACTTCCAGTTAAAATTTTTAACCACTAAAGGTTCTATATGGCAACGATTAAGGATGTGGCGAAAGAAGCACGAGTTTCGGTCGCAACCGTTTCACGTGTGTTAAACAAGTCACCTAAAGCAAGTCAATCATCAATCGATGCTGTGACCAAAGCGATGGGCAAGTTAGGCTACCGACCCAATGCAGCAGCCCGTGCACTGGTAAGCCAAAGCACTGATACGATGGGTGTGTTAGTCAGTGATGTGTCCGACCCATTCTTCGGTACACTGGTCAAATCAGTCGATAACGTCGCGCGTGAAAATGGCAAACATATCCTTATTGGTAACGGTTACCACAATCCTGAAGATGAGCGCCAAGCCCTGGAATTGCTAATCAATAGTCGTTGTGATGCAATCGTCATCCACTCCAAAGGACTGTCTGATAAAGAACTGATTGGTTACGCCAAAGAGGTAAAAAGCATGGTGCTGATCAATCGGAATATTCCCGAGTTAGCCAATCGTTGTATTTCCCTTGATAACCGCAAAGGCGCATTCTTAGCAACGGAATATTTGATTCGTCACGGGCATCGAAAAATAGCTTGTATCGCCTCAACTCAGGATATTGAAGATACAGATGAACGCCTGCAAGGTTATCTGGATGCACTAAAAGAACATGGCATTGAGCTATCAAAAAATTATATCGAGTACGGTGAGCCAAACAGTGATGGCGGTGAAGTTGCGATGACGAATCTGTTAACCAAATCTTTGGAGATGACTGGCGTTGTCGCCTACAACGACTATATGGCAGCGGGTGCGTTGTCAGCATTAGATCAAAACGGCATTGAAGTACCCAGTAAGATATCGATGGTGGGGTTTGATGATGGCTTAATTGCACGCTTTGTTCATCCTCGCCTCACCACAGTTCGCTATCCAATCGAGATGATGGCTGAACGTGCTGCTCGCTTAGCTTTAGCACTGTCACGTGATGAACAGGTTGAAGATGAAACTATTATTTTCAGCCCAACATTAGTGCGCAGAAATTCTGTTGAGCGTTGTTGATTGTCTATATCTAATTAGCTACGAATCAAAAAAGGTGGGCATAGAGCCCACCAAAAATGCTATCTAAAATTCAAACTGATACACGGTTCGATGCTGATAGCAATCCCCTGAGCTCAACGTCCCCATGTTGAGTCCCCATTCTGGTTTATTTGGTCCATCAGGAAAGTATTGCGTTTCCAATGCAAGGCCGTCATAAAGCGCGTAAGTTTTACTTGCGCCCGGCGCACCTGCTAAAAAGTTTCCTGAATAGAACTGGATGGCTGGTTTAGTGGTTTTGACCTTCATCACCACATCTTCTTTCGGTGCAATAAGAACCGCGGCAACAGACACACAATCGGTCACTTCAGGCTTGAACACAAAGGCGTGATCGTAGCCACCCGCGTTTTTCTGATCCTGCTCGCTAAGAAATGCCTGGCCAATAAGTTTTGGCTCAGTGAAATCAAAACTGGTACCAGAGACAGGTTTTTGTTCACCCGTAGGAATTAAACCCGCATCCGTTGGCAAGTAATGCTCTGCACTAAGCTGCAACGTATGGTCCAAACTTTTCGCGTTGCTCGCCTCGCCCGCCAAGTTAAAGTAAGCGTGGTTAGTTAAATTCACCGGAGAGGTTTTATCGGTATTCGCTTCATAGGCAATAACGAGTTCATTTTCATCGGTTAACGTGTATGTGACTTTGACATCGAGATTGCCAGGATAACCTTGGTCACCATCAGGCGATCGAAGCGTAAAAACAACTTGTCGATCACTTTGTTCCGCTATCTTCCAGCGGCGTTTATCGAACCCATCTAAGCCACCGTGGAGCGAGTTTTCACCATTATTAACACCAAGTTGATAATGCTCTCCATCGATCGCAAATTGACCGTTTGCAATACGGTTGGCAAAACGACCGACGATAGCACCAAAATAGGCGTCTTGCTTCATGTGTTCTGCCATACTTGGCGAGCGCAATAGCACTTCACGGTGTTCACCATCTAACGGCAACGTGCAACTCAACCAAGTCGCACCAATATCCATAAACGATGCCGTCATACCATTCGCATTAGTAAGGTGGAGCAGATTCGCCGCTTGACCGTCAAACGATGGCGTTTGCATCATCGCTTGTTCTAATTGTTCAAAATATGCTTTCATCGCCTGCCCTTACAACGCTTCAACCAGACCAGCTCCATCTTTGGCTTTGCACACATAAATCGACGCTTTTAAACCTGTCGCAGCTTGATATTTAGCTTCTACCGTCGATTTCACCTTATCCACCAATGCAGGTGGAACGAGAGAGACGATACAGCCACCGAAGCCACCGCCGGTCATGCGCACGCCTCCTTCTTCGCCAATTACCTCTTTCACTATCTCAACCAGGACGTCGATTTCTTTGACGGTAATTTCGAAATCATCACGCATTGATGCATGCGACTGAGCCATCAGTTCACTCATGCGTTTAATATCATGCGAACGGAGCGCTTTTGCCGCTTCGACTGTGCGGTCGTTTTCGGTGATCACATGACGCGCACGTTTTGCCACCATTTCATCCAACTCAGAGACTTTCTCGTTGAACAGCTCAATGGTGACATCACGCAGAGCTTTAACACCAAAGATGCGCGCCGCTTCTTCACACTGTTCACGACGAGTGTTGTATTCGCTGTCTACCAAGCCACGTTTTTTATTCGAGTTAATGATCACGACTGCCATGTCCTCAGGCATAGAAACGGCTTCTGTTTCCAGACTGCGGCAGTCCAATAACATGGCGTGGTTTTCACGGCCTTCTGCCGAAATCATTTGATCCATGATGCCGCAGTTACAACCAACAAATTCGTTCTCGGCTTGCTGACCATTTAATGCGATTTCCGCCTGGCTTATTTCCAGGTTGAAGAGCACTTTGAACGTCTGACCAATCACGACTTCCAGTGCCGCTGATGAGCTCAACCCCGCACCTTGAGGAACATTGCCGCTGACAGAGATATCAGCACCGGTAAACTGGTAGCCACGAGCCAACAGACACTTCACGACACCGCGAATGTAGTTCGCCCACATTTTGTCTTCTTGGAATGTGATTTCTTGAGTGATATCGAATTCATCAATCGCGTTGGCGTAATCAACCGATATTACGCGTACTAAGTTGTCTTCACGCTTTGCTGCCGCAACAACTGTTTGATAGTTGATTGCACATGGCAGTACAAAACCATCGTTGTAGTCGGTGTGTTCACCAATCAAGTTTACACGACCAGGCGCTTGGATAATGTGGCTTGGCGCATAGCCCAACACGTTCTCAAAAGACGCTTTCACATTTTGGATTAAATCAGACATAGGGACGTACTCTTAAAACTTAAAGTTAATGTTGGGATAACGCGCTGAGCCTAACTTTTTATCTATATCGTCGCGCTATCCCGTTGTTCGTTATCAGCCTAAATTTGAGGGCTTATTGTTCTTTGTAGTGCAAGTCACTAAGATCACGTAGACGCTGCGCAGCTTGCTCTGCGGTTAAGTCGCGTTGACTTTCGGCCAGCATTTCGTAACCCACCATAAACTTACGAACTGTCGCGCTACGTAAAAGAGGCGGGTAGAACAGTGCGTGAAGCTGCCAATGGTCGATGTCTGTGCCCTCTTCAAAGAAAGGGGCGTAGTGCCAACCCATTGAGTAAGGGAAAGAACATTGGAATAAATTGTCATAACGACTGGTCAGCTTTTTAATTGCTACCGCCAAGTCGTCACGCTGCTCATTGTTTAACTCACTCATACGGCGGATGTGTGTTTTCGGTAACAGCATGGTTTCGAATGGCCACGCCGCCCAGTAAGGGACAACCGCCAACCAATACTCGGTTTCAACGACGACACGGGAGCCATCTTTTAGCTCAGCTTGTACGTAATCCACCAGCAGATTGCTACCGTGTTCCTGGTAGTAAGCCTTTAGGTTTTGCTCTTTGCGTTCAATCTCATTTGGTAAGAAACTGTTCGCCCAGATTTGACCGTGTGGGTGAGGCTGAGAACAGCCCATGGTTTCACCCTTATTCTCAAACGCTTGAACCCAAACGTACTCTTTACCTAGCTCTTCAATTTGCTCGTTCCACGTATCAATCACGCCACGGATTTTGTCTACCGGTAGTTCAGGTAAGGTTTTGCTGTGGTCAGGAGAGAAACAAATCACTCGGCTCAAACCGCGTACACCTTGGGTTTTAAATAGTGGGTTGTCTGATTCTGGTGCATCTGGCGAATCCACCATCAGAGCAGCAAAATCGTTATTGAACACGTAAGTCCCCTGATAATCTGGGTTAACATCGCCAGAGATACGCTCATTTGTCGGACACAGGAAACATTTCTCATCGTAGCTTGGTAGCTCATCAATCGCAGCTTTCTCATCCGCCCCACTCCAAGGACGTTTTGCACGGTGTGGTGAAACTAAAATCCATTGACCCGTTAGTGGGTTGTAACGGCGGTGTGGGTGATCCACTGGGTTAAATTCAACGTTCGACATTTTACTTACTCAACTTATTCTTCTTACTAGTCCGACGCACTGCACCGGATGAAAATTAGTAACCTTGTGGGTTGTTAGATTGCCAATTCCAAGTATCGGCAGTCATTTCAGCAACGCTGCGTGTTGCTTTCCAACCAAGCTCACGCTCTGCCTTGTCTGTGCTCGCCCAACATTCGGCGATATCACCTGGACGACGCGGGCACAATTCGTAAGGCACAGGTTTACCGCAGGCGGCACCGAAAGCTTCCACCATTTCAAGTACGCTAGAACCTTTACCAGTCCCTAGATTGTATGTGTGCAAGCCCGCTTTCTGCCCCACAGCTTTCAGTGCCGCAATGTGGCCATCAGCCAGGTCCATTACATGGACGTAATCACGCACACCTGTACCGTCCGGCGTTGGGTAGTCGTTACCAAATACGGAGAGCTTTTCACGACGACCAACCGCGACTTGTGCAATAAACGGCATCAAGTTGTTTGGAATGCCTTGCGGGTCTTCGCCCATGGTGCCTGATGGATGCGCGCCAACAGGATTAAAGTAGCGCAGTAAAGTGATGCTCCAATCGCTTTCAGCATTGAACAAATCACTCAAACACGCTTCCACCATGTATTTACTACGACCGTATGGGTTAGTGGTTGCACCTGTTGGTGAGTCTTCTGTGATCGGAACGATTTCTGGATCGCCGTAGACGGTTGCAGAGGAACTGAATACGATGCTCTTCACACCCGCTTTACGCATACTACGCGCCAACACCAATGAGCCATTGACATTGTTATCGTAATATTCCAATGGCTTGACGACTGACTCACCTACCGCTTTTAGACCTGCAAAGTGAATGACCGCTTGGATATCATGCTCAGCGAATACCGAATTCAAAAACGCTTCATCACGAATATCGCCTTGATAAAAAGTTGGCTGTTTGCCAGTTAGCGCTTCAATACGGCTCAATACTTCTGTTTTGGCGTTACACAAGTTATCGACAATGATGGGCTCCATGCCCGCCTCAATCATCTGAACGCATGTGTGACTGCCGATGTAACCCATACCACCTGTGACAAGTACTCTCACTTTTGCTTCTCCGCTGTTGCTGCTTCCTGCTCGGTACCGGACCTGATGCTCACTGAGCCTGCGTTATTCACACCAAGTCGATACGCCCAATTCTTCAATGGTTAAAAGTCTATCAACCAACACCGATTCAGGTCCGTGATCAAACTCAAATTAGTGTAAACGTTACCATAAAATAAAAAGAAAAATTTTAAGTTTTTTGTAAAAAAAATGGGCACAACCAGACTAATTCACGAGAATTTAACAGTAATCACACGCAAATGACAAAATATAACTTACATAGCATCCAAAAATCGCCACGAATATTGTAATCGTTACCACTAGGGTTAACTGTCTGAAACTGCCAAGTGTCGTTTGAAGCAACTACTCGGAGCACCGCTGACTCTTCGTAGTTACAACGCACAAGTTGTGGGGACGTCACGATTAACGTGTTAAAAAACTTACAAGGCTAGGTATGCTCGAAACTCAGTATATTGTTTAAAAACAGGCTATTTAGATACCATTACTCTTAAACTAAATTCGGCAACGAAGTCAGTAGCCTATGAGGCAGCTATAATCGGCGGCCTCTTTCCACTTCTTGCGAGATCCATATTGTTTCTGGTGATCCAAGGCAATTCCTACCAGTTCCATTCAGGAACAGACCAACAACGTTTGTCGGAGGACAATAAACTTTGATCGGAAACGTGCCTTTTCAAGCGATTCGTAGACTATAAAAAGCTAAAGTTTGATCATTTTTAAGGAGCATTGCTACCAGAATCACTGTGGAAATGACAATAAAGTCTGATCAATCTCTAGCAAGCTTCTGGACAGAAGCATGTTACGAGAAATCTGGTAAGTCGCATATCTCAGATTAGAAAAAGTATCTTGAAACCTTAAACACTTGTTATGCATATTCTGCAAACAGCTTCTGAAATTTATCAAATGCCCCTTTGAAGAAAAAATAGCGATATTCGTTGTAAACCGTGCGATTTTTTTCTTCTAAATTAGGAAGTTCAACCTCAATGCCACTTGACTCAATTATCTGAAAAAACAAATTTGGTATACCATTTTTATACAGTGCACTTTTGGTACCCATAGCATGCATTTTTTCCATTACTTCTGTTACAAATTCAGTTGCTTCCTCAGAAAAAAGCTCCGTACTAGTAAGCTTGATTTTTTGTAACCTTTTAAAAGTCTTATCTAACAGATCACTATCTATATTTTCACCATCATAGTGTTTAAGAATGTGTAAAATATCAAATAGGTCTTCTAATACCTTAGCACGCTCCGCTCTACTCGATATCTGCTTCTGCTCAAGTGAAAACTTGGCTGCGAAACATGCAACTATCAATGATGCGGCAGCCACGATAAGCGTTGCCCAGTCAATTAATCTCGGTTCCGCAAGACTATTTATTGCATTAGCTATATCTGACATATTTCCTCTTTATGCATAACGAATGACATGGATTCCCCCTCCCGAGGATCGACCACACTTATGTGGTACTTATTTGCACTGGAGGCACCATGTCTGATTATTCTTATTTTGGCGGTATCGACTTAGCTAAAAATCACTTCAGTATTCATGTCGTAAACTCGCAAGGTAAAGTCATCCTGCATAAATCCGTTACCCGCTCTAAACTACTGCCTACATTAGCAAATATGCCACCTATGCGTATAGGCTTAGAAGCGTGCGGTGGAGCGCATTACTGGGCAAGGACACTTAATGGGCTTGGCCATGATGCTCGCATCATGGCGGTTAAGTATGTCGTCCCACACCGTACAAAAGGTAAAAATGACCTCAATGATGCGATTGCTATTTGCCAAGCTGTACAACATTCATCTACCCGCTTCGTACCCGTAAAATCCCCTGAGCAACAAGCCATACTGTCGGTGCACCGTATGAGAGAACATTGGGTTCGTGAACGAACTGCTTTAATGAATCGTATCCGAGCACTGCTTTCCGAATTCGGACTAATCATACCTGTTGGACGCTCATCACTGATGAAGCAAGTTCCCCTCATGCTCGAAGACGCCGAAAACGAACTACCTCATATAGCTAGGACGGTTATTGCTGACGCTTACCATCATCTTGAAGCTTTAAACCAACGTATTGCTGACACAGAACAGGTCTTCGATGCTTTTGCTAAAGTCAGTGACAATGTTCAGCGGATTATGAAGGTGAGAGGCATTGGCCCTCAAACCGCTACGGCGATACTAGCGTCGATAGGGAATGGCACTCAGTTCGACAAGAGCCGAGACTTCTCCGCTTGGCTAGGGTTAGTCCCAAAACAGTTCTCAACTGGCGGTAAACCGTAAACCAAGCACGGTGATAAATATCTACGAACTTTGCTCGTTCATGGTGCCCGAACGGTTATGGCCAACTTGGGAGATAAACAAGATAGGTTGAGTCAGTGGTGCCGCAGCATTCTTGAACGTCGGGGCATGAACCGAGCCATCGTGGCTCTGGCTGCAAAGAATGCCCGAATCATCTGGTCACTACTGCACAACCAAACGGAATACGAGAATTACGCTGCTTAAGTTAACACTAACTCAAGCAGCGTAACGAGAACACACCCACCGGGTCACTGCAGACGCAATGGATGGAGATAGGTTAAGACCACTTGCGGAGAGCCTGTTAATGCGGCGGACATACCAAATGTCATCTAACGAATAAGGCACCGCAGTCGCGCAAAGTCATCAGGGTCACAACGTATGCGAATCGTTGATATAAAGACCGAATGTAGAGCGGCAGTCCAAAACCCATCACTTGAAGTTTAGCGGATGTTTGACAACCGGGGGAATCCATGTAGCCCTGTTAAGGTGTGAGCAACGCAATGCAGAAGCCTCGCAGAGCGCCTTAAACACTAAACGCAACGCATAGTAAAAATGCCACGCGTTGCGAATCACTCTTAAACAGTTTGTTATATACCGCTATCGACTAAAATTTTAGTCAGTGTTTCTTGGATATTGTTATCAAGACTATCTTTTACATGCGCTTGTTCATCTTGAGATAAAAGTGAGAACTGCGCGGGAAGCTCTTCGATGTCGAGAACCTTAACCCCTTTTAAGTAACACGTACTGCATTTGCTGTCGCCATCAATATATGGAACAACATTTAACGATACATATGTTATTGCACCCATTCGTTTACCAAAGATTGATTGTTGATGGACACCATAGCCGAAAGTATTCGATACACCATAAATATCTCTAGGTACAAGCTTTATAGCCATATCAACATCACCGATTTCTGACTCCGAGATAAGCTTAACCGCCATCCCTTTTGCCTCTACATAGTCTTTGACCGTTTTAACAAGTAAATCAGAGAAAGAACTATCTTTAACTGCATCATAATCGTTGTTAAATATCGTTGTACCAGTCGTTACAAAGTTAGGATATTCAGGAAACTCGTTAACTACCCCGACGGTTTCAACGTCCTTAAGATCTTGCGTTTTCAACGTAGATGCACAGCCTGTAAGAACTACTAACAATAACAATGAGTAAACTAACTTTATTTTATTTTTCACCTTTATTCTCCCTAGGTATATAACGCCCTGTTAAGGTGTGAGCAACGCAATACCGAAGCTCCCGCATACCACCTTAAACACTAAACGCAACGCATAGTAAAAATGCCAAGTGTTGCGAATCACTCTTAAACAGATTGTTATGAGTTTCGTTTTCCACTGAAATAGAAGCCTGTCACAGCACCAGTTAATGTACCTACAAACGCCAAAACTTCAGAGAAGTGTTCTTTGCTGCCTACTACAGTCATCATTATCGCTGTTGATATTATGTATAGAGCAATGATTGGACCAGTACGGTTCTTTAACCTTGAAGACATTGGCTCTACATTGCAATGTCCTTTGCATACTGAACAAACTAACCCATAAGCTGGAGTATGTTTGAGAATAAAATTACGCCTTGCACAAATTGCACATGAACCTCCATCTTTCCCTGATGTGCAAGTTCCTGTTCCTTTGCAATGCATACACTCATGGAAAGTTACGTCATTTGCCATATCACCTATATCCCTTTATTTGAAGTTTATTAGGAACTCATAACGCTTTTTATACGGCTTTTAGCCTCTTTTCACAATCCTATCATGCAGCCTTTTCTATCACAGTTCGATTGATAATCAACATGTTACATGTTAATGAGAGGTATTGGGTGTTAGAATGCAAAATGACCGACGCATAATTTTTAAAAAGCTTACTTGGACACTCCCTCGGATAACTACAGGTAAGGCAAACGTACAATCACATATTGTGAGTGAACATTCGCGCTGAGAAGGAATGGGACACTTTCGTGCTAGAAGGTGCCGAATGAAACAATTCTGTCGGATAGGCAACACCTGTTACCAGATGCCGCCCTCCTAAAAACCTTTGCATTCTGGAGTTAAGCGTTAGCAGTTCCTATCATTTACACCAAGCAAGTAATTCCTATAACAACCTAGCTCTACAGGGCATCCAGAAATGTCAGCAACTGACTAAGCTCACTTTCATCCACTCTAATCCAGCGTAGCATGTCACTGCGTCTGTCCAGCGATTCATTATTATCGAGAATCATTTGATCGGAGACTGTCGGATCCCGATAGTAGAAAATGGGACTGATATGATGCTTAACCACCCCTTTCAATGTAGGAAAAATACCATTATGTCCATATGGAGCCGTTTTAGATACCGCTACCAATGAAGGCGTTCTAAAAGCATATCTATCACTGTTGTCCAGAGTAACCAGTGCTCGACCAAAATCTTGTCCAAACATGTGGGGGCCTTGATTTCCCTGAGGAACACCAATTGAATGAAACGACATATCACTCATTAAGTCCCCAGAATGACAAGAAGCACAACGCGCCTTACCATAAAAAAGTATGGCACCGCGTTTTTGCACTTCTGACAATGCAGACGTATCGCCATTTATGTATTGTTCCCAAGCTGAAGGCGTACACTCCTCACTGACCTTCTGCCTTATGAAGCTTGCCAATGCATTACCAACCAAAGGTAACGTCAGGTCTGCCTGAGGTATGTTGGCAGATTCCATTGCGGCCAGCAGCATTCGAACATCAGGATCATTTTTTTCGAGTAGCCTTTCTTGAATGAAGGTATTTTGAGCAGGCACCTTGTCAGCATAGTATTGTGACTCAACTAGGTCGACATGCCGATTGGTATTGAATCGTTTACTGGTCCCGAGAAACTCGTCACGAGCCAACAGTGGTAAAACTGCCGCAACAGCGAGCGCAGAATCAAAGCCCAACGAGCTCCCCTCGCCAACGGGTGAAAAAATCTTTCCGTCAATAGCTTGAACCTTACCATCCCAAAAGAACGTATTGAATCGGCTATCACCCCGAGCAAAAAGAGTAAAAGCGTTACGCGGCACAACTGCGCCATCACTAGCTAACCTCTCCTCACCTTCACCTATCCCTCCAACACCAATCGCTAAAGGTAGCCCATCAGTGAGTGCCTTGTTATCAAGATGGCAATTAGCACAAGCAGTGTCCTTATCCCCACTCAACACAGGACGTTCAAAAACCACTTTGCCCACATCTGCCAAATACGAAGGTTCTTTCACCAACGGCTTTGAACAAACATTCCCTTCAAGCTCAAACGCTTGAATAGCCACCCTTAATGTCTCATCCAGAGACATGGCGCTAACCTGGAATGACGCAAACATAACAAGAAGCCAGGCTTTCACATTTACCTCTCCCTAAACCTATGTTGCTCTATCAATGGTTCAATAGAGCGTTGGTGCAGCTCTATTGCCTCCAGTCCAAGGTAACCAAGTACAGACTCTGGTACTCGCATTGCAAGCATGATCTTCCGAGTTTTGTCATATTCGTGGCACGCCAATAAATGTACTTTTGCTGTTTGGTTCAATGTGTTTGATTCCAATTGCTCAATATACCAAGTCTCATCCATCGCCAGAGAACACTCAGCGGTTTGCTCCATAAACTGATTTTTATAATAGAAGTATGCAAACACGGGTGAAACCACATAGATTCCTATCCAGGCGATACAACACAGTGAAATAATGAAGTAAAAAACACGCTTCATCGCGCAATAATCCCTAGTGAATTCAATGTCACCGTATCAAGGGTTTGCGAAACAGGTATATTGTTGTCCACTCGATAGGCATTTAATGCTTTACGAGTTTGCTTGCCCATAATCCCATCTATGATTCCCTTGTAGTAACCACTTGTATAGAGTGCGAACTGAACGCGGATGATAAGCTCCTTACGTTTTTCTAATTCCTCTGCAGTAGATACTGGTCGTTTGGTTGCAGGCGCTGTATAACTCGGGGTAGAAGGTTGAGTAAGAGGTTGGGATTTTTGCTTTTTAACTGGAGCACTATAGGTCGACCCCGCGGACGACCGATGGGAACTATGACTTCTGTGGCTACTGTGGCTCCGATGCGCAGCGATGTATAGGGGAATAGCCTCATTTAGTGGCGCTAACACAACCTTGTCGAGTAACAATTCATCTTTAACATCGAGCTCCTCCGGTGCTGCAGTACCTGCGTTGGCACCTGAGTTTAACGCGAAGAAACCTGGTAGTAAGGCAGCTAGATTGAAATTCCTTTTCATATTATTCTCCTTGGTGATGCATGATACTTTCCACGAGACGATGAAAAATAACCTCCACAACTGTCTTTTAACTGGCAATCTGAACACTCACTAGGGTAGTAGTTCTTCCAGTCTGATATAGATTTGACAGCGTACGACCTGATTGAAGAAGGTAAATGACAAAGTGGAAAATTAAACAGCGTCGGATTTAACCCGGCCATTTCAGCAGTCAACAGGCCCTTTATCAGGGCGTCTTCATAATCTTCTGGAGCACACTTTAGCGCTGACCAGTTTCTTTTAGCCCAACCAGTCGCTTCCAGGTTCATTATCGACAACTGCACAACACCAGAAAAAACACGAGCAACGTATTCGGCAACTTGTGGTAACTCGCTAGCGTTGTGTTGAGTCGGAATGAAGCGCACTTCCATCTTAATGCCTGAGTTTCCAGCGTTAATCATCCCAACGACCGTTTGTGAAAACGCGCCATCTCTTCCAACTAGATGATCATGAATTCGGCCTCTCACCGAATAGAGAGGAATACCGAAGGTGATATCGAGGCGACTAGCCATCAAAGCCAGCTGTCCAGTAAATTCTGAATCTGAAAATGCCCGCCCATTGGTCAGGACATGTAAACGAGTGTTGGGAGCATGGTCTGAGACAAACTCCAGAAATTTGATAAAAGCATCACCGTACAATAGTGGCTCCCCACCACTAATACCAACATCACCATCAAACCCAAATGCGGCTAGAGCGAGCGCTCCGTATGACAACAACCAGTCATCCCTTTCCTCTCGTGGAGGTTGCGAACAAAATAAGCAAAGGTTATTGCAGCGCTCGGTTACAAGCAGTGTGTTGTGATTGGCTCTTCGCGACAAAATAACCCGCAACTGTCCAAACTGGTTTATGTTAACCACATCACCATCATCTACAGAATTATGTAATGTCGCATGAGTGATAACACCAACAAAATCGTCACTAGCAGAATTCAGGTGCGCTTGTTGCTCCTTTGCAAGGAAGACCTGTTCTAAGTAACGACTGTCGCTCGTTCCTTTATCTTTGCGGATTTGATAAAAACCAGAGGTCGAAAATCCGTCCTCTTCCAACGAGAATGTATCGGGTCGAATGACGTTACTCATGTAACCACTCCTTAAGCATCTCACCAATGCCGTCTTCTGCGTATAGATGCTTAAGAATTAATGTGAACATTGCTTTGTGATACTGACAAAATCGAGAAAGGCTCTTATCGCCGATTGGCTCTCCAAAAACACTAATGTTTTGACAAGGGTCTGAGCCACAAAACGGTTGGTATGCACAGGAGGCACATCCCGGATGAACAGAAATAAAAGACTGAGACAATATTGATTTGTACAGACTGTTTGACTCGATGACTGGCTCTTGAATGGTTCCAAGTGAAAAATCGATATCGGGGTTGGTCTTTTGAAGCATCCGAGCCTCATCGCTTCCATATATACGACCATCATAATTGAACATGATACAGTTTAGGATTAGGCCGCTCGGGGATTTTAGGTCTGCGTATCCACTGTAATCCGCATCAAATATTCTTCTAAGGTGAATCAATGCAGAATGTTCGATGATTCTTTCCCCCGCGAGTCGCTTTCGGTTTAAGACCTTCAAGAGTTGTTCATAAAAAGCCATGAACGCCTTAATATCGTACGTCTTTGCATTCCCTTTATTGGCAAAACCGTAAGGGCTTATCGGGCGAACAAACATGTCGGAAAATCCAAGATCACTATGCGCATCGACGATATCTTCAGGCTTTTGCAACAACGCCTCGGTTACGGTGGTAACGGTAGCAACTCTATCCGGACCTAACCTACGTCTAATTTTTTCAACGCCTTGTTTCACCAGTTCAAAGGAATTTCCACCCTTCAATACTCGATTGGAGTTATGTGTGAACGCCCCTCCATCGAGTGAAGTTGAGAAATTAATAGGTTTGTCTTCACTCCATGTCAAAACGTCATCGTTCAGTAGAGAAAGGCTCGTTGCAATTACTATCTCAAACTGGTCGACACCCAGGTTAGAAACCGCCTCCTGATAGATCTTTTGAACGAGATCAAACCTTAAAAGAGGCTCGCCCCCCTGAATTTCCAGCTTGTATGGAGCATTTCCGAGGGAACGGATTCTTTGGAGCAAAAGGGGAATCAAGTCTGGATCTAGATCGTAGTTACTTGCTTTGACAGAGGCTCGGCTCACCTGGCAATAATGGCATGTGTGATCACATCTTAGCGTTGGCACAATCATAAATATGGGATTGAAGTTGAGCGCCGACATTAAGCGTTTTGACATACCCGAAGCGAGAGAGCCAACCGAAGCAGATTTGTATTCGTCATCACAAATAAAGAGCTTTCTTTCAAGCAACTCATCGATGACAGCATCATCGGTGGAGTTTTTATCTATCAGCGAATTGAGTTCCATTCTGCTTAAGTACGCATGAAACCCGGCCTGATTCGTTAATAACGCAATATCAGAGTCAAGAAACTCGAAGTTAAAAGGGAGTACGTTCATTTCGATAGCTTCTTCTCAACGGAGCTAAGAACAGCTGCGGAAATACCCTCCAGATAACTACTGGTTTTTTTTGATAATTTTTCTCGAAGCAGATAGTCATTCAACAGGCGTTCGAATTCCAGAATGATATCCTCATCTTGGGAAGAAAAATGGACGGTCCACCGTGTGTCTTCATCTGCTAGCTTCCAGGTGGTTAAAGGCGACATCCAATACAAAGCATGCCGGACAACCGACTCTGAGAAAGTACTTTTTTCTAATTGATGAATTAACATGTACACACCTTTTAATTGGATTTGCTCCCACAAAAGGCACGTTGAGTTTGTCGCTAAAGGAGTGCAAAACTATTATGTAAAGTGAAAATATAGCACCATATGCATTTTGTGGTTATGATGGTGGTCGCATTTGAGAGGGGGGGCGTTATTTAGTTTTGAGGCATAAGTACATTGATTTGATTCAAAAGAAATAGTTGCAATGCTTTTTGTAAGAAAAACAACAGCTCTCTACTCATCACCTTACTTCGCCACGGTTTAGATGCCTGATTGAAAGTCGTCCCCGAGCCTAGAGATCTAAAGATTGCTTCCATGATGGAGGTCGACATCACTCCTTACAAAACATTTGCCGACATTAAGAGCCGCCAATATTGTGAGCTTATTACCACCATCGAACGAAAATATATGTCTTTCAGAGCCCTTACTTGGCATTCCGTATACCCCACTACTTTGCTTAGAACATGTTAATGTTAGCCATTAGGAAAAATAGGTCAGTCTGTCGACAATACTTCGCTGATGCTCCTAGCTCAAAATCATTTTGGGGCAAACTCGTGCTAGTCGGCACTAGCGAACAAGGTTTGTATCGGTTCTAGTTCGAAGGGAGAGCAAGGTGTACCTTGATGGTACATCAATTGCCAGCAAGTACCGGTGAAGGCCCAAATGGAACAACGTTTGGCATAGTCACTGATTTCTCCACAGTCATTTACCAAAGCTGACTCGTACTTTAGTAGCTGAACCGACGGCTCAAGCTGAATACATTCATATTTCTGTGAATGAACTCGGGTGTTTGAAGGCTTTTCTGTTGCCATCATTTTGATGATAGAAGCAAAGTCATAAGAATTCCCAGACTTACCTATTTCTGAAAAGCTAGGATTGATTAAACGTTCAATATCCGTTTTATTTTGACGAGTTTCATATTGGTGTAATTCAATCTCTTGCTCTATGAGAACATCCATTTGACCTCCAAAATGTACAGGGCTGTAACAGCGGTTATCAAACACATAGTTAGCTATTACAAAAAGTAGGTCAATAACCGCCATATGTAGCTAGTCAAAAATCTAGGGATAAATGAGAATGGGGCACAAATAAGTCAAAACTACTTATCTTCGGTTTTGTTATTACACAGTTTCGGCTTATGGTTCTGACGCTACTACGCGCTCATTTTTTCTTATGTACCTTAAATGATTAGCGTAGAAGTCATTTTCAACACAACCATGTTGCAGTGCTTTCTTATATATTGAAGCTACAAATATATCTGCGAGACTAAAATCGGAACCTACTGCATAACCTGACTGTTTACATAAGCTAGAACTCAAAGTTTCGAGGCAACTTATTATCCAATCACCACGGAGTTTTCGTTTTTCAGCTTCATCAAGTTCAGGACGCAAAAACTTAAGTACCGTCCTATTTTGAGGAGAATGGATACTGGAATTAACATATTCACAAATACACCGAATACGGGTCTTTTCGTTTAGATTTCGACCCAGTAATGAACAACTATCAAATCGTTCATCTAGGTATTCTGCAATCGCCATTGACTCAGAAAAAACAAAACCATCAACTGATATAGACGGTACGTAACCAAACGAGTTTATAGCTAGGTAAGTTGTAGATAGTTCCTCAGAACTAACCTCAACTCTTTGATATGGGATAGATTTGAAATTGAGCGCCCATTCCACTCTTTCTGAGCTATTTGAACCTTTGGCGCTGTACAGCAGAACTTCCATATTTTCTCCTACCAATAAAAGATGGGTAGTTAATTTATCTCATACTTTGTGCATTAAATAAATTTGGCCAAAAATGAATTCATTAAATAATTCAAAATGCTCATTCTAACAAGGTTTGGGGCAAAAATGTTTCAGCCCAATCAACCCGAAACGAAGATGGACAAACGTTGCTAGTCATTTTGGTAAATTAAAAGTTTGCAAATAACTCAGGTATTGAAAAGTCGCTGTCTGGTTTTCGTTGTACAGTTCAGTTGTAACGGAGTTCAATGATACATGGTTAAAATATCGGCATTATGATGCGCTTACTCTAGAGGTTCTTTTAAATGCTAAAAACGCGAAGAAAACAAAATTTACTGGAGGGAAAAACGCAAAGATCAATGAGAAAATGGCACCTAGCTTTCCTTTGTTAACTTTACTTTTTCCTAAACGATAACCGACGATTACATTAAATAACACGTACAGCAACAACAATGGAATTATGATGAAAGAGATCGGAAACATGGTTGCCTCTTAAATTAATAAATTATCATTACTCAATCTAGAGCATATCAATTACAATCACAACATAAAAATCTAACAAGAAAGTCACACGAAAATACAAAGCGAGATAATCTCGATATTGAGTTGTTCGATATTTGAATCTAAAAACCTATTTTTAAGGCAACCTTCGTTATGTTGCGCAAACTCACTTCGGAGCGGAAACGATTCACAGGGTTCCCGTCCTACCATATCTCGTTAGGATTAGCTTTGGTGAAATGACACAAACTAGAGTAAGGACTTAATAATCATACCACTTCCCGTAAACTCCCCATGAAGCTAGGTAATACCTGAACGTAATATAGTCATTAAAGTTATTAGCTTCCATTTTGAAGCCATGTTTGCGGTTCTGGTTCTTATCACAACCGCTTCGAGTATAAATCTTGATGGTCTCAGTTAACTCAAAGCTATTTACTAATTTATAAGCATTTGTCATCATTTTCTCTGGTGAAGATACGCCATCAGTAAAGCAAAATCGTTTTGTAAATATATTCTTTTGCTCATGGTAACGCTTATAGTCTAGGAAAATTAATTCGTCCTCACGACTAGGTTCACTTCGAACAACTACTGTTTCATACATTATTTCTGACATTTCAAGTTGACGACCTGTGTCATCTTCTAACACCAGCATTTCAAGAGGTGAAGAGAAAAGTTTATAAAAAAAGTCATCGACCCGAATCATAAATGAATCGATTACTTTTAGTGCAACATCTTTCTCAAAATGAACACGATATGGGGCAACTAATATCTCTTTATCAAGGCAACCCGCACATGCATTCGTTAGTTCAATTAGTACATACTCAGTGTTATACAAGAAGCGACATCTTGAATTAATAGCAACATATTTAGGTAGATCATTGCATACACCTAAACCTGATAAGTACCCCATCGGACGCTTCATTTTAACCACGTCACCGACATACTTAGATTCATAGTCAATGACTTCGCAGTTACCATCAAACGTCCCATAAGGGAGCAATGATAGGGTGACCAGAAGTAACAACACCTTCTTCATATATTCCTATGAATACCCTTACATACGTAAAAATCGCATTAGTAAGTGTAGGTCAAACATTGAACTGAGTTTAAATGCATTAATTTACAGGTAGCAAACTTTTGGGCACTTTCGTGCTAGAAAGTACCGAATAAAACAGTTCAGCCTGACACGCCTTTGGTGATTTTTCACCAAAATCTCAATTTGTGGGACATCGTTTCTAACTAATTAGAAAAAACACCCTGAAACTTAAATGATTGTTATATAAATCATTCTCCGATAGTGACACCCCAAGCTTGCTGAGACGTTCTAAACTTTGGATAGGCTTTCCGATGATAGATCGAGGGTACGCCAACCTTCGATTACCTTCAATTTATTGGTGTGGCTAGGCCTATAAAGTGACACTCCTACCTTCTAAAAATCAGAATCTTACATGATTATAAGAACCATATAGTGACATTTATGGTTACCATAAGGTGTCATTGACTAGAAATCGGTAACGCCTTAGCAGTTTGAATGTAAGAAACATTCTTACAGCTTTGCATGTCTGTCTTGCTTCAAAAATGGAAATAAGATAGTCATTACAATATGAAACGGCGATAGACAAAATATAGAAAATACCTCAGGTGCTTATAACTGCCTTATCTTGATTTTGAAGTAGTAAGAACCTCTATCCCTAGCTCTTTTCGGCAGAGTAACCCAATAGAGTCGTTACCAGTTTCGGTCATGGCGCTCATCAACTTGCCTTATGTAGAGAAGTTACAGATTTGTTCTTTATGCGTTTGCAGCATGGAGGAAAAACTTTGAACACTGAGTATTTTGATCGAATAATTCACTTGGTCTTAAGTGTCCAATCCAACTGGAGAAAATCTGAATCAATAAATTGCAATAATAAAACGCTCTTTACTTTATGAAATACCGTTGTTTTTCATATGATAAATTATTAACCATCTCTTAGATTTATATCTTTTAACTTGTTTATATATGCAGAAAGTTTTATTGCGAAATACCCTGAAAAAATTAGTATAAGAGCATACATACCACTGATAGCATCAAATTCCAATAACATGAATTTATTTATAAAAAGATATAAAAAAACCCCACAAATTGCGGTCAGTATCCAGTAATTAGCTCTAGCATGTTCTAACTCATACTCTATTTTATCGTTATCCAAAGTTATTACTCCCCATCAAAGATATTATCAAAACTGTCTGTTGAACAAACTTTATATACACAATTATTCGAATAATGTTTTTTCCTATTATCTTTAATAAGATAACTGTATTCTGCTTTCTCTATAGCAAGCCGATTTAATGTCGCTCTAGATAAATTTTCACTTAGCATATACCCTTCACTATCAATATATTCAGATTCGACAATGGCGATATCGATAGATTCAAAAATATCTTTATTAATATATTCTGAAAAATTAATGTCTAAGTCTTCACTTGAAGAAGAATTTCCAAAGAAAAACATCCGTATTTTATCTTTATGCTTGATTAATTGATACACATTAATATCATTAGTAAAAACTTTAATATTAATATTGGGTAAAGAATCCGCTAAACATTCAGAAACACAAGAAGCCTCCATATAAATATTACATCCTTCAAATATAAATGGAATAATGTTATTTATAATATTCATCCCATTTTCTATTTCTTCTAGTTTCGTCTTCCTAACTTTCTTTGCTCCTCCATGATAAATATTCAAATTATTTTCACTTGCAAGAACATTAAGATCACGTCTGATAGTGTGAGTGCTAACATTAAAGTATTTTGCGATATCCTTTGTACTTATATCCTCAGATTCTTCATACATTGCTAATATTTTTTCTCTACGAAGTAATTGCATATACTTTTTTTTCATACTTCCCTTAATATAAACTAAGTAGAATTGTAAAAAATAATAATTAAAGGGGGATATTCTTCCCCCTTATACACTAATTAATTTCTACCTAGAGAGCGTATTTAGAACCAAATCTCAGCCTGTGCACCGAACGTAAAGCTATCATCCTCATTAGAACTGTACCCGTCTAAACTACCCGCATTGTAGTCACCAGTGTATTTCGCGTATGTTGCATAAAAACGGATTTCAGGACGACTAAAGAATGCTTTGTTAAGCTTTAACGTCGGTGCGATAGTAAATGTAGCTAACCCCCCCTCTTCTTCTTCCGTATCACTTGAATAACTACTACCGTTGTAACCAGCTTCAAGCTGCAACGCTAGATTTTGATTGAAGTAATAAGAAGTTCGCCCACCAATAGTCCACCATGTGTTGTCGCTACCCTCAAAGTCCACATCGTCCTTCTGTTGGAACAAGGCGATTGTATTAATGTCCCAGTTACCAAACGATGCCAAACCATCGACAAACACACGGTAGTTCTGGCCGCCGTCATTCGATTGGTTAGTATCACCATGGCGACCTAAAAATGCAGCTGAAGTACCAGAAGCGTATTGCGCGACGTACTTCACTCGACCATCTGTTAAACCAAAATAAGTTGGCTGAGTGTAGTTTACCATGACGTGTGCGCCTGCTTTGGCTGTTTCACCGACATAAGAACTTTCCACGCCGTCGATTGTTTTTGTCACAGAGTAAGTACTATTCTCGCTATTTGTCTGTACGCTACCAGTTAACCACCAATGACCAGTGCGATATTCTACGCCAAGTGTATGTGTTCTTGGTCTAGCGTCATCTTCATAAGTAACAGTTGTGCCGTTCTCATCAGTGTAGGTTTTATCTCCATCACTATCATGGGAAGTCAAGAATAGATCCAATTTACCGTTACTTAACTCAATCCCTTTTACACCAATACCTGGAGAACGAATTTCATAATATTTTCGGTCCAAAATATGAATATCATCAGACCAGTTAACGCGTCCAGCCCAAAATAAAGCCTCTGGAGAAAAATCTAAATTACCCATTTCTACGTAAGCTTTGTCCATAAAAATGGTTTTATTCTGAGTATCAAAAACCCAACGTCTTGCATCACGATCTTCGTATACTAAACCAAAATAAGCTTTTGCCCATGCTCCACTATCAGTATTGAATTTACGACTAAAATTAGTAGCAGCGTAGTTACTCTCACCACCACCAAGACGGTAGAACGCTCCGGCGTTTGGTGCTTGTATAGTTGAATTTCCGGATCCCGAACCGTTTTCGTTAGACGTAAATCCAGCACGAAAATAACCGTGCCATTGCACTGCTTCATCTTTTTGCTTATTGAGTTCAACTTCCATATCTTCAATAGCTTGAGCATTTTTTTGACTTAAGTCTTCTGCGTTTGCATTTATAGAGGACACAGCTAAGCTCGCACAGATTAGATGTGAAATAGAAAAAGGAGTTATCTGTTTCATTTATATTATCCTGAATGTAGGGTTTAACATATGTTATTTATATTTTAAGTGTATAAAATCCTCTCCCCATTAAATGTTTAATAGAGAAAGAAAGCATTTCAGCCCTAGACTTCTTATAGGAAAATCATAAAAACCAAGTTTAATAAAAACACTTCAACCTACAATTAAATTAAAATTTAATTCAATTTAACATTGTAAATTGGCTTAACGAACTAATTATAAAGTTATTATTCCTTGGATTATCTTTAAATATTTATGACTAACAATAATCAATTAAATTTAAGTGGATAGATTTAATCTACGTTAGTTAATATAAACATTCCTAGGTATTGTCTAATTTAAGGTGATTCGGATGTTACTTTTAAAGGCAACATCCAATTTATTGGCCCTTTATTTAATCGAAGACAATTACAGACTCACAGAACTTTTATTCACTTTTAACGAATTAGAACCGCAAGTGATTACCACGACCAAACCTGCATGAGTCACCCCAGCAGTACTGAGGATTTCGCGTAATTATCTACTTTAAATTGACATCAAGTAATCCATCAGCCAGCGCTGGGGCTAAGCCTGGTGTCAAAGGAAGACGCGGAATAACTAAGCAGTGCATTAGGTGGTAAATATCCTGTTTTCCATCCCATACCTTGCTACCACCAGCCTGATTATTAACATCAAGTTCTTGCCACCATGAACAACCTTCATAGTCAATTAGGTATGTCCGACAATAATCCCACCACGTACGATACCAATCTTCATACTTCTTATCACCAGTTACTGTATAAAGGGCATAAGCCGTACCGATTGCTTCTACAGGAGCCCAGCGAATGCGTTCTCTAACTACTGGCTTACCTTCCCAGTCAACGGAATAGATAAAGCCTGGCGCTCCATCAACATTCCATGCATCACGAACTGTCGCGTCAAATAGACCAATCGCATCTTCCAATAGCCAATCAGGACAATGAACACCAATATTTTGTAGCGTTGCACGTAGGTGACATATTAAGCGGCCCCATTCTATCCAGTGACCTGGGGTGCCTCCGTACGCGCGGAAGTGACTAGCTGGCGTATCTTTGTTGTAATCTGGTACCGTGTTCCAATCGGAATCGAAATGCTCGTTTACACGGTAGTTCAGGCCTTTTGCCGTCTTGTTGATCATGAATTCTGTTATGTTTAGGGCGCGTTCTAACCATTTCTGATCTTTTGTGACATCATATACAATCAGGAATGCTTCCACAGAGTGCATAGCCATATTACCACCACGATAATCTTCGGTCTCAGTCCAAGTTTGATCCCAAGACTCGTAACACATCTGCTTTTCTTCAACCCAGAAGCGTTCTTCGTAAACATTAATCGCTTCATCTAGTAGCGCTTGTGCGCGAGGGTGACCCGTTGTTACCGCGCTTGCTGCACCTAATAGAACGAACGCATGCTGGTAGCCTTGTTTAGACGAATCTATGATGCCTTCGCCTTCATTATCGATGGTTGCGTACCAACCGCCATATTCTTTATCTTTTAGAGGACCTTCAAGCGCAGCAATACCATGCTCGACCAAATCGTACGCACCTGGGCGCCCCATATGTGCCGCTAGAGCATAGCAGTGAAGCATACGCGCTGTAATCCAAAGCCGAGTCCCCATTTCCTCACGCACGTTACCGTTATTCCCTATCCAACCAAAACCATTTGGAACAACAGAATTACGGCCAAACTCGAAAATGCGGTCGGTCTCAGTTTCCAACCACGAAGTGTGAGAACGATTATTAATCCATTTCATATCAACTTTACCTATAATAAAAAATCTATGTATCTAACGCATAACAGCAATTTTCTTTGCTAAATGGTCGCTTGTTTTCTTAATTCTTCAGCTAAGTTATGTACATCAAAGAACACAACTTGGATTTGGTTTTCGGGTAAGTGGATAAACCCCAACGCTCCTTGTCGTCGAAGAAGCTTTTCATCTACAGAGCCCATATCTTCCACTTGAATACGAAGGCGAGTAGCACAATTGTCTATGTTTCCATCTCTAATGTTATCGATACCACCAAGTGCTGTGAGTATCTTCTGAGCTTTTGCGGCTAAATTACCTTTATCTTTAATCATCTTTGCTCTCCTTAGGCGGAGTCTAAGTAGTCGCTCCCCCTACAATAGGTTTTGCTAAAATCTTTAGCGTCTATTCGAGTCGAATTGTCATTACTATAAGCGTTGCACTAACCGTCTTAGTGTTTATTTGTAGATACCCACTGTTAATAAACGGATTAGTTTCTGGCTCAAATGCAAATATTAATTACGTGGTTACATGATCCCGAACAACTGAGGTAAACCAATGACAAGTTGAGGAAAGCAAGAAATTACGAAAATCAATGCAATTTCAACTATAAGAAACGGAATAATCTTCTTAGATATTTCTGAGACTGGCACCTTAGAAACGCCCGATGCTACAAATAAAACCAACCCCATAGGCGGTGTCGCTAGGCCAATCGACAAGTTTGCACACATAACAACACCGAAGTGAACTGGGTCGATACCTGCATTAATCATAATTGGGGCAAAGATTGGTGCAAAAATCAGAATCGCGGGCCCTGCATCAAGGAACATACCAATGATAAAGAGTAGTACGTTGATAATCGCAAAGAGCAGGTATGGGTTGTCTGTAATACCATTCATAAAACCAGCAACCATGTCCGACACACCGGATAAACTGATTAGAGAAGCGAACCCGCTTGCAGCGGCTACAATAATAAGAATAGATGCTGCATTTACCGCAACCTTAGCAAACAACGCATAAGTTGCCTTAACGTTAGTTACCTTGATGATAAAAAGAGATACTGCAATTGCGTAAGCCACTGCAACAGCTGCCGCCTCCGTCGGTGTAAAAATACCGCCGTAAATACCACCAAGAATAATGATTGGTGTTAACAATGGGACAATCGCTAACTTGAATGCTTGCTGACGTTCCATCGCTGGAGCGCGTTCCATCGCTTTTACATCAGGATACTTACGAATTTGGTAGCGATTCATAATCATCAGGCCAATACAAAATATGAGACCTGGCGTTACACCCGCTAAGAACATTGCTGCGACAGAAGTGTTCATTACAAACGCATAAAGAAGCATGATGCCCGACGGCGGAATGATGTTGCCCAGTACAGTGGCTGCGGCAGTCAATGCTGCAGAGTAACCAGTATCGTATTTGTATTTTTTCATTTCCGGGATTAGCATGCCGCCAATCGCAGAAGTCGCAGCAACTGCCGATCCTGTTAGAGCTCCGAAGATAGTTGATGCTAGAATAACAACATGGCCAAGACCACCTCGAAGATGTTGAACCATAGTTTGAGCAAAAGCGATGATACGTGGAGTAATACCGCCCGCTGTCATACACTCCCCTGCAAGCATAAAGAAAGGTAGTGCTAATAAGAGAAAACTATCCAAGCCGGAATACAAACGCTGATAAAGCATATTTGCAAAAAGCATTTGGTCGTTTTGGAACAGCGTAATCATAGGTGATAAGCCAAGTGTAAATAGTACTGGTACACCAATGATTAATAGAATTAAAAAATAAAGTAAGAAAATTGGAGAAACCATTTTAACGCCTCCTTAAGCCGCAGTTTTAGATTCAAACGACTGCGTTTCGTTTGGCTCTTCAGCTGGCTTGTCTTCAGCCTCCGAAGCTTCAAACAATTCAGCTGTGTTACCTGTTTTAGACACATCTTCAAAGTCACCAATCATGCCTCGAAGTGATGCAATACATTTTTGCAACGCATATAGGATGGTTAATGCCATCATGACAGGTGGAATTATGTATATGTAGAACATTGGTATTGGAAGACTATCAGCCATTACAGAACCAGTCTGAAAGAAGTTCAGACCAAACTTGATCCAAACAACAAAGACTAGAATCGCAGAGATATGTGCTAATAGAGCGAGGAACGCAAAAAAACGAGGTGTTTTCTTTTCTAGGATTTCTGTCACAAATGTCATTGCTATATTTTTGTCCGTTAAATAAACAAACGGCAAACATAGATATGTCATATATATCATCAGGAATCTCGACGATTCATCTGTCCAGCTAAGTGGGATATTTAGTACATAGCGATATAGTACTTGTGCAACAACAATAAGTGTCATAGTTAGCAGGAGGATACCCGCCACATGGCGTAGCACCTTTGACAGAGGGGTCGTTACCGTGTTTAACGCTTTTTCGATGGCTCTTAACATGGAATCACCATTATTAGATTAGAGAGACTATGGGTGCTGAGGTTTCAACACCCATAGTCGGTTATTTCTTTGTTATTATTTTGCTTTTCCGTTTGATCCAAATAAGCGGATCTTGTGTTGAACTACTTCCTTCATAGAAGCAATCCCTGTATTCATTACATCGGCAAGAATGTAGTCAGTCTCGTTGTCTTTCCAGTGTGTCTGTACACCCGTAATGAAACCTTGACGTAGCTCAGTGTCTACGTTGATCTTGGCAACGCCACGTTTAACAGCCTCTAAAATTTGATCATCTGGTACACCAGAACCACCATGCAGTACGATTGGTTTTTTAACCGCTTCTTTAATTTCTGAAAGACGGTCAAATTTTAGTTCAGGTGTTGTCTTGTAAACACCGTGTGCTGTACCGATAGATACTGCTAGGTAGTGAACTCCAGTACGTTCAGAGAAATCTAACGCTTCCTCCACTGTTGTGATCATCGCATCTTTCTCGTCTACAGTGATGTCATCTTCAGTGCCGCCAATTTTACCAATTTCCCCTTCCGCACCTAAACCAAGAGCATTCGCAACGTCTACTACTGCTTTTGTAACGCGAATATTTTCTTCAAATGGAAGTGCAGAACCGTCATACATTAGCGACTGGAAGTCGCGTGTTGCCGCTTCGATACATTGTTCGAATTTACGGCTATGGTCTAAATGAACACAAATAGGAACAGTTATTTTGTGATATTGAATAAGAGAGTCCACAGCATCACGAAGCGGTTTCATCCCCATTTCGTTTATAGCCTTCTGACCAATCTGAATCATGATTGGAGACTGTTCTTCTTGGGCAGCTAATAGAACTGCTTTAATAGTTTCTAAATTATGTGCAGTGAACGCGCCAATAGCGTAACCATTATTCCACGCATCTTGAATCATTGTTTTACCTGATAAGTAAGGCATGACTTTCCTTCCTTTATATAAATTTCGATTTCTAAGACTTTTGTCTCTTTGACTACAAGTTAGCAATTCAACTTGTCCATTTCTGTTATCCACACAACAAACATGTCAATTAAGTGACATTTAATTCCAAAAATGTACGCGTAATCACAAATTCCAATGTTAAGCGATTCACGTATAACTGCAGTAATTAATTAAAAATACAGTTCTAAATAGAAATTAAAAGACATCCAAACAACCGTAAGAAACTGATATTAAGTTAATTTTAATCATCTTAATTACGATCTGAGTTCTTAACTAAATACAATGAGGACCACGAGAACTCACATGTCATAAAATTTTAAATAAAATACAAAAACCACCTTATTGACAATCACAATAATTAGGTTCTATTTCACCTTCGGTTCCAAACCTGAAGTTACTCTAAGTTGCTCAAGAATCGCAGTCCAATCTTGACGACCACGACCTGCTGCGCGTGCAATACTGTATAACTCACGAGATGCAGCCCCGCATGGCATTGGAACATTAACCTGGTTGGCAAGATCTAGAGCAATTCCAAGATCTTTGTGTGCAAGGTCAACCATAAATACAGGAGATAGATCACCCGCGAGAACTTTACCTGGCCAAGTTGTGGTAAAATGCCCTTTACCAGCAGGGGTTCCACTCATCACCTTCATAGCAGTATCCCAATCAAGCCCAATCGCCTCTGCGAGTGTTGCAGCCTCTGCCGATAATGCATTAAGGGCAATACTCATATAGTTATTGATGATTTTGATACGGATACCTTTGCCAGCACCACCAGCGTCAACGGTTTCTGATCCCATACAATCAAATAGTGGTTGAGCACGCTCGATTTGCTCTTTCGTACCGCCAGCCATAATCAATAACTCACCTCGAACAGCATGCTCAGAGGTTCGCCCCACTGGTGCTTCCATCATAGAAAAGCCTTTATCGCTCATTTCCTGAATCAACAAATCAGTATCAAGTGGGTCGATAGTCGACATATCAATAAGCAGCGCATTTTTATCTAAAGCTGACGCAATTCCGTGTTCACCAAAAATTACGTTTTTTACTAGTTTCCCATTTGGAAGCATTGTGACTACAAATTCAGAATCCAATGCAGCGTCAGCTGGAGAAACAGCTGCTTTCGCTCCACTTTCAACTAATGTCTGAACAGCAACTTCATTAATATCAAATACTTTTAATGTGTGACCTCCTTTGATTAGATTAAGTGCCATGGGTGTGCCCATTTGACCTAAGCCAATAAATCCGATTTGAGACATATCTTATTCCTTCACGTTAGCGGTTAAGTTGAGTTCAATATAAACACTATTGGACATTTAAACCACTATAAATGTCACATTTTGTCGTTTTTTGTCATTTTTTAATTGATTTGTGATTGTTATCCTAGATAAATATCATAATGTAAATATACTAACGACATTACTTTGTAGGCTTAACAACCCAATTACGTGGATAACTTAAGAGAAGAACTATGACAATTGCATGTGTAGGTATTACAGTACTTGATCGAATTCAGCGTGTAGACAGTCTGCCAACGACAGGCGGAAAATATGTAGCCAAAGATTACTTTGAAGTTGGTGGAGGCCCAGCAGCTACAGCAGCAGTAGCGGTAGCAAAATTAGGCCACAAAGTGGATTTCATTGGTCGTGTCGGTCAAGACAGTGTTGCTCAAACTATGTTAACTGAACTAGAAGAGTACGGCGTTAATGTGGAAAACATGGTATGTGTTGAAGGAGCTTCATCTGCATTTTCAGCAGTACTAGTTGATGACGAAGGTGAACGAATGATCATTAATTACCAAGATCAGACATTAAGTCGCAACCCCGAACCTCTTGAGAAAATCGACTTTTCTCAATACAAAACTATTTTGACGGACGTACGTTGGCCAGAAGGAGCAAAATATGCTTTGGAACAAGCAAAAGAGTACAATATCCCGTCAGTTCTTGATGCTGATATCGCTCCAGACCCAATTGATGACCTAGTGAAGTTAGCAGACCATGTTGCTTTTTCGGAGCCTGGACTTAAAAAGTTTACTGGATGTTCTGACCCAATAGAAGGATTAAAACTTGCACAAAAACAAACAGACGGTATGGTTTATGTCACAGTCGGGTCAAAAGGTTGCTATTGGTTAGAAGGTAAAGATATTCTCCACGAACCGGTTGTCCAAGTAGATGTAGTTGATACAACAGGCGCAGGTGATGTCTTTCATGGTGCTTTAGCGGTTGCTGTCGCAGAATCTAAACAAAATCGCGAATCTATTGTTTTCTCAAATACTGTTGCCGCGTTAAAATGTACAAAAAAAGGTGGTCGAGAAGGCATTCCGACTAGGCTAGAAGTGGATCAAATATTACAAAAGTAAACAAAGCGAAGTATTGATGTGACAAACCCCAGACAAGATAAGTTAATTCAACTAGTCAATGACAAAGGCTATTACGGTGTAGAAGAACTCGCAGAGCTACTTGATGTGTCTACACAGACTATTCGTCGAGATATAAAAAAACTCAGCAATGATCGCTTGGTAATACGTCACCACGGCGGAGCAAGCTCTCCTGCAACCAAGAACAATCTAGACTATGAAGTGCGCAAGGTTTCAGATACAGATCAGAAGCATGCCATCGGTCAAGCGATCGCTGATATGATTCCTGATGGTTCAACTGTGTTTATTACTATAGGTACAACTGCAGAAATAATAGCCAGTCACTTAGCTAACAAAACTAATTTACAGGTTATTACAAATAGTCTGAGAGTTGCGAGTGTTCTCCATACAAACAAATCTATGGATGTTTTGATACCAAGTGGTAAAGTAAAAGCCTTTAACGGTGGAATTGTTGGCACAGAAGCAATGGATTTCATCTCTAACTTCCGTTTTGACTATTTAATAACTAGTGCCGCATCAATTGATGTCGACGGTACCCTACTAGAATATGATTTAAATGAAACATTGATAACTCAAACCGTAATGAAGTCTTCGCGGCATGTATTAGTTGCAATGGACTCTAGCAAGTTTATTCCAAAGGGATCGATTACATTAGCAAATATACAAGATGTGACTTGTTTCTTCACTGATACTCAACCAAGCCCTTCAATCGAAGCCGCAGCTAAGCAAGGTGAAACCGAGTTAGTTATCTGCTCATAATCAATTCAAAAAGCGACTCTTAAACAGTCGCTTTTTTAATTTTAAGTGTGTTAAATATAAAAAGCTCTGTTTTTCAAAATGAACAGAGTAATGTATCAGTAACACCACGTTACTTTATCGAGAAACGGTGAATGGTTTTCTCTTCAAATACCTCACCCGGATTCAAACGCGTAGTTGGAAAACACTCTTTGTTAGGACTATCAGGGAAATGCTGAGTTTCTAAACACAAACCATGACACGACTCATAACGTTTACCATGGCGACCAAACCAACGTTTGTTTGAAAGCTTAAAACCATTGTAAAACTGAACTGCTGGCTGAGTCGTAAGTACTGTCATCATTCGACCACTACTTGGATCATATAGCTCCGCTGCGTATTTGTACTCACCTTCTTTTATATTACCATCAAGAATGAAGTTATGGTCAAAGCCGCCGTCTTTCATTCTTGCTTTGTTATCACCAATACAAGTTGCTACGGTAAAATCTAACCCTGAGTCTCTGACCGAGCAAACCTCACCAGTTGGGATCATATTCTCATCCACTGGCGTGTAAAATAGTGAAAATAGCTTCAACTCATGCTTGTCTACTACACCAGAGTCATGACCAGCAAGGTTGTAGTAACTGTGATTACATAGATTAACCACGGTTGGCTTATCCGTCATGGCTTTGAAGTTATAGTGAACTTGATTGAGCTCATCTAAACCTACTGTATGAGTTACCAATAAGTTGCCACCATAACCCGACTCCCCATCAGCCGAAATCCTGCTAAAGTGAACAAAGATCGCCTCTCGTTGCTCTTCAACAGTAAAGTCCCATACATACTTATCGAACCCCTTGGTTCCACCATGCAAATGTTGTCCAGTTGGTAGTTCATTGACTTCTAAAACGAACTTCTCTCCATCAAGTGTGTAGCAACCATTCTCGATTCGGTTTGCATAGCGACCAGCCACAGCACCAAAGAAAGGATGACCCCCTAGGTATTTTTGTAAGCTCTCATATCCAAGCACAACTTCAGCTCTGTCACCATTGCGATCAAGGCATTCTATCGATGTAACGATGCAACCATAGTTGGTAACCCGAAGCACCATACCCTGGCTATTTTTGAGCGTAAACAGTTTGACGGGAGTCGTTTGTCCCTCGACCACACCCCAGTTTTCTTCCAATAATTTCACGTTATGACCTCTTGTTTATGTTTTATTGGAGCTTTTCTATGCTACTTGTTTTTCTTTAGTTCCTACAGAGCAGTGTATCCCGCGTCCATTAAAGTAGTCGGCTATTTCGCTCACTCGAACCTGAAAATTATGACGATCAAACGAAAGCTCTTTCATTTTGTAGGGTAACCCTAGAGACTGATATTTCTCTTCCCCCAAGCGCATAAAGCTCAGTAATTGCAGTACCTTAACTCGCCCTTGCAACTCAAATTCAATGAAATCTGCAGTTGCGTAAATATTTTGGTCATTGTCATTAATCGTTGGAATCACTGGAATTCGTAATATCAACTCCTTACCAGACTCTGTTAAAGACTTAATATTTCGTAGAATTTTACTATTATCGACTCCGGTATAGATTTTATGTTTATAGGTATCCATAAGTTTAATATCGGAGATAAACAAATCAGTATAAGGCATCACCTTCTCGATGAGATTCCAGTTGGCATAAAAACTCGACTCCAAACAAGTATGGATTCCCTTTTCCTTGCAAGCCCTGAAGAGCTCTAATACAAAGTCACTTTGCAGCAAAGGCTCTCCACCAGACACTGTAACTCCACCACCAGAACGCTCATAAAATCCTCTATCTTTTAAAATCAGCGCCATGCAATCATCAACGGACATCAACTGTCCCCATTGCTTGATAGCTTCTGAAGGACAATCTTCTACACACCTCATACAGCTTAAGCACTGATCACTATCAATTTGCTTCAACATAGAGTCAGAGTAAATCAGCACATTACTATCAGGGCATACTTCTTGACATGTTCCACAATGCTCGATTGATATACATTTACGGTGATAAACCCCAACCTCTATGAAACGCTTGAAGCTCTCTGGGTTACCGCACCAATCACAGCGGAGCGGGCAACCTTTAAGAAAAATTTCAGTACGTATTCCCGGTCCATCGTGTAGAGTAAATCGCTGAACGTTTAGTACCGTTGCTAGTTTTGACACAATAAGCCTCAAATTATGTAATAATCGCGGATACCCAAACCCGTTATGTACTTAAATGAGCTAGTGGTAGTTTGGGTATCATCTGGATTTAATTAAAACCTAAGTTCGGTGCGCTGAATCAAGTCGTCTTGCAACGGTTTACCTAATTCAACGAAATACGCACTGTACCCCGCTACTCGAACCAGCATATCTTTGTAGAGTTCAGGGTTCTTTTGCGCAGCTCGCATCTTCTCGGAGCTCATAATGTTGAACTGGACATGCATGCCTTGTTTATTAATGTACTCATCAACAAAACTAACCAAGATATCACGACCTTCTACACCAGATACGGCGTCTTCAGGAAAACGTAGATTAAGCAATGTACCATTGGTCGCCAAGCTGTGATCAACTTTGGTCACCGAATTAATCACCGCCGTTGGACCATTAATGTCGTGAGATCCAGCCGCCGTATGTACAGGCCCCATGTTATCTGAAATCGGCTCGCCACTCTTGCGGCCATCAAGCGAAGCATTGGTGTACAACCCCATTCCAACATTCGCATTCACAGTGTAAACGCCAGGGCTGAATTTACCGCCGCGGGGATTGTCACGCTCTTTAATATGACGGCAGTAACAATCGAACATAAACGAGAACAGTTCGTCCGCTTCATCATTATCGTTACCATAGTGTGGAATTTTAGAACTGTTCACTAAAGAATAGAGCTTTTGATGCCCTTCCCAATTATCCTTAACAGCATCAAGCAATTCTTTACCTGTATACTTCTTATCATCAAACACCAACTTTTTGATGGTAGCTAACGAGTCTGCACATGTCGCAATTCCAGCGGCTTGTGGCGCAGTACCATTATATTTTGCCCCGCCATAAGTCAAATCTTTTCCTGACTCTATACACCCCTCAAAGAAGGCTGAAATGTAAGGCGTTGGCTTAATCATTCGATGCATTTTGTCAGTCACATTGAGGCAGCTGCATAACTGATCACACCAATATGCGAATTGCTTATCGACACTCTCAAGGACTTCTTCAAAGGATTGATATGTATCTAGGCTACCTGTATCTGGGCCGAGCTGCATACCAGCATTTGGACCAGAAAGAATGCGGCCGCCATTTATTACCATCTCCATCAGCTTTGGAGTATTCACATAACCAGCATCTAACCAACCGTATTCTTTACCTGGAATCGTTGGCTCTACACATCCAACAACAGCATAATCCCGCGCTTCTTCCAATGTGACGCCTTTACCTAACATAGCTTTAATTGCTGGACCATCGTTAAACAATTTAGGGTGCCCATAGCCAGCACGAACACATTCAATGGTTTTAATTTTCAACTCATATGGTGTGCTTTCATGCAGACGTAAACATACCCAAGGATTCATCATTCGAGTGTGAACAGACGCTTCAAGCATCAACATGGTTAGATCATTAGTTGCATCATTGCCTTCGACATCAACACCACCAATCGTTAGGCTTTCTCCGCCAAATCCGCGACCATTACGAACCTTCACCGTGCCCTTGTCTTTTAGCTTGGTTGGGTTATTCATTTTGACATAAAGTACTTCAAGTACTTCAAGAATGAACGCTTTCGATACCCCATTTTCGCTGACATCTTTGTTGTAGAAAGGCAACATCCATTGATCCATACGACCATAAGATATTGAGTGCCCATTACCCTCAATTTGGGTCATAGTTACCGCAAAGTTGAACAATTGAGCTGCTTGCCAGAAAGTCTGCGGTACACCGCCGGCGATTTGGTAACAGTTTGCTGACATAGCTTGAAGTTCTTGTTTACGCTTATTCTTCGTTTCAGAAAACGCCATGTCCTCAGCGAGCAAAGCATAACGAGTAATGTATTTAATTGATGCTTTTAACGTAATAATGGTCGCTTTGTAATAATCACGTTTTTCACTGTAATCTGGGTCTTGTATAGACAACTGAGAAAGGGCCTCTCTCGCTTGCTCTAACACTCCGTTGTAACCGAGCGTCATCAGTTTTTTAAAATCCATCGCAAAGTGACCAATTCCCGCAAAGTGGTAGTTATTGGTTTGGAACACTTTCTCACCCATGTGCGACCCTTTCTTTTGGTCATCATCTAGATGAGCACTAATAAACTCATTGGCACTTCTGCCTTTCCAGTACTCACATAGTTCAAGGATTTCTGCGCGATCTTGCTCATTACGAATATAGAACTGATCGTTAGTACGCTCTTCAAAGGGCGAATTTAAAATTTCATCGATAATCCAATCGACAGAAAACTCCGGGTAGATAGGTGACGCTTTCGCTGGCGCTGCAATTTCCCCTAAGATCAAATCGTCTTCATAAATATGAAGCGTACTGTTAAGCAAGATATTTTCAAACGCATAAGCACACTGTAATATCCGTGGCACGGTTTCATTATTTTGAAACGCCTCAGTAACCAAACGTAATCTCTCAACATCAATATCATACGGTCTGTCAAGAAAGGTTTGACGAAGTTTATTTACTCGTGGGAACGGTGACCAATCCTCATGTCCCACTTCATAACCCAACCCATACACTTTATCAAATGCTTCTGTTCCTATAGCGTCAGTGTGATGACTTGTCCTTAGGTCGTAACAACTAACTTTTTCTGCTTGGAAATTTTCCATAGCTAACCTCATCAAAAAATAAATAATCAAAATGCCGATACTCACTCAAAAGAATATGAGCATTGGCATTTTGACCATGCCAAAGGTCGAAAAGTAGAAAGTTTCATTATACGAAAGAGGTAAAAACCATCTGAGACAAGAGTCACAAAGCGAAACCAAACGGACACAAAACAACAAAATGTGACATACGCAATGGTAATTATTTTCAATAATTCTATAGTAATCTTACATTCACTAAGTTCAAGAACTAGGACATATGGACACCACTATACTATTTATCTCGATGATCATAGCCTTAGCAGGCTTTACTCAAGGCTTGACAGGATTTGGGTCTGCGCTGGTATCAGTTCCGCTACTTTCACTTATAGTAGGGGCCCAAACAGCTGTACCGATTGCAGGTATTTTTGGCTGGTTAGTCACATTACCCGTTGTATGGAAAATGCGACATTCTATTCAGCGCCAAACAGGATTAGTTTTGTTTGCTGGTTCAATTCCAGCGTCATTTGTTGGTGCAAAGCTGCTGGCAACCATGCCCTCTCAGTACATCCTTTTGACTATGGGCAGCGTATTAGTTATTTCTAGCCTGCACTCCATGATGTCATCTAAGCCTTTGTTTAAAAAGACCTCAGTTCCAATTACAGTAGGTGCGGGCTTTACCTCTGGAGTTCTTGGTGCGACAGTGGGTGAGTCTGGCCCACCAGTGATTGCTTACACGTCAATGCAGCCGTGGACAGCAGACCAAACTAAATCGACGTTAGCTTTTTTCTTTATGCTGCAAATGATTGGCGCAAATATTAGTTTCTGGAATGAAGGCTTGATTACCGATGAAGTTTTATCGCATGTTGTTTCAGCACTCCCAGCGTTTGCTATTGGGCTAACGGGCGGTATGATCGGCTACCATTACTTACAGAAATACAATATTGACTACCACAAAATCGTCCACACTTTCTTACTTATCATTGGTTGCATGCTTGTGTACAAAAATGTCAGTTTTTAGACATTAAGAAACATTAAGAGATGGTAGCGCTAAGCTACCGTTTTTTATTTTTGCATCCATAAATATCCTACCAGAACCAGATTTTTCACTAGGGTCTATTGATTTTCGTTCTTTATAAAAGCATATAAATCGTGGCCAAAGGCAAATGGCTAGTCGTTTGTAGCCTAGTCATTCTGAGCAAACACCTATCAACAAAGAGTAAAACGTTTTTAGCGGGAGCGCCTAGCTAGAACCCTTCGGGCAGCGTTTGTGCTTCCTTGCTACTGCGTTTTCGGCTTAACAGTAAGTCAAATACATGTCAAAACCTTTGTCTTGTATAAAAAGCCCACAAACTGCTGTAAAAATCAGCTCAAAAGGTTAACAGCTCCTAGAATCTAACCTCAATAATTTAGGCAGTCATTTAAATAATTGGCTTGGCTTGATTTGTATTGGTCATCGACCTGATTACCACTTCTTTTGCTGTCGAGCTTAATTCAATAAAAAGCTTTTCTGGGCTGATATCGTCAGGTTCTGTATATTTTACTGCAATGATCTTTTGGGGAATATCAGCGCTATTTTTACTATTTCCCACTTTAAAAGATCGAGTGGTTCTAAATCAAAAACTGGTAACAACGCATGTGGACAAAGAGAGTTCGCCCTTCGGGAGCATGGCACTGACAAGATTTCTGCATCAAATTACTGGAGGGAGCACGCTATTTCACGGCACTATTTTCTTTAAACTTACGCCAGGGACAACACTCTGAAACTTGAAGTAGTTTTAGTATGAGTGGTGTAAGGCAACTGAAAATAAAGAAGAATAAGTAGCCGATTTAATAACAATCGAATAAATTTATAGTGAATGGTTTACATAGACCACTTTATTGTGAATTAAGTGGGTAATTTCCTTTTCATCTGATTTTTGTGTGGTAACCTCACGGCTTAACAGACAATAGAACTAAACTCAGATACAAAAACGGCCCTCACCTGAGAGCCGATTTGCTATTTATTGTATCCTTACAGACCAAGCTTATGTGCAGTTAGGATTGCGGCATACACTGATTTCGCTGTTACAGGGAAAGGCATGTTATGAATAGTTTCACCTTCAGCACATGACGCTTTTGCTACTTCCATTAGCTTATCATTGTTCAATTCTTTTACACCCATTTGGTGTAAGTTAGTTGGTAGACCGACCGCGCGGCAAAAGTTAAGCACCTCTTCTATTTCCGCTTGCGCTGCATTCTCTAGAACCAACTGCGTGATTGTACCAAACGCAACTTTTTCACCGTGTAATAGGTGATGACACTCTTCTAGTTTAGTCAGGCCGTTGTGAATTGCGTGTGCCGCAGCCAGACCAGAACTTTCAAAACCGATACCAGAAAGGTAAGTGTTGGCTTCAATGATGTTTTCCAGTGCTTTAGTAGCCACTTTATTTTCAGCCGCCGCTTTGGCTTTCACACCATCTGCAATCAATGTTTCATAACATAGCTTTGCTAATGCCTGAGCTGAGCGTGTTGGCGCACCACCTGCCATAGTCGATTTACCTGATAAACCATTTGCGCGCGCCTCAAAGTAAGTTGATAGCGCATCCCCCATACCTGCTACGAGCGTACGAACTGGGGCAGCTGCAATAATACCTGTATCCATGATTACCATATTTGGGTTTGATGGGAACATTAGGTATTCACTGAACTCACCTTCTGGTGTGTAGATTACGGCTAGTGCTGAGGTTGGGGCATCTGTTGATGCAATAGTAGGAACAACTACCACAGGCACTTTAGAGTAGTAGGCTACTGCTTTTGCGGTATCAAGGGTTTTACCACCTCCGATGCCGATAATTACGTCATTGCCTTGCTGTGCACTTACTTCAATCAGACGTTCAATCTCAACGCGGGAGCACTCACCACCAAAGGTATCGAAGTTTGCTTCAAGACCCTCACCAATAACGCTGGTTTCTGTACGGTCACGAACCAAACCCATAACGAAGTCATCAGCAATTGCGAGGGGCTTTTTACCAAATACCGAAACATATTTACCGATGTTGTCTAAAGAACCTTCACCTTGAATGTACTTACTAGGAGAGATAATAATGTTGTCCATATTGAATTCCTTCTTTTTAATTCTGTTTCACAGTAATTGCTTGGATCGCCAACACTGGTGACCCTTTGCGTGGTTAGAACTGACTAAATACTTTCTCTACAGCGAATGCACCTGGATCTTTGGTTCCTGATAGGCTGTCGCTATTTAGGTAAGAAGAGCGGCCTGCTTTAGCGCTAGTCATTGCTACTGTTGATTCTGCCCCCGCTTGTGCAGCTTCGATGGCGGCAACAAAGCCTTCTTGAATCCATGCCTCAAGCGCGGGATGCAGTGCGTCAATCATAGTGCGATCACCTGGTTTAGCTCCACCATAAGCCATCATCTGTCCAAGGCCTGCTTGAAGTGACTTTGGAAGCGAACCATTAAGTTCAAAGTCTCGTCCCGCTGCTGTAAACATGATCGATAGCAACACGCCTGACGACCCGCCCATAACTGACGTTAGGCAGTCTGCGATTGTAGTTAGTAGTTTCGCTTTGTCTTGTAGGGGCAGCTGTTTCGCCTCTAGTTGTGCTAGCACTTTACGAGCACCTGCGGCGAACGTGGAGCCGGTATCCCCATCACCAACGATTGAGTCTAAATGGTTAAGTTCAGCCTCAATATCGATGATTGTCTGACAAACTTTATATAACACCTGCGCCGTTTCTTCATCATAAGATGGCATAAAGGTGTTCTTGGTAATTTGGTTTTGACAATTAGTTACAGGGACTTCGCGCCGAACAACAGCACCTGGCCATGCCGCAGTTTCAACTTCAGACATAAGTGCTTTAGTGATTTCATCGTTCAGCTGAATTGAAGAGATTGAGAAGCCTTTCATATCAATCGCCGTCATTAGTGCACCACTGACGATTAGCTTAGCATGATGACCGAGCTCTGACTCCACTACTTCTTTAGCCACAATATTCATCTCAGTAGGAGACAAACCACCTAAATTATTAATCAAAATAGCGTTATCTGATAGTGAATTAGCGTCAACTAACTTACTTATCATGGTCGCAACGAGCTCTTTTGCTTTTGGCAGGTCAATAGTTTCGATACCAGCTTCACCGTGAATACCTAAACCCAGCTCGGCTTTTCCTTGAGCAATACGGTCGTTGCTTTCACCTGGTAATGAGCAACTCTTTAATGCTACACCAATAGAAGCGGTTTTGTCGTTTGCATCGATAGCCGCTTGTTTTACGTCTTCAAGCGAGCCGCCACTTTCAGCAACATAACCAGCAACTTTCTGTACAAGCACTGTGCCAGCAATACCTCGAGGTTGAGGGTTACCAGGGATTGAGATGTCATCTCCCACAACGATAAGATCAACGTTGCGCCCCATCTCTTTGGCTTTCTCGACGGCCAAACCGAAGTTCAAGCGGTCACCAGTATAGTTTTTGATGATAACCAAACAGCCAGCGTCTCCTGTCACATGTAGGATAGCGTTAAGCACCGCATCGACACTTGGCGCAGCAAACAAATCACCACATACCGCGGCTGTTAGCATACCTTTGCCAACAAAACCAGCATGTGCAGGCTCGTGACCTGAGCCACCACCACAAATCAATGCGACTTTCTCTTTGTTCCAATCGCTGCGTGCTACGATTTTGATGTCATCATCGAAGTCTAGAAAAGTGAGGTTTTCACGAGCACTGGTGTAAAGCGTGCCCCAGATAGAGTCCATTACGAACGACTCTTTGTTGTTTAAGATTAGATCAGACATATTTATTCCAGATTTTGTTCAAACGAATTTGAGGAGCACCTCCATTTCTGGAGATGCTGACTTGTTGTTTTAATAGTGAACCAGACTGGTACACTAAACGGCTGAACTAGATGTATTGGATACTTTCTAGAAGGTGCACGCTCTTAGACTTCTTACGGTAGAATACAGGCGGTTGACCGACTGGAGCGTCTACTTTAACCCAACCGCCCGTGAACGTTTCGCCACTCCAAACATGTACCCACTCATCTTCAGGTAGGTAAAGCTTTTTCACTGTTTCACCTTGGTTGTAAACGGGTGCCACCAGCAAGTCCCTACCAAAGAGGTACTGGTATTGAATTTGGTATGCTTCTGAATCTTGCTCATAGTGCATAAACAGTGGGCGCTGAACGGGCATTCCTTTGGTTGCGTTTTCTTCTACTGCTGCTTTGATGTATGGCTTGAGGTGTTTGTATACTTTGGTCATACGTGCTAGGTGAGCCATAGTTTCAGAATCAGTATCGAACTGGTGATTATCATCTGGTCGATTACCTTCATGTGTACGCATGATTGGCGTAAATGCTGCCATCTCGGCCCAACGTTGAAACAGCTCTTTTGAACGCTTATTTCCATGCAGTGTGGTGTAGCCGCCGATATCGCTATGGCTAATGCCGTTGCCCATCAAGCCAGCAGAAAGTGCCGCCGGAATTACTGACGCTAAACCGTCATCTTTCTCCCAGAACACTGACTGATCTCCCGCCCAAAGTGCATGGCAGTAGCGCTGTATTCCTGTAGCACCGGCACGCATGAAGAATAAAATGTCGTCAGTTTTTCCTGCTTCTCTAACTGCTTCATGTTGTACTTTTGCCCAGCGGAGTGGCCATTTGTTATGCTCAATCTCTGCACTCACGCCATTGTATAATGAACAATCTGTTGGCAGATATTCACCGAAGTCTCCCATCCAGCCATCAAGGCCGAAATCGATCATATTTTTCTGAATAACACCCTTGTACCATTCACAAGCTTCAGGGTTAGTGAAATCAACAACACCACAGTAAAACTCTCCAAAATCGACAACGTATTTTGAACCATCTTCTTTTGTTGCTAAATAGCCCTTATCTAACGCCTCTTCATACAGAGGGAAACTTTCTAGCACATAAGGGTTGATATACCCTAGGAAGCGAATACCATCTTCTTTCATTTGGTGAATTTTAGTGTTCAAGTCAGGATATAGTTCTTCATTCCATTGCCAATCCCACTGCAAGCGTTTCCCAAACGATGTCATCTTGATCCCTTGCCAGTCTTGACACCATACTCCTGCGAGTTCAATCCCCGCTTCTTTTGCTGATGATATTTTGTCAAGAGTAATCTCTGTCCCACCCTGAATGCCTAAGATAACACCGTTGTAGACCCATTCTGGCAATCTTGGCTGGCGACCAAATACATCAGTAATGTTAGTCATTAGCTCGGGGAAAGAATCTTCTGCATCTAAAAGCAAGTAGTCAGGTATATTCCAGCACTGCAACTCATGATACTGTTTGTGAGTAAAATCGAAATCAGCGTAAGCCGTAGTTTCTAAGTGACAAAAGTACTTCTTATCAGATATGAAAGTTGGTTGAGGATAGTTAGTGTTATAATAGTCACCACCAGCTTTATCTTTAACGTCAGCTTGCCAAGTGGTATAGCTATTTTTATTACGTCCTACACCAGGCTCAGAACTCCAAAGTGGAAAATTTTTACCCCGCAAATTTAGGTAACTTAGTTGTTCACCACAACCGTAAACGGCTTCATTCTCCGTCGCTGCGAGGCGAATCCAGAAACGATTATATTTTGCATCTAAAGAGGTAAATTCTAATTTCAACCGACCTTCTACGGTCTCAAATATACGTACATTTAATGCCACATCACCATCATAACTAAAGCTAATCATGATATCATTCGTGTTTTCAGCAATAACGAACTTCTTTAAAGGCAAGCGCTCCACGACATAATCTTTAATATCAAAGTTTCCTCGATACATATCAAAAGTACCTTGACCAATACCGAGATATAAAGCTGGGTTAAATTCCGTATGTTCTAATACAGTCCTATTTTTATGGTTAATAATAAAACCGGTTTGAGTTTGAATTAATTTCATCTAGGGCACTCCCAAATTGTAGAAAAAAATAAAGGTGCACTGAAAGTAGAAGTACACCTACTAGTGTTTTTAATATATTCCTAATTAGGAAAGGAAATTAATTAAACTGAATATCGTAATCAGACTGAATTTGCATTTCACAAGTATTAATTTCCTTCTCGAAACGTTCTAACCATTTTTTACCTTCAGAACCGGTTGACTCCAAGAAAGATTCTTTAACTGGTGCAGCTGCAGTTTTAAATGCTTGTTTTTCATCTTCTGTTGGGTTGTAAACCACGCCATCAGCTTTCTTAAACTCTTCGTAAGCCGAGTACTCTTTATGCTTAGGGTATGAGCGCAGATACTGGTTTTGAGCCGCTATGCCATCTATAATGACTTTCTTTAGCTCATCAGGAAAAGACTTGAATTTCTTGTCGTTGAACACCCAAGCCCCCCCCATGTAACCATGTCCATCAAGAATCATATATTCAAGACTCTCATGGAATTTGTTCATGGTAATGTCTACGACCCCATTTTTTGTACCATCAACCATGCCTGTTGATAATGCTGTATATACCTCTGGCCATGCAATTGGCGTTGGTGCCCCGCCAAGTGCTTTAACTAAATCTTGCTGAGTTTTTGCTGGGACTGTACGCAACTTCAGACCCTTTACATCTGAAGGATTCTTGACTTGTTTACTAGTCGTTGCAATATTGCGCCAACCTCCAGAATTAGATACCGCCATTAGACGTACATTTGGTGCTCGCTTCAGAAGCTCGTTACGCACATCTCCAATAAACTTCTCATTGTCGTATACACACTCTGCGACACGATCGTTTGGCAATAGGTAAGGTAGGTCAAAGGCACCGACTGGCTGCCAAAAGTTACCTAATTCAGGAATGGTTGTTTGGAAGTAATCGAACATACCAGCTTGTACACCCGCGATACATTCTTTTGCATTTGAGCATAATTGACCAGAAGGATAGATATCTACTTCTATCTGGCCATTCGAGCGTGACTCTACATAGTTCTTAAGTACGAGTAGCGACTGATGGTTATAGCCGTCCGTTGTTGTCACATGAGGCACTGTTAACTTGTACTCTGCTGCACTTGCAGTAGTTGCGATGGCAAGAGAGGCCAAAGAGAGGCTCAATAGTGTTTTCTTCATAATTTGTCCCTTCTGTGTTATTGGTTACGACTCTTCTTATTACTGTTTTATTAAAGCGAAGAGAAGTTATTTTAAAATATAAGTAACGCGTATATCATCAACTGATTTTAATTTACAATTTTTGTTTATTATTAAGTCTAATAATAGTAATGCTTATCATTGTCAAATTGAATAAGTCATTAATGAGCCCACCATATGAACCGACTAAAAAAGAATTAGCTGCCCAGATAAGAGTACAATTAAAGAAGGCTATTCGCATACGCATACCATGCGCACAGAATAAAGCGTAGCAACTTATAATTGACGCCATAGTCGGAAGTAAATCTCGAGGCTCAGAGTAAAAATAAATACTGATTAAAACTTGGATTACAAAGAAAATTAAAAAAACTTTAACACCCTTAAATTTAACAGAAACTAACGCACGAAAAGAATTCACAAACAGGTTAAAGCCAGTAACAACTGCACCAAGTAAGGTGAAGTGGATTGAGAAAATGAGGCAAGAAACACATATCAATGATCTCATTCGGTTATCGTTAACCGTTGATGCGGCTAGTATATTCACACCTAAAGCCACAAATCCTAGTGATTGAATCAAAACCTCATCCATCATTCCATTTCCAAGAAGTAAACAGAGAGCAAAACTGTAACAAGGAATCCCACATCACAATCGGCAGTTAACCCACACAACCTGCTTGTAGAGCTTAGTTACTGATTTATGCCGGACCACATTTATCCTTACATGCAGCCAACTATAAAAGACATGTTCGATGAGTTATAATGAATAAAATTCAGCTTTCAATTCCAAAACAGAATGGATATAGATTTACTTCGCACTTTTTGCCAGTTGGCTGACGATAAGAACTTCCGTGTCGCTTCTGAACATCTTTACATCACTCAGTCCGCACTCACAAAAAAAGTAAAGCGTCTTGAAGAGCAGCTCAATGTAGTACTGTTTGATCGTGGCAGACATGGCGCAGAGTTAACCCCTATGGGTAAGGTCTTATTACCAGAAGCAAAACGTGTTCTGAAAGGATTTGACTCGTTCAAGACTCTATCAAAATTTGTAGCAGAAGGAACATCAGGTCATTTGAATATCGGATTTGGTATATCATCGTTTCACGAAGCCCCAAACTACATTGCCCGATTTAAACAAGATTTCCCTAATGTGCACGTTACTTTAAACGACTACCCATCTCATAAACTGGTCGAAGAACTTCTGTTGGGAAATCTTCAATTGGGGTTTGACCGACTCCCTATAGAATCACCGTTAACAGCAATACCATTATTCACAGATCGTCTAGCAATCGCCGTCCATGAAAAAGAGAAAATAGACATTAAAAATTTGTGGAGATCATTGAGTCACCTCAATTACCTTGCCTTGAGCCGTGATAAAAACCCGACAATGAACAAGCACATCACCACCTATCTGTGGGAAGCTCAACAGCGACCAGCAATTGTTGAAGAAGCAGATGACATAATTACTGTATTAGCATTGGTCTCTGCTCGTTTGGGTTATACTATTATTCCAGCAAGTGTTGCACGTATCAGTCAACCTCAGATACGCTTCATCCCTTTAACCGGAGAACATGCTCTGTGGTCAGTAGGCTTATTGTGGAACTCTGCTTTTTCAGACCCTGTGCGACATGCATTTATACAGAAAGTGAAAAGCTAGAAAAGTGTCTTCATTTTTCACACTGTGATCACCAAGCGATTCTATCGTACCTTAACTACCAACCGATTTTGTCGGTTGACTAATTACCAAGGGAAAATGACGGATCCATTTCTATACCTAACCCTTTGAATAGGTCAACTCACCATTCAGGGGTTAGTAAGGATGATCATCACGGACTCTCGTTCCCAGCTTTCTGTTGATGTGATCGCTAAAGTTACTCAAGGTAAGATCAGCTTTAACAGTGCTTTCAAGTTCAGGCGCACGAAATGAGTGTTCGCAATCACCGAAAGACGCACTTGGTTAGCTATCCATTCAAATGAACGTTTTATAATTTACATGCATTCTGATACGCTGAAAATACTGATTTGGTTGTAACGGTTTAACTGTTTGAGATCCGAGAAACAAAAAAGGCAGAACCACTATATCTGCCTTATAAATGGTAAAATTCAAACTACCTATTCGGCAGGGTTTTACCTGAGTATTTTTTTAACATTTTCTTAGCTGCCTACTCGGCAGGTCACCCGATGCTGTGTGTTAGCCAAAAGTTGTGATTTTTCTTAGCTGCCTACTCGGCAGATCACTATAAATTATAGACGATAACTTAATGATTTTCCTATTAGAACAAACAAAAATTTGTATATTACCCTTTTCTTGCCTCTTACTGTAACCCACTGTTTTATCGTAAAATAAATGGGAACTTCAAAAAGATGGTCAAATATACAGCGCAGGGACCGTCCCTCTTTTTTCTTGCTTTGTCGCTAAGCCATAGCTACTAAAATCTTGCTGCCCTCTTGATTCGACGCGTTCTTTTTGAATATGTAATATATAATCCTGGCCAGATGAGCCACTAGAAATTGGAATGCGGTGATAATGTTCCACAACACGTTCCTCAACAGCAACCGGGGTATGCTCAAAATCCAATAATTCAGCTCTCGTCATACATCGTTTTATCCTTCGTTTTTTAGAAGCAATAAAACTCTTGCCAATCGCTTGATTTCTTACAAACCTCACTTCAGAAGACGATTTTGGAACCTCATCAACTTTCGAAAGTTCAAATACGCCTTCTTTTGTCATCCTGGAAAAGTAAGGTTGGAAAGCTAGCCCCAATAGCGCTTCTTTATCTTCCATAACAAAGGCGATCATGTCACCAACATCCTTCGTATTCCAGCGAGGAAAACAAACTCCCACTTTATTTTTCACGTCAGGGTTGTTAATTGAAAACAAATGCATCTGGTATATACAGCGACCAGCCAAGAGTCCAAAATCCGCATACGATGGAACATAGCGAATCGAAAAGTAATATCTTCTTTCCATCAGTATCCCCCTCATTTAGATTTGGATTTAGATTTGGTTTTCGAGCAATTGAATAAACCACCTTTAATAAGCACCGACAAAATAAAATGAACATCATTAGGTATCGATTTAGATTTATCCATCTCTTCTATCCACTTTTCAGTACGACGAATCAACTGATAAAAATCGTTACCTAATAGTGAATGACGTCTTGCAATTACATATTCCCTGTCAGCCCCATACTCATTCACTCTTAACGGCTTATCTGCATTTTCATGCCACCAATCATCGATTGATTGTAATGCTGCACCAATTTTTTGAGCATGAAATGCAGCTGTCTCTTGTTCATAGTTCAAAGACACCTTAGCTAACTGCCTTGTGGGAATTCCATCTTGTTTAACATCTATAAACTCTTGGCTTGGATAGACCTCATCCCCTCGTCCGACTGACATTACAGCTTTCACGTCCATATAGAAGCATTGAGATCTGTCAGACAATGCTCTCGACAAATAGCTCGTTAATTGTTCTAGGCTTTGTGTTGATTGCTCATCCCAGTTACCATACCAAGAAAGCTTTGTTGCATCATAGACTTCAATGGATTCACCATCACTCGTCATCACTTGGATTGTAACTCCACGGCAATCTTTATTTCTCCATAACCAACTCCCGAGCAGTATATTTTTCGCATAACGATAAGCAAGTTCTTGATAACCGTTCAGCTCTTTATAAACTTTGGCAAGCGACATTAATTGCTCGCGCACTTTATCATCACTACATACATCAGGATGTAACGAGTTAGCTCTGATTCGAAGTGAAAACTCACAGATTATTTCATTGGTCAATGGTGGAACATAGCATTCTTCAATAAATTGAGGATTGGAATAAGATAAGTCCTGAGGTGCAACATTTTTTTTGACAAATGAACTACCTTGATAAGCTTCCGCATACCCGCCTTTTGGTGCCCGTATGTGAGTTTTATCAATCGCTAAAGGGCACCTATCTCCATTCGAAGCCAAGTAGTAAAAATACGCTTTCCCTGGAGAGATAGACCGCAAATAATTGAGTTGACGACACAGTTCCATACCCTATTCCTTGTATTTTTTTACAAGAATAGTTGTTGAACTGCATTCTAGCGACCAAAAAGCCTCCTGAAAAAACTGTTTGCTTCCGGCAAAACGCATCTCTATAGGAATAACCTGTTTAGCTACAGTCAATGTATTTTCGGCATAAGTGTGTAACGCAGTGAGGGCATTATTTCGATGTATAGGAATCTCTAAAAAGTGGTATCCATTTGAGACTGGTAGACAGCCACTATTCTGATCCAAAGTCGATTCCAATTCATCAAAACTATCAGGTTGCAGCTCATAGGGATATAACCAGCGCCCATAAACGGGTAAGCCCTTTAATGAATGAAACAAGCTAGAGCGACTTTCAAACGTTCGAAGCCAGTCGATTTTTGATGAGATAAGAGGTTGGAACAATGAACCTCCAGCCAAAGAGAGCGGAAGTACGGACTTAAGTTCTGCACAGTAATTCGATAATCTGCCATGGCTTTTTACGCGTATAACTAAATCTATTTCTAAGTCAGCAAACCTATCACTTCGAATCGTTGGACGCTTTGCATTTGAAATGGCACGGACTTTTTCTACTGAATTGGGCTCCGTCAACTTCGCGCCCAGAGTAATGCTTTGACTTCGGACATATATCGAAAAGCCGGCAAACTCATAAAACACATCACTGTTGATCGATCTATTGAACTCTCTTTGATAGTGATGAACAAAGCCCCAAATAGCCGTTAGTGATGGAACACCACATAAGTATGGACAACTCATCGCCAGGGAGTCTTGCACCCGCAGTGAAGAAAGGTAGATATACTGTTCACCCTGGCCACTAACTTCATCTTCCTGAGGCTCGCTCAGTTTGTTAAGAACCCAAACTATCTGAGATTTAACAACTTGTAGCAGTTTAGGATGATAAGCAAATTTTCTGGTAAATTTATTCTCTTGAAATACATAATGTAAGCGCTGATTGAACTGGCTTACCAGCGCGGGTAGATCTGATTCAGGTAGCGTTAGAAAGTCTTGAACCAAGCTTTCATGCTCCTCAATGACGCCCTCTCGTTCATCGTTATCGAAACGATCGCGCAGTTCAATTAACGGTAGCATCCACAAGGCGACCTGCTTTCTCAAAATTCTACTTTGATCTTTTCGCGATTTAATTCTTCGTTTGTGTGATGTAGGTGTTTCTGTTCCAGTCAAACGACTTAGAACTTTACATATTCTTTCATTCGTTAGCTGGAAATCATCAAAATACCGACCACTCGCTAACCTGCTGTCGGCTAGTGTTTTTCTTAATGTTGACCTATTTGTCGATGAAGGCACATCTAATGGGTAATTCAGTACTTGCATGTTACCACCCACACTACCACATAAATTCCCGATACTTGCTGAGTTAGGGAATGACAAAGTCACAAACTTGAGATGACTCTCTGCGTTTCGATAACGATGTTCCAATTCCCGTTGCATCGCATGGCTCACAACGGGAGTAATCGATAAATAATCTCCGTTCCAAGGGAAACGCAGCTGCTTAGAGTACGAATCAACATAGCGAGGAAACGATTGTGAGGAAAGCTGCAACTCAATTTCGGTTCTAAGGCGTTCAAGCGACTTTTCGCTCAAACCAAAGGCCCTCAGCAAGTCTAGCCAAATTGGGTTTTGTTGCTCTATTAAGGTAAGAATATTGGTGGGTTGAGACTGCCAAATGAAAGAATTCAGCAACCAAATAGTGTAGCGATAAGCAGCCGAATTATGCGCCCAGCCTAAGCTTGGCTTCAACGTAGCACTTGAAATGAAAACGTCATCTGCAGGAAGAGGTTCACCAATAATATTCTGCTTACTTACTCGGCAATCTGGGTATTTTAGGTTATGGGTGTGGAACCATTGTACCTCTGCCAGCGAGGCTGTTAGGTTGTCTTGCTCTGTGAGATAATCTAGCGCTCGTTCATCACCCAGCCAGTTAATATGCTTCGCTCCTTTGGGGTAAAAACTTAAGTTAAGCAGTATGGTTAAAGCTTCTTTTTCACAGCCATCAATTTCGATATCTTCACTATAAGGCATGAATACTTTTTTTAACGTCTTCTGCTTGACCACTTCATCTTCAATTCGCAATACATCACTTAGCTTCATCGTTATTACTTTCCTGAATTACCAGTTCGAGAGATAGACACTAAGGCCATCACTCTCGGAACACATACGAACCAACTTAGTCTCTATCATTCCTCTCAAAGTAAATACTGGTTCGTGGCGAGCTAGTTTAGTGTGTATCTTCGGTCGAAATGCTGCTTGAATCTCACCGAAATTATACAAACGATATACTTCATCGGTACTACATGAAAGCAACGTAGACGCTTCAAAAGGGCTCAACAAAACATCTGCGATATTTCCTTTAGGCAACGAGGAACTGTCTGCAACTAAACGAGTGAGATAATGTAAAATCTCAACTAACACAATATTTTTACTTAACTGGCGACTTGGGAGTTCACGGCACTCTAGCAACAATTCCCCAAACACTTCTCTGAAAAACACCTTTCTCCATTGCTTTACTCGAACCACATCAGCTTTATCTCCCAGCTTATCCAGTTCGTGGTGTAACGGTTTTGGCCACTCTGCACAATATTTTACAAAGGCGTCAAAGCTGATATCTTTTAGATCGCCATAGCGGTTCACGTACCAAAGCAAAAAACCATAGCGCTCTGAGGTTGTCATATCTTTGCTCATGACGCCCCCTTCCATAGGTGACTCTCCGGCTAGCCAGTGAGCTACCATCAACTCGCTTTCAGACGATACTTTTGCCTCAGCTTCGGCAAGGTTAGAACCACATTCACAATATTGAATGCGTTCTGAATTCTGATACTCAAGTCGGCAAGCGCATTCTGGGCATTGATGGAGCAACTTGCAGCCGTGCTCCGCACATGATTGAACAGGTATAAACTGCCAATTCTGTCGTATATACGGCGCATCACCCAAACACATAGGACAAATTGGTGTAAATCTCTTTCTCAGAAAGGAAAAGGGATAATCCACACCGAAACGATGCACAGCTTTTAATTTTGGTGAAAAATTGGCTTTTGAGTGCATTAAGGCCAAACGTAAAACACCAAAGTTGTTGAGTTTAATTCGGCGTTCTAGGTCAATGAGGACACGCGCTCTCATTTCGCTGGTTGTATGCCCGTGATAAATGTTGATGCAATTAAGCTCTAGTGGGAAAGCACCTGACATCGCCTCATTTTCATTAAGTGTTTGATACCAGATGTCTTCTGCAAAATGGGAAAATCGCTCGTACCCTTGCTCTTGCGATAGTCGCAACAGAAAGCTTTCGAGCGATTCATCAGGGTATAGTTGAATATTTTTAATCACAAGTCACCACTAAAACTTAGAATAACTAAGTTTTAGTATTGCTGATGAGGTGTATAAATCAAGGTGAATAATATTTTTCTTGATTACATAAAGGTAGCAAGAACTCTTTGTTTAAAATCACCTAAATGCAGTTCATCGTAACCCACGACTGGAAGGATGGCCGTATTAGAAAAAGGGCCAATCCGGGACCAATTGATACTGGATATAGCCGCCTTAGGCTCCACGGCCTTATCGACTAAACGCTCTGTAGAAATAGCGTTCATTTCTTGTTTACTATATTCCTCACTGCACTTGTTAAGTTTGATTAACTGGCATGACTCCGGAATGTCTTGTTCAATCCTTTCAGCAAACCCAATTAAGCTCTCCTCGGCAAAGGTATAAAGCCAGGCTTCTTGGTTCGGCGAGTCATTGATTCTAAGTATTCGTCCTAATACCTGCCTAAAATAGAGCTCTGTTTTAACCGCACTCATATGACAACATACTTGTAATCTAGGGATATCGGTTCCTTCACTTATCATCCCCACACTGACTATCCACTGTGTATCTGAATGCCGAAATGATTCAATTTCCTGTAGCGGGTTGTTAAGGTGATAAGTAACAACGCAGGCTGATTGATTGAAGCGTTCAATAAGTCTCTGCTGAATATCTTTCGCATGTCTAACAGAAGCAGCAACAACTAACCCACCTGCATTTGGTGATTCTTTTCTTACCTGTGCTAACTTTTGGCAACCACTCTCCAGAATATAGTTCATGGCATCTTCATTGTGAATGACACTCTGGTAAGAAACATCTGATTGTTTCAAGCAATCCAAAATGGAGGTAAAGTGCTGATTTGTATTCCCCTTAGAAATACTCAGATGATCATTGTCTATTAATACAATTTGAGGACGACGACATACCCTGTCCTCAACAGCCTGTTTTAATCCATATTGATAATCACAAATAACCATTCCATCTGGGTCAGAATACTCAGCCATTACAATGGGTGACCGGTCTGATCGCCAGGGTGTTCCAGATAACGCCAGTGTATATTGTGCAAGCCCTTGGAGTTTCCTAATAATTTCTATCCCCCACGAATTGGAACGACCGTCTTCATCAAACGAACAATGATGAATTTCGTCAAATACTGCTAGCACTCGATACTTTCTGACCGTTTTCCAAAAGCTTTCATCCAAGAATCGGATGGATTGGTACGTATAAGATCCCCCCAAAGAGCCCAATCCTCCGTTGAAAGAACATTCTAACTTCCAAGAAAATGTATTTCTCATTCCTTCAGCAACTGAGAGGGATGGCGAAAAACAAAGGACCAAGTCAATCATGTCATTTTCAAATAAGCGCTTTGCAACCTCTGCGGCCATTACTGTTTTGCCAGATCCAGGAGTCGCTTGACAGAAGAAATGGGAATGGCTGGCTGATGTAAACTTTTTCAGAACTTGAGTTACACACTCGCTTTGCCAAACCCTTAGCATTTTTGTGCCTTATCTTTTGCTATATGAACATAATTATTCAACGCATTGATTTTACCCAATAGTTTCGCTGAATGTTCTTTTGCAGCATTATAGAGTGGTTGCAGATCTTTCTTGTTACTTGGAAACCGAGACAACAACGATTGATATTCTTCAATCTCGCCCAAAGTAATCGCTAACTCTCCTTCATACAGCTTCCTCTCTTGCACCAAGGTATTTAGAACAGATTCCTTTAGATTAGCGTTTGAATCCACTATCCCATTTTTATCACTGAGGGTTCGTGGTTCTACTGCTAACGTTTTAAATTCCGCAGTTAGGTGGTAACGTTTATCTCGGCGCAGTCCATCTGCTAATAGCCATCCTTTGCCCTCAAACGATAGGAGTTGCCTATAAACATACTTTCGAGCATCCTCTTTGCTTGGAAACGATACACCGCTTTCAAGTAACGCATCCCTCGCTTCTGTTACAGAGAAATCATCCATTCCTCTTTCAATCAATAAGTTAAACATGTGTGGGTTAATTTTGGTGACTCTGTTCATGTGGCTATAACAATCAATAAAAACTTAGGATTGCTAAGTATACAAAAATCAGTAAAACTTAGACAATCTAAGTTATCGATAGGTTTGTTAGAAATGAGCAAGTGCAAAACCACAACCCAATCCCAGAGAGGCTCAAAGCTGCGCGTAAAAAAGCCAAAATCACCCAAAAAGATCTAGGGGTGAGAATAGGCATGGAAGAAAGTTCGGCAAGTGGTCGAATGAACCACTATGAAAAAGGTCGTCATGTTCCCGATATAGGAACGTTAACCCGTATGGCTGAAGAATTGGATGTACCGTTGAATTATTTCTTTTGTAAGGATGAAGTAACGGCAGAATTGGCTTGTCTGATTGATAAGTTGAGTGAGGAAGATAAACAAAAATTAGTACAAGAATTAGAAGATAAACGCTCAAGCCTTTAGTGGATGCTTCGTTAGTAGCATACTTAGAGGCAAAGCATTAGTAAACTGCCTCCCCACTAACCTATCTTCTGTATACTTGGCGTCTTTACGATACTTAGTTTCAACCTCTAGCTCATAAAGTTCTAAATCCTCCAGGTTTTGTAAAAAGGGATTATGTTTAGCATCAGGGAATTTATTGCCGAACGTCGCTGCTAAACGAGATTTATCAATCGTTAGTGATGATTCCGTAAGCGCATCTAACAATACATCATCAAGAAAATGTTTTAGTACTCTACACTCACCCCGGCAGACAGCAAACAATGGCAGTAAAATGTCATCAGAAGTTAGATTAGGTCGGCTATCAAATCCCATTCTTGAAGCAAGTCCGGCGACAAATTTAGCGAAGTGCATTTTGCCCTTACCATCAGGGACTAATTGACCGTTCTTAAGCTTTTTAAATAAGTGAAAATAATCTAAATGCCTTTGCAAGCTTAGTCTAGAGTTCCATTGAGATTCTTCCGTTAGCAATGCTGAATATGGCATTCCAACTAAAACAAATGCCACTTGTGCCCCTTCACTTATCATCTTGAATGTGTTTACTATTCTTTGTCGCTCTTCTTCATCTTTAAATTCAATCAATTCTTGAATTTCATTAACAATGATCAGCCTTACATTTTTACGACGGAGCTGTTTTATTAAATGAGTAGTTAACGAACCTTCACGAGACTTATGTTTCATTCGGTTAGAGGTAATACTTTCTAAATCCAGTAACAAACGCTCCAAAACATTCTGCTCTTTAACTTTCGCTGGGATACGAGTGTTTAATACTGGCATATCTGACCAAAGACCTTTTGACTCAGGAAAGCGATTTACATAATTATGAATCAATGCACTTTTACCAGAACCAGTATCACCTGTAAGTAATAACGATTCCTGTTCACCTCCTAAGGAACCATTTAGAATCATCCGGTCAAATGTCTTATATATTTCAGTAACCTCTTGATATTCAATAAAGCACTCTCGAAAATCAATTAGTTGATTACGTTGTGTAGCAGACAGTTCATACATTTTAGTACCCGTCGATATCGCTCAGATCAATCCCATGATAATGATCTTTGTCTTCTTTAGTTGATGGTTCGGCAGTATTTGTACCAGAGTCAGTCAACAATGAACCATAACCCTCTTTTCCAACATTTTGGTATTGGGCAAGTTTCTTGAGATTAGTTGTCTTAGGTAACGATGAATTAGATGGCTTCTGATTAGCCATTCGTTCACCTTCTTCAACAATTTTCCTATGTATGAAAAGATATGTTTCAGCGAGTAATTCTTCATTTTTGTTCAGCTTCGTATTCAGCCGATTCACTGCGCATACTCTTTGATGCTGATATAATGATACCCCCCTCAAATGTTCCGATTCTCCCACGACAGGGACCTTCAAATAAACTTTATCTTCGTCAAGATAAACGTAGATGTGACTGATATCGTCAGGGTCTGTTTTTATCTTAAGTCTTGCTCCTACTTTGTACGCTTTTGCTGATCTCTTTTTATACTCCACAAGAGCTTCGGATTGATATCTAAGACGATGTAGTCGAATCCCATCTTTCCCTAGCGTTCTATAATTTATGATGCCTAATTCAATTTTCAATTGTTCGGCTTCGATACCGTCATAAAAATTTGGGCGATAACTTGACTCGCACCACCGGCGATAAGGGATTCGTCTTAGCTGTGAATCTGGATTGTGATTAAAATAATCAATAACCCATTTATAGAGCAGCTCAAGAAACACCGATACACGAACCACCGCATCTTTTTTGGGATTGTAATCTTTTAACTGGGTTATATTACTGAACGTTTTCCCAGGCATTTGACTAAACAATAGCTTATAAAATGTATCAAACGCCTTTTCAACATGTGGTTTTTCCCAAGGTCTCCCTGCTTTAGCGTAGTGTATATCAGAAACGAGCGGTTTTAACGCTTGTTCCAAACTATCCGACCAAAACTCTGCTGCATTATCAACAACTAAATAGGTAATTTTTCCGAAACAAGGCCACTCACTTTTAACACTGGGATAGCGTTCATTTATCCAAGTTTTTTGTAAAACAGCATTTAAAAACGCAGTACGTACAGAATCATAGCTAGGGTCTCGAAAACTAACATATAGCCCGACAATGCAACCACTGAAGCGATCATACAATATGGTTAAGTATGGTCGTCCCAAGGGAAGATAAAGTTTGTCATCAACCAAAATAACTGGTGTTGGGGTATGGTCTATTTCAACATATTCCATCGGATACCTAGCAGGTTCAACCTGACCAACTAGGCGGAATTCACGATCTGCATACCTTTTTCCATACCTTGCTACTGTAACGTCGTAAGGAGGAAGTTCATTGATCCTATTATAAAAAGTTCTTTGACTTATTCTCTTTATCTTACCTTCAATGATATTTCGATTTTCTTCGATCACTCGACTCTTATAGTAATTATACGCATCAGCCACCGATTCACGTTTATTAGTTAAGTATTTTACTTGAATAGCTTCACGTATCAATTTTTCAGAATCAGAATTTCTCGAACGATTACCTTTCTTGGCATGTTGTGGGGCAAGAGCTAAAAGTGTTTTATCTGATTTATAATATTTTGATTTCCAATCGGCTAGTACCCTCCAACTAGGTACATGTTTTCCAGTTTCAGCTTTATACTTATTTAATAAAGGATTTAGATTTTTTTCAGTCCACCCACCTCTTAGACGCTGCTCTATAAACTTTATTAGATTAAGTCGCTCTAAAGTCTCTTGCTGTATTCTTTTGGGCAAATTATCAAAAGTTGATTCAAAACTATTATCAATTTTGTTGAATATTTCATCATAACCACTATCAGAAATTTTAAGGTTTTCTTCTATAAATTCATCAAAATACCCTAAAAAATCCTCATCAATACTATTCTCGTGTTCAACCCCAGACATAGTTGTCCAACCCGAATTCCGAACCCTTCAAATCAGTCTGTATCTTTCCGCTTGATAGCCAGCACAAAGAACTAATAATAGTCTCTTGTTCTGATAATCCAAGGACTTCTGACATATCTCTCAACTGAACATTTTTATTGCGTTGAATATATTTTAAAACAAATTTTTCCACTTCAGTTACCGTGTGAAACCCTGAATAACGATGTAATAATTTTAAATTATTAAGAATTGGATTAATTCGAATTTGCTTGTCAGTGACAAGTCTCAAACCCAAACCATAACATTCAATCGCAGTTTTTTTCTTTTCGGCGAATCTAGCTCGAAAATCAGGATTATTTATTTTTGAAGAATGCTTAACTTCTATTAATGAAGATTGACCATTTAGCCCTTTAACTAAAAAATCAGAAGTATAACGACAGCGTCGACCATTGAATAAGTAATACAAACTGTCAGGCTGGGATATGAATGATTTTACATTAGGATTGTATTCAAGGTGAAAACAGAAATCGAATTCGAGAACCGACATTGTTCTTACAACAGCGTCATTCTTCAAACTCATAAATTTTCGAATGTTATGCACATAGGAAGCTTTTTGGGTCTGATCATACATAACAGAGTCACTTTTGTTGTAAACCTACAACAAAAAATAGGCTATGCTAACTTATTATGCACATATCAAGCCACACCAGTTATAACAAACGATTCTTATATTGCTCCGGTGTCATGCCGGAGTATTTCTTAAACATTGCAATAAAAGGGCTCGCCTGATTGTAACCTAGGGTCAATGCGACTTCTTTTACCGTTTGTCCCTTGCGTAGCAGCTCCATAGAATGCAGGTAGCGGACACGTAATCGCCATTCTGTAAAACTCATCCCTAGTTCACTCTGGCAATGACGCGCTAGCGTTCTCTCGGTGGTGTGCACCTTTACGGCCCACTCTGCCAAACTGATTTCATCCGTGGGAGATTCTTCTACCGCTTTAAGGATAGGTTCCAGATACTTGTTATCGGTAGTCGGTAAGAAATGGTGCTCCACTTCTTGTTTTGCCAGTTGATCGAGAAGTACCTGCACTAGACGTTTGTCTTCATCACTATGCGCGACATTGATATCTCGTTGGCGAAAATCCTCAATAATCGCAGCTATGACTGGCGTGACCTTAATCAAACTGGTTTTGGTCGGGAAATGTGCCGTCAATTCAGGAGAAATATTTAGCGAGCAATACTCGATCGGCTTTCTGTTATAACTAGTATGACGAATTCCCGCAGGCACCCAGATAGCCAAATGAGGTGGTGCTAAAAAGCGTGTGTCTTCTGCATCAATTTCCAAGATGCCACCACTGATCAACTGTACCTGCCCCCAGGGATGGCTGTGAATTCGAGTCTCTGTATTCGACAAAAACGCTTCGAAATTCATAAATACGTCGGATGGTGCCCTATCAATTGATAATGAAGGGTGGAGGTTTCGCGAACTCTTTTTCAAAATTGTCTTCCTATCGCTCACTATGTCTTTTAGGAGATACTTTTCATTATAAAGACCTGCCAGACTATCGTCATCAATTATTGTGCGATAGGATTTTTATGGTTTATTTACTTCCGTTTTTTACCGTCATGATTTGGGGTGGGAATGCTATCGTCAACAAAATGGCAGCCAGTGCGATTGAACCGAGTGCAATGAGTTTCTACCGCTGGTTTATCGCATTGCTGATACTGACACCGTTTTGTCTGCCAGCTGTGATTAAGCAGCGTCACGTTATTCGCCCTTATCTCAGTAAATTGGCTTGTCTCGCTCTGCTCGGTATGGTTTTAAACCAATCACTGGGTTATTACGCTGGTTTAACGACCACAGCTTCTAACATGGCACTGATTACGTCATTGGTTCCGCTTATTAGCGTCTTTCTGAGTGTGCCTCTGTTAGGTAAGTCGATTTCTAAATTGAGTATCGTTGGCGGCTTAATTTCGTTGTTAGGGTTAGCCTTTATGCTTGGCCACGGAGACATCACCTATTTCTTCCATCAGGACATGACTCAAGGTGACAGTTTAATGTTACTTGCCGCCTTCGTTTACGCTACTTACTGCGTCCTACTTAAACGCTGGAAGATGCCATTTAACAGCCTGACTTTGGTTTACATGCAAGGATTTTTCTCAGTGATCATGCTGGCACCATTGTGGTTGACCAGTGATCATCTTCTCCCTAGCCAAGAAGCGCTCCCGATGATTGCTTACGCAGGCATTGCAGCCTCAATTTTCGCTCCGCTAATGTGGGTGAAAGCGATAGATTTAATCGGTGCTGACTCCAGTGCCATGTTCATGAATCTAATGCCTGTGGTTGCAGTGGCGTTAGCATCGACATTACTAGGCGAAGAAGTTCATCTCTACCATATTGTTGGCGGCTTATTTGTTATTTCCGGTGTTATTCTCTCGCAGATCAAAGTGCGCCGTAAAAGCAGCAAACACACCCAAGAGTTGTCTTCAGCGACCATTTCATAAACGAATTAGATTGTAGAGAAGTTCGTGCTGAACTGAGGGAGTAGCATTTAACCTTCGACGCGTAATAACAGAAGCGCCTAAAAGGGCTTTTTGATTCATCCTATCGCTAACATTGCAGCACAAACTTGAATGAATTGGACCATTATACACAGACTAATAAGAACGAGATTAGATAGCGCTCAACCACGGCTCTGGTGGGCGCTATGTTTGGGCACAAAAAGATGTGCTTTTCGGAAAACATAAACCTGATCGCAATCTAACAATATACTAAAAAACCTATTAAATTTACTAACATCTTTGTACTATGCCCCTACTGTCATAATCTATTTTTTAAAGTTTTAGAGGCTAGCGTTTGTCGCCACGAAATACGCCTAAATTTTCTCGGTTAACACCCCATAAATTAACCACCCGCTATGCTGCACTTGGCCTCTTTTTGGTCTCCTTATTCATTTTGCTCTTCGACAGCTATCACGAGCAGAAATCAACTATCCTTAACAACTATTCCACAACGTTTGAATCCAAAGTTCAGTCGAGTATTGGTGTATATCGCAAGTTTTCTCACTATGTCTTTAAACAAATCGAGAGAGATAAGGAAATCGTCCCTTTATTCGCGGCTGCAGCTTATTCTGGCGAAGAAGTTCGGGACAAAAACAGACAGAGGATCTACCAGTTGTTGAAAAAAGACTACGCCTTGTTAAAGGAGTACAATTTCAGGCAACTGCATTTTCACTTCAAAAATGGCGACAGTTCCTTAAGAGTTCATAAACCAGAAAAGTTTGGCGATAATCTATTCTCCATAAGAGAATCCGTCAGATTAGCGAATGTCGAAGAACGCTTTGTCGAAGGCTTCGAAGAAGGCCGGATATTTAATGGTTACCGATTCGTGTACCCAGTTGTCGATCACGATAAACAAGTTGGTACATTAGAAGTGTCTCTTTCCATGGGTAGCATCGTCGACTTACTGTTTGAATTGTACCCCGATGATGATTTCCATTTTATCATCAACAAATCGACCGTAGAGTCTAAGCTCTTCGACGACATGGCATACAATTATCTAAACAGCTTTTTATCCGATAACTACTATTTTGATAAAGCCGTATTCGAACAACATTTACCGAAAATAAAATACAGAGACTTGTTAGACAACGCGGACACGCTTAAAAAGTCTTTAAGCTCACTAACCCTAGACGAACATAGCTTCTCCCACGATATTACTATCGGTGACAATACATACATACTGAGCTTTTTATCCATTAAAAATATCAAGGGTGAACATGTTGCGTACTTAATCTCCAGTACGCAAGACGCGAGGCTGAAAGAGCTTTGCAATAACTATCTGATATACCTATTACTTATCTTGTTGGTTTCTGCCGTGACCGCTTGGAGCATATTCGCTAGCCACAGACATAATCAAAGGCTCACTACTGCTTCGAATACCGACTTTCTTGCTCAAGTATTCAACCGCAACAAGTTCACCGAGCACTTACAATATGAATTTGTACAGGGTAAAAACCTCACCTCTACTTTTAGCATCATCCTGTTTGATGTTGACCATTTCAAATCCATTAATGATCAGTTTGGGCATAATGTCGGTGATGTCTACCTCAAAGAATTGAGTGAGCTTGTATCAAATCGAATAAGGCATAGTGATATTTTGGCAAGATGGGGAGGCGAAGAGTTCATTATTCTACTGCCCAACACATCGGAAGATAACGGGGTGAAAGTGGCTGAGTCGATACGAAAAGAAACAGAGTCATTCCTATTCAGTCCGGGTCAACCACTTACAATCAGTCTGGGTGTGGCCGAATTACATCCAAGTGATAAGAACATAGATAGCATTGTAGACAGAGCAGATGAAGCGCTTTATACATCTAAAAGGCAAGGGCGAAATCAAACGACAAAATGGTCTGAGATTAAGTAGTAGGACGTTTTTTTGAGAGCTAAAAACCTCCCGCTGAATATTTGATATTTATCAAACAGAGCAATAATTTTTCCTGAAAATTCGCACACCCGAATTACACTTATAGTGATGTTAGGAAAGAGTGAATTAGGAGGTACTTATGAGCTTGGTTCCTCGTGATAGCTGGGCAGATTTCTCCCGGTTCATTGACAATTCATTTCCTGCATTGAGGACACGATTCGAAGAAGGGTCTTTTTCACCACGAGTTGATATCGTCGAGAAAGACCAAGCTTTCGAAGTCACTGCCGATTTGCCGGGAGTGAAAAAAGAAGATATCAAACTTAGCTGCCAGCAAGGTGTGTTATCCATCGAAGCCAGTATCGAAACTAAAAAAGAGACAGAAAAAGAAGGTAAAGTAGTCCACAGTGAACGCTACAGTGGCAAAATGTCTCGAAGTTTTACGCTCGGTAACAACATTAATGTCGAAGAAATTAGCGCTGATTTTTCCGACGGTGTTTTGACTGTCGTGGTACCTAAACTAGCCGGACACAGCGAAGAAGAACACAAGATTCCAATTCGCTAGCTAAGAGTAAACAAAATGCCCTCCTATAACAGGAGGGCATTTTTCAAACATGCAGTTCAATGTACAAACGCTGTATTTACGCGGCGATATGTATTTGTTCATCAAGCCAGTCAAAGATCACCGATGTAACGTGGGGTAAATTGCTTCCCCCTATTGTCCAGTGACATACCTCTGGTAATTCGACCAGAGTAGCCTGTTGCCCATACTTTTTCGCGATCTCGCGTTGCACCTTGATAGGCGTAATACGATCTGCGGTTCCGCCCAGTACCAGTATTGGGCACGTCACCTGCTTTGCATCAACCCGTGAAAAACCACTTTTGAAAAAGCCACCAACGCCAATCTGAAACGTTGCCATGCCCGACTCAAAGGTCATATTGTCTAGGATTTGCTCTTGAACAGAGTCACTTTGAGAGTTAGCAATGCCATAGCGGACATTACTCTCGCCAACTTCCGTGACTTTACGCCAAAGTGGAAATACCAATAAGTTGAGCCCAAATGTACGAATAACCGAGCAACTCCAACCATTAATGCCACCAGGAGAGGCAGATGAGAGCAGCACTAATTTACTGACTGGCACCCTAACCGCCACTAATTGTGCTAACAATCCTCCCATTGAATGCCCAACCAAAATAGGGGCAAGATCGTGCGACTTAACTCTGGCAACGATGAAATCCACGTAGTCTTGTAATGTAGTCGTAGCAAGTCGGCTTTTATCCGCTTGACTGTATTCGAGCTTGTTCTTGTGCTCAGGAAGACAAAGAGAATCCACCTCATAACCTTGCGCTTCAAAAGCCTGCTGTACTTCTGATAAGGTTTCTCCCGTACTCCACATTCCGGGAATAAGTACCACCGGCGGCTTAGTGCTATCAGGTATTTTCATATTCAAGTCCTTCACTTAAGGTAAGTCGTCTTATGCTGTCGCTTCAACTTCCTGAACCATTGCTTTATCTTGATTTACAGCAGGAGAAAACTGTAAAACGCCATCTTCGATAGGATCCTCAGTCAACGCTTTTTTGTCTTTTCCATAGTGCATAGTGACAACCCAAGGCCCTTCTTTTCCTTGTCTCGGCATTCTTTCTTTGGCCCGCTCCATATAACCCGGCGCAAAGCCATCTAGCATGCTGACACCCGTGTTGGCATTATCGTTGTCCACAGGTCGAACAGCGGCAAAACCATGTTGTTCCATATGACTAAACAAGTGACACAAATAACGTCCGCCGATATCCGCTTTTAACGTCCATGGCGCATTAGTATAGCCAAATATCCAACCATAATTTGGCACCCCTTCAATCATGATCCCTTTATATATCATGCGATTCGGAACGTTGATTGGCTCGCCATTGAGCAAAAACTCCATGCCCCCCATTAACTGGATATCCAAACCTGTTGCGGTCACAATCACATCAGCCTCTAGGTACTGTCCAGATCTCAGCTTAATGCCTTTTTCCGTAAAGTGTTCGATATAATCAGTGACGATATTCGCCTTACCTGAACGCAAGGTTTTGAAAAAATCACCGTCTGGCGCTGCACACAAGCGCTGCTCCCATGGGTTGTAATTCGGCGTGAAGTGACTCATATCAAATTCGGGACCAACTTGCTTACGAACATGCGATAGCAACACTTTACGCATTCTTTCTGGCCATTTTCTACACGCCAGATACATACCTCGTTGCATGAGAATGTTGCGTTTTCTGATCAGATTGAATACCCACTTTTTCGGTAAAAAACGATTAAGGAAAACAGAAATTTTATCCGTATTCGGAACCGCCATAATGTAGCTTGGCGAGCGCTGGAGCATAGTCACACCCGCAGCTTTTTCCGCCATACTTGGCAAAAGTGTTATGGCTGTTGCACCACTACCAATGACGACCACTTTCTTGTTCGAATAATCAAAATCCTCTGGCCAAAACTGAGGATGAACAATATCGCCCTTAAACGACTCCTCTCCTTCGAAATGTGGTCGATGCCCTTTATCAAAATTGTAGTAGCCAGCGCAGTTGATCAAAAACGAGCAAGTAAATGTTCTTTCCTCACCTGACGACTCGTGCGTAGCGGTCACAGTCCATCGCTGTTTAGCGTCAGACCAGTCTGCACAAGTGATTGCCAAACCGTATTGCACCTTGTCGTCAAAGCCAAACTCTTCAGCCGTTTCCGCAACATACTCCCGGATGCTTGTTCCTTCTGCCAGAACTTTATCGGAATACCAAGGTTTAAAGTCAAACCCGAAACTCGCCATATCTGAATCAGAACGAATTCCTGGGTAGCGAAATAAATCCCAGGTACCTCCCATTCGTTCCCTTCTTTCTAAAATCGCCAATGTTTTATCAGGGTGCTCAGAGGCTAGGTGGCAAGCGGTTCCAATCCCTGAAAGTCCGGCTCCGATGATGATAGTGTCGTAGTGCGCAGCGGTCATAACGTTTTCCTTTTGTCGTTATTATTGACTAAACATTGCTCAATATTTCAGAAAGTAAGGCAAACAATATTGATGAATGACGACTATTTTTTGATAAAACACGACAATGTTACTAAAATGTTAATTCCATATTTTTAACTGAACTGTATCAGCGATAGAATGGAAAAATAGAGACAAGGGAGTCATGGTGCATATTCTAATTAGAGCGACAAACCTTCGCGGATACGACAATCTCACGCAATCTTTGGGTGGAGATCCTCTCTATCTGCTGTCGAAATATCACATCCCTAGTGCAGACAAACGAGATGAGGATTCCTTCCTCATCTTTCGTAATATGATTGCCTTGCTGGAAGACACGGTAACCACTCTCAATTGCCCGGACTTCGGCCTGAGACTCGCTGAATATCAGGGTATGGGCATTCTTGGCCCGATTTCGGTGATTGCACGCAGTTCGGCGACGGTTGGTGATGCACTGGAAAATATTTCCAATTATTTACACCTGCATTGTTCAGCATTAACGACAAAACACATCGTTCAAACAAAGGGACAAGCCAGAACAATAAAGTTGGAATACTGCGTGCAGGGTCGTGGCATTGACTACTCTGTACAGTGCTATGAGCTGGGATTGGCGAATGCGATGCAGGTGATTAAGTTATTATGCGGAAACGACTTTAAACCCATCTCTGCGCACTTTATGCACTCTCGGCTAGGAAATGAGGCGTCGTATCAAAACGTATTTGGCTGTCCGGTCGAGTTTAATCAGAACTGGTGCGGATTTATTCTCCCAGAGTCGGCGTTCGCGACTCCGCTATCCAGCGAAGATGAGCAAACCTGTAAACTGGCAAGACACTACCTGGAATCACAACCCATTCCCTTTGCCAGTTCCGTTTCTGATGATGTAAGAAGACTCATTAGAGGTCTGCTTCCCACAGGCCAATGTAGCAGTGAAAACATTGCTTCTCACCTTTCTATGCACAAGCGAACACTGCAACGAAAACTCGCCCAAGAGAGTACTACTTACGAGCAAATATTAGTGAGTGAGCGACAAGTTATCGTGACCAAGTATTTGAAAGATCCAAACCTAAAGTTAAGTCAGATCAGCGGTCTACTAGGCTACTCAGAACAAGCCACATTTAACCGCGCCTGTCGGGCTTGGTTTGGAGTCACTCCGCGAGCTTACCGAGCCCAGCTTCTAGAAGAGCTTGATTTTAAATAACTATCCGAACATAAAAGAAAAGTCATCCAACTCATGCGTTGGATGACTTGGTATTTGTTTTGGCTAAACTAAGTCTCTAATTAGTCTCAGCCTCTGCACTTGCAGTCGCACTGGCCGAAGCTTGAGAACAGTCTAAAGCAAGGCTACCACTTCCCACGACTTCCAATAAATCTTCGGTACCAGGTAGATTCTCATAATGAACCATCATATTCATGTTAACGGAAGAACCACCTAAAGCGCTTGCAGAAGAGGTAGCGGCAGCTTGCGCATACGAAATGATCTCTTGAGTGGCATCGGCTATTTGTTGCGCGACATCAGCCGCAGAGTCAAAAGCGGTCACAATGGGTAACGAACCTGCCCCTAAAACAGGTAAGTCCCATTCAAACGTAAGCTTGCCAGCGGCCTGCGCTTGAGCTGATGCTTCTGCCATGGCGTAAACGAATGATGTTGCCATCGCGTCAGCGTATACTTGCGCAAGAGCTGAAGTCTGAACATTGAATACAGTACCGCTTGCAACACCCAGTTGTGTTGTAAACTCTTCGATATTGGCTCCTTGTACGTAGAATGAAGATCCACTCGACGATATACCTCCGCCAGTTGCACTTGCAGAAGCAGAACTATCGCCATCCGCACTAGCTTCAGACTCTGCGACTGCTTCGCTCTCTGCTGAGCCTTCAACTCCGGCAACAGCTGATGCTGTCGCTTCGGTACCAATCTTAATGGTGATCTCTGTTACTACGAGGTCAATATCCTCATTAATACCTTGGAATACACTCATGTAAGCTTGTGCAATCATCGTAGCTGCGGCTTCCGCTTCTGCACTAGTATAAGCAGAAGCCTCTGAATCCCCTTCTGTGTCGGACTCAGCCACTTGGGCAAAAAGAGTACCACTTCCCATACTCGCGTTTAACTCGACCTGATGTACAGCGCCATTGTTTCCGTGCCTTGTTAAGTCTAGAGTCACGCCCCCAGAATAACTGATGTCGATATATGAAGAAGCCCCGGACATCGCGTAAGCTAAAGCATCAGCTGATACATCGCTATCTGAATCATTTGCCATGGCAGAGGCTGGATTTATGCATGTATCCGCTCCTAGAATACTCTCAGATACCGAAATCGTTGTACTACCATGCGTATTTTCTCCCGGCGGACCAGCCCATGCGCCAGTGCTCAACAGTGAACTTATTAAAACAAAAAGCATTGTCTTGTTCATAGCTGCTCTTCCTTGTTTGGTGGTGACTAAAATGGTTCGACATTGAACCATTTAATTTGTTAAGCATTTGTAAAAGTGTAGTGACCTATATGCATATGCATCAGATTAAATAGTAATAACAATATGAAACTTACCGTCTCGTAAACGGTTAAATGTAAACATACGATGTGCTAGGCAGGAGAAGCGCTTCAATTCTCATAAAACAAAGAACACGATAGGATGGCATGCAAAGGTTTCAAGCCAAAGTAGCCGTTAGAGCAGACGAGGGGGGCTAATTGGTCAGATTCACCTTTAGCTGCAAAAGGTTAGTGAGATATTCATTAAAGTATGTCCCGAATAGACAGCGATAAAACCGGACCTAAAAGAAATAGATTTTTAACGATATGAGAAGGGTTTTGAACTCTAAAATTTTAGACTTTTTAATCTAATAGTAATTATTCTTTTTGGCTATATAGATAATGATAAATTTATTAATACTAATTCATAAGCCCGAGATAACTATCTGAATTATTTTCAGGCAAGGGTATCAGGGGCTAATATGCACTTCGCTAACAGCATAAAAAAACACCCAAGCAACTTAAGAGCACTTGGGTGTATATTCTTAATCTAATGCCTTATTAAACAGCAGCAAATGCTTCAGCAACTCGTGCAACATTTTGTTCGTTCAGACCCGCTAGACACATACGGCCACTGTTGATCAGATAGATACCGTGCTCTTCACGAAGCTTTTCAACTGTCGCTTGCGAGAAACCCGTGTAGCTGAACATGCCTTTTTGTTTGATAAGAAAGCTGAAGTCTTTTTCAGGGCGTAACGCTTTTAGCTGTTCGTGCAAGGTTTCACGCATCGTCAGAATACGGCTACGCATGCCTTCTACTTCGCCAAACCACTGAGTTTTTAGTTCTTCCGTATTGAGCACGTTAGAAACCACAACCGCACCGTGCTTTGCCGGGCTTGAGTAATTACGGCGAACCGTCGCTTTTAACTGCCCAAGCACGCGGGATGCTTCTTCATCGTTACCACATACGACAGACAGGCCACCAACTCGCTCACCGTAAAGTGAGAAAGTTTTAGAAAATGAGTTACTTACAAAGCTCACTACGTCTTTTTCCAGAGAAATCTGACGAATAACGTAAGCGTCTTCAGCAATCCCTTCACCATATCCTTGATAAGCCATATCGAAAAATGGGATCAGCTTTTGTGCTTTAACCACTTCGATCACTTTGTCCCATTGTTGATTAGTAAGATCAACGCCCGTAGGGTTATGACAACAAGGATGAAGCAGAACAATACTCTCTGCAGGTAGCGCTTCTAACTGAGAAACCATGCCATCGAAATCGAGCATTTTCGTTTCTGGGTTAAAGTACGGGTAAGTACCTACTTCGAATCCAGCACCTGCAAAAATGGCATTGTGGTTTTCCCATGTAGGATTGCTCACCCACACTTTCGAATTTGGGAAATAGTGATTAAGGAAATCCGCACCGATCATCAGCGCACCAGAACCACCGAGTGATTGAATCGTCGCTACTCGCTTTTCTTCCAACGCAGGGTGACTTTCACCAAAAACAAGAGCTTGAACCGCTTCACGATATGGTGCTAAGCCTTCCATTGGCAAGTAAATACAAGGCTGACTTTCTTCTGCGGCTAGCTGCTGCTGCGAAGTTGCAACAGATGGTAGCGTTGGAATTTTTCCATTTTCATCGTAGTACAGGCCGATACTTAAATTCACTTTTTCAGAACGTTCATCCGCCATAAATTGTTCCATCAGAGACAATATTGGGTCTCCGGCATAGGCTGTTACATGATTAAGCACTGAAATTCTCCTTGTTAATTATTAACTTGATAGCGGTCTGCACGGTGATTTAAACCAATGATAAAGTTCAATATGACACCACAGAGTATTGATAGAGCCAGTTCGACATAACCGACAACGGATAGAGACACTAACATAATTGTCACATCTACGCCCATTAAGAACCAGCCTGCGCGTAAACCAATTTTGTCCTGAAGGTATAACGCTAGAATATTAAAGCCACCCAAGCTGGCTTTGTGACGAAATAAGATGATAAACCCAGTACCAAATAAAAACCCGCCAAAAATCGCCCCATATAGTGGGTGCACATTGCTGATTTCAACAAAGTTGGATTGTGTATTGGTGATAAATGAGACCAAACCGACTGCAGTAAAGGTTTTCAGGCAGAACAACCAACCCATACGACGGATAGCCAAATAGTAAAACGGTAGGTTTACCAAAAAGAAGATGGTGCCAAACTCTAATTGAAAGTTGTAGCTGAGGAACAGAGATAGCCCAGCAGTGCCGCCTGTCACCATTCCCACTTGTTTTAAAAACAACACGCCAAACGATACTAAGCTTGTTCCCATAAAAAGAGCGAACACGTCTTCAAACCACTTATGGCCTGTGTTCGTCATTGTCGCCTCTGACACTTTATTAATCCCTTAACTAACACTTACACCCCAGCAATCAACCTATTCCTTGATCACTGTCCTCGCACAACAACATGCGTAATTTGTGCATTATTAATAACACAACAAATATATCGTGCAAGTAAAAACACAAAAATGACGATTTCATGCATAGGTTGAAAATTAATTGCACCAAACCCGCAGGGGCGAGCTATTTTGGTGCAACCATTTATCAAGATTGGAGGGTAGTGCCGTACTCTTTTACACGCTCAAGCACGACGGAAGTCTTAATATGGGAAATGAGTTGAGTAGTGAAGATGCGGTTGATCAGATCGTTTAACGTGTTCAGGTCAGCGACCAAGCACTTTATAAGATAATCCGCATCTCCCGTGGTTTTAAAGACTTCAACAATGCACGCTTCATTATCGATAAAGTTCAAAAAGTTATGAGTTTTCTTAGCTTCGTGATTAAGCAGTTTCACCTCTATCATCGCTATCACTTCCTGCTTTAGCGCTTTTGGTGATAAGCGAGCATGATAGCCAAGTATGAGGCTATTGTTTTCTAATGTGATGCGACGGCGGGAACATTGCGAGGCTGACAACCCAACCAACTCACTAAGTTCTTGATTTGTCAGACGTCCATTATCTTGCAATAACTGCAGAATTTTTACGTCGTAGTCATCCAGGTCATTGGCCATGTAAAGCTTACTCCTTTTTAGCAGCTCGTGAGTGTAACAACTCCTCTCAATCTCGACTACTTATCGGTTCGTATTTGTGCAGGCTTATTTCTGGATAGAATCGACCAGAGGGTTCAAAGCGAGCCTCACGCTCGCTTTATTAATAGGTCACAAACAACTTACAGCGCTTCTGCCTGCTCTTCTAATTGTTTCGTAGTCTTTTGACTAACAAACTCTTTATAAAGAGACGCTTTATCGGTTGGATCGATAGATGACACTTTTAACGCACTATTAAACAGCTTTTCAGATTCAACTTCTGGCATGACAACCAATGCACAAACCTGCTTCGCACCGTCAATTTCAACCAGTGAGATCTCCTCTACTTCACTATGATGGATTGAAGTATTCGAGACCTGTTTCGCGATCTGTTCAAAAGTAGTGCCCGCAGATTGTCCGTCTACAGAGCTGCTGATCTTTTGATAGTTTTTCTCCAGCACACTCACTTTGATATCTAAGTTTTGTGCGAGTGTATTACGTGCTAAAGAAACCGCGTGATTACGATCGATAGAAAAATTACCTGATGACTCCACACAGTTTGACGCCGCAAAACCATTTGCCGAAGCCGGATTTAGAACCCAGCTAGGTACATTATTTGCTGTGTTCGTTTCAATTTTTGCTGTTTCTACTTGCGCACTTTGACTTGCACACCCCGATAAAACCAGAGCACCGATTGCCGCGGTAAGAATATGATGTTTCATCCCCATTCCTTTTAAATGACTGAGTTTGACTGCGCTTGATAAGTTTGCATTCTATCGTTCACCTTCTTAAGGTAATTGCGCGTCTCTTGGTAAGGTAAGTTTTTGATTAGTTGCTGATATACTTCATCAGAACTCATGCTATTAATCTTTTTTATTGCTCGGGATACGCGTCGCTCTCCAAACGCTTTAGCAACGTTGCCAGAACCTGTGTTGTAAGCTGCAATAATGCTGTACGTTGCACTTTTAGGGTCTTTGATCCCCTTCAAATATCGGCTTTGTAAAATCTTCAGATAAGCACTGCCCGTTTCAATATTGACCGCTGGATCATAGAGATCATTTTCACGCATTGGCTTGTCTTTACCACGATAAAGCTTGTTTACGTCATGCCCAGCTGTAGTTGGGACAATTTGCATCAACCCATACGCTGGTACGTGAGATTTCGCCTTTGGATTAAAGTGAGATTCTTCATGCATGATCGCAAGCACTAAAGCCGGTGCTAACTGACGTTTTTCCGCCTCTTCCTTTATTGCAGGTAAATATTTGTTTGCTCGGTCAGAGAGAGATGACTTCGGGATCTTCACTGTATAAGCCACCACTTTGCGCGGTGCCTTTTTCAGCTGTTGCTCCTGCTGAATAAGCGCTTGTTTCATCTTTACGATGCGTTTTTCTTTTTGCTTATTCATCTCATTTTTTTGTTCAGAAACAAGTTGCTCAGCCTTTTGTTCGCTTAGTACAGAAGCTTCTTGAGTGACGAACATGTCTAACTGACTCATTTGGCGCTCTGTCTGTTCTTCAATTTCTTGCTTCACTTGGTCGAATGTTTTTTCCTGAACTTTCACCTCTTCAACAATAACCGTTGTCGATTTTGCTTCAGCAGGCTGCGGTACACCAACCTCTCCCCATAGTTGGGCATTGTTCTTAATCACAGCATTAACAACGTCGGCGTCTTGAGTCTTCCCTGTTTTGGCTTCAGTTTCATCCTTTGGCAGGTAACTTACTGTGACTTCGCCTTTCTCCAAATCGACAACCGTCCGCGCATCGTGTTTATTGTCGTAAACGACAATAACTTCTGGTGAGGAGATTTTATTGTCACTCCATTTTTCAATGGATGCTTTTTGTTTGCTGTCCCAGTCTGCTAAATACGCTTGTTGCCACTGGTTGAATTCTTTGATGTGCGCTGCGTACCATTGCTCAAACTCGGCCGTGTCGTCAACAGTAAGCTGCTCTATCTCTTGGTCGAGTTCCGCGAACGGGTCGTTGGCGTGACTTGGCATCGTGACAGTTAGGTTCAATAGTATTGTCAGTGCGCAATATTTTAGTTTCATCATTCTTGCTACCGTCATCTTTCTCATCAAAAGTAAGAGGAGAGATCCCCTGCGCTTTCCGCTTGTTGCTCAAATAGAATTTCTTCAATATTCAAAGCAAAACGTTCACATTGCTTACTGCTGCAAGACTTCGCAAGCAACTGGCTCTCTTCAAGATTACCTTGGTCATACTTCCATTGAGCAAGCCAGATTTTTACTTCATTTCGCGTAATAAGATGCTTATCTACATACTGTTGATAGTAGCTATCCGCCTTATCGGTGTCTGACTGAGCCAGCAGCAAACTAACGATCCCTGCCGCGTCCATAGCGACGCTGGAGTCCTTCATTAACAACGGCAGAATGGGCTTTATTTTCGCAAATTGCTCGGTCTGGTAATACGCAATGGCGTAGTTCAGCGCAGTCGTTTGAAGGTTGGTTTTATACCCAGTATCATTGATAACCGCAGAGCATGAAGCCTGATCTTTCTCCAGCGATGAGAACTGTATACTGGTTAACTCATAGCTCAGGTTCGCAAACGGCCAGGTATCAAGCCGTTCGCTAATCCATTCTCCTTGAACCAGCTTGTCTTCATATTGCTTTCTCAAACTCAGCCCTAAGCCTTTACGACAGAGCGATTTCATTTGCTTGGCTGTCAGTGCGTGCTCTCTTGACACCACGACCGAAATTTCAGCATCACGATCACTAACGAGATAATCTGTGCCATTAAATGACCAGGTTTGCGGTTCTGAAGCAAAGGCTGGCAGGCATATACAGCCCGCCAGCATTAACGCGTATCTGTGGTTACAGATCATTCGCATTACTCACTTGGCCTGATGGGCCTTGAGTATTGTTGCCACCATCAGTCAAACCACCTGTTGTCGAGATCTTATGGTTTGTGCCTACTGTCTGGCCTTCTCGCACACGCTGTTTGTTTTCTGCTGCCGCTTGTTTTGCTGCCGCTTCCAAAGAAGGCGCATAAACCGCTACCGCTAACATCCAGTCGCCATCATGGCTCTTGAAGGTTTTCACAGAAACGCCTGCAGGTACTTTACCCGAAGCAAACGACTTGTATGAATCCGCACTCTTCATGTTGTTTAGGAAAGTGTGCTGGGTTTCTGCCAACACTTTCGCATCTGCTGGATTAATGCTATCTGGTTCGTATTCGAACTGTTCATTTTTCTCAAGCTGATTCTCAGTGAAACCACCTTCCCAATAAACTTGTTCACCTTGCATTACGGCGATCAAACCATTACGTGCTTTAGCCTGTGCCTGAGACTTAGACACATTAAGCAATTTGCGTTTTACGGCATTGTTCTTGTTGTCGCGAATAATTGATGAACCAAAGCCCAGAACAAAAGACTCTCCCGTTTCAGCATTGGTAATGACTTTTGCGCCAACTGGAGGCAAAACACCGGATTGGAGCTCGGCAATAATCTGTTTGAAGATGACGTTTGGTTCAGTAGTTTGCGTGATAGCACCAACTTTACGTTTGGTTTGTTCACGAGTTTTTGGTGTAGAAATTAAGCTAACGCGAACCAGGTTCTCACTTGGGTCATCAAAGACATCAAAAGTTACGTAACCAGCCAGCGCACCCTTTACTGACTCAGCACAGTTATCACTCATCATACTTGTTGTATTCGCAGTGCTTTCTGTTGCGGTATCAATAATATCCATGGTTTCGTTGATGGCAGTCGCACACATATTGCTCATGCCTTCCATGTTTTCAACCAGTTGCTTTTTAGCAATTTGGAACGCTTTCATGTACGCCGCGCGTTTAGAAAGTAGCGTTGCATTACGGTTTTCGTACGTTTCGTAGCTACCAGAGCCTGTAGACAGAATACCAATACCAGAACCGACAGCGATCATTTTGACGCCGTCGCCTTCTTCTTCAATCAAGCTTTGGTGAGCAACAAGGACTGCTGCTTTAGGGTCAGCCGCAACGACTACGTCTCCAACCTCTTTGACACTATCAGTATTCACAGCCTGTGTTTCAGCAGTATTCGTTGCAGGGACGAGATCATTAAGATCAAAATCTGCACTTGCGTGTGCAGTACTAAAGGCACTCGCAAGTACCAATGAAAGGAGTGATTTTTTAAACATAATAATCCTTTAAATGTCCTAAAGTACGTTAATTTGATAATCGTTTAAGACACGTAATTTTGACGGGTAATTGGGCTGATGGATGCGCAAAGTTGGTTCGATATACTGCGCGAGATCATTGGCGTTATTGAGAGAGCGAAGCTTAACGACAACTCTGCCAGAGCGGCTTTCAATCTTGATATCCGACACTCCGTTAATGGCGCTGATAAGCGTGAAAAGTTGCCCTTGTTTTCCTGCTGCCGCTGGCGTGAAGATAAGTTCTCGAACCGGACCGCCACGCATCGCCATTTTTTGTACAGCGCCATGCAAAGCCTGTGTTAAAGCAGTTTTGTTTTTTTCAACAGCCAGGTGAACAGAAGCGAGCTCATTGAGCATGCCTTCTTTGTTTGGCAGGGTCATTAAGGTTGGGTCGTTATGCCACTCACCGTATAAATTCCCACTACGATCCTGCATTTGCGCTGACAACGCCAACTGTAAACCAGAAGGCGTCACTTTCTTGGTTTCATTCACTTTGAGGATGACCGTTGCCAACTCGGGCGCAGATGAAAGGTCAAATCCCATATTTGCCAATGAGGTAGAAAAAGTAGAGCGTACTACGGGAAGGTTAGCATCTACGTAAACAGCTGGCTGGCCTAAGCTCTTAATCAGTTGAGCAATTTTCGCTTGCACTTTCTGACGCTCAACAGAGACATCTAAAGTGATAGTGAATACACCATTAGGCTTCGTCTGACTGGAGATTTCACTCCATCCAGTAATCATGCCTTGTGACTGCATCGAAAGCGACTGCACCGCTACATCGTGGAGGTCGAAGTCATCACTTGTTGAGTTCGCCGACATGCTGGAATAAGACTGCTGCAAATAGCCGGACTTAACCATAACTCCAAGTACCTGACTAATAGCCCTGCGAAACGCATCTTGCTCCGCTACTTCACGCGCGCTTAAACCGCGAGCTTTGCTTGCAATGCCTTCTCCGACAACCACCACAGAAACCGTTGGCTCAGAATCCCAAGAGATGTCATCTTCGTTCAAAGATGGATCTATCTTCGGAGGGGTTACACGTGCGGTAACACAAGTATCGTCCCCCAATAGCTCTGGCTGGCTGAAGTCAGCACTAATCAACCCTTGATCAATACCCTCAACCAACATGTCGCGCGTAGCCTGATTAAATTGATCGTTTAGCAATTCGGTATCATAGGTTGACAACGACATGCTAACTTGACCGTTCAGGAAAAAACGCAGATTGTTAAGTGCATCCGCTTTGGCCGCTTCAATAGCCAGCGAGCCACGACCATAGGAGCAACCTTGCTCAATCAGAGCCAGTGCCGACTGGCTCTTATCAAGTTCTAGAGCGTTAACTTGAGTAGCGAAAAACAAACCACCTAAGACTAGAGCAGTTCTTAGCCTTCTTGTGCCCATGTACTGCGTTCCTTCATGAATTCCATTGGGACGCCGACACTAACCGCAAAAATTCGACGCTGACGATCCGGACGATAGATACCATTTTCAGCCTCATCACGTACTTGATCTGCGAGATCGCTGTCTTTCCAACGCACAATTTTTCCCTGTGCGCTTTGTTGGCTTGGGTTGACTGTCGCAACACCAATCGGCTCTACGAACCCTGCGCTGTACTCAAAGACCACCATGGTTTCATTTGGTAAAACACCCGCATTTTGGCCACGGTCAAGTGAGATTCGATCGCCTTTGATACCCTGAACCTGTGCGGTTGCTGGCATTTCTTTCAATAGACGGGTCAGCATGATATCGAATCCACGAGATGCCATTTCATTCATGACAGAGTCAACATCTTTACTGCTGGTGTAGTTGAAGCCGCGGTAGTAGTCCCCGTTGGCAATAACGGTGGTAAAACTCTTCTTGTCACGCACATCGAAGTTCGAAACACGAATTTTACCGATATTTGGGTAGCTGAGTTTTTCACGCGTATACGGGTCGATAACGCCTGTCGTCATTTCCATTGACGTTTGGAACAGAGATTGCGTCGAGCCAAACAGCATGTCACCAGTTTTGAGTACATCCACTTTCATGATGTAATCGGTAGAAAGCTTTTCTCGACTACTCATCTTTTGAGCAACATTGGCAGCACCCTCATCCGCTAGAATTTCTTCTAACGCCGCGTTTACTGATTTGGTATCACGGGTAAGGATGCGGAAACGGTTTACACCTGCAAACTGAGTTTCAAGGGTATTTTCAAGTGCTTTGGTTTCAAACTGGCCAATACTGCTGTGCATAGAATTAAATACATCCGCAGACTTTCCTTGCAAGCTTTCACTCACATCCGTTTTCACATCACCGAAGTAAAGGCGAATGGTCTTTTTGGCTAGAGGACAACGAGTATCCTTTTCGTTGGCTTCATAAGAACAAAACTGAAGCCCTTGGGTATTAAAGTACGCTGGCACTTCAATATCGCTGTCTTCAAAATCAAAAGCGGATTTACCAATGATAAGTGACGAGTTGCCAGCGTTGCTTTCTACTGCGTAAGTCTGCTGACTGGGTGTACTATTACACCCAGCAAGCACAAGACCAGCAGCGACCAACGTTGCGATCTTTGAATATTTCATTATGACTTCACTTGCTCCGCGACAACGTTGTCCAAGTTCTCTAGTTGATCGATTGTATTTTGATCCAGAGAAATCATTTCGTTAGCGTCGTAAGCCAGTACTGAACGCGCTTTTAGTTCGTTGTAAGCTTCTACCACTGGCACAACTTCCTTCTCAGCGTTTTCATCTTCAGATGAGCTTGACACAAAAGACAATGCGTTCTTTAAGCTTGCTAGAGCTGTTTCTTGACCAAGTACGGTAGCATTTTGAGATGCGATATAAGCAATCTTACCTGTCTCAATCGCAATATCTTTAGCTAGTTCAACGTTTTTATCAAAGATTGAGTCTGATGCTGATTTGTAAGCTTCAACCTGCGGACGGATCTTTTTGTTCGCAGGTTTGCCTTCATCAAACGCATTCATTGCAACTAGCAAGTCTTCATCAGATTTGTCTGCATTAATTGCTAGGAAACCTGCAACATCTGCGTGTTTATCTGCAAGCGTACGGTAGTCTTGGAAAACAGAACATTGGCGCTCTTGAATTGACACCATGATTTTTGACACTTGATCGACTGCAACAGAGACTGGGGTGTAGTCAGAACCTAACTCAGCACACGTTTTTGTTAGTTGAGTGCTCATTTCGTTACGGTCTACGGTTGCTGATTCCATACCTGGAATTGAAGAACATCCTGCAAGCACAGAAACGAATAGAGTAGCCACTGCTGTTTTCTTAAACATTTTTTATCCTTTAATTGTGTTAATTCTTTCAATCAAAAATTGAATAGATAGACTCACTTGTCAGTTTTTTAATTAGTTTTTGCCTAGCGTCATTCGTTGCTGCTGCCAAGCTTTTTGGTGACTCACCTAATTCAGTCACCAATTTTTGAGCAACCATCACTCCGGGTGCTGCTGCATCAAAGATTTTTAGCTGTACGTTTTGTCGTACAACAAAATTGCCCCCAACTCTGCCATTTCGAGCAGAAGTCTTTATGAAAATCGAAATCGCGCCTTGAGGGCTAGAAATGGCATTGTTCGACAGTAAACTCAGTAATTGGCCAGCAAATGCGTCTGATGAAGAACGGAATGAGATCGAAAATTGGTGCGTAGAGCGTTCTAATTGTTGCTGAACACGTTGATGCCGTGGGCTTAAGTCCTTTGCATCTTTCGCACTAAGAGAGCTCAAAAGCTTCATATTAATGTTACTTTTCGCAACGATATCGTTTGCCTGTGAAAATCTTTTGAAATCAACCCAACGATTACCCAAATTCTCAAGCTTTAGTTCAGCTAGTTCAAAGCTGTTGTTTAACTCGCGTGTGAGTTTTTCCGACCACGCCAGGCGATCAATTTTAAAACGGTATTCACACAGGTTGTTCTGGCACTCAGAGGTAACCAATTCGAGGTTTGAAATTTCTATTGGAAGTGAACGAAGTGAAGATTCTTGCTCAAATGAACTCGATACTTGGTTGTCGATTTTGGTGAACAGACTCTTTTCACGAACTTCTATTTCGCTATAAATATTCAGTGCTAATTGTTTTTTTGCATCAATTACAGCCTTATCTATCGTTTCTCCTGTTCCTAAAACATAGATAAAACGATCTGAAGACTGTGCGTTAGCACAGCCAACCCCAACTAAGAGGCTAAAAACAATAAGAAAACAGCGGAACAAACTCTAAGCCTAATTCGTTAACTTGATAATGAGCTCAGCAAGATATGAAACCACTCCTTTTTATTCAAGTGAACAACATTCAAACAATAAGTCACTATTTTTGAATTATTATTCAAACAAACGATAAATGTGACATCAGTTCCACTAATCTTATATATGACAGAAACCTTACACAGAAAGGTGATTATTTTAACTCATGACTCAATAATAAGACTTCCTCTAAGTTACTAATATTCATAACAATGAATTAGTAACACATTTATTAATAATGCATAAATTCAATATGTGTGACTTCGATCAACATTAAGTGATTGAAAAACAGACAAAAGTAATGTGATGAGAGCCTGATTAAATGGCCTCTTAACAACGAAAAGGGGCGTATCCTAACGGATACGCCCCTTGCTTAATGGATGAATGTGCCCTTACTTTTGGGCTCTTGGCTCGTTCATTAACCCTAAAATCAGCGAGAATGTGGCAATTAATAAGACAATTGTGAATGGGAAACCTGTCGTCACTGCCATCGCTTGCGCAGCGGCTAGTCCCCCTCCCAACAATAATGCAATCGCCACTAAGCCTTCAAACGTACACCAAAATACGCGCTGTGGTGTCGGTGCATCGACTTTACCACCAGCGGCAATAGTGTCGATAACCAACGAACCCGAGTCCGATGATGTAATGAAGAACACCACAACCAGAATGATACCAACAAAAGAGGTAATGCTTGATAAAGGCATAACTTCCAGCATCTCAAACAACTTCAACGGAAGCTCGGCATCTTTAACGGCTTCATAACCATCATTTACAAATTGGCTAATTGCTGTTCCACCAAAGGCCGTCATCCAGAAAACACAGACTGTTGAAGGGACAATGAGTACGCAGAAAATAAATTCACGAACGGTACGTCCGCGCGATACACGTGCGATAAACATACCAACAAATGGCGACCATGAAATCCACCAAGCCCAGTAGAATGAAGTCCAGCCTTGAGAGTAGTTAACGTCTTCGCGATTAAATGGCATCGACAATGCTGGGAAGTTTTCCATATACGACAAAATGTTGTCGAAAAAGCCAGTCAAGATAAACAAGGTTGGCCCAACAATAACAATAAAGAACAGCAATAATGCCGCCAATACCATGTTAATTTCGGAAAGTCGTTTAACACCACCGTCCAATCCCGCAAGTACGGATATCAACGCAAATGCGGTGATAACAATAATCAGGACAATTTGTGTCGTGTCTGTTAGCGGTACGCCAAACAGAAAATTCAAACCTGTTGCTGCTTGAGAAGCACCATAACCCAATGAAGTAGCAAGACCAAATACTGTCGCTACTACCGCAAGAATATCAATAATGTGCCCTGGCCAGCCCCAAATACGTTCACCGAAAACCGGGTAAAAAACCGAACGCATCGTCAGCGGTAGACCTTTGTTATACGAGAATATGGCGAGACCCAATGCCAGCAAGGCGTAAATGGCCCATGGATGCAAAGCCCAGTGATAAATCGTTGCGGCCATACCCAATGACTGAGCCGCTTCGATATCACCTAAAGCGCCGCCTAAAGGTGCCCAATCTGTTCGGACTCCATTTTCAAGCACAGGCCCTGCAAGCGAAGAACTGAAGTGAGACATTGGCTCCGATACACCAAAGAATACCAGCCCGATACCCATACCTGCGGCAAACAGCATTGCCAGCCAGCCAGCGTAACTATAGTCAGGTAAAGCCTCCGTCCCGCCTATCCTAACTTTACCCAGTGGAGAGATGGCCAAACCAATACAAACTAAAACAAATATGTTACCGGAAAGGATGAAAAACCAATCAAGGCTGGAGGTTAGCCAGGATCGCATATGGACAAAAATCGGCTCTACTTGTTCCCTGAAAATTAAGGTAGCAAATACAAATATCACAATTGCTAACCCAGAGACCGCAAACACTCGGTTATGAATATCTAAACCAAAAGGTCCAACGGATAACACGACGTTGTCCTGACCGACTTGATAATCGGTATCTATAGGGTTGGCTTTTCCGCTGTGTTTAGGAATACCACCATTATCTTTACTCATTGAATGTTCCTTTATCTTTACACAACCTAAATAGGTGAAAGGTATGGATCAATTAACAACTACTTATTAGCTATAAGTATAAGTCTTAATAAATGAAAACATCTCGAATGCGTTCAAAACCAACTGAAAAAGTCGAAAATAAACGGCATGTGTTAGACACCTAAATGCAAGCACGCAAAGCAAAAATGTGACGTATTTCAGTAACAAAGTGCTTTAAGTAACGTGTCTAAACGAGAGTATAAAAGTTCTCTTTTATACATTTCAAATATGACAATTTATGAAATCGATAACCTATACGTGACTTATCTTCAGCAGCATTATTGGACGCCGAATTCATATCAAAAAACCCAATCAAATTTGGAATGGAGATCACTATAAGTTGAAGGCCATCACTATATGTAACAGAGGGTTATGATACTTTAGGTGCAACTAATATAAAAAATAATAGTGCAAGGTCATTAATTGATTATTGACACAAATATTAAGCACTAAATCGCAATTTGCCGTATTGCTGCCAAAAGGAGAAAGGATGTTCGATTTTTCTTCATCCAAGCCGACTGTGTTGGTTATCGACGATATCCCTGAGAACCTCACGTTGATGTACCAATTACTTAAAGATGATTACAAAGTAAAAGGGGCAAATAGCGGTGAGCGAGGACTAGCACTTGCAGAAACCGCTAACCCCGATTTGATCTTGCTCGACATTATGATGCCGGAAATAGACGGTTATCAGGTATGTGAGAAACTAAAATCAAACCCTGCAACCAGTGATATCCCAATCATATTCCTCACTGCGAAAGCTGAAAGAGTCGATGAGCATAAAGGGCTAAAACTGGGTGCCGTTGACTACATAACCAAACCGATTAACCCAGAGATCGTGAAAGCACGTGTCCACACTCATGTGTCTCTCAAAGTGGCTTCCGATATTTTAAAAGACAAGAATCAAGTGCTAGAGCAAGAAGTCGAAAGACGAACCACTGAAGCTCTGCGCCAAAAAGAACAGCTTCACGCAATTCAGGATGTTGCCTTTTATGCCATGGTATCGTTGGCTGAAACCCGCGATAACGAAACGGGTAACCACATCAAACGTACCCAAGCCTACATAAAACGGTTAGCCGAACAATTGCGAAAAAGCACGCGTTATGTATCAGAACTAAACGATGAATATATTGATTTATTATATAAATCAGCGCCTCTGCACGATATCGGAAAAATAGGTATTCCAGACATTATCTTGTTGAAAGAAGGCCCGCTAACACACGATGAGTTTCAGGTGATGAAAACTCACACCACCATCGGTTATGAAGCGATTAAAAACGCAGAGAAAGTAAGCGATCAGCCAATGAAATTTTTGACTGTCGCAAAAGAGATCGCCTACTCGCATCATGAGCGCTGGGATGGTAAAGGATACCCATTAGGTCTTGCTGGAGAGCAAATTCCGTTGTCAGCCAGACTCATGGCGATAGCCGACGTCTATGATGCGCTGATCAGCAAGCGAGTTTATAAGCCTGCTTTTACTCATTTAGATGCAGTAAACATCATTTTGTCGGGCAAAGGCACTCAATTTGACCCTACTATCATCGATGCCTTCGCTGAAATTACAGATGAACTCGATGCCATTGCTCAAGCATACACGAACTAAATAAGACAAGTACTTATAGCCGTTTCTGGGAAAAATATGAAAGACAACAAAATCACCACACAATCGTGGGTGTGGCGTTCAATGGTCAAAACCGGAATCATTCCACTTATTCTGGTGGAATCGGTTCTTATTGCCGTTTACTTGATAAGTAACCACTTTATCAGTACCGACAACATGGAATACATTTACACACAAGTAAATGAAGAATTGAAGATTTCATCGGACAGAGAAGCGGCAATCATTCGAGAAAAATTGCTCTCAATAGAAAGCTTAACAACCGTATACCGAAACGAAACCGAACGTGTTTTATCAGAAGAACACACCATTGACCGCTCTGAAAAAGATAATCTTGCCGTTAGCAAAGATGGCGTCTTGTATTCTAAACAAGATTTAGGGGGCTCAGCTTCTTTCTACTCTGGCCTAACCGCGGAGAAAGATTGGGAGAAGGTGTATAGACTTGCTCACCTCGATCCACTTATGAAACAAATCGAAAATAACAGCGAATTAGTTGCGTCAATTTATTTTAATTCCTGGGATTCATACAACCGAATCTACCCATGGTTTTCTACCGTCGATCAGTATCCTGTTAAAATGGATATCCCTAATTACAATTTTTACTATCTGGCAAACGCTGAGAACAATCCTGACAAAAAGACAGTTTGGACAGATGTTTACATTGATCCTGCGGGTCACGGCTGGATGGCATCGGCTATCGCTCCGGTCTACAACCAAGGTTTTCTCGAAGGGGTTGTCGGGCTTGATATCAAAGTCAGTGACATTATAGAGAGCATTCAAAATCTTGTCATTCCTTGGGGCGGCTACGCTATTTTAGCGAGTAGTAACGGCACAATTATGGCTTTGCCACCACAAGGCGAACACGATTTTGGCTTGAAAGAACTCACTGAGCACAGCTACCAGCAAGCAATCACGAAAGAGATTTTTAAGCCTGACGCGTTTAACCTGTATAAACGTGATGACACCGCTGACTTGAGCATGCGTTTACTCAAGAACACCAATGGATTTATGCAGCTCAAACTGAATGGTGAAAATAAACTGCTATCGTGGTCGACCATACCAGAAACCCAGTGGCGCTTACTGATGATTGTTGGTGAGAAGGAAATGTACGCGACTTCTCGTGCGCTAGAACAAAAATACCAAAACATTGGTTACATTCTGATCTTCGGTTTAGTGGCATTCTACACCTTGTTCTTCATCCTCATCTGGCGTTCATCTAAGAAGATGAGCGAATTTATTGCTAAGCCATTAAATCAGATCCAGAGCATGGTCAATCGAGTCGGGCTGGGTGATTTTAACTTAGCTCATGAAGGCTTCCGTTTAAAAGAGCTCAATGAAACAGCAAACGCGATCATCAACATGGGTGGCAAGTTGGATAGGCTCACTTCCGAACTGACTGAGGCAAAATTATCGGCTGAACATGCTAACCTAGCCAAGAGCCAGTTTATTTCAAATGTCAGCCATGAAATCCGCACGCCGATGAATTCGATTCTCGGGTTATCTCACATACTGTTAAGTTCGGACCTCACGTCCGAGCAAAAAGATAACCTGCTGAAAATCGATAAGTCAGGCAAGCACTTGCTGACACTGATTAACGACATTCTCGACCTTTCTAAGCTTGAAGCAAATAAGGTTGATATTGAGAAGGTCCCATTCGACATCCGAGCGACAATTCAGGATGTGCACGACCTTGTTGAGCACAAATCCAGAAAAAACGATGTTCATCTTATGACTAAAGTTGATCAGTCCATTCCTCAGGTCGTTGGCGATCAACTTCGTATTAAGCAAATCCTCCTGAACTATGTGAGTAACGCCATCAAGTTTTCTAAAGGAGGAGATGTAACCATCGCAGTCAGTGTCGTACAAAGAAGTGAAAACCATATTCACCTGCTATTTAGTGTCATGGATACGGGGATTGGTTTATCTGAACACGATCAGGCCGTCGTATTTGACAGCTACCAGCAGGCAGACGCCTCAACGACCAGAAAATACGGAGGTACTGGCCTTGGCCTTGCGATTTCTAAGCACTTCGCAGAGTTAATGGGCGGTCATGTTGGTGTCGACAGTGAGCTAGATAAAGGGAGCAATTTCTGGTTTACCATCAAACTCGATATTGACCACTCCGGTATATCAGTAATTCCTAAGTACACAGAGCTTCCAGAACCTGTGCTTGTTGATACCACGCATCTTCAACACGAGTGTGATATCAAATCAGTCGAGGAGTTTGAGTCTAAAGTGAACCACCTGACAGCGCTTCTTGAAGAGTGCGACTTGGAGTCTGAATTTTATTATTCCAAGCATAAGTCCTGTTTTGAAAAACTTAATCCGGAACTGAGCTATGCTCTGTCTGAATCAGTATCAACCTATCATTTTGACGACGCTCTGAAGCTAATGGAGCAAGTCAAAGTCGAGTTAAGTCAATTCAAAGAGGCCATGGTTCCAAGCGAATAAAGACGTTTACCTAGCACTAAAAAGCAGGTACTGCGGTCAAACTCTGGGCCTGCTTTTTTATGTGAATTGTAGGCTCTTGACTTGGTGTCTAAAACTAGTGGTGTCGATCATTTTTTCAAGGTATGGTTGTAACAACAAATTCACAAAGGAATAACAGATGAGCAGTGGTCAAAGAGATATTACCCTTCGCTTTTTAGCAGAACCTGGCGACGTAAATTTTGGTGGTAAAGTCCACGGCGGTGCAGTAATGAAATGGATAGACTTAGCTGCTTATGCCTGCTCTGCCGCCTGGAGTGGCAAATACTGTATTACCGCTTACGCGGGGGGGATTCGATTTGTTGCACCGATCCATGTGGGTAACCTAGTTGAAGTCAGTGCAAAAGTGATTTACACCGGTCGCACCTCGATGCACATCGCCATTGATGTACAGGCGAGCGATCCCAAAGAAATGAAAAACCGTTTAACCACTCACTGTATTGTGATCATGGTTGCGGTAGACGAAGACGGCAAGCCAACAGATATTCCTAAGTGGGTTCCTGAATCCGATGAGGACAAAGCGTTAGAGCGATCTGCCATTGCGCTGATGAACATGCGTAAAGAAATCGGCGAAGAGATGGAAGCTCACGTTAAATACCTCAAGTAACCACCTACAACGAGCGTTCAAATCTGCAGCCCCAATTGTTGTGTGAAGCAATGTCATGCTTCTGCCATTTGTTTCACACACTCTCCTGCCTTGTCATAAATCTTTCACCTTGATTTGCTTAAATCCCTGCACTAATTTGGAAATGAATGAGTGTGGATCTTGGGAACTGTAAAAACCACCTTAAGTGAAGAAACGCTGACCAATTTAAAGGCAGTCGAATATCAATGGGTAAGAACCATGTATGTCGAGGGTTACAACGAGACTGAAATCAACCATTATATTCAAACGTGTTTTGGTGGAGACGTAACCTTTGCCAACCTTTTTCGTCGTGTCGCACTGCAGCAAGAGAGCTTATATACCTTGCTCCAGTATGTAGGATGTGCGCCTTCAAGCCGTGAGTTTTGACGGCTAACCCGCCTAGCTAACCCTCTCCCCCAGCGCTTTTGCGCGATATTTTTATGTGAAGTGCTACGCAGGCCATTTCCAAGGCTCTATGTAATCCATTACAAAGCCGATAGTCTTGGCCTGCATCATCAATATCTATTTACTCATTATTGGCAATAAACATCATCACCGTATTCTACGATTGTTTAAATACGTAAAGATATGATTTTACAGACATAAAAAAACCTGAGTCTGAACTCAGGTTATGGTTACAAGAACTGTTAGTGATTGTGTCGTAAGGAACTAAGCTAACAGCCAGCTATGCGTAACGCCAATAAAAGCAAGATATTACTGATCGGCGGCCAAACCAAAAGTGTAATATCAGTGCTAAGTATAAGGGCGACCATTTGGTCGCCCTTTTCTAGTTATTCTTGTCAATCTCAAAGACCAGTTGAGATTATCCTTTCACACCACCAGCGGTTAGGCCACCAACCAACCAGCGTTGAGCAAGTAAGAATACTGCAGTGATTGGCACTGCTGATAGTACTGCAGCAGCTGCGAAATCGCCCCACAAGTAGTTCTGTGGGTATAGGTATTGCTGCATACCTACTGCTAATGTGTAAGAGTTTACATCAGAAAGTAGGAGTGACGCTACAGGAACTTCACCGATTACCATGATGAACGACAGGATAAATACTACAGCCAGGATTGGCACTGACAGTGGAAGCAATACCAAACGGAACGCTTGCCATGGTGTCGCACCATCGAGTGCTGCCGCTTCTTCCAGAGATGAATCGATACTTTCAAAGTAACCTTTAATCGTCCAAACGTGCAGGGCGATACCACCCAAGTAAGCGAAGATCAAACCACCGTGAGTGTTCAAACCAAGGAACGGAATGTACTGACCAAGCTTGTCGAACAGAGCGTATAGAGCAACCAGTGCCAACACTGCCGGGAACATTTGGAAGATCATCATCGCTTTTAGGATGGTGTTCTTACCTTTAAACTTCATACGAGCAAACGCGTAAGCAGAAGTCGTCGATAGCGCTACAATCAGAACCGCTGAGATACCACCTACTTTTACCGAGTTCCATAGCCATGTCATTACCGGGAATGGAGGTGGTGTAACAGTACCATCTGCGTTAGTCACAGAGAAACCTAAAGCCAGTTTCCAGTGATCCAATGTTGGGTTATCAGGAATCAGACTACCCGTTGCAAAGTTACCTTCACGGAATGAGATCGCGATGATCATCAGCAAAGGGAAAATGATCAGTGCCAAGAACGCCCACATTGCAATATGAGTAGCCCAAACACGATACTTTAATGACTTACCTTGTACCATTGCCATTATAATGTCTCCTTAATCTTGAGCTACTTTAGTTACACGTAGGTTTAGTAGAGCCAACGCGCCAACCAACAGGAAGATAAGTGTTGCTACCGCACTTGCCAGACCGAAGTCTTGACCACCAGCACCTTCGAATGCGATACGGTAGGTGTAGCTAACCAATAGGTCTGTGTAACCTGCAGGCTCTGAAGTACCAATCATGTTTGGACCACCACCTGTTAACAACTGGATAAGCACGAAGTTGTTGAAGTTAAACGCAAAGCTTGCAATCAACAGTGGTGTCAGCGGTTTAAGCATCATTGGCAACGTAATGCGTGTAAAGTTAGACACGAAGTTCGCACCATCGATAGCAGAAGCCTCATAAAGGTCATCAGGAATCGCTTTAAGCAGCCCCATACATAGAATCATCATGTAAGGGAAACCAAGCCAAGTGTTTACAATCAAGATCATGCTTTTGGCCATGAATGGGTCAGAGAACCAAGCAGGGCTAATACCAAACAGACCTTCAAGTAGCATGTTGATCTCACCAAAGCTTTGGTTAAACAAACCTTTAAAGATCAGGATAGAAATAAACGCTGGAACCGCATAAGGCAGAATAAGTAGAAGTCGGTAAACAGAGCGGCCTTTTAGCTCTTCCCACTGAACCACACTCGCCAGAACCAAACCGATGATTAGAGTAAATAGTACGGTTAGTGCAGAGAAAACAATCGTCCAGATAAAGATGCTAATAAATGGTTCTTTGATACCGTCATCTTTCCAAACTCGTTCAAAGTTATGGCTACCAATGCCAACCACGAAACCCGGTGATACTGTACTGCCGACAAACTGACCATTTTCATCAATCGGCTGGTAGTAACCCGTTTCCATGTTTGGCAGTAGGGTTTCTTGAGTACGGTTGTTAAATAGTGCCTCACCATCCTCTAGTAGCGTGTACAAAGGTACAACCGCTGCGAACTTACGCAGACCGCTCATACGGATGTCATCACCGCTTGGCAGATGAAGGTCAACACTGCTTAGTGCGTCGCGATTACTCACGATGGTTTTGATTTGCTCTTTCTCACCAGTCACTTCTTGGATTGGCGCAAGATCTAAATCCGTTGCAGAGAAACCTTGTAGTTGGAAAGTCGGCGTAGCCAGTAACTCGCCATCTTTATCAATGACAATTTGATGACCCTGTTCAGTTTTGTATAACGTGAACGGATAGCTATCACCACTTTGATACGTCCTGTCCAAAAGTACAGTTTGGGCTCGCTCGAAAGAGAGCTGGTTTTTCGCGCTGTAGTTAGTAAATGCCAGACCTACGGTATATGCCAATGGGAAAAGAATGAACAAAATCATCCCTGCAATACCAGGATAAATGTAACGGTGAGCGTAAGTCTTTTTACTACCAAAAATGTACAGTGCTAAAGCAGTAAGAATAATCGTAAGAAGTGCAAACGCAATCTCACCGCGCGAATACATAAGAATTGTTGCGTAACCATTAAGAATGCCGACTGTGCCTAAAAGCGCCCATTTAATAAACACTTTTTTGCTGCTCGGAAGGTTGGCTGCTGGTGCTGTCATAGCTTTTGTACCTTGAACTGACTGCATAGGGAACCTGCTAGCGAATATAGAATAAGTATAGAAAAGTAAGGAGGAGTTACCCCCTCCTTAAAAAGGTATTACAGAATTATTTAGTCATTTGTTTTTCTGCATCAGCAAGCGCTGCATCTACAGTTTGACGACCGTCAACAACGTTGATGATTGCGTTCTTAGCCGCACCCCAGAATGCATTCATTTGAGGGATGTTTGGCATGATTTCGCCGTTCATTGCGTTATCCATTGTTGCCGCGATTCGTGCATCAGAATCTAGCTCACGTTGGAATGAGTTAAGTGCTACCGCGCCCAATGGCTTGTCATCATTAACTTTACGCAGACCGTCGTTAGTTAGCAGGTAGTTTTCTAGGAATTCTACCGCCAGGTCTTTGTTTGGTGACGCAGTGCTGATACCTGCTGTTAGAACACCAACGAATGGCTTAGAAGACTGACCTTGGAATTTAGGTAGTGTAGTCACACCGTAGTTGATGCCAGACTTCTCGATGTTGCCCCAAGACCACGGACCGTTGATAGTCATCGCAGTTTCACCTTGGTTAAACGCAGACTCAGATACTGAGTAATCCATATCTGCAGAAATTACGCCTTTATCTACAAGACCTTTAACGAAAGACATAGAATCTTTCACACCTTGCTTAGCGATACCCGCGTCTTTAACGTCGTAGCCTTCAGAAGTGTATTTGAACGCGTAACCGCCATCAGCAGCCATTAGTGGCCAAGTGAAGTACGGTTCTTTTAGGTTCCACATGATTGCAGATTTGCCGTCTTTCTTAAGTTTCGCGTCAAGCTCTGCAACTTCTTCCCAGCTTTTAGGTGGGTTAGGAACAAGATCTTTGTTGTAGATTAGAGATAGAGACTCAACCGCTACAGGATAGCCGATAAGTTTGCCGTCGTAACGCACTGCATCCCATGCGAAATCAACGATGCCTTCCTGAATTTCTTTAGAAGGTTTGATTTCTGCCAAAAGACCAGCTTCTGCGTAACCACCAAAACGGTCGTGAGCCCAGAATACGATATCAGGACCGTCACCAGTCGCTGCTGTTTGTGGGAATCTATCTTGAAGGCCATCAGGGTGAGCCACTGTTACTTTAATACCAGTGTCTTCTTCAAACTTCTTACCAACTTCAGCAAGGCCGTTGTAACCTTTGTCGCCATTGATCCAGATAGTTAGTTGTCCTTCTTCGATGGCAGCATGAGCACCAAATGACCCCAAAGCAACAAGAGTACCTAGTGCTACAGCGCTTAACTTTTTCATGTTCGTATCCTTTGTTATATTTTTGATGTAGGGCTAGTCCATTGAGGTTCAGCCGTATTTCGACATATATCATCTGAAATAATCCAGTATGTCTCATCCTCCTAATCCCTACGCCCTATCAATTATGGCGTATTTTCGTGATCTATATCGTCAAGCATAGGAGACCCAAATCACAAAAAGGGCTTTTGTCGTGATCCACTTCAACTTTAGGTGGTGTGATAATGTGATTTCCGCCCAACTCCTTCATTACTCCTCCTTTTTTACTCCTCCCCGTCTACTCCCCCCACAATTATTTCGATTAGGAGGATGTGACAAAAGGAACAATCTTAGAAACTGCACCCATCCAAGAGTGGATGGTAAGAACCCTTTCCCAGCTATACCTATTAGTTAGGTGAAAATAGGCTGGTTTTGCATTGCCATACGAGTGGAATGTCATTGATTGGTGTTGTTTGTGGTTATTTTTTCACGGGGGAGACAACGCTATTAATGTGGGGGAGAGAAACTCGTACTTGGCTGTGACGGGTAGCACTTCTTAGGACAATTTATTGAAGTGCTACCCTACTTTTCTTATCAACCACCTTTACTTACCGATTCCTACTGTTACTGCTCGCTAGATAATTCATATAATGATGAGTGGTGAAAAATAAAAATTTGATCGAGGACGAGCTACATGGCGAGTGTCACGTTAAAAAATGTTTGTAAAGCGTATGGCGACGTATTGATTTCTAAAAACGTAGATCTGGAAATTAACGAAGGTGAATTCGTTGTTTTCGTAGGTCCATCAGGTTGTGGTAAATCGACCCTTCTACGTTGTATTGCCGGTCTAGAAGACATTACTTCAGGTGATTTATATATTGGTGACGAGCGCATGAATGACGTTGAACCATCCAAACGTGGTGTTGGTATGGTATTCCAGTCTTATGCTCTATACCCACACTTAAACCTTTATGACAACATGTCATTCGGTCTTAAGCTGGCTAAAGCAGACAAAGCTGAGATTGACAAACGTGTTGAACACGCAGCAGAAATCCTACAGTTAGGTCACCTGCTTGAACGTCAACCTAAAGCACTTTCAGGCGGTCAACGCCAACGTGTAGCGATTGGTCGAACTCTGGTTTCACAGCCAAACGTATTCCTGTTGGATGAGCCTCTGTCTAACCTTGACGCGGCACTACGTGTAAACATGCGTTCTCAAATCACTAAACTACAGCGCCAGCTGGGTTGTACGATGATTTATGTGACGCACGACCAGGTAGAAGCGATGACAATGGCAGATAAGATCGTCGTTTTGGATGGTGGTTATGTTTCTCAGGTTGGTAAGCCACTAGAGCTATACCATTACCCACAAAACCGCTTCGTTGCAGGCTTTATCGGTTCTCCAAAAATGAACTTCATGAGTGTATTTATTGAAGAAGCCGAAGCAGAACGTGTAAAAGTTCAGCTATCTAACGGCGTATCATTCTGGATTCCTGTTGACGGCACAACCGTTAACCGCGGTGACCGTATGTCTTTGGGTATTCGTCCAGAGCACTTACTCTCCGCTTCTGAAGCAGACGCAAGCATTCACGGTGAAGTGATGATTGTGGAGAAACTAGGTAACGAAACTCAGGTATACCTAAACCTTGAAGGTGCAGATGCTGACGTTATTTTCCGTCAACCAGATACGCTAGCTGTCGACTTGGGTGATAAATTGGAAATTGGTATCCCGGCACACCGTTGTCACCTATTCCACAGCGATGGTCGCGCATGTCGTCGCCTATTTAAAGAGAATGGCGTAGACGTCGAATAATTAATTCATCTCTAATTACTAAAAATCCCTCTCCTCACCTGAGAGGGATTTTTATATCCAGGCCAATAAAGCAAAAACATTCACCAAAACCGCTCATAGCAATACGTCTAATTAAAAATAACCACAACTAATCCATTATTTTTCTGCTCAAAAGCTAGTTCATTAGGTCACTAGCTATATAAACCTTGGTCTAAATTTTCAGTCTACTTTCATCATACTTTTACTCATCCCTTGCTTCTAAGTACCAGCTTTATCCTAAATAAGAAGCTGAGCACCAAGTTTAAATTTCATTCTTAATTCCACTTACCTTTACGCAACGAATTTTTAAACTTAATACCGAATTTAAGTGTTTTCGCAGTACAAAAGTTCGTTGAAAAATCTGTTCACTAATTAAAACGTTTACGGCACAACCACTGGACAATAACTCCATTGGCGGTAGCGTGTCAGAAGGGAATCTAGGTAATGAAATACAAAGGACTTATTCGTTCTCATGAAGCAGAGTTCGCTTTTTTATATCGCATCGCCGATCTTACCGTCATTGTCTTCTTTATGCTGTTCCTGGTATTCAGAGGAACGCATACCACAATGGACAAGGACTACGTCATACTCTCATTTGTCGCTGGTATCTCATTCTTGTTGATGGCTGAGAGCGGCAACCTTTATCGCTCGTGGCGTACCAGCTCCTTTAAAGCACAAGCACTCATCACCTGTATGTCGTGGCTGATAACCGTCGCATTGCTGTTTGCGGTTATTTATTTTTCTGAAGTGTATCCATTGTTTGATCGCAGCATTTTAGGATTTTGGGTGATCATTACACCGCTTTTGCTTTTAACGTGGAGACTGGCCTTCCGCACGGGCTTAGCGTATTTGCGAACAATGGGTTTAAACACTCGTACAGCCATCATTATCGGCCAAACCCCACACGGTATTACCCTAGCGAACGAAATACAATCTCATACCGAGCATGGTGTCTTGTTTGATGGTTTCTACGACGAACGCTCCAAAGACAGACTCCCTCACTCCCAATACCCAATAAAAGGTCCTGTTGACCAAGCACTAGAACGTGCTAAAAAGGGCGACGTCGATTATGTTTATATCGCGATGCCAATGCATGCGAATGAGCGTATCGCATCGCTTCTTAATCAGTTCTCTGACACCACCGCAAACACATACCTCATACCAGATTTCTTTACCTATAACTTGTTGCATTCTCGCTGGGATCAAATCGGGCAAGTTCAGACTCTCAGCGTTTTCGACACGCCTTTCGCTGGTGTTTCATCCTGGATAAAACGTCTTGAAGATATCATTTTCTCAAGTCTGATCTTGCTCTTAATCTCGCCAATACTCATTGCGATAGCTATCGGCATCAAAGCAACGTCCAAAGGACCAGTCATCTTTAAGCAGCACCGCTATGGTTTGGATGGTCGCAAAATTGCCGTTTGGAAATTCCGTTCCATGACCACCATGGATCAAGGTAGCCACATTAAACAGGCAACAAAAAACGACCCTCGTATTACCCCGTTTGGTGGGTTTCTACGCCGCACATCACTCGACGAGTTGCCGCAGTTTTTTAACGTATTGCAAGGCACCATGTCCATCGTAGGACCGCGTCCTCACGCCGTTGCCCACAACGAAGAGTATCGTCAAATTGTCGACCGTTACATGCTGCGACATAAAGTAAAACCCGGCATTACTGGCTGGGCTCAAATTAACGGTTACCGAGGCGAAACCGATACTCTCGATAAAATGGAAAAACGCGTCGAGTTTGATTTGGAATACATCCACCAATGGTCGGTATGGATGGATATAAAAATCATATTCCTGACCGTATTTAAAGGATTCACCGGCGCTAACGCTTACTAAGGTAGAGACGATGAAGACGGCAACTCCAATCATTTCGCTACTCTTTTTGCCAATGTTCACTTTGGCAGAACCAATGGCGTATACAACTGGCTCAGGTATTGAATTTATTCCGCAAGTGAAAGCCTTTTATGAAGGCGACGACAACGTGAATAAAGACGAAGAGAACGCGAAGTCCAATAATACTTGGGGAGTAGAGCCAAGCCTGCTGGCCCGAATAGAGCGAAATCAATATCGCGCTAACCTTATGTACAAATTAAAAGCGGGCTTCTCATCGGATGACAGTAATGATTACGATGATCACACGTTTCAATTCACTAATTTCTTTGAGTTTAACCACCGGAATCGTCTGGTCGTCGATTATCAATTCCGTGCCCAACATGAATTGAGAGGTGAAAACATCACAGAAGGCAACGGTGACGCGGTTGACTCGCCAATTAGATTCCACCGTAACGATCTAAAAACCAATTACATTTTTGGTTCTGAAGGGGCCAAAGGACGGTTCGAATTAGGCCTGAACTATAGTGACAAAACCTATCAAAACTATCGCGACGGCTTAACGTTCGCACCAAATGCGAAAACAAAATACAACGACTTTAGAGCACCCAGTGCTCACGCTGAGTTTTATTTGCGAGCAACGCCAAGAACTTACTGGTTGATAGGCAGCAGGCAAATTCAAACCGATTATCAGCACAGAAACCCAGCCATGGCATCCAGAGACAATACGGCGGGCTTTTACTATACCGGAGCACAATGGGAAGTAACCGGAAAAACACAGGGTATTGCTCGACTTGGCTACCAAATAAAAGATTTTGATAGCAATGAGCGAGAGACTTTTAAAGGCTTCAGTTGGGATATCGGCTTTGAGTGGTCACCTCAAGAGCAAACGCTGATTACGGTAAAAACAACTCAAGCTGCGGTGAATCCAGATCAAGATGGCGACTACAACCTGCAAACTCGCTATCGAATTTATTTTAAGCATGACTGGAATAGCTACCTCGCCACAGAGTTAGGATTCCTATACCAAGAAGATGACTACACCGGGGAGCTTTCGGGCCTTACTTTAAGAGATAGCAACTCAAGAGATAGCGAACGTTACTCGCTGTCTGCCGGTATCGACTATCAAATCAAACGTTGGATTCTACTGCAGGCCCACTGGCAATACCAAGATAAAACGTCAGACCGAACAGGCTATAGCTTCCAACAGAATGTTTGGACACTAAGCACTCAATTTTCGCTGTAAAAAGGATTTTTAATGAACCCATTAACGACGCTTATTAGCCTGGTTTTATTGCTATTTAGCACGTTCGCCACGGCTACAACGAATGAACAAGACTACCTACTTGATACCGGGGATACCATTTCAATACAAGTTTATGGTGAAGAAGATTTGTCGATTTTGAACATACAGATCACGTCTGACGGCTACTTTGATTACCCTTATCTAGGCAGAATTAAAGCGATCCAGAAAACGCCCAAACAGATTAAAGATGAAATTGAAACCGGACTTAAGGGCGATTACCTGATAGATCCAAAAGTCATGGTTACGATCAATAACTTCCGCCTTTTCTACGTCAATGGCGAAGTACGTAAACCCGGTGGTTTTGAGTATCGTCCGGGTCTAACGATAGAAAAAGCGATCGCTCTTGCGGGTGGGCTCACTGACAGAGCATCACGCAAGGGAATTAACCTCACCAAACACAAGACCGGTAAAACGGTAGAAAATGTCGATATGCACCTGAATGTTGAGCCTGGTGACATTGTATTTATTGATCAAAGCTTCTTTTAAGTGACAGGTAATCAAATGAACGGAACTCACCCAAGCACCTTCCCGATGAACAAAGTAGAACTGATTCGTTTTGGTCATCACTATAATACGCTCAAAAAGAACTGGTTGAGTATTGCTGCTTTTACCCTAATTTTCTCTTTGGCCTGCACCTGGTACATCTACTCGAAAACATCGATTTACCAAGCAACAGCGACACTTTTGATTCAAGAAGAGCAAAAAAGCGCTTTGTCCATAGAAGAAGTCTATGGCGTGGATACGACCAAGAAAGAGTACTTCCAGACTCAAGTGGCGATTTTACAGTCGAACCACATCGCGGATAAGGTTATCCAAGGCCTTAACTTGACTCAGTATCCCGAGTTCACGAGTACAGGTGGGCTAAAACAAACCATTGATAACATAAAATCAATTCCACTGGTTCAAGACTTACTCAACGTTACGCCAAACCCAACAGAAACAGCGCAGTATTCCGATACCTATTATCGAGCACTGCAAACATTTAAAGACAAGCTAGAAATAGAACCTGTCCGCAATACGCAAATGGTTAAAATCCGTTTTCGATCGGTGGATCCTAAACTAGCAACACAAGTCGCCAATGCGGTGGGTCAAGCCTACATCGACACAAACTTTGAAGCGAAATTAGTCGTCACACAAAATGCCGCAACCTGGCTGACCAACAACTCACAAAAGTTAGAAGAGCGTTTGAGAGACTCAGAACAGGCTCTGCAAGACTTCTTATTGCAAGAGGGACTGATTGATATCAATGGTATCGATGAAATCTACGCCAATGAGCTGGAAGAGCTCAACCGAAAACTCAACACCGCTGTTAACAACCGTATTGAAGCGCAGTCTTTGATTCAGCTTCTCAGACGCAAATCATCACAAAGCTTAGATAGCCTGCTGTCGATAGATGAGTTCGCCAACCAAGTACAGATTCGTGATCTGAAACTCTCGGAGGCTCAGGCGGAAAAGAACTTGTCCGAACTGGCACAGCGTTACGGGCCTAAGCACGATCGTATGATTCAGGCGAAGGCTCAATTAGATTCGATCCAAACCAGAACCCAACAGCTCATTCGCGAAATCTCGTTCAGTAAACAGCAAGACTTACTGTCAGCAAAATCTCAGGAAGACATGCTGCGTGCTGAGTTGAATCGCAAGAAAACAGAGTTCCAATCATTGGGTTCACAAAAAGCGCGCTATGAACAGCTCAAGCGAGAAGTTGAATCCAACAAAGCGCTTTACGAAGCGTTCTTAAACCGAGAGAAGGAAACCAGTGCGACCAGCGACTACAAAAATGTCACCGCTCGTTTCACAGATAAAGCCATTATTCCTCTATTTCCCGTTGCGCCACAGAGAATGAAGCTGGTTTTTATTGCAACAGTATTCGGGTTTGCGATTGCCTGTGCGCTCGTCATCATTTTAGAAACATTGCGAGAGGTGATAAGAACCGCATCGGATGTTGAAGAAAAACTAGGCGTGACCTGCTTGGGCACTATCCCACTCGTCAAAAGTCGTCGCTTGCGTCAAAGTGGACTCAGCTACACGGCTTACTTAGACAAGAATGAAAAACTGTTTAGTGAAGCGTGTCGCTCTATCAGAACCTCTCTGTTACTCAGACTGACCAACGCAAAACAGAAAGTTCTGCCCTTTACTTCTGCTATCCCGGAAGAAGGGAAAACGTCCACCAGCATTAATATGGCCGTGTCTTTTTCTACCATGGAAAAGGTATTGATCATTGACTGTGACCTTCGCCAACCTTCATTGGCCAAAAGATTCGACATTGCCGAATCTCAACCGGGTTTAACCAACATACTTACGATGGATACGGCCATTAAAGACTGCATTGTGAGAGTGGAAGAAGCAAAGCTGGATGTTTTGCCAGCAGGATTAATTCCGCCAAATCCGCAGGAACTGTTAGCCTCGGCACGATTTAAGAAGCTATTGGATTACCTTCAGGAAAAATACGACCGCATCATTATTGACACACCACCATTACTGTCAGTGAGCGATGCTCTGATTTTGGGTCAGTATGCGAATGGTCTGATTACCGTTATTCGTGCAGAGTCGACCAAAGCACAACTGGTTAACGTTGCGTTATCCAAACAATTACAACATTCCGTACCATCTCTTGGCGTGCTTATTACACAGGCAAAATCTAAGGAAGGGGAAGCGTTATATGTCCACAAATACGCCTACTAAACAAGTGTCTTGGTACCAAACGCTGAAGCGTCAGGAACAGCCCGTATTGATATACCAAATGGGAAAAGTGGGTTCGAGTGCACTCGAAAAGTCGATTGAGGGATCGATCCATCTGCATGACCTGATGTCCATTTCGGCGTCAAAACAGATCTCCCCGGTAAGAGCACAGTTATACAAACCAAAAACCAACTACGTCAAGCGGCTACTGAAACGGGCGATTATGATCAGCATGCTAAAACGTAAACAGCATGTGCGTATTATCTCGCTGGTCAGAGAGCCTATTGGCAGAAACATATCCATGCTCTTTCAGTCACTCCCTTTTTGGGTCGCGGATAAATACCTCAAAGATGACAGTGCCGTACGTTCAGAGCGTCCTCAACTGCTTCATGAAGCGTTTGAGGAGCATGTGAATCATCACTATCCGCTTGAGTGGTTTGACAACGAAATCAAAGCACTCACAGGAATAGATGTTTTTATTCATCCTTTTGATCATGAGCTTGGTTATCAAACCTATCAAAAGGGCAATTTCTCTTTGATGGTGATTAGAACCGACAAACTGGACCAGTCACAGCAGGCGATCAGTGAATTTTTGCAGCAAGACATCCAAGTGACTCATGACAACCAATCGGAAAACAAGTGGTACTCGCCACTTGCCACTGAGTTCAAGAGCTCTTACCGACTCAAACCAGAGTTTGTTGAGGACATGCTCTCTTCAAAGCTTGCTATGCATTTCTTTACGAGCTCAGAAATTGACAACATCAAGAACAAATACACACAGAAACAGCTTGGTAGATAAATGAAGATACTGCATATAATTAATGACTTATCTAACAACGGGGGAGCGCAACGCTTTCTGGTTGACCTTGTTGTTAAGCATAAGCCCCACTACGAAGTAAAGATACTGGTTCTGAATAAAGACAATGACTTCGAGACCCAGCTAAATGAAAACGGGGTCAGTTTCTATTACTGGCCTTCCCTGTCGATAAAAGAAAAGTGGAGGCTGTTGCGCTGGCCAAACCTGATCCACAGCCATTTATTTCCTTCGATATACGTCGCTTTACTGGCGATTGGTAAGAAACGGGTACAAACCGAACACAATACGACGAATAGACGCAGAGAATACCCTGCCTTGAAGTTTATGGAGTATCTGATGTACCAAAAACATCAGAAAACGATTTGTATCACCAATAAAGTAAGAGAAGAGTTAGTCAGGTTCTTGCCGAGATACAAGGATCGCTACGACGTTATTTACAATGGCGTCGACTTAAATCGTTTCTCCAGAAAAGCCAAATCGTATAGCAGAATTCAACCAGACAGCCCAATCAATATCGGGATGGCAGGCAGACTTCATGGCTATAAAGATCACCCGACGCTCATAAAGGCTATCGCTAAATTACCGGAACACTACCACCTTCATTTAGCGGGTGACGGTGATAAAAAACAACAGCTGCAAGATTTAGCGCAACAATTAAATTGCGCTCACCGTGTGCACTGGCATGGTGTCATCTCAGATGTACCGACTTTTTTATCCAATCTTGATGTGTATGTTCAATCTTCAATTATTGAAGGCTTTGGGCTGGCGGCCGTGGAAGCGATGGCTGAAGGGTTGCCCGTTTTAGGCTCGAATGTTCCGGGATTAGATGAAGTGATTGGTAACGACTCCTACTTATTTGAACTAGGAAACGAACAGGAATTAGCCGATAAGATTGAGATAATTTGCAGCAGCCAAGCCCATTATGAAATGGCTACCCAATTTTTTGTCGAACGTTGTAAATCTTTCACTCTGGAACAATTCAGAGAGAGCTATTACAAGGCTTATGATGAACTCTATGCCAGTAAGTAATCACATCCCTCTGCTGGCTGCGTTTACCCTAGCGCTCTTTTTTGTGCCAGTGAAAATTCAAGCGGGAGGTATTGCGCTAGCGCCGAGTGATATCGCAAGCCTTCTCTCTCTGGGATTAAGTGCGCTTGTTGTTATGGAAAGCAAAACACGCAAGCTCCTGCATCCGTGCATCGGATTTGTATTGCTGTTCACCGGTTATGTGTTTATTAACGGCCTGCTTAATCGTGTGCCCTTGATGCCTCTCGTTACCGAAACCGTTCAGTGGGTAGCGATTCTTAGTCTGCTCGGATTACTGTTCGCTTATGGAGCTTTCGAAGATGAACGAGTCATGGTGTACTTTTCTTATATTCTCTTCGTTATTTGCTGTCTGGTTGCCGCTTGGCATTTTGCCCAAGGTTATCAAAGTGGATTCAAGCTGCTTGGGGTCAGTAAGTATGGTTTTGGCTTGCTCTGCTCGTTGCTCTATTTATATCGAGACAAAATTCGCGCCTTCCATATTTTAATGCTGATAGCACTGGTCTTACTGGTTTTATCGCAAGAGCGCAAAGCCCTGCTTGGCTTTTGTTTATTGTTTCTTTTGGATCAGCTTTTCATTAAGAGTTTGATGAGAAAAACCGTCAGTGAAACATATACCTGGACCATATTACTGACGCTGAGTTTCGCGGCATTGGCTGCGGTGTCCATCACTTCATATGTGGGCTTCGACACGCTAGCCGATCAGCTAGAGTTCACCCAAGAAGACATCTTGTTTGCCAATCAGAGTGAAGCGAGGTGGGTATCCAATTTGCACCGAAAACTTTTACTCGCCAATGGTTTCGACATTCTGCAACAGCATCCCATCTTAGGTGTGGGAGCCAAAATGTTGCCTAGCTTCATGGTCAATTACTTTAACTACCAAGAGCTGGCGATTTACACCCATAACTTTGTTCTAGATACCGCCATCGAGTATGGATTACTGGGTATTGCGCTGTTGTTCGGTGGATACTTTTTTTTCATCAAATTTTGCTTCTACAGCTTAAATGAGAACCGCAAAAGCCTGCTACTCGCAGCGTACGCGCTCATTATGGTCTGCTTCGTTGCGGTAAATACCACGATTATTTTAATCCTGTTACTACCGGTAATGCTCAGCATAAAACGCACGGATGAATCCAGCCGCATGCCTTCATGTTCGGGAATTAAAGCCACCAATTTTAATAATCAAGGACTTGATCAATGAAATATTCAATCGCTCGACAATTTGAAAAGAACCGAGAGCTTCGAGCTGACAACTTTGTCTTGGTTTACCAGATGGGCAAAGTCGGCTCATCTTCCATTGAACACACGTTGGGAGAGCGTAATATTCCCAGTTACCACATCCATACCTTTGATGATCATGAGGAGTTCCACATGTATCACAACAAACGCGATGTGAAGAAATTCTTCGATTTCAAAAACCGTGCGATTTACCGTTTGGTCCTTAACCAAAGAAAACGAATTCTGCAAAAACGCGAACAGATAAAAATCGTCACTTTAGTGCGTGACCCTATCGCTACTGTATTGTCTCGCTTTTTCCAGGACCTGCATTTTCAGTTTATCGAAGGTAAAAAAAACGAAGCGATCCACAACGACATGGACGTGACCTACCAGCATTTGGAGCACTGCTTCGACAACTACATTAACCTCAACTATTTTGCCGACTGGTTCGACAACGAACTGAAACGTAACTTCAACATCGACGTATTGGACCAGAAGGTTGATAACACCCAGCCTTTCTTTACCTTTAGCAACAGTCAGGCAGAAGTACTGTTAATTAAGTGCGAAAAGCTCAGCTCGCTAGACCGAGAGATTGGCCAGTTCTTGAATGTCGACAATTTTGAGTTGAAGAATAGCAACGAAGCGAAAAACAAATGGTATTCAAACATCTATCAGTACTTTAAGCAGCAATACGATTTTTCTAAGTTGTTCTACATGTACGACTTGCCGCTTTATCAACATGTTTACTCAGTTCAAGAGCGAGACGCATTTAAGTCCAAATGGCAGCAAACTCCGGGAACCAAGTCATCATGAAAAAAGTACTGCATATAACCGAATCTTTTGGTGGTGGTGTTCAAACTGCACTTTACAGTTACACGCACTCTTCCCGTCATGAACCTTATCAGCATTTTCTGGTTGCCAGAGCTCGCGAAAATGATTTAACCAATGACAGCGACCACGATGTATTTTCACGTGTTCAATGGGTAAAGGGTGGACTGCTGCAGTTCATCAAAGATGCAAATAAAACAATCGATGAAGTCAAACCAGATATTGTCCACCTACACTCGAGCAAAGCAGGCTTTTTGGGGCGTTTTTTGCGACTCAACAACGCACGATTAGTTTACACGCCCCACTGCTACGCATTTGAGCGGGAGGATATTTCAGGCTTTGCTCGACAACTCTATAAAACGTTAGAGCGCTTGCGATTAGATAGAATCGATATCGTGGCGGGATGCAGCCAACGTGAATGTGACTTAGCCATCAGCATCGGCGCCAAGCAGGCTGAGTTACTTAATAACTACGTATCTTATCAAAGTGAAGAGCGCGAAAGCCGAGATAAAGCCGCCGCATTAAAACTAGTGGTACTTGGCCGGGTCGCACCTCAGAAAGACCCTCAGTTTCTGATTGATACTCTTTCCCACCTTGATGTTTCAATACTCAATCGTCAGTTTGAGATCACCTGGATTGGGGGTGGCGACCAAGAACTTGAACAGCGTTTAAAAGACCAAGGCGTACACGTGACTGGCATGCTTCCTCGTAGTGAAGTTATGAAGCAATTAAAAGCATCGGATATTTATCTGCACACTGCCGCTTGGGAAGGGATGCCCCTAACGATTCTCGAGGCCGCTAAGCTGCATCTCCCAATGGTGATTCGCAAGATTGGCGCGACAGAAGCTCTGAACTATCCATTTTTGGCGCAAACGCCGCAAGAAATGGCAAAACAGCTGACCCGCTGTATCAACCACTATCACGATATTGATTTTGGCCAATACACGACTGAATTGAACGACACATTCAGTGAAGAAAAGCAGCGTCTCGCTTTAAATAGCATCTACCGTTAGAGATATTACATGTTTCACGCCTTTCAACAAAAAAGACTGTCTGCGCCCAGCGAACAAAAAAGCTTGTTCTCACTTGGCTTAAAAACCGCGCTTACCCGAGTGTTCAGCGCATTGTTTGCATTTTTGCTTGCAGTCATGGTGTCCCGAACCACAGATGCCTCGATAGCAGGTCAGTTTTTCTTCTTATTTAATCTGGTATCACTGACCGCGATTATTTCTCAGTTGGGCTTTGACGTGGCTTTGGTGAGATACAACGCCATAGCCTTTAGCAGTCACAATGCTCAGCAACAAAGCGATAATTACAAAACAGCGTTATCCCGAAGCTTCGCATTTTGCGTCCCGGCCGGACTGGTCATTTTTGCCGGATTCTATCTATTCCCCGAGACAGTCAATCAGACCAATGCCCCACTACCAGCCGTTGCACTCGCGTTACTCTGTGTTCCTTTCTTAGTACTTGGACAAACCAATAGCCGAGTCTTGCAAGCGAGCAAAAAAGTGGTCTCTTCGCTATTCGCTTTGCAATTGGGTGTGAGTATGCTGATGGTGTTTGCTATTGCTGCTTTAGCCATGTTTGGCCTGCAAAGTCTCAACTATCTCATGGCAGCTCTACTGCTAACATGCGTGATTGTTGCCACGACATCGACAACAAACTGGGTGAGATCGGGGCAATTTCGCAAACCAACGTCAACGCCTAATCTCCAACTGACGGCTTCAGCCAAACAAGTCTGGATTGGGAGCATATTTAACAACGTTCTTCAGTGGGGAAGTCTCGTCATCGCAGGGTTCTTCATTTCAGCTTCAGAGATTGGCTTGTTAGCCGCAGCCCAACGGACCTCACTATTGATCGGCTTTGTGTTAATCACTATTAACTTTGTCGTCGCTCCAATGTTTGCGTCACTTTACAAAGAAGGTGAGATGGACAAATTACGCAATTTGAGCCGGATGGCCTGTCGAATGAACATTGCAGCCGCATTAATTCCAGTGTTGATTTGTACACTGTACCCTGTATTTGTACTGAATTTTTTTGGCGAAGAGTTTGTCGCTGCCGCGCCTCTTCTTGTGGTGCTGTCCCTCGGTCAATTGGTCAACGTTGCCACTGGCTCGGTCGGGTTTCTGCTTTTAATGAGCGGACATGAAAAAACAATGAAATACATCACCATTGGCTCTGGAACCATCTCGATTTTGCTGCTGCTCGTCTTGTGCCACATTCACGGTGTTATTGGCGCAGCTTGGGCTATGGCAATCGGAATGGCGATACAGAACCTTGCCGCACTGTACTTTGTTAAACGATATTTGGGATTCTTTCCGGTAGGCTAATTATGTCATCTATGATTGCGCGCATCAGTTTTGGCTTCGTATCACTACTGACCGTCATCCTTTCCTTATGGAAAAGTTCCGATTTGAGTCATGCGACCTATCTCAATATGGAGCACTATGTCGGCGGATCAACGACGCTCCACTTTACCTTCAGTCTGCTGATTGGCCTCTGTGCCGTATTTGCATTTCCCCGCCATGCCAGACCAAACAAAGCAGATACTTTTGGAATTCGACTTTTGCTGTGTCTGCTGTTAATAATTTCACTCGAGGAGTTTAGTCAGCTTTTTATCCCCAACCGCACATTCAGCGTTGCGGATCTCAGTACCAACTGGAGCGGCATGTTACTTGGTTACTTTGCCGCTAAGGTATGGCTTAGCATACGAAATCACTAAGCTGTCGGTTTTAGCCAACTAAGGGTTAATAAGCAACGTGCACTGAAATAAGCACCTCGAGGTTATTCAGGTATCGCTATATAATGCATTTACATAACCTTGAGAAGCGAGTGCTGCATGTCATCTCATCCAACAACCATCACCTTTTTTGAATTTCTGACCCCTTTGATCACATCAGGCAAAAAAACCATCACGATACGAGATAAGTCAGAAAGTCACTACATCCCAAATACCGAAGTGGAAGTCTTTACTTTAGAGACTAACCGCAAGGTCTGTGACATCAAGATCCTGTCGGTAAATCCACTTAACTTTGATGAAATCAATGAGTTCCATGCTGAACAAGAAGCCATGGAGTTACCAAAGTTAAAGCAGCTGATTAGGGAGATTTACCCAGATACTGACACACTTTTCGTTATTGAATACGAGTTGCTCAAAACAAACTAGACGATTGGTCTAGTTTTAACTATAGTACGTCCCATGAACGCTAAGACTAACGACACACGCCAACACATTCTCGAGGTCGGATACGAGTTAATCGTAACCCGAGGCTTTACGAGCGTTGGACTTTCCGAGCTTCTAAAAACGGCAGCAGTGCCAAAGGGCTCGTTTTATCATTACTTTAAATCCAAAGAGCAGTTTGGTGAGGCTTTGATTGAGGCTTACTTCGATCGCTATTTCCACAAGTTAGATGAGCTCTTTACTAATACTGATCGCAACGGATACCAACGTCTGATGAGCTACTTTGAGGAGTTGGCCAAAGTTGAAGATCACGTATGTAATTCAAATAGATGTCTGTTAGTCAAACTTAGCGCGGAAGTTTCTGACCTTTCCGAACCAATGCGACTTGCACTGCGTCGTGGAGCCGACATATCAATTCAAGCCATCGCGGACTGTATTGATGTTGGTATTCAAGACGGATCGATTGCAAACGGTGACAGTGCTTTGTTAGCAAGACAACTTTACTACCTTTGGAATGGTGCAAGCTTACTCAACAAGCTGTATCAAGATCAGACGGCACTGACGCAGAGTCTGACCTATACTCAAGATCTATTGCAGAATACACGCACTTTATCGTAAGTGGCTTCAACGCAGTAAGAGAACAACCCTATAAGTGTCTGTTTTAGGCTAGCCTTAAACAGACACAAAATACTTTCCCGCTCTCAGAGCGGGATATTTTGCAACAAAAACTAGACGACCGGTCTAATCTAAGGTGAAAATAACATGACAGACGCACTTAACCGCAGAATCGTACTTGCATCACGTCCACACGGCGCACCAACAACTGAAAACTTTAGACTGGAAGAAGTGGCAAAGCCAGTACCAAAAGATGGTGAAATGTTGTTAAGAGCCGTTTACCTATCACTCGACCCTTATATGCGCGGTCGTATGAGTGATGCGGAATCTTACGCGGCCCCTGTTGCAATTAACGACGTCATGGTTGCAGGAACCGTGTGTCAGGTTGAAGTATCAAACCACCCAGATTACGAGGCGGGTGAATGGGTACTCGCTTACACTGTGGGTTGGCAAGACTACGCGATTTCAACAGGCGAAATGGTCATCAAGCTGGGTAAAAATCCACAAAACCCTTCGTATGCACTAGGCGTAGCAGGTATGCCTGGCTTTACGGCATACATGGGATTGCTTGATATCGGCCAGCCAAAACCAGGGGAAACTATCGTCGTTGCTTCGGCAACCGGCCCCGTTGGCTCAACGGTCGGTCAAATTGCAAAACTTAAAGGCTGTCGCGTAGTCGGTATTGCCGGTGGTGAAGAGAAATGTCGCTATGCAAAAGAAGAGTTGGGCTTCGATGAGTGTATTGATCATAAAGCCGACGATTTCGCGCAACAATTGAAAAATGCATGTGACAATGGCATCGATGTCTACTTCGAAAACGTAGGCGGCAAGGTATTCGATGCGGTACTTCCGCTGCTTAATACAAACGCCCGTATTCCTGTATGTGGTTTGATTTCTCAATACAATGCGACCGAGCTTCCACAAGGCACAGACCACCTGCCACTACTGATGGTTAACATTCTGACAAAGAGAATCAAAGTTCAAGGATTCATCATTTTTGATGACTACGGACACCGTTACGATGAATTTGCGCAAGACATGAACCAGTGGTTGGCAGAAGGAAAGATCCAATACCGTGAACAAGTCGTACAAGGCCTGGAAAATGCACCTGATGCGTTCATCGGTCTGCTCGAAGGGAAAAACTTCGGCAAAGTTGTTGTACAGGTAAACACCCCTCTGTAAATATAGGATAAAGAATGATTAAACTTCACCATCTCAATCAGTCTCGCTCGAAACGCATTATCTGGTTACTCGAAGAGCTCAATGTAGACTATGAAGTCGTACCGTATATACGTGACAGAGTGACTTTTTTGGCTCCTCCAGAGCTTAAAAGCGTACATCCACTAGGCAAGTCACCAGTTCTGGAAGATGACGGTGAAATCATCATTGAGTCAGGCGCAATTACAGAGTATCTGATCGAAAAATACGGCGATGGTCAACTTGCTCCAGAACGCGGAACGAAAGCTCATACGCAGTACTTGCAGTGGATGCACTTTGCTGAAAGCTCGGCGATTTTACCAATATTGCTGAAAGTCTTTGTAAGCAAAGAACCAACTCAAACAGAGTTCTTATCAGGCTACGCAGATAAAGAAACCATGAGTGTTTTGAATTACTTCGAGCAAGCTTTGGAAGAGAAAACCTATCTGGTAGAGGAGCGCTTAACCGGAGCAGACATCATGATGTCTTTCATAGTGGAATTGGTACATAAGTTTGGCATGAGCAAACATTTCCCTAATATTGAAAGTTATGGAAACCAACTTGCCACTCACGAGGGGTTCTCAAAAGCAGAACAGCTCGAAGTCAAATACGCTTAACTTTGGCCTTTTGGTGTAAGCGACACACCTAACAGGCTCAAAATCAATCATCACGAGATGCTTGGTTAACAGAAACGCATTGCCTCACAAAAGCAACAGCTCTCTGAATCAAGCACTCGTTTTTAGCAACTGGCTACCCTTACGCTTCAACATCCATTTCACTCTTAAATTCAAGCCGTTCAACGTAGTACTTTTCTGATTTCATCCAGTTCTGGAACATAGTCACCGACTATCAATTCAATAAGTACAATCCGCTTTCCACCAGAATCTATCCATAATAATCTTCCCTACAAGCCCTGAGTTAATACCAATAAAAAGAGGCGCATTACGCACCTCTAATTCGTAAGGAGATAAGTATGATTAGCTTCGACTTCTTTAAGCTCTTCGATACTCAAGAGTTGTTTATCTATTACTAGGGTCTGTTAACCTTTCGTGGTTAAATTTTGTTCGAGATAAAAGCATTTTAATCGCGGCGAGAGGTTTGTAGCCTAGTAATTCTAAGCAAAACACCTCTCAACAAAGAGTAAAATGCTTTTAGCCGAACCCTTCGGGCAGCGTTTGTGGCTCCTTTCTACTACGTTATCGGCTTATCAGGTAGGTAAACTACATTTCAAAGCCTCTGCCTTGCATAAAGAACCCACAAACTGCTGCAAAAATCAGCTCGAAAGGTCAACAGACCCTAACTTTTAGCCACGGCTTTGATAAGTACCGAGGTATCCATACGCCCAAGACCGTCAAGCTGTAGGTCTGCGTATTGTTGATCAACCATTTGGGTTAACGGAAGCTGTAAACCAACACGCTCAGCTTCTTTAATGCAGAACCCAAGATCTTTGCGCATCCAGTCAATCGCAAAGCCAAAGTCGAATTTATCTTGCGCCATGGTCTTGGCACGGTTTTCCATTTGCCATGACCCAGCGGCACCATGTTTCAGTGTTTCGACAACTTGTTCAATATCTAAACCAGATTTTTGAGCCAGTAGCAGAGCTTCACTCAAGCCTTGCAGTACGCCGGCAATGCAAATTTGATTGACCATTTTGCATCGTTGCCCCTGGCCATTCTCACCCAGCAACGTAATTTGTTTTGCGTAGACGTCCATCGCAGGCGAAACCTGTTCAAAGACATTCGAATCACCGCCACACATAATGGTTAGAACACCATTTTCAGCACCCGCCTGACCACCAGAAACTGGGGCATCGATAAAATGATTACCAACCTTAGTGCAAGCGTCCGCCAGTTCGACAGCCAAATCTGCGGAAGTCGTGGTGTGATCGACTAATACCGCGCCCGGCTTAAGACCAACCAGAAGCCCTTCTTCGCCATAAACCACACTACGAACGTCATCATCATTGCCTACGCAAGTAAATACGATGTCACATCCTTCTGCCGCTTGTGCAGGTGTTTCACAGGCAACACCGTTGTATTCTTCTGCCCACTGGTCAGCTTTTGCTTTTGTGCGGTTGTATACTTTGGTTTCGTAGCCAGCTTTACTTAAATAGCCTGCCATTGGGTAGCCCATTACACCCAAACCAATAAATGCTACACGTTGTTTTTCCATTGCCTGCTTCCCTAATCAACTGAATTTAAATCTTTTGTAACATGCTACTAAAGAATTCTGCTTTTTACTCGTAATTTATCTCTGATTTTCACAAAGGAAACTGCATGATTGAAGGACAGAATCAATGCTGTAAACACGCGACCAGTTTAAATTCGCGAGAAATAAAGTGTGACTTATGTCAGAATACCCCATCACTCAACAAACCGGCAAAGTAATGAATTATCACGCTGCTATTTTTGATATGGACGGTTTGCTTCTTGATACTGAGCGTGTCTGTATGCGCGTGTTCCAAGAAGCCTGCGAAGTACAACAACTTCCTTTTTACAAAGAAGTATACCTGTCAATCATTGGGCGTAATGCCGCAGGTATTGAAGCCATTTTCCGCAAAGCTTATGGAAATGATCTGGACCGCCTGCATCAAGAATGGCGAACCCGTTACAACGCTGTAGTCAAGCACCAGGCGATTCCTGTAAAAGAGGGCGTCGTTGAACTGCTAGAATGGCTGAAAGAGCAGAGTTTACCTATCGCCGTTGCGACATCGACAGCTAAGGATGTCGCTAAGATCAAACTTGAACTGGCAGGATTGAGCAAATATATCGACAACCTGACGACAGGTTGTGAAGTAAGCAATGGTAAACCTGACCCGGAAATCTACTTACTTGCTGCCAACAGACTGAATGTTGAACCGACTAAGTGCCTGGCTTTTGAAGATTCCAACAATGGTGTGCGTGCCGCTGTCGCCGCAAATATGTCGACTTATCAGATCCCAGATTTGGTAGAGCCATGTGACGAAGTACGCCAATTCGGTCATTCTATCGTCCCTTCGCTACACGATGTTCTGAAAGAATTGAAACAAACTCGATAACACACCTGCTCTTCACAATAAGCTCAGCCTAATGGTTGAGCTTTTTCATTTTTCGCTTAATACCAAATCGCCTGCTATTTTTTATCTGTCTCTTATTTTGTGCATTTTCCACTCGCAATGCGTCATGTGATCAATCATAGAGATGAATGAGTATAAGTTTGCAACAAAGTGTCAACGTACCGCTCACAGCACAGTTTTACGATATTAACTCGTTGATAATGAGAACTATTGGTTCATATGAAACCAGTCAGCCAAAAATATAAAATGGAGAGTGTTATATGTCTTTACGTTTATTAGCAGCAACCTTTGCACTTGTTGGAGTAAGCTTTGGCGCACAAGCCAGTGCCGAGTGTGAAGTATCTCTGGATGCTAACGATATGATGCAGTTTTCTACCAAAACTCTGAGTGTTCCGGCAACGTGTAGCGAAGTAACGTTGACTCTGAACCACACTGGTAAAATGCCAGCTCAGTCAATGGGTCACAACGTTGTTATTGCAGATACAGCGAACATTCAAGCCGTCGGCACCGATGGCATGAACGCAGGTGCGGATAATAACTACGTGAAGCCTGATGACGAGCGTGTCTATGCTCACACCGACGTCGTTGGTGGCGGCGAAAGTACAAGTATCACTTTCAGCACAGAAAAAATGACCGCGGGCGGTGACTACTCTTTCTTCTGTTCATTCCCTGGCCACTGGGCAGTCATGCAAGGCAAGTTTGAATTCAAATAAAATCTTGTGCCCTAGCGTGATGTAAAGATTTAAGGGAAGCTAAGGCTTCCCTTTTTAATCGAAACTCAATGTTAGTTCTCAGTTTAGCAGTCTAAAAACAGGAAAAGTCATGCCTACAAACCTCTGCTCGTGTTATTCGATACCGTGCAGTTCCTTCCAGTTTCCCGGGTGTACAACATAACCAAATAACGCATGTCCGCCATAAACTAACTCGGTACCTTCAGGAATCCAAAGCATTTGTCCGGGGCGAACAAAATGGGTTTCTCCATTTGCGGTCAGTTCAAAACACCCTTCTATGACGAAAACCACTTCATCATAAAGTACTGTCCACGCAACTTCTGCGCCTTCCCACTTAGCAAATCCAACACCAATATTTGGTGAAATCTCAGGGCTGAGCGCTCTTGCTACATAAGCCATGCCAGGGGTATCACCGCGCACGTTGAAGTCGAGTGTTTTGCTATCTACGAGTTTTACTTGCTTCATAATTCACTCCGGCTTTGCCACTTAGCTAATTGAATACGACTCCTCACTCCCATACCCAAAAACGGCTCTGGCGGATTCAGGCTAGGCATACCGGTTACTTGTTGAATGTCATCCAGAAGTTTGGAGGTCGCCCCTACTGCATAATCAGCAAGTAAAGTGCCGGAAACCGTTCCCCATGCGGCCCCAACGCCATTGTCACAAGCACTGGCATACACCCCTTTGTCGAGCTGACCAAAGAAATTGGTGAAATTTCGAGAGATGGCATAAACACCACCCCACGTGTGAGTAAAAGGTACATCGGCAAGTTCTGGATAACGGGCCAAGAACACTTGACGATGATCTTCTTGAATACTCTGCCTCATTTTGTCACTCACACTTGAGCCATACTTAGGTACGTGTTTGTAAGTATTACGAATCAGTATTCGGCGATCCGCTGTCATACGAAGCGTCGTCCCCGCATGGTCAGCCGGAGTCAGCCCCCAGTTCAGTTCACCACCATAACGCTGCATTTCGGCGTCCGTCAGAGGACGAGTCCAACTCGCGAACGTCATCACCGGAAGCAGTCGATTTTTCAGGTAGCCAAACTCTCGAGTAAAAATGCTGGTTCCTAGTAACAATTCTGGTGTGCGAACTGAACCTTTATCGCCATGCAACACCCAATTGTCATTCTCTTTACTCAGGCGGCGAATAGGAGAGTTTTCTAGCACTTCTACGTTATCAGGCAAGCTCTCACCCAAGCCGTGAACTAGTGCTGCTGGCTGCATTAAATAGCCACCAGGAGTGTAAATGGCTCGGCTGTAATAATTTGTACCGAGTACTTTTGCAAGTTCTGCTCGATCCACGTGGAAATACGGTTCGCCCAAGTCTTTCATCAAGTGCTCAAAGTGATCGAGATAAGCCTCGCCCCTTTCTCCAACCGCGCCCTGATATTTACCTTTTGCTGACCACTGGCAATCAATATTGTATTTGCTGATCAAACAATCTAATTGACCGATCGCAGAACGGTTTAACGCCAGTAACTTCTGCTTATGAGCTGGGTCCGGATGCTCTAAAGAAAACTTATGCGGTAAGTCGATCACAAATCCAGAATTTCTCCCGGAGGCTCCCTGACCTATGCGCTGCGCATCAATCAAGAGAATTCGTGCATCAGGTTCATGCTCAGCTAAACGTCTCGCCATCGCAAGACCCGCAAACCCAGCGCCCAATACCACGTAATCTGCATTTGTATTCCCTTGCAACGGAGGTTTTGCTGGCGTGTTTGGTAGCGCATGATACCAGCCACATGTTGCATCATCGTTTGGTAAATGAATCATTATCGGCCTCCGTTACGCCGCAGATTGTTTTAGTGATAATTGTTCGAGCCAAGGCGAGCGCAGAGACTGGACTTTTCGACCTAGTAGCGCAAATCCAATCATTGAACCTTCCACCGAGTAACACGCTGCTGTTAATTCCTCACCTTGCTTTTCTATGTGCCACTGTCCTTGTGCATTAGGTGAGACAGGGAAGATGGTCAACGGAAGAATCGGTGTTTTCACAATCACTGGTGTTGGCGTTAACGTGATAGGCGTCATTTCACCCAATAGGCTCTTCGCCAGAGACGGAATCATTTGGTTGATAGGCGCAATATATGGCTGCCAGCCTTGTTCGGTTTCAACACAGTCCCCTAACGAGTAAATGTTTTCATCACTTGTCTGGGCAAATTGGTTTACTTTAACGCCGCGGCCAATTTCCAGCCCTGCTTGCTCAGCCAGAGAAACATTAGGTTTAAGCCCCACAGCACTAAGGACCAAGTCCGCGGTGATCTTTTTCCCGCTCGTCAGATGGAGTTCCGCGCTGGTGTCAGCCATTGGCTCAATTTTCGCAATGCTGTCTTGCAGTAACCACTGTACGCCACGTTCACTTAGGGCATTTTGTAGTGATTCGCCCAACGGCTGTGGGATCATGCGCTCCATTGGCCACTGCCCTAAACCAATGACACTGACTTCAAAACCATTTTCAATCAGGTCGTTAGCAAACTCACAGCCAATTAAGCCATCACCCAGAATAGCGATGCGCTTTTTGCCTTCAAGTTGAGATCTAAAACGACGGTAATCGACCAGATCATTGACGCTAACCATGTACGAACGGTCACCTTCAATAGGAATTTCAATAGGTGATGCTCCCGTCGCTAGCACCAGGCGGCTATAACGGTACTGACCAATCGATGTGTGTAATGTTGAGTTAGCGCGATCAATATGCTCGACACGGGTATGTGGGTAAACTCGAATATTTAAACGATGCTCCCACTCCAATGCACTTTCCGTTTGCAATGCATCACCGTTTTTGCCCATTGCCAGAGCATTCGAAAGCGCTGGTTTACTGTACAGAGCACCATCGTCACAGGTAAAGACGGTAATTGGAACATTGGCAGACTGAGCTCGAAGCGCCGAAGCCAACTGATAACCACTATGTCCACTGCCAATAATGACAATAGGATCCGTCGAAAAGACTGGCTGGCTCACTGAAGGAGGAAGTGGTTGATCCAATGGCGTTGAACCCGTACCCGATAAAACAGGCGCAACAGCCTCTTCTTCAATCACATCACCCGTGATTTCAACCATTTCGAAATCAGCCTTTCCAACCAAGCAATCTGGGCATAACCAATCATCCGGCACATCTTCCCATGCCGTTCCTGGAGCAATCCCATCAGCAGGCCAACCTTGTGCTTCATCGTAAATTAAGCCACAAATAATACAGAGCCACTTTTTCATCACTTTTTCTCCAACTACCTTGTTCCAATTTCCCGTGCCTGTTCACTACTTACTCATAGAAAAGTGAAAGTTTCGTCGCACTCACACCATCTTGTGGTCTGAAATCCAAGAAGGTGTGAGGCGAAGAAATCTGTTACACGTCGGCTAAGCGTCGCTCTATTGCTGCAAACGAATAGCGATGTTGCGCGTATGGACATAGCTATAAATCGCTTCTTGCCCTTTTTCTCGTCCAAAACCGGACAGCCCAACACCGCCAAATGGGGTTTCTATGCCACCAGCAAACCACTCGTTAATGAACACTTGTCCGCCACGTAGCTGTTGAGCAACGCACAAGGTTTGATTCATGCTCTCACCAAATACGCCAGCAACTAAGCCAAACTCTGTACCATTGGCCATTGCCACAGCTTCTTGCTCGGTTTCAAATGGCATGACCACCAGTACAGGACCAAACACTTCTTCCTGCGCAATACGCATGTCTGGAGTGGCTTCAATGACTGTCGGCGCGACAAAGTAGCCAGACAAATCTGGTGCATAACCACCTGTAAGGATGTTCGCGCCATCTGCTCGTGCTTGCTCGATCATTTCCAGCACTCGTGCTTGCTGATCAGCAGAAACCAACGGTGTGATATCAGGCTGGCTTTCGCCTTGACCAATTGAAAGTCCTTCAGCCATTGATACCACTGCGGCTTTCACTTCTTCATAGCGGTCTTTGTGAACCAGCAATCGAGACATAGCCGAACAAACCTGACCGGCATTAAAGTAGATACCGACCTGAACGCTTTTCAGTAGTAAGTCCAGATTGACATCTTTCAGCGCGATAGCCGCAGATTTACCACCCAGCTCCATTACCGATGGCGTAGCTCTGTGCGCTGAATCTTTTAGAATTCGCTGGCCAGTTGGAACCGAACCAGTAAAGACGATTTGGTCGACCTCCTGGTGCTGCACTAAGTGACTACCAATCACAGAGCCTTTACCACAAAGCAAGTTGATGGTGCCTTTCGGAAAACCGGCTTTTTCGATGGCTTTGATCAGTAAGGTCATTGCCAGTGGTGAAATCTCTGGCGATTTAATCACTACTGCGTTACCGGCAGCTAAAGCGGGCGCGAGCGAACGCGCACAAATGGATACCGGAAAATTCCAAGGAACTATCTGTACACTTACGCCAAACGGCACATATTGAGTGAAGTCGACATAATCTTTCCCCAGTGGGATTGAAGTTCCTTCTAGTTTGTCCGCCATGCCTGCGTAGTATTCGAAGTAACGTGCCGATTCGATGAATTCATCTTTCGCATCTTGTAGTGATTTGCCATTTTCACGACATGCCACTAACCCGCCTTCATCGACCATTTCACGAATAGCCGCCGCCGCTTTTAGCATCCACTCAGTTCTTACTGCTGGACGAACATCCGAAAGGAGCCCTTGATTCACAACTCGACGAGCTGCTGCCATCGCACGATCAGCGTCAGCAATATTAGCTTCAGCTATCGTCGCGTACGGTTCCGCTGTACCTGGGTTCATAACCGTGAGGGTTTGCTCTGAGTCACACCACTCACCATCAATGTAATTTAGGTAATGAGTCATACTACTGCTCCATTGCCGACTTAACTTGTTTTGCTAACCATGTTTGGAAGAAGTGAGTTGGGACATCCATTTCTGGAGAAAACACACCGCCACCAAACCCAGGGGAGTGACGACCTTGCTGCATACCTTCAACAGCACCGATGTCCTCGCCGAATACCACACGCCAAGATTCAACCGTGGCAGTACGGCAAGCTGCAAATTCGTCTTTGGTTGCTTCATCACCGACATAGAAAACACGCAGATGCTCAATGCTCTTACCAGCGCTGATTGGTTCAATCATCATCGCAAACGCGTGATCAGCCTGAATGCCTAACAACACGTTCGGGAATAGTGCAACGTATTCTGCATGGCGAAGTTTGTCTTCTGGCCAGCTAGGGAACTTAGGCAAATGCGTACCAGCGGTATCCGACAGGTTGTAAGCAAGGCTGCCTTGGCCTGCAAATCGCTCTTCAAACATGATGTTGTAGTGATCTTCCAGGCGCGAGTAGCTGTTCAAGCTCGGGTGAACCCAAGGCAAATGGTAGGCTTCACAGTAGTTTTCTACTGCCAGCTTCCAGTTACTGTTTACTTCGATCTCTAGATTGCCGCCCATGTTCACACGGCGCAAAAGGCCCATACCGTCTTCGCCTAAAAATGGCTTCCAACGTTCCTCTAGCGGTGCGATATGTTCTTCAAAACTTGGCGCATCACCTGAAAGGTTTACGAACACCATGTCCATCCAAATTGCTGAACGCAGTGGCTTCAACCCGTGCTTTTCGCACTTGAAGCGGTCATCTTTGTGCTGTGCGATACCGCCAATATGTGGCGTACCTTTTAGGTTACCGTCTAGATCGTAAGTCCATGAGTGGTAAGGACAACGAATCATGCCCTGCACTTCACCCGCTTCATGTACTAGCTTCATGCCACGGTGACTACACACATTATGAAAGACCTGAACTTCACCCTGACGATTTCTCATCATTAACAGCGGTAGGTTCATGAAGTCTATCGGCATCACGTAACCGTCTTTAAGAAGGTCAGAGGCAAAACCAATGCATACCCATGTGTTACCAAATACCTGATCACGTTCAAACGTAAAGTAGTCTTCATTTATGTAGGCATCGTTTGGCATCCCAGTCGCTTCACTGATTGGGTTAAGAACCTTATCGACGAGTTCAACAGGAATTAGGGTTTGGTTGACATTGCTCATATTCTTATCTCCGAAAGTCGAGTTGCATCCATTGCGGACAACATCGTGTTGTGTCAATGGAGCTGATTTTGATTAACAAACCAGCAACAAACAAACGACTTTTTTGGAGGGTATGGATGAGTTTTTATCATTCATGCATTGATCTGGGACAAGAATGCATCTTTAAAAATTGCACAAATATTAATGGCATGACTAAAAATCATTAATTGATGAGTATTAATCAGTTGAAACAACGCATAGCTCTCTCTAATCTCCCAGAAAAATTAACAATAAAACAACAAACGATAACGCTGCATACAAAAAACACTGTGAGGGACGCCTATGAGAGCAACAACAGGGATACTAAAAGGACTCAATCCGACTGTGACGATCGCATCTAAGATCATCGTCATCGGTTTTGTACTTTTCTGCGCCATTCTAGCTAACCAAGCGGGTCAATATTTCGAATCTATTTCCGGTATTCTGTTGCAGAATATGAAATGGTTTTATATCGGACTCGTTTCTTTAGTCGTCGGTTTTCTGCTCTATTTAATGATTAGCCGCTATGGGCATATTCGATTAGGTAAGGACGACGAAAAGCCCGAGTTCAGTTACCTGTCATGGGTATCTATGCTGTTTTCTGGCGGTATGGGGATTGGTTTGATCTTCTGGTCAGTCGCTGAGCCAATGTGGCACTACGCGGACAACCCTTTCACGCAGGGTTTAACCAATGAGGCTGCCACGGCATCGATGAAACTGACGTTCTTCCATTGGGGACTACACCCTTGGTCAGTTTTTATTATTGTTGCGCTTGCTCTGGCCTACTTTTCCTACCGTAAAGATCTGCCGTTTACCTTACGATCTATTCTGTACCCCCTGATTGGCAACCGTATTTATGGTCCAATCGGCCACACTGTCGATATTCTTACTGTCGCAGTCACGGCCTTTGGTATCTCCCAGACACTTGGTATGGGCGTGATTCAAATCAACTCGGGGCTAAATCAAACATTTGGTTTAGATATCGGGTTAGGCACTCAACTGATCATTATCGTTTCTTTATGTACCTGTGCGGTTGCCTCAGTTCTGTCTGGCGTCGGTAAAGGAATTCGTCGTCTTTCTGAATGGAATATGTTGCTCTCTTTGCTGCTGGTACTTGTTGTGCTTTACATTGGTCCAACACGCTACATTCTGAACACACTTTTAGAGAGCACTGGTCTTTACGTGCAAAATATTGTTGGCATGAGCTTATGGAGTGACGCCCAAAATGACTCAGGTTGGCAAAACTGGTGGACAGCATACTACTGGCCATGGTGGATGACATGGGCGCCATTTGTTGGCATGTTCATCGCGCGAATTTCTAAAGGAAGAACGATCCGTGAACTGATAGGTGGCGCTTTAATCGTACCAACACTAATCACTTTCTTATGGATCTCAGTTTTCGGTGGAGCCGCACTGAAAGTTGAGCAAGATGCTCGCGTAGCGTATGAAACTCAAGTGGTTGCAGCTCAAGAAGCAGGCCAAACGCCACCAGACGCATTTACGGGCGGAGTCATTCTCGAAGCAACGAAAGCGGATACCACTCGCGCATTATTTACGTTGTTCGATAACCTAGATACCGGTCTGTTTGGCAAAATACTGAGTGTATTAGCGTGTTTGCTGCTGGGTACCTATTTCATTACCTCCGCTGACTCAGGAACTTTGGTTCTTTGTACCTTAGATGCGGCAGGTGACAGTGAACCTCCCAAATCCATTCGTGTACTTTGGGGAATAATGATCGCCGCGATAGCTGGTGTACTGCTGTACGCAGGAGGACTGAAAGCAATGCAAACTGCGTCAATCATTGCAGGCTTTCCAATTGCAATATTTATTGCGGTAATGAGTTTGACGCTATTTCATAGTATTCGACGTGAACCGAAACCCTGGGCGATGTTACCAGAACACGTCCACCCGGAAGAGACCAAGCTTGATGGCCCAGTAGAGCCACTTGTAGAAAGTAAGGCGGCGATTCAGCAAACCATAACCGCTGATTCAACGGCTGCTAAAAATCCAACGCTTGATCAGAAACCAGCGTTAACCTAGCAAAGTCGGTTTAATGATAACCACCTACTGAAGTAGGTGGTTTAGGGCTGAAAACAAAAAGTGGGAGTTATGCTCCCACTTTTTATATCTACTACTTTTTGTCTCTAAGAATTGGACGATTCGACTGTTTCGGCTAATCCGCGATCACCGACTTCATCCGGTAATTGCTGCAACAACCAACCGCGAAAGCGTTTCACACTCGCTGGGATTAAGCCTCTGTCTTTAGGCTCCAACATACAGAAATTCGATGGTGTTGCCAGAACATGCTCGACAGGCCTTACCAACGCACCGCTTTGCAAATAGTCATCAACTAATGAGCCCCAAGCTAAGGCAATACCCTGACCATTAATGGCTGCTTGCAACAACATAGGGTAGTTATTAATGTTCATTCGGTTACGAGGGACAATATTCGGTAAATTTACGCCTGCAAACCACTCCTCCCAATTGACCCAGTCCCTTTGCGACTCTTCGAGATAAAGAAGCGTTTTATTAAAAATCTCTTCAGCCTCAGTCGGTTGACCAATCTTTTCTAAATACAGTGGGCTGCAAACCGGAAAAACTTCTTCAGAGAAAAGTGTCGTCACTTCCATTTCGGCGGGTGGTGTTTTGCAGTAAAACAGTGCGATATCGCAATCTAGGCGTCTTAAATCCAGTACGTTATCAGACGCCAGAATTCGTATATCGATATCATCATGCTCATTTTGAAACTCCGCCACTTTTGGCAATAGCCACAGAGCAGCCATTGCATTAGTCGTAGCGACGGTAATTTTCTGCTCCCCTTGCCACTTTTTCACTTCTCCGGTGATTTGCGCGATATCGAGTAAAGACTGACTGATCGATTGATAATATTGCAGACCTGTCGGCGTTAGGTTGATGCTGCGATTGGCACGGGTGAACATCGCTTTACCTAAATACTCTTCTAATTGTCTAATTTGACGGCTGATTGCGCCTTGAGTCACATTGAGCTCTTCAGCTGCGAGCGTAAAGCTCAAATGTCGAGCCGACGCTTCAAACGCAACTAGGCTGTTTAAAGGTGGGAGGGGTTTGATTTTCATGTTTCTTCCAGTATGGCAGCTTTGTAATTATTGTTATTCCCGGCAATCTTCTGTTGCACGTGGATAACCGCCATTGTGGACAACCATCGTCAAACGACAATTTATAAATAATAAAAAATAGAGATGAATCATAAATTGCTCCACTTCAGCGGGATATATAGTGTGCCACTGCATGTTTGTTGGAATAAAAAAGGGAAGCCTGCGCTTCCCTTTTTAACCACGAGATTGATGTGATTCCACATCACCCAATATTACTCTGTCAGAAAGCCACCGGTCTGGTGTTTCCACAACTGAGCATAAACTCCGTTAAGTTGCAGAAGCTCCTGATGCGAGCCTTGTTCGATAACCTGACCATCATCCATCACGATTAAACGGTCCATCGCAGCGATCGTCGATAAGCGGTGAGCAATAGCAATCACCGTCTTCCCTTCCATCAATACTTCAAGGTTTTCTTGAATCGCAGACTCCACTTCAGAATCCAGCGCAGACGTTGCTTCATCCATAATGAGAATCGGCGCATTTTTAAGAAGTACACGCGCAATAGCGACACGTTGACGCTGGCCGCCAGACAGTTTTACACCACGCTCACCAACTTCAACATCGTAGCCAACATTACCTTGCTCATCTTTCAGAGTCTGAATAAATTCGTGCGCATGTGCCTTCTCAGCCGCAGCTATAACGGATTCCATAGAGGCTGCTGGATCACCATATAGAATGTTTTCTTTGATTGAGCGGTGCAGCAAAGAGGTATCCTGAGTGATCATTCCAATGTGCTGACGCAAAGACTCTTGCTCTACCTGTGAGATGTCCTGTCCATCAATACAGATTTTGCCGGTATTCACGTCGTAAAAACGCAATAGCAAGTTAACCAATGTTGACTTACCCGCACCAGAACGCCCAACAATGCCGACTTTCTCGCCCGGTTTAATCGTCAGGTTCAGGTTGTCAAATACGGCTTTTTCTTCGCTGTAGTTGAAACCAACGTGATCGAAGCAGATTTCACCTTGTCGAATTTGCAACGGCTTTGCATTCGGTACATCTTTCACTTCAACGTCGTTCGAAATCGTGCTGATACCATCTACAACAGTACCAATATTTTCAAACAGTGTACTGACTTCCCACATGATCCATTTCGACATGCCCTGTACACGCAGCGCAATGCTGATACCGATAGCAATCGCACCAATCGTTACTGCCGCATCCAGCCATAAATAAACGGAAATCACGCCAATAGACAACAGCAGTAAGTAGTTGATCGCATCGACACTAAACAGCAAGCAAGTCACCATTCGCATCTGACGGTATACCGTAACCAGGAACTGCTTCATGCTGCTTTCTGCATACTCTAGTTCGCGCTGAGAATGGGCAAACAACTTAACCGTAGAGATGTTGGTGTAAGAATCGACAATACGTCCTGTCATCACAGAGCGTGCATCCGCCTGCTCAGTCGCCACGCGCTTCATTTTCGGAATGAAGTAGAGCTGGATCAGTACATACAATGCAAGCCAGATAACGATAGGTAGCATGAGCAAACCGTCTGCCTCACCCATCATCCATATCATCGACACAAAATAAACACTGATGTAGACCAGTACATCCAGCAGCTTCATCACCGTTTCTCGAACTGCCAACGCACTTTGCATCACTTTTGTTGCAACTCGGCCTGCAAAATCTCGCTGGAAGAAACCAACTGCTTGCTTAAGTAAATAACGGTGAATCAGCCAGCGAATCGACATTGGGTAGTTACCCAGCAGTGTTTGGTGCATCACCATCGAATGTACAAATCCTAATGCCGGCATGACAACGACAACCAGGAAAAGCATCATCAACATCTGATCGCCCTGATCTTGCCAGAAAGTAGCACGATCCTGGTTAGACAATATATCGACTAGCTCACCCATGTAGCGCAACAGGGTGACTTCAGTGATCGCAATCAGCGCACTAAACACCGCCATGATAATAAGCGGCACTTCAAATCCACGCGTATAAAAACGGCAAAAGCCAAACAAGGTCTTGGGTGGCTTTTCGGTTTCATGCAGGGGAAACGGTTGGGTTAGTTTTTCAAACCAATTAAACATAACAACTACTTTGGTTAGATCGATCAAATTTGCAGACGTTTTACTATCTTTTGATGCAAAAGTCAGTAAAATACGTAAACAATAGTTTAAATGATAATAATTACAATTAAGCTTTTTGTTTAAAATAATTGTCGGGAATGTATTAATGACAAATCATAACTCTCTCACCATCGCTGTTCGTAAAGCGTTGGTTTGTGCTATCGCGCCCGCTGCAGTGGTTTCGTTTATGGCACACGCACAAGATGATTCAACTGAGATGGAAACCATCACAGTCACCGCACAAGCACTCAAAGTCGAAACGCCAGCCAAAGAAACACCACGCAGCGTTTCCATTATCTCTGAAGATGAATTGCGCGTTCGCGCACCACAAAAGCTAGATGAAGCGTTACGCTACACATCAGGTGTCACATCTCAACCTTATGGCGCTGATAACGACACAGATTGGTTTAAAGTACGTGGCTTCGATGCCGCTACTTATTTGAACGGCAACCGTTTGTTCCGTGACGGCTACTACACCTGGCTCGTTGAACCATACGGTTTGGAAAGTGTTGAGGTCGTAAAAGGCCCATCAGCCATACTATTCGGTGAATCGGCACCAGGTGGCGTAGTAAACGCCGTTCAGAAAAAGCCAACGTTCACACCACAAGGTGAAGTAAAGGTTGAAGTCGGCAACAACAACCATCAGTCAATAGGCTTTGACATTGCTGACGAAGCTAATGATTCAGGTACGATGCGTTACCGCTTGGTTGGCTTGATGACCAGTCAGGATGGTGAACTGGACGATACAGAAAATGAACGTTTCTACATCGCTCCGAGCCTGGAAATCGATGTTTCAGATCGTACCATGCTGACCCTGATGGCGACCTATCTAAAGGATGATGGTGTGCCAACTAACCCATTCTTCCCAGCTGCAGGTACGCTCGTCGACTCAGAATACGGCAAGATCGATCCATCAACTAACTTAGGTGAGCCAGATTACGACAAGTATGAACGTACTCAAATCTCACTTGGTTACTTGCTTGAACATGATATAAACGACACTTGGACATTCTCACAGAACGCAAACTACGGTTCTAACGAGCTCTTTCTGCGTAGCGTTTACAGCATGCCATCTCCAGGCTGGGATTTAAACGACGACTCGCTTTACTATCGTGGAATTGTATTCCGTGACGGCAAAAACCAAAGTTTCACCTTCGACAACAATGCGGTTGGTAACTGGATGACGGACAATGCCGAGCATACAGTTTTAGTCGGTGTTGATCTGCAATATCACAACACGAAGGGTGACGAACAAGACAACTATTCATTTGGTACCGTAAACCCATTTAATCCAAGCTACGGAAACTACACACCACTGGACTCCGCGGACAACATTAAACGCGAGATCGACAAGTATCAGGCCAGTGTGTACTCGCAATACCAACTTAAATTCCACGAACAATGGATTGGTAATGTTGGCGCCCGTTACGATTGGGTGAAAACAGAAAACAGTGGTAAAGGTGCAAGCGTCGATCAGAGTGAGTCTCGCGATGATGGCGAACTGTCTCTGAGCGCTGGCCTAATGTACCTTGCGGACAACGGCCTTTCTCCATACGCCAACTACTCTCAATCGTTTGAAGTGATCAGCACCATCGACACAGCAACCGGTAAGCTCTACAAACCACTTGAGGGTGAGCAAGTTGAAGTGGGTGTGAAATATGAACCGAGCTTTATGGATGGCTTCGTTAACATCGCATGGTTCGATATCACGCAGAAAAATGCACTGGTAACTAACCCATCAACTTGGGTGGCAACTCAGACTGGTGAAGTGACATCAACTGGTGTCGAAGTTGAAGGTACTGCTCAGTTAACTGACGACGTTAAATTACTGGCTAGCTACACCTACACTAAAGCAGAAACTGACGAGACTTATGGCAAAGGCACGCAACAAGCGGGGCTTATTCCTAAGCATCAGGCGTCTGCATGGGTAGATTACAGCGCATACCGCCTAATTCCTGGCCTGAACGTTGGAACAGGTGTTCGTTACGTGGGTGAATCTAAAGACAACCCGGCGAGCTCGGATCTAACGGTTCCATCTGTGACACTTTGGGACGCATCTGTGACTTATGACATTTCTTCACAATGGCAGGCACAGCTTAATGTGAACAACATTCTGGACAAAGAGTTTGTCTCTGGCTGCGATTACTACTGTTACTTCGGTCAGTCTCGCTCTGTGATGCTAAACGCTAACTACCGCTGGTAATTGTTCTTCCAACTCCCCTCTTATGAGGGGAGTATCATCTTGAGACCTATCCATGTTTCAACTATCTAATATTCAGATCGTTCGAGGTGGACGTCAAATCCTCGGTATCGATCAACTCAATATCCCAACCAATGAACTCACCGTGGTGCTAGGGCATAACGGCTCAGGGAAATCGACCTTGGTTAACTTGCTTTCCGGGCAAATGTCACCAGATAAAGGCTCTGTCGAGCTCAACGGTCAAAACCTCTCATCTCTCAAAACCAAAGAACTGGCAAAACAAATCGCCTACTTGCCGCAAAAACTTCCGGCTTCGGCAGGGTTAACGGTAGAAGAATTGGTTCGTTTGGGGCGTTTCCCATGGCGCGGGGCGCTCGGTCGCTGGAACGCGGAAGATAAACAGATCATCTCTCAAGCGATGCGGCGTACAGGGGTCACGCCGTTCGCTCAGGCTCTGGCAGATGATTTATCCGGTGGTGAGCGTCAACGCGCTTGGGTATCCATGTTGCTTGCTCAGCAATCACCGATTTTGATTCTCGATGAACCGACTTCTGCGCTAGATGTGCACCATCAGTTTCAGTTGATGGCATTACTGTCAGAGTTAAATAAGACGGAGAATGTCGGGATCATTGTTATTTTGCATGACTTGAATCTGGCGCTTCGCTACGCCACTCACATCATTGCTCTAAAGAAAGGGCAAATCGCTTTTGAAGGTAAAGCAGACATGCTTCTCGACGAAGCACGTTTGTCGGAACTCTATGAGTCACCAATCACACTGATCGATCATCCGACTCCGGCAGACACCCTTGCCAGCCGTAAGGTAGCCGTTGTATGCGCTTAGTCAGACGTTTACTTCAGCGCCTTGCTGCCATTGCCATTATTGTCGGGGGAATGCTTTCTCAAGCTCATGCTGCCATTACCATTAGTGACGATTATGGCAGTCACTCTTTTGCGCAAACACCACAACGGGTGGTCGCATTAAACTGGGATATACTCGAGCAGGTTCTTGCGTTAGACGTTGAGCCGATAGCTGCACCAAACTTATCGGGCTATCGTCAGTGGGTAGTCAATCCCTATGCGCCAGAAACCATTGAAGATATTGGCACTCGCGCTGAACCGAATTTAGAAAAAATCGCCAGCTTAAACCCTGATGTCATTTTGGCTGCGTCACCACAGCAGGATCTCATTCCATTATTGTCTCAAATAGCGCCTGTGATTTATCTACCAAACTTTTCAGAAAACGAAGCGGCCGCTGAAACGGCAATCCGTCATTTTCGTACGTTGGGAAAACTGTTGGATAAGCAAGATCTTGTCGAAGAAAAACTAACCGCTTTAGATCAATCGTTTGAACAAATGCGTTTACGTATCCACCAGCATTATCCCGATCCGCTTGAAGTACTCGTGATGCGCTTTTCCACGCCGAATGCGGTGTTTCTGTCTACGGAAAACTCAACCACAGATTACGTGGTTAAACACCTGGGCTTAAACAACCCGATACATGAGTCACCTAAAGCTTGGGGCGTGAAACAAGATCGCATTAATCGTCTGCAGAATCTTGAAGACAGCTACATCTTATATGTGCAGCCGTTTCCACAAGAAGACAAGTTAAAGGACTCCCCCCTTTGGCAAGCCATGCCTTTTGTGAAAAAGCACAGAGTTAATTCAGTCAGAGCCGTTTGGGCATATGGTGGGGCAATGTCTTTACAATACATGGCTGAAGCCATCACTGATAGTTTAATTGAGTTGGCACCAGAACAATGAGAATAAAACATTACATCGGTTACTTAGCACTGATTCTGTTGCTCAGTATTTTTAGCCTGCAATTAGACACAAGCTTGTCATTAGGCGCGCAGTGGGGGCTACTGATTCAAGCAGATCTCGCCAGTGAGTTTCGTGACGTTTTCTTTCTTCAGTCTCAACTGCCGAGGCTATGTATCACCCTACTCGTCGGTGCAATGCTTGGACTAACCGGCAGTTTGATGCAACAGCTAACGCAGAACCACTTAACCTCTCCTCTGACACTAGGCACCTCCTCTGGTGCCTGGCTAGCATTGGTCGTGGTGAATATCTGGTTTGTAGATTGGGTGGCAGATTACTCCGCTTTAGCCGCAATGACAGGTGCACTTATCGCGTTTGGATTGATCATTTCTATCGCGGGTATTCGAAATATGACCGGCTTACCGCTCGTGGTATCAGGCATGGTTATTAACATACTGCTTGGATCCGTCGCGACCGCGATTATCATCCTAAATGCTCAGTTCGCGCAAAATATCTTCATGTGGGGTGCTGGGGATCTTTCTCAATACAGTTGGGAATGGTTTGAGTGGTTGCTGCCACGTTCTGCAATCGCACTCATTATTGTTCTGATTGCACCGCGAATATTAACACTCTTAAAACTCGGCCAGGAAGGTGCTGCCGCACGAGGGCTAGCCGTACTCCCAGCATTTGGCGCTGTAATGGTCATGGGAATCTGGCTCGTATCAGTGTCCATTACCGCTGTCGGCATCATCAGCTTTATTGGTTTACTAACCCCGAATATTGCTCGTGCGATGGGCGCAAGAACGCCTCGTGACGAACTGATAAGTAGCCTGTTATTGGGTGCAACTCTGTTACTTGTTACCGATTCACTCGCCATCTCATTAAGCTTATGGCTGGAAGAAACAATTCCGAGTGGCGTTGCAGCTGCCGCAATCGGAGCACCTGCTTTAATTTGGTTTACTCGTAAAAAGCTCACCGCAACGGATCAGCTCAACCTTTCGATGAGTCAGGGCAAAGCGCAGCTATCAAAAGTCACGGTCGCGAGCTTAATCATCATGAGCTTTGCTGGAATGCTGGTCTACTCACTGATTACTCATGGAGCGAATGGTATTCAAGTTGCACTACCAGGAGAGTTTCAATGGCAACTGCGCTGGCCTCGCATGATTACTGCGCTCGCTGTCGGCATCGCGCTCTCGGTTGCGGGAATCATTTTACAGCGTATTGTCTATAACCCGTTAGCCAGCCCAGATATTCTCGGTGTTTCTTCTGGTGCGACATTTGCGATCATAATCACTGGCGTGATGTCCGGATCATTGCTTGCGTCATTCAACTGGGGCGTGGCTTTTTTAGGCAGTTTGACGGTCTTGCTGTTGTTGCTTCTAATTGGTAAAAGAAGCCAGTTTAACCCTTCGAACTTCGTATTGTCGGGTATTGCGCTTTCTGCTCTGCTAGAAGCGTTAGTTCAATTTGCTTTGGCTCAAGGCTCTGGTGAAAGTTATAAGATCCTGCTGTGGTTAACAGGTTCGATTTATCGTGTTACCTCCCAGACGGCAGTCATGTTGACCATCGCGGTCATGATCCTTTTCGCCGGTGTATTCGCAATTTCACGCTGGTTAACACTCATTTCTATTGGCCGCGCCTTTTCTAATGCCAGAGGACTTAACCCTTCAGTTGCCAATACGATAATGCTGACCATTGTGGCCCTGCTTTGCGCATTTTCAACGGCTACAGTCGGCCCTGTTTCTTTTGTTGGTCTGGTCGCTCCTCACATGGCGATGATGCTGGGCGCCAGAAAGGTAAAAGAGCAATTGCTGGTCGGAAGTTTAATTGGTGCGACACTAATGCTTTGGGCTGATTGGCTGGGCCAGATAGCCATCTATCCTAGCCAAGTCGCCGCCGGCACTTTAGTCGCGATAATAGGCAGTACTTATTTCTTATTCTTAATGCTTAAAAGTAAGTTCAACTAAATAAACAAAACCCGCTATCAAAGTAGCGGGTTTTGTTTTCTTAACCTTGCGTAAAACAGATCTTACACAAGTTATTTAATCTCTACCGGGAAGCGTTGTTCATAAAGGTCCATAAAGTCCTGACGAATCAAATGTTCCAAGTGATTCGCTTTATCCGTTGGACAAAAAATCATGACGTGAACAATCTGCTCACCAGTCGCATTGCTAGAAATATGAATATGCGGCTCTGCGCCCGGCAGGTCGACACCAGCGTGTTTTTCAATCATCGCGTTATAACGATGTGCAACGTCGCTGAAGTAACTGCAATGTTCGTCAATTTTCTCTGTTAATGGCGTTAAAAGTGGATATAAGTTAACAAAGTCCCTCACAACAACCGAGAAATTATGATAAACATACCGCTTCATAAAATTCAGGTTCTTTACCGGATAAGTAAAAAACATACTGTTTGGTAAAGTAGCCGTTTTCCCGGTGTAATGATACTGACCATGATGAAGGTCGATCTCTTGGATTACGGTAGCCATCATATTGTGGTCAATCACTTCACCACATAATTTACCGACTTCTATCCAGTCCCCCACGCGAAAAGAGCGTGAACTGGCTCGCTGAATAGACCCCGTAAAACAAAGAATGATCTCCTTTGAGGCCACGACTATCGCCACCGCAATCGCAGTCACACTTAATGCAAACTCACTGATTTCGGACTGCCAAAGAACGAACAGAATCAACAGCGTGATGGTAAAGGTGCCATTTTTCGTTCTCGACATCCAACTGCGCTGCTTCTCAGAAAGGAGCGTGTGATCACCACGAATCATAGAGAGAATGGTCCGACGCGTTAACCACGCGGCAATAAGAATTAATGTGGTAAACAGCATTTTATGGGCCAGTAGAAAACTGACGACCAACTGCACTTTTTCCATTCTCAACTTCCTGCTATTGAACTACTGATAAATCTTTCTCGGAGCAGGCAACAATAGCAAAAAAATCTACAACTTGTCCGACTCAGCCTCTCTAAATGATACAAAAACAGCAAGGATTCGGAACAGACTGGCCGAATCCTAACCAGTTTGAAGTCAAAACGTCTTTTGCGGTACTTAATCTTCTCGAAATGCTCTATTCATACTATCTGTGATAGGTTTAACGAGATAACTCAGCGGTGTGCGCGGCTCAGAGAGAATAAGTACTTCTGCATTCATCCCCGAGGTTAAGTGGTATTTTGCGACGTCATCTTGAGAAACAGCAATTCTGGCCAGATAGAAATCTTCGCGATCTTGCTGTGTGAGCTTGTCGGCAGAGATGGTCAGAACCGTTCCGTCCAGAGGTGCTAAGTTTCTCGCATTTAATGCAGTCACTCTGATACGAGCTTGCTGGCCTGGGTTCACTAAATCGATATCCTGCGGATTCACTCTCGCTTCTACCAGTAATTGGTCATTTTGAGGAACCAGTTCTAGCAGCGTTTCTCCCGAACCGATAACCCCTCTTTCGGTAAATACCTGCATATTGACCACACGACCTGAAATTGGTGCATTGATAGACGTTCTGGTTACCACGTCCTGAGCAGAACGGTACTCTTCTCGAATGCTGACAATTTCTTTCTGGGTGTCTCTTAACTCTTCAACGACTTCATTCAGCCGTTCCAATTTTAACTCTTCAACCTGAGATTGGTTTTCTTCTAGCCGTTTATTCACCGTAAGAGACTGTCGATCCAATTGACTAAGCGTACTTCTCACTTCGGCCGCGAGGCGCTTTAGCTGGAGCAAGGTTGACTTACCGGAGAAGCCTTTCTGTACCAAGGCTTGATTACTCGCAATCTCTTCTTCAATAAAGTTTAATCTTTCTCTTTCAATTACTTTAGTTTGCTGAAGGTTTTGCAGTTCTAAATTTGCACCGGAAATACTTTGTTCAATGATCCCTAGCTGACTTTGAAAGTAACGCTGTCTGGCTTCAAATATTTTACTTTGCACCAGCTGTGCTTCTCGCACGATTTCAACTCGAGGTAGATTGTTAAGATCGTCAGACCATACAATTGAAGGCAGTTCATCCAACTCTGCGCTCAGACGATTCTCTTTAGCGAGCGTGTGAATAAACTGTCCGCTCAATGAGTCTAATCTCGCCATTGCCTGATGTTTGGACAGTTGAATCAATGGCTGACCCTTTTGAACCAAATCGCCTTCCTGAACAAACAGCTTTTCGATGATCCCGCCCTCTAAATGTTGGATGGCTTGTCGATTACTCAGCACCGAAAAATCCCCATAGGCGATGGCTGCACTTTCCAGTTTCGCTGTTGCTGCCCAAAAACCGACACCGCCCAAAAAAACGCAAGTGGCAATAACCGCCAGCAGAATAGGTTTTTTGAAACTCAGTTGGAGCTCGGGAGAAAAGCGATAAACACTGTCGGTGGATGGTTTATTGACTGTTGGCAGTTGATTGCTCATTTGTCACCCTCGGTATATCCGTTTTGTCTTTACCCATTAAGCGTTTCAGTACTTCATCCCGAGCGCCGTATAACTTCACTCTCCCATCCGACAAATAAAGTAGCCGATCCATCTGCCTTAGCGTACTCGCATTATGAGCGATCACGATAATGCTCGTTCCTTGCTGTTTTAAATGTGCTATTAGTCGTTGAAATGCGGCCTCGCCTTCTCCATCTAGGTTCGCATTAGCTTCATCAAATACGACAATAGAAGGCTCACCATATATGGCCCGAGCAAGTGCTATTCTTTGACGTTCACCTCCAGATAAACCACGCCCACGTTCTCCGATAACAAAGTCATAGCCTTTGTTCTTTTTGAGGATCAACTCATGGCATCCGGCCAGTTGTGCAGCGCGAATCACTTTGGCTGGGTCTTCATCTTTAAAACGCGCGATATTTTCCCTGATGGTCCCGGTGAATAACTCGACTTCTTGCGCCAGGTATCCGAAATGAGCACCGCGATCTTCCGCCGCCCAGGTGGATACCTCCATACCATCTAACGTTACCTTGCCTGCAGAAGGTTTGATGTTTCCGAGCATCAACCGCGCTAACGTCGACTTACCCGTTCCGGAAGGACCAATCAAACCAACCGAAACACCTGCGGGAATAGACAATGAAACCGCCGAAAGTACTGGTTCAGTTGCGCCAAAGTGCCGGTAAGTTAGCCCGATGAGTTCATAGTTCCCTTGCGGTTTAGGTAATGGCATATCAGACTCATCGAGCTTGATGACAGCGTCGATATCCTTTAAACGTTGATAGGAGTTTCTGGCAGACATCGCGCCCCGCCACGTGCCAATCGCTTGTTCCATCGGCGCTAACGCTCGGCTCATCAGAATAGAGCTGGCGATCATTGCTCCGGCGGTAATTTCATGTTGAATCACCAGCCATGCTCCACCACCAAGTAGCGAAACCTGTAATGTGCTACGCACGAATTTGGACAAGTTACTTATATAAATGGTTTTTCCTGCCACGTTCTCTTCTAACGAGTTGACCTGAGTCATACGTGATTGCCATTTTTCTAAAAACGCATTCATCATGCCCATCGCAAGGATCGAGTTAGAGTTTTGTGTTGCCAGTTCGGCATCATTGATTTGAGAGAGCGCTTTCACTTCACTTTCTTGAATTACTTTTCTGGCTAAAACTTCATTGAGAATGCCCAGCCCCAAAAGCACAATCGACCCGACTAGTGCGATGTGACCCAACAAAGGGTGTAACAGATAAACAAATAAGATAAAGAGTGGCGTCCAAGGAGCATCCAACAGAGGGTAAGGCGCTTGACTGCTTAAAAAGCCTTTAATGTTTTGAATATCTCTGAGTACTTGAGAAGTAAAACTTGTGCCAGTATGAGACTGATATTGGATACTGCGCTTGAGCATAAACACAGACAGTTTGGTATCCATCCAGTAACCAAAAGATTTGCTTACTTGTGCTCGGGCAATATCAACAATAGACATCGTAAAAAGTGCAGCCACCACTATGACGGTGAGCAAAACGAGTGTATCTATTGAGTATGATGAGAGGACGCGGTTATACACTTGCAGCATGTACAAGGGTATAGAAAGAATGAGTAAGTTGATGAAGAGGCTAAACCCAACCAACAAGCCTATAAGCGCGAACAGCTTTTGTCGCACCTCTTTGAAAACCGTTTTCTGCACGATAACTTCCGTTTAATCAAAAACGCAGGCACTAGACGACGTCGCCTAGTACCTGGCTTGACTGCCTATTTAGTGTTTAGATAATAAATAAATCTGCACCATAAGTAGTGATTTCTGTTTCAGTAACACCAATAAGCTTAACGGTTAAATCAGCACCATCGGTAAAGACAGCATTACCTGCCGCATCGTAACTAAAGGTCAAATCAGCGAAATCGGTCACTGTAGAGCTATTAATACGAATCAGATCTTCACCGATAGTAAAGTCGGCAATTTTTGCCTCGCCGTGACCATCAAACTTATCGGTAAATAGAAATAAGTCACTGCCTTCACCACCAACCATGAAGTTGTCACCAGAGCCAGCAACTAATACGTCATTACCGGTACTACCATTTAGCGTGTTATTGCCCTGCAGCCCGAGGAGAATATCATCCCCAAAGCCACCGCCGAGATAGTCATCACCGGTACCCGCTTTAAGAACATCATTACCAGCGCCGCCGATTAGGCGATCATTACCAGCACCACCGATTATGAAGTCGCTACCGCCACCGCCAACAATAAAGTCATCGCCACCGTATCCAATGAACAGATCATAAGTGCCATCAAAATCGGAGAGCTCATCTGCCCCTGGTGTACCATTATAAATAGTCATTTTTCTCACTCCCTTTGCTTTGGCTAAACAATTGAGCACATCAATTAATTATCTCTATTGTTTTCGGCCTGATTAGATTATTTCCAGACACCGAAAGTCTAGTAGGCATGTATGTGTTTAAGAGTTTGAATAAGGAGTGATATTAAAATCTAATACTAATTTAATAAAATATCAGATGCAGTCACCTAATCAGTATGAGAAAAAACTAATATTGAATCAGATTACAATTCAATATTACTATAGATTCCTTTTAGCCCAGCTTGTCGCTTGAGTTCTATTCTTTACATCTAACTTTCTAAAAATATTATATAAATGAGATTTAATGGTATGTTCGCTGATAAATAATGAATCAGCGATTTCCATGTTTGAGCCACCGTCTTTTAACATTGTCAAAACTTGTATCTCGCGTCTGGTGAGTTCGACCTCTATCGCTGGTTCTACAATAGGTATCAATTCTTTTTCTTTGTAGTATCTCACCATTTGCTCTAGCAGCCTACGAGGTAACCAGTTATCTCCATTCATAATCGCAATAAGGCCATCGCACACCTTCTCCATCGAATCTCTGGGTCCAAATATACCTTTTACCGCAGGCCAAGCCGCTAATTCTTCGATATTGAGCTCATGTCCTTGGTTGATCATTATTGTACCTAGCACTTTATTACTACTCTTTAAGTAATCTAAAGTTTCGGAGTTCATATCCACCGAAAAATCCACCAATAAAAAATACCGAGTTGGAATGCATTCATGATAACTTGGGTTTCTAGAGTCTAAGATCGTTATTTTTGTTTCGGTGTTTTTAGAAAGCATTTCCTTAAAGTTTTCACTTTGTAAGCTTTGCTGCGTGATCATTAGGACTTCTGGCTTTTCCATATGCTGTTCCATAATGTTTCTCATACTTTCATTGACTTAATGTTTATGAATTAGTAGTTACTCACTAGCGATATAATTCACCCCTAAGTATTAAGAATGATAGATTACGGCTATTTTTCTTTTTTTAAAATTATAAAATAAATAAAAATATAAACAAAAAAAGTGTTTCTCATAAAAGAAACACTTTTCTCATTATTTAAATCACGCCCAATAAATATAAGTCATCACTAAATTAGGACGTTGGTGTTTTTATCTATTTAAACAGACATCGAATACTCGGAAATATTTTCTTTGGCCCAGATAAGCGCCTGAACTCTATTTTTCACTTCAATCTTCTTAAAGATGTTGTGTAAATGAGTCTTCACTGTATTTTCGCTCACAAACAATTGTTCCGCGATTTCTTGATTCGATGCTCCCATTGCAAGAAAAGTGATTATTTGCATCTCTCTTCTCGTTAAAATGCTTGGGGCATGCTTGTATACTGGCTTGCTGTTCTGACGAAGGTGAGTAATGTACTGCTGGGAAAACTTGCGGCTAAACCACATGTCACCTTGCAAGATCTTATCTATACCGACTTGCAGAGTTTGGACGTCATCTGAAGTATAAAAAATGCCGACTAACGTATTCCAGATGAAGAGATCTTCTGTAGAGATGGCTCTGTCACAGTTAATCAGGATTTCCTGGACACTCTTAAGTTGTGACTCTTTGAAGTCTCGATATAGCGATAACGTTTCTTCTGTCAGAATACTAAAGTCTAAAATAATGGCTGAAATGGGCAGACCTTTAAGAGATCGGCTGGTAAGGTTTTCTGGAATTATCAAAATAACGCTTATACCAAGTTCCGTTTCCAACACATCCTTCAACAGCGATGATTGTAGACTTCTCTCAGTAATTAAAATGATATCCCCTGTAGTGTGATACTCCATTCCCTAAACATTCCTCTAGCCGTATAGATTGAACTACACAATAGATTTGGTTAGAGCGTCAACAATGTCAAGTATGAAAATGACTAATACGAGCCACCTAACATATTGATATAGAATGGTTTTAGTTGCAAATTGACGGGTAAGCATGAAAAAGGGAGTAAACACTCCCTTTTCCTAGAGAATTTAGTGAATTGGCACGGCATTCTTTTGGTTAAACTTGCCGAAATACTGCTCTAGAATCTCAGGAGTCAGTTTGCCTTCCGCTTCCAGCTTCTTAAGCTCAGCTGCAATCGCCTTCTGCTCTTCCAGCGAAGGTAGCTTCACTTCTTCTTCCTGAGAGACCTCTTGAGACATTTGCTCTAGCTCTTGTTCGAAATCATTCATAGTACTTACCTAAATATATTCATTGAACTATTAACTGTCTTTATTCTATCTAAGTCTACGGCTTCACGCTACCAAGCATCTCATTACCGCCATTCCTCTGCACGGCTAACCCAGCTTAAAGCTTGTAATACTTGTCAATGACCCAATATTGAAAAGATAAGTTTCAAGGTCTTACTGGGAACTTTTTCTACAAAGTAAATGACCAATACTGATAATCAACTCAAATGGATATCGAGAGTCCACAACATGCATAAATCTAACTTCGAAACGCTTCAACGATACCTCGAGTCTCAAATCATTGGCCAACAGGACTTGGTTAAACAGCTGTTGATTGCCCTGCTCGCTGACGGGCACATTTTGGTTGAAGGGCCTCCAGGGCTAGCAAAAACCCGAGCAGTCAAATCATTGTCCGACTGCGTAGAAGGTGATTTCCACCGTATTCAGTTCACCCCAGATTTGTTGCCTGCCGATTTAACCGGCACTGATATCTTCCGACCAGAAACTGGAGAATTTACGTTTCAGTCTGGTCCTATCTTCAACTCACTCATTCTGGCCGACGAGATTAACCGTGCGCCCGCAAAAGTTCAGGCCGCCATGCTTGAAGCCATGGCCGAGAAACAAGTAACCGCCGGGCGCCACACCTATGCTTTGCCTGAACTATTCTTAGTCATGGCAACGCAGAACCCGATCGAACAAGAAGGGACTTACCCACTTCCGGAAGCCCAGTTAGACCGATTCTTATTGCATCTGGAAGTGAATTATCCGGATGCCGAACACGAACTGGCAATATTGCGTATCAACCGTGGGGAAGCAAAAGGCGAAGCCGCAATCGAACGTCCAAGTATCAGCCAACAAGATATCTTCACCGCGCGTAAAGAGGTGCTCGATATTCATATGGCAGAAACCATCGAGCAATACATCGTGCGTCTGGTGATGGCGACACGTCAAGCCAGCGAGTATGACAGCGAACTGGATAAGTGGTTAGCGATGGGTGTCAGCCCCCGAGCGACGATTGCGTTAGACCGATGTGCTCGTGCTCATGCATGGTTAAAAGGACGAGACTTTGTTTCTCCCGAAGACGTACAAACGATGGCATACCCAGTGCTGCGTCACCGTTTGCTACTGAGCTACCACGCACAAGCCGAAGGCATCAGTGCCAATCAGGTCATTGATAAGCTACTTAACCTTGTTGGCAGCGCATAAAGTTGGGTGAGTAATATGTCAGCAAAAGAGCCATTGCCACCCCATGCGAATGGAGTGACATTAACCTTAGAAGAACTGCTGCATCATCGGACCCAATCGATCCTATGGTTACCACCAGCGCAAAGTATTTGGTCCCAGATGAGCGGTAGCCATACCAGTCGGCAGAAAGGTCGTGGTATGGACTTTATGGAAGTACGCCAATATCAGGCCGGAGATGACATTCGCAGTATTGATTGGCGCGTCACCGCACGCACGGGCAAAGCGCACACTAAATTGTTCGCCGAAGACAAAGAGCAAGCGGTGATTTTATACATCGACTTGAGCTCAAGCCTTTACTTTGGCTCAAAGTATGTACTGAAGTCCGTTCAACTGGCCCATTTTGCCAGTGTATTAATCTGGCTAACGCTGGCGAAGAAAGACCGTATTGGGGCTGTCATTGATGACGGGCATCAATGCCTGGAGTTTCGTCCGTCTTCCCTACAAAAACAGGGCTTGCGGATCCTTCATGCCATTCTAAACATACATAATGAACAGCTGTCGCTCTTAGAAGAAAATGGAAGCCGTTCGATGCCTTATTCACAAGTATTCGAAACACTCCACACGCTCACACCTAAAGGCAGTGAGCTAATTTTGCTGAGTGATTTCTCACAAACGGGTGAAAAAGAACTGACTCAATTGCGTCGGCTGAAACAACACAACTCTGTTCGAGCCATTCAGTTTTTTGACCCATTAGAAAAGGGAGAGACGGACTTCCGAGGACAAGTAAAAGCCTCTGATGGTCGTCGTAGTCAGTGGTTCAACTTTGGCTCCAAAGGAGAGAGAAGTGAGCTTGAATCGTACTTTACCGCTCATCAGGAATCCATCAAACAACTATGCCATTCGATGGCGATTCCATTTAACAGCCTCTCTAGTGGCTCTCCATTAATCCAGCAACTAAGCTAGCAGCCTTCTTCTAATAGCAGTAATAACAATGACAACAAATAACCAAAGCTTAAACCTAGAACCTTTAATTTTACCTAATGCTCCGGATTGGTTGCCACTCGCTTGGGGGTGGTGGGCACTGATGACAGGTATTGTGTTAACGATTTTGGGCGTATATCTCTATTTCAAATGGCGTACTAAGCGTCTGCTCGCTAAACGAACAGCACTGAAGCTTCTGACAAACTCAGTCACGCCTCATACCCCTTCTTCTGCTTTAGAGATCTTACGTCAGGCAGCGTTGAGTTACTTTCCACGCGAAGATATTGCACCGCTCACTGGCGCTGCTTGGTATGAATTTCTGGATAACCATACTGAAGAGAGTCGATTCTTAGATAAACAACAACAGTGGCAGGCCGCCTTATATCAGAAATCCCCTCAGGGAGAGCACCAGGATTTAATTGAAGACTGTGTTTTCTGGGTCAGCCACGCTTTGCCACCGAAGAAAAAGGCCAACACCCGTGACTGAGCAAACCTTAGCAACCGGCCTTAGCCAATGGTTGAATATTGAATTTGTCTGGTGGTGGGCACTGATTTTACTGCCCCTACCTTTGCTTGTTTACAAGCTGTTACCACGAGAAAGCCAGCAAGCTGAGATTAAACTGGCTTATTTACCAGACAATACACACAGCAACAAGCCGAAACAAAAGCTGCAAAAAACCTTGTCCATTGCTATATGGACGTTACTAATCATTGCCTGTACACGACCAGTTTGGTTTGGCGATCCAATAGAGTTTCAACCGAAATATCGAGACTTAATGTTGGTCGTTGACCTTTCAGGTTCAATGCAAAAAGAAGACATGAATTTGGACGGTGAGTTTACCGACCGGCTTACCGCTGTAAAAAAAGTCTTATCTGATTTCGTCGCGAAGCGTAAAGGCGATCGCTTAGGTGTTGTATTGTTTGGCGATCATGCCTATTTACAAACACCCCTTACCGCAGATCGACAAGCAGTCATACAACAAATCAACCAAACCGTTATTGGATTAGTTGGGCAAAGCACCGCAATGGGTGACGGCATTGGTTTAGGGACCAAAACATTTGTCGATAGTAACGCACCTCAGCGCGTGATGGTTTTGCTCAGTGACGGCGGAAATACCGCAGGCGTATTAGACCCTATTGAGGCGGCGGAAATCGCCAAGAAATACAACGCGACGATTTATACCGTGGGCGTGGGTGCGGGTGAAATGATGGTCAAAGAGTTTTTTATGACTCGAAAAGTCGATACCGCAGCCGATCTCGATGAAAAGACCCTGACCCGAATTGCCGAAGTCACGGGTGGTCAATATTTCCGCGCAAGAGATACAGAACAGCTAGAAAACATCTACGAAACCATTAACCAATTAGAACCTGTCTCCAGCGACACACAAACGTGGCGTCCTCAATCCGAATGGTTCCGCTACCCACTGAGCGCAGCATTGGGACTATCTGTGTTGTTATTCTTGCTAAGGAGAAAACATGGCTGAGTTTATTTTCCTCCACCCACTTTGGCTGACTGGACTGATCGCGATCCCCATCGCGCTCACGCTAAATAAAAAATTGACGGACAAAAGAACAACGCTTATTGCTCCTCATTTAGCGAAAGTGTTGGGAAACGCTGTGCAATCAAAGCACACCTTTACCGTTTGGGGAGTCACCTGGGCCTTAGCTTGTATTGCACTGGCAGGCCCAAGCTGGCAATCGAATGAACGCCCAAGCTTTAAATTGAGTCAAAACCGCATTTTGGTTCTCGATATGTCGCGATCCATGTATGCGACGGATATCAAACCAGACCGATTAGCGCAAACTCGCTATAAAGCTCTAGACTTACTGCCTAACTGGAAAGAAGGTGCAACTGGGCTTGTCGCCTACGCTGGCGATGCGTACAGCTTGAGCCCGCTCACAACCGACTCAAACACGTTAGCTGGCATTATCGAGAATTTATCCCCTGACTTGATGCCTTTTCAAGGGGCTAACCTGCCATCTGCAATTCAGTTGGCGTTAAATCAGTTTTCGCAAGCAGGAACCAATCAAGGTGACATTATTGTATTAGCCGACGATCTTGACGATGCTGAACTAACCAACTCACTTAACCTGCTAAAAGGTAAAAAATTCCGTGTATCTGTCCTTGCAATAGGCACAGCAAATGGTGCGCCAATTGCGCTGCCAAATGGCCCCCTGCTCAAGAATAGCCAAGGGACAACGGTAGTCGCAAAAACAAATTTAAAAAACCTGCAGACGCTCGCCAATCAAACTGGTGGACTATTTATTCCGATTCAATATAACAACCGGGATGTCGAAACTATTGCTGATTTTACCAATCAAATGGGCAATAGCTTTGCCGCGAAACAAAACGACGAGGTGCAAACTGGATCGAGAATGAATAATGGTTTTTGGTTATTGCCGTTGCTGTTACTTCCTGCTGCTTTGCTTTTCCGTCGCGGCGTCATTTGGCTATTTATCGCCGGACTTACGCCATTGACCTGGACTGCTAAGGTTGAAGCAAACCCATTCTTAAATGAAAACCAGCAAGGCGCCGAGCTCTATCAAAAAGGCGAATTTGAAAAAGCCAAAAGCGTGTTTACCGATCCAAATTGGAAAGGTGCAGCGAGTTACCAAAGCGGAGATTATGAAATGGCAATCAAAGCGTTTTCTGACAATCCATCATTTGAAGGGCGTTATAACCTCGCGAATGCTCTGGCGCAAAATGGTCAGCTCGAAGAAGCTGCGGACCTATACAAAGAATTGCTCAAAGAAAAACCCGATTTCGACTCAGCGAAGAAAAACCTCTCGGTAGTAGAGGAGAAATTGAAGCAACAGCAGCAACAGCAGCAACAGCAGCAACAGCAGCAACAGCAGCAACAGCAGCAACAGCAGCAACAGCAGCAACAGCAGCAACAGCAGCAACAGCAGCAACAGCAGCAACAGCAGCAACAGCAGCAACAGCAGCAACAGCAGCAACAGCAGCAACAGCAGCAACAGCAGCAACAGCAGCAACAGCAGCAACAGCAGCAACAGCAGCAACAGCAGCAACAGCAGCAACAGCAGCAACAGCAGCAACAGCAGCAACAGCAGCAACAGCAGCAACAGCAGCAACAGCAGCAACAGCAGCAACAGCAGCAACAGCAGCAACAGCAGCAACAGCAGCAACAGTCTCAAAATGATCAGGTTCAGGAGCAAGGACAACAGTCACAAAATCGTCAAGACACTGAAAATAAAAAGGAAAACCAACAAAAAGAGTCAAAAATCAACCATCAAAAAGACGACAATACGTCTGAGCAAGACGGTCAGCCGATGAAGGTTCAGGCTCAACCAGACCAATCACAGCAGGATGATCCTGAATTCCGCCGCCTGGAGGCAGTAGAAAGCGCGCGCGATCCAAGCTTTCTGATTCGTGCACAAATGCAGCTGCAAGCGCAGCAAAAACAACGTCCGCAACAATCGCAAAAGGAGTGGTAAGCCTGTGATGAAAAAAGGCGTAATGCTGGTTTTTATTTTTTTGACCAGCGTGTTATCGAGTATTTCGGCAATGGCTCAAAGTCTCGAAGCGAGTGTCAACAAAACTCAAGCCGTGAAAAACGAAGTCATCAACCTGAGAATCATGGCTGACACGGAGTTGAGTTCCGACGCGATCGATTTCAGTGTATTAGATAAAGACTTTTTCTTAGGGCAACCTCGCTACGGCCGCTCCAGCAATAATATTAATGGTCGTAAATATTTACGTACCGAGTGGAGCATCTCTATCGCTCCGATGAAAGAAGGAGTGTTAACCATTCCTAGCTTTACCGTGGACGGAATGAGTACTGAACCAATTAAATTGCGAGTAACCGCGAGTCAAACGGAACCTGATCTCGACGATCTGTTCAGCTTCTCAATGAGCGTCGACAACCATACTTTATACCCGCAGCAATCGGCGAACTTACGTATGCGGCTCATTATCAAAGCGGATACTCGTCGCTTGGACAACCCTAAGATCATTCCACCTAGCATTGACGGGATGAAACTCGAACCCGTTGGAGAAATACAACAAGGTCAGCAAGTCATGGATGGGCTTGAAGTGACGGTTGTAGAGCAATCTTTTCGTTTGACCGCGGATACTGCCGGCACTTACACGTTAAATGGTCCACAGCTGACAGGTTCGTACATTTACGGTGATAGCCTGACGGGTTCGACCAAGGTCATGCCAATCAAAACCAACATTGAACAAATGCCGATTACGGTCAAAGCCATTCCTGCGGAGTTTCAGGGGAAATGGTTGCCAGCCTCAGCGTTAGAGATGACGCAAAGTTGGCAAGACGACGAGGGTAACAAGTTATCGCCAAATGAACTGAATAAAGTAAAGCAAGGCTCTTCCATCACTCGCACTATTCAAATCAAGGCGCGTGGAACCCAAGCAGAGTTCTTACCTCGAATTGATATGGATTACCCAACGTCACTGCGTGTGTATCCAGAACAACCGCAGTTTGTAACGACGCGAGATGGCACTCTGGTCATGACGGTGAAACAAGTGATCATACCAACGGAAGTAGGCACTTATTCCCTGCCCGGTTATACACTAAACTGGTGGAACAGCATTCAGGACGAAGCCAAAAAGGCGACGATAGAAGCCATTGAACTGGATGTAGAGCAAAGTGATATGGGCTTGATTACCCTGCCAGAAACAACTCTGCCACAAACGCCAGTAACGACAGCGACTCCTGCTGCTCAAGGTGGCGTGAGTGAACTATGGCGAGTGCTCACTTTTGTCTTTGCAGGACTGTGGGTAATAACATCTATCATCACGGTTGTGGTTTGGAAAAAGCGTCCTCACGAAAGTAAAAATCAAGAGATAAATTCTCAAACTCCACTGAACGTTGACGGGCTTAAGGCTGTTATCAAGCAAGGCGATGCCGCCAAAATCGAAAGAGCCATTAACGAATATTTAGATGCAAACCGTGAATCGTTGAATTCAGAAGTCGTGGAAGCAGTGAAGCACGATCTAGAAGTGATGAATCAAGCCCGCTTCAGTGCCGAGCAGCAACCTTGGAATTCAGATTCTTTACTCGACAATATTAATAAGCTGTCAAAGGCGAAAAAAACTCAATCTAGCCCTGAGCTTGAAAAGCTATAAAAAAAAGCCCCTCATATAGAGGGGCAAAGTTACCATCGCTTATAGTTATGTATTTATGCCAATAAATATTGTTGATTAACCGAAGTCACCGTTTACGTAACCTTGAGTTCGGTCATCTTGTGGGCTGCTGAAGATCACTTGCGTATCGTTGTGCTCAACCAGTTCTCCCATCAGGAAGAACGCAGTGCGGTCAGAAATACGACGCGCCTGTTGCATTGAGTGAGTCACGATAACGATGGTGTAGTTCTTCTTCAGCTCTTCCATCAATTCTTCGATTTTGTGCGTTGCAATTGGATCAAGCGCCGACGTTGGCTCGTCCATTAGGATTACATCGGGTTCCATAGCGATCGTACGTGCGATACACAAACGCTGCTGCTGACCACCAGAAAGACCAAAAGCGTGCGACTTAAGACGATCTTTCACTTCATCCCAAAGTGCTGCGCCACGCAGTGAACGCTCAACCACTTCATCAATGTACTTTTTGTCTTTAACACCTTGAGCACGTAAGCCATAAGCCACGTTCTCGTAAATGCTCATTGGGAATGGATTTGGCTTCTGGAATACCATACCGACTTTAATACGAAGATCCGCGACATCAATATTGCCGTAGATGTCTTCACCATCCATCGCCAGCTTACCAGTAATGGTTACGCCTTCAATCAGGTCGTTCATACGGTTCAAACAACGCAGAAGTGTTGACTTACCACAACCTGACGGGCCGATTAGTGCCGTTACCTGACGAACTGGAATAGGCAGGTTGATTGATTTCAGTGCTTGGTTTTCACCGTAAAATAGGTCTAGGTTTTCAATATCAAACTTGTTCATGTTCTTAATCTCTTAAATCTTAAATTCGTGTCTTTTAACGTGCGTTCTTAATTTGTTTTGTTAGTAAGTTGCAGTGTTAAAACGTCTTGCAATCAGTTTAGTCACCATGTTGATCAAAAGAACAACCACAATAAGCACCGTTGCCGTACCGTAAGCCTGATTCCATTCCTCAACGGTAAACAGTTCGGTAGTGAGTTTGTAAAGGTGAACGGTTAGCGTACGACCTGAATCGAGTAAAGAATCAGGAATACGAGCCACCATACCTGCTGTCAGGAATACTGGAGCAGACTCACCAATGACACGACCAATACTAAGAATGACCGAGGTTAAGATACCTGGCATTGCGCTCGGAAGAATCAAACGCCAGATAGTGTAAATTTTAGAAGCTCCAAGGCCGTACGAGCCTTCACGATACGTTTGTGGCACTGCCATTAGTGCTTCTTCCGTGGTACGGATGATAACTGGAAGAATCAGAATACTTAGTGTCAGTGCACCCGATAGAATCGAGAAACCAAGACCAAGAATTGCCACGAAGAAAGTCATACCGAACAGACCAAAGATGATCGACGGGATACCTGCCAGGGATTCAGTACAGAATCGAATTACTTTCACTAAACGGCTACCGACTTTTGCGTATTCAGTCAGATAGATAGCCGTCATGATACCGAGTGGCGCTGCCACAGCGATAGATGCGATAACCATATAGATGGTTGACACGATCATCGGGAAGATACCGTGTTCATCACCTGTACGAGTGTAGTTATCAGTAATGAATTTCCAATCTACGTGTTGCAGACCGTTTGATAGGATGTACCAGATAATCCAGAACAAAAAACCTACCGTTAATCCTGCCGAGATCCAAACGAAAGCGTTAAAGACGTTATCTTTGAACTGGCGAGCTTGTTTTAGTTTTGCGCGATCCATAATTGTCACCTTTAACGAGCGATTACTTCGCTTTTTCTCGGTTTAGGTAAAGAAGTACAGCGTTCAACGACATGATGAAGACCAGCAGTACCACACCAGTAGCGTAAAGTGCGTTCGCGTGAACACCACTTGCGTAAGACATCTCAATAGCAATGTTCGCGGTTAGCGTACGTGCAGAGTCCAGAATGCCTTCTGGCATTGCCGGTGCGTTACCCATCACCATGATGATTGCCATCGTCTCACCCAAAGCACGACCGATACCAAGAATCACACCAGTCATAATCCCTGAACGAGCAGCAGGAACGAGCAATTTGAAAATCGTGTAGATTTTAGATGCGCCTAGAGCCAGTGAACCCTCTTTGTAAGCGCGAGGTACAGCACGGATAGACGTTTCAGATACGGTAATTACCGTTGGTAGAATCATCACACCAAGAACAATGATACCCGCAAGAATCGTGTTACCTGCTGGTACGTTAAAGATGTTTTGGATCAAAGGTACGATGATAACCAAACCAAAGAAACCATATACCACCGAAGGGATACCCGCCAACAGCTCTACAGCCGGACGAATGACGTCAGCTAAACGCTTAGGCGCGATTTCAGCGATAAAGATTGCAGTCAAAACACCAACCGGAACACCAACCATTACTGCGCCAGCTGTCGAAACAACGGAAGCAACAATCATGGTTGCAACACCGTAAAGTGCAGGTGGTAGCCAGTTTTGACCTAAAACAATGCCCGAGACCCCAACTTCTTGAAATGCAGGAATACTCTCTCGAACAATAAAGTAAGCAATTACTGCCAATGATACGATGCCGATAACGGCACTGGTGAGGAACAAGCCGTGGAAGATACGCTCTTTCCAGTCTACACGGCGTTTCTCGCGCAGGCCTGGCTTGCTGATAGCTTTAGCGTCAGTATTCATAAGCTTTTCACTATTTGTTGCGATGGTCATTTAAAAATCTCACGGTTCTGGTTGTTAGCCAATGAACGCTATGGATGAAAAGGCTCAGCCCTAAACAGTGGGCTGAGCAAACTTAAGTGTCACGATAAGATTAGTGAACTGAGATGTAACCGTTTTGGTCAACTAGCTTTTGAGCATCTTCAGTTAGCATCCAATCTAGGAATTTTTGCGTTTCAGCAGATGGTTTGCCTTCTTTGTAAAGCACAAGGAATGGGCGAGCTACTTTGTAAGAACCGTTTTTAACGTTAGCCACTGTTGCATCTACACTGTCGATTGCTAGTGCGTGAACTGTGTTGTCTACAGTACCTAGTGAGATGTAGCCGATTGCGTATGGGTTAGAAGCAACCATAGTTTTCAGTGCGCCGTTACCGTTAGCAACTTGAGCACGTTGAGAAATAGCAGAAACTTTCTTACCAGAAACTTTCATTTTTAGAGACATGATGTCTTCGAATGCACCACGAGTACCAGAAGCTGTATCACGAGTGATTGCAACGATTGGCTTGTCTTCGCCACCAACTTCTTTCCAGTTTGATACTTCGCCTTTGTAGATTGCAGTTACTTGCTCAGCAGTTAGACCTGCTAGCTTGTTTTGTGGGTTAACAACAACCGCGATACCGTCACGAGCAACAACTTCTTCGATAAGAGTTGGTTCTTTTTCTGAGTCTTTTAGGTTACGAGAAGACATACCTAGGTCAGCCGAACCATTTTTTGCTGCTTTAACACCAGCAGAAGAACCAGGGCCCTGAACTTCGATAAATACTTCAGGGTTCGTCTTCATGTATGTTTCAGAGAAAACTTCCATCAGTGGAGTTACGCTGCTAGAACCCACTGCAGAGATAGTTTCTTTAGCAGAAACAGGAGTCACTGCCATTGCGCCTAGAAGTGCGATTGCACCGATTACTGTCTTTTTCATCACAATTTCCTTAAAGTGGCTTTATTGCCGTTGTGTTTCACTTGAACGGTGCTCACTTTAGAACTCAAATGTGACAGTTGTGTTTCACTTAATTGAAGCCTCTATGACAGATTATCCATTTCGTAGGGGAAATGAACGATTAATCTGGCGCTTACATGCACCTCTGATTCATCTTTACCAATTACCTACATTTTAATTACCAATTGAATAATTATTTCTAACTTAAACTTTTCTTATAGCATTAAGGCATAGATAAAAACCACTAACCTATTGATTTCAAAAAGATAGCAATTAGAATCCAAATCTAATAATAAAAAACATAATAATTCATTCAGATTGAGGGTAATTATGCGTCAATTTCTAAGCACGCTATCTATTAAGTTACAGGTATTTTTACCTGTTTTATTTACTGTTGTTTTACTTGTTGTAGGACTCACTGTCGGGATAAGTAAGCTAGATCAAGCATTTAATAAGGTTTCGACGTCCACACACTCTCTTATCGTTCATAAAGATGACCTGAGCGCCATTGTCGATAACACCTATGCAATGCGCATTAAAGCCATTTACAGCCTGTTTCGTGCAGAAGATGTTCAATCCCTTAATCAAGAGTTGTCGCAGCGACAGGCTGAAAGCCGTGAATTCTTAGATTCCATTAATGATCTGCCGGGAGTGCAGTCAGAAGTGAACGCCATGCGCGAAGCCATGAACCATTATGTGGATTTCACACGTCTCACTATGACGCCATTACTTACCCAAAAGCACGCGAGCCAATACACCACTGCCGAGTTCAACCAGAATTTCGAAGCAGCCATGGTAAATTATCGCGTCGCGGGTGAAGAGATGATCAACGCCATCGACAACCTTTCAGAAAAGCTCAATCAGACCGTAATCAGCGACGTCCAAGCCAACGGAAAGGTGCATTCTGACACCTTAACTCAAAGTGCCATTTCCATCGCATTGATACTGTTAGTCGCATCTCTGATTAGCTGGATCTTAGCCAACTATATTGTGACACCAATTCGCAACTTGCAAAACACGATGCGTGAAGTAGCAAAAGGCAACCTGCTCGTAAACGCTGAGGAAATTGGCAACAACGAAGTATCCCAGCTTGCTCAAGATGTGAATCAGACTATCGAACAGCTGCGTAACACGGTCAGATCACTAGTGCGTATCAGCGAAGATGTCGCTTCCGCATCTACCGAGTTAGCCACGGTCATGACACAAAGCAGTGTCAATTCCGATCATGAAAAGCAGGAAGTCGAACAAGTAGCCTCAGCGATTAACCAATTGGAATCGGCGGCGACTGAAGTATCCAACAATGCCCAGTCGGCTGACACCGCGTCAACAGAAGCTCGACAGCTTGCCACAGAAAGCTTAAACATGTTCGAAGAGAGCACGCGTGCAAGCGCAAAAATGGCTGAACAACTCAATGCTGCAGCAGTAGTTGTCACTTCGTTAAAAGAACAGTCAGAGCAAATTGGACGCGTTATAGAGGTAATAGAAGGCATTTCTGAGCAAACGAATTTACTGGCACTAAATGCCGCAATAGAAGCCGCTCGTGCAGGGGCAAGTGGACGTGGTTTTGCAGTCGTGGCGGATGAAGTGCGAATGCTCGCGGCCAGAACTCAAGAATCCACCAAAGAAATCCAGGTCATCATTGAGGAACTTCAGCAACAATCCGGGACAGCAAACGAAAGCATGCACTCTAGCCTGGCTATGTTAAAAGACAACCAAGCTATCGCTGAAGAAGTCAGCCTTTCATTAAATAACATCAGTCAGTCTATCTCTGAACTGAACACCATTAACACGCACGTAGCGACAGCCTCAGAAGAACAGAAACAGGTTACAACAGACATCAACAATAACCTGTCAAACATCTATCAGCTGGTCAGCGAGAACGTCACAGGCATTACTCAGTCAGCGGCAGCGGCGCAAGAGCTGTCTGGCTTGGCAGAAAAGCAGCAACAGGAACTGAAACAATTCCAGATCTAGGCACTGATGCTTTCAAATTCGTAAAATCAAAAAGCTCCGCGATTGCGGAGCTTTTTTTTTGCTTAAAACAGCATTAAGAATCTAGAAATTAATCTTCTGCTTTCGGTTCTGCTGGCTTCTTTTTAGGGATGAAAACATCATCACCAACAGACACAGTTTTGTAGAAAGTCTTGTCGCGCTTAACTGGCTTCTTCGCAACTTTCTTAGCTTGAGGACGTGCTTTTTTCGTCGCGCCTTTCTTATTACGCATATCTGGCTTGCGTGGCTTCAGCCCTTTGAACTTGCCTTTTAAGTCTTCGAAAACGGAGAACGACAAATCTTGCTGCAGGTATGCTTCAACACGTTTAAAGCTATCCCAGTCTTTTGGACCAACAAGAGAAATCGCATCACCTTTATTACCTGCACGGCCAGTACGGCCAACACGGTGAACGTATTCTTCCGTGTGCTTCGGCATATCAAAGTTAATAACGTGCGTCACTGTCGCAATGTCCAAACCACGAGAGGCTACGTCAGTGGTGACAAGAATCTTAAACACCGCGCGCTCAAACTGGCTCATAATAGTATTACGTTGCGTCTGGTTTAAGTTACCGCTCAGTGCTACTGCCTTGAGTTTTTTCTCGTTCAGCTTCGCTGTAAGACGCTCAGTATCATCTCGTGTTGCGGTAAAGATAATAACCTGACGGTATTCGGCTTCAGCAAGGACACGTTCAAGAATCGCTTCTTTGTGATCTAGGTGATCACACAAGTAGAATTTCTGCGTGATATCTTTGTGCTCTTCGTTAGAAACACCGATAGAAATACGTTTTGGTGCATTCAGCATCTCAGAGGCAATGCTGTTTACTTCCGCGTGATCGAGCGTAGCCGAGAACATCAAAGTCTGACGACGACGGTGTTTAGCGGCATTATGAATACGGCGAAGCTCTGGTGCGAAGCCCAGATCCAACATACGGTCCGCTTCATCCAGAATCAGGGTTTCTAAACCTTCAAGGTATAAAGAACGGTGCTCTAAGTGGTCAGCTAAGCGCCCTGGTGTTGCCACGATGAATTTAGGGTAACGACGCAGCGCTTTCACCTGATCGTTAAAGTTTTCGCCACCCAGAATTAAGGCTGCTTCGTAAGACAAGCCAGCAAGCATCGAGCGAAGCTCACCATATACTTGTTTAGCCAATTCACGCGTTGGCGCCAGAATGACAGCTCGAGGGTCTTTCGCAGAAAATGATTTTGTCTTAAGTGACTTGTGAAGCATCGGCAATACAAACGCCAAAGTCTTGCCCGAACCCGTTTTCGAAGATGCCAATAGATCCTTGCCTGCAATCGCAACAGGAATTGCTTGCTGTTGGATCTCAGTCGCTTTTTTGAAATCGTAGTGTTTTAGGTTCTTCAACAATCGGTTGTCTAGGCCTAGATCTTTAAATTGCAAAGTATTCTCCAATAAATCAGTCAATATGAGCGCTCTGTAATGTCATTCCGCTCTAACGTAGCAATAAATAAAAGCCCGCTATAATACCGCAAATCATAGGAGTATAGATAGAGATCACACAAACTAATTATTGAAGAAAAAATAGAGTTACTTTTGAGACTCATACAAGTTCGGGCGGCACGGCTTCAATCTATGCCCTAAACTTATGTTCATCAATATACGGCTGTCATGGCGAATACGCGGATTATTAAGGCTTATCCATGCATATTGCGTTTATTTGCGGAGAGAAGCTTTCATTTGCGTCAATATCGTCTAAATTATTGATATCAGGAACGTGGCAAAAATACCTGCCATGAAGACTGTTGTTGGAGTCAATGAAGGGTTGAATACTGCCTTTTGTTAGGCTCAGGTAAAAGTTAACGTCAGGTACTCCATGAAATTCTTGGATTTTTTTGACTTTTGCTACATCATGTACTGATACAATGTATCCACATTTAACCTCGCCTCTAACAAAAACTATGGAGCGAGACTTTCACTATAAGCAAGGAGTTCTTATATGAACAAAACGTTGATCGCAGCTGCAGCAACTTCAGTACTTCTACTAGCAGGTTGTGCTTCTTCTGATGACGCAACTACAGCTAAACTAGACGAACTAAGCAATCAAGTTAGCATGCTAAGCCAAGACGTACAAACTCTTCAATCTGACGTTCAAATGTCTAAAGACGCAGCAATGTCTGCTCAAGAAGAAGCTGCACGTGCTAATGAGCGTATCGACAACATCGCTCAATCTTACACTAAGTAAGTTATAGTGTTATGCCGCGCCTCACGGCGCGGTTATTTCTACTGGTACTCCATTCTGCGCGGCAATCACAGCTTTTGCCTTCACATCCTTCATACCAAATTCACTTAACCACCAGCCTAACTCTTTCGGTAATTCCAATTCATCTTTCTTACCGTTGCTGCGAGTTAATGGTTCGTGAGCTTCAATAAAGACACTTCTGTCTGGTTCTAACGCCACTTTAACCGGTTGGTTAATAACCGTGACTTTTTCGCCTCGACGTACTTGTTCAAATAGCCATTCAATGTCGCTTGGCTCCATACGGATACAACCTGCGCTGACACGCATACCAATACCAAAATCTTTGTTGGTACCATGAATAAGGTACTCGCCGTTCCCGTAGGCTAAACGCAATGCAAACATACCCAACGGGTTATCAGGGCCAGAAGGGACAACTGCAGGTAAGTTAATGCCTTTTGCTTTGTATTCAGCACGAATAGAAGCCGGTGGTGTCCACGTCGGATTAGGACGCTTCTGACTGACACTGGTTGACATCACCGGAGTGTCACGCCCTATACGTCCAATCCCAACCGGGAATACGTGCACGACGTTCTCGTTAGCCGGGAAATAGTACAGGCGTAACTCGGCCAGATTGATAACGATACCCTGGTGAGCCACGTCCGGAAGAATGAGTTGGGTAGGAACCGTCAGAACATGCCCTTCTTGAGGAAGAAAAGGGTCTACGCCTTTATTCGCGGCCATTAAACCCAGCATACCGACGTCATATAACTTAGCAATATTGGCCATGGTTTCCCCGTTTTGCACAACGTGGTTTTCAATACGACCAATAAGACGACTGCTGTCTGAAGGTAACTCGTACATCTTAGCGAATGACAATCCACTCACTAATGACAATGAGACTGATAACAGGGTTCGTTTCGCGATACTCATCGACCGCTTCTTGCTAAGCATTTCACTCTATTCCTTGGCACTTTTAAAGAGCCGTAAGGTTATCTCTCTTTCTGCTTTATGATCAACCATCGGAGTGTGATAATCCAGTAAAGAAAAGCCTTCCCAAGTCCATGGTTTATGGAGGAACTTGTTCGGTACGCTCTTTATTTCTGGCACCCAATGACGCACAAAGCATCCATCAGCATCAAACTTTTCTCCCTGACTAACAGGATTAAAAATTCGGAAATAAGGCTGACCATCACAACCAGTCGACGCAGACCATTGCCACCCTCCATTATTGGCTGCAAAATCACCATCGACAAGCTGACTCATGAAGTACTTTTCACCCCAGCGCCAATCAATGTGAAGATCTTTGGTCAGAAAGCTCGCGACTATCATGCGTAAGCGATTGTGCATCCAGCCAGTTTGGTTCAACTGACGCATTGCGGCGTCTACAATTGGGTAACCTGTAGTACCGGTTTTCCAGCGCTCAAACGCCTTCTCGTCGTAAGACCACTGAATCTTGTCTTCCCAATCAATAAACCCTTTGCCTTTGACAAGCTTTGGTTCAAACACCAACAAGTGTTGGTAGAACTCACGCCAAATAATTTCACTTAACCATGTTGCTTTGCCTTCCGTTAAATCCGATTGCTCATTCTCAGCAAACAATCTGGCAATACATTGTCTCGGAGATAAAGCGCCGATGGCCAAATAAGGAGAGAGTTGACTGGTACCATCAATGGCCGGGAAGTCACGCTGCTCGCGGTATTCATCACTTCGCTCACGAGCAAACGTTCTTAACTGATTCAGTATGTCACTCGTTGAAGCCAACCAATGCTCGCTAGATTCACGTGGGTAATTGAACGTAAAATCATCATCAAAACACTCCCCCTCTATCTCTTTCAATACTTGCGGTGAAAGCGGTGATTGGGGATAGGGTTTTGCAACTCTTGGTAATTGAAACTTATGCAACCAGGCTCGTTTGAAGGGACTGAACACCTTAAAGTAGTCGCCCTGCTTGTTCAAAACCGTCGTTGGTGCATGAACGCACTTATCATGGAACAACTCAAAGCGCACACCTGATTGGTTTAATGCATCAGAGACTTCTCGATCAAGCTCCTGCTCGTTTACTTCATAATGGATATTTGCCATGACGCTCGTGGCATTTAGGGCTTTCACCCAACGGCCGATGACGGCGCTGCAACCGGAGAAATTGTCGACTTCTGCATACAAAAACGGAATGTTCAGCTCTGCTAGCTCTTGATTCAGGTGCTCTAAGCGACGAGCAATCAAGTCCGCCTGCATTGGAGCCATATCGTGCGATTGCCACTGCTGAGGCGTCGCAATAAAACAGGCGACGACAGGCTGCCCAGAGTCCAGGGCTGTCTGCAAAGCCGTGTGGTCTAACGTTCTTAAATCACGTCGAAACCATACCAGAATCATGATGTCTCCTTAGCTATTCTCTGCCTGTTCAAAATGAAGCTTCTCTATGACTTCTGAACATTGAATCTGGTTGGGGAATTGCGTTCGCATCGCTTTTAACACCTCAACCTGTTTGGCTGGTAGTGCTTTATTAGAAAACAGAAATATACGTTGATAACGATCGACAACCTGATGTTCTGCCAAGCCTGAAATGTCATTAACGTTAGCAATTAAGGTTGTGTGATAACCTTGCTCACAACGTATTGCGGCTTGAATCCAGCTCTCTGCTTCTCGGGTTTGTTCAAAGCAAACCAGCAAACACTTCCCTTTTGAAGATGCCTTGTTTTCAGAGTCAACGATAAGGGCCAACCGTTTGATCAGGCATGTCTGGAACAACCCCATCTGTATTGAGCGAAGCGATCCTTTCACGAGATCTAATGCTTCAAATACCGGATCAATAAACTGTTCAACGACTAAATTGAGAGGGTATTCTTTCATTACCGATGACAGTACACTCTCCGTCTTGGCATGATTCAGATCAGATAATGCAGACAGCAGCGTTTCCACTTCTTCTAAAGTCGCAGGCTCAGCGCTCATGTCTAACTCATCGGCTTTGCCCAGCAGGCCTTTCACCTTGCCAATTGCGATGCCTTTCGCCAGCCAACTTTGTATCTCTTTAATCGTGTCAATATCCTGCTGGCGATACAAACGATGTCCTTTGTCTGTCCGCTGCGGCTGAATCAAATTGTATCGCCTTTGCCAAGCTCGCAAAGTGACGGGCTTTACTCCGGTTATCTCTGCAACATCTCTAATTGCGTACAGTTTTTCTTCTGAACTACAAACCATAACGTAATCTCATCTCCTGCGGGTGCGGCTCTAAAAATTTTTGTTTCTGTAAATACTCGTCTGGGTAAGTATTTAGATAGTGTTTAATCAGTGTTAGCGGTGCGAGCAAAGGCAATAGGCCCGTGCGATAATCGTGAATAACCGTCGCTAACTCTTCTTTTTCGTCTTTAGTTAAGGCACGTTTAAAGTAACCCTGAAGGTGCATCAATACATTGGTGTTATTTTTCCGACTGGCACGGTTCGAAAGTGCTTTCATTAGCCCCAGACGATACTCTGCATAAAAATCTTCAATCTCGTAGTTGGCAACTTCTGCCACTAAACGTCCCAACGCTCGGTATGATTCTGGATGGTGGGCCATCAGCGTTAATTTATAACGAGAGTGGAAATCAATAATTTTGCCACGGGTCGGCTCACCGGCCATGGATTGATAAAAGTCATTCAGGCAGTAAACGCGAGTGATGAAATTCTCTTTAAGCACAGGATCATTTAAGCGGCCATCTTCTTCAACTGGCAACCATGGCATCTTTTGCATTAGCGTTTGCGTGTACAGCCCCACCCCTTCTTTAGAAGCATTATTCTTGCTGTAAACTTTAACCCGTTCCATGCCACAAGTAGGCGACTTGGCACACACAATGTAGCCACATAGCTGCTGCTCCTGTAACTCATCTACTTTATTAGCCGAGTACGCCAGCATGTTGTCCGTGTGGTCATTCTCAGGATTTTTTGTTTCAACGAGCGCAATCCGCTCTTCATCAAAGATGAGACGAATCGTAGGTCGCGGCACTGGCATACCAACCCCAACCTCTGGACAAACAGAAACGAAATCGAAGTAATTGCTGAGCTCTTTAGTCACAAAGTTGCTGACCTTGTGGCCAGAATCAAAACGAACACGCTCACCAAGTACACAAGAACTGATACCAACTTTGATTGAAGATTCCATAGTAACGCCATCCCTATACAAAAGGTTTTGTTGTATAACTTATAGCAAGTTAGTTTTAATTGTACAAGAAAATAAATTGTACAATTTAATCGTTTTACTTAGCTAATTTGAATTTCGATCACCGATAATCAAAAAAGAATTTCCGCTCAAACCAGCAATTCTGTGTGCGCCGTCAACAAACCTGCGTCAAGCAAATCGATTGCCTTTTTGCTTTCAACAGATTTGGTTATAATGATTGGCACTGGCTTCCATAAGGGCGCTTTTTGTGACCAACCTCTCAAGGGTAAGGTGTACTCCCCGATATTATTGCCTCAACGAAAACGAACGAATTCAACAGAATTGGTAACAGGCATCTATACTAGGGCCTGTTTTATCAAACAAAACTTTGGAGAGCACTTATGGCAACCCCACACATCAACGCACAACCAGGTGATTTCGCTGAAACAGTTCTAATGCCTGGCGATCCTTTGCGAGCTAAATACATTGCAGAAACGTTCCTGGAAGATGTGAAGCAAGTTTGTGACGTTCGAAACATGTTCGGCTTCACTGGCACTTACAAAGGCAAAAAAGTATCAGTTATGGGACACGGTATGGGTATCCCATCATGCTGCATCTACGTACACGAGTTGATCGCTGAGTACGGCGTGAAAAACGTTATCCGTGTTGGTAGCTGTGGTGCTGTTCGTGACGATGTAAACCTGATGGACGTTGTTATCGGTATGGGTGCTTCTACAGACTCAAAAGTTAACCGTATCCGTTTTAACAACCACGACTTCGCAGCAATTGCTGACTACGGTCTGCTAGAAGAAGCGGTAAAACAAGCTCGCCAGCAAGAAGTACCAGTTAAAGTGGGTAACGTGTTCTCTGCTGACCTGTTCTACACACCAGAAGCAGACATCTTCGAGAAGATGGAAAAACTGGGTATCCTAGGTGTAGATATGGAAGCGGCTGGTATTTACGGCGTAGCTGCTGATTTAGGTGCTAAAGCACTGACTATCCTAACGGTTTCTGACCACATTATCCGTGGCGAAAAACTAAGCTCTGAAGAGCGTCAAAAGTCATTCAACGACATGATGAAAGTTGCACTAGAAACCGCAATCAACATCTAAGTCACTTGTTATTTGCAGCCAGTGCCTGACTGGCTGCCCGAATTACCCAGAGGGGGCGATCGTGTCTAACGGCGAACTGCCAAAAGATGCAGATGGGTTACAACTCAACTTTTGTAAAACATTGGCGTGTGACAACTTTGGATTGAGTGATGCAAAACGTTACGTTCTGCAACATGCTAACCCCAAGCGTCCGGCGATGGTATGCCGTGAATGTGGAGCTTTCCCCCCCTTACTTAACAATCGCGATGTCGTGAACGAACTTCATCGTCTGCGGCACGTTCATAGTGACGGCTTACCTGCTTGTCGCAATAATGACTGCGATAACTTCGGGCTCTCTGTCCATACTCATAAACACCTCTACCACGCGTTCGGTTACAGTGGCGATCGCCAGCGTTACCGTTGTAAAGCGTGTCAAAGTACGTTCGTCGACAAGTGGTCCGGTGCGAACAAAAAGCTACAGTTCCAAGAGAACCTGATGGCGCTGCTATTCACAGGGTACTCTGTCCGCGAGATCTGCCGCAAACTCAGTATCAACCCGAAAACGTTTTATGATCATGTAGATCATATTGCGAGTCGCTGTCGCCGTAAATTAGCGACGATTGATGCTCGCTGGGTAAACCATGCAAATCGCTACGAGTTAGCGTCAAATTACATCACTTTGCAGCCGAAGAGTAACAACGGCGTATACTGGATCGTCTCCGGTGAAGCGCATTCCGGTTATATTCTCTGCCAACACGTTAACTACGCTTCTGATGAAGAGCCAACGGGTAGCGTTGATCATAACCCGTACGATCAGGTATCTCGTTTTGTCTCACAAGAGTACACGGCAGAAGCCAGCGAGCCACCAGCGGCGCCCTCAAGCAAACTTCGTGAACGCATCGACCAGAAATACCAGACCATTTTGGCTCGCGGTAATGTGGAAGATCCGCTTGGGAATCTGGCCGTATTTCATTACCCATCAAAAGGCGCGATTGTTCGACCACCTTATACTTCGTACGCGCATTATTTACATGTCCTCGATATGTGCAGCCCAAGCAAACGCGTGTCTATCTACATGCCTCAGGATCCCCTGCTTCGCTCTGCGGCGTTGAGCGTCTGTTTGTCTCGTATTAAAGAAAAAAATATCGATTTAATGTACGTCGACGAAGATCCAGCATGGGACATGCGATTACCATTCGGTAAAATTGATATTGCCTATATGAGTTGGTGGCGAGACCGTTGGGCTATCTCAAACCAAGGAGATAACAGCAAGGGCATTTGTTACCTCGCTGGTGATCATAATGAGCCTGAAAAATGGTTCAATGTTGCAACAACACGACAAGTGCAATTCTACCAAAATCGATTCCAGCTACTTTTTGAAAGCTTCATCAACGAGCCGCGTCGCAAATTAAGACCTGGAGGTCTATTACCTCTTTTAGACATCTTCAGAGCTTGGCATAATTTGTGCTATCAAGATAAAGAAGGTCTCACAGCGGCGCAAAGGCTCGAAGTTACTGACGCACCTTTGACGATTAAACAGCTCCTATCCTAACCATCTAAATCATTAGGAGTGCTTACGATATCAATGAGATCTCCTGATGATTTATGAAGTAGTACTTGATCTGCTCTCGTAATGAAATGCGCACCTAGCGATAAAGTTAAGGTGTAAATTCCTGCTCGATGGTCATGGATGTAAACGTTGGATAGAAGCAAAACTCAGCTAGCATGTGAGCTAGCACTGCTTAAAGAGCAAGTTAGTTCTCAACCCAAATCCACTCTGCGTAAAGCTGAGCAGTTTCGTGTTACCGCAGAACAAATGCTGTTTAGCGAAGGCGAAATCCAAGCCTTACTTATCATGTCACACTGTTGCTGGTGTGCTATGGATTATCGTCAAGGGCTTAAGCTGATAAAGACCGCTTACGATAAGCAGAGCCGGCTTGAAAACGACGACTACCTTCCAGAGATTCTTCACACCTTTGCGCTTCAGTACTGGGGGCAAGCCAAATATTTCTCAGCTCAGAAATACTGGATTAATGCACTCGAACAGTCCGTCCTGAACAATAACATCGAAGTCCAACTTGAATCTCTGATTGGGCTCGGTAACGTTTGGCGTATCACCAATCAACACAAACTTGCCACATCAACGCATGAGCTAGCCGTAAAAGTGGCGAACAATGTCCGTATCTCCAGCCTGGAAGGAAAAGCCCGTATCTTACTAGCATGGGATTACTACCTGCAGAAGGATTACGTCAAGATGTTAACTGTGCTTGATGGCGCAGCCGAAGTGCTAAAAGATCATCAAGACTCGACTTGGCATGCCGAAATATGGGACTTCAAAGGGCTGGCTTTACTTGGATTAGAGAGATTAGACGCCGCAGAAGTTGCAACGAAAAAAGCGCATCAGATAGCTATGGAGCATGATCTAACCTGGATGAAAGCCCATTCGTCCATTAGCAGAGCTCGTCTGGAACTTCTGCATAACAATACCGAAAATGCGACGAGATTGTTAATTGCCGCCGAAGAGTCCGCCCGGCATTTTGATAAGGGTGAGTTACTTAGTCAGATTTGCTACCAGCAGTCACGCGTTGCAGAAGAACAAGGTCAGTTTGAAGCCGCATTCCACGCTTTCCAAAAATACCGGAAACACTCGCTTCAAACGATAAAAGATCAAAGGCATCAACTCAGTCCGGATAAAGCGCACAGCTCCAAGCGCAAACTTGAACAGCGCGCTCGTAAACTGATCAATCATATTCGCTCTCAACATGAATACGATCCTGAAAAAAATCTTTCTAACGTTGTCTCTGAAACCTACTGGTGGGAGCAACTCGTTCTGTTCAAAAGTGAACTTACACAGTCGAATCACGCGATTATCATGATTCATCACACCAATCCGGCTTTTTTGGATGCCTGTACTGAACTCGTTCACTCTTTAACCGCACCAACCGATTTAGTATCCCGGCTTTCTACTGACAGGCTCGCCATGTTAATAGCGGACAAAGGTCAGGCCGCCGAATCGCTATATAAAACGGTCCAGTCCATGATGAACATTTACCCATGGGAGAGACGAGGTCTGAAAGGACCAACGCCCACCCTATATTTACAAGATATTCTGACTTTCCCGTTCACATTAGAGCAATTGGAAGAAAGCCACATAGAGGTAATGAAAAATGGAACAATTGCTTAATAAAGTGACTCAGGCTGGCATTGACCCTTCATCGGTGACTGGTGAAGATGCGATAGCACTGTGGAAACATATTCGAGATCACATCGCCGAAACCCCTCTCGAAAAAGCACATTGTTATATTATCAGTGCAGAGTATCGCCAAGAGATAAGACAGCTAAGCGACAGTATTGACGAGCTCAGACAAGCCTTGGAACATCTCACCCTACCTGCGAATGCCGAGGATATTTTGTCGGTAAAGTCGAGTTTATGTGAACATCTGGTTGATGTCGGTGATTATGATTCAGCGATGATCGAGTATATTAAATCAACAAATATCGCGGTTGATTACGGTTTTATAGACGAGTATGTATTAGCGATAGTCGGTATGGGTAACTTGTGTGATGCCTATGGTGATCACGAACGTGCGCTGCGTTTTTATAAAAAAATTGAAGCAATAGACCATGCGATCAGCAGCCGTTCCTTGCGTTTACGCTACAAGCTATACATGCTCGCGTGTTACATCAGTCTAAAACACACAGATGATGCTATGGAGCTGCTCACTGAATGTGAAGAGCTCAGTATTCTGGTCAGCGATAAAAACCTCGCTGGTCAAATTCACCTTTACCGAGCCAAACTGCATCAATTGAACCATGACTATTCAAACGCTTTACTTGCACTTTCTAGTGTCCAGTATACTTCGGGCAGCTCCACAACGTTTTGGTTGTCTGCGATGGTCAAAATGGAGACGGCTTGCTGTCTCAATGGAAAAGGTAATACGGCGTTAGCAAACCTAATTATGGGTTCAGTGGAAAAGCGTATAAAGAAACACTCTTCCGCGATGCTTGCCCGCACATTTTATAATATGATGAGTAAAATTAGTGCTTCTCAAGGTCAGTTTGAGCTCGCACTTGATTGCGAAAAACGTGCATTTAATATTGAGTCTGAACTGGTTAGGCAAATACCTATCAGTGAGCTAGGTTCTGCTCAGTTACATCGTCTGGATCGCTTTGAATTACAGCTCAAACTTATCTTGTCAGAGATCGAAAACAAAGAGCTCAAAGAGACGACAAAACAACACAAGAATACCGTTGCTCAATTGCAGCAGGACGTTTTTACCGACCCATTAACGTCGTTACACAATCGCCGCTGGTTAGAAGTGAAACTGAAAGACTTGCTGCTTCGCGATACAGCTTTTGCTCTTATGGTGATTGATATTGATCACTTCAAATCCATCAATGATGAACTGAGCCATTTAGTCGGTGACAAAGCAATCCAGAGCGTTTCAACACATTTATCCAACTACTTTAACTTTTCAGGCGCTTCATGCATCCGCTTTGGTGGTGAAGAGTTTCTCGTCATACTTGAAAACGACAAACTAGAACATGCCGAGATCCACGCAGACCATTACCGGGAGCAAATTTATCACTACAACTGGCGTGATATTTTAGGTGAGCGCGGCCTCACGGTTTCTATCGGTATTACTGTTCACCGAGAGGGTGAAAATACACAGCGTACTTTTTACCGTGCCGATAAAGCGCTTTACCGCGCGAAAGCCAATGGCCGCAACCAAGTTTGTACCGAGTTATAAATGATCCCAAGCTTTTGAGCGACAGAACGGTTAACGTTTAAGTAATCGCCAGCATAGCAGCAGTAATTTTCTCTGCTGCTTCTCCTAAGTACTGCAATTCGTTTCCATTCCTTCCCATATAGGTCTATTACTTAACTATTAGGGGGCCAAGTTGTTTTAAACAACCGACGTATCAAAAGGCTGTAATTCTTCCAGACAATTGATGATTGCAATCCCTATGTAATGGGACAAAAACTTTAAACTACTTTGTCTCTCAATGTGCACTATTTGAGACAGAACAAAGCATCTTGGAAGTAGCGGAGCATAACCGTCAAAAATACTTGATTCATTTATAATTGTATCAAATACTTAAGCAACTCATTTACGTAACTTTTTTCATATAGCAACAAGCACGGGTAAATAAGATGTTTCTAGACTATTTTGCACTTGGGATACTCATTTTCGTTGCTTTGGTTATTTTCTACGGAATCATCGTCATTCACGATATTCCCTACGAAATTGCTAAAGAACGTGAACACCCACATCAAGATGCGATTCATTACGCTGGCTGGGTAAGTTTGTTCACACTTCACGCTTTGTGGCCTTTCCTATGGATTTGGGCAACATTATGGCGCAAAGAGCGAGGCTGGGGCTTTAAACAACTGGAACAAGAAACACACGATATTCATCATCGTCTTGAAGAGCTCATTGACGAAGTAAACGAGCTAAAAAATGAAGTATCAGTATTAAAGAAACAAACTCAGCAAAATCCTACCGCTGACCTAAGTAAAGAGGAAAAATAATGGATTTATTGTTGATCCTGACTTACACAGCCTTTTGTATCGCGATTTTCAAAATTTTTAAGATCCCTCTTAACAAATGGTCGGTTCCAACCGCTGTCCTTGGTGGCGTTGTACTGATAGGCACGCTCGTGCTTCTTATGAACTACAACCATCCCTTTACTCAGATAGGTAATCAGATCTACCCAACCACACCTATCGTTTCTGGTGTTCGTGGCCGTGTAATCGAAGTGCCGGTACAACCAAACGAACCATTAAAGACGGGCGATATACTATTTAGAATCGATCCGACACCTTTTGAGGCCGAAGTTGCGCGTCTTGAAGCAAAAGTAAAAGAAGCGAGCCAAGGGGCTTTAGGTTTAGAATCTGGGGTTCAAGAGGCACAGGCAGGCATTATCAAGGCGCAAGCAGAGCGAGATAAAGCGAAGCGAGAGTTCGACCGCTACCAAAGAGGGTTTGATCGCGGCGCATTTACCGAACAAGACCTAGATACTCGTCGTCAGGCTTACAAAGCGGCAGAAGCTACCCTTGAAGTCGCATTGCAACAAAGAGAACAAGCCCAAATTGCGCTAGATTCAGAAGTAGGCGGAGAGAATACCCAAGTTGCTCAATTGCTTGCCGAATTACGCAAAGCTGAGTTCAATTTAGATCAAACGGTGGTTCGTGCTCCGACCGACGGCTACGTGACCCAACTTGCTTTACGTCCTGGCGTGATGGCGGTACCTCTACCACTGGCTCCGGCAATGACCTTTGTTCATACAGAAGCCAACCAGTTCTATACAGCGGCCTTCAGACAAAACTCACTACAACGACTAGAGCCCGGCTTTGAAGCTGAATTCATGTTCCGTGCGATCCCAGGCCGAGTATTCCGTGGTGAAGTGGTTGAAGTTATCCCAGCAATCGGTGAAAGCCAATTCCAGGCACGTGGGTCTCTGTTAGGCACAGACGCACTTCGTACGAGTGGACGAGTGTTTGTCAAACTCAAAATTACCGATGACTTGAGTGAGTTCCATCTTCCGATGGGTACAGCTGTTGAAGTCGCGGTTTATTCAGACAGCTTCCACCATGTTTCTATCATGCGTAAAGTACTTATCCGCATGAAGAGCTGGCAAAACTATCTGTACTTAGACCATTAATACATGGACTTTGCTACATACTTACAAAGGGGCGGATATCCGCTCCTTTTTAATTTCTGCCCCCTTCGTATACGTGAGTTTTATCACACACTGTTTTCAAACCGACCTCGTCCAAAGCCCAATCAATTAGGTTACTGCTAAGCTGTAATAAACAGCAAAATTATCGATAATTCAAAGTAATGTAAGTGAACGATATTCAACGCTGACTATTAAGCAGAGGCTATCTATGAATCTTTTCGGCAAAACTCTCATCGTTATCGCTAGCGGCGCTTTACTTTACGGTATCGGCGGCCTACCTATGTTTGGCGTCCCTGTCTTTGCTAACACAACCCTTAAGCCAGCCATGGCAATATTAGCCGTCTATTCGGTGTTATTCGGCCCCATTGTTGGTTTTTTGGTGGGTATTATTGGCCATTGGATCACGGATCAGTTCGCGGGTTGGGGCTTATGGTTAACTTGGGTGGCGGGTTCTGGCGTTGTCGGCCTGATTATGGGACTCTTCCCCTACCTGACTCGTCACCGCTTAGACGAGGGAGGCTTCGACAGGCAAGACGTTATACTTTTCGTGGTACTCGCACTGATTGGTAATATTCTGGGCTATGGCTGCTCAGCCTATCTTGACACCATCTTTTATGCTGAACCTTTTAATAAAGTCCTAACGCAGATGCTCATCATCGCCACAGGCAACACGGTACTTATTTCTATTATTGGCTACTTCATCATCCGAACTATAGCTAAACGCAATAAGGGCAGCGACAAGCTAACAGAGACTTAATCACACTAGCACTAAGCTTTATATCGTTCTATTCGGACACAAAAATGGGATGCCAGTGCATCCCATTGTTAAATCAGATCATCGTGAGCAGATGACTTAATAAATCTTAACTCCATCTCAGCACACGAGTTTCATTGCCTTCTTCTGGCTTGGCAGGAATGTTGAGCGAAAACAACAAACTCACTGCCGCCATACCAGCACCAATGTAGAAAACACTTGAAGGTGAAACCAGCCAGATAACACCAAACGTAACTGGAATGACAACCGCAGCAATATGGTTGATGGTGAATGCTACGCCCGCCGTCGATGCCATATCCGCCGGATCAGCTATCTTTTGGAAGTACGTTTTAATCGCTAGTGCCAAAGCGAAGAACAGATGATCAACCACGTATAGCGCTGCTGCCCATTCCGCAGTTTGAACTAATCCGTAGCCAACAAACACAAAGATCAAACCGACGTATTCAAACATCAACGCCTTACGCTCTCCGACAACACCAATAAATCGGCCAATTCGTTTAGCAAACAGGAAATTAAATAAGTAGTTAATCAAAAACAGTAAGGTGATATCCGCCGCTGAATAACCGAACTTCTCCACCATTAAGAACCCTGCAAAAACGGTGAAGATCTGACGACGAGCACCACTCATAAACGTCAACGCGTAGTAGAGCCAATAGCGTTTACGCAATACCAACTTCTTGTTCTGAGGTACTGTAGATTTAAACTGAGGGAAAGCAAATGCCATCACCAAGATAAGCACAAAGCCTATCCCTCCCATAACCATATAAACCGTTTTAAAATCCAGTTTTAGTTGCTCTAGCATCACCCACAACGCGCCATAGGTAACCAGAGAGGCCAACGCACCTACCGAAATGAACTTACCAAGCATTTCTGGGGCTTCGTCTTTAGAAAGCCACTGTAACGAGAGAGACTGTTTCAGCGTTTCGAAATAATGGAATCCGGTGGACATTAACAAGGTCGTAAAAAGTAAACCGTACAGAGTGGGAAAATAACCTGTTATTGCCGTACCCAATGTCAGCATGGCCAGAGAGACCAGCATGAAGCGTTGCTCGCGAATAAACAGCAGCACAAATACGGCGGTAAACGACAAAAAGCCCGGCACTTCACGTACACTTTGTAACAAACCGATGTCTGAGCCATCAAAGTTTGCTTTTTCAATAACGAAATTGTTAAGCAGCGCCATCCAAGTTGAAAAGGCGATAGGCACAATAATGGAGATGAGCAATAAGAAGTTTTGCGGTGTTCTCCAGCCTTGAGATGAGGTATTCATGATGCATCCTTTAGATATGAAGGCATCATCATAGCCCTAAATGTAACAAATTCGCAATATCATTCTAATTTGACGCAAAAGTAAAATAACGCTTAATCGATATTCTTTACGCTCAGGCGATTTTTAAATTCAAAGACGTGTTCCGGACACACATCCAAACAACGTCCGCAGCTGATGCAGTTTTGATCCATCACCCGGCGATCCCCTTCTTTTAACGGTAACCTCAAAACTTCTGGTTCTGGGCAGACGTAAAAACAATCCATGCATTTGGTGCAAGCTTCTCGTCGTACAGCGGTAACTCTGAGAATACTCTTTCTGCCGATGACACCGTAGGTTGCTCCTAAAGGACACAGGTGACCACACCACCCATGCTCCACCAGTAACAGATCCAGAACAAAAACGAGCCCAACTAAAACCCACCCCGCTCCCATGCCAAACACAAGCCCTCGGTGCAACGCGGCCACTGGGTCTATCCATGTCCAGAGAATCGTGCCTGAGAATGCACTGCCTAACATCAAAACAGGAATTAACCAGTAGCGCAATGATGGAGACCAGCGATAACTCGCTTTAATATTCAGTTTTCGCCGCAGCCAAGCAGCAAAGTCTGTCACCACATTCAAAGGACAAACCCATGCGCAAAATGCTCGTGGCGCAAGAATCGCATAAAACACAATAACGATGGCTACCCCTAACAAGACATTAAACTCCGGTACATGCCCAGTAGCCAACGCCTGCAATACGATCAGCGGATCGCTCATGGGAACCGTATCGAGCAACATGCTAGAGGAAAGATTACCCGAAAAAACACCTAGCGTTGGCCCAGCCATAAACAGCGCGATAATGGTAAGTTGACAAAGCCTGCGTAAGATTAGGAATCGGTGTGCTCGCCACCAGCCAAGCTTTTCTATTGCCTCTTTGCCTGCATCTTGAGCTAAGTTTTTAGCCATTACTTACCTCCTTTTAGAGACTCAAGTGCACCTGTCGGTACAGGGTTCTCTTCTGGAAGCACATTCTCTAAAGGTTTATCTATTTCCTGCCAACCGAAGTTGTAATGGCTGCCCACTTTGCCTTTCGCTAAGTCCGTAGGCACAACCTTAATTGCAGACACATCCAGTACACAAGCCTGCTCACATTTACCACAACCTGTACAGACCTCAGAATTAACGGTTGGGATCAGCTTGGCGTGGTAGCCTGTGCGGTCGTTGTGAATTTTTTCTAGAGTAATCGCCTCGTCAATAAGAGGACAGACTCGATAGCAAACATCACAACGTAAGCCTTGCCAGTTAAGGCACGTTTCGTGATCGATGAGGACGGCAGTTCCCATGCGGGCATCATCAATGTTGGTTAATTCAGGATCGAGAGCCCCACTCGGACACGCGACCACACACGGAATGTCATCACACATTTCGCAGGGTATGTCGCGTGCAGTGAAATACGGTGAGCCAGTAGCGACTGGAGACAGTAACGTGGCAAGCTTTAACGTATCGTATGGGCATGCTTGTACGCACAACCCACAGCGTATGCAGGCAGATTCAAAGTCGCCCTCTGGCAGAGCACCCGGTGGCCGAATTGGGACCCCTTTGGTTTCGCGAGCTTGACTTTGCAAGGACTGTAGCCCCAATACACAGGCTGCAGCACCAACGCCCATTGCTGTTCGAGCAGTATCACGCAAAAATCGGCGACGACTTTGGGACATTTTTGACGGGAAAGATTTCATCACGTTTCCTCAAAGAAGCTCCTTTATCAAGTTAAGCATAAATAGCCCGAAACGTACGTCTTCCCCATACCTCATAAGAGGTAACTCCAACCTCTCTTGATTCAAATCAACTCTAGGCGGCTACCCACTTCACAGTTTGAAAACCCTCTTTCTCCGCTAAAAACGAATTCACCACAATTGCCTATAAACGCGTAAAGTTTCAGTATAAAAATCCAACACATTTTCAGTCTTGTCGGTATTCTCTGCCCTAAAACACTATATAAACTCAAAACACCACTAACATAAACCACTAATTTTAAACGTATAAATTCACTAAATTCTAAAAAATGCTATTCAAAAACCAAAACAGTGGTTAGATTAAGGTAAAACAAACACATAGGAGAGAAGCATGGAAATAATCGTACGTCCAACCATGGTTGAAGACGCAGCAGCGCTCGTTGAAATCTATTCCCAGCCTAAAGCGCAACGTGAAACCCTGCAGCTCCCTAACCCGTCTGTTGCCATGTGGGTGGAAAGGTTATCTAACATGCCTGCTGGCGTTTACAGCTATGTCGCTGAAGTAGATGGCAAAGTGGTCGGCAATATCGGCTTTCATCACTCACAACGTCCAAGAACGTCACATACGGCTTCTTTTGGGATAGGTGTTCACGACCGTTTTCACGGCCTTGGTGTCGGCAGTAAGTTGATTGAGACAGTGACAGAGTTAGCCGATAACTGGCTAAATGTAAGACGAATTCAAATAGAGGTGAACGCCGACAACGACGCAGCCATCGGCCTTTACAAAAAGCATGGCTTCGAGATCGAAGGCGAAGCAATTGATGGTTCCTTCCGCGATGGTGAGTTCATCAATACCTATTACATGGCACGTATAAGACCCAGTAAGAATTAGAATTCAGCCTCCACATGGAGGCTTTTTCATTCAGATTGGCCTTTCAGATAAGCAATCGCTCTCGCGGTCAACGCTTCAGTGTAGGGATTTATTTTCCAATGCTTTGGGCTCCAGCCTTTTACAAAGCGCTGAAAGTCAGCCCAGGCGACAGGAAACAACGGACGCCACTCTTGCTCAACCGCTTTTGCATCAAGCTGCGGCTGGTAGATTTGAAGAGCATGCCTTAGTTCTGCGAAGTAGGTATCAAGAACCCAACTTTCCATTTCTGAACACGCTTCTGGCTCGACCGCACTGCTCATAAACAGCGCCACGTCCTTCATCGCACATCCATGGCCAACATATTGAAAATCGACTGCGGCGACCAATGACTCTGTGTCATCAAAACAAAAGTTGGCTAATTTAGCATCGCCATGAACAAGAGTTTGATATTTTGCGCAGGTAAGTGTGCTATCAATTAACGAAGCAGCTTGTTTTAACGCTTTATCTTCTAACGCGTCCAGTTCATCTGGCCTCGTTGCCAAATGCCAATACGTTCCAATATCCCATAGCTGATCGTGGTAAACCCCGATATAGTGGGCATGAAAATGCGCTAACCAAGAAAGACAAGCCTTTAAATGTTTTTTGGACGCTTGAGCCATCACTTTGGTGAACCCCGCTTCGGCGAGATCTTCCATAACGATCAACCATTCATTGTCCGTTTGAAAGCATTTTAACCCTTTCGGTATCCGACAATGTTCGTCGACAGATTGGCTAAAGTGTTCATACCAACTGACCTCAACCTGATAAGAGTGCAGTTTACGTTGATGGGTGCGATCGGTATTCCAGCCTCTTGGGTGCTCTGATGGTTTGGGCAGCGTCACATGTTTTACAATGATTGAGCGCTTGGAGAACTTCACTCGCACCAGTTCACCGTAACCTCCCCAAAGTGACTGAATCACTTCGACTGAAGCAAGATTACCCAGATCTAGCTCATTGCCAATGTTCACATAGAGAGGGTTGATCATTTGTCCCCCTACGCCAAAAGATGTGCCCACTGTTTATTTTTATCAATATAGTGCCCGACATAAGGACAAACCGGGACGATTTTGTAGCCCAATGATTCAATTTCTGGCAGTACGGCTTCCATCATCACCTTTCCGCAACCCTTACCTCTTAGTTCTTCAGGAACCACGGTCGACGTGATATGCATTGCGCCATCTTGCAGTTGATACACAACTTTAGCGCTAAAGCCTTGCTCAAGTTCAACCCAAAAGATGCCACTTTCACTGTCGTGCGTCACTTTTTGCATAACTTACTTCCTTATTTTCGGTTAACTTATTGAATCGAACTATATCACTGAATAAAATCAATACCACGCTAGGAAGCCCAGTCATTTCATATCAGTCCCTTTTCAGGTTCGACCATAATAATGAGAAATATGATAATTAGTGCCGGAGATGGCAAACGACCTTCTCAAAGTAAGAGGGAACCAGAACGTCAGGCGACAATACTCAACAGCACCGATGCAATGGCAATGGTGGAACACGGAAGCGAAGTTTCTTTAAACGTGACGACGCCCGTAGGAACTAAGTTTATAACCACCAGCACCTTTATTGGCTGTCACTCCAACCATACTGCGTTGGTAGAGCTACCAAATATTTCGGAAGAAGATCTCAAGTTCTACTTTCAAGAAGGGTTCTGGATCAACATCAAAGCGTACTCTCAGCGTGGTGAAGGTGCGATTATTCCTTTTAGAGCGCAAATCCAGCATCGCTTGGGTGAACCTTATCCATTATTGGTTCTCAACCTGCCAAATACGATGCAAGTGTATCAGCTCAGGAAAGAAGTTCGTTACGAAGTCAATTTGAAAGCTCATGTACGCTTCGAAACATATCGCAACGAATGTGAGATAAGAGACATTTCCCGAAGTGGCTGTCGTTTCGTGACCTCTCCAATGAGTCGTCCGCTACAGGTTGGTGACTTCATTTCGTTAGATGTAACTATGCCGGAGGATAGCCGCATGCTAGCCCCACTCAATGGCCGCATTTGTAACCTGCAAAAATCGACTCATTACTCCCGTTACGGCGTGGAGTTTGATGACGTAGGCAAATCCAATGCAAAGCGCTTACTGAGCAATCTCAAATTTGACGGAACCAAACTGAAATTAAAGTAGTTCAGCATTTGTCTCATCGTTTTTCTTACAGCACAAGAATAGAAAAAAGGCACTGAATGTGCCTTTTTGTTTATTGATTCAGTCAGATACTGAATCTCTTTTCCGCGAGATTTGGTCTACTTTCTCAATGCATTAAGCTTAGCTTGAGCGATACCAAAAATCGTATCGATCGGATAAGAGCCTTCTTCTGTTGGTTCTCCGGCCACTTTTCCGGTAAACAGTTCAATCGCTTCGGTGACATGGTCTATCGCCCAAATATGAAACTCGCCTTTTTCTACCGCTGTGACGATATCGGATCGCAACATCAGGTTATGAGCATTCGACGCCGGAATGATTACCCCTTGACCGTTATGACGACCTTTAATGACACACACGTCATAAAAGCCTTCAATCTTTTCGTTTACACCGCCAATGGGTTGCGCTTCACCAAACTGGTTCATCGAGCCTGTGATGGCGATATCCTGACGGTTTGGCTGTTTTGAAAACGCAGAAGCAACCGCACACAGCTCGGCCATACTGGCACTGTCTCCATCGACCCCGCCGTAAGACTGCTCAAAGGTAATCGTAGTCGTAAGCGGAACACGTGCATTTTTACCAAATACAGACGACAAATACGCCGATAAAATCATGACCCCTTTGGAGTGAATGCTACCACCGAGATCAACACTGCGTTCAATATCAATCACCTCACCGTCACCATAGCAAGTGGTCGCGGTAATGCGGTTTGGTGCACCAAACATATAATCGCTGGTACTCAACACAGACAATGCATTGACTTGCCCGACTGCGGAACCTTCAGTGCGTATCAGCGTAGTACCGTTGACATAGGACTCCATCACACTATCACGCAAGCGGCTCACACGCATTTCTTGATTCTTCAGCGCTTCCTGTACATGCCCGGTTCGAATCATGTTGGAGTTGGCCTGACGAGCAACGTAGTTTGATTCTCGGAGCAAGTTAGCAATGTTGGCAGAGTGCAGCGACAGCTTGGACTGATCTCCAGACAAACGAGAGCTGTATTCGATAATACGGGCAATGGCTTTCTTGTCGCAGTGCAGCATGTTGTTATCGTGGACGACACTAGAAATAAAGCGTGCGTAGTGCAGCTCAGACTCAGGCGTTCGGCTCATTTCATCTTCGAAATCGGCCGTAACACGGAATAGCTCGCTAAATTCTGGATCATAGTGCTGTAACAACTGATAAGTTCGGTAATCACCAAACAGGATTATTTTGATATCTAACGGAATCGGCTCTGGATCGAGTGAAACCGCACCAGTTAACGTTACTTCTTTCTCTAGTGAGGTAAAGCTTAACTGACGCGATCGAATCGCACGCTTTAGGCCATCCCATACATAAGGCTGCTCCAGCACTTTCTGTGCATCCATCAAAAGGACGCCGCCATTGGCTTTGTGCAAACTACCTGCCCGGATAAGCGAGAAATCGGTAAACACGGTGCCTTTAAACGTTGCCGTTTCAATTGAACCAAACAGCGAGTGATAATTAGGGTTCTCTTCGACCACAATTGGGAAATCACTGTTACAACGACTGACCAGTACATTCACTTTGTAGCGGCGAGGTAACTTCTTATCTAAAGACGCGGTCGCTATTTCGCCTTGTTCACCACTTTGATCAAGGAAAATATCGGCGTTCTCGACAATGTCTTTTTGAAGTTCAGTAAGATAGGTTTTGATCTCTGGATATTCAGAGTAATCAACCTTAAGCGTCTTAATGAAGTGAGTAATCACATCCAGTGTTACTTCATCATTGAGCTTTTTGATCTTATCACTAAACGTTTCTTCCCACTCAGTGAGCTCACGAACCATAGAGCGCAACGCCACTTCCAACTCATCAATGGCATCACTGAATTGTTCTTGCTCTTTTTTGCTCAGTGCATCAAACGACTCTTCGGTATGCAGCTCATCACCATTCATCGCAACGAACTGGTAGTCACCTTGTGTTGTGATCGTCAGGCTAATGCCTTTATCTTTCGCTTCTTTGCTAATACGATCCAACTCATTTTGTTGCTTGTTAGCAAGTTGGTTTTTTAAACGATCAGCGCGGCTAAAGTACATTTCGTTATCAAATGCCAATGGTAATGCATTGAGCAACTTGCCCATTAAGGCTTCAATATCAACTCGTAACTTATTACCGATACCACAAGGCAATTTCAATACTTTAGGTGTGCGAGTGTCTTCAAAATTCGCGACATAACACCAATCAAATAACGCTTCTACATCGTGTTGATGACGATTTAAGTAACGTAAAATCATGGTACGTTTACCTAGACCATTCTGACCGATTGCGTAAATATTGTACCCTTTCTCCTTGATTGACATCGCAAACTCAACTGCCTTTTGAGCGCGCTCCTGCCCCACGATTTCATCAATAGGAGGTAATTCCTTGGTAGACTTACATGGCATATTCTCTAGATCAGCTACAGAATACAACTGCTTAGGTTCTAGCCTTAGTATTGCCATATCCGCTTCCTTTTTCTTATTGTGTTCAATTGAGTGTAGAGATTATTTGTTTAATTTTAAGTGATTTACATTACATCGCGGTCTAACCGAACACTTTATGAGCAACTAAACTACAAAAAATGACAACAATACACACTTGCAATTGATAACCATTTTCATTTAATATCATATTCAATCTAATTTGGGGAGTTGGACATGGATATCGAGCAATGCTGGATGCGCTACATGAAAGCTGGGCAATTAATACAACAGGGTCACTGGCCTGAAGCGCATCGTTTATATGAAGATGTACTCAATCATTTACCCAATCACATCCACTCAGCGTTAGAAAACGAACAAACCAAACCCTGCCAATTTATTTGTCTTATTAGCGGACTACGTGATGCTAGCGTGGCACAGTCAGAGATTCTCAATAGACTCGGTTCGCAACGTGCAGCTTTTTCAGCCCTCAACCAAACTTATGCATTATTTCAGTTCTTACAATTGGAAAGCCATGATCTGATTGAGCGCTTAAGTCACCTGCTCGCGCAGCAAAGTGAAGACTTACTTGCACATATGGCAGCATTTTGTACCGCGCAACGTAACGCGGAATGGATGATTGAATTACAGCACGTGACTCATGCACACGAACAATTTTTGCATTTGCAGGCAATGATATCTGGCGAATCAGCCAATATGCGTCTCTATAATTAAGCCTCAGCCCCCTGATTCTGAAGCGATGCTAAATTGGCAAGAAAACTTTTGAATTACTGAAAATGGGCATAGCTGCTTTTCGGTTTGGCCGCCGAGACTGGTTGGTTCAACGAGTCAGACTTAGTCAATCTGATTCAATATACTGTTAACAGTATGACTTGAGTTCCCCCAACCATGAAAAATGCCGCGATTCTGTCGCGGCATTTTTTATTCTTCTAACTCATCGGTCGTTACACAGACTCAATGCCCATATTGTATAGGGTGAACGCATAGATATCGGTTGTAAGATCGATTTGTTTACTGAGCGGCATGCCCGCACCATGTCCTGCATTCACATCGATTCGAATCAATACCGGATTTTCGCCCTGATGTTTATCTTGCAGTTCGGCAATGAATTTATAGGAGTGAGCAGGCACCACACGATCATCATGATCGGCAGTGGTCACCAGCGTTGCAGGGTATTGCACGCCCTCTTTCACATTATGTACAGGCGAGTAACCAAGCAGATACTGGAACATCTCTTCACTTTGCGCAGACGTACCAAAGTCGTACTTCCAACCTTCTCCAGAAGTGAATGTGTGATATCGAAGCATATCAAGCACTCCCACAGCTGGCAGTGCCACTTTGAACAGCTCTGGACGTTGAGTCATACACGCACCGACCAACAATCCGCCATTCGAACCACCACGAATTGCCAAGCGTTCTGAACTTGTGTAGTCGTTCTCGATCAAATATTCAGCTGCGGCGATAAAGTCGTCAAACACATTCTGCTTTTGCAGTTGAGTGCCAGCATTGTGCCATGCCTTTCCATATTCACCACCGCCTCGCATATTCGCTACGGCATAAATGCCCCCTAACTCGAGCCAGTTGGCTACATTACCAGAGAACATTGGCGTCAGGCTGATATTAAAACCACCATAACCGTAAAGCATGGTCGGCGCAGTACCGTCGAACTTGGTGCCTTTTTTATAGGAGATGATCATCGGTACTTGCGTACCGTCTTTTGAGGTGTAGAAAACCTGCTTCGACTCATAGTCGTTGCGATCAAATGGCGCTTTAGATTCTTGATAAAGCTGTGATTCACCAGTTTCTACATCAAAAGAGAAAATCGTCGGAGGCGTGACGTAATTGGTGAAAGTGTAGTAAAGCGTGGTTTCTTCTTTCTTCCCTGCTAAACCATATGCCGTGCCTTCGCTCGGTAATTCAACATCTCGAATCCATTCACCTTGGTAGTTGTACTGCTGTACTTTCGACAGAACATCAACCATGTAAGTAGCAAACAGATACCCGCCGCCTTTACCCACTTCTAACGGCTGCTCTTGCTCTGCAATAACCTCTGCCCATTGTGAGATTTGCGTGTTGTAACTGACGACTTTTCCATTTGGCGCATCGAGGTTGGTGTAAAACAGCAGAGTTGCATCTTGATTATCAATAAGGTGCGTATCGCCTTGTGTAGTTTCGCGTAACGTCACAATCTCTTGTGCTGCTGAGTTCAGGTCGATATAAAACAAGCGGTTGCCAGAGGTTGATTCCGCGCCAGAGATGATTAAGTAGCGATCATCCGTTGTCGTCGTAGCGAATACATAGCGATGTGTCTGAGAGTCCAATGCGCCAAACACGACTTTATCTTCAGCTTGTGAAGTCCCTAGCTCATGATAGTAAAGTTTATGCTGCTCAGTACGCGCTGACAGTTCGCTGCCTTCTGGCTTATCGTAGCTGGAATAGTAGAAACCTTTGCTGCCCAACCAGGAAATGGAGGTAAATTTCGCATCGACAATTTCAGGCTCCAACTGTGCTTTGGTTTCCGCATCAATCACAAAGATCTTACGCCAGTCACTGCCACCTTCAGAGATAGAATACGCGACTAAACGGTTGTCTTTTGAAAAGCTCACGTCACCAAGAGAGGTAGTCCCCTCTTCAGAAAAAGTATTAGGATCTAAAAATACTTCTGCCTCACCCTCTCCTTTACGACGGTAAAGTACGCTTTGGTTTTGCAAACCATCATTTTTATAAAAATAGGTGTAATCACCGCGCACAAATGGCTGTGAGTATTTCTCATAGTTTTGGCTGCTAGCGACCAGATCGCGAATTTTCTGGCGATAAGGGATCTGACCCAGTAAATCAAAAGTCACTGAGTTTTGGCTTGAGACCCAGTTTGCCGTTTCTTTACTACGATCATCTTCTAACCAGCGATAAGGATCGGCGATATCGTGTCCGAAATAGTTGTCCACGACAGAATCTTTGCGAGTTTTTGGGTAATGCATAACGTCCGTGTTACTCCACTTTAATTTTGTTTTATTTTTAATTGAGACTAATTCTCAACACATACCTTAGGGCGCCAACGTTTGATTTCAACTAAAAGATTGAAACATTTATTAAATTGATACTTAACACGCAATTTGCCTTGAAGACGACATGAACTCAAAGCCACTAAAAATAGTGTGAAATCGTTAAGTAACGATCACGGATGTGCTCAATTAATAATTTTACTTTATTCGGTGGCTGGCGAGTAAATGGATACACCGCATAAATGCCCAGTTTCTTGCCAACCAATTCAGGAAAAATATCCACCAGCTGGCCATTACGAATATCGTGATACACCAAGCACCTTGGTACGTAGGCGATACCATGGCCACCTAGTGCCGCTTTACGAAGCGCGGTGGCGTTATCAGTAGAAAAACTGCCCGACACTTTAACAATGTAATTGCCTTCATCACTCTTAAACTCCCAATCGGAAGCACCTGTGGTTTGATAGGCATATTGAAAACAGTTATGACGCGTCAAATCAATCGGTTCTACTGGTTTGCCATTTTTGGCTATATAAGAAGGAGAAGCACACACCACCCATTGAGAGTCGAGAATATGCCTTGCAATTAAGCTGGAGTCTTCAAGATACCCCGTTCGAATCACGAGATCATAACCATCAGCCACAAGGTCAACGAAGCGATTATCGAGCGACATATCGACGGTTAAGCCCGGATGAAGGTTACAAAATTCGGCTACTGCATCAGCAAGAATCAAGTCTCCAGAAATAGATGGCACAGACATCTTAATATGTCCGCTTACATTCTCTCCAAAGCCTGCAACTGCATCCATAGCCTCCTGAGTGGCTTGCTTCACATTTTTAGCACTATGTAATAACACCTTCCCCGCTTCCGTCAGGGTCAATTTACGTGTTGTTCGATATAATAGCTGCGCGCCGATTTCTTCTTCCAACCTGGCGATTCTTTTACTAACTACCGAATTTGTAAGGTTATTTGCCTCAGCAACCTTACTAAAACTGCCCAGTTCCATTACCTGAGAAAATAGGATTAAGTCGTCTGCTCTCATTTGATTATGTCACTTTTGGAATTAATTATTTTCATTATTTCCCTATATCTAAAAAAAATAAAGGAGTAGATTCACGCCAAATTAACAAAACCATTACAACAAAAAGTCGCCTCTACAACGGAAACATACCGTTCAAAAAAGTCTGCGAACGAAGGATGTACAAATGAGTGAAACCCTACTTGCCCTCGTGGCGTTTTCGCCAATTGTTGTGGCCGCCATTTTATTGGTTGGTCTCAACTGGCCTGCTAAAAAAGCTATGCCTGTTGCGTTCGGTCTTACCGTCGCTATCGCCCTAATGTTTTGGGATATGTCAGCTACTCGCGTACTGGCATCCGTATTCCAAGGCCTAGGAATTACTGTATCTGTTCTCTGGATTGTGTTTGGCGCCATCTTCTTGCTCAACACTTTAAAACACACCGGAGCGATCACAACTATCCGTAACGGCTTTACCGATATCTCTGCCGACCGTCGTGTTCAAACTATCATCATTGCATGGTGTTTTGGCTCGTTCATCGAAGGGGCATCTGGTTTCGGTACGCCTGCTGCGATTGCTGCGCCGCTACTCGTTGCGATTGGCTTCCCAGCAATGGCAGCTGTGCTTATGGGTATGATGATTCAGTCTACACCTGTGTCATTTGGTGCTGTAGGCACGCCGATCATTGTCGGTGTCAATAAAGGACTGGATTCACATAACATTACCGAGACATTGGTAACACAAGGTTCTTCATGGGAAGCATACCTTCAGGACATTACTGCTCACGTAGCGGTTATCCACGCGGTTGTTGGTACTATGATTCCAGTGTTAATGGCTGTGATGTTAACACGATTCTTCGGTAAAAACAGAAGCTGGACAGAAGGTCTCGATATCCTGCCATTCGCGCTGTTTGCTGGTATCGCATTTACGGTTCCTTATGCATTAACTGGCGTATTCCTGGGTGCTGAGTTCCCATCTCTGATTGGTGGCCTTGTTGGTCTAGCAATTGTGGTGACCGCAGCGAAGAAAGGCTTCCTAGTACCAAAAACTAAATGGGACTTTGAAAGCGAAGATAAATGGCCAGCCGAGTGGTTAGGTTCTCTGAAAATCAACATTCAAGAGAAATCTGGTAAGCCAATGAGCCTGGTAATGGCTTGGGTTCCTTACGTATTGTTGGCTGTGATCCTTGTTGCTAGCCGTGTAAGCGCTGAGTTCAAGAGCTTCCTGCAAAGCATCAGCTTGTCTTTCAGCAATATTCTTGGAGAAGCGGGCGTAAGTGCAGCAATCCAACCGCTATACCTGCCTGGTGGCATCCTGGTGTTTGTTGCGCTACTTGCGGCACTACTGCAAAGCGGCAGCGCGAAACCACTTCGTGAAGCATTCGGCGAATCAAGCAAAACACTGATTGGTGCTGGCTTCGTACTGGTATTCACCATTCCAATGGTACGTATCTTCATTAACTCAGGTGTTAATGGTGCAGACCTTGCGAGTATGCCAGTAACAACCGCGAACTTTGCCTCAGACCTTGTAGGCTCTGCATTCCCGGCATTGAGTGCAACGGTTGGTGCACTAGGCGCGTTCATCGCGGGTTCGAATACAGTATCGAACATGATGTTCAGCCAATTCCAGTTTGAAGTCGCTCAAACGCTGTCTATCTCAAGTGTGATTGTCGTTTCACTTCAAGCGGTAGGTGCAGCAGCGGGTAACATGATTGCGATTCACAACGTAGTAGCAGCATCAGCAACAGTAGGTCTGCTGGGACGTGAAGGTGCAACGCTGCGTAAAACCGTTATCCCAACGTTCTACTACCTTGTTATGACGGGCATTATCGGCTTGGTACTGATATACGGATTCAACATGACAGATGCCTTGATGAAGTAAATAAAAGCGCAGGGTGTCAACGCCCTGCACGATTTTGACACAGCTATTAGCAACACTACCTGCATAGGTTATTTGACCTGCAAATCTCCCCCGGTAGCTGTGTCACCTTCAATCACTTTATATAACTGATTGAATAATTGGACTGATTGTTCAATCAATTATGTAAATTGGTTACTAGAATTACTCTATCTGATAGTTGTACTTCTTTGTTAACCCGTATTCTGATGTCGTCAGCTACTCCGTAGCGATGAGAAACAACGCTCCACAACTTTGCTTAGAATAAACGCTAGGACACAATTATGATTATATCTGCTTCTACCGATTACCGCGCAGCCGCTAAAGCCAAGCTACCTCCATTTTTATTCCACTATATTGATGGCGGCTCTTACGATGAACGTACTCTGAAGCGCAATACTGACGATTTAGGTGATGTCGCTCTTCGTCAACGCGTCCTACGTGATATGGCTGATTTAAGCCTGGAAACCGAGATCTTTGGTGAGAAACTCGCCATGCCTATCGCACTTGCTCCTGTTGGTTTGACGGGCATGTACGCACGCCGTGGCGAAGTGCAGGCAGCAAAAGCAGCAGAGAAAAAAGGCATTCCTTTCACAATGTCTACAGTTTCCGTTTGTCCGATTGAAGAAGTCGCACCAGCGATTGAACGCCCAATGTGGTTCCAGCTATACGTGCTAAAAGATCGCGGCTTTATGAAAAACGTTCTCGAGCGCGCAAAAGCGGCTGGCGTGACAACGCTTGTGTTTACCGTTGATATGCCAGTACCTGGCGCACGCTACCGCGACATGCACTCAGGTATGAGTGGTCCTAATGCTGCAATGCGCCGCGTATTTCAGGCGATGCGTCACCCGAGCTGGGCACTGGATGTAGGCATGCTGGGTAAACCTCACGATCTGGGTAACATTTCCACTTACCGTGGTGAACCAACGAAGTTAGAAGATTACATTGGTTGGCTAGGCGCAAACTTTGACCCTTCAATTTCTTGGAAAGATCTAGAGTGGATTCGTGACTTTTGGGATGGCCCAATGGTAATCAAAGGCATTCTGGATGAAGAAGACGCAAAAGACGCGGTACGCTTTGGTGCCGATGGTATCGTCGTATCTAACCACGGTGGTCGTCAGCTGGACGGTGTGCTTTCTACCGCTAAAGCTCTACCAAGCATCGCAGACGCGGTTAAAGGTGACCTGAAGATTTTTGCTGACTCTGGCATTCGTACTGGATTGGATGTGGTTCGCATGCTTGCTCTTGGCGCGGACTGTACGCTTCTGGGTCGTTCTTTTGTCTACGCACTGGCTGCACAAGGTAGTACTGGTGTAGAGAACCTGCTTGACCTTTACGACAAAGAAATGCGTGTAGCGATGACGTTAACCGGTGCTAAAACGATTGCCGACCTTTCACAAGACTCATTAGTGAAAATCCCGAGCTAATCCGATACATCAATAAAAAACGAGCCATCAAAGGCTCGTTTTTTATAGCTAATTAGCTAAGGGCTGGAGAGCGTAGTCGTCGTTCAAATAGTGATTGAGACCGGGCTACGAAAACTAGCTCACTTGATGCACGTATTCGATCACCACCTGGTTGCCTTCGATAAATACGTTACTAATATCGCCATCCACCGTTACTCGGCTTTGCAGTTGTACAGAACCTATAGCAGACATTTCTCGCTCATTTAGAGTCGGAATCACTTGACTAGGGCGCACATGTAGCTGCTCGCATAGCTGTTTTACAAAACCCAATGTCAGGGGTGAACTACCACGTAATAGGCCAGAAAACTCATGTAAGCTCACACCGAGGCGCTTCGCCATATCCATTTGAGTGATGTGCATTTTGGCCTTTTGTGACATCCAAGTGTTATAGAGCGCAATTCTATCCTGCTCTTTAAATTCCATATCTGCCTCCGCTAATTTTAAGTGGCAATACCCTCTCACACTTGCCACCGCTTAATGTTAGCGATAAGTCAAAGAACTTATAATTAAACGTTCAAGCCCTGTAAGGTAATGTTACTTACTCTACTGACAATAACGCCGGTGCTATACAATATTTGTTAAATTTCTGGGGTGAGCGTTTAATATCTGCTACCTTTCTCACCAAGACTCATTCGAAATAAAGTTACTTATGTCACAGTGGTTTATCGATCTTCAAAACTATGTTCTCACACACAGTGAAGAATGGAGCAGCAGTGTTCTATTTATCACTCTCGCCAGTTTTATTGCATGGATCGCTTGGCGATTAATTCGCTCACGTTTAGCAATCCTGGTAGAGAAAACACCATTCCATTGGGATGACATGTTGCTTGAGGCTCTCAAAGCGCCGGTGAGTACACTCATCTGGTGTTGGCCCGCCACCGTATCACTCGGCATTATTTTAGAAAGCGAGCTAAACGATAAGATAGATTGGCTGAGCACACTCAAGCTCATTTTGATCATCAGCATCTTGGTCTGGACCTTGATGCGGCTAATCACCAATGTAGAAGAATACGTACTCGAACACCAAAAACGAGACGAAACGACGGTGCAGGCTATCGCGAAAGTGGCTCGCTTGTTCTTCGCCACATTGGGCGTTCTGACTATCATGCAGGCGTTTGGCCTTTCTCTGTCAGGTCTGCTCACCTTTGGTGGTGTGGGTGGTTTGATTGTGGGTTTAGCCGCGAAAGATTTGTTGTCTAACTTCTTTGGTGGTTTGATGATCTATTTCGACCGTCCCTTCAAAGTTGGCGACTGGGTTCGCTCTCCCGACAGAGAGATCGAAGGCACAGTTGAACGCATCGGGTGGCGCATGACGATTATTCGCACGTTTGATAAACGCCCGCTTTACGTTCCCAACTCGGTTTTTAGCAGCATTGTGGTAGAAAACCCGTCACGAATGCTCAACCGACGCATTTATGAAAAAATTGGCCTTCGCTATGACGACGCAGAAAAAGTGCCGGAGCTCATCAATGCAATCAAGGAAATGCTGAAGGCTCACAAAGACATCGACGCTCGTCAAACGCTCATCGTGAACTTCGATTCTTTCGGGCCATCATCGTTGAACTTCTTTATCTATACCTTCACAAAGACGGTCAACTGGGTGCGCTACCATGAGGTAAAGCAGGATGTCTTACTGCAAGTGATCACTATCATTAAAGAGCACAACGCAGACATTGCCTTCCCAACTCAAACGCTTAAGCTGGATCCGATTCAAATGGCCAATCAGACAGAACAAGACGAAAACGGCTTTTAACATTAAATAACGCAAAGCCCACTCAATTGAGTGGGCTTTTTCATTATGGTTTAGCAGCCGTTATTGCTTGGTTAAAATCAGGCGCGCATTCAATGGCTGTACTGGACGATTATTTTCACCCATGGCTTGTTCAAATGTCGCGATTTGTTCTGCTGAAATCGTCTGAGGATCTTTAAGCACTAGCCAACGCACCCCTTCCGAGCATGGAGGCGTGGTCAAAGAGCCATTAAATCGATAGTAATCCTTCTCGCTCGGGATCAGAGCACTGGCATCAAATGGCGCACTGATCGTCACGTTACTGTCTTTTGCTGGGACTTTATCTAATAGCTTAGTCAACGCAGGGTTTGCTTCACCTTCTTCGAAGAATACCGCGACTACCGCAAGATTACCTTGCTCATCTGCGTGAACATAATGCGCCTCTAACGGATAGGATTTACCGTCTACATGGTTTTCTGATGGCGTATGGAAGTGGAATTGCTTGAGGTTAAATGACTTACCGTCAACAAGCAGGTTGTTGTCCCCTTCTAAACTCGTTTGTAGCGTATGGCCATTGTTTGTCAGTGAAATAGCTTTACCATTGTAATCTAATTCCAGCTTGGCCAATTCCGCCTGAACCGTAGACTGAATATCAATTGGGCTCTGGTTTTTACCCTGAGCACATTCAGAAGCAAATTCCCCCCAATGCTCCGGGCCATGGTTACCCTCATATCCCCAATTTGCAGCATGCGCTGTACCAACTAATGCTAGAGATAAACCTAGCGCTGTAAGTGACTTATTCATAGTTTTACCTTATTCCATCAAGCTAAGTATTTTTAACCTCGCTATACTAATCTCAGAAGATCCTGTTGGAATAGTCCGAAAACTATGATTGCAAATAAACTTTGGGAGCAAGACCTCTTGTTATGTAATTGATAGTTCTCCCACCAGCTTCTGTTTCACAGAAAGTCACAAAAAGCCAGGCATCGATGTCTTCGCATCCATCACATCAGGCGTAAAATGACGTCGAGTAATTCAGACACAACCTCACCACATTGGTCTGTTATTCAAGGATACAGGGCCTTGCTTGAAGCCCTGCAGGTATTTGGTAGAATCGCGGCATTATTCATGAGCGAGAACCAATGAGTGGCAAAACGTACTCCAGTTATAGAAATGACATCCTACGGTATTTATTCCCACTGGGATGCAAAAGCCAAAGAGTTGCCTCAAATTAAAGCGTTCACCCAAACGGTTACTGCCGATGAAGGGGTTGAATTTGGCTTTACCGTCAATATTAAGAAAGCGAAAGGACAACTTTTACAGTTTTGCATCCATCATCCGGGCATTATCAATAAAAAGGGTAAAGTACTCGCGCCTTTTGATGGAGAAGTGTATGTACGAAGTAATGATTGGCACTTCTATCTTGGCGATACCATTCAGCTACTGTGTCCGATTAACGGATTAGAAAGCAACTTAGGTGAATGGCGAATGACGCTAGACATGCAAGGTAAAACAATCGCTGAAAAAACATTCAACGTTGTTGCTCGTGACGAAGGTCAGTTCTGGAAAAGCCGAGGGTTTTAACCTGACTTATGCTTAAAAAACACTAAAAGCAGACTCATAGCGACACTTAATGAGCCTGCTTACTTTTCAATACTCAGTTATAGAGGCTTAACATTAGTCGCACACGGACCTTTTTGCCCTTGCCCTACTTCATATTCTACTTTCTGGCCATCCGCCAGCGACTTATAACCACTCATTTTAATTTCCGAATGGTGGACGAATAAATCTTTACTGCCATCATCTGGTGTAATAAAGCCAAATCCTTTATCTCCATTGAACCACTTAACTATTCCTGTACTCATATTCTCAATCTTCATCTTTGGTGAACTATGGATGACTTACTTGTTATCACCATTACAAGAGCCATTTTGTTTTAAAGTTTTATATTGAATTAAAAGTAAGCCAATTAATAAAAACAAATAAAACTATAAGTAACCATTAGCTCAATATAGGCAATAGACAAGAAATTGCAGAAAATATTTAGGCTAACCTGTGTAAAAATCCAACAGAAATCCACCATCAACCTACCGCTGCCAACTTTATCTAACCATCTATTTAACATTAAATTATGGGGTACACATCACACCAAAAAACAAAAACTCGAAGTAATCTCATGCATATAACTAAGTTTCATACCCAGGTAGGTATGAATAAATTTTTTGTCCGTTCGTCAGTAGGCTAATTTATATGCAACTCTATGGGATGTGCCCTTCGTGTAAGAAGAGTACGGTGTTTAATCGAATACACCGGACATTCATAGAAAAAGTATTCCGGAAAAAATACTTCAAATATGAGTGTATCAATTGTTCAGCAGAAGTTTTTTCTCATCAAACTCAAAGAGATATAGTTCTCCATCGAAATGGGAGCTTAAATGAACAATAACATCAGTTCTATGGATCAAGCTGAAGGTTTACGTCGTCTTGTTAAATCTCCAACTGGCTTAGATAAATTAAAGGCTTTACAGGTCGAATTACGTAGTGCCATCATCGCAGGGAAATACAAAGATGCGGACAGGCTAATGGCTTTGCTAGACAAAGCTCAAAAAGAGCTAGAAGAAAAGCATTGGAGGTAACCTGTCGTTCGATCTGCTAGCCAAAATTCTACTTAGTTAGGACTTTGGGGGATTAATTCCAGACGTTTACTGGTTATTCATGTTCCCTAAAACAAAAAACGCCCCTTTCGGAGCGCTTTTCTTACTTAGAATGGTTATTCCCAATCAAGGATAACTTTGCCAGACTGACCGCTACGCATAACGTCGAAGCCTTCTTGGAAGTCATCGATCTTGTAGTGGTGCGTGATGATTGGCGACAGATCCAGACCTGATTGGATCAGTGAAGCCATCTTGTACCAAGTTTCGAACATCTCACGTCCGTAGATACCTTTGATAACCAGGCCTTTGAAGATCACTTGGTTCCAGTCGATACCCATGTCTGATGGTGGAATACCTAGCAGAGCAATACGACCACCGTGGTTCATGGTTGTTAGCATTGAGTTGAACGCTGCAGGGTTGCCAGACATTTCAAGGCCAACATCGAAGCCTTCTGTCATGTTCAATTCTGCCATTACATCTTCTAGCTTCTCGTCTGCTACGTTTACTGCGCGAGTGACACCCATCTTACGAGCAAGCTCCAGACGGTACTCGTTGACATCTGTGATGACTACGTGACGTGCACCAACGTGTTTTGCAACTGCAGCTGCCATGATGCCGATTGGACCAGCACCCGTGATCAGCACATCTTCACCAACTAGGTCGAAAGAGAGTGCGGTGTGTACTGCGTTACCAAACGGGTCGAAGATCGATGCTAGATCATCAGAGATCTCATCTGGAATTTTAAATGCATTGAACGCTGGGATAACCAGATATTCTGCAAATGCACCTTCACGGTTTACACCTACACCGATGGTATTGCGACAAAGGTGTGTACGACCACCACGACAGTTACGACAGTGACCACAAGTAATGTGACCTTCGCCAGATACGCGATCACCAATTTCAAAGCCACGAACTTCCTGACCAATCGCTACAACTTCACCCACGTATTCGTGGCCCACAACCATAGGTACTGGAATGGTTTTTTGTGACCATTCATCCCAGTTGTAGATGTGTACGTCTGTACCACAGATAGCCGTTTTTTTAATTTTGATCAGAATGTCGTTATGGCCAACCTCAGGTTTTTCCACCTCGGTCATCCAGATGCCTTCTTCAGGCTTTAGCTTTGATAATGCTTTAATTTTCATAGTATTCACCAAATATTGCTCCGCTCAGTGCGCAACAAAAAATTCTCTATAACTTTCATTATCACTCAACAGCGTGGGTGAAAAGGCTTAACCCAATGAGCCTTCTCCAAGGGAGATTTGGGCAAGCCTTTGTCATAACCCCACGTGAAACACGAGCGATACAGAAACTTAAATAATGCCCATGTCCTTACCAACCTGGATGAACGCATCAATCGCACGATCCAGTTGCTCACGAGAGTGCGCCGCTGACATTTGAGTGCGGATACGCGCCTGACCTTTTGGTACAACAGGGAATGAGAAGCCGATTACGTAGATGCCTTTTTCTAGTGCACGCTCAGCGAACTCAGCCGCAACTTTCGCGTCACCAAGCATGATTGGGATGATTGCGTGATCAGCACCACCCATCGTGAAGCCAGCCGCTTCCATACGTGCACGGAAATGCGCTGCGTTTTCCCACAGGCGGTCACGTAAGTCGCCACTTTCTTCTAGCAGGTCTAGAACTCGGATAGAGGCATTTACGATTGCTGGTGCAACCGAGTTTGAGAATAGGTACGGACGAGAACGCTGACGTAGCCAGTCGATCACTTCTGCTTTACCTGATGTATAGCCGCCTGAAGCGCCGCCCATTGCTTTACCAAGCGTACCAGTGATGATGTCGATACGGTCAACCACGTTGTGGTGCTCGTGCGTGCCTGCACCGGTTTTACCCATAAAGCCAACCGCGTGAGAGTCATCAACCATGGTCAATGCGCCGTATTTTTCCGCCAGGTCACAGATAGCTGGAAGGTTCGCAACCACGCCGTCCATCGAGAACACACCGTCCGTTACGATAAGAATGTGGCGAGCACCCGCCTCTTTTGCCGCAATCAGTTGTTGCTCTAGCTCTTCCATGTTGTTGTTTGAGTAACGGAAGCGCATTGCTTTACACAGGCGAACACCATCAATGATAGACGCATGGTTTAGTGCGTCAGAGATGATTGCATCTTCTTTACCAAGAATGGTTTCAAACAGACCTGCGTTTGCGTCAAAGCAAGAGGTGTAAAGAATCGTGTCTTCTTTACCCAGGAACTTGGACAGTTTCTGCTCTAGCTCTTTGTGGATGTCTTGAGTACCACAAATGAAGCGTACTGACGCCATACCAAAACCATGCTCATCCATACCCACTTTACCTGCTTCAATCAGTGCAGGGTGGTTAGCAAGGCCTAAGTAGTTATTTGCACAGAAGTTCAGTACTTCTTCACCGGTTGAGATTTTCACAGCAGCTTGCTGTTGAGACGTAATAATACGTTCTGCTTTGTAAAGACCTTCAGCCTTCACTTCTTCAATTTGCTGTTGAATCTGTTGGTAAAATGCAGAAGACATTCGCAATTCCTTCTTGATTACGTTGGCGAGTTTTCACTCGTTTTGAATTTGGTTTAGCCTTTGTGTGACGGGCGTCACCGGCGATCACTTATCAATTAATTGTAGTGTAATTCAAAGCAGGAAGAGGGATTATCCCTTGAGGTGGAAAAGCATTGATGAACTTGAGGCACAAATATCATCAATGCTTAGCTATAACATTGTATTGAAAGGATTTACAACCAGCTTGGTTGCTTTAGTAAGGCTTCGAACTCCTCTGCGGGTACTGGGCGGCTATAGTAGAAACCTTGTCCAAACTCACAGTTTAGGTTGTTGAGATAATCGACATGTCGGCGCTCTTCGATTCCTTCAGCAACAATTTTGAGATTGAGTGCTTTTGCCATCGCGATAATTACATTGACCAGTTCTTGATCCGACTCATTTTCAAACACGTTTTGCATGAAAGCTCGATCGATTTTCAGACGATCAAATGGGAATTTCTGCAAGTAACTCAGTGCCGAATAGCCCGTACCAAAATCATCAATAGTCAGTTTGGTTCCCAATGAACGCAAGTTGTTCAGCATGTCCAATAACTCTTGATCATGGTTGAACAGTAAACTTTCCGTCACTTCGACATCAAACTTATCGGCTGGGAGCCCCGATTCACTTAAGTTTTGAGTTATCAAATCAAGTAATTTTTCACAATAACGGAACTGAACACTAGAGAAGTTGACCGACATAAATAAAGGCGTAATTGATTGCCATTGCGCAGCTCGCAGACAAGCTTGCTGGATGGCAAACTCACCCACTTGGTGAATCAATCCATTTTTCTCAGCGATGGAGATAAACTCTTCAGGATTAACAAATCCGTATTTTTCATCTTTCCAGCGCATTAATGCTTCTGCACCAACAATCTCGCCTGTTTTCAGCTCAACAATAGGCTGGTAATACAATTCCAATAGTTGATTAGAAATTGCGTGACGCAATCGGCTTTCCAAATCAAGATAGCGTTGCAGATCCTGGTTCATGTTCTGGTCATAAAAACAGAAAGCATCTCGGCCATCTTGCTTGACTCGATACATTGCCATATCAGCACTTGCCAATAACTGCTCCGCAGTGTCACCATCATCGGGGAACACTGACATCCCAATACTACTGGTGAGGAAAAACTCATGGTTGTTCCACATCAACGGCGCATCAAAAGCAGTAAGCACACTAGATGCGACACGTTTGGCCGTGTCACCATCAGGCAAGTCAGGCACCACTAATAAAAATTCGTCACCGCCTATTCTGGCTAGTAAGTCGGTTTTTCTCGCGACACCGTGTAAACGTTGCGCACTAAGCTTAAGGATTTCATCACCAACAAAGTGACCCATGGAATCATTGATCTGTTTAAAATGATCCAAATCGATAAACATAACCAACACTTTAGAGCCACTACGAGCAGCGCGGATCAATTCCAACGCCAATCGCTCTGAACCGTAACTACGATTTGGCAAGTTGGTTAAGGTGTCATATTTCGCTTGGAATTCGAGCTCTTTTTCTGAAGCAATACGACGCTCTATTTCATTAGTAAGCTTTTGGTTTTGTTTAGAAAGAATATCCTTACGCTTTTTTTCTTCTTCAAGCTTTATTTTTAATTCAATTCTATTATTATTCGCGATGAAAGCGTAACAAAGACCGCTAACAATCATTACAGCAAGAATACTCAGGCCAATAATAAATAATCGTGAGGTAAGAACATCACTTTCACTTAAAGGCTCAAACCAGGCTCTCAATTTAAAGTGATAGCGTTCAACTGGCACTTCAAAATATATTTTACTTGTCAGTTCTTTAGGTTCTACGGAACTCTCGTGTTGATTATCTATAGAATTCTTTGTTATTGAATCCCAAACAACCATCTCAACGTTTTTAACATTGAGAACCATTCGGCTATAGCTATCTTCGTGCTCTTGATTGGTTAATTGCTCAATCACGACACTTGTGTTGATGTCTGCAACAATAAAAGCGACTTGTTTTCCTGAAAACTGTACTTTTTTGACCACTTGAATGAGTGTGCCATCACCCTCATCAGACGCGTAGACTTCCTCTGTATGATTATGATCTATCATCAGTTTATGAACATCAACCGACTGTAACTTCTCAGGATTTGTAGAGATGATAATCGTTCCATCACCGCCCACCAGCGTTAACTTGTCATAAATATGGCTGTTATTTATTTTTTTACTGGCGATTTTACTGTCAAAACGATGCTTCAGATTGATCAGGCTCGCACCCAGTCCATACTCCATAGACATACCAGACGCCAAATTGGCAAAAAATGTTTGGACGGTCTTATCACTGGATAAATTTTCAATGTCTTCACTTGCAATCGTAAATAAGTTATCAAGTGTACTTGCATAACTTTTTACTTTTAAGTCTAGCTCTCTATGTTGTGATTCTTTTAATTTATTTTGGCCAAGACTTGTAACAACAATAAGCATCGCCAAATAAACCGACACTAATATTGCGCTTATTGTTATTATTTTTCTGCTGGATATTTTTTTAACAGCCTTTTTCATTAATTTTTCTTACTTTCTTCTATGAAGTAATCATTATAAAAGTAGTAGATCGATGGATAATATTTCTTCACTAGCATTTCATACGTTCCATCTTGCTTAATCGCGTCCAAATAACGGTCAAAGGCTTCGCGTAATTCTGGTGAATTTTTTCGGAATGCTACCGCCATCTTTTGATTTTCTGATATTGGACCGATCACTTTTATTTCACCAGGCCATTTTTCAAGCGCGATGAGAGTATCTGCAACATCTAACAAAGTGCTTTCCGCATCATTCTTCATAATTGCTGGCACCATCTCGTTGAGAAGGCGGTGACCATCAGGAAGAATCACTTTTGCTCCAGTGTCATACAAGTCATAAAGATTGGGGTCAAGACATGAGTGTTCCAAGGCTAGTACCTCTCGACCATCTATGAGATCTTTCACTATGCCGATGTCTTCATCAATGGAGCCAGTTGGCTTAATTGGAGACAGCGACGAATCCGTTCTGGATACTAACCAAACACCAGAAGGAAAGTAGTCCTTCGAAAAATCAACAACCTCAGTTCTCCAGTCGAGGATGGTCACACCATTTGCAATCAAGTCGCCTTCAATAGGTGTCGTTTCACCCAACACAGCTCGTTTATCTTGGTAATGAACATGTTGACCAATGAGCTTGCCGATCATATTGCTCCACTGAGCAGGCACGTATTCATAACGCACGCCCAAAGACTGAGCAAATCCTCTCACTATGTCGACATCAAACCCGGTGAGTGTTTCCATTTCACCTTGTTCGATATAAGAAACAAAATTGGCATAAGGAACACCGATATGGCGCAGGACTCCACGCTCGCGGATCTCTTGGAGATCACTTGACCAAACTGAAGAAGACATAACGGTGGCCGTTATTATCCCCATCGCGGCGATGGTTCGTTTAAGTATCTTGACTGACATAGTGCTTAACCTTTTTCACAAAGCGCCCAAAACTGGACGCTTACGTGATCAATAACAATCTTAGAATGAGTAGTACAAGTCTGTAATTGCTTGAACTAACCCTTCTACATCTTGCTCATCATGGAACAAGTGTGTAGAGATACGCAGCGCATACGTATTGTATGAATCATCTTTATTCAACTTGAAATCCGTTGTACGGATGATATAGCCATACTCCTCGCGCAAGCGATCCCGGAACAACGTGAGAGCTTCACCGTCCGTCTCATCTGCAAGTGGGTTAAACGTCGTGATACCACTGGTTAAACCCTCTACGTTTGGTGAGAAGATCTTTGCTTGTGGTAAAGCTTCAGCAAGCAACTCTTTACACAGACTACCTAAGCCAAGGACACGCTCTTCAATTCGATCTCGGCCAATCTCATCCCACATTTTACAGCTGTCAGTTAACGCTTGTTTCGCTGGGAAGTTATCGTTACCAATGTACTGAAACTGAGTCTGTTGGGACATACCAGTATGAGCAAGTGATGAGTTAATCAACCAAAGCGGGTTTTCAAGTTCCCGCTCCCAGTACTCGCTTAAACGATCACCTTTCCTTACGTATAAAATACCAGTCGCGCCAGCACCACACTGCCATTTATGACCAGAACCTGCATAAAAGTCACAGTCTATGTCATGGAAGTCGAGATTTAACATACCAATGGTGTGAGCACCGTCGATCATCGTAGGGATGCTGTTCTCATTCGCAAGTTTACAAATCGCCTTGGCTGGAAGTGCCGTACCGGTTTTGTAAGTGATATGAGAGAAAACGATCAGTCGGACATTCTTACCAGCGTTAAGATTATCTTCAATCGCCTTACTGAACACGTCGACATAAGCTTCTTCAGAGACCTCTTCAATACCAGTAAACACCGGAAGTTGAATTTGAATCACCTCAGCTTTAAAACGCTCTGCTGCCACGTGAAGAGGCGAAAGAGCTGCTGCATGTTCATGGTGCGTTGTGAGGATAACGTCACCCTCTTCGAAATCCAGTCCGTTGATGATTGTACATAAGCCATCAGTGGTGTTACGACTAAGAATGATCTCTTCCGCATCTGCACCAAAGCCCGCAGCAATTTCCGCGGCCATATTGGTAACTTGTGGCCAAGAACCAAACTTGCCTTGCATATCCCATGGGTATGTTGCTACTAGCTTGTTATTGTCTGCGTAGTTTTCCAGTACATGCTTAGGCATAGAACCTGTCGTGCCAATGTTCATGTACGTCGTTTTTTTGTCTAGAACAAACTGCTTTTGAACTTTACGCCAAAATTGTCTATCGTTTTTACTACCTAGACCTTGGCTGCCCCAGTTAATTTTCTGCTCACCTGCTTGTGCAAGGCCTGAGAAGGCAGATGCACTCACACCAGCAACAACGGCACCCGTTGCTCCTTTCAGAAAATTACGGCGGCTGCGATCAGTCTGAGTAGATTCCTTGTTGCTCATCTTTTTCATTCCTTGTCGAAATTAGCCATCTTATTGTTAATTAAATACACGTAACTACTTGTTACTAAAACATTATTACTTATTCAAACCAAACTTGAATTTTTTTCAACGTTGTTAAGTGATCTTTATTCCATTTTTCTAACAAAATGATGACATATTAGACACCCAAACTATCATTTATATTCACCTAAACTCATATTAAAATAGTAGTTAAATTAGAGAGATTTAGTAGGGAAAATTTAATTTATTCGCTCGAGTAAAACCGATTCGTTCATTCGCTTTTAGTTCTACACATCTGTTTTTCTTCATGGTTTCGAACAAGTTTGCCGTTGACTCTCCGCTTATCACGGTGATTCTTATGTCAAATATGTCTGATGTGCTACGTTTTATTAGGGTCAGAATATACGGTTCTGGCTTTAGAACTTTCCCCAGTTCACGTCAAAAGTTGTTTGAAGAGCATGACGCTACGCGTGTCTCTTTCCGACACTCGCACATTGAACTTACTAACATCCGAATAGTTATATGGAAGGGCAAACCATGTTAAAAGGATTACTGCGGATTTCTGCACCCGTAACATTGATTGGAATGATCGCACCTGCCGCTATCGCTCAATCGATCACCATGACTGATCTCAATACCAACAAAAGCGTTGGTACGGTTGAGCTATCAGAAAGTCAATACGGCGTTGTATTTTCGCCTCAATTGACCAGTATCCCTGCAGGGCTGCATGGCTTTCACGTACATGTAAACCCATCTTGTGAAAGTGCAGAAAAAGACGGAAAAACCGTCTTAGGCGGTGCAGCTGGCGGCCATTATGATCCACAAAATACCGGAAAACATGGGTATCCGTGGACAGACGATAACCACCTTGGCGACCTTCCTCCCTTGTATGCGGATATGGAAGGGAATGCCGTTTCACCCGTCGTTGCACCACGCCTAAAGCTGTCCGATTTGAAAGGCCGAGCCCTGATGATACATGCAGGTGGGGATAACCATTCCGATCAACCAGCGAAACTCGGTGGTGGTGGGGCCCGCATTGTTTGTGGAGTGATTGAGTAACGACTCAAACCCTTGACTCATTCACACTTCTCTCATACCGCGGGAAGTGTGAATCGTTGGGTAAATCGTGACGCTGTCATTGCAGTTTCTAAGTAACTGTGATGCAACATTAAGATGGACTGCACAATTTTAGTTCCGATACCTAATGAACCTTGGTGAGACTCTGACGCAATGTGGTTGGAAAGCGTAAAGTGGGCACTGGCTCTGTCATCACTGAGATTGATTCGACAAACGACGGTCGCCCCTGACGGACTATGGCGTAACGCGTTTTCCAACAAGTTAAGCAGCATCCTTTCCAGCAGTCCTTTATCTCCAATGGTCTGTATTTGCTCTTCCATCTCTACACTCAGCGTCACTTCCTTGTTCTGAAATTGACCTTGCATCGTTTCAGCACACTCTGTCACCAACTCAGCTAAATCTACGGGAAGATATTCGTAGCTCGGTAGCGTGGCTTCTTTTTTAGCCTCTTCGAGTAATGCATGCAGTTGTCTGGAAAGTTTTTCTCCATTTCGAAAAGCCACATCAATAAGAGGGTCCGATTCAGGATGTTGTAATCGCCACGTTTCTAAATACCCCAATACACTTGAAAGTGGTGTCTTTAAATCGTGACTTAATTGCACAAGACTTTGACGACGCTGAGAAGATTGATATTCAAGGTGTAAGAATTGCTGCTGGATGTGCTTTGCCATCAATTGGTAAGAATGAGCCACGGGTATTAACTCTGGAACCTGACGAGTAAACTCTGGATGCAGTCGAAAATCATGTTCCGCCTGCTGTTGCAATTGATCGGTCACTCGCTCGATAGGATTAAGAAGACTGCGCTTCACCAACATATAGGCACCGAAAGCGAAGCCTAATATGGAGAGTAACACCAGCCCAGCGAGTGCGAGGTAAGGCGTATCAACTTGCGCGTTAGCAATCGCTGTGTGACGTGAGCTGCCGATCACAACATAAAGATAACCTACCGTTGAGCCAAGCTCTTCAATCGCTGCGACGGAAAACACTTTATGTTGCTCACTATTTCGCGGATCGTCGCCTAAAATCGGAAAAGTATCACCGCGTAAAAACTGTTTGATCGGAGCAAGATCCACCGACTTCAACAGCTTTGTCCCATCCGGAGCGGCATGTGTGGTGATATTCCCCTGACTATCAAGAAAATAGATTTCGAAGTCGGGCCCAATCAACATTAAAATATGGAAGATCGATTTTAGCGCTTTTGGGTTGTAATCTGTCCCTATCATCAACGGATTATCATCGCGCATATGACTGGCGAGTTCTTTGTGTAAACTCTGCTGAGTGCGAAGTTCGATGGTCTCTTTCTGCCAGTTATAAGTCAGCGCAATGGCAGCGGCAGCCAAACAAAACCATACCGTGGTAAACACGACCAAACGCGATTTGAAGCTCATCCTTTCGCCTCCTAACTGGCTCATTGGTGCGACTGAAATTTGTAACCCACACCCCAAACTGTCTGGATAAAATGATGCTCAGAATCCGAGAGCATCAACTTAGAGCGCAAGCGATTAATGGTGCTACAAACCGTGTGATGATATCCGGCGTGATTGGTATTCCAAACATGATCGAGCAGTTCATCTTTGCTATAGACCCTGCCGGGGCGAGTCGCGAGAAACTGTAACAACGAGAATTCCATCGCCGTCAGCGAAACATCTTTATTGTTGAGCGAAACCTGATGCAACGCCGGAACAATCTTTAACGCGCCAAAATTCAAAGCGTCTTCGGTCTCTGTCTCTCTGGCCTTGTTATCTGTCGTTTGGTTTGCTCGGCGTAATACATTCCTCACTCGCGCTTGAAACTCCAGCACACTAAAGGGTTTCGTTATGTAGTCGTCAACATCTGCCTCTAAGCCATCGACTTTGTCCATTTCACTGTCTCTCGCAGTCAGCACCAGAACTGGCGTCCAATCTTGTTGCTGACGCAAGTAATGGCAAAGTTCTAAACCATCACCATCTGGTAGCCCCCTGTCGAGGATCACCAGTTCAAAAGTCTGTCGCTGATACTCAGCTTTACCCTTTTCGATGCTAACGACTCGCGTGACATGATGCCCTTGAAACTTAAGGTGCATTTGAACCAGCTCGGCTAAATCATTATCGTCTTCTATCAGCAAAATGTTCGCTGCTAAATTGATTGCTGGGTTAATAGATTGCTGCGCCATGATCCTTTCCCTGCGAATGACTTTCCCAATCTTGAGATAATCTCATTCTGCACATGACCGGATCAAAGCACGCTTTCTTTCAATAAAAGGCTCCGGCGGCAGAAAGAAAGAGAATTAAGCTTAGCCGCCGGAAGCTCTGTTTACTCGATTCGAGTGATCGTCACCTTCGCGCCAGGGTTTAGAAATCGGTGATTCGCAGCCAGGGTAGAATTCGTCAGCCCATCATCGTGGCTAATAACGCCAGCATGGAAAGCGACCATGTCAGCGTTGTCATTGCGCTCTGCATTGAAACCTTCTCCGCCACCAGCTGGGCCTGGAATCGTCGCAGCGAGTTCATCATTGAGCTCGGTTCCGGAATCCCACACGTTCATGTTCATTTCATAGCTGTCACCAACCGCGAGCGATTTAAGTGACAAGCCGGTCTCGCCAACAAAGGCATCGTTAGTGTTTACCAACATAGATGCCAACGACAAAAAACCATAGCGATGTGGGTTAAGGGTAATCGTCACTTCGTCAGAAGCCCCCGGAAGTAACAATCCATTCCCCGATACCCCCTGATAAACATTGCTGTCGCTGTTCATCATCTCAAGCAACTCGGCATTACTGCCACCTTCAGCTAAGTGCTCTAAGGCGACCGAAGCACTTTGACCAATTTCAAATAAGCGGAAGTCACTATTATGAGTAAGTACCGCCAGTGGAGACATAGGCTGATTTGCAGTTAGGTTCACCACATTTACCGTATATCGGAATGACGTTACCTCGTCGTTGTCATCATTATTACAACCTGCGAGTAGAGCGACTGACGCAGCCACTAGTAAGATTCTGTATTTCATACGTCCCCCTTACTTCACTACGATGGTGATGGTAGCTACGGGGTTTAACCAACGGTGACTGCTACTGTCTAGGTCGCTCATACCACCGAGCGAATCACTGTCACCCAAATTCCCCGGATGTACATGAACTTTGTCATTTGAGACCACAGTTTCAACACCCGTCCCGCCACTTCCGAAAGTAATAAAAGGCGGATTGGGTATGCTTGCCACTAACTCGTCATTGGCTTCGGTGCCTGCGTCGTAGCTGTTCAATGCTGCTTTATAAGTACCTGCTGCCGTAGGAATTTCCCAGCTATCTAAACCAACAAATCCATCATTGGTCGGCAACAGCATTGCGCTGAGAGAAAGATAACCATGATCGCCGCTGTCGAAGGTAAACGTGGTTGCAGTACCCGGATTAAGGAAGCCGCCTGCCGGATTTTCTAATACAGTGCCTCCTGCGTTACCAATCACGCTGGATAAACCGGAAATGTCGCCTTGTTCAGCCATCGCTTCTAACTCCGACGTCGCGGCTTCACCCACTCTGAACATATGCAAATTAGCGCCATGTGCGGCCACAATGAGCGGAGTAAAATAGATGCCTTTGGTAGCGTTGGTTACGGTAATTTCTAATTCTGCTGCGCTCACCGATGCTCCGCCAAACGTCAGAGCGACAGAAGCTATAGCGAGACTAAGTTGTGTACGTTTTTTCATTGTGAGTCCATCCTTTAATGAGAGTGGTATCCAAGCCCGTTAACTCATCGTCTTACGGCTGCCTGGGTAAAGTTACGATCGAACGCCTTCCGTTCTGCTTCTAAGCATGGCGAGTAGATCTATCGGCAACTTCATCAAATTCTCATAAAATTCTCACAACTTCTGGTTCACTTCATAACACGTAGAAATGGCCCTTTTCTAATCGGTTGAGCGCACTCTGATTACTGAACAAAACAAGCGATACATGCTTTCTGACGAAAATATCGTGAAAGCGAGACTGATACACTTGAACTCAGCCATGTCGTGCCAGAGAATACCGTCATTACGCGCTACAGAACCAAAACCTATGGTTAATACTAAACTTATCGCCCTCCTTCCTGATCTTGCCTCGTTTATCTTGGTAGTAAATGAAGGGAGTTTTACTGCCGCAGCGAAAAAACTCGGGGTTACACCTTCAGCGTTGAGCAAACTGATCACGAGATTGGAGCATGCGCTTTCGGTGAAATTATTCGAACGCACCACTCGTAAGCTGCTCATCACTCAAGCTGGTCAAAAGGTATATGACCAAAGCATTGCGATGGTTAACGCTGCGCAGCAAGCTGTCGAACTCTCAGCAGAAGATCATACTGAGCCAAAAGGTGCACTTACCGTTGCGGCACCAGAGGCGTTTTTAAACTCGGTACTTCAGCCTTTTGTTTTACCCTTCTTACAGCGCTACCCAAAGATTCAGTTAAAGCTGCGCGCTGCAGATGGAGAAATCGATTTGTTTCGTCAAGGCATCGACGTCGCTTTCAAATTGACTGACAAGCCCGACGAGAATTTGGTATTAAAAGAGATAAGTAAAACCAACCTGGTGTTGTGTGCGTCACCGGACTACCTCGCTAAGCAGGGCACGCCAGACCACCCAACTCAGCTTGAACAGCATGACTGTATTTATCTGGCAGAAAACGATAAAGACAACATTTGGTCATTTTTTAAAGAAGAAGCCTTTCACTCTGTTGCCGTAAATGGTCGCTACGCGGTAAACCACTCACAAATGCGCTTAAATGGCGTTAAAGCAGGGCTAGGTATTGGAATCTTTCACGACTTTGTCGTCAAAGAAGCGCTAGAAACAGGGGAAGTCGTTGAAGTGCTTGCAGATTGGATGATCAAGAGCAACTACCATGGTGCAATAGCCATGCAGTATCCCCAAACGAAGTACATGCCCGCGCGCTTGCGTGTGTTTATCGATTTCGTCAATGAACACTTGATCTCAAAGGAACCTAATCATGTTTAATGCGATTCATCACGTCGCCATCATTTGTAGTGATTACCCAACGTCAAAGCATTTTTATACGGAAATATTAGGCCTGTCCGTTATTGCAGAAAATTACCGCGCAGCGCGTGACTCTTATAAGCTCGACCTTGCGCTTCCTGATGGTAGCCAGATTGAATTATTCAGTTTTCCAGATGTACCTGAGCGTCCAAGCTTCCAAGAAGCCCAGGGCTTACGACACCTGGCGTTTCAAGTTGATGATATTGAGGAAGTAAAAGCCTACCTTGAATCGAAGAACATCGCAGTAGAGCCTATTCGAATTGATGAATTCACTGGTAAAGCGTTCACTTTCTTTCAGGATCCGGATCGGCTGCCTTTGGAGTTATATCAAAAGTAAACCGTGAAGATGGAAAACGTGGGGGTATTTAAAGTGCTCGGCTGAAAAAAAAGGGTTCAGAAAACGTTAAGTGTTTGATTAGGCTATGGCTGGCGGCGCCCTTGGAACTGGTGTTTCAAATCGCACACTTAGAGCCAAAAAAGTGTAGCTGTCAGAAATAACCGAGCTCAGTCGTAAAAGTAAAGGTGTAGTTGGAAGTGAGTCGTGATGAAAGGGTGAAAAGTAACTGAATGGGCAGGGTTTCCCCTTATGTGTTACCGCATTGTCTCCCTCTTCAACCTGTACCAGTTCAAAGCCATTAAGCGTACAAAGCGTTGCCCACACGCCCATGCTGTTACCATGAGCATTAATAACAGGCATTAGTGTTACCAGCGCCCAACTCAGGGCACTAACAAACAGCATGGAGCGATAAAAAGGAATTAATCTACGCATAACGGTGACTTAACAAATTTCATACAGCGTAACCAATTCTAAGTACAAGCTCAATAAAGGATTTCGGGCGTAGTTCTATTTTCCATCAGAAACAAAAGACCCGCAGAGTTGCGGGTCTTGAAATCGTTGGGGATTGTTCATATCCATCCCAAATCAGCCAAACAGCTTGCTCCAGATGCTTGGGTTACGTTTGTCGTGGTATTCTTCACGAAGACTATCGATTTCGCGCAGTTGCGCTTTCGCTTTGGTAAGATTACCCGCATCTAAGTCCGCTTCGATGCTGTCTAGTGTCACTGACAACTTGTTGAAGCCTTCAAGAAACGTATCAAACTTTTCTGGTGGGTAGTTACCACGCTTAGATTGCTCCACGATAGCTTGTAAGCTATCAATGGCCGTTTTCATGGTTTCAACATCCGACGCTTCGGCCGCTTGTTTGAAATCCATCTTCATTTGTTTCATGTTCTGTTTTAGATCGACAGCTTCTGCCATTGCGTAGCTTGAGCCCAACGCAATCGCACACCCTAAAACTAAAGGACGTAACATCTTCACTTCTCCATTTTTAGTGCCGAATTCTTTGTCGGCTTTGTTTATCACGATCACCCTTCATTGAGGATAATTCGGATAGTTGAGCTTCGCAGTGTAAAGGAAACGCGCTTAGGGTGCATTCCCAAAATGTAATCAAGTTTATGCGTTAAGCATTTCGTCATATTCTGCAATTGGCTCTCGTCCACGAAGCGCCAGAAACGACAAAAACTGCTTAGCCGAGTGAGTAATGACGTTCTCACTATTAATACCGACTCTGTCCATCAGTTCACCCACCAGATCGAGATTACCGACATCATGGCAAAAATGAGCATCACTGCCAGTGGTAAAGAAAACGCCCACTTCTTTACCTATTTGAGCGATGTCATGACAACGTTCAACACTACCCACTCGGCTATTGCCTTTCAGGGTTGTATTGTTGATCTCAATGGCAACGTTATGTTGTTGCGCACATTTTAAAACCGTCTCGAAATCAAAGTCATAATTAGGGTTACCCAGATGCCCGAGTGCATCAACACGACCACTTTGGATCACATTAAGTAGTGCTTCGGTATGGGTTTCTTTATTGGATGGAACAAAGACTGGCTCATGAAAACTGGCAATGACCCAATCAAGGTTCCGGTCAACGCTCAAAGGGATATCAATATCGCCCTCGATATTAAGAATGTTGGCTTCAACGCCACGAATGATAGCAACACCGTTGAGGTAACGAGGCAGAATCTTTTGGTTGGAGAAAAACCAATAATGAGGTGCACCCGGCATTGACTCTGCGTGATCGGTGGTGCAGAACATTTCGAGCCCGTTCTCTTTTGCCGACTGAGCGTTTTCAATCAACGTACTGTAAGCGTGACCGCTGGCATACGTATGTGTGTGGGTATCAACCTTAAATTCCATCATTTACTCTCTTTGGTTTGCAGGTTTCAGCTATTGTATACCCAAACGTTGTCAGGATGCAGGACATAAAACCTCAACTTCCCCTATCCACACTTGCCAGCATGCCTCTTTTCCTGACTAAGCCCCTTCATCGAGTATGAATAATGAGACTGGTAAGAAGCAATGTTGTACTTGTTGGAGTCTTGACTAAAGTAAATGTAATAACAAATCTAACAATAAGGATAAGGTTATGAGGTTACATCATGCTTTGCTCGGGACTTTCCTCATTTTGCCTATAACGACTTTAGCGGATACAGATACCAATCTATCACCACAAGATATATCTGTTGCTATCATTGGTGGTGAGCCTACCACTTTGAATCAATTACCATTTTTTGCTCGCTTGATACTACACAAAACTGGGTCTAGTGAATTCGCTAACCTTTGCGGTGGTTCTATCGTGAATGATCGCTACATTTTAACCGCCGCACACTGTGTGGAGTCAGAGGTATTCACAAACGGATGGAACACTGACGATTTACGTGTGTTAGTGAAAAACCCGACCATGGATGACGTTTATACCTCCGAATTTAAAGATGTTCGTAGAATTACGATTCACCCAGGCTATGCGCCCTACAACTTATGGATTAATGATCTGGCAGTGCTAGAACTTGCCCGACCAATCACTGATAACGTGCAATCCATTACTTTGCCACAAGATTTCGGAGATTACAGTGACGCCTCGGCTTATCAAATATTTGGCTTGGGGCAGACCTCAACCACTGACACTTCAGTGCCAAATTATTTGCGCTGGGCAGAAGTCGACCCACTGACTGACACAGAGTGTGCTGCGTTAGTGACAGGCTTCAACTCCGAAGAAAGTTTATGTGCAAATGGCTTTGAGGGCAGAGATTATACGGGTATATGCCGTGGCGATTCCGGAGGCCCGCTCACTTACGTAGACAGCAACGGCATGTATCAACAGATTGGTATTGTCAGTTATGGTTCATCCATTTGTGAATCTGCCGCCATACCGAGTGTGTTTACCGAAGTTCTGAACTACACCACTTGGATTGAACTGCAAACCAGTGCTGGCGTAAAAACCAGTTATGACGCTGAGTTAGCCGCAACGGAAGATTACCATAGTGAAGGTGACTCTCGGATCTTTGAAGACAGCAGTGATGATGGAGGCAGTGGTGACAGTGGTGGTAGTGGTGGCGCTGTCGGGACTGGCTTGTTGATGATAGCGGGATGGCTGGGTTGGATACGCAGACGCCAATCTAACAACAAATGTGAGTTGAGTTAGAAACAGCTCAGGCTATAGCGTCTCACCCGCTGTGTCTTACGATAAGAAAACAGCCTCCAAGACACGCAATACGTCATTGGACGGCTGTTTTTCTTCTAGCGACGAATGTAAATCGCGGTTGTACCGGCGGCTTTGCCTTCAGGAATACGAAAGCCCACTTTTAACATGGTATTGTGCAGTACTTTGTTAAATAACTCGAACTCCACCGTTTCTTTGACTTGGTTGAGGTGCTGCGTTTTTAACTCCGGGAATCGCATTAGTGCTTCTTTTCGTATATTTTTCAATTCTTCAGTATTAATGCTTTGTTTACTCAGCAGTTTATTACCGATGAAGCTTTCATAAGCACGCGCGCATTTCATCAATCGCAAAACAAATTCATTCATTGTAGTCTTTCTTTTTCGTTATAGCCTGACGTTAAGAACACATGTTTATATTGATTGTGTTCCAGCCTTCGGAAAAGATAGCAAGAAGTATCACAAGATAGGTGTAGGAAAAATCCTAACAGAGCGAAAGAAATTACGGACTATTCCTTTCTATTCAAATATTTAACAAAAGCCCTACAATTTGTAAAATTAAATTATTTAGTGATGATTTTATCATTAGTCAAATGATCATCAGCTAGCTCCCCAGGCAGCAAAAGACAACCGGTATAACTAATCACTTAATCAACTAATTGAATAAATCACTTTGCCGCTACACTCATTCTATGCACCCAATTTAAGGATTGAAGATGTTTACTTTTTTGCTGACCGTTGTTGTGATGCTCGCCTTTGCCGCCAATTCACTGTTATGTCGTGCAGCGTTGGTAGATGGACTGAGCGATGCGGGAAGCTTCACGATAATCCGGTTGATCTCCGGGGCGACGACGCTGGTGTTTTTTCTCCTTATCACCGGAACTTGGCACTCTGAAAAACCAACAAGTCGCTTTAAAGTTCTCGCCGGTGTGACATTGTTTGGCTATGCGGTACTGATTTCTTACGCGTATTTGAATATGGATGCAGGAACAGGCGCCCTACTCTTATTTGGGGCAGTACAGTTGACGCTTCTGACTTTACATTGGTGGCAAGGCGAACGATTTAAAACTTTAGAAGTGATTGGTATCGCCGTCTCCATTCTGGGTTTCGCTTGGTTGATGCTTCCATCAGCGACTCGTCCTGATATTTGGTCGACACTTCTTATCGTGATATCTGGCGTTTGCTGGGCGCTCTTTACTGCACTTGGTAAGCATGCTCCTTCACCAAGTAGCGGAATCGCATGGGGTTTTATTGCAGCCTCGGTAATCAGTTTACTGGTCTCCCCTTTTCTTCTCTCTTCGGTCAATCTCACCATTGAAGGCATCTCACTCGCGATCACCTCCGGTGTGCTTGCATCAGGGATTGGTTATTTACTGTGGTATCACGTAATCCAGCAACTGACTCTACTGCAAGCTGCGGTAAGCCAGCTTTCGGTACCCGTAATTGCCCTAGTACTTGGGTCTATTCTGCTTGGTGAATCCCTTTCAATTCATTCCGTCCTCACTAGCACAATCATTTTAGGTGGCATCGCGCTGGTTTTTTTATCTCGCTCCCAAAATGCAAATAAAGAATAGTAAAAACTCTACAACTTAATAAAAAATAAAACTTTTCCTCTCAAAATCCCATTCATCATCTATGCTTTTTAAAGGTGTGGCACAGATGACACCAAACAAATGCCCCCTATTTAGTATCAGGCGATTTATAGATTTAAAGAAATCTTGGCTAGGAAAAACCAGTAAATCTGTTTCATAAATAAGACCACGTAAAAGTAGTGGTTTTGAGCATTTACCCAATGCCCCTAGTAATGACAAGGGATACAGGTAAATTGATCGCTTTATATGCATTTAGTTTTGACACAAGATTTACAATCTGCTCCTTTTTGCTCGCTATATTCCGCCAACCAAAATATAGTTGGAAGTGCAACCCTAAACCAACTTTTTATTAACAAATTCATCAACTTGAAACGATAAGCCTGAGCAAACTTTGACTATGAACGACAAAATTAAATTTGCTATAAAAGTATCGCTTAGCCTCACCCTGGCTTATCTGATCCCCTTTGCTATGGGGTGGCCGCAGGCGTCTACCGCAGCGACAACGGTGATGCTGATTGCCACAACAGGCAGTCGTCGAGAGTCTCTCGCAAAAGGCACATTGCGCGTTCTCGGTACCCTAGTCGGGGCAGTTGTCGGCTTGTTGCTGGTTGGACTATTCGCACAAGATCGCCTGCTGTATATGCTGAGCGTGTCGCTCGTCGTTTCATTCATCTTTTATTTTCGTAACGCTTACCAAAAAGACCCTACGCTGCTGATGCTTACCGGGGTGATGACGTTAATGATGTCCAATGGTGGTGATGCGGACGGCGCTTTTCTTTACGGTGTTGATCGCGCCTACATGACTGTTTTTGGCGTGGTGATCTATACATTGGTCGGTACTTTTCTATTTCCAGTCAAAACCGAACAAAATCTGCGTCAGCTTATTGAGCAGTTGAATCAAACTCAGCAAGCGTTATTCGCCACGATTGTGCATAGTTTTGAGCAAAGTCATGAATCACACCCTGACTCTGTCGATGGTTCAGAATCACCAGAGGAATCAGAACACAGAGCATCACAACTCAATATCGACAAGCTCACCGAAGAAATGTTTGCTGCGCAAAATAGTCTGGAGCAACGATTTGCAACTGTGAGTGTTGAGTGCAGTGACGTCTCCGCGTATTTAAAAGAGTGGCGCTTGGCGGTTCACCTGAGCAAACAAATTACTCAGCAATTATCGGTTGCCGTGCATAGCCATTTTAGCCTTGAAGAAGATCGTCAGTGCATCACTAACTTTGATGAAACGATCGCGGAAATAGAACAGTTATTCCATACCTGTCAGCAGGTTTGGGAAGACAATGAACACGTTTACCGCACTAAAGAATTTAAGGTTGAATACAATCAAGAATTGCTAGATTCGGTACCACACCTGACTAAAGGCTCGGCAATCACTTTAGGGTTTCTGCTGGAATCCATGCATCAGAACCTCTCGCGCATGGCTGAAAGCATTAGCTGTATTGACTCGGTGACGAACAATGTCTCGTTCAACATTGAACTGCCAGAATCGAAAGGCAAGTTCTTGTGGTGGGATGCAGAAAACTTCAAAACAGCAGTCAAAACCTTCGTAACCTACTGGGTTGCAGGGCTCATCTGGATCTATTTTAACCCTCCGGGTGGCTACTCATTTGTGATTTTCTCGACCATGTTCATGTCTTTGTTGTCCTTTGTTCCTGTGCATCCAATTTTACTATTGGTGTTATTCACCTTTGGTTTCCTGTTTGCGGTGCCATCTTATTTATTCATTTTGCCGCAACTGGATCTCGGTCTGGAGCTAGGCCTGTTTATCTTTATCTACACATTTATTGGTTTTTACCTGTTCAACGGACCGATAACAATTTTCTACATGGTCGGCCTGTTTGTACTTGGGCTGGACAATAATATGTTCTACCACTTCGGGATCTTAATGACGATCATGACACTGTTTTACTTGGTCGTATTCATGATTATTTTTGCTCATTACTTTCCGTTCAGTTCAAGACCCGAGCACCTATTCTTAACCATAAAAGAACGCTATTTCCGGCATACACGAGCTTTGTTTGTCACCTATCAAAAACAGTCTGAATCCTTTTTCACGCCACTTAAGCGTGCTTTGCACATAGTCACATTGAACGTGTCTGCGAAAAAACTCAAAGTGTGGGGTTCCAAAATCAATCACAAACATTTTGACCAAACGACACCAGAGGCGATCGGTGCATTCAGCAAAGCTTGTGACGTGCTATGCAGCCACATAAACGTGCTCATGGTTGCAGAGAAAAAATTGTTGTCTAACCCTTTGATAAACAAGCTCCGTCAACAACATCGTGACTCCATCATTCCTTTGATGGCGGGTGCATTAGCCAGCCACCAGGTAACAGAAGAACTCGACTCCGTATTTAATCAATACAGTCAGGATTACCAATCCTTCGAAGATAAGCTGGAAGATTTTTTTAATGAATTGGATTTATCTGACTACGCTTATTCAGAGATAGCTGGTTTTTATATCTTGCTGAATTTAAAACGGAACGTGTTCGAAGCAATTAAACATTGCAAGCAAACCTATGAGGATATCGATTGGGTGAACTTACAACAGAAGCGGTTTTAAAGGTAGGGGTATGATGCTTCAAAAATTAACGAAACCAAGCCTCGCCATAATGACTCTGATTGGGCTCAGTGCGTGTACAACTGTGGGGCCAGACTATGTCCATCCCCAGAAATCTGCTTTACCAAGTGATTGGTCATTGCAAAACGCAGTACAGGATACCGAGCAATCTGAGCAAAAGGTACAGCAGTGGTGGCAACAATTTAATGACCCAACACTGAATCAACTGGTTGAGTTGGCGAGCCAGCAAAACCTTGATTTAGAAGCCGCTGGGTTGCGTATTGTCCAAGCCCGTGCCTTAGTTGGCGTTGCATCAGGCTTGCAGTATCCACAGGTACAAACCGTATCCGGTAATTTGGCACGTGCTTACGTCAACGATCAAGGGTTCAACAATGCTGCGCTATCATTTGATGCAGCTTGGGAGATGGATATTTGGGGTAAATATGCTCGCGGGATTGAATCGGTAGAAGCGGGTTACTATGCAACGATCGCGTCTTACCACGATATTATGGTAACCATCACGTCAGAAGTGGTGCGCAATTACATCAACTATCGAACCTACCAAGAACGTATTCTGCTCTCTAAACGAAACATCGAGATCCAAGAGCGCGTGGTCAATATTACTCAAGTCCAATTCGACTCAGGTAACGTGACCGAGCTCGACGTTCAACAAGCACAAAACCAGTTGTACACCACAAGAGCCGCCCAGCCCAGCCTTGAAATTGCGATGAAGCAGTCACGCTCCGCGATTGCGCTTCTGTTAGGCGTGTTGCCAGAAGAAGTCGACACCATTCTGGCATCAAATGGTCTATCCGAGCGTATCGCCGAATACGAAGCACAATTTAAATCAACAGGCAGAAAAACGGCGTTATCTGGCAATGACGAAAACTCGATTGTACCGCGTCCACCACTTTTAGAGACACAAATCGACGCCAACTTAGTCATGCGCCGACCAGACTTGCAAGTGTCTGAGATGCAAGCTCGCGCGCAAAGCGCCCAAATTGGTGTCGCGGAAGCGGCCTTATATCCAAGTTTTTCTCTGTTTGGTTCGATTGGTATCGACAGTACCGTACCAGATGGCAGTAGCTTTAGTTTCAGTGACTCACTCACGATGGTCGCAGGCCCTGCGTTTAGTTGGAACATTTTCCAATATGGCCGTGTGAAAAATAACATTCGCTACGAAGATGCCAGCTTTCAGGAAACCTTAACCAACTACAACAAAAAAGTACTGCAGGCCGTCAATGAAGTCACCAACGCGTTAGAAGCTTACGACCTGTATTTAGAACAAAAATCGCTACGTTTGCAGTCGGTAAACTCTTCTATTCGTGCCTTCAACATTTCGATGACGCAATACGAAAACGGCCAAATCTCCTTTGAGCGTCTACTGAACTCAGTAGAGAAAATGACGCGAGCAGAAGATAACTACGCCTCTATCAAAGGCAATGTTGCCAACCAGGTCGTCGCTCTTTACAAGTCCCTTGGTGGGGGTTGGCAAGCACAAACCGGTAAGCCGTTCTTATCTGACGAGATTGCGAAGCAGATGGTCGAACGCACCGACTGGGATGGGTATTTAGACCAAGAAAACCGAGTTCTACCGCCACTTCCTATTGAACGGGCTGGTGACAAACCGCCTAAAGGGGAGGAGCCATAATGCCTTATGAACTCTCTTGGGGTGATGTGTACTTTTCCCCGTTACTGCTAGTGCTGTTTCTTGCGGTCACCGCAACGTGGATAACCGTCATCCTGTTAAACAAGACTCGCTTATCTCGTTTTATCGCTTTTCCGTCGCTGACTTTCATCGCCATCATGGTCTGTTATGTGGTGGCGATAGACAGCTTTTATATTCAATTTTAGGTGCCAAACAAGATGAAAAAACTATTCGTAATTGCACTCAATCTTGTCATTCTTGGTGGCGCAGCTTGGCTCGGCTATCAAAAGTATGAAGAGTATTTCAATAATCCCTGGACGCGAGATGGTCAGGTACGTGCCAATGTCATCAAAGTTGCGCCTCGCGTATCCGGTCCGATTGTGAACGTTGCGATACAAGACAACCAAGAAGTCAAAACTGGCGATTTATTGTTTGAGATCGACCCAACCACCTACGAGGTTGCATTATCGCAAGCAGAAGTGGGACTGGAAAAATCCATCGTCAGCTCTCGCGGTAAGAAAATCGAGTACGACCGTTTAACGGATATCCGAGCGAAAGATCGCGGCGCAGTATCCCACAAAGATCTTATTCGCCGTGAGATTGCCTATGAAGAATCTCTACTACAAATCAAGGCGGCAGAAGAGCAGTTAAAGTCTGCGAAATTGAATCTTAGCTATACCAAGGTTTATGCGACCGTCGACGGTTTTGTTTCTAATCTGGATATCCGCAACGGTACTCAAGCGGTTGCCAACCAGCCTCTGCTTGCGCTTATCGACAAACACAGCTTTTGGGTATTTGGTTTCTTCCGTGAGAACCAGTTACAGCAAATCGAGCCTGGCAGCAAAGCACAAGTGACGCTGATGTCTCATCCAGAAACACCTATTGACGCAACCGTCGATTCTATCGGCTGGGGTATCGCGCCACGGGACGGTACCGTCGGTTATAACCTGCTGCCAAATGTTAACCCTGTCTTCCAGTGGATTCGTCTGGCACAGCGCATTCCTGTGCGTATTGCCATTAAAGAACTGCCAGAAGATATCGAGCTTCGATTTGGCCTTTCCGCTTCCATCATGGTGATGAAAGACTCATCAGAAAACAATGAATAGTTACTAAGTGAGAGAACAACTATGGTCATTGGAAAAAAACTCAAAAACATTAATGAAGAAAATAACTTCTTCTATCTCACACTGTCACTCATCGTTTTGTTGATTGGCGGAGCATCTGCTCAGGTGGTGGATGAAGGGGCAATCGAGCATATTTTACAGGCGTTTACGATAATCACGTTCATCGTGTGTTTTGCTAGTCTACGATTCGATAAAACCTGGTCTCGATTCCTTTACACCCTTTTCGCAGTCTGGGTGTTGGTCATCGTGATAAAAACGATTTTTCATATCAAAGAAATGAACGTCGTGATGCTCGCGTTAACCTTTGCGTTTTTCTTTGGCACCTTTAAATCTATTGCAAGACAAATCCTGTTTACTGGTCACGTCAACAGTAACAAAGTCATTGGGTCTGTTGCGTTATTCCTGTTGCTGGGTTTGATGTGGGCCATCGCCTACCTCATTTTACTGGAGTTTTCACCACAGGCTTTCACCGGTATGGAGGCGATATCCTGGGGGCAAAACTTCTCCAATGCGGCATATTTCAGTTTCGTCACCCTGACCACTCTTGGTTATGGCGATATCAGTCCTCTGACTCCGTTGGCTCAAGTCATCGTTTATTTAGAGGCCATTACAGGTGTGTTTTATATGGCTATTGTGGTTTCTAGCCTCGTCAGTTCCAACATTGATCATCAGGTAAATAAAAATGGATAAATCATCGGAAAGAAATGAAAGTAAGATTTTCATCAGTAATATGGTGGAATCGTCAATACGAATTGGCTTGATCTTCGTATTGTTTATGTTTACTTACGACATCATCAGGCCTTTCATCCTTCCCGTTATTTGGGGGGCGATCATTGCAGTGGCACTTTTACCCGTCACTAAAAGGCTTCAGCGAGCCTATGGTGGCAGGCGTGGTTTGGCAGCAACCACCATCGCTTTGCTTGGTATCGCGCTGTTAGTGACACCGCTTGTGATGGTTTCTGGTTCCATTTACGACGGTGCAACCCACGCACTGCAAGTACTCCAGAGCGGTGATGTCAAAATACCTGGGCCGAAGCCATCGGTTGCAGACTGGCCACTTGTCGGTGGTAAGCTCTACGACACCTGGACACTTTTCTCGACGAATTTAGAACAAGCAATTCAAACCTTTATGCCTCAGATTAAGTCAGCATTGACTTCCCTGCTTGGCATGATGGGTGGCGCTCTGGGTAGTGTATTGCTTTCTATTCTGTCTTTGGCGATTGCCGCTGGTTTTATGACTTACTCAGAATCATTGGCATCTGGCCTAACCACCATTGCCATTCGTACCGCAGGTGACAATGCAAAAAGCTGGGCGACGCTCATTGCAGCAACCATTAAAAGCGTTTTACTTGGCGTTGTCGGTGTCGCTGCGATTCAAGCGTTGCTGATTGGTGCGGGTTTCTTCGTATTTGGCGTGCCTGCCGCTGGCTTGCTTACTCTAATACTGATGATTTTGTGTATCGCTCAGTTACCGGCTCTTCTTGCAGTGCTACCTGTGATTGGCTACATGTACATGACTCAAGACAGCACGACTGCAACCTTGTTTACCGTATGGGCGGTCGTTGGTGCTCTTTCTGAAAACTTGCTCAAGCCAATGCTGATGGGTCGAGGCGTGGACACTCCGATGCCAATTATTCTGATTGGTGCTATCGGCGGTATGCTTGTCTACGGTATCGTAGGCCTCTTCCTTGGCGCGGTTATTCTTTCAATTTGGTATGAGCTATTCGTTTGGTGGCTAAGCATTGAGAAAGCCCAGCAGCAAGAGGAATTGGGCGACTTGCTGGAGGAAGCAAAAGACCAAAGTGAATCTGGCAACGGTGCAGGTATTTAAGCTCACCAAGCCTTAATCCGATACTCACAATCTTTCAAACCGTTGCATTGCAGCGGTTTGTTTTTATTGGTGTCACATTTTCATCTCAATAACGATGAAAAATGAAACTAATGTTAAATTTTCAAACTAATGACACTTGATTGTTGCAATCAAACGCATAACGATGCACTCTCGATGCTCACTAATAAATAGTGCTTAGGATAAAAACAATGAAATTGATCAAGCCTTTAACTTGCACGCTCGCTCTGGCAATGAGTAGCATGGCATTCGCTGACGTAACGGTTAGTGTTCCTGACGACGTTTCGGTACTCGCAGCAAACGGTGAAAAAGTGAAGCTGGATGGCGGCTTCTTTGCCTCAGAAAGAACACTAACGTTACCTGATGGCGTTAACCAGGTCGTATTCCGATTTACTCCGTTTTTCAACAAAGGCAATGACCGTGTCAGTGTTGAAAGCGACGTGATTGTCACCAGCTTTACGTCTTCAGATTCTAAACTGGCACTTCAACTTCCAGAATACCGTAACTTGAACGATGCAGAAGACAATATCAAAGACTTAGACTGGAAACTGGTAGATGCATCTGGCAACGCGATTGCCGTTAAGCAAGACAAGCTTATCAAAGAAGGTATGCAGATTGGCCGTGACTATGTTCGCGAAGTAGAAGATTACAATCGAACTGGTGGCGTGGCAGCAATTGCTGTTGCAGGAGCGATGGTTCAGCCAATGACGTTACCCGCTGAAATCCCTGAAGATATGAAGCAAGCACGTGGGGCAGTAAAAGCAGATTCAACCGCAGAAGAAATGCTGCACTTCTGGTACCAAAAAGCGGATGCTGAAACCAAAGCTCGCTTTAAAGCGTACATCAACCAACAATAAGTTGGGTCTTTCTGAGTTTATATAGCCACATCTAATGTGGCTTTTTTCGTACTATAATAACCTCAACAACTGCTGAGCTATAATATTTCCGATTTACCAGTAACGCTCGTAAATGATGTTACCACCAGTATTGACTCGAAACTTCTCTAAACCGCGTTCTTGCAATACTGGCAACGTGTCTTTAATCATTGCTGGATTGCCACACAACATCACAAAGCTACTGCAAGGTGAGAACTGCACATCCGCTCGATTAGACAGCTCTCCTGAGGCAATAAAGTCGGGAATGCGGCCTTGTAACTTACCTTCCACTGCTTCTCGGCTAACAATAGGCACGTACTTTAATCGGCCTTCATAGCGCTGCTCTAAGTGCTCAATTAAGTACTTATACACCAGGTCTTTCTCATAGCGAACACCATGAACCAAAACAATCTTTTCGTTATGAGGAAGCAGATTAATGTCATCTAACAATGACAAAAATGGCCCGATACCCGTACCAGTTGAAAGCAACCAAAGGTCATGTGCTTGTTTGGGAATCGAATCATGGATCAAATCTCCGTGTGCCGTTTCACCAACATAGATACTGTCACCAGTCTTTAACTTTTGCAGTTTTGGCGACAATTGTCCCTGAGGGTCCGCAACAATCAAAAACTCCAGCCAGTCAAACTGTTCGCTCGGAGCATTCACCACGGAATAGGCACGGCTGATTGGGTTGCCATTCTCGTCTAACAACGCGAGTTTGGTAAATTGACCAGCTTTAAAGGAAAGTGGAGCGCCAGATACTCTTAAGCTGAACAGCTCGCCTGTCCAGTCTATTCGCTTCTCAACTCTGGCGAGATTGAAATTTTTCAGTTCTGCCATGAGACATCTCCCTTTTAGCCACTCTCAAATAAACTTACGCTTACAACGTTACTATGTAAAGATTAAACTTTACATAAACAACCAGTTTATTTCACACTTCAGGAACAATTTTATTACATTCTAAATAATTACATCTAGAATAAATACTCAGATTAATAAGTGGCTTCACAATTTGTGGCAACGTTGATGAAAAAGGAACAAAGAAAATGGACACACTACTAAAAGACTTCCCCGTCGTGACTGAGATCAGAGTAGCTTGGGGAGAAATGGATGCCTTGCAACACGTCAACAACGTCGTCTACTTTCGTTACTTCGAAACCGCACGTCTGGACTATTTTGAAGCGATTAATTTGCTCGTCGACCTGCAAACCTCGCAAATTAGCCCTGTTCTGAGTGAGACTCAGTGTCGTTATAAATTGCCGGTGACTTACCCGGACACGCTTCTGATTGGCGCTCGAGTGATCGGCATGCAAGGCGATCGCATGACAATGGAATATCAGGTATTTAGCAAAAAGTGGGGAAAAGTGGTCACCGTCGCGACGGCAACGGGTGTGATGTTTGATTTTAAAAATAACACTAAGACTGAGATTCCAGACAGCGTCCGCAAGTCGATTCTGGAACTGGAAGCGACTGTGGGCAGCACTCACCACCTAGAATAATTGTCGAGTTTAAATTCCCGGCGGCACACAATCGTGCTTTCGGGAATAATTGCTTTTTCGGCAGCTTAACAGAAAGTTTCGATGTACAGCGCTTCAACTTTATCTCGTGCCCATTGCGTCTTACGAAGAAACTTTAACGACGACTTAATAGACGGGTCTTTTTTAAAACAGTTAACACGAACACGTTCATACATACCATTCCACCCAAAGTGCTCAACCAAACGGGTGACGATTTTTTCTAAACTCAACCCGTGCAGAGGGTTATTCGGTTGTTCGTTGCTCATGATTTCAATCCAACAATTTATAGGGCGATTTGGCGGGCTAATCTAACTGAAACAAACCTGATTCCCAACTGTTATTTACATCAGAATAAAAACAGCCCGACGGAAAGCGGGCTGTTAGTTGATTCATTGCTTAATGAATTAATCTCAAGTGGGGTTAATTAAAAAAACGATTTCACCCATAAAACAATGCTGTCCCAGATTTGACCAATCCACGAGGCAGGTTCAACCGCTTGGTTGCTGACCAGTGGATAGCTGGCGACGGTTTCATCGTTATTTTTCCACACGACTTTACCAACCACTTCCCCTTGCTCAATCGGTGCCATTAAAGGTTCTTTCATTTCGACACTCTTATCTAAGCCAGCTGTCATACTGCGAGGTAGGGTCAAATAGGCATCTTGCGGGAAGCTCGCTTCTATTTCACTCACCTTGCCTTTCCAGACCTTAACCTTTGATTCCACCTGTCCCTGTGTAGCCACCTTCTTAGTGTCATAAAAACGGAAACCATAGCTGAGCAAGTTTTTAGACTGACTGATGCGTGCTTGCGCGCTAGGCGTTCCCATCACGACAGATATCAAACGCATTTTACCTTCAGTCGCTGAACTGACGAGACTATATCCCGCATTGCTGGTGTAACCTGTTTTGCCACCATCCACTTTAATAGACTTATCCCACAACAACTTATTACGGTTGTATTGGGTAATATCGTTCCACTTAAACACCTTTTCGTTGTAGAGCGCATAAACATCAGGTACGTCATTGATGATCGATTTCATCAACGTCGCCATATCCAAAGGAGAAGTTTGGATGCCTTCGCTATCCAGCCCATGAGAGTTCACAAAGTAAGTGTCTTGAAGCCCGAGCTTTTCGGCCCAGCCATTCATCAAAGCCACAAATCCATGTTCACTGCCTGCCACATGTTCCGCCAGAGCGACACATGCGTCATTTCCCGATTGGATAATGACACCGCGCATCAAGTTCGCAACGCTGATTTCATCTTTCGGTTTGATGAACATTTTGGAGGAACCAGGGAATTTTTCTGACCACGCATTTTCGCTGACAGTCACTAAATCATCCCAATTTAATCGACCTGCTTTGATTTCCTGACCCACGACATATGCCGTCATGAGTTTGGTTAAACTGGCAGGGGCTAATCCGGCTCTCCCGTTCTGTTCTGCGATAATGGCTCCCGACTGAAAGTCCATTAACACGTACCCTTTCGCCTGTAACTCAGGTGGGCTTGGCGTGACCACCGCAAATGCGGGCACGCTAACTAAACAAGTCACGATAATCCATTGAGCCAGTGACACTTTCATTCAACATCCTCCACAATTCACACTCACTTTGTCGTCGCTCTAATGAGCATAGCTCATTCAACCAGTTGCACCAGTCGCTAATCGTTTCATTTTCTTGAACTTACGTTGATTTTACAAAAGAGATTAAACGCCTTAGATGTGACTTGCTCTACTTCGGATTCTTGGTTAAACCCTGATTTCGAAGTAAAGTAGCGAGCGTAAGGTCTACTAGATGCTGAACCCAACAAGGATATAAATAAAACAATGAATGCTCTATCATTTATCGACGCAGGATTGCACTACACTCCCCACACATTTAATGTCCCTTTGAATTACCAGGAAGAGAGCAAAGGCACTATTGAAGTATTCGCCCGTTCGGTATGTTTAGTGGGAGACGAAGACTCAACCAAACCATGGCTTGTGTACTTTCAAGGTGGTCCTGGCTTCCCTTCTCCACGTCAAAATGGCCATAACGGCTGGATAAAACGAGCACTTCAAGAGTACCGAGTATTACTGCTCGACCAGCGAGGCACCGGAAACAGTTCGGTGATCAACCACCAAACGCTGGCGCACCTGACGCCACTCCAGCAGGCAGAATACCTGAGCCATTTCCGAGCAGACAATATTGTTCGCGATGCTGAATTTATACGTCAACAATTTGGTGTAGAAAAGTGGGCGATACTAGGTCAAAGCTTCGGTGGTTTTTGCTCTCTGACGTATTTGTCGTTGTTCCCTGAAAGCCTGACCCGAAGCTACATTACTGGTGGCGTGCCGTCTGTTTCACGTCATCCCGACGATGTGTATAAAGCAACGTTTAAACGTACAATGGATAAGAATCAGGCGTTCTTCCAGCAATTTCCTAAAGCGCAGCAACTTTGCCAAACCATTGCCGATCACCTGTTAGAAAATGAAGAGTTTCTGCCAAACGGGCAACGCTTTACCGTTGAGCAATTCCAACAGATTGGGATTAATTTTGGGGTCAGCGATACCTTCTTGCCAACGTATTACTGGCTGGAAAGCGCACTCATAGAAGTAAACGGAAAAACGCAGCTTCGTTACGAGTTTTTAAGTGACATGCTGGCTCAGCAAAACTTCCAAACCAACCCTATTTACGCCATTTTGCACGAGTCTATATACTGCCAGGGCTTTGCTTCAAATTGGAGTGCACACCGAGTACGTCAGTCAAACCCGGCGTTTAACTATGAAAAAGGCCAACCTTTCTACTTTACCGGGGAAATGGTTTTCCCATGGATGTTTGACCAATACACCAACCTAAAGCCACTGAAAGAAGCTGCTGAAATGCTGGCAAGCAAAGAGGACTGGTCACCCCTTTATGACCAAAACCAACTGGCGTTGAACAAAGTTCCGGTGAGCTGTGCGGTTTACGCCGACGATATGTTTGTGGAAATGGACATCAGCCGAGAAACATTAGCTTCTATGCCGAACTCAAAAGCGTGGATCACCAACGAATATGAACACAATGGTCTGCGTGCTGACGGCGAACGCATTCTGGATACCTTAATTGCGATGGGTAACCAGACTGCGGCAACTTTGGTTTAATAAGACACCCGTTCTGCATACCGACGCCTTTTCACCATGAAAAGGCGTTTTGCTATCCAATACCGAGTATCACGCCAGTCGATTAATCTTTGATCCTTTTTATCATGGACTTAGTGATCACTCGATAGCCCATCTTGTGATAAAAATCTTCGCCTTCGTGGTTAAAAGAACCAACGGACAATCCGATTTCCTCTACGCCCAAGCTGCAAAGCGCACTTTCAATTCTATCCATCAACGACAAGCCTATTCCCAAGTTTCGATGGCTTTCCGCAACAACAAGTTCATTGATAAAGCCAACGTATTTCTCGGGTGAAATGATGGAGTTAACTTCACGCGTGGTTCCCGAAATAAACCCCACAATGTTTCGATTTGAACAAGCTACAAATGCAGTGATACTGCCATCGAAGTATTTTTCAAAGATATTACGGCTATCCCTAATCTCAGCCATTTCTTGTGGTGAGCGATAAAAGTCGGGCTCAGCTTGATAGTGAGAAGTATCGAGCTCAACTAAAAGAAGTTTGAGAAGCGGTATATCCTCTTCTCTGAGTCGCCTGATATGAAACTGCTGCATGTCTTACTAACCATTCCGTTGAATTGATTTTTGTTTTTTATCTTGCTGTACTGAGCTGAGTGCATTTACGAGTAACGAGGGCTCACCAATTAAACGTACAAATTTCACACAAACCTGTCGAGGTTAACCTCGTCAATTAACTTAGATTTTTGTTGATAATTTGAAGACCTACAAGGTTTGCGGGGAAGCAGCTATCCATTCTGCATCCTCATTTTGTCACTAACCAATCAACATGCATGTTTCCTGTCCGACGGGTTTACCTGTATACCTGACCGTTTTAGTCAGGTATACTCCGGGCCGTTATAATTTAATGGTCGTCGACCACTTGTTTTATTAAAGCCTGTTTTTTTAAAGGAAATCTCATGAGTCAGTATGTTGTCTGTGCGCTGTACAAGTTTGTGGAACTAGGTAACTATCAAGAGCTACGCGAACCATTGCTTGCACTGATGGAAAAGAACCAGATTCGTGGCACCCTTCTGCTGGCAAGTGAAGGTATCAACGGTACCGTTGCTGCGGACCGCGCGGGTATTGATACCCTGCTTGAATGGCTAAATGCAGAGCCACGTCTTGCGGGCACTGTTTATAAAGAGTCGCTTGCTGAAACACAGCCTTTTAACCGCACTAAAGTAAAACTCAAGAAAGAGATCGTAACTTTAGGTGTTGAAGGTATCGATCCTCGTCATGTGGTTGGCACTTATGTGAAACCAAAAGACTGGAACGATCTTATTGCGGATCCAGATGTGTTTGTTGTTGATACGCGTAATGATTACGAAATCGAAATCGGTACTTTTAAAGGTGCGGTAAACCCAAATACTGAAACTTTCCGTGAATTTCCAGACTACGTGAAAGAAAATATGGATCCGGCCAAGCATAAGAAAGTGGCAATGTTCTGTACTGGTGGTATCCGTTGTGAGAAATCAACAGCGTACATGAAAGAGCAAGGCTTTGACGAAGTTTATCACCTTGAAGGCGGCATCCTAAAATATCTGGAAGAAGTGCCACAAGAAGAGAGCATGTGGGAAGGTGATTGCTACGTATTCGATGGTCGTGTTGCTGTAAACCACCAGCTAGAGAAAGCGGACTACGACTTATGTAACGCTTGTCGTCTGCCAATCACAGAAGAAGACAAACAATCAGACCTTTACGAGCAAGGCGTAAGCTGCCCTAAATGTCACGGTACGCATTCAGAAGAGCAGATTGCTCGATTCCGCGAACGTGAAAAGCAGATTTCTTTAGCGGATCAACGTGGTGAACAGCACGTTGGCGGTGAAAGCGCGAAGCAACGTGAAGAGCGACGTGCGGCTAAGATTGCTCAAAAAGAAGCACAGCGTAAACAAGCCTAACGCTTATTGGCGAACCATATACCATGGTTCGCCGATTTACATATTTACGAGTGACGAAAGGTTAAGCGTCGCTGCGCTAAATACAGAAGTGACAATTCTCTCGATCTAAGTCATGAGCACCAGCAAGATTTTTCAGGTGCGCTCTGCCCTCTGCAAGCCCCATCTCATAACCTTCAAGCAACACAGACTGACGCATTGATAAACGCTGTACATGAAAATTATCAGGCGGAGCAATAACGCGGATACGCGCGTCTTCCGGCGGGTTACGAATAAACGCCAACGATTCGTTATAGTTCTCTGTTCGGTGCAACATTGCTTCGACCATTTTAGGATGCTCGGCAAACAGCTTCTTAGTGAGCCAGGTTGTTTTGGCTGGCTTCTTCGAGTAATTCAGCGGGTGGGATAACACCACAGTAATGTCTCTCGCGCCTCTTCGGTAAGCTTCGCGAACCGGAATTGAATCCGCCACGCCTCCGTCGGTGTAACAGCCACCAGAAAAGCAAGGAGTATGTTTGTATGCGATAGGCAAAGCAGTCGTCGCTTCTAGCGCGTGATGGAAGTTATCGCGATTGACTCGATAATAGTCTGCCTTACCTGTATCCACATTAGTTGTGGTCGCAAAAAATGGAATACCATCAAACAACTTCTTTTCATCGACTGGATATAAGCGGTTAGATTCTTCAAATAACCATTTAACGTCAATAAGGTCACCGCCCTTTATAAAGCGGGTTGGATCGAAGAAACGTTTACAGGTTGCAAGCTTGGTGATGATATTAATGCTGCGATGTGGGTAATCAGTTAAGTAACCAATCAAATTCGATGCACCTGCTGACACACCAATTGCAAAATCAAACGGCTTGTAATTTTGCTCCATGAATGCATCTAGCACGCCACTAGCGAAGACGCCTCGCATCGCACCACCTTCAACCACAATTGCTTTTTTTACCATATTTCCTCCCCAATACTGTGTTTAAAAATAGTATTGAAAGTAAGGCAATAGAAACAATTGGTTATTCTTATTATTTAGATAGGTGATTCCTATACTCAAGTCAGATTTCGCTACAAAGTACAACCTGTAACCATGCCTACACCTTACATAATCCTAGTAGGATTAAGAGAAAACGTTCTTATACGCTTCAGCAGCACCATCAATGAGCATTTGAGTGCCGATGACCGCCAATATCAGCCCCATCATTTTGGTCACAACATTGAGCGCACTAGGACCAACGGCTTTCACTAATCTATCGCCAAATAAAAACAAGATGTACGTGATAATACAGAGCACAGCAAAAGAAACGATGGTAATGATTGTTTGATCAAACCCACCAGCGGTCGCAAAGTTCATCGCCGTTGCGATAGTGCCAGGACCAGCCAATATTGGCATCGCGAGAGGGGAAACCGCGATACTTAACGCCGCTTGTTGCTGGGCAGGTGAGTAAGCCTTTTCCTTGGTTTTTTGATGGGTAGTATCACCTTGTAGCATGTTGTAACCAATCAAAAAGACCAGAATTCCGCCAGTAATACGCAGCGCATAAAGCGTAATCCCAAATAAATCGAAAATCAGTTTTCCCGCAATTGAAAACACCGCAACGATGATAAAAGCAATAAACACCGAACGCAGTGCTATGGAGCGAACCGTCTCTTTATCTTCATCCGCAGTTAAGCTCAAGAATATGGGAATATTCGCGATAGGGTTCATGATGGCGAAGAAACCCATAAATACCGTTACTGTGTGAACGATCAGTTCTTTCATCTTTTTACCGCATGTAATTCATTGATTTTAAGACAGTATATACCCATATCTTAAAGCCTGCCTGATAACTGGCTTTCTCTAGTAAAACTTATGGTTTAAGGCTCACTTTTTTCGTTTGAGCTTTTCTTTTGAGCTTTTTTCTTTGGAGAAAGTTTACCCAGCCATCAAATGCCGATAAGGTGAGTTCCACGAAATATGAAAACAATAACAAAGGATGTTAAATCATCATGAACAGTACGATTGAAACTATAATGAGCCACCGCTCGATAAGAAAATTCAGCCCGCAACCAATAGATAAAGCTCAACTGGACACGATTATTCAAGCTGGCCTAGCCGCATCTTCTTCCAGTATGCTGCAAGTCGTTTCCATCATCCGAGTCACGGATCCAGAAAAACGCGCACAACTGGCGCAATACGCAGGTAACCAAGCTTACGTTGCGAGTGCGGCGGAGTTTTTAGTGTTTTGCATTGATTATCAGCGTCACTCGGCTATTAACCCTCAAGTACAAGCAGACTTCACCGAGTTAACACTGATTGGTGCCGTTGATTCTGGCATCATGGCGCAAAACTGTCTGTTGGCAGCAGAATCGATGGGATTGGGTGGCGTATACATTGGTGGCTTGAGAAATAATGCCCAAGGTGTTGATGAGTTGCTCGGCTTACCTGCCAATACCGCCATTTTGTTTGGTATGTGTCTTGGCCATCCAGAGCAAGACCCAGAAGTTAAACCTCGCTTACCAGCAAAAGTGATCGTACACGAAAATCAGTACCAAGCTTTAAATATTGAAGACATAAAAGCTTACGACCAAACCATGCACGATTACTACGCCACTCGTTCAAGTAATCAAAAGCAAAGCACCTGGTCTGAGGAAGTGACAACAAAATTAGCCGGAGAGTCTCGTCCGCATATTCTGCCTTATTTACATGGCAAAGGATTAGCAAAGCGCTAGATTGTATTGAACGATTGCCTTGGATAGCCCTGCCAATCGAGGTGGGGCTTTGTTTTTATTAACTATTCCTTCTCTGAACCCTGATTTTCGGTTGCCAGTCATTCAGCCGTCGCCTATGATAAACGAGCTCACGCCTAAAGCACCCAACACTCGCGGAAAGAACTCGGTTCACGGCAATTTGGCTTCCCTGCATTTCCAGCAGGTACACTCTGTTTTTACCTTCTTAAAGCTTCTGTTCAGGCGAGTGTGGAAGAGAATAAGAAAGGTGAAAAATGCAACCTCACAACAGCTTCTCAATTAATCTCAATCAGCAAAAAATCATTGCTAAAAAGCGTTTAAAGGCAATTCGTCAACGTGACTTCAATACGCTGGGTCTCGTTAAACAGTTTCACTCCCAACCCGACACTCTATCTTTCGAGTCTATTCAGCTTGCTGATGTTCAACATGCTTTAGCAAGAGAGCTCGGCTTACCGAGTTGGAACAAACTAAAAGCTCACGTGGAACGTTTAGAATCGCATAAGAACGCTATCGCTAAACGAGAAAAAGCGTTAGACAGTGGCCTGAGTACGCTCCATGTTCGTTGTGGACATGATATTCAGGAAAAACTTAAAGAGAGCGGCTTTGAAGGCCAGTTTCTCCCAATGATTGATCCACTATGCATGGGCCCTATTCCTAAAGCTGAGCAATCATTTTTAGCCATACGCGCTCAGTTCGTTGTTGATACGCTGCTGCCCGTTATGGGGCATAAAGAATCTGTTCAAAACATCGCTCAGCAAGAGCAGCGTAACGTAAAGACTCTGCTAGACGATAAGTTTGAGCGCATCGTATTTTGGGTGGAGCATGATAGCTATGATCAACTCATGTTGATCCGTTGCCTGACTTATCTTGAGAACGTAAAAGCTAAAGTCATTGAGATCATTGAATTGAACCAATTCCCCGGTACAGAACGTTTTATCGGTTTTGGACAACTACCCGCAGAGGCGATTCGTTCATGCTGGCATGATCGCAAGCCGATAAACGCAAGATTAATGAGCCAGGCCAGTCGGTGTTGGCAAGCTCTCACAGAAGAAACGCCAGATTCTATTGTCTCTCTATTAGATCAACATGAGTTGGATTGCTTGCCAAATATGAGTGCGGTTCTTATGCGGCATTTGCGCGAGCTCCCCCATTCAATATCAGGGTTGAGCTTCACTCAGCGTCTCGCACTCGATGCACTAAAGGAACAAAGCAACGAGATTTCAGTGAGTAAGTGGTTTCAGCTTTATCAGCAGAGCGAACCCTTGCCCTATCTGGGTGATGTGATGTTCTACGCACTGGTCCTTCCTTTAGCGACCAATGAGAAACCACTGATAACAGTAGACTCGTTAGAAAAAAACTGGTGGGAGCAACAAGTGTTTATAACCGAGCATGGAATACAGTGCTTAAACAGTAATGTTAAATTTGAGCAACAATATTGGGTTGGTGGAATTCCAAACAACAACAAAAGCCGTTGGGAGTGGGATCATCTACAGCTATCTAGCCTGTCCCATGTACAATGTTGATATGGCGCTGAATTTACCAACTTAGTAGCTAAAGATAACAGAGCGATGCGAATAGTGAGATAAATGTATTGCTCTAATTATCGACTACTAATGCGCATTATATAAACAAGTTTCAGTTGCATATTTAGTCCCACATTAATCAGGGGTGAATAATCACGAGTTCAATATGCAACCAAAACATAGAACACCAAAGTGTAACAATAGGTGAACATTAGTTTTATACTCGATAAAAGTGTTAAAAAACAGCCATTACAACCAGCCTTAAAGTTAAATAACTGTTAAAATAATATTTTTTATGGTGACCGTGGTCACATCTACCGACCAAGATTAGGTTTTTTCTTTCGTGTTTTTTCACTCCGCTGCTAACCTGCACGCCACTTTGAAGTGAACTCAGAGTGCATAACTATAAGGAGTGTTCTCATGAATACCAAGAAACCGATGTCGCTTACCAGCCGTGTTATTTTCGGTATGGTGGCGGGTATCTTGACAGGATTTGCAATTCGCACACTTTTTGCTGACAACGGATTTGTCGACGCATACATTGTTAATGGACTATTTGAAGTTGGTGGACAGATCTTTGTCGCCAGCTTGAAGATGCTAGTAGTACCTTTGGTATTTGTATCACTCGTTTGTGGTACTAGCTCTCTTAAAGACCTATCTACTTTAGGTCGCATGGGTGGTAAAACCCTAGCTTTATACATTGCAACAACGGCTGTCGCTATCACACTTGCTCTGACTATGGGCACCGTGTTCCAGCCAGGCGCAGGCGCTGATCTTACTGCGGTAAGCTCATTCAAGTCAGCAGAAGCACCGTCTTTGGGTCAGGTGATCATTGATATGTTCCCGACTAACCCAATCAGTGCAATGGCTGAAGGTAAAACACTTCAAGTTATCGTGTTTGCCGTTTTATTTGGTATCGCGATCAGTGCTGCTGGTAAACCAGGCGAGCGTATCGCTGCATTCTTCTCAGACTTGAATGAAGTGATCATGAAGCTGGTTGCTATTTTGATGAACCTGGCACCATTTGGTGTGTTCTTCCTGATGGCGAAGCTGTTTACTGGTTTGGGCTTGGGTGCAATCCTAAACCTTGCCGAGTACTTTATCGTTCTAGCTGGCACACTGCTGCTACACGGTCTGGTAACGTACAGCCTAATGTTGAAAGGGTTTACTGGGCTTAGCCCAATTACCTTCCTGCGTAAAATGGAAGATGCTGTGATGTTTGCGTTCTCTACTGCATCATCAAACGCAACCATTCCGGTTACTATGGAAACAGCAAAACACCGTATGGGCGTAGAAAACCGTGTGTCTTCGTTCACTGTACCACTTGGTGCAACCGTGAACATGGACGGAACGGCGATCATGCAAGGTGTCGCTACCGCGTTTATCGCACAGGCATTCAACATTGATTTAACCATGGGTGACTACCTGATGGTTATCATGACGGCGACTCTGGCATCTATCGGTACTGCTGGTGTTCCTGGTGTTGGCCTTGTCATGCTAGCGATGGTACTAAACCAAGTAGGCTTGCCTCTGGAAGGTATTGCTCTGATTATGGGTGTTGACCGTCTACTGGATATGATTCGTACCGCAGTAAACATTACTGGTGATAGCGCAGTAACGGTTATTGTTGCTAAATCAGAAGGTGCATTGGATGAAGCTCGCTTCAACGATCCAATGGCCGGCGCAGCCGAAGAAGAAGTGCATCTCAAACGCGCCGACGCTTAAACCGTTTTACGGTTATCCTGTCTAAAACAAAGCCCCGATGGAAACATCGGGGCTTTGTTTATTGAGAAAGATTGATTAAGAAATCTTAAAGGCTTTTAGTCATTAGCCATTGAATTCAGTTTCGCTCTGGCTTGTTCTTCATGCTCTGGCGTAATAGCGTTGCCCACCGTGTTCGCAGCCAATGTAAGCGCTGCCATATCATCAGTGAATCCAACGCCAGCCAGCACATCAGGCACCATATCCGTTGGGAGAACGAAATACGCTAATGCCCCACCAAGAATCGCTTTATGGCGCACGGAGGTATTGGCGTCTGTCATCGCGAGCCAGGATTTAATCCCCATCACAGCAAGTTCTTCACCCGCTTTTCTCACCGAGTTTTTCATCTTTCGCCAAAACGTTTTCTCATCTGGCGCTTTTAGTGTTTCTTCAACGGCGTCATTAGGCGCCGACTTTAAAGACATGGCTGTAGTCATCGTTGCCTCCGGTAGTTGTGACGATTGCAATAATAGTAATGATCAAATCTGAACGTAACATTAATGGGTGCTTCTTTGCTGAACTTAAAAATACGATGAATAAAAACAAAGCCCCCAAACCTAAGTCTGAGGGCTATGACTTTTGAAATCTGGATTAAAACCCAGAATGAGCTTTTTGAACTAGTGACTTACGGTTTCTCTCGGCCGACAAAAGCAACCACTACCTTGTCACCCGCAAGAGTACGAGAGAAGACGTACGCTCCTTCCTGAGCGATTACGTGATGCTTACCTGCTCCAATCGCAGGGTGTGCTTTTCGGAACTGCCCTAGTGTCTGCCAGTGTTTCAACAACGATTGTTTATCGTCAGTCAGCTCCCATACCATGTCAGAGCGAGTGCCTTGGTGGAAGTCGTCTGCATATGGGCCAATGTTACGCCCCACTTCATCGCCATAATAGACCTGTACAGCGCCAGGGCTTAACAACAGCGCATTCGCTGCGTTACGCTGCATGGCGTAGTCTTTAAAGCGTGAGAAGAATAGCTCGGTGTCGTGAGAGGACATATAGCTGACCGGGTTAAAGTCTTTCTCGTTGGCGATGGTATCGGCATAGCTTTGGTAGGTTTCAGCCATTTGGCTAAAACAGGCTGCGCCTTTATCAAGTTTCTTCTGCATATCAAAGTTGATCAGCGCATCGAAACCATCGTCAAAGTAAGGGCTGCGATACGCCGTATGTCCCCAGACTTCGCCCATCATCCAAAACGGTTGACCGGATTTACCGTTTTCTTTACGCCACTGCTCTAAGCTTTGAGAGGCTTCTTGCTTCAAACGTTTCCACACGTCACCTTCGACGTGTTTTACGGTGTCGACGCGATATCCATCAATGCCAAAGCGCTTCACCCAATCCGTTTGCCATTCAATTAAATAATCCGACACGGTGAAATTGTCTCGCGCCTTAACACGCGTACCCGGATTGTCTAGCAGCCACTTAGGTGGTGTTACCGCTTTATCAGATTCGGTGACAAAGTCCGGCAACCCAGCGAGCGACATAGTGATATCGCTGCTGCCCGGCTCAGGATAGCCCGGTAAACCTGCTCTTACCCAATCACCACCCCACCAGTTAGCCCAGTTCGGACTTTGGTAATCAATATAATGGTGGTAGCTGTGCCAATTTTCACCACTCTTTGGTTGCCAGTTCGCCCATTTTTCTGGCAAATCAGCGCCCGGTTTGAGCACTTCGATACCATCAAACTGTAAATCGGCAAGTGTGGAGTAACCGGTGTGGTTGATGACGGCATCCATCAGCACTTTTAGCCCGCGTTTGTGCGCTTCTTCCACCAGCGTCTTTAAGTCAGCTTCACTGCCGAAGTTTTCGTCGATCTTAGTAAAGTCACGCGTCCAGTAACCGTGATAAGCATAAAATGGGAACGAGCCACTGTCGCCACCGCCAACAAAACCGTGCACCTGCTCAACAATCGGCGATAACCAAATGGCATCTGTCCCCAAGCTTTTGATGTAGTCCAGCTTATCAATCACTCCTTTGAGGTCGCCACCATGGAAGGTACCGATTTCTTCTTTCCCGTCCTTTTTACGCCCATAGCTAGCGTCATTGCTGCTGTCTGCGTTGTTGAATCTATCAACCATCACAAAGTAGATATTGGCATTTCGGTAGTCAAACGGTATTGCTTGCTTGGTTTTCTTCATCGGCTCAAGAAGTACGATTCCACCTGACGCTTGGTCTGGCACCAAAGAGACTTGTTGATTTTTCACTTCGACTACCTGCCCTGAGTAAGCATCCCGCAATTTGGTTCCATCGGGGAAACTATCCCCCAATGCAATGGACACTTCGCCACCTTGATAAACTTCACACTGGACTTTTGGGATCGGGCGTTTGAACTCAGTCTTCGCCGCTTTCTTTGGTTCTCGCTTAAACAGAAGCGTTTTTGCCTGCTCATCATAGGCAAACGAGTAGTCCCCGGTAAAACGTATTTTCAGCGCAAGTTCTGTCGGCTCTCCACAGTTCAGTGAAATGGGTGTATTGAACTTTACGTTTTGTCCGTCGGGCGCGGTACAACTTCCATCAATACCGGTTATTTTTAGTGTGTAGCCGTCTTTGGTAAGCGGCACGACTAAAGGTTGCTCGGCACTGAGTGGAAAATCGCGGCTGTTCGTTGTGGTAGATATGGTGATATTGGGTTCAGCAATAGCACTTGCCGAGGCGAGTAATAATGTCGTCGTGATCAGATTCAGTTTCATCGTTCTATCCATTGATTGCGTATGTAACCTACGCAAATTTATTAGTTTTATTCACACTAATAGTAAATGGATGAAAATTTGAGCACATCATTCTAATAGACTACGCCCTAAAGCTTGGATTAACTCACATTTTTGCTTTATCAGGGCGTAGTTTGAAATTTCTACAAATGAACGCTGCCTAGATTTCGCATTTGATTCATCGCCCATCTGGTGCGGCGCTGTGTATAGTCGCTTTGTGGGTAAACTTTTATACGATAAGGATTAGGCAACACCACGGCTAATTGCGCCGCTTGCCACTTCGACAATCTATCTGAGCTTACGCCAAAGTAGTTCTGAGCAGCCGCTTCTGTACCATAGATACCCGGGCCAAACTCAACCACATTCAGGTAGACTTCCAGAATGCGCTCTTTGCTCCACATCGCTTCCATCAGCAGTGCAAAGTAAAGCTCATAGGCCTTACGTACATAAGAATGGGCAGGAAACAAAAACACATTCTTGGCGGTTTGTTGGGTAATCGTGCTTGCTCCGCGGGATGGGCCATTTTCGTCCGCATTCGCTATCACATTAAACAGAGACTCAAAATCGACGCCATAATGCGTCGGGAATTTTTGGTCTTCTGTTGCAATCACAGCAAGCTGCATGTTTTTGGAGATTTGCGACAAAGGCACCCATTCATGCTGACTGTGATCAGGATAGTTTGTTGGAGGTGAGACAAGGCGACTGAGTTTCCAGCCCCAAATTGGAGGATCGATAAACTTTACCGCCCCGACCATAACAATAGGGGCAAGCAACAGTACCAACACGACTTTAATTAGAAATGACTTTAGCCTTTTGATCATTCTCAGTATCCCGACAACTCTCCGCTTTAAAAGCAAGCGAGCAAGATTGCCGTATTCTGCAAAGAACAACAAGTTTCTGAGGTTAAAGTTTGGTCAAAAAAAGCCCGATTTACATTGTAAAGCGGGCTTGATGTTTTCAGTGGCGCTTATTTAGCAAGCTTGTAGAACACCGTTGATAAAGGTGGGATGCGCAATCCAAGAGATTGTGGGAGCGACTCGCTTTCGATCGCTTCAGTTTCAACACTCTTGTGAACCTTGAAGCCACTGCCACCGTATTTGCTGTCATCGGTGTTAAGCAGAAGATCGTATCGGCCTTCATTCGGAACGCCTAAGCGGAACTTCTCATGTGGTACTGGCGTAAAGTTGGTGATAACCAAAATACGCTCACCGTCCTCACTAATACGCTCATGAGCCAGAATACTCGCATCGGCTTCATCTTGAAGACGCCATTCGAAACCAGCAGGAATACAATCCTGATCGTGCATAGCTGGTTCAGTTCGGTATAGATGGTTTAAGTCACGAGTCAGATCTTGAACCCCTTTGTGACGTTCAAACTCCAATAAGAACCACTGCAGTTGATCATCATGGTTCCATTCCGCTGTCTGACCTAATTCTGCGCCCATAAAGTTAAGCTTTTTACCTGGCTGGCCGTACATATGGCCGTAGTAAGCACGCAAGTTAGCGGTTTGTTGCCATTCATCACCAGGCATTTTGTTGTGGATAGAGGCTTTGCCATACACCACTTCATCGTGCGACAGTGACAATACATAGTTCTCACTGTGTGCGTAAATAAGCGGGAACGTGATGGTATTGTGGTGGTATTTGCGATGAACAGGATCTTCTTTCATGTAAGAAAGACTGTCGTGCATCCAACCCATATTCCACTTGAATCCGAAGCCCAATCCGCCCATGAATGTTGGCGCAGACACACCTGGGAATGCCGTCGACTCTTCAGCAATCGTCATAGCATTCGGGAAGTGTTTGTACACCTCCTCGTTCATCCATTTTAGTGTCGCAATCGCTTCATAGTTTTCGTTGCCACCATCGACATTCGGAATCCACTGATCATGACTGCGTGAGTAGTCAAGGTAGATCATGGACGCAACAGCATCGACTCGAATACCATCGATATGGAATTGTTCGAACCAGTACAAGGCATTCGCGACTAGGAAGCGACGGACGTGCTCGCGGCCGACATCATAGATATACGAGTTCCAGTCTTGGTGCCAGCCGCGACGTGGGTCTGGATCGTGGAACAGAGGTGTGCCATCGAAGTTTGCCAGACCATGGTCATCGGATGGGAAGTGCGCTGGTACCCAATCGAGAACCACGCCAATACCCGCTTGGTGACAAGCATCAACAAAGTATTTGAAGTCATCTGGCGATCCATAACGACTGGTTGGAGCAAACAGCCCCACTGGCTGGTAACCCCAAGAACCGTAGAATGGATGTTCAGAAACTGGCATCAGTTCAACGTGGGTGTACTCCATGTCGACCAAATATGGCACTAAGTGTTCAGCCAGTTCACGGTAGTTAAGAAACTCACCCTGCTCATTGCGTTTCCAGGAGCCAGCGTGTAGCTCATAGAAAGACAACGCTTCACTGCGCTTTTCCGTTACTGGACGACTTTGCCATTGCGTATCCTGCCATTGGTAACGGTTGTGGTCGTAAGTGATGGATGCGAATGACGGGTACTGTTCTGAATAAAAGCCCCATGGGTCTTGCTTATGAGGCAACCCTTCTCCATGTGGACCTTTCAGTTCGTATTTGTATTGTACGCCTTCTTCTAAGCCAGGAACGAACAAGCCCCAAATACCGTAATCGAGGCGTTGCATTGGCTGACGACGGCCATCCCACTGGTTAAATCCGCCGATCAAACTCACGGCTGACGCATGTGGTGCATAAACTAGGAAACGAACGCCAGAGATATGTTTACCTCCACGTTCTAGAGTGACAAAGTGCGAACCCATGTAGTGATACATGTCTTTCGGTGTGTGCAGGTGTTCGTACTCTTGGTAAATATTGTGGTATTGGTACGGGTCGTCAATGATTTGTTCAACGCCATTCCAATCTACAGCTAAGCGGTAATGTGTAAGGTGTAAATCGCGTTTTTCTTTGAGAATAAATCCGCTTTCACCTTCTCGTTCAAGGGCAACTCTTGGCTCCCCTTCAACCAATAATTCAACTTTATCAGCACCTGGCATCCAGACTCTTAGGGAACCTTCACCATCATCAATAAATGGCCCCAGCGTCGCAAAGGGATCCGAGTAAGAAGCCTGAGCTAGCAGTTCATAGGCACGTTCATACTTTTTCTTTGTTCTCTTTATTTTATTTGTTTTCGTGTTTTTCAAACCTTTCTCCCTAAAACCAATATCCACCTTAAACACACCGAGTTTAAGAAAATATTGGCTTGCACAGCCAACATTGTAAACTTACTAAAAAGCACTGCTTCGAACGTCAATGTTTGCAAGCAGCATCAAAAAACGAAAATGCCCGCTATTATTGCGGGCATAATAACAGTACTCCATCCTAACGGATTGTTTTTATAGAATGAGTGACGTAGATGGAAATTTCTTACCTAAGAGCAAACAAATTTATAATCAGCTCGCTTTCTCACTCATTCTATTCGTCCTTACTTGCTTGCTTGAGCGCGAACTTCCGTTAAACGTTTTGCAATTCGATTCACATCTTCACGACTGAAAATTTCATCAAGGTTCATCGACAGCTTACGACGCCAGTTTGGATACTCATCAACAGTACCAGGAATATTGACCGGTTGATCCATCTCTAGCCAGTCTTCCAGCTGAACACTAAGCAGTGCAGAATCACCTGCTGCAACATGCAGTTGAAGCGCTTCGCTTAAGTACGAATCCATAGGTACGAACTGCGCATCATGGCCAATGCCTTCAGGCAGATAACCATGCCAGCGAACGCTATCCAGAATGCCTTGCTTGCACTTAAGACGATCAGCAAACAGACCTTCTAGTTGCTCTTCGTCTGGGTACAGACCAATCTCACGACCCATTTTCAAGTCATCACAGTGCCAGAAACCGCGTAACGTTGGCATATCGTGCGTACACAGTGCCGCCATAGATTGCTCAGCATAATGCTTAGGAGAAATGAAGCCGCCGTCGTCTTTTGAGGTTTCAAAGAAAAACACTTTGTATGAGTGCACACCAGCATCGCGAAGAATATCTACGATTTCGTCTGGCACCGTACCTAAGTCTTCACCAATAACTGAACATTGATGACGATGTGACTCAAGCGCTAAGATTGCCAGCATGTCTTCTACTGGGTAGTACAGGTAAGCCCCTTCTGTTGCCTTTTCGCCTTTTGGAATCCACCACAGACGCAGCAGACCAAGTACATGGTCAATACGTAGCGAACCACAATGCTTCATGTTGGCACGCAGCAGTTGGATGTAAGCGTCGTAACCCGTTGCTTCAAGCACTTGTGGGTTTAGTGGAGGCAGCCCCCAGTTTTGACCTAGTGGGCCCAGTACATCTGGTGGCGCACCAATACTTGCGTCCAGAACAAGGTTACCTTCGTCAGCCCAAGTTTCACTGCCAGAATCCGCTACGCCTACTGCAAGGTCACGGTACAGACCTACAGACATGCCTTTTTCTTCTGCAAGTGCTTGAGCTTCTTTGATTTGATCATCAGCGATCCACTGCAAGTACATGTACAGGTGAACGCGGCCTTTTTGATCTTTAATGTATTTCTGCGTTCCTGCCGACTCGAATGTACGGTATTTTTCAGGGAACGCTGGCCAACCCCACATATTTGAGTCTTCAGCGTGTAGATCAGCATGGATTGCATCAAATGCCGCTTGATGTAATAAGCTGTCGCCGCCTTTCTCTACGAATTCTAAGAATGCACGTGCACGGTCAGTATTCTTGTCCAGATGACGTGCTTTGAACTCGCTGAACAGAAGCGGTAACACGCTCATCTTAAGCGCAGAAACTTCTGTGTAATTAACCCAATGAGAATCACGAGCTTTTTGCAGGCGCTGCTGGAATTCAGCACTGCCAACTTGTTGCTGAGCTTCTGCACTCAGAGCAAATTCCGGTACGGATACCACATCAATATACATGATGTTCAACCAGCGGCGAGAAGACGGGCTGTATGGGCTCGCACCTTCTGGGTTTGCCGGGAACAACGAGTGAATTGGGTTCAGGCCAATGAAGTCCCCGCCACGCGAAGCAATGTCACTAACCAGTTGCTTAAGGTCTCCGAAATCACCGATACCCCAGTTATGCTGAGTACGCAATGTGTAAAGCTGAATACTCGGGCCCCAAAGCTTTTTGTGTTCGTTAAGCGCATCTTGTTTGTAACAAGCTTTTGGAGTGATGATCAGCGACATTTCATAAGGCGTTTTACGACGCTTACGACTGATGATCAGTTTGTGATAACCCCATGCCAAGTTCTTTGGCAATGCAAACACTAGAGGGCCACCCTCAGCACGTTCATCACGAACAATTTGAGACTGAAGATAGCCTTCAAGTACCTCTCCTTGCTCTGTTTCTAAACGCCAGCTGAATTCACTCTCACGAGCACTCGTACCTAGGTTTAGTTCCACTTCGACAGGCTCGCCGTCGCGTAAAACAAGAACAGGGGCTAGTACGTCTTTCTTATGCTTCTTCTCAGCAGAAGCCAATAGTTTTTCATCGCTGCTAGTATCGTAGCCAAGTGAAGCGAGCAAACGGCGCAGAGTCTCATCAGACACTTTAGCCTCATCTCCCCATGCACTGACGTAACTGTCAGCCAATCTCGCCATTTCCGCGACTTTCTTTAATGCTGTTAGTTCTTTCATCGCTTTCTCCGAAGGTAATGCAAACACCTTCCATGTAGGGTTTTATTGTTATCAATAACTTATATTTGAAAATAACCAAAGGTAGCGCAGGGCTACCTTGGTTTTTACTTGTCTTATTAACGGTGAACCGGTTCTAGTTTCCAGATGTTGTTCACATAGTCTCGAATTGAGCGGTCTGACGTGAACTTGCCAACGAGGGCGGTATTAAGGATGGCTTTCTTAGCCCAACCAGCCTGGTCTTTGTATTGCTCGCCCATATCTTCATGCGCTTTCACGTAAGACGCGAAGTCTGCAAGACATAGGTATGGGTCACCACCATCAAGCAGGCTGTCGTACGTTGCACGCAATAGACCCGGCTGACCTGGTGTGAATTCTTCACCGACAAGAAGATCCATTGACGCTTTTAGTAGATGGTCCGCATTGTAGTAATCAAACGGGTTGTAGCCTTGAGCTTTCAGCGCTTTCACACCTTCAACATCCAGACCGAAGATGTAGATGTTCTCGTCACCCACTTCTTCACGAATCTCAACGTTCGCACCATCCATTGTACCGATAGTCAGAGCACCGTTTAGCGCCATCTTCATGTTACCAGTACCTGACGCTTCTTTACCTGCTAGCGAGATTTGTTGTGATACGTCCGCCGCAGGAATGATGATTTCTGCCATGCTCACGCGGTAGTCAGGAATGAATACCACTTTAAGCTTGTTACCAATGCGAGGGTCGCTATTGATCTTCTCTGCAATTTTGTTGATTGCGAAGATGATTTCTTTCGCTAGGTGGTAACCCGGTGCTGCTTTCGCTGCGAAGAATACAACACGTGGTACACAATCAAACCCAGGCTCGTTAAGGATGCGATGGTACAGAGACAACACGTGTAGCAAATCTAGGTGCTGACGCTTGTACTCGTGTAGACGCTTGATTTGAACATCGAAGATCGCATTGGTATCCAGCTCGATACCCATGTTTTCTTTCACCCAGTGAGCCAGGCGTTCTTTGTTCTCTTTCTTCACTGCCATGAATTCTTTTTGGAATTTCTCGTCAGTGGCGTATTTCGCGATGCCTTCCAACAACTCCAGTTTCGCTGGCCATTCGCCACCGATCTTGTCAGTAATTAACTGAGACAGGCCTGGGTTACAGAACTTCAACCAACGACGCGGAGTAATACCGTTCGTCACATTGTGTAGACGAGTCGGGTACAGCTCATGGAACTCAGGGAACAGGTCTTTTTTAACCAATTCAGAGTGAAGTGCAGCTACACCATTAACCGCGTATGAGCCGATTACACTCAGGTTAGCCATACGTACCATGCGGTGGAAACCGTCTTCGATGATTGAAAGTTTTTGCTGTTTCGCAACATCACCAGGCCACTTAGCACGAACTTCTTGCAGGAAGCGGTGGTTGATTTCGTAAATGATTTCCATGTGACGTGGAAGCAAGTGCTGAATTAGCGACTCTGGCCATGTCTCTAGTGCTTCTGGAAGTAATGTGTGGTTTGTGTACGCGAATGTGTGCGAACAGATTTCCCACGCCGCTTCCCAAGACAGACCTTTCTCATCAACAAGGATGCGCATTAGCTCAGGAATAGCGATAGTTGGGTGCGTATCGTTAAGCTGGATAGTCTCTTGCTTAGGCAGTTCTTCTAATGAGTAGCCTGCTGCTTCGTGGCGGCGAAGAATATCGCGTACTGACGCTGCAGAGTGGAAGTACTGTTGCATTAGACGAAGTGTTTTACCTTTCTCGTGGTTGTCATTCGGGTAAAGCACTTTAGTGATGTTGCCAGCGTCGATCAGCGCATGCTGAGCTTCAAAGTAGTTACCATTGTTAAAGCTAGCCAGTGAGAATGGAGCAATTGCCTGACATTCCCAAAGACGCAGTGGGTAAACTGTTTCTGATTCGTAGCCTACGATTGGTAGATCCCAAGGCATCGCTTTTACTGTCATGCCTGGAACCCATTTACGAACTTCTTTACCGTTCTCGTTGACCACTTCAACATGACCGTAGAAGCCGATTTCTTGAGCAAGCTCTGGACGAGCCACTTCCCAAGGGTAACCTTCTACGCCACACCATGCATCTGGCGCTTCTTGTTGACGGCCATCTTTGAAGGATTGCTTAAATAGACCGTATTCGTAGTGTAGGCCGTAACCCACTGTTGGGTATTCTTGCGCGGCACATGAATCCATGAAACAAGCTGCCAGACGGCCAAGACCGCCGTTACCCAATGAAGGATCGCGTTCTTCTTCAAGAAGGTCCGTTACGCTATGACCCAATTCAGCCATTGCTTCTGTTACTTGCTCGTACAGACCCATGCTGATTAAGTTATTGCCCGTTAAACGGCCAATTAGGAATTCTAGAGAAAGGTAGTTAACGCTCTTAGCACCTTTGATTCGAGGATCTTCTTCAGTAGCAAGCAAATCAAAAGTAGTGATCTCCGCTAGAGCACGACCCATTGCTAGGTACCATGCGCGGCTATCTGCGTTTTCAACAGTATGTGCGTAAGTCACTGATAGGTGTTTCTTTACGCTGTCTTGGAACGACTTTTTATCAAATTTTTTCTGTTGTGTAGGTTTCATTAAGAAATTCTCACGTCTTTTAGTAATTCATCTGCCATATATCGTGCATTTACCGGTGTGAATAAACATCCTCCTGTTTCTCCTCCTTTGAAGGAGGAGGAATGAGGGCGTAGAGGGGGGTACAACCGATCAGTTAGTGATCTGAATCGCAACAAAGCTTTTTACGCTCCGCTTCTTAGTGATTTCGATCACAGGCGAATATGAGAAAAGGCTAAAATTTACTCATGAAGTTTTTAAGACACTGTCGAAGCATGATGTAAATTTTGTCTTAGCGATCACACTCCCCTTGTTCACAAACACAAAAATTACATATTCATCGTGCAATAATTCCTACAAGGAATAACAAACCAGCCTAAAAAAGTGATTAAACTCACAAATAAAGGGCGTAGTTGGTGCCATTTAGCTCATCTCGTGAGAATTAGGAAGTGGATCAAAGTAAGGTGTAATAGCGATGTCGTAACATCCCACTCGATTTATATTTTTGTTTACTTTTTAAACAGATTAAAATTTGGTGACGAAAACCGTTTTCAGATTTCGCTAGCTTACATAAATTAAGGACATAACGAATAATGTGGATTCCATCTAAGCTCACTCGCCCAGGCCGGTTACATAACGCCATTGTGCGTCCAAGAGTGCTGGACTTACTGCAACAAGCGCCTTATTACAAATTGGTTTTGTTTCGCTCACCTGCCGGTTACGGTAAAACAACAATGGCAGCGCAGTGGCTGTCGGATAAGCCTAATGTTGGTTGGTACAGTATTGATGACAGCGATAATGACGGCTTCCGTTTTGTCAATTACCTGTTGCAGGCATTAAACAAAGCAACAAACTTCAGTTGTTCTAATGCACAGAAACTGGCAGAAAAACGCCAAATATCCTCTTTACGCTCTTTGTATAGCGAGCTGTTTGCCGAAATGGCTGACTTTCATCAGGAATGTTACGTGGTACTCGATGACTACCACTTAATCACCAATGATGAAATTCATGAATCGATGCGCTTCTTTTTAAAGCACATGCCAGACAACTTAACCGTCGTCGTCACAAGCCGTGCGACACCGCCATTAGGTACTGCAAACCTGCGTGTGCGTGACTTGATGATCGAAATCGGCAACGACATGTTAGCCTTCGACACAGAAGAAACGACCCGCTTCTTTAACCAGCGCATCGCTGACGGTATTGATGAAGACATGGCCAATAGCCTCAGAACTTATGTCGAGGGCTGGCCCTCTGCATTGCAACTTATCGCTCTTCAGGCACAGCATCAAAACCGTACCTTGGCGCAGACGGTAGAGTCTGTTTCTCAGTTCAACCACGCACATCTTTGGGATTACTTGGTAGAGGAAGTATTTGATCTACTCGATCATGAAACCCGCCAATTCCTGATGCAGGTTTCGGTTCTGGATCATTTCAACGACGAGTTGGTATTCGCGTTAACTCAGCGTGAAGATGCACTCGGTATGATTGAATCCCTGAATCGCTACGGGTTGTTTATTTACCCTCTCGAGGGTGAACATAACTGGTTCCGATTCCACAACCTGTTTGGCGAGTTTTTGTCTCATGAACGCCAGGCTCGCATTCCTCAGCAAGAAAAAGATCTACATCGCAATGCTGCATTAGCTTGGTTACAACAAAAATCGCCTCACCAAGCAATTCACCACGCTCAGAAATCTGACGATAAAGATTTAGTGGTTGAAATTCTTAACGAATTTGGCTGGAAAATGTTTAACCAAGGCGAGTTGAGCACCTTGGAAAATGCCATTCATCAGCTTGACTCAGAACTGCTGTTTAGTCATCCAAAACTAACGATGTTACGCGCATGGCTGGCTCAAAGTCAGCACCGTTACAATCAGGTTGGTCAGTTGCTTGAAGAAGCAGAAGCCGAGCACCAAAAGCGCGATATTGAGCTGGATGTCCACTATCAAGGTCAGGCCAATGCGCTACTAGCACAGGTTGCGATTAACAGTAACCAGCCAGAAAAAGCACTTGAGTTAGCAGAACTTGCACTCAGTGAGCTTGATCACACCATCTATCGCAGCCGAATCGTGGCGACCTCAGTCGTTGGTGAAGTCAATCACGTACTGGGTAAGCTCGATCGCGCATTACCGATGATGCAGCAAACGGAAAAACTGGCTCGCCAGTATCAGGTTTATCATCAGGCGTTATGGGCGATTCTACAACAAAGTGAAATATTGATTGCCCAAGGCTATGTTCAGGCTGCCTTTGAATTGCAAGATTCGGGTTTCCGTCTGATTGAAGAGCATCAGCTTCAGCACGTGCCTTTGCATGAGTTTTTACTGCGTATTCGTGCGCAAGTGCTTTGGTGCTGGAATCGTCTGGATGAAGCCGAAGAGTGTGCTTATAAGGGTTTACAGATCTTAGAAAGCCATTCGCCAAGCAAGCACTTACATAGCTATTCTATGCTTGCACGTATCGCTGTTGGACGTGGAGAGCTAGACAAAGCAGGTAAGTTTATAGAGCATATTCAACACTTGATGAAACAATCGACTTACCACGTCGACTGGACGGCGAACGCATCATTGTCCCTCATCTTATTTTGGCAAGCTCGCGGCAATATGGATGCAATACAAGAGTGGCTCAACAGTGCAGTTCGTCCAGAATCTGCATGTAACCACTTCTGTCAATTGCAGTGGCGTAATATCGTTCGTGCGCACATTAATCTTGGTCAATATGACGAAGCTCGCCAAGCGTTGAATTTTCTACAAAGCGAAGCGCATCGCAGTAACTTAGTCACTGACACGAACCGCAACTTAGTTGTTGAAGCGGTATTAGCCGCGCGTCAGAAAGATGAAGAACAAGCAAAAGCCTTACTTAAAGAAGCATTAGTAATGACCAACCAGACAGGTATGGTTGGAAACTTCTTGATTGATGGCGCAACCATTGGCGGTTTGTTAGAGAAGCTTAGCCTGCGCCATGAGTTGGGCGATTTAGAACGTCACCGCGCACAGCAATTGATGAAAGACATTTCATCAAATCAGCGCAGCCGTTCAATTCACTTCGATGAAGACTTTATTGAGAACTTGGTAAACCACCCGAACGTACCAGAGTTAGTGCGCACTAGCCCGCTCACTCAACGAGAGTGGCAGGTGCTTGGATTGATTTACTCAGGCTTCAGTAATGAACAAATTGCTCAGGAGCTTGATGTCGCCGGAACAACCATTAAAACCCACATCCGTAACCTGTATCAGAAGCTGAACATTGCGAACCGTAAGGAAGCGATTATCACGGCAGAAAACCTACTGCAATTGATGGGTTACTAGAAGAGATAAACCACTCAGTAACTTAAAGCGAGGGTTGGCGTGAAAGCGTCAGCCCTTTTTATTTAGCTTGTGCTATCAGAATTGCACTTAGTAGCCTGAGCTGCGGTTGAGCAGAAATAGCCTTTTATTCAGACAAAAAAATAGCCAATCGCAATAATCGCGATTGGCTGATATTTAATGTGAACAATCTGTATTCACTAACAACGTCAGTTGGCTAGGTGACCCTCGGCTTAAGAAGGGTCGCGGCGTATTATGCATAAACCATGCCATAATTGAAAGCTTTATTTTTGGCTCAATATCTCATATGAAAGCGTTCTAAAACATTATCTGTAGCAAAACGAAAAACGTCGTTGCATTTAGCAAATGCAATTTGCAAATAATACACTCCAAACACAATTATTGAGTGATACCTTAATACTTAGACAAAACATCTAAACTTAGAACAATAATCAACCGGTTAGAACGGAATTTATCTCGTAATAACAATACTATTTCATACTTTTTTACCAGTAATGTTTGTATACTCTGCCCCATCATCAGAAATCAACAGTATGAAAATGAACTATCTAATTACTTTCTTTAAAGGAATGGCAATGGGTGCAGCCGATGTGGTTCCCGGCGTCTCTGGCGGCACTATCGCTTTTATTACAGGCATTTACGATACCTTGCTAGAGAGCATTCGACGCATCAACCCAAGGCTTTTATCCATCTGGAAAAGAGAGGGAACGAAAGCGGCGTTTAACCATATCAATGGTTTTTTCCTTATCGCGCTGTTTTCAGGTATTTTCGTTAGCATTGCAACCCTCGCGAAACTGATCACCTGGCTTTTGAACACGCACCCTATTCCAATCTGGTCATTCTTTTTTGGGCTGATTTTGGTTTCGGTTTACCACATCGTGCGTCAGGTAGAAAAACGCGACGCTATTCGCTTCATTACCTTATTAGTTGGCGTTGCATTCGCTTACAGCATTACGGTGCTTAAGCCACTGCATATGGAACCGACAATGGTGAATACGCTGATAGCTGGCTCTATCGCTATTTGCGCCATGATTCTGCCGGGCATTTCAGGCAGCTTCATTTTGCTGCTCATCGGCATGTACACTCCCGTATTAGCGGCAGTAAAAGGCTTCCAAGTAGACATTTTGGCGCTGTTTTTAGCAGGTTGTGTTATCGGCTTACTGACGTTCTCACATTTGCTTTCTTGGTTATTGCGCCACTTTAGAGACGCAACATTGATGTTCCTAACCGGGTTGATGATTGGCACACTGCCTAAAATCTGGCCATGGAAAGAAACATTAACCTGGCGCACAAACTCAAAAGGTGAACAAGTTCCGTTACTTCAGCACAACTTGACGCCGTTTGAGTATGAACACATAACTTCTCAGCCATCACAACTGGTTATCGCCATTGTCATGATGCTGGCCGCGATAGCGCTAGTACTTAGCTTGGAAAAGTTCGCAGATTCAAGTAAATAAATGTCTTAATTTCATTACGGAGCCGATGGCTCCGTTTTTTTCTAATCTACTAAGGTAAATACATTTTCTCGGAACTTGTCTCGTTGAGCATCGCCCAGGTGTGCTACGATGCAGTTCTTATTAAGCCATAACTGCTGAACCTTAATGAAACTGTTGAAGATCACTGGTGTCGCTGTGGCACTGGTCGCGGGGTTTTACGCCCCGACGCTACTAAAAAGTTTGTCGACCTCCTCTGAGCTCAAACCGCTTGATGAATATTGTTTTCTATCTACGGCGGCCTGCGTCCAACAAGACGTAACCATGACACTTAATGTCGATAACACTCAGCCCTTAGTCCCTGCTCTGCTGACTGTGGAATGGTCTGACAGCGAAGCGGAACAACTCGTATTGAGCTTGTCAGGACGTGAAATGGAAATGGGTGAGCCTAAGTTTTTATTAAACAAAGTATCTCCAGGAAAATACATGGGTGAAGTGGTCTTGCCGGTCTGTACTCAAGAGTCAATGACTTGGGTGGGAGAGCTCTCCGACGGACAAGACACCATTTATCCCGCCATCAAAATGCAAAGGTAAGGAATCATTATGAGCCGCAACTGGTCCCTATTTCTCGTGGTCGCTTTCGTACTCGGATTTGGCGCTAAAAGCTATTTGGACAGCCAAGAAGCGATCCCAACCGAACAAACTGAGCCAGCTAAGTCAGAGCAGACGGTGTTATTTGGCGAAAATGACCAGCCAGTTAACATTTTCGACGTTAATGACCCTCGTATTCGTATTGTTTACTTCGGTTTCACACGCTGTCCTGACGTTTGTCCAACCTCGCTGGCCATGCTAGCAGGCGCACTCAACCAAATTGACGAATCACAAAAGGCCCAGCTACGCCCAATGTTTATCTCTCTCGATCCTGAGCGCGATGAAGCGGATGCATCGGCAAAATACGCACACTACTTCCATCCTATGATTGAGGGGCTATCTGCGCCGCTAGACATCACGACTCCGCTGGCACACAGCTATGGCGTTATTTTCCGCAAAACAGAATTAGAAGGCTCTGAGCTGAAATACACACTAGACCACAGCTCCTACTTCTACTTCTTGAAACCTGACGGAACCTTGATCACCAAAGTTCCTCACACGCTGACGCCCGCACCGATCGTCGAGGCAATCTCACAACTCACCTCAAACGATACGTCGACGAAAAGCTAGTCAAGTCACAGAACTCCTGGTAACGACGCAACACTGCAACGATTAAGCGATAGAGGCTCCTCAATGGGAGCCTCATTTATCTCGCTCTATTCTTACTGGCTATTTGTTTCAAAATATAATTCTGTGCTATACCCCTCAAATGTATAGGTGCATTTACGCTATACATTAGTCTCCAAGTTCCAGAGGTAGACAACAACATGCTTAAAGGTTTCAAACGTCTTTTAAAATTCCTGACTCAGGTAAATCCAAATATGGATCAGGATGTCGACACGATTATTGCCGCAATTGGTGGTATCGAGAATGTCGTTGAAACAGGCGCTTGCGCCACACGTTTGAGGTTGACTCTGAAATCAACGGCAGTCGTTGATCAAAAAGCGTTGAAACAACATGGCGCTCACGGCGTAGTGGTTTTAGATGATAAACATATCCAAATCATCTACGGGCTGAAGGCAAATAGCTATTCACAGATAATGGAAGAGCGAATGAGCAGCCAAAGTTAGCTCTGCCAGCATGAGTTTCTCTACCGCAAACGAATGAGAGCGGCTATACTCTCCCCGTCTTATTAACGAACCCAATTATCAACCAACTAAAGAGGACACAAAATGATTGTAATGCAAAACACATACTGGGCATCGCAAGGGTAAACGTCCAAAAGTTCAATTGGTGGCTTAGCCACAACCTCCCTTCTCTGCCCGGTTTTCTCCGGGGTCAAATCTATCCGAATTAGACCCTAATGCAATTTGTATTAAGGCGCTTTGTTGCGTCTGGGATAATTCAACAATGAATAAAACACACACTTTATTTGCAACACTGACTTCAACCAGCAACCCACTCAAGCGTTTAGGTTGGAAACCGTTCTTTCAGCAGCAGCTGACTTTAGACGATTATGAAAACACGCAATTTGCACGAGTGATTGCACATCATCGCAGTGGCTACTTATTGGCCAGCGAGGACGGTAACATCCATCTCAATGCTCACTCATCGTTACCCAGTATGACGGTTGGTGACTGGGTCGTCTTAGATCAGAACCAACAGTTTGTTCGCTTACTTGAACGACGCAGCCTGTTCAGTCGTAAAGCGGCAGGTGACAAAGTGGCAGAGCAACTTATCGCCGCGAACGTTGATACGGTATTTATTGTTTGTTCACTGAATGATGACTTCAACTTAAGCCGTATTGAAAGGTATTTGGCGCTAGCACATGAAGCCATGGTAGAACCGGTCATCGTTCTGACTAAAAAGGACCTATGCGATAACCATGATGAGATAACAAGCCAAGTACAGAAATTGGATCACTTTTTATCTATCGAGGCAGTAAACGGTTTAGACCCTGACAGTGTTGCTAAGCTAATGAACTGGTGTCATGAAGGGCAAACAGTCGCGTTTATTGGATCGTCTGGCGTTGGCAAATCGACGCTCGTGAATGCATTGCTTGGGCAGGAGGAGCAAGCAACCAGTCATATCCGTGAAGATGACAGTAAAGGCCGACACACCACAACGTCTCGCTCAATACACCTTTTGCCATCTGGTGGTATTTTAATTGATACCCCTGGAATGCGTGAACTTCAGTTGGCAGATTGCGAAGCAGGGGTCAGTGAAACATTTTCTGACATCACCCAGCTAGCTGAACATTGTCGCTTTGGCGATTGTCACCACGATTCAGAACCGGGCTGCGCCGTTCAAGCCGCCATCGAAAATGGGACATTGGAACAACGTCGCTTAAAAAACTACCAAAAGCTATTGAGGGAACAAAGAAATAACGGAGCGACTCTAGCCGAGCAAAGAGCTAGAAACAGACAGTTTGGAAAAATGGTTCGCAATACGATGAGTGAGAAGCGTAAACGCTATCAAGATTACTAACGCTTTGACTTTCGTCGGTCAATTCAATTTAAGGAGACATTTGTCTCCTTTTTAATAACTTTGTTAAAAAGCATCATTCATAACCACCAAATTATTGCAACACAAACAACTTAATTTAATAACATTCAGCAAACATTTAATCCAAAAACAAACTAAAACTAGACACAAAATATTACCAAGTTAAGATATGGGCGGTTCAGTCAGAGAATGACTGACTATATAAAAACAGGATAATTGATAATCATGTGTCTTAGTGACCAGAAGCAATGCTCACCCCTTATTTAATAAGGGCATTATCGCCGTGTAATGTGTAGTTATTATTCAATCACTTAGGCATAACATTGCAGGAATGATGTATGCAACATAACAGCCTCGTTGCCCGATATGCTCGTGGTAACCTCGTTCTCCAGATCCTTGTCGGTATTGTCTTTGGTGTTTTACTTGCAACAGTTTCACCAAGTCACGCTCAAAGTGCTGGAATGATTGGTAGCCTTTTTGTTGGAGCGCTTAAAGCGATTGCTCCAATCCTAGTATTTATTTTGGTTGCTGCGTCTATCGCAAACCAAAAGAAAAACCAACACACTTATATGCGTCCGATCGTTGTGCTTTACCTACTGGGCACATTCTTCGCAGCGCTATCTGCCGTGGTTCTAAGCTTCCTTTTCCCAACCACTTTAACGCTTGTAACCGGCGCTGAGGGTGCTACCCCACCACAAGGTATTGCAGAAGTTCTACACACACTACTATTTAAAGTGGTAGATAACCCAGTAAACGCTCTAGTAGAAGCAAACTACATCGGTATTCTTGCTTGGGGTGTTGGTCTTGGTCTGGCGCTGCATCACGCTTCAGCTACTACTAAAGCGGTTTTCGAAGATCTAAGCCACAGTGTGTCTCACATCGTACGCTTTATTATTCGTCTGGCGCCATTTGGTATCTTCGGCTTGGTAGCTTCAACGTTCGCAACAACAGGTTTCAGCGCGCTAGCGAGCTACGCTCACCTGCTAGCAGTACTGTTAGGTGCAATGTTTATCATCGCATTGGTAGTAAACCCAGCGATCGTTTACTTCAAAACCAAACAAAACCCATACCCATTGGTTTTCCAATGTCTGCGTGAAAGTGGTGTAACGGCATTCTTCACTCGTTCAAGTGCGGCAAACATCCCTGTGAACATGGCGTTGTGTGAGAAGCTAAAACTGGATGAAGACACTTACTCAGTTTCTATCCCTCTAGGCGCAACCATCAACATGGCGGGTGCTGCTATCACTATCACAACACTAACGTTGGCTGCAGTTCATACTATGGGTATTGAAATTGACCTATTGACTGCATTGCTTCTGAGTATCGTCGCAGCGGTATCTGCATGTGGCGCTTCTGGTGTTGCAGGTGGTTCTCTACTACTTATCCCTCTTGCTTGTGGCCTATTCGGTATCTCGAATGACGTAGCAATGCAGGTGGTAGCGGTTGGCTTTATCATCGGCGTTATTCAAGACTCAGCGGAAACTGCTCTAAACAGTTCTACAGACGTTGTCTTCACTGCCGCAGTTTGCCGTTCAGAGCACCAAAAAGAACAGCAATAATCGAATTACGATTTAATAGACAAATAAAATGGGGAGCCGATTGGCTCCCCATTTTTTATATCAACTTCGATTACACAGTGGCTAAGGCCACTTCTTCAATTGGGAAATGTTTAGCTGGCTCGATAAACTCTTGCTGAGCGGCGATTGTTTGTAATTCCCACTCGCCAGCATGGAAAGTTGCGCTCAGTACGCCATAACATGCATCATGACAGTGCTGGAAAGCCTGTTTCGGGCTCCAACCCTTGAGTAGCCCAGCAGTAAAAATCGCTGAGATAAGATCACCCACGCCAACAGGTTGTTTGGCAAATTCAAAATGTGGGCGTTTTGCCAGATAAATACCATCTTGGGTAGCCAGTAGCATGTTGAAGCTGCCGTTATCCAGACAGTAAAGGTGTTTGACCAATACTACTTTCGGGCCTTTCGCTAGCGCTCGCTGGCAGGCGGTAATAGCCTCTTCCAACGTATGAATTTCCATTTCTGCAAACTGGCTGAGTTCGAACTGATTTGGCACGATAACATCTGCCATTGGCATCAGACGCGTTAAAAGGTTTTCAGCAATCCCCGGAGCAACGATACAGCCTTTATCAGGCGCGCCCATCACTGGGTCACATACATAAATTGCGTCTGGATTCTTATGCTTAACTTGAGTGACCGTCTGTTCCACTGCGAGGCACTGTTCTGCACTTCCTTGGTAACCAGTCAATACAGCCTGGCATTTTTCCAGAGCGCCAATGTTACCTAAACCACGAACAAGCTCACTGATGTCATCGGCTGAGAACGCTCGACCTGTCCAACCCTCTGCATATTGGGTGTGATTGGAAAACTGCACGGTATGAATAGGCCACACTTCAAAACCCATACGCTGCATCGGAAAGACAGCGCTGCTGTTACCGGCATGACCAAAAGAAACGTGTGATTGTATAGAGAGGATACCCTGCATTGTACCTGTCCTTTTATTTTTGTTATCGATAGTTCAAAGACTGCGGCAAGCGCCAGTTTTGCGAAGCCGCTAGTGTATCCGACTAGCAAAGATTGTTTAACTCAATTCTTAACCATCCCTTACCGATGCCCGTATTTGGCCTTCAGAACCTTGTGCCGGCTTAACCGTGTTGTATAAATAAGAGTTTGCAGGCTGTTAAAGTAAAAGCCTCAAGTGTGAGGCTTATTCAATCATTACGGCTGGAGGAAGTTCTGGGTAAAATCGAGCGCAGCTTTGGAAGGCTGAGAGGAGAATGAAGATTTTGGTGTTGTATCCACCTCATCTGTTATTGACGCATGACGAGAGTTGGTCGTGTATCCTTCGATTGACTGGTCTTGCTCTGGATTAGGCTCATCAGCGATGACATCTTTTAATTCATCTTCATTAGGGAAGTACGCCTCACGTTTATAAACCTTGTTTAACGCACGAATGATAGAGTGCTTTTTTACCACCCCGGATGCCAGCATTCTTTGCAGCGGTTTGGCAATCACCTGTAAGCCCACCACCACATCAACACCGATATTACCCGCGACTTTATCCCGTAAAATTCGAGCTGCTTCGAACCCCATGCTTGCAGAGAGAAACAACCAAATGTAGGCAATAGCGTTGCCAGTTTTGCTCGAATCTTTCCAAGCTTCTCCTGCATAATACATGGCTTCTGCACTGCCGAGCTCTGCAGCACTTTCCAGCCAATAACGGCCTTTCAGCATGCTTTTTTCAGTACCAATACCTTTGGTGTAACACAGTCCTACCTGAATTTTTCCAGCGATACTGTCTTTCTCTGCTGCCTTCATAAACCAATAAAGTGCGTCGGCACTGTGACCCGACGTATTTTCCGGGGATAACTGCCACTCACCCATATACAGCATCGCATCGACACAACCCTCGTCGGCCGCTTCTTCGATCAGTTCATGTCCTTTGGCGACGTTTTGTTCCACACCTCGGCCAAAAACCAGCGCTTTTCCGGTGATAAATTTCGCTTCCAGATCACCTTCTACGCCAGCGATCGCGGTGCGCCAAAAGTTTGCCTGCTCTTTTAGAACCACATCTTCACGGATACGCTCACTCATGCGAACAATGCCGTACATGCCACTGATGTTGTCTAGCTTCGCCGCTTTATCGTACCAATACAAAGCCTGCTTGATATTGTTTCTTTCCGCTTCTTTCGCCAGAAATAAAATCGTCGGTATGTGCCCGGTTTCAGCCTTAAATTCCCGCTCTTTAAGCTCTTGCTCACGAGCTTTTTTCATTGCCTTGCGATATGCCGCCTCACGAGCCTGCCGCTCTACTTCCAGACGTTGTTTTCGCATCGACAGCGAGATCATCCACACAAATATCAGGACAAGTGAAAGGCCAGTTGCCGCAATGGCAATACCCATGCTACTCATAAACCGCCTCTTGTTCTCCATGATATAAATTGACGTTCCCCCATAGGGAAACCCTTAAATTGCTTTTGTCTGAATAGTTTCAGCACTTGGACTTTATATCGGCTACCCGATGAAAATCTGAAGTTGAGAAGTAAAGAATGACGTGATTAAAACTCAGACGCCTTAACTTATTTTTTATCGAAAATTATTAGTTGGTTTTTTATAGAAGGTAGTCACGCTTTTGGGGCTGAGACATTCTCCTCCCCTATCATCCCCCCTTCCTACTCCTATCAAAATTAACATTTTGAGTGTGTGTCACTCCTCTCACTATGCGTCCGTTTTATTAGTTAATTTGTGAACCAAATCCACTGTGTAAGAAAATTTTCATTTGTAAAAAACTAAACAGTCCGTTCTCACATTTTGCTGATGAGTCAGTGTATTAGCATTTCTTTGAACATTTCCTTTCGGCATTTGCACCAGATAGGACGTATGGTTCTTCCGTTCTTTGAGCCGAAGAACTGACGCGTTCTTTATATCAATTCAATAAAAATGGATTTGTAAACGTGGACAAAAAAACATTTAAATTATCAATAATTGCCAAAACCGTACTGCCTTTGATCTCCGTCGCGGTGATCAGCGGTTGTGGTAGTGACAGCACCGACGACAATACCACCAGCCCGAGTGCAGGACTGTACCCTGCGGGAGAGAATGAAGTTGTTGTTTACTATAAACGTGATGTTGCCTCAGCATCTTCAGCAAGCGGCTACGAGGGCTGGGGTCTGCACCTATGGAACGGCGAAGGCTGTACCAGTACTGATTTAGATGCCATGGGCATTACAAGCGGTGGTACTGATTGGGCATCGCCTCGCGAATATGACGGTATCAGCGAAACCTACGGTGCCTACTACGTACTTAAAGTCGATCCTGACGCCGCTGACCCATACGAATGTATGAACTTCATCTTACACAATGGTGATGACAAAGCTTTCGGCAGTGCAAACTCGAAAGTTGAGCTGACGAAGATAGGCGAATCTAAAGGGGTATTTGGCTTCCACGGCAGTAGCGAACTGTTCTACGAACCAATCGAAGAGCGACCAGTTGACGTTGATGGCCAGAAAGCACATTGGTTAGATGCAAACACTATTGCTTGGGAAGCGGCAGCAAATGCTGACTCAATGAAGCTTTACTACAGCCTGACTAACGACATCCAAATGGATGAAGACAAACAGATTACCGGTGGCACGGCGGTAGAGCTAAGCAAAGCAGGTGATTTGTCTGACGAGCTGAAATCTCGCTTCCGTCACCTATCTAGCCTGCAAGCTGCTGGTATCGATGTGGATGACGCTACACTGCGTACGATTCTGAAATCACAAATCGTAATGGTGGCTTACAACGCTGATGGTGATGTCATTTCTGCAACTGAAGTGCAAAAACCAGGCGTACTGGATGCGGTATTCGCTGATGCCGATGCAGGTAACGCGATCGGTCAGGAACTGGGCGCGATTGTTGAAGGCGGCGCTGCAACCTTCAAGTTATGGGCTCCAACGGCTCAAGACGTTTCTCTGATTATCTACGATGAGAATCTGCAAGAAGAATCAACCGTTACAATGACGGAAGACAGCGTAACGGGTATTTGGATTTCCGAGCCACAAAGTAACGTAGTAAACAAGTTCTACCGCTATCAGGTGAAGGTTTACCATCCAACCACAGGTGTTGTGGAAACGCGTATGGTCACTGACCCATACTCATTAAGCTTGTCGCTAAACTCTCTTTACTCACAAGTTGTCGATCTGAACGACGCTAGCTTAATGCCACAAGACTGGAACAATTACGACCGTCCAACCGTTGAAAAAGACGAAGATCACGTATTGTACGAATCACATTTGCGTGATTTCAGTTTCAATGACAGCCAAGGCACACCAGCATATAACGGCAAATACTTAGCGCTAACAGAGCCTGAACGTGAGTCTGTTTCTCACCTACAAGCGCTGAAAGATGCAGGTTTAACAACGCTACACATTCTACCTGCATTTGATATCGCTACCGTCGATGAGAATGTAGACAACCGCGTCGACATCAACGATACCGTTGGCAAACTATGTGGCATTAAACCTGACGCTTCTGTCTGTGAATCAGAAGATGACGCGAAAATCATTGAAGATGTTCTGAACGGTTACGATCCTGCATCTGGGTCTGCACAGAAGCTGATGAACGATCTGCGTATGCTAGACAGCTTCAACTGGGGTTACGACCCATTCCATTACACTGTACCGGAAGGCAGCTACGCAACGAACCCGAATGGAACACAGCGTATTCTGGAATTCCGTGAGATGGTTCAGGCAACGCATAAGATGGAACTTAAGTTGGTGATGGACGTGGTTTACAACCATACCAACGCATCTGGCATCAATGACAAATCTGTTCTGGATAAGATCGTTCCGGGATACTACCACCGTCTAAACGTGAATACTGGTGGCGTAGAAAACTCTACCTGTTGTGACAACACCGCAACTGAAAACCTGATGATGGGTAAACTGATGGTTGACTCACTGAAGGTTTGGGCAAAAGACTACAAAGTTGACGGCTTCCGTTTTGACTTGATGGGTCACCAGCCAAAAGATGTAATGGTTTACGCTTTAGAGCAAATCCGTGAGATTGACCCGAACACACTATTCTACGGCGAAGGTTGGGACTTTGGTGAGGTGGCTAACGACGCACGCTTCGATCAAGCGACTCAGCTAAACATGGCTGGTACAGAGATCGGTACCTTCTCAGATCGCCTACGTGATGCAGTTCGTGGTGGTGGTCCATTTGATGGTGGTGTCGATTCAGATGGTAAACACTCACTTCGTTACAATCAGGGTTTTGGTAACGCGGCATACGCAAACGAAGAAACCAAAACAGATACTGACGCAGTAAATGGTCGTCTGCACAACCAAGATATCGTTCGTCTGGGTATGGCAGGTAACTTGGCAGATTACATCCTTGTCGATTACACCGGTGAAACCAAGCTTGGTAGGAACGTAGACTACAACGGTGCGCCTGCTGGCTATACTAAGATGCCTTCAGAGAACATCTCTTACGTTTCTAAGCACGATAACCAAACACTTTGGGATAACAACGCGTACAAGATTGCGACAGGCATCAGCTCGGCGAATCGTGCTCGTATGCAAAGCGTATCACTTTCAACCGTGATGCTAGGACAAGGTATTCCGTTCATTCACATGGGCTCTGAACTCCTTCGTTCAAAATCAATGCAGCGCGACTCTTACGATTCTGGCGACTGGTTCAACCGTGTTTTCTTTGACGGTAGCGACAACAACTGGAACGTAGGTCTGCCTCGTGAAGACAAAGATGGCGATAACTGGGATCTTATCAAAACGATCATCAGTGACAGCACAGCGAAGCCTGATACAACTGACATTGAGCTAACCAAGCAGCAATTCCTCGAGCTACTTAAAATCCGTAGTTCAAGTGAACTGTTCCGTCTGGATACCGCTCAAGAAGTGATGAATCGTGTCGACTTCCGTAACGTTGGGCAAGATCAAGTTGCTGGTCTGATTGTTATGTCGATTGATGACGGTGTCTCTGCAGGTCAGGATCTGGATCCAAACAACGACGCAATTGTCGCAGTAGTTAACTCATCATCTGAGGCACAATCGTTTACCATCGCTGGCGCAAGCGGCTTTGAACTTCATACCGTGCAGCAAAACTCTGCGGATACTGTTGTTCAAGGAGCAAGCTTCTCTGGAGAAACCTTCACTGTACCAGCGCTGACGACGGCAGTCTTTGTACAGCCTCAAGCTGGCGCGCAAGGTGCGGGTCTGCCTGTGAATACGTCAAACAAAGACGTTTCAAGCATCCCTCCTTACGGTGAAACGGTTGTTTACGTGAAAGGAACAATGAACGGTTGGGCAGACAGCTCAGACTGGGCAATGACCTTCATTGGTAACGGTATGTACTCTGTAACAGGTGTACTGGAAGCTGGTGACCATGAGTTCAAATTTGCAGACACTGGTTGGTCGAACCCAAATATTGGTTGTAGCGCAGCGGATCAGGCAAGTGATTCCCTTGACTTGGGAACAGGTGACAACTGTGCACTGACTGTGACTGAAACAGGTAAATACACCTTCATCCTTAATGCACTTAACGTTCAAGATGACAGCGTAGAAAAACCAGTTGTTTCGGTAACAAAATCAGCAGACGCACCAACGTTTGGCGAAACTGCACTTTACCTACGCGGTGATGTGACAGACGCTAACTGGGCTGCGATTGAAAGCGCGAAGTTCAGCTATGTCGCAAACGATGTTTACTCATTAGACATCAACCTGACTGCGGGCTCGTTCGAAATGAAGATCGCAAGTTCAGATTGGGCTGACGCCACTAACTTTGGCGGTCAGGGCGCAATTGAATTCGGTACACCATTAACGATGGAGTCTGGTGGCGGTAACATCAGTATCACGGTACCAGCCGACGGAAGCTATAACTTCCACTTCAATGCCGCTGATACAACAGCACCAATCGTGACAGTGACGCAAAACTAAGTCATTTACGATACAAAAAGGGGAAGCCATGCTTCCCCTTTTTTTGTGTTTTTATAAGTCCATATTACCCATTGTTTATTTGGCTGGGATTCCCACGTGAGCAGTCAATTAAAAAGCCAAGGGTGCCTTTTCAGATAGGCAATCGCACTTGGCTTCAGAGAAAAGCGTCCAGAAATTTTATTCAGAGACGGTAAAGAATCGAGCTTGTAACGGCGACATCGGGATTAGATACTGGCCATTGCTTGACGTAATGGTCTCGTTGGTAAACAGATCCACCAGAGCACTATTACTCCCTACCGATTCCTCACTCAGTATTACGTTTTTTGCACTTTCTAGCGTGTTCAACGCAAACAATACCTGATCGGTACCAGCTGTCTTTAAGTCGACATAGCTGCCGTTACTCGACAACAGGTTAGCGCGTGAACCTACATATAACGCAGGGTGCGCAGCACGAATTGTCATCAGAGATTGAACATAACTTTTAAGATCAGCCTGATTAGCATCTAAAGTTGCGGTAATCCCTTCAATTTTCGCGCTGCTTCTGGCAACGTGGTCATCACATAATCCCGCCAAAGCACAAGTATTGATGTCTTCTTTTGCAGCAAAACCATCGACTTGTTCGCCAATTTCGTCTCCATAATATAAAGTGATCGGTCCCGAGTAAGCTGCCTGGAAAGCAAATGCCGCTTTATGGCGTAACCAATATTCTGCATCGTTCACATCTGCAATCCCACCCCGTTGCAATAGATCACCAAAGCGCACTAAATCGTGATTGCCTATCATTAAGTTAGGTTGTGCATGACTTGGGTACTGTTGATGCGTAAGGTAACCATTATCCAGCCAGTCTGCCCCTCTGCCGCCTACACCACTTTCGTTTACGGCTAACGTTTCGACAATGCGGTAACGCATCGGGAAATCAAAAGCGGAACACAAGGCAGGATCACTTTCTGTGCCATAGGCTTCATCTGCTATCTCTGATTCCCCTTTCCAGATTTCCGCCACCATGTAGCCAAGAGGGTTCACCTGTTCACCGTCACTGTTGGTGTATGTCACGTTTTGCGAGGCTTGATCCACTGCTTTACGCAGTTGTGTCCAGGCGTCGGTCGGTACCTGATAAGCCTGATCTAAACGCCATCCGTCTATCTTGAGCTCGTTGATCCAATAAGTCGCCACTTCTTTATAAAATTCAAGGCTCTGTGGATAATCAACAGGGTTATTTGATCCAGATGGTAGCAAGCCGGATGGAGAAGGTTTAATTAACCCCGCTTTATGGTGACCAAACACACCATCAAAAAAGACATACAAGCCTCGTCTGTGTGCTTCTTCCACCAGCGTTCTTGCGGTTTCTAAATCACCAAAGTGTGGATCTATAGTAAAGTAATCCGTCGCATAGTACCCCGTGGCATCCAGACGATCAGCCCAGTCATCTTGCCCATCAATGGCTTCAGACTCAAAAATTGGCGTTAGCCAAATTGCATTCATCCCCAAGCTTTGGATGTAGTCCAGTGAATCAATAATACCTTGCAGGTCACCATTGTGATGACTGGTGCCATATCCCGTGGAATAACCAATACTCGTATCGCCATCGACAAAGCTTTCAACCATGATCTGATAAGTCCGAAGCTGATTACTTTGCTCCAATACATTTGTCTGGCAAGCATAGTTACTGACTTCGGGTAAAGTTGCTCCGTTATCACCATCAGATGAATTGCAGCCCGAAAGAGCGCCTGTTACGGCTAAGGCCAGTAAAGATCGATATAGTCGTTTATTCACGTATAATCTCCCAAAAAATAGCCCCAGCATTTTTCACATGCAGGGGCTAATTAAATAAAAATCAAAATTAAACTAACTTAACAGAATATTACTGGCACTTATTTACCATGACATTAAGAGGTTTACCTTCCCCTTCAAACTGAAGGCTCCAGACATATTTCCCGTCTTCTTTAATATCAACTGAAGTATCTGTACCGTAACCACCAAAGGTTAATGGCGTTAATTCGCCAACATTCATTCGATTACCTTTAGCCGTAAACTGAGGGAACCATAACTCTGTTGCATACTGCATTTTAAATGAGCCTGATTTTTCTTGAGTCACAGCTTGGTAGATATTATTTCCTTTGTAATTATATTGGCGCTGAGGCACATGTTTCCAGTCAGAATCTGCAAATGTACCAACGACAAATAACGGTTTCTTAATTGGTCCTTTGTCTGCACTATCTGGGTTATCACAAGCCTGCATGAATGCAATCGCTTCCCCATCAGACATATTCATAACAGGCTGCGCAGCCGTTTCAGACTCAGAGGTAGATTGACAACCAACTAAAGCAACAAGTAAGGCAGCAGCAAGAGAAGTCTTCATCATCTTCATATTCACGTCATTCCTTTTTAATTAGTAAAGCTCGTTAGATCAGAGAAAGTTTAATATTGAGATTCCCTCATGCATGAGGTAATAAAACTTTATCCTGCTGAGCTTATTTACTTGGATAGGTATATTCCCCCGAGCATAAATTCAGGTTAGGAATATTGTTTAATTATTACTCTAATTAGTATTAAAAACAAAAGGATAAAAATAAATATGTGAATGAGGTAACTGTATGTAGGGGTAAATATTCAAACGTTAATTTATTATTTAAAAGGCCAGCCTTGCACTGGCCTTTTTTATTCGATTATTTGCTATTTACCGCTTTAACAAATACATCTTGTGCGCCTTCTATACCTAACTCTTTCGCTTCATCGAGCAAGGTTAAGGCTTTAGGAATATTGTCTTCGGCTACTGCTCTTTCAATTGCACGATGGTAGTAACCGGTTAATTCCGCACCTTCTGGAATATTATCGTTTTTCGCAACAATCTTAGTCGTAACGATATCATTTGCAGTTACCGATAGACGGAACTGGCCAAGAGGGCTGTGCTTTGCAAATGGATCCGCAATATCTGGCGGCTGAGTATGACGCGCTTTAGCATAGGCTTTCGCCGGATGCAGAATCTGAGTACTTCCTTTCAAATCTTCGGAAGTGGTGTAAATCAACACATGAAGGTCATTACCACTCATGTCAGGAATAACATTGAGATCGAGTACGAATTTGTCGTTATCCAACATTTTTGCAGGTACGTACTCAAACTTTGAAAAATCTGCTGAATAAACGGTTTTTCCGTCCGCATTAACCACGATTACATTTGGTGCGTAAAATTGAAGGTCAGTGCTAACGAATGTCTCTAGTTGTAAATCGAGACTGCCACGGTTTCCCGGAAGTGCAAATGCGGCGATAGCGCCTGCACTGTTACCATCCAGTAGCATTTGGCTTTTATCAGTCAAAGCAAAATCAGTAACCACAGGTACATCAAGCGGTACCCATTGAATATCACCAGACTGGGTGATCACCTGTTGCTGGTCATTAGAAGTCATCTCTACTTGTTCTACAGACGCACAGCCAGACGCCAACATGCCCAGCAGTACGGGAGCAAGCCATTTTCTCATTACTGTCTACCTCGACTTTTTTATTGTTTTTGAAATAAATACAGCCAGATAGGTTCTGGCTGTATCATTCTAGGACAATTTAGGACTTAGTGGCTAGATGATTACCACCAAGCTTCAGCTTGTACACCAAATTGGAATGTATCGTCTGAACGACCGCCGTCAAATTTTTGCGTATCGTTGTCGTCGTCAGCTGTTAGGTAAGTAGCGTATAGACGGATTTCTGGACGTGCCCAGAAGCTAGAGCCAGCAGACCAAGCTTGAGCAACAGTCATCTTACCGTAAGTGCTTTCGAAACCATCGTTATCGTCGATTGCGTAACCCGCTTCGAAGATAGTCTTGTTGTTTTCATCCCATTTGAACATTGGGCGAGCAACTACAGAGAATGTTTCCCACTTGTCTTGACCATCCCACATGTCGTTACCAACACCGTACACTAACTGGTGACCAAGTTCCCAGTTGTCGCCTAGGCCAATTACACCCCAGTTGATGATACGGTAGCCGTCTGCACCGTCGTTAGCTTCTGCACCGTACCAGCTACCATCGCCGTAGAATGCGAATGCTTTAGAGTAACCTTCAGTACCGTATTGGAATACTGTTTTGTTAAAGCCAGAGTCTAGACCTTGAGTCAACTCAGCAGTAACCATAACGCCGTTTTTCGCATCTTTAGTGCTGTTAGACGCATCTTCAGTTTCGTTTACGATTGCGTAATCCAGACCCATTTCTAGAGACGCATTTGACCATAGAGAAAGGCCTGCGTAGCGAAGGTCTAGCGTGTTAACGTTTGCTGCATCGCCGTCGTTACCTTCATCAGTGATGTCTGAACGGTCGTTACGAACCCATGCGAAAGATAGTTTACCAGGGCCAGCTTCGATACCTTCGATACCCGCGCCAGCGCCAGAGATGTTCCAGTAGTAGAAGTCAGAGATATGAACGTCGTGACGTTGGTAGAAGCGCTTACCTGCCCAAAGTGTTGCTTCAGGAGCGAAGTTTAGCAGGCCTTTTGCTTGAACGTTGAACTGACGTAGAGCGAACTGTGCATCATCAACACACTCAACTGCGTCGCCAGCGTCGTTTAGACCACAGTTAGTAGAAGTACTTTCCCAGTCATTAGAGCCGTTAGAAGTCATTGCAACCATAGAGTCTACGTAGAACGTTTTACCGTTGTTGTTGTAAACTTCTTGGCCTAGTTGTACTTCTCCGTAGATATCGCCTTCGTTACCAAGACGACCAATTTTGTTCTTTTCAAATGTTACTTGTTGGCCACCGTCACCACTCACGCCAACACCAGCACGCATGTAACCATGAAAATCCACTGCGAATGCAGAGCCAGCAGCTAAAGAAGCAGCCACTGCTGCAGCAATTACACTTACTTTTTTCATTCTTAACTCCATTAAGGGTATTTATAATTCTGTCTTCCCTGCTCGCTCTAAAGATGAATAAAAGGCAGTTTAACTTCACCTAGAGAAAGAGAGGTAAGATGGGAACAAGTCCCCGTTTGTTTCAACAGAATCGAGATTACCCGAGGCGTACAAGGATGACTTCCTCCGCCCTAAACTAAATTAAGGGGGATGAGAAAGGCGTAGAAAATATACCGTATGGCGTTTCATCTAGCTATATCACGGATATAGGGCGTAGTCCGTAAGTATTTTTATTTATGGACTCGTACAAAATGATAGGAGGATCAAATTTTAAACACAAAAGTGAATATTTAAAGTAATTAAATTACATGAATATTTTATCTTGTTTTGTAATTAAGGCTGTTGACCTTAGTAAGACAAAGTTTTTAACTTATAGTTTCCTATAGGTAGCAATAATTATTAAATAAAGAATCTCAGATGACGCAATTTCGATCTCGCCCATACCCCTTGGGTGCAACATTGAATAAAGAAGGCTGTAACTTCTCTATTCACTCGCCCGAGAATAAAGACATAAAACTGGCGTTGTTTTCCGACGACGACAAGTACACGCTGCACGACCTACCAGGCGAATACGCTGGTATACGGCACACCTTTATTCCAAAAGTTAAGGCTGGTCAGAAGTACGGCTACATTGTCTCCCATAATGATGAACCGCTGCTCATCTCGGACCCTTACGCGAAATCAATCGATAAGGCGCTCCATTACCAACCCCCTTACTCTGCAAAGAAAAGCTTTGATATGCCAAAGTGTGTGGTTATCAAAGATGACTTTGACTGGCAGAAAACGGAACACCCGCGAATCCCAAGAGAAGAAATGGTGCTATTCGAGACCCACGTAAAAGGTCTCACTCAACTTCACCCCAAAGTTGATGCCGCCAAGAAAGGACATTATCTCGGTTTGTCTACACCAGAGATGTTGGCTTTCTATAAGCAGCAGAACATTAACACGTTGCAGTTGCTACCTGTCGCCGCGTGTATGCACGAGCCCCATTTACTCGAAATGAAGAAAGCGAACTACTGGGGCTATAATCCCTACCTGTTCATGACCCCCGATCCCCGCTATGCGAAAAAGGACGCGGTTACAGAGCTAAAAACAACCATTCGTGAGCTTCATAAAAACGGGATCGAAGTCATTCTTGATGTGGTCTATAACCACACCGCTGAAGGCGGCGAAGGCCCAACAATTTTCAACCTCAAGGCCCTAGATTCACGTTTTTACATTAAGCATGGCACCCACTTTGCGAACTATACTGGCTGTGGCAATACCGTCGATCTCACTTATCAACCGGCTCTAAACTTAGTGATGGATACGCTTCGTTACTGGGTTAGTGAGTTCAAAGTGGATGGTTTCCGCTTTGATTTGGCCGCCACACTTGGCCGTCAGGGAGACAATTACAACCCTGAAGCGGCATTTTTCAAAGCGGTGGCACAAGATCCTATTCTTCGTGAAACCAAGTTAATTGCAGAACCTTGGGATATCGGCCCTAACGGCTACCAAGTGGGTAACTTTCCGTTTGGCTGGAATGAATGTAACGATAAGCTTCGTGACATCTCTCGTAGCTTCTGGCGCGGCGATCAAGGCTACTTGAAAGAATTCGCGACTCGCCTGATGGGTTCGCGAGATATCTATAGCGCTGCAAACTGGCCTTACAAACTGACCGTCAACTACATCACTTACCATGATGGCTTCACTCTGCAAGACCTGGTGTCGTACAAACACAAGCACAATGAAGCCAACGGCGAAGAGAACCGCGATGGACACGGTGATAACCGCTCAGAAAACTACGGTGTAGAAGGTGAGACGGAAAACTTGATGATCATTGCGACTCGCGAAAAGCAGAAACGTAATCTGATCGCGAGCTTGTTGTTTTCATTCGGCATTCCTCATATCCTAACCGCTGATGTGCTGTCTCATACACAGGGAGGTAATAACAATGCCTACTGTCAGGACAACGAAACCAGTTGGTTAAACTGGAGCCAAACAGAGCGTAAGCAACATTTCAAAGTCTGGATGTCGCAAATGGTTGCCAATCGTAAGAAATACATGGTGCCATTTATTCGTTCATTCAGTGGTGACAGCCGCAATAACAATCGTATTTTCTGGCGAAGAACTGATGGCCACTTAATGGAGCATGATGACTGGAACCGCCTTAGCTCTGTGGCACTTCACCTTGGGATTGGCAAAGACGGGCAAGAGTTGGTGTACTTAATCAACCAAACCAATGCGACTGCGCGCTTTAAGTTGCCAAATGATCGCAAGCAAAATTGGATAACGATTTGTGATACCAATGTACGCAACTTAAATCCAGGCCACGCTGAAGGCGAAGTACTGCTTTCACCGACGTCAATGGTGATATTACATTACCAGCCGAACTCGAAAGCTAAACCTTCAGCAGAATAAGCGTTTGTTTGGATGAAATAACAATAAAAAAACCGATGCTTTAATTCGCATCGGTTTTTTATTTTTAATTTAGGGGAACGTTCCCTAAAAGGGTATTTCCATCTAGCACGTTTCACGTTCGATGTTTTGGAACGTCAGCACCACTTTGCTCATCTCTTCACCACGGCCTTCAATACGTTCAAGCAACATTTTCGCGGCATTTTCCCCCGCTTTATCAAAGGCATAGTTGAAAGTAGATAAACTCGGAATACTGATGCTCGAAAGTTCATCATTACCAACACCCAGTACACGTACTTGTTCACCGACCTTTATACCCATTTCACGCAGTGCCTTAACAGCACCAACGGCGATACGGTCAGTCGCACAAAACAGTCCATCGACTTCTGGATAGGTTCTGATCAACTCTTGCGCTTGCTGATAGCCTGACTCTATGGTGAAGTCGCCTCTGGCATGGACGAGCAATGATTGTTGATGAAAGGCTAAAGCCTGCTCAAGTCCCTGCGAACGCTGTGCATCAACCGCGATGTCATCGCCCTGAACACCAATGAAAGCGACATGTTGACAACCTGCTGCAATCAAGCGGTTACCCGCTTCAAAACCAACACGTACATCGTCATGGACAACACTTGGTACATTATGCAGAGAGCCATCTTGCCCCACCAGAACAACAGGTACATTAGATTGTTGAATGGCTTTCACTAGTTTCGCATCTAGGTGCGTTGCATAGAGTATGATTCCTTCGACCCTTTTTTGATTAAAGATCTGAATATACTCAACTTCTTTTTCATAAATCTGATGTGTATTGGCTAACAAGACGTGTTTTCCTGACCGTTCAATAACAGCGGTCAACCCATCAACACCCTGAGAAATAGCGTGAGAAGACACGCGCGGTACGATCACGCCAATAAGGTTTGTCTTCTGAGATTTGAGATCCTTAGCAACCTGATTCACTACGTAACCACATTCTTCCACCGCTTTACGTACTTTCACTTTGGTGGCTTCTTTTACCCCATACTCGTTGTTTATCACGCGAGATACGGTGGATTTCGACACACCAGCCAAACGCGCAACGTCGTGCAAACTTGCCATATTGCCCCTATTCCACTTATTTATTGGGATTGTTTGCAGAAAGCGCTCTGTATCCCTAGTCAATTAACGTGATTTTACCCTCGTTAAGCGGAATTTTGTTGACGAATATGGGGATCACACTCACACATTTCAGTCTTTTGTTTTGACCGCTTGTGAATAATCATCAAAAATCCATTTTGCAAACGTTCCCAAAAATACAAAAACGATAAATCAGGTGCTGATAGGTACTCAGACCACAAACTTAAGCGGGCTTGAGTATTATAAAGTCAAACATCCCCTCGATAACGAGTGGTAAAACAGGTGATTCGGTAACAATGATCAATCTGTAATATTGGCGATAGCACTTGAATACATTTTAAATTTCAGTAATACCAATCGGGGTGTGCAATGAACTATCCAGTCATAGCAAAACAATTACTAGAGCACTTAGGCGGTAAAGATAACCTACAAGCCCTTGCTCACTGCGCTACGCGTCTACGCTTAGCGCTAAAAGACGAAGAAAAAGTCAATGAAAAAGCCATAGGCGAATTAGACGGGGTTAAAGGTCAGTTCAAAGTTGCTGGTCAGTATCAAATTATTTTCGGCTCTGGCATTGTAAATCAGGTATACGCCGAGATGGCGAAACAGACTGGCCTGGCCGAAATGTCTACCAACGACGTCGCGTCAGCAGGTGCTCAGAAACAAAATATCGTTCAACGTGCAGTGAAAGGACTGTCGGATATTTTTGTTCCAATCATCCCCGCGATCGTTGCCGGCGGTCTGCTTATGGGTCTTTTCAATCTGCTTACCGCACAAGGCTTGTTTATTGAAGGTCAGTCGATCATCGAAGCGTACCCAGGCCTGGCAGACCTAGCGAGCATGATCAACACATTCGCCAACGCGCCTTTTGTTTATTTACCTGTTTTATTGGCGTTTTCTGCTTCGAAGAAATTTGGTGGTAACCCATTCTTGGGTGCTGCACTAGGCATGCTGATGGTTCACCCAGACTTACTGAATGGTTGGGGCTTCGGCAGTGCATCGGTTTCGGGCACGGTCCCAACTTGGAACATTCTGGGCTTGGAGATCCAAAAAGTCGGCTACCAAGGCTCAGTACTTCCAGTACTCGTGTCTGCGTTTATTCTGGCAAAAGTCGAACTTGGCCTACGTAAAATTATCCCTTCCGTATTGGATAACTTGCTAACCCCAATGCTGGCCATCTTTATTACTGGCTTTGTGACGTTCACTTTGGTCGGTCCGTTTACTCGTGACCTTGGCTTTATGCTGGGTGATGGTCTGAACTGGCTATACGATTCGGCTGGTTTTGTTGGTGGCGCTCTGTTTGGCTTTATCTACGCTCCGTTTGTTATTACCGGTATGCACCACAGCTTCATCGCAATTGAAACTCAGCTATTGGCAGACATCGCAACCACCGGCGGTACATTTATTTTCCCTATTGCTGCCATGTCGAATGTCGCTCAAGGCGCAGCTGCATTAGCGGTAGGTTTCACAACGCGCGATACGAAAATGAAAGGCATCGCTGTCCCATCTGGTATCACTGGGTTATTGGGTATTACCGAGCCAGCAATGTTCGGTGTGAACCTGAAGCTTCGCTACCCGTTCTTAGCAGCAATCGTAGGCTCAGCCGTTGCGAGTGCGTTTATCACCCTATTTAACGTGAAAGCGCAAGCACTTGGTGCAGCAGGCTTACCTGGCATTATCTCTATCTCACCAGACAAAATAAGCTACTACATCATTGGCATGATTATCTCTTTCATCACTGCATTTGCCCTGACCGTCGTATTGGGCATGCGTGAAAAGGCAAAACAGAATAAGCAAGCAACCGCTTAAACGTTTCGTCTCTTAGTTAACCACTGCCCTATCTCATTTCTCGCCCCAGAGAAATGAGGAGATAGATAAGATGAAATACGGCCCCCCCTGCCATTAGGTTTTAATACCAAGCCAGTCAAAAGTTTTTTGACTGGCTTTTTTTATTTCTGCTGATTTCCTTCTCTTTGGTTCATTTGGTGTTGAAAGTATTAATGAACCATCGTATATTTATGAACCATTACATTATATGAACCATTTTCTTTACGAGGCAAACCATCATGACAACCTACCTCTATTCTCGCTATTCGCCTCGAAATCGTGCTTACAGCGAGAACCTATCAATTTTGAAAGCGGCGGCTCCTGACGCGCAACATTTTGAAGACATAGCGCGTGGCTGCATACCACCGACCGAGCGTGAGTCATTCCAACAATTACTCGAAATCCTCAAACCTGGCGATACCATCATCATTTGGTGGCTAACGACTTTTGGACGTGATTTCAGTCAGTCACTCAATACCATCGAGCTATTACTAAATAAAAACGTGACACTGAAAACGGTGTGCGAGCCACTTTGTTTCGAGCCAGGATCGGTTGAAACCAAGACCTTGACCACTTTGCTGTCTGGTTACGGAAAAGTACAAATCCAGCATCGCTTGTTTGCCGCAGAGCAAGGTCGACGTGCGATTAAAGGTGAGCCAGATAGGTGGAAACAAAAATTTCGCGGTCGCCCTGCAGACAAAGCCAAGCATCAACAAATCGCAACGCTACTGCTTGAAGGTAATACGCTACAAAGTGTTGCCCAGCAGTGTGATGTCAGCTTGTCGACAGTAAAACGCGTTAAAGCCAAACTGAATGAATTTGACGATGAGGGCGGAATGAGAACACGCGGAAGATCTGGTCTTTCAAAAGGTGAATCATCATGAAGAATGCCATTAACTTTCGTTCCATTTTACTCGCCTGCCTGATTATCAGTGTCGGTCAGCTGAGTATGGGATTGGTGATGCCATCTTTGCCATGGATAGCAAAAGACTTCTCGATTTCACTCGACCAAGCTCAGCTGTTAGTAAGTATTTACTTACTTGGTTTTGGCCCGTCCCAGTTTATCTATGGCCCCATATCCGATGCTTTAGGCAGAAAAAAAGTCTTGTTAACCGGACTGCTGATTGCCATGTCAGGGCTACTGATGATCATATTTATGAGCCAGACTTTTACTGGCATGGTCATGGGGCGTTTTCTGCAAGGATTAGGTACTGGCTGCTGCGCTGTATTAGCCCGAGCTTCTACCCGTGATCGATTTAGCGGTAGCGAACTTCCGGTCGCGATGTCATATATTGCGATGGCAGCTTCTATCACACCTCTGATGGCACCCGTTATTGGTGGTTTTATCAACTTCCATTTCGGCTGGAGTATGGTGTTTATTTCGTTGCTAGGTTATGTGTCGATCGCCTGGGTAATCATTGCATTTCGCTTCACCGAGACAATTTCAAAGCGTTCTTCCATTCCGTCACCTAAGACGATGTTACGCCAGTACCGAAATCTACTCACCTCACGTTACTTCATGAGCTTTGCTAGCATAAGTTGGCTTAACTTCAGTTTGATGATCACAACCGTGTCTGTCATGCCGTTTATTATGCAGGATCAAATCGGTATGACTTCCGATGAATACGCGATGTGGGCACTTATTCCCGCTCTGGGTATGCTGGGCGGAACAACCATTTGTAACCGCGCCCGCCCGATCATTGGCAACAAAAAGATGCTGCTATGTACGCCGGTGTTGCATATCAGTGCGGCGATATGGTTGTTCTTCTGTCCGGTAGAGCCGTTGTATTTGATGCTGGGGCAACTACTGATGATATTGGGTAACGGTATTGCTTTGCCGTGTGCTCAGGCTTTGGTCATGCAACCTTATAAGGAACAAGCAGGAACGGCCGCAGCAATGTCTGGTGGTGGCCAAATGATCGCTTCTTCTCTGGTGAGTTTGACGTTAGTCCAGTTCGGTTTGAGTGAGGCGTGGCACCTGTCACTGGTCATCGCACTGTTTACTGCAATTACATTGATGAATATCCTGCGAGGATTCAGTTCATCCCTACCTACAGAGCACATAGCCGATGAAGTAACTCAGGCTAGTTAATATCTGAATAGGCAAAGAAAAGGGGCGTCACAGTGCAAACTGCGACGCCCCTTTATCGTTTGAATTTCTGGTTAGAAGTCTGCTGTCATACCAACATAGTAAGTACGTGGTGCTTCAACATAACCAATGTCTTCAAGCTCTTTCGACACACTCTCATCAGTTAGATTGGTGATACCCGCGCGAATGCGCAGTGAATCGTTCACATGATATACCGTACCCATATCTAACGTTGTGTAAGAGTCTTGAGTCAGCTCAGAGTCAATCTTACGTTCACCACGGTAACGAGCGCTCGCAAACAGATCCAAGTCTTTGGTTGGATACCAGTTCAGGCGAGCAAATGCCGAGTGCTTGTAGCGCTCATTCAGCTCTTCACCGGTCGACTTGTCTTCTGTATCTAGGTAAGTGTAGTTACCCGACATTGCCCACTGATCAGAAAGCTGAATGTTGCCTGACAGCTCAACCCCTTGGATAACGGCTTTTGAGACGTTTTTAAATGACTTGTATGGGTTAGAAAGCTCACGATCAATTGGGTCACCATTCTCGTCGATACAACTCATAACAGAGCTTGACCACGTTCCTGTTTCACAGAACACATCGGTTTGCTCAATCAGGTTTTCAACCTCGTTACGGAATAACGCCGTTTCAATATCCCAGTTACGAGCACTGTACAGTGCAGAAAGCTCATAGTTGATGCTGGTCTCTGCTTCCAGGTCTTCATTACCCTGAATGTCACAGTTACCTTTACAGCTGATCAACTTAAAGTCTGGGTTATTTTGTGTCATGGTTGGCGCTTTAAATGCTTTGCCTACGCCACCTTTTAGAACCAGTGAATCTGTGGTTTGGTGTACCAGGTAAACACGCGGGCTGAACTCTTCACCGAATTGCTCATGCTTGTCCAAACGGCCACCAATGGTTGCGGTTAAAGTATCCGTCATTTCCCACTGATCCTGAGCAAACACAGCGCCTTGGTAAGCTTCTGCTTTGTTGCCCACGAGGTTTTCTGGGTTAGTCAGCTCACTGTTTTGGTAGTCCATACCAAACGTGAACGTATGACTATCGCCAAAATACGTTGTTGCCGATGCTTCCACAATTTGTGTCAGTTCTTCGATGGAATCCACACCGTCATTTGCCGCATCGATATTCTCTACGTTTTCGCGTGAGTAACGTACTTGTGTGTCACCCCAAGACCATAAGCCAGTATGTGAAATTGCCTGGCTATCACGTCGAACTCGAGAGTTTGAAGACAGTACCGTCGTTGCGCTTTCAGCAACCGTGTCACGCTCGTCATTGCTATAACCTAAGTCTAAATCAATAAACTGAGTGTCGGATAAGTGCCATGACAATGTACCGAACATCGCTAACGTATCGCGCCCTTCTAAAGCCGTGATATCCGAACGATCATATTCAACGCCTCGCGCAGTCTTAGTGCCTGAATAGGGCTGCCACGCATCACGACTGGTTTGAGAAACGGAAAAACGCGCGAACAATGTGTCATCAATTAAGGCACCTGATGTGGTTAAACCAACCGTATATTTCTGCCCGCCGTTTCCGTCATTTGGTGTCGCGTTATCCAGACTTAACTGAGAACTCCAGTCATTTTCCGGCGACTTAGTGATGATGTTGATCGTACCACCCATGCCATCTGAACCGTAAAGTGCAGACATAGGACCACGGATGATTTCAACACGTTCAATTGAGTCCATTGGAATCGCAGAGAGATCGAAATCGTTACCACGGACAATCGCACTCGCAGAACTCATACGACGCCCATTCACCATAATGAGTGTGTATTTTGAATCCATACCACGAATAGAAATCTGCTGACGCCCAGCTCGCGTACTGTCGTAATCGGCTTCCACACTGGTTTGGTTCGCAACGATATCCGCTAACGTAATACCCGGATCATTCTCGATGTCTTCTGCCGTAATCACGGACATAGACGCAGGTGCACTTTTCAGCTCCATCTGCGTACGTGTTGCCGTCACAACCATTTGTTCATCGACTTTGGTTGGGGTTGTATCAGCAAAAACTGACATTGAGGCGCATAGTGCACCGATCGCCACTGCTAATGGTTTTGGTGCTACCAGAGTAGTTTTAGACATATTAAAACCTGTTATTATTATTGAAAGTTATAATGATAATGGTTCGCATTAAATAGGTTTTATTTTGCTAAAACAAGTCTCCCCGTATACAGACAGTAAATTACCACTATGCAAAAAATGAATAACTAAAAATTTAATCATTCACTTTCGATGGACCCGTATATTTCTTTAAACAAGGACTTAACCCAGTTACACATCGGATCATTGTGGTAGCGCTTATGCCAATAGAGATATACCGATTCACTATCAAGACGAATTTCCTCTGGTACCGTTTTTGTGATCAGCTTACGTCCAACACATGCCCCTTCCGCAAATGGGGTCGGCAAATGGAATATCACATCCGTCTCTTCAGCAATGGCTGGTGCTGCATTAAAATTGGAAAGCTGTATGGGTATCGACAAACTTCGGCTCTTATCCACTACACCAAGTTCGGCAAACCGATGGTAAATAGACAGCGTTTTGCCGCCCTGAAGAGAAATCTGGCCAAAGTTGCATTCAAGTAACATGTCTATCGTCAAATCTTCAACATCCGCTAACGGATGAGACTCGCTCATCAAGAATCGATAGTCGCGGCTTGCAACTTTCATGCGATACAAGTTTTGCTCAGAGCTTGGGGGCGAAGCGGTAGAAAGCACAAAATGCACGTCACCCGTGATCAAACCATCAAAATGCCTTTTAGGAATAGAGTCGACATCGACAATCATATTGGGTGCTTCTTGGCGAATGCGTGAAATTACACTAGGCAACAACATGGTCACTTGAGGGACTAAACCATAGAAGCGTATCGTACCTTTACTCTTCTCCGGAACAAAAGACTGACCATGCATTAACTTCTCTAAACCCGTTAGCACAGTGGTTAGATCTTGTTTGATGACTTCGGCTTTGGGAGTCAACTCATAGCCATGAGCGGTTCTCACAAGTAGCTCGTCGTTAAACAAATTTCTCAGCTTTTGTAAAGACCGACTGACGGAAGGTTGGCTCATATTCAGCAAAACTGCGGTATTGGATACGTGCTTCTCCTCAAGTAAGCTCTTGAGAATAAACAGTAAATTCAAATCTACCTGGGCTAAATTCACTTTTTGAATACTCACTATTCTGATAATTCAGTTGCTGGTTATAACCTATCTGATAACGTGTATGCAATCAATAATCATTCTTATTTGATTTTAATCAACTTAAGTTTCAGTACTTTCAGATCATCTTTTGCTCTGTTTTCTTTTTTAAACGCTTTCCAGTTAGATGACTGACTTATAGACCTTTTTGGGAATCATTATGTTTGGTAAAACTTCTCTTCGTGTAGCAACAAGTGCGCTACTACTGGCATTAGCGCCTATCGGGGCATTCGCAAAAACCTACCAACACAGCATGGGCTCGGTAGAAATTAATGAAGTACCGAAACGCGTAGTCGTTCTCGGCTACGGCAGCCTTGATTACGTCGATGCTCTGGGTGTTACACCAATTGGCGTACCAAAGACACTACTTCCAACCACACTGGAAAAGTACAAAGGCGACTCTGTGGAAAACACAGGCAGCGTGAAAGAAGTGAATTTCGAAACCTTGTTTACGTTGAAACCTGATCTGATCATTGCAGAAGCGCGCATGGCGACCATCTATAAAGATCTAAAAGACATCGCACCAACGTACATGTTCGAGATTGATACCAAAGACTACTGGAAAACCACACAAAAACACTGGCGTACACTAGGCGAAATCTTCGAAAAGAGCGATAGAGCGGATCAATTGATCAAAGACGTTCAAGGTCAAATAGATACGCTTCACAGTAAAGTGGCACAACATCCTCCTCGCGCTTTAACTGTTTCGAACAGCGGTAATAGCCTGGCTATGTTCGGCGAAAAGAGCCGTTTCTCGTTTGTATATGATGAAGCTGGTTTCGCGCCATCAACGTCTCAAAACGTAAAATCCGTCTCCGGTAATCACGGCAACCTGATCTCATTTGAATACATTGCCGATGCACAACCAGAAGTTCTGTTGGTTTTAGATCGTGAGCAGGCAATTGGCCAGAGCAACGGTAAAGCGAAAGCATTGTTTGATAACGACCTCGTCAAATCAACACCAGCAGCGAAAAATGGTCGCGTGATGTTTATTGACCCGGCGGCCTGGTACTTGACTGCTGGCGGTTACCACTCAACTCAAACCATGATTAAAGAGCTAAACCAAGTCGTTGTTAACTAATAAGCCCACGTTAATCACCCTATAAAAGATGACCTTTCCGCTTATGGCGTGAAAGGTCATTGTCGTATTTATAAACCTAAATCTTCACTATGAAATTACATCATATTTTGGCGTTTGCTTTGCTCATCATCCTCGCTGGCATCTCTTTGCTAGTCGGGGTAGCAAACGTATCTCTCTCGCAAATTTTGGCTGGTGACAGTCACAGTTTGAACATCTTGTTGGTCAGTCGACTGCCGCGATTAATTGCCATTGTTTTAGCCGGCGCAGGTTTGAGTATTGCTGGATTGATCATGCAACAAATTGTTCAAAACCGCTTCGCTGCGCCGTCAACAACTGGCACCGTGGACTGGGCAATGTTCGGTTACATCATCGCTTTGATCTTCTTTGCCGATATGAGCAGCTGGGTTCACCTCATTACCATCTTCGCTTTTTCTGTGCTTGGTACGGTGATTTTTGTTCGCTTTCTACAGCGTTTGAAGTTCAAAAACACAGTCTTAGTACCACTGATAGGCATCATGTATGGCAATGTGGTCTCTTCTATGACGACCTTTGTCGCGTACAAATATGATTTAGTGCAGACACTTGGCTCCTGGACGGTCGCGAACTTCGCTTCTGTTTTACAAGGTAACTACGAGTTTTTATATTTGGCGCTCCCTGTATCGGTGCTAGCTTACGCTTATGCCAACCGCTTTAGTGCCGCCAGTGTCGGTGAAAGCTTTGCAAAAAACATCGGCTTAAATTACCAACGTATCGTACTTATCGGCGTCATCTTAGTGGCAGTATTGTCCTCGTCTGTCGTGATGATCGTGGGGATGATTCCGTTCCTTGGTCTCATCGTGCCAAACCTTGTGTCGATATTTATCGGCGATAACATGCGTCGCAACTTGCCTTGGACTGCTTATGCAGGCGTGATTCTGGTACTGACCTGTGACATTTTAGGCCGTTTGATTATCTTCCCTTATGAAATCCCTATTTCGATGATCATCAGCATCTTAGGCGGTTCTGTTTTCATTTACCTGGTATTGAGAGACAAAGCGAATGCGTGATTCCATTAAAGTCATCGTACTCGCGGCTGTCGCAGTACTGATATGCGCCGTATTTATCGGCAAAGGTTTAACTCCGGACAACTACCAATTTTTCTTGTCTCGTCGTGTGCCTAAAGTTCTGGCGATTGTATTGGCAGCAATTGCCATTGCCTCCTCGTCATTGATTTTCCAGACCATCACTAATAACCGAATTCTGACCCCGTCGATTCTCGGTTTTGACTCCCTGTACGTGATGATTCAGGTGGTATTGGTGGTAATGTTTGGTGGCCTGAGTGTTTGGGTCATCAACAGTAAACTCAATTTCGTCCTGTCTACAGGCATCATGATTGTGTGTGCCATGACCCTATTCAGCTTCTACTTTAGAGGCCGTCAGCGAAACATCTTCACGCTGTTATTAATTGGTATCGTGCTCAGCAGCTTGTTCAGTAGCATCACTGGCTTCTTCACTATGGTGACGGACCCAGATGAGTTTAACTTCATACAGGGTTCCATGTTTGCCAGCTTTAACAACATCAACGGTGAACTGGTTTACTGGTGTGTCGCTCCGATGTTGCTTTGCGGCGCTTATTTAATTCGTATCTCACATAAGTTGGATGTGATGTGGCTGGGTGTGGACAACGCCAAGAGTTTGGGTATCGACACACACAAACTGACGATGCAGGTGATGTTCATCATCACGTTGATGGTGTCTATCTCCACCGCGTTGATTGGTCCAATCCTGTTCTTTGGATTAATTGTTGTCGCGCTGACGCGTCAAATTTTCACTGGTTACCAGCATCACCTGCTGATCGTCGCCAGTTCTGTACTGTCTGTTGTATTGCTGTCTGGTGGCCAGTGGGTCGTCGAAAACCTATTCGATTTCGATACCACCATCAGTGTCATCATCAACTTTTTTGGCGGCGGTTACTTCCTAGTTCTACTTATGAAAAATAAATTCGATTAAAGGTGTATCACATGATCCGTATTCAAGGTTTAAGTAAAAAATACAATGAAAAATACGTGGTGAAAAATGCTGATGCCCTTTTCCCGCTTGGCAAAGTGACCAGCATTATTGGCCCAAATGGCGCAGGTAAAAGTACCCTGCTTTCCATGGCAAGTCGCCTGACAGAAAGCGATGCAGGTACCGTCGTGATCGGTGACAAACCGCTCGACCAGTGGAACACGGAAGATTTGGCCAAGCGCCTTTCCGTGCTGCGTCAGTCCAACAATATCAATATGCGTTTTACTGTGCGTGATTTAGTCGCATTCGGGCGCTTCCCATACTCTCAGGGGCGCTTAACAGAACAAGACCATCGCATCATTGAAGAGTCTATGCAGCACCTGGAAATCGACCATTTGCAAGATCGCTTTATTGACCAACTGTCCGGTGGTCAGAGACAAATGGCATTTATCGCGATGGTCGTCGCACAAGACACCGATTACATTTTTCTTGATGAGCCACTCAATAACCTCGATATCAAGCACTCCGTCGATATCATGAGTACACTGCACAAGTTAGCTAAACTGAAGAACAAAGCCGTGGTGATCGTAATTCACGATATAAACTTTGCTTCTTGCTACTCTGACCATATTGTCGCAATGAAGTTGGGTGAAGTCATTAAGGCGGGCACTGTAGACGAAGTCATTGATGAAGCGGTACTAAGCGATATTTATGAGATTCGTTTTGTCGTTCAGGAAATCGATGGAAATCGTATTTCTTTGTACTATCGACGTTAAAATAGCACTTTACGAAATGGCGACATCAGGTCGCCATTTTTGTACCGCAAGACAAAAAGATGTGTCTCTCCTTGCCAATAGTGATACTGTACTGAACAGTCTGATTTAAGCTAGGTTTTGTTATGCGCGCGTCCACTCAACAAAAAAGAATTCGCATCATCGAAGTAGCCACTGAGCTTTTTATTACGCAAGGTTACAAAGAAACGTCATTGGACCAAATAGTTGCCATTTGTGGTGGTTCAAAGCAAACCTTATACCGATATTTTTCCAATAAAGAAGGGCTATTTACAGAAGTGTTGGCGCACAACACTCAAACCAGTTTAGAGTCGGCTTTCCAGCTTTCTGCTCAACAAAATGAGTCGCTACAACAAACGTTAGAAGACTTCGCCAAGAAGTATCTACGCGGTATTTGTTCCAACCCTGTTCTGTCACTTTACCGAATTATTTCTGCCGATTTTTATCAGCACGACTCAATACCAAAGCAGTTTTGGCAAACGAGTCCAATGCGGATTCATCAACACTTAATTGAGTTTTTAAAGACAGACGTCGTCAGCCAACAATTAGACATCGAAGATCCAGATCTCGCGTGCGGGCAACTCCTCGCTCTAATCAAACTCGATTATCAGACCAAGGCGCTATTAGGGTTTGAGTTACCCAGTGATGCAGAGTTGAATACTCATGCTCGTAAAGCCGTCACCGCTTTTCTCTCACTCTATCAGAAACAATCAGCGTAACTCCTTATTAAAGGCAGAAGCCGCCTCCGAACTGGAAGTCGGCTTATTCCTCAACTTAAAAGAACCCTAGTTTGGACTCGCTTCTCGTTTTGCTACCAGTTTCTTGCCGATAAGGAGCACTGGAGCCAGCGCCAAAATCGAGAAAATAAACATAATCAATGAATTGCTTAATGCCAAAGTCGTGGCTTGCTCTTTGACGACAGCAACCACTTGGCCCGCCCCCATGGAGGAATTAGGCAAATGTCCATGAGTGAGAATCGTACTGGTAAGTGCCTGTTCATAAGCAGAAAAGGCATGGCTCGATTGCTTTAACGTTCGCCCTATTTCACCCGATGCTTGCGCACTATGAGTGTGTATTACGCCAGAAAAAAATCCACCGCCAATAACACTGCCCATGGTTCGGAACAAGTAGAAGTTACAAATCCCCTCAAGGCGCTCATGATTTTTAAAATAGGTTAACACTGCAATGGTTACCGACACGTTCAGCATCCCTACCCCAAAGCCACGCAAAAGCATAGGTAAAAGCAACGATTCTGGCCCGGCCTCACTTGGTAGCAGACTGAATCGATATACAGAGAGCAAGATCATTAAAACACCTAATGGCACAACCGCATCAACCAGCGTTCGTCTTAGGTAAAACACCATCACACTCAGCAGCATGCCCACAATCATCGCATAGAAGAATGGCAACTGCGCATAGCCAGCGTTCAGATGATTGTAGTTCAACGCCATTTTAAGGAAATTCCCAAACAGCGCAGAACTCGCCATTACAGCAAAACCCGCCAAAAAGGCGTTATACATAAAGACATTGGTTTTCAGCGTATTATGCAATTGCGATGACGCGGTATTTAAACGCCGTCTTTTAACTAAGAGGTAAATCAGGCTTAGCCCTAATGCGGTCGCGACCAGCGTAAGTTGAATAAACGCCTCTGAATCTAACCAGTTATAGTAACGGCCTCGCATTAACAGATAAACGACCAAACCTGTCGCTAACGCTGCAATAGTATAAACACCAACATGCGATTTATGCTTTTCGACAATGTTAACTGGTTCAGGTTTGTAAATACTCACAAGAATAAGCGCTGAAAAGTACAACCATGCCGATAGAACACAAAATAGCGACCAGTCAAATCGCTCCAATACATGTGCCATTAACCAAGGATACAAACCCATCGGCACCAACGTCGAGAAGACTAAAGTCAAAGCAATGATTACGGGCAACCAACGTTGCTCAAACACATCGAGCAAAAAGAGATTAACCACCACCAGCAATACACTCATGAAAAAGCCAACGAACAGCCAAGTCAGTTTGAATAACCATGGGCTCGGCAGTTGCCAGTATAAGATCATACTTGCCGTTATCTCTATGAGCAGAGCAGTGATCAAAATCCGGTAAGCACACCAGTGACGAACCAACTTCGGTGCCCAGATAAAGCCCAACACTTGGGCAATCATAAATCCGATTTTAACCAGCTCTGTTTCATCAAGAGACAAACCTATAGTCGCCGCCATTTCATACGAAAGCTCACTAAACATCACGGAGTTAATACCAAATGCCGCAAGAGCGAATAACACCCAAGTCAATAAACGGATACGTGACTTCATGGCAATTTAACCTTGTTTTTCGGTTTTAATCGCTACCTCGACAGACAGGCCCGGATAGATACGCTGTCTCAGCTCTTGGGGAATATCTAACTCAATTCGCACTGGCACGCGCTGAACGACTTTGACAAAGTTACCCGTCGCATTTTGTGGCGGGAGCAAACTAAACTGCGCACCCGTTGCAGGTGTAATCGAAGCAACTCTGCCATGCAGTGGCTTGTCAGGGAACATATCCAAAACGACTTCAACGTTCTGTCCTTCAATGACGTTTTCTAACTGAGTTTCTTTAAAATTGGCTTCTACCCAAACATAGTCCGGAACCATCACGATGAGCCCCATACCTGGCTGAACAAACTTACCAACCTGCACTTGTCTGTCTGCAATAAAACCATCAAATGGCGCTTTTATCACCGTTCTCGCTAGCGCAATTTTAGCAAGTTTCAGATTTGCCTGAGCCCGTTTCTGTTGTGCAATAAGCTGCTTTTTCTCGGTTTTTAATGTCTCATATTGCTTTTGCTCTGCACTTAGCGCCAATTTAACCGTTTCTAATTGACTGCGCGATTCAATGGCTCGCGTTCTTTGCGCTTCATATTGGTTCTTGCTGACTGATTGCTTTCGTACCAGACGTGACAAGCGCTCTAACTCCGCAGCCTGATGATCGGATTTAGCTCTTGCGCTAGTAATGCTTTGCTTCGCCTGTTCAATTTTGACTAATTGCATTTCCGTTTTGGTCTGGTTCGCTGTGATTGCTGCGTTGGCGACGTCTAACGCCGATTCTGCGATCTCCAAATTTGCGATGAAATCCTCGTCGTCAATTGAAAACAAAGGCGTACCTTTGCTCACCCATTGGTTGTCTTTGACGAATAGCTGGCTAACTTGTCCTGCGACTTCTGGTGACACTGCTGTCACGTCAGAATGGACGTACGCGTTGTCCGTCTTAACTATGTTCGGCTGATACAAGCTGTAACCAACGCCGAATAATGATCCAAAAACAAGCAGTAATGCGATGGCTTTCTTTTTCATACTGAACACCTCAACTAATGATTCGCACAAACTGTACTGTACGGTACAGTTTTAGTAAAGTAACTTTTGATCATTTTGAAAAGTGAGGATCTAAGGAGATGAGTTGAACGATCTTCTGGGGAAATTTGGAGCGCCACGCAGCTTGTTGATAATTGGAGTAGATATTAATGTGTGGTTTCCCCAGTTTAAGCAGATTGAACACTGGAGGCCGTGTCAGCAACTCAACTCTTTTCAATCAAACTGTTTGTAATGCCTCAAAAAAGAACAAGTACGTTTCACAATGGTGCACCACCTCTACATCAACAGAAGGAAATAAAGTAAATTTCTTTACAAAACAATGAGATATAATTTGGTCTGTATTTTGCTAAATGAATATTGAATCGATGCTTCGATATAGATGCATCAACCATCAGCACCTTAAAAACGTTCGCGTTGTTTTAGGTTGCTTAGTTAGATTGTTTTGTTTACTTAGTTCTATCAAGGTGACTTAGTATGTTGTCTACAAACCATATCGCTAATTGGATAACCCTCGATTTTAAAATCGCCTTCTTTTTCCCTGCGCAATAACACTTCTTATTGGGCGCACAGCAATGTGCTCTGTACTGCTATTCGTTTAAACAAGCAGTACCACTCGATTAGCCCAAACCAAATATCAAGCATACAGAACAGTAAATCAGAGACTTATTTTGTCCGATAACTCACCTCTGGTGTTGATCAAGCAATAAGTCATGTATTTGCCGCAGTGCGTTTATTTCTGAATTTTAGATTTGGGAAGGCACTGTTTTATTCCAACCCATCTGTATGCCTTAAAAATATTCAAAAAATGATCTTTTAGGGAAAATAAAATGGAAAACTTTAAACACTTACCTGAGCCGTTTCGTATTCGCGTTATTGAACCAGTAAAACGCACTACACGTGAATATAGAGAAGAAGCAATTCTAAAAGCGGGTATGAACCCTTTTCTTCTGGATAGCGAAGATGTGTTTATCGACCTTCTTACCGATAGTGGTACAGGCGCTATTACGCAAGAGATGCAAGCAGCCATGTTGCGCGGCGATGAAGCATACAGCGGCAGCCGAAGCTACCATGCACTTCAACAGGCCGTTGAGGATATCTTTGGCTACCAATACACCATTCCAACTCACCAAGGACGTGGTGCAGAGCAAATTTACATTCCGGTTCTGATTAAAAAACGTGAGAAAGAGAAAGGACTAGACAGAAGCAAGATGGTGGCGTTGTCGAATTACTTTTTTGACACCACACAAGGCCATACACAGTTGAACTGCTGTGTTGCGAAAAACGTTTATACCGAAGAAGCATTCGACACTTCAATCGAAGCAGACTTTAAAGGTAACTTTGATCTGGAGAAACTAGAACAGGCGATCCTAGAAGTCGGCGCTGCCAATGTGCCTTATATCGTTAGCACCATCACTTGTAACTCAGCAGGCGGCCAGCCAGTATCGCTTGCTAACCTAAAAGCGGTTTATGAAATTGGCCAGAAATACGATATTCCAGTGATCATGGATTCGGCTCGTTTTGCAGAGAATGCGTACTTTATTCAACAACGTGAAGCTGGCTACGCTGACTGGTCAATCGAAGCAATCACCAAAGAGAGCTACAAATACGCCGATGGTCTGGCGATGTCAGCTAAGAAAGATGCCATGGTTCAAATGGGCGGCTTACTTTGCTTTAAAGACGACTCGTTAATGGACGTGTACACAGAATGCCGCACGCTGTGTGTTGTTCAAGAAGGCTTCCCGACCTATGGTGGCCTAGAAGGTGGCGCTATGGAGCGTCTGGCCGTGGGCCTTTATGATGGTATGCGTCAGGACTGGCTCGCATACCGAATCGGTCAGGTTCAGTACCTGGTTGATAAACTGGAAGCGATTGGCATCGTTTGTCAGCAGGCAGGTGGCCATGCTGCCTTCGTTGACGCAAGCAAACTCCTGCCGCACATTCCTGCAGAGCAATTCCCGGCACATGCACTGGCGTGCGAGCTTTATAAAGTCGCTGGTATTCGAGCGGTAGAAATAGGCTCCCTTCTATTGGGCCGAGACCCTGCGACAGGTAAACAACACCCGTGTCCGGCTGAACTGCTTCGCCTTACCATTCCTCGCGCTACCTACACACAAACGCATATGGATTTCATTGTCGAAGCATTCCAGGCGGTAAAAGAAAATGCAGCCAATGTAAAAGGTCTGGACTTTACTTATGAGCCGGAAGTTTTACGTCACTTCACCGCGCGTCTAAAAGAGGTTGAGTCAGAGACTCAAGCTCCATCCATCACGACAGCAGAAACAGTATAAAAACTAAAAATTTAAGCGCAGCGTGGAAGGTTGCACTTTTTATTTATTTTGATAAAGGAATAACATCATGAATAAAAACCCATCTTTAGTCGGTGGCTCCTGCATTATTGCCAGTGTCTGTGTTGGTGCGGGTATGCTTGGTTTGCCAAGTGCCAGTGCAGGTGCCTGGACAGTGTGGTCCATTCTCGCGATTTTATTGACCATGGTCGTGATGACAATATCGGGCTGGATGTTGTTAGAAGCGTTTAAAGAATATGATTTAAAAGTTTCTTTTAATACCGTAACCAAAGAGCTACTGGGTAAAAAAGTTAACTTTATTAATAACCTGACCGTCTATTTTGTCGGCGGTATTTTACTTTATGCCTATATTACGTCTTCTGGGTTAATTATTCAGAACTTGCTTGATATCGATAGCAAAAGCGCTTCGGTTATTTTCGTGGCCGTATTTTCTGCTTTCGTATGGCACTCGACCAGAGCAGTAGACAGAATCTCAGTTCTGTTGATTCTGTTCATGATACTTAGCTTCGTATTTGGTGTCTCGGGACTGGCAGCCAATATAGACACCTCTATTCTGCTAGACACCATCAGTCAGGAATCACAGTACGCCCCTTATGCAATGGCCATTTTACCTGTGGCTCTGACTTCATTTGGTTACCACCACTCCGTGGCTTCTATGCGCGCCTATTACGGTGAAGAAAACAAAGCTAAAAATGCAATTTTGGGCGGTACGGTCATCGCTTCTGTTCTGTATTTATTATGGCTGACAAGCATCTTTGGTAATTTGCCTCGCGTTGATTTTGGCCCAGTCATTGAACAAGGGGGTAACGTAGATGTACTGCTAAGTTCACTTGGCTCTGTGATTGAATCAGAAAAAGTGAGCCAGGCAATTAACAGCTTTTCAATGGCCGCGATTCTTTCTTCTTTTATTGGTGTGGGTTTAGGCGTGTTTGATTTCCTGGCTGACCTATTTAAATTTGAAGACAACCGCACAGGTCGAGCGAAAACATGGGCCGTAACTTTTGTCCCACCTCTGGTTTTATCTGTGCTGTTTCCATTTGGATTTGTTAGCGCCATTGGTTATGCCGGAGCTGCTGCAACCGTATGGACCTGCATCATTCCAGCACTGTTAGTGAGAAAAGCGCGCAAAACATCCGGCACGAAAGACGGGTTTAGGGCTCCTGGTGGGCAACCAATGCTCATGGGCGTCATCTTCTTTGGTGTCGTGACTGCCGCCTTCCATTTTATGAACATGATGGGAATACTGCCGACGTATTCTGGCTAGATGTCATGACTTACGGCTCGACATTCACGGTATGCTTACAGGAACGTCAGCTAAAACATAAGAAAAGTACGAAATGATTGGTCAACAAGAAACGATCACTGTTACGAAAGGCTGATTTTGTTAATATTCATGTTGAGTCGAAGCTGACGACTACACCAACCTAATTAAATTGGCTTATTAAGTCACGATGTTAGGTTGGTTTATCATAACTATCACTAAATCCTAAAAAAAAGCAGTAAAAAGGAAAACAATGACAATTGAAAGAATAGAATCCACAGAGCGTATGAGCCGTATTGTTAAACACAACGGTACTATTTATCTTTGTGGCCAGACAGCTGGTGATGCGGCTTGGGATATTACCGAGCAAACAGAGCGCTGCCTCGCTAAGATTGATGCCTTACTAGAAACAGCAGGCAGCCATCGCGATAAGCTCCTATCCGTTACCATCTACCTTCGCGATATGAAAGACTTCGCCGAGATGAACAAAGTGTGGGATGCATGGGTTGCGAACGGAGAAAAACCTGCGCGCGCATGTGTTGAAGCTCGCATGGCAAGAGATGTTATTCTGGTAGAAATGTCCGTGACGGCCGCTCAATAGTCTGTAAATGCTTAGTTAGTACTTAGCAAGACATTTCAACGCCACCTATTCTAAGGTGGCGTTTGTCCTTCTTCATCCAGTTTTAAATACCGAATCACTTTGTAAGCCAACCATTCAGGATTATCCAAAGGAATATCGTGCCCGTCACTATGGTTGTAGATAATAGGCATGTTCCAAGCCTTAGCAGGGGCTTCTGTCGCGGTATGACTGACGAGATTATCTTCGAGAGACGAGATAAATAGGATTTCGTTTACCGGTTTGTTCGCCCTGAACGTCATGGCTGCGAGTAATTGCCGAAAAAAGTTCGACGCCGTGGTTGGGTAGAGTCGATTCAACATAACCCAATCATCGATTACCGTTTCGCTTATCGGCTTATTCGATACCATGGAGTAAATGATCGACTCTTTTTGCTCTGGGCGCGAAAACAACGCTTTCATGATTTTGAGATAGTTCACGGGCTTTAATCGCTGATAAAAAGGACTAAATCCCCGACTGCTGGTATTAATACAAACAACCCGCCTCACCTGATTGGGATACAGCTCTGCCCACTTCAGCGCAATCATTCCTCCCATTGAAATCGCGACGATATCAACCTGAGCATTGGTTGCCAGCTGAAAACGTATACTCTCAACCATTTCCTCTATTGAGCATGGTGATTTCTCATCCGACAGAGCACCAGTACCGGGAATATCTACAGCGATAACTCTCTGGTTTGGAAGGAGTTCACTCAGCAGCAGTGAAAACTCGCCCCAATGGTACTGACCACGAAAAAGCCCTCTAATTAAGACGATGTCATTACTCATGAAGCTTTACTCACGGCTCGTTTATTCGGGTTGATTGGCATCAACTAAAGGGCTAACCTCGACTTCAGAGCATGCATTGTGTGCTGTTAACCATTGTTCAACGGCGACACGGTCATCTTCTGAAGCTGAATCATACCTACGCTCAGGAACCACAAAACCATCAAAGCTAGAGAGATCAGCACCACCACCCATGACTAAACCTCGCCCCTCTAAAAACGACAAGAAATCATTGATAAGAAGATCGCACTCCTCTTCATTCGTTAAGTTCAAATGACAAAAAAATGAAAACCCCAACACTTTAAACTCGTCGACATACAGCTTTTTTCTTAATCTTCTCGATCGTTTAGTCGCCATAATATTGCCTCAAACACTATTAAACGGGAGTACAAGAATTTACTTTTATACAGTGTAGTAGCCTGATTAAAACGGGGGATAAATATTTTGAGCTAAAGATACGCGGAGAAAGGTATGAAGCTAAGAAAGAGGCAGACTCAAATTACGCCGTCATTGTGATAATGCCAAGGACTAAACAGATCAGACTAATAAAAATAAAGCCGAGTATTTCCCAGCTTTATCAAAAGTATTAGGAGTAAATAATTACTGTGCGTCTGGCTTTAATGCGTACTTGCCTGAACCAAGAAACATAATTGCAATTGAAGCAAACAAATAAACACCAATGCCTTCAACCGCCCATGCGCCAAACTTATTTAAAGCGAACAAATCTCCCATGTTTAAGAGATAGATAACCATTAAACAAGTGCCAGCGACAACAACAGAAGCCAAGCGAGTGTATAAGCCAATAATCATTAGGATTGGGGCAGCCACTTCACCTAAGTAAACCCCGTAGGCTACAAATGCAGGCAGACCATGGTCGACCAACAAGCCTTGTATAAACTCGGTTCCGCCAATCACTTTATGGACGCCGTGCAATAAAAATAGGAATGCAAAACTGACACGTAACACCAATTTACCCAGATCGGGTTTCGCCAATATTCTATCGATAAAATTTAATAGTTCACCCATAACCACTGCCCTTTTTATGTCTAATAATTAACACTATAGAGGTCTGGAAAGGCGATTATCAGCTTAAAAGATTAACTGACTTCATCAATTTTTCCGAACAACATCATTGACATAAATCAATTAGGCCACCAGCACATTGGGGTATGAAAACGTGTCGTTGAGGAGGACTTAAGTAGTCGGTGTGAATATCTGTTTGATTTCGTCAAATAACCACTGAAATACCGGCCCATGCATTCTTCCCTTTTTAAAGACCATATCGACAGGTGCATTCCAGGGCTTGTGGTCGAATGCCACTTTAATTTTATGTAGTTCACCGGACTTTATTGAGTCGTTGACTAAAAATGATGGCAAATAAGCCCAGCCAACCTGCTGTTTAACGAGCTCTAACGCGCTGTAATGGCTTGAACTCCACCAAACTTTAGGTGCGATACTGATCAAAGCCTGCGATTCTACTTTTGATTTTCCTCGGATTGCCAGTTGTCGAAACGGTGCCAGATCAGATTGCAGTTCAACATCAATATCTGCAAGCGGATAATTCGGATGACAAACAGGAAGGTAATCAATGCTTCCAACATAACAGAAGTCGACTTGCTTTAACTGTTCAAACTCGGTGAACATCACTCCGATATCAACATCACCATTTGCAACTTCAGCAGAAATATCGCCAGACGCTAAACTCAGCACATCAATTTGAATCGTGGGAAATTGGTTATCCAAACGCTTAAACAAGTCGGCGAACTTTGGATTATAAACGCCGTCGTCAATGGCTATCGTCAACTGGCTTTCTTCCGATCGTTCAATGGATTGAGCAATTTTTTCGAATTCGTCTGCCTGCGCCAACAAGTTTTTCGCACTACGTATCAAACGTTCACCCGCGGGGGTTAACTTGGGGCTTCTGGCCGAACGATCAAACAACTCGATGCCTAAATCAATCTCTAAGGTACTGATACCATGGCTAACCGCAGATTGAACTTTGCCCATTTTCCTTGCACAGGCAGAAAATGACCCTAGCTCCGCAGAGAGTACCAACATCCTAACTTGTTCCAAACTCAACATATGAAAAAAATCGATAGTTATTAACTTTTATCCATCATAATAATCGATACCATAGCCTGCAAATGTTTTTCCTTTATCTAATTAGGTGGAAATTATGAGCTGGTTATATTTAGTTTTAGCTGGTCTTACAGAAATTGGATGGCCGGTTGGATTGAAAGTTGCTCAATCTGGGCACAAAGTGTTAGGGATAACAATGGCAGTGGTATTCATGGCGATAAGCGGCGCGTTGCTATTTGCAGCGCAGCGAGCGATCCCGATGGGTACCGCATACGCAGTTTGGACAGGCATTGGCGCAGCCGGAACATTTCTTGTCGGCGTTTATTTCTACGGAGACCCGACTTCCATGGTTCGCTACATCGGCATCATGCTGATTTTGTCTGGCGTGGTCATGTTGAAGCTTGGTCACTAATGAGAAAAAGCATTAACGCAGCCTTATATCGCAAGCGTTAATGCTTATCTAAACATCAAATAGCGTCCTTTCTTCAACCAAAGTTCTTTACTCAATCAAAGAAAAGTCAGCGATAGTCAGGTCGAACGAGCTGAGCAGTGGGTGCGGCGTTACTCCAGAAACTAACACAATGTCGACTGCAGGCAACGGTGGCATATCATCGAGAATCTGTAGGTCGCTGGTGACACTTAATCGTCCCATTGCACCAATAGCCAACCCCTCTCGAACTATTGCCCTTTGCGCTGACGCGGTATTACAACACGCTAACAGCTGGTAAGAGATACCTCTTTTAGTTAGACCATCGATTGCAGCAGCGTGGTATTTACAATCCGGCTGGAAAAGTGCCAATGGTAAAGGCTTAGTCTTATCCATTTGGTAATCCTGACTGGCAATCCACACCCCTTTATCGTGAGCAAGCCAATGCCCTTCTTCACTTCCAGCGGAGCGAGTGAGTATAGCGGCGTCTAATTTGCCTTCATCCAGCCATTCTCTCAGTGTGACGCTGGGTTGGCTAAACACTTGAATAGAACAGGTTGGTTCCGCCTTTTTTAGAATCGCGATGACTTTCGGCAAAATGGCATCGTTGTAGTCTTCCGGACAGCCTAACCTTAGTGGCAGCTTATCGTGATAACGGCGTACCTGTGTCACCGCTTTGTTGTGTAAAGCGACCAGTTGCTCAGCATGAGCTCGTAACGCAAGGCCAGCTTCGCTGAGCACCAGATTACGTCCTTCTTTTTCAAACAGGCGAATATTCAGTTCATCTTCCAATTTACGCATCTGAGCACTGAATGCCGACTGGGTTCGATTAATCTGCTTCGCTGCTCGCGTAAAACTGCCTGTTTCTGCAAATGCCAGAAGGCTTCTTAAAGCGTCAATATCCATACTAAGCTTATCTATCGGTTTTATTAATGTGTCCCATCAAAACTATCCGTTAGTTTTCGATAAAACAATCTATTACCGTAAATGTTCCAAACCATCACTCAGAAATAAGGAAGCATGGATGAAACTTTATATCGGCAATCAAAACTACTCGAGCTGGTCTCTCAGAGCATGGCTTATCTTCATGCAATACGACATCGACGTTGAGATCGAGAAAATCAAACTGTTTACGGACGAATTTTACAACACACTGGAGGACATTACACCGACCGCCAAGGTACCAACTTTAGTTTGTAATGATGTTACCGTGTGGGACTCGCTGGCGATTCTCGAGTACGTAAACGAAGCTTTCTTAGACGGTAAGGCGTGGCCACAATCTCTTACTGAGCGAGCCAAAGCAAGAGCTATATCAGCTGAAATGCATTCAGGATTTATGGCACTACGTAACGAGATGCCAATGAACTGCCGTGCTAAGAGAACGGTATCTTTGAGCAAAGACGCACTTAAAGACATCGAGCGTATTGACCAAATCTGGTCACTGCAAATGGGACAATACCCGGATGGTTGGCTGTTTGGAGAATGGTCAATTGCGGACGCGATGTATGCACCTGTGGTACTGCGCACGCTTACTTACGGCATCAAGCTATCAGAAAAGGCTACGCAATATCAGCAGAAAGTCCTGAATAGCGACACCATGCAGCGTTGGCTAGCGGAAGCCAGCCTTGAAACGGACATCGTCGGAGAAGATGAAGCGGGTGAGCCGATCTAGCCTGCTTATCACCTATCCCCCAACTAAAAAGCCAGGGGATAGGTAAATAACCAAGAAAATTAACGCTATTTATTACTTGTTACTTGGAAATGCAAATTGCGCCGCTTCGTTAGTTTGCGGCTTTGGCCATTTCTGAGTAATGGATTTACGGCGAGTGTAGAAGCGCACGCCGTCAGGGCCATACGCATGGAGATCGCCAAACAACGAACGTTTCCAGCCACCAAAGCTATGGTAAGCCACCGGGACAGGAAGCGGTACATTGACACCAACCATGCCAGCTTCCACTTCGTCGCAGAATATCTCAGCCGTTTCACCATCGCGTGTAAAGATGCAAGTCCCGTTACCAAACTCGTGTTCATTAATGAGCTGAATGCCCTCTTCAAGAGAGTTCACGCGCACAACACACAACACAGGGCCAAAGATTTCATCAGTGTAAATCTTCATGTCTGGGGTCACTCTATCGAACAAGCTGCCACCGATAAAGTAGCCAGCAGAGAAGTCAGGAACCGAAAGACCACGGCCATCCACAACTAATTCCGCACCGGCCTCAACACCGCTTTCAATATAACCGGAAATCTTCTCTAAATGCTCTTTCGCAATCACTGGTCCCATGTCCACCGAGTTCTGAGTAAAGGCTCCGACTCGCAATTCTTGGATAAGCGGGGTCAATTCTTTCACCAAGTTATCTGCAACTTCATCACCCACACACACCGCAACTGAAATCGCCATACAGCGTTCACCACAAGAGCCAAATGCCGCCCCCATCAGTGAGTTGATGGTGCTCGATACTTCGGCGTCCGGCATAATGATCGCGTGGTTCTTCGCGCCACCAAGTGCCTGTACTCGTTTACCGCGCTTAGTGCCTTCCGAATAAATATATTCCGCGACAGGCGTCGAACCCACGAAGCTCATCGCTTTCACTTCCGGAGCTTCGATCAACGCGTCAACAACCTCTTTGCCGCCATTTACCACGTTTAAGACGCCATTTGGCAAACCTGCCTTATGCAATAACTCAACAATAAATAAGGTTGAAGCCGGTACCTTCTCTGACGGCTTGAGGATAAAACAGTTACCGCACACAACCGCGAGTGGATACATCCAAAGCGGCACCATAGCAGGGAAGTTAAATGGTGTAATACCAGCGACGATGCCGACAGGTTTGTGATCACTCCATGCATTAATGCCCGGTCCGGTTCCTCGGGTGTATTCGCCTTTTAATAACTCTGGTGCACCACAAGCGTATTCCACATTCTCAATACCACGCTGCAGTTCGCCGAGAGAATCTTCTATCGTTTTACCATGCTCTTCACTGATCAAACGCGCAATCTGATCTTGATTCGCTTCCAAAAGATCCTTGAACGCAAACATGATACGCGCTCGTTTTAGCGGAGGCGTTTTACTCCAGGCTGGATAGGCACGTTTCGCCGATTCTATTGCCTGATTCACGGTTTCAGACGTACCCATTTCTACTTGGCGAATCGGCTCACCTGTCGCCGGGTTGTAGACATCAATCGTCGAACCTGAGTGTGAGAACTTGTCTCCGTCAATAAAGTGCGAAATAACTTCCATGATCTGACTTCCTTCCTTAATTTTTTTAATTTAGTTGATTCAATGTCTCGTAAACCGCGTCGAATAAGCGCTCTAGATCTTCAGCTTTGGCATTAAAATTTGGACCGAATTGAATCGTGTCGCCACCAGAACGTACATAGAATCCTTTTTCCCACAGGTCTAATGTACATTCGAACGGCCTAATCGTTGGATCATTGTCTCTCGGTGCGATCTGAATCGCTCCGGCTAAGCCGCAATTTCTGATGTCGAGAACGTGGTTTGCACCTTTTATCGCATGCAGTTTATTTTCAAAAATCGGTGCCAGCTCTCTCGACTGTTGGATTAACGCGTCTTTTTCCAACAGGTCTAATGTTGCCAACCCTGCGGCACACGCGACGGGATGAGCGGAATAAGTATAGCCGTGAGCAAACTCGATCATATGAGGAGGTAAATCCTGCTCCATAAATGCCTGATAGATTTCATGAGACGTAATCACTGCGCCCATTGGGATTGCACCATTGGTAAGCTGCTTCGCGGTGTTCATAATATCTGGAGTCACGCCAAAATACTCAGCACCAGTCCAGCATCCCATACGTCCGTATGCTGTAATGACTTCATCGAAGATCAGCAAGATGTCGTGCTGGTCACAGATTTCGCGCAGACGCTGTAGGTAACCTTTCGGCGGCACAATCACGCCCGCAGAGCCCGACATTGGCTCTACAATAATTGCGGCAATATTGGATGCGTCATGAAGTTCAATGAGCTTCAAAAACTCATTCGCAAGTTCCACCCCCCCCGTTTCTGCGCAACCTTTTGTAAAGGCTAAATCAGGTTGCAGGGTGTGAGGAATATGGTCGGCATCAAACAGCTGACCGAATGTCTTTCTATTGCCGCCAATGCCACCCAGACTGGTGCCGCCAACGTTAACGCCATGGTAGCCACGGACGCGACCAATCAGCTTAGTTTTCGACGCTTTGCCTTTGACACGCCAATAAGCTCTTGCCAACTTAAGTGAGGTGTCAGCACATTCCGAACCAGAGCCAGTAAACAGCACATGATCGAGCCCTTGTGGCATCTTCTCGACGATTTTATCTGCCAGTTTAAAGGAGAGCTCGTGACCAAATTGAAACGCAGGTGAGTAATCGAGAGTCCCTAACTGCTCTGCTACCGCTTTTTGAATCTCCTGACGACCATGGCCAGCGCCACACGTCCAAAGCCCAGACAGCGAGTCATAGATATCACGACCATTGGCATCTTTGAGCCAGGCGCCTTGAGCTTGAGTGATGATGCGGGGATTTTGGTGAAAGCTGCGATTGGAAGTAAATGCCATCCAATGAGCAGAAAGATCTGTATCGATTCCGTCTTGTGCAAATTTGTAGTTACTCATCGCTATATCATCCTTGTAGTGACTAGATTTATTTTTAGCACATGAGTATGTTAAGTAGATTATAAATTTACTTTACGTTAGTTATGAAAAAGCTCAACAATAAAAACCGAAGCATCATTAATCAGATCACCGACTTTGATATCAAACTGATCCGCCTGTTTAAAACCGTTGTCGAGTGCGGCAGCTATACCGCTGCTGAGCCCGTTCTTGGCATTACAAAATCAGCCATATCGTTACAAATGAGTGATCTTGAAAAACGGCTAAATATGAAGCTTTGTCATCGAGGACGAGGTGGTATTACCCTGACTGACGAAGGCGAAGCAGTGTTAGAATCCGCCGATATTCTGCTTGCCTCGATTGAGCAATTTCGTAATGACGTAAACCAAATCAATAATGAGCTGCGTGGCGAGCTCAATATCGCGCTAGTCAATAATTTAGTCACTCAGCCACACATGAAGATAACCCGCGCGCTAAAGCATATCCGTAAAATGAGTGAAAAAATAAATATCAACATCACGATGTCGACCCCAGCAGATATCGAAAAAGGCTTAATCGACGGACGGTTTCATGTCGGCGCATTCCCTGCCAATAACAAAAGTAACAACTTTGATTACCGCACTTTGTACAACGAAAATTACTTCCTCTACTGCAGCAATGAGCACCCATTGTTTATGGAAAGTGATCAGAATATAGAGCGCCTTAAACAGACCAATTCGGTCATCACAAGACACCGAATGTCTCCCGAAGTCACCGATCTGTATCAAAAGCTAAAATGCTCGGCGACGGCGTCCGATCACGAAGGTATCGCTTTCCTTATATTGACAGGGACTTACATCGGGTTTCTACCGCAGCATTACGCCGATTATTGGTGTAATAAAGGCCAAATGCGTCCTCTATTTACCGATACGTTTCACTTCAGTTCAGACATATCCTTGGTGACCAGAAGCGGGTTAAAACACAACCAAATACTAGATAAATTCTTAGAAATCATAGAGTAAACATTAATTAATAAATGTTATCCTGACGATAAAAAACTTGTTCTTTATTTGCTGTATTTTTTATTGCGCGTGAAAACTTATGACCTTAATATCGCGCTGCTTCTTGATGATAGCCAATCCGAGTACATCACAGCAGTTTTGTGGCAAGGCGATAGAGCAACTATCCAAGAGTTTCTTTGACGGCGGTAACCCCGCTCTTATTGACGCTCCACTTTTCATCACAATGCACATGAAAAGTGTCTACTTAACTTTGGAGGTTTGCGATGGCTCATTCTGCGTCTGTACTAGGTTTTCAATCTTTTTCTTCTCCGGCTTTACCAGCGGAGACAGTCGATCTTATTCAAACATCTGTTGAACAATTTGGCGCGCCATTGTTAATGCTCGACTGCGATATGATTCGTAAAAATTACAGAGCACTAAGCCAAGCATTACCGAATGTCACTCTGCACTTTGCATTGAAGCCATTGCCTCATCCAACGGTGGTTAAAACCCTATTGGAAGAAGGCGCAAGTTTCGATTTGGCAACATCAGGTGAAGTTGACCTGGTAAAACAGCAAGGTGTGCCTGCAGATCGTACGATTCACACTCACCCTATTAAACGTGACCGTGATATTCGTGATGCGTTAGCGTATGGCTGCAATGTGTTTGTTGTTGATAACCTGAACGAGCTAGAAAAGTTCAAAGCGTACAGCCACAAAGTAGAGCTACTTGTGCGTTTGAGCTTCCGTAACTCAGACGTGTTTGCCGACTTATCGAAAAAATTCGGTTGTACGCCAGAACAGGCACTCAACATCATCGAAACGGCGAAAGAGTGGAATATTCGTATTAAGGGACTGTCGTTCCATGTTGGTTCACAAACGATGAACCCACAGAAATACGTTGATGCAATCCGTACTTGTAAGCAAGTGATGGACGAAGTTGTGGCTCGCGGTTTACCTGCATTGAGCACACTGGATATTGGTGGTGGCTTCCCGGTTTCTTACTCAGAAAAAGTGATGCCAATTGATGAATTCTGCGTACCGATTAACGAAGCGTTAAACGAGTTGCCAGAAACAGTACAGGTTATTGCAGAACCAGGTCGCTTTATTGTTGCAGAGTCAGTAACCAGCGTGGCATCAGTAATGGGTCAAGCAGAGCGTGACGGTCAAATGTGGTACTACCTGGATGATGGTATCTACGGCTCATTCAGCGGTTTGATGTTTGATGACGCGCAATACCCATTGGTAACGTTGAAGCACGAAGGCGAGTACTTACCAAGTGTGTTGTCTGGCCCAACTTGCGACAGCATTGATGTGATCGCAGAAAACGTAATGCTACCAAAACTAGAAAACGGCGACTTGATCATTGGCCGTATGATGGGCGCTTACACCAGCGCTACAGCAACGGATTTTAACTTTTTCAAACGTGCTCAAACGATTGTGATTAACGAGCGTGATGAGCGCAGCGAACGTCTGTTTGGTTAATTAAAAGCAAATAGAGATAGAACACAAAAGCTCCCAACCCTGGGAGCTTTTTTCTTCGAGAAAACAGCAAATTAATCCTTCGCCACAAGCAACATCTAAATGCTCCGATATCACCCTAGCGCATGTTACTTACACACATCGACAAACCACTCGACAAAAGACATCACGTCTTTGGATGCATCTTTCCTTTTGCAGATGTTATAAAACTTATCGGTATTACTCGCGATATCAAAAAGAGTAACTAAATCGCCTCTTTTGATTTCTTCCCGGAAGGCATCAATAGGGCAAAGTGCGACGCCATGGCCTGCGATAGCGGAAATCACGAGTAAGTTAAAATCGGCATAAGTGTTACCTGGAAGCCCTCCCTCCACATCGACTCCCGCCAATTTGAACCACTCTGTCCAACCATCTTTGTTTTCATCGTGAATAACCTCGGAACGGAGTAAGTCTTTAGGTTCATCAAACGGGCCATATTCTTCCAAAAACTTCGGGCTGCAGACTGCATAGGTGTTCCTTGAGATGAATGGAATTTCAATCACATCATCCGATTCCTGCTCGATGTAGGTGATGAGTACATCATAGGTACTTCCCGCCAGTTGATCCCGCATATCCACGTATAGAACCTGCACTTCAACGTCTGGGTAGAGCTTGGTAAAACTTTTCAGGTTTGGAACCAGCCACCGAGTTGCAATCGAAGGAATACACCCGACGACTAACGAACTTTTCCTGCCTCTGACTTTAAAATCCGTCGCTATATCCGCGAGCTCATCAAAAACACGCCCAGTTCTATGCTTAAGCTCATGTCCGGTTTGGGTCAGCATCACGCTCCTGCCCTTTTTCTTGAATAACTCAACTCCAAACCACTCTTCGAGGTTTGATATCTGATGGCTGATAGCCGTACTCGTTACGTGTAACTCCTCGGCGGCTTTAGAAAAATTCTCATATTTTGCTGCACAATTAAATGCTTTTAGAGCATTAAGAGGAGGTACCAAAAACCCTTTATTTTTACTCATCAATAGTCAACTTTTTCTCATCATTTAATCTAGATTTCATCATTTGTTTACAAAAAACTCAAGTGATAGCATTGTTTTTGTAACAAAAACCAGCCAAAGCCAACAGGATTGGTGAATTAATTTCATAAGGAAAACACATGTTTGTAAGAAGTTTAAAAGACGTAGCGACGAGTGATTACTTTGTTGACTGGGGTAACGGTACGAGCCACCGACTGCTTACTGAGCAAGATGGCATGGGCTTTACCGTTTGCCACACCGTTGTTGCACAAGGTTCAGAGTCAATCCTTGAATACAAAAACCATCTAGAAGCATGTTACTGCATTGCTGGCGATGGCGAAGTTGAAGACATGGAAGGCAATGTCTACAAAATCTCTCAAGGCGATATTTATGTTTTGGATAAGCATGATAAGCACTACCTGCGAGCTTCAGAGAAAAACGACATGATTCTAGTCTCTGTGTTTAACCCACCACTAAAAGGCACAGAAAGACACAACCTTTCTGGAGATGGCTCATCAAGCTACTAATCTCAGCGCCCCTTAAATAACAAACAACTACATTCAGGGAGGAATGTCTATGGGTTATCTATATACAGCCTTCATTCTCTATTTACTGGGAATGCTGGCCATTGGGTACTACTTCTACAGAAAAACGAATACGGTATCCGATTACATATTAGGTTCTCGTAATCTACCACCAAGTGTTGCGGCATTAAGCTCAGGGGCTTCTGATCTGAGTGGTTGGGCGTTGATGGGTTTACCGGGGGCGCTTTATGCCGGCGGCCTCGGATCCGTATGGATTATTGTATTTACCCTGATGGGTGTTTATCTCAACTGGAAGCTGATTGCACCTAGGCTGCGTTTAGAGACGGAAAAACTAAACGATGCTCAGACGATTCCAGAATATTTACACAACCGCTTTAAAGACAATACCAATGTTCTTCAACTTACGTCCTCGCTCGTCACTTTGCTATTTTTTACCCTTTACGTAGCAGCAGGACTCAGTGGCGGAGCGGTTCTCTTTGAAAGTACGTTCGGCTTAAGTTACGAATCAGCCCTAATTATTGGATCAATTGTTATCGTCTCTTACACCTTCATGGGAGGTTACCTTGCGGTATGCTGGACGGACTTTTTCCAAGGGTTAATGATGGCGCTATCGCTGTTCATTACCGCTTTAAGTTTGTTCTTCCTGTTTAGTGCACCAGAGCAAGGCGTAAGCTACAGCCAAATTATGAGTGAGATTTCACTGGAAAGCTTAAAACCATCTAATGGCTGGTTCTTGGGTCTTTTATCTCTCAGTGGCTGGTGTATTGGTTACTTAGGTCAACCTCACGTGCTCGTCCGTTTTATGAGTGTACGCAGCGTAGAAGACGTGAAAGTTTCTCGCCGAATTGCCATGGTCTGGTCAACCATAACCATGATGTCTGCAGTCGTTGTTGGCGTGCTCGGGTCATACTATTTTGAGCCAAAGCTTGATAATGCAGAAACGGTATTTATTGCATTGGCACAGGCATTTTATCATCCACTGGTTGCCGGACTGATTATTGCGGGTGTGCTGGCAGCAATTATGAGCACCATAGACTCGCAGCTACTTGTGTGTTCAACCACTATCTCTGAAGACTTATACAAAACCTATTTGCGCAAAAATGCATCTGACAAAGAAGTGTTACTGGTTGCACGCCTTGGTGTCATTGTTGTCGCACTAATTGGCCTTGCGCTGGCATTCAACAAAGCGGATCAAACACTATTAAGCATGGTTGCCTTCGCTTGGGGTGGATTTGGTGCAGCCTTTGGTCCTGTCATCTTACTGAGCTTGTTCTGGCCAGCGATGACCAAAGCAGCCGCTATTTTTGGAATGATAACAGGTGCAGCCATTGCATTAGTTTGGGAAATTTTGGACGGAGGTATTTTTGATATCTTTGGTGTCGTGCCAGGATTCCTGATGTCCACACTCGTGATTGTTGTATCAACGTTGTTGTCAGCCAAAAACGACGGTAAAGAAAGCGAGACATCATTGCAGTTCAAGTAAAGCAATAAGGCTGCTTTTGAGTCTCTAGAAAACTACCTTCAGACGAAGGTAGTTTTTTATTACAGGAAGACTCCGACCACACAGTAGATCAATTTACAAAACTCCCAGTCCCAGAACGTATAAACCGTCCCAAAAAAAGACGGATTACTCTTTCCTGTATAACAAAGAGGCGAGTACACGACTCGCCTCCTAGAGCTGTAGGAATTTGTGTTAGTTCAACGTGATCTGAACAGAACGCTCAAGTTGTGCGTTACTACCACTCGTTAAAGGCTGTTGATCTGCAACACCAGAAGTGTGGATGCGTTCAGCGTCAATACCTTGATCGATCATGTATTGGGCAACATGCTCTGCACGCTGCGTTGAAACACGTTCATTGGTAGCAGCAGAACCAGTCGCATCCGTACGGCCTACGATTTCAGCAGTCAACTCAGGGTTGCTGCGCATTGTCGTGATCACTTCATCAAGGTTGTAACGACCGTAGTCATTTACATCAACCTGACCCACCTGGTAAGGCAATGTGTAAGTAGAGCGAGAAGTCTGCGTTACTTCTTTTACGACTTCTAGTGGCACTTCAACTTTTTCTTCAACGACTAGAGGCGTTTCAGGTTGGCCGAATTTGTACGTCATGCCCCAGTACACTTGGCTTAGGTCAAGGTCATGGCCATTTTTCGCTTCAAGATTGTTGTAGTAGTCGTAACCGATTTTTGTCGTTACAGCATTAGTCAGTTGGTATTCAAGACCCACACCTGCAGTACCACTAAAGCTGTCAGTTTTTAGTTCGCTACCATCAGCAAAGATGTACGTTGCACCAAGCTTACCGAACATCGACAAGTTGTCAGTGAAGTACAGATTTCCTTTCACGCCTAATGTGCCAAGGTGCAGTTCTGCATCGCTTAGGTTATGCATGTAATCGTAGCTGCCGTAAAGACCAAAATGCTTGCCGAAATCGTAACCCATTTCAAGTTTAGGGCTCAGTACTTCGCTTTCTCCAGCATCAGTATCAGATAGACCCATACCAGCTGCTGCACCCAGCCAAAATCCAGACTTATCGATATTTTGATCTAAGTCCGCTGCATTTGCTGCCGAAATACCACCAGCCACAATAATTGCTAGCGTTGCTACTTTTAGTTTCATATATTTTTCTGCCTTTATTCAATTATTCGATATAAAATTAAAATCGATAATTATCGAAATAAAAATAATCAATTAACTGAGTCAATAATGTGTAATTTAATTAAAACAAGGAACAACTAGTAATAAGAATGAAATTACATGTTATATGAATGCAGGTTTTTAATTAACAACTCAAATTTATCTCTGCCATAAATGACATTTATAGAATCCAGTCACATTACACTTGCTAATTAATTTCAACATCATTAATTCACGAGATGCATAAAAGCATACCATTTCGCTCAAAAATCAAACTAAATTAACAAATTACCTCTCCATAGAAAAAGAACGCCTCATTTTTGAAATTATAAATTCCATACTTGTAACCACATGTATTTCAGATAGTTCTTACAAAACCGCCAAATCGAAGATTATTATTCATCCGTATGTATTTTAACAGTGAGTTTTATACGTTAGATCTGATGAAAATTCACAATCCTTTTCTTTTCCTGAGAAATTCATCCATTAATGGTTTTAATAAGAATAATGTTTTTAATTATATTGATGAAAAGCTAATCTCAGTCGGTTAGTCAGCCTTCATCATTGTTGTTTGGTCTCATCAAATATAATTCAGATGAAATTTCTACGTAATTTGGAAAAGTTTCTTTAAATAACCAAAAGGACGCATTACGTGCGTCCTTCTATTCTTAATTCACTTTTATACACTTAACGTTTAAACGCGAGGTTTCGCTACTTCATGTCTGGTTCAAACAATTTACGTTTCATGTAAAACTTCACCCAAACAACACTTATCGCTATCACTAAAGCTAAAATGCCTCCAGTAATGGTGTAAACCAGCGATGTCATCTCCGGTGAAGGTGAGTTATTCAGCGCGACATAACCCATCCCGATAATCCCTAAGATCTGCGGCAGCGGGTAGAAAGGCGTTTTGTACGGACGCTTGTGTTCTGGCATACGTTTACGCAATACGATGACATTGATATGAGCCACCATGTAAGCCAGTAACCAGCTTGTGGTTGCCGCAATCACCAACACAATCAGTGAGTCGATATCGAGAAACAAAAACGGAATAGAGGTACAACCAGCCATCACCACGATGCCTACCCAAGGCACATCAAAGCGATTAAGCGCTTTAAACTGCGGGAATGCCTGATCTTGCATCGCCATTCCGTGCAGCATTCTTGGGATAGAGGCTAAAATCGTATTCACGGTACTGCAGGTTGCGGCCAGCGCCATCACTGTTGCAATCACTAAACCAGCTTGCCCGAAGACAGCATTGATGTAATCAAGATATGGGATTGGTGAGCCCACTAACGTATCCACGTTGAGATAAAGGCTGGCTCCGTAGGCAAAGGCGAGAAATATTAGGAAGATCAACAACAAAGAAAGGTGCATAGAACGGGGGATATTCTTAACTGGATTTTTCACCTCTTTGATCATCGGGCAAATAAACTCGACGCCGACCATCAGCCACATTGCAAGTGCAATCAAGCCGACAAAACTACCATCAATGACACCACCAAAGCTCCAATCCACCGTTGTGCCTGATAACTCAGGATGTGGCTCACTTAATCCGGTGATTGCGCACAACCCGACAAGAATAAGCGCTGCGACCAGAATAAATGCCAGCAGGTTTTGAACTCGAGCAAAGACATCCGCGCCAACCATGTTTGTGACACTGAGCAAAACAAGGATACCTAAAGGCACCACTTTTTCAGGTAGCATACCGGGCAATAGCTCACTTAGCATGGCGTCGACTAAGAACAATTCAACCGGCAGTGCCAGCACGGACACCACGACATAGCCAGCAAATACCGCGACAATAGCAGGAAAGTGGCCGATGGCTTTTTGTGTGTAGGTCGCAAGCGACCCCTCCTGCGGAAACATCAAAGACAGTTCCGCAAAGCTCATCGCATTAAACTGGGCGAGGATAAAGGCAGCGAACATAGCGGCAACAAACGCCATACCACCGAGGCCAATGCCCTGAGTCGCCGAGATCATGGCCCCCTGAACAATAACCAGGCCGATACAAATCGCCATCATTGTTCCAAGCCCAATCTTTAACTTTTGATTCTTAGTCGCTGATCCTTCAGCTATATGAATGTTGTTAGTGTTGACTACTTCGTTCATATTTCTATTCCTTAGATTAGTTAAATCAAGATAACCAACTACAATCGGTCAAATCGGTATGGCTCGGGATTAATAAGTGGTGTCGTGCCACTTATCAGATCGGCCGCGAGCATCCCTGCGGCTGGCCCTGTACCAAACCCATGACCCGAAAACCCGGTAGCAATAGTCAACCCAGGTATCGCGTCCAGAGTGTCGATAACGGGTTTGGAATCTGGTGTAATATCAATCAGCCCTCCCCACTCTTCAGCAATTTCAGCTTGCTCAAAGTCAGGCCATGCTTTGCGCAGATTTCTCAGTGCTTCTTGGTTTAATCCAGAGTTATGATCCGGATTCATTACGCGAATCTGTTCGAACATGGAAGATTTGTTGCGTGACCAGCGTTTTGAAGCTTTAAGATCTTCAATGAAATGTCTCCCGACCGAAATTCTCAGCGCATCGCGTTGCTGTTTCAGCTGTCCTAAATAACGGTGTCCAATCAAGAAGTGATCGAGTGTCAGGCGCGCTTCTATCGCGCCGCGCTGCATGATGACAAAGCCACCATCCAAGTGTTTACGAAATGAAAAATCTGGTCCCGCAACGGCGATGTCCGTCGGGCCGTTCATCGGCTTAGAACGCATCACGGAACAAATCAAAGGCAACGAAGGCAAAGATACTCCGTGGTGACTCAAGAAAGCTTTGGACCACGCACCACCAGCCAACAGTACTTGCTCACAACGAATCTCACCCTTTTCAGTCACCACGCCGCTGACTTTTCCTCCTGACAAAGACAAATTGCGCACCGCACAGTTCTGAATAATGACCGCACCTTTCTCAATGGCAGCTCTCGCCATCGCACTGGTGGCGATGGAAGGTTCAGCTCTGCCGTCCGAGGCGGTATAGATTCCACCCAGCCATTTGCCTTCACCGCCTGGCACCATCGCTTTGATTTCTTCCGCACTCAGAAGCTTGGAGTCCAGAGAAAGCGACTTAACCGATTCAAGCCACGACTCATAAGCGCCCATCTGCTTTTCGTTATCAGCCAGGAACATAATGCCGCTTTGCTTGTAATCCACATCACGGTTGATTCTTTCTGACATACCCGCCCATAGCTGGTCAGAAGCGAGAGCCAAAGGAACATCGTCCGCATGACGATTGGTTTTACGTATCCAACCCAAGTTGCGTGAAGATTGCTCCGCGCCAACAAAGCCTTTTTCAATCACAACAACTGGAATGTTTCTCTCAGCTAATGTCAGTGCCGCATTAATACCAACAATGCCGCCACCAATAATCACGACGCTGGTCGATGCTGGTAGCTCGTTTGGTGTCTCTACAATTTCGAGTGTTTTTATCATGTCTACATCCCTTTAGTAACCTGAACTCGAACCATCAAAAACTCCGCGATTTGCTTGTTCCAAGCTCAGGTTAAAATGATAAGAATCTACCTTGTTAGCCAATAATCCGATGTTCGGTATCGCTCTTTGAAGCGCCTCGGTAAGCCGTCACTTCCAACTCAACTTTGTAAATACTTGAGCCCAAAGGAGGACACGTGACGGTGGTCGTAGGATCGATTCCTTTAAACTTGCTGCCGATGTGTTCCATCACAGCGCCGACGTCGTCTGGATTTTGAATGAACACTTTTGACGTCACGACATCGCCCAAGCTCGCGTCTACAGCCGCAAGAGCCCGCTCAATATTGAGAAACACCTGATCAGTTTGCTCGAACACATCATCTGGCATTTCGTTGGTTTCCGGGTTTCTTCCCGCAGTGTTGGAGACGAATATCCAGTTATCGACAGTCACGACACGTGAGTAACTCGCAATCTCTTCGAATCGGGAGCCGGTTTTTACCTTGATTATTTTTGCCATCTCTACATTTCCTTTGTTCTGTTATGCCACTCGATTTAGCTAAGTACTGGCTCATCCCATAAATTCAGCGAAACACCAATGCCTTTCTCAACAGCGTTGCGGTAAACTTTGGTTGCCCAAGCCACATCTTCGACTGGCATACCACCCACTGACATCACGATGATTTCTTCGTCGTTTTTGCGCCCCGGAGTAACACCTGCGACAATCTCACCCAGATCTTCCAGTTCACTTGCAGACATTTTTTCAGCGTCGATCATGTCCATAAAGCGCATTCCAACCAGAGGGATGATGTTGTGAGTCGGCTTGGGTACCTCTTCAAACCACGCCTCATACAGCCCTCTGTTATCCATTACTTTGCGAACATCAGACTTTTCCATCCCTTCATCGAGACGACAGCTGGCTGGCATCGCAAGAAATGCCCCCGGTTTTACCCACTCGCGTTTCACTTCCGGATAAGTAGACGGATCACCGGTCTCTCCTGAGTTGCAATAAGTCACCAGATCGGAATCTCGAACCGCCTCTTCTACGGTATCGACAATCTGTACATTAGTGATTTGAGGGTAAGAAGCGGCGAGCCAAGTCATAAAGCTGTCCAGGCTCTTTTTGCCACGACCTTTGATTTTGATGGTATCGACCTGCGGGCAGGCCGCGATAAAGGCGGCGACGGTGGTTTTTCCCATTACACCTGGGCCAAGCAAACCAATCACTTTGGCATCTTTTCTCGCAAGGTGGCGCGCGCCCACTCCGGGTACTGCGCCTGTGCGATACGCAGAAAGCAAGTTTGCAGACATATAGGCAAGTGGAGCACTGGTTTCAATATCGTTGAGGATGAACATCAGGATTGAACGCGGCAGGCCTTTCTCTCGGTTGGCGATGTTCGAGCCATACCACTTCACGCCGCAAGTCTGGAAATCACCGCCAAGGTATGCAGGCATCGCCATCAAACGTCGGTCAGCTGTGGGTTTAGGCATGTTCGGGAATGGGGATTCATCAGGAAATGTCACCATTGCGCCGTGCGAATCGTTGTTCGCACCTGCCATTCGGTAGTCACCTTTTTGGAGCAGTGCGAACATCTCTTCCATTGTGTCGACACATGCAGGCATATCCGTTACACCCGCTTTAATCATGTCCTGCTCTGAAAGGTAGATAAAATCAATTTTTGTGCTGTCTGACATAACGCCACCTATATCCATATAGTTTTTTGTTTGCTGCTTCATGCATTAATCAATGTGCTCAAGAAATCCGTTATATGTGAATCAGGCGGTTTCCTTCTTGAGCCATTGCTTTCGATACTATTGAGCAATGTTCTTGGCGTATTGAATTTTTGCGACATTGGGGAATACGGGGCATCTGGCGAAAATATGGCACCTTGCTTGCTTTACTTGCTTTGGCGGCTTATCGCTGAGCAGTGAGGAAAGGTGAATGGTGGCTTCATCAATGATGTTCAATATTTCGGGGATTCACTCAAAACAGCCTTGGTTTGTTTTGAGTTCAGAGCAGTTTCTTACGCGTCTATCAACCAGCAACCCCGAAGTGTCTCACTTCTACAGCTTTAAAGCCGGAAGTTCAGAATCCTCAACGACTGCCATTCCAGATGGGTGTATCGATATCGTCTTTGACTGCGATGCAGACACATCCGGCGCATTAGTCTGCGGGACGAGATTAGAGGCTTCGTCGGTACTATTTGAACGGGGCCATCGCTATTTCGGTGTCCGCTTTAATCCAGGAGTTAAGCCCGATTTTTTACAGGCCTCAGCAGGCGAACTCACGAACAAAGAATATTGTTTACAAGATGTTATGCCTCACTCCAATGAACTCATTGATTACGTCTTAGCAGCAAAAGATTTTTCTAATCACGTTGAAGCAGTAAGCCAGTTTCTCACTAGGAAAAGCCTACGAGATTCGACGAACGTGACCCGACAAATCGTCGCAAAAATTTGCCAGCATAAAGGGAATATCCAAGTTCAGGAACTGGAGAGGTTTTCAGGATATACCTGCCGGACTTTGCAGCGTATGTTTAAAAATGATATTGGGCTGACGCCGAAAGGCTTTAGCCGCGCAATTCGTTGCCAGTCAGCCGTTTACGATATCAATCACAGCAACAATCTCACGTTTTCGAACCTAGCGACAGATTTAGGTTTCAGCGACCAGCCCCACTTTCTGCGAGAGTTTAAAAAGCTGGTGAATGTTACCCCGCTCGAGTATCAAAACAGAGTAAAAGAAAAGACTTACCTGGAGCGAATTCATTGCTACTAAAAGCACTTTAATGGTGCGCTTTGCTCTAAATTTGTACACTTCTGCGTTGTTTTTCTCACAATAAAAGTCACTCCTAAACGAGAATAAACAGTGGTAATCGAAATCTCAGCACTTAGAATGCAAGGACTGAAACTTATTACCAAACTAGAGTGATTTTATGCTTCGTGATTACACCTTCGATTGCCTTGTAACCATGCCTCGTCATGAGTTGGAAGAGTTTAGTGCTCGCATGATCAGCAAAATGGTGCCTGAAGACGTGATGAATGAGCTGTTTACTTTTGATCAAGAAGAAGTGGATAGTGAAGACCGTATGTTGTCTGCCCGCCTCGATGCGATGCTGCGTATGACGGCTATTGCGCTGAGTGAAGTCCAACAAGCTTTTGATGACTCCGAGAACGCGAAGCAAAACAGCGAGAGAATGACACGCCTGATCCTTTGGCATTTCTATGCGATTTCATTTCGTTTGGAAGAAGCCATCACTTTGGAAACGCATTGTGAGCAAGTAGAAAAGCTGCTTGAAAACACCCCAACGGATGTATTTGTGTGGGTTAAGACGCTGACAGAGCTCCTGCACACTTATGCTGAGCTCAATGCAAAACTAAGCTCCCAAGACTAAGTTTGTTTCGATCTATTCAGACTATTTGAAAGAAGGTGGTTCATCGGTCCACCTTTTTACAACGCTATTCTTAGACGCTGGCAGTGTAATCAGGACTGCCTCTACTTAGCTAGAAAATAGCGTATAGTTGAGGAATCCATTCCCCCAAACACACTCGAATAATCACCTGCTTTCAACAAAAAAATCAGATAAATTTTTTCGTATTATAACAATCTGAGCAAACAGAAAATTAATCGCGATAATGATACTATTTTCATATTGGATGCGAGCAGTATGGAATCACGCAAAAAGTTAAACAAACCTCTACACATTCACCAATATGCAACTTTACGCATTTACAAACTCTCCTTTTAACATCTAGCAATTACTTAAAAAATATCTTTTATTTTTACGCCGCCTCATTGTTGCTGAGTATTTACACACTTAATCATTATTATCGTTCTTAATCGCTCATTTTAGCTCGTTTTCAAAGCCCCTTCTGTCTTGCCAAACTAGGCTGTAGCCCTTGCTTTATTTGACTTGCCGATTGTCTTGACTAAAGCTTTATGCACTCAGTTGAGTAAAGTATAAATAAGAGCTTAAGACATCTCTGCCAATGCAGGGGCAGGTGGAGTAGTAACGTGAATCTTACAAGACATGTTCTTATTTAAGACTGAATCAGCTGCTTCATTTGGTAACGAGCTTGCCCTTGTAAGCACGTGCTATCGTTCTGGCCAAGCTGTTAAAAGATAACCAGAAATCGAACGTAATATAATGGCAAAAGGAATTTATATTATGTGTAGAGACTTATGTATTATGCCTCCGGACCCGGAGCTGCATAACAAGATAGACAAGTCCAAGGATGCTTTCTTACACGGTAGCCTACTGGACCAGGTCGATCAGGTCGACTTGCTTGATATGCGTACTTATACGCTTATCACCGGACGCCCGGCAAAAACCCGCTCTCATAACCACACTCTTGAGTCGGCTCCGGTAACCGGAGTGCGACGGGCGCTGGTGTTGCTCGTCGACTTTTCAGATAAAACCGCCACGCAACCACAGAGTCACTTTAATAATCTGCTGTTTTCACTCGGTGGCAACAGTATGCGTGAATACTATCGCGAAGTGTCCTACAACAAGTTAGATGTGCAGGGCCAAGTATCCGGCAGCGGTCCAACAGCCGGATGGTATCGAGCGCCGCAGCCAAAAAGTTATTACACCAACAACGATTTTGGCTTTGGTAGCTACCCGCGCAATGCTCAAAAACTGGCTGAGGATGTGATTGATCTGGCTGCACCTCATGTCAACTTCGCCAACTACGACAACAGTGGCAACGGGAAGGTTGAAGCTCTGGTGATCATTTGTGCGGGCATCGGCGGCGAACAATCTGGTGATAAAGATGACATATGGTCACATAAATGGAGCATCTCACCCAAGAACGTAGATGGAGTAGTGGTCGATCGTTATTTTATGGCACCAGAAAATGGCCGGGTTGGCGTTATGTCGCACGAATTAGGGCATCTGCTAATGGGATGGCCAGATCTATACGACACCGACTATTCAAGTCGCGGTACTGGTAGCTGGGATTTAATGGCGGGCGGCAGCTGGAACAATGGCGGTAATACCCCAGCGCATCCGACCGCTTGGTGTAAGGTACAAGCTGGGTGGGTCACACCTGGGGTGATCTTCAACAGTGCCCAGGCTATTAACCTCAACCCTTACAGCGACAACGCACAGGTTTACAAGCTTCCGATTGGTAGCGTCAACAGCAAGGAGTACTTTCTACTCAGCAACCGTCAAAAAAGCGGTTACGATCAGTACTTACCCGGCGAGGGGATGATCATCGAGCATGTCGATGAAAACAAAACAAACAACACCGACGAAAGCCATTATCTGGTCGATATTGAACAAGCTGATGGGCAACGCCATCTCAATACCAACGCTAACTCAGGCGACAGTAACGACCCGTTTCCATCGGGCAGCAATAATCGCTTCTCCAATACCTCGACACCCAACAGCAAAAGCTACAGCGGGGCCGACTCCAAGGTTACCGTTAGCGATATTACTCGCGTGAGCAACAATATCACGGCTAACGTCAATGTCGGCGGTGCAGCGGCGAAAGAATGGAAGCACAACGTCGCGGTTTCACGCACGTATGCCACCGTTCATACGAACAATTGCTGGGCCTACCTCGCTGGAATCGGCTGGCGGAAAATAGATGGTATCAGCAATGATGGCGTCAGTAATGTATTCAATCTATTGGTAAACGCGCGAGCCTTCGATAGACCCGTCTCGGTACAAATCGACGGTAGTAAAATTTATGCCGCATACATGAATTAGGAGAAATACTCATGAACTTTTCCAACAAAAAAATTCTTCGTACCTATTCTACTCCACACTCAAAAAATGTCTGGGGGTATATCGATACCATCGGCTGGCGAAAAATTAAGCCTAGCAATACCGACAGCTCAACTAATATGTTTATGATGCTCAATGCCGCTAAAGGTAGCGGTAAAACTGTATCCGGCACCATTGAAGACAGTACCAGTCAAATCACCATCCTTTATTTCTAGGGGGCTGCTATGGCACAGACTATTAATATCAATATTACTGAGTCACAACCTGATGTTCAGACATCGGCTCAGGCATTCGTCACAGACGACGGTCCTCCCCCTACAGGCGTTGAAGAAGCTGCAGAGAGTCACGATGAGCTGAGTGCACCGGCACCCAACGGTTCTGCTGAGTTCAACGAAGCGGCTGCGTTTGATGACGCACCCGCACCAGGTCCTGAAGACTTCTTTCACGAAGAAACAAGCGACCTAAGCGTGGCTCCACAACCGGATATGGTTGAAATGGCATTTTCCGATGCGCTTGGTGAGCATGTACCCATGCCTGACGAGTTCATGGATGCGGAGTTGACCAGTGACGCCATCCCCGAACCGAAAGAGCAACCGGTCGCTGAGAAGAAAAAATCCACCCGAGCGAAGAAGTAGAATTGAACGGGTACTTAACAAGCCGATGCACACCTTCTACACTGCTGGTGTGCATCTTGTTATTTTTTACGGAGCCAACTATGAGCGGAGTTTCGGCAGCCCCCAATCAATCCACCCTAACCGGCCAGGTGCTGGCAATTAGCCAGAATGAAAATGGTAAGCATCGGGTACGTTTACTCATCGAGCAGGTCGATCGTCAGTTTGGCCCTTGCTTTACAGAGCCTGGCTCCCATTTAGACTGTTTCACTTTTGACAACGTCGACGAGCTAACGGTCGGCAGCCAAATTCGGGGACAGGCAGAGTTTATCGGCGGGCCACATCATCAGGAATGTCTACTAAGTGGTATCAGTGTCGATTTTCATTAGTCTCTAGTATTTCTGTAAAGGAAGACTTATCTGAGCGTTCTCCTTTACCTTTCCCCAAGGGTAACCATTATCATCAGATCGACATTTCTCAGTAATAAAGGACCAACCATGAGCTGCTGTAATAAACCCCCACGTGGTGGTAGTAATGATCTTGGATTAATGATGAAGTTTTTTCTGGTTATGCTGGCTGTTATTTTTGCGTTAGCCTTAATTGCCGGAATGTTTTAGTTAGTCTGTTTAGCGACTCTGAGACAAATATGAACAGATTATGGCAAGCCATCACGCCCTTTTAGCTTGCCAAATTAAACTCTTATTTCTTCGCTCCCTCACCAGAGTAACGCTGAATCGGAGTAACCTTCAGTGGCGTAAGTTCTAGGTTACGGAGTACGGTGGTGCCTCCAACAGATACCGCCGTAAGATCATTGGCGTCCTGAGTTCCAAATATCAGATTAGACAGCGACATCTCACCATCGTTAACAAACACTTCGATGGTGAACGTATCGACAATGATGTCTAGTTTTACGATACCGTTATGGGCACGAACTACCGTTTTACGTTCGTCACGATATACATCTGGCATTGAGCTTGCTATTGCGTCCCTATCGCGTCTGATAAACACCGTTTCGTGTTCGAAGTCATACCCTACAATGGCAAAATGACCGTCCTTTCCTTTGAGTTGTAACTGGTACTCACTAGCGTTTGAGTGTGCGTCAAGATCGACTTTAAGGCGGTAAGCGTCAGATATCGGCTTAGGGAAACTTGTGTTCGATGACTCTAATACTTCAACGGCCGAGCGAGTATAAGCATCGCCTTCAAGCCCTGCTATTGCCTCAATCGGCTGGGAGAAAAGGACAGGTTTTCCATCTACAGTACGCAGTTTTATTTGACGAACAATAGAGCTCGCGGCTCCATGCCATGCTTTAATTGGCAACTCGTTGGCATAACCCCAATTGTTAAGCCAGCCAATCGCGTAGCGAGATTCAAGACGCTGGTCAGCACCTAAATTGGAATCTTGCCACGACACCATCGCATAAAAATCAGCTCCTGCGTCCAGCCATTGTGGTTCTTCACTTTCTGGTATAAAGCGCTTTCCATCCCAGCTTCCAATCCAGTAAGCCGTGCCCGTCGTTTTTCCTGTTCTGAAACCATTCGCTCCGGATGCAAGCACCCAGCGAATGTTATTAGGATCACCATCAAGCGAGAGTTGAAACAGATCAGGACACTCGAGAAGACCAAGATCATCACGCTGGAAATCGGATTGATATGTCCAGTGTTTAAGATCTGAAGAGGTATAGAAGCCAATTTTGTGCCCTTCCGCAAGCGCCATTACCCATTGAAGGTTCTCCTCATCCCAAATGACCTTGGGATCACGCCAATGTTCAGCCCCTGGGTTATCCATGATTGGGTTATCGTCATACTCTTTAAAGTGGTAACCACCATCGGTTGAAACAAAGAGTGACTGACGCTGTACACCTTCGTGTTGCTGAGTCGCAATAGCAATAATCGCTCTGGCACCAAAGCCCGCCGTATTGTTGGTATCAACGACGGCGCTCCCCGTTTGAATATCGCCAAGGCCGTTTTTATATTTGTGAATAGCTACACCATGTTCCTGCCAATGGACGAGGTCTTTTGATGTCATGTGATACCACGCCGTCCCATTCCCATTTGGGTAATCAGCGTTGTAGAGATAGTAGAAATGCCAGACACCATCGATAAAGAAAGGACGCTGAGGATCATTCATCCAATGTCTGTTGGGAGTAATATGTATAGCTGGCCGATAAGGGGACCATTCTGAAGGGCGAGTAAATTGAGACGAGCTGGCAGACGCCAATTCAACGCCAGAAAGTGAGAGACCGACAGTAAACAATGCAAATAAAGCACAGGCAACAGTGACAAGTGTTATGCCCGTCAGTGAGTTAAGTTTAAAGCGCATAATCCTTCTTATTATCATAGAGGGGCGGAATGCCCGCCCCTCTGATTTATGACATGTACAACTTCAGGAATTCTATTTAAGCGTTTTCTGGATCACACCGCTTGGATTAACGTTTATATTTGCAGGGATATCCGCCCAGCCACCTAATCCACTCGTCCCGTAAGAGTAATCGACTTCAGTAGTATCTCCATCAATCAGGACTTTCACTGTTGGTGCCAAAGTACCACCTCGTCGGAAGTTTTCTTTAACGCCGATAGTATCGATAAAGGATTGAATCAACCCATCAGGCATCACATAGTGTGAGTAAGACTGGAAGTGACCTGCTGGCTGGTTGTAGTCTGGGTCGTAAGGCGTTCCTGGGTAGAAGTTCAGGTTGGTTGGGTTACCAAGTACAAGACCTGAACCTTGGTTCAGTGGTTGGTAATCACTGCGGATACCATCACCTACAAAGCCATACACCCCTTCCGGACCAGTGATACCACTTGCAAATGTCGTACTGTGGCTGATAGTGAATAGGTAGTATTTACCATCTTTTTGATAGATCTGAGGGCGTTCGGTCTGGTCAGTAACACAGTTCGCCGAAAGGATCGGTGGCAAGAACTCCCACTCGGAAAGGTCATCATTGGTCGCTCGCGCTAAACCAACGTTACCAATCTGGAATGTCGCACCCGATGCATTCACATCTCTGACTGTTTCAGCGTACGGGTCACCATCCTGATAACCTAGATCTTCCTCGGTACACTTCGCCGAGCCCCTTTCCATTGCTGAGTTACCTTCAAAGACCATGAAGGTTTCGCCTGGATGAGCAGGATCTTCGAACGTAAACGGGTCACGGAAGTTAAAGTAAGGGTTTTGTTCAGCCGTTTGGTAGTAGGTACCGTCAGCTTCCAGAAGATTAATCACCTTATCGAATCCGGTGAATTTCACGCCATTTTTATTCGCGTGTATCTTACCGACGCTGAGTGCAATGCGTGGGTCATATGGCTTGATGTCATTGCCGTTTGAGTCACGATAGAACGCAACATCGGTAAAGAAAAGTTTCACTTCACCACCCGGGAAAATTCGGGCAGAACCAGACCATTGTGTCTGATGACTGTATGACTGATCCTCAAAGATTTGTCCGGTGACACCTTCGTCAAAAACAAGGCCACCATAAGTCCAGCCACCGTTTTCTGGGCGTTCCTCTGCTGGAATACCCGCTGGACGATAGAAGTAGCCGATCTTCGCATACTGGTGTCGTTCATCAAAACCTAGGCTCCGATCCGCAACAAGTGAGAAAATAATCTCCTGTCCGTTCACGCTATATTGGTTGGCATCCGCATCAGTCAGTGGCCATGAATCCCATACCCATACCTGCTCATTGGACATGTCAGGAAAATCCTGAGGGACGCTCGGCATCGTGTACTCTTGTGGCATAGAGTTCTCACGTGACCCAGCCATTGGATCAGACATACGCTTGAGCTGACGAGCATCAGCACGGGTCCATTTAGCCGTAAAATTACTCTCAGGAGCGTAAGCTTCTTGAGTGTGTACCGTTGGCTCTGGACCAGGTTGAAGCTGTGCTGCAAAAGCTAACTGACTTGCCGCTGTTCCCATTAAAATCCCTAAAATAGGGACTCCCGCTTTCATTTTTGTCGAATGCATTTTACTTACCTCTGTTAATAAAATTCTCAAAATATTCAATTTTCCAGAAGTGGTTAACCCTCAGAAATGTCACAAACTATCAACGGCATAACCCATTCGAAATCATCTAAAAATCACACCAATTTCGGTAACGTTCCCGAAATTAGGTAAAACTTCGCCATTCACAGACAAACAGAATCAACAAATAGCTGAATGCACCCGTGAATGTAAATATCAGACCAAAGAGTTTGATACTAAAAATCGAACGAATTTAATAAGTCGAAATACAAAACTGGCGGTCCCGCTATCATAGGAAATGTCCGTTAGATCGGAGACTTTGCGTCACCCCCTTTCGGAGGTTTTGCCTTTTCAGTCATGCATCCTACAAGAGAAGAGATGATGAACTGAGTGTGGCTAAGCCTTTGCTAACCACGCGAAAAAGCATAACAACGAAAAATGACAATTCAAGATCAATAAGATTAAGGATATAAAACTCTGACAATATTCAGACATCCGAACGCCTTTATATATGAATACGCGTACCTAACAAACCCTTAATGAAACTGACTTGGATCCGGTTACAATAAAATTGTTTAGATACATTAACGTATCCTTCATAAACAACTGATTTATTAACCAAAAACTGTCATTTTTATGACAATGATTTTAGCAATTTAAATATCGATCAAATTTCATACGCAACAACGAACTCACATTGGTTTAACTCAGAATAAAAAGGGAACGTTACCAATTATTCAATAAGTGTATTTGGGTAAGATAAAGCGATACATATCTGCCGTTACGATTTTCATTCAAGCAACGTTATGCAAATAAAAAATGTCTGGCATGGGTACGCAAAAAGCCAGCAGAGATACTGCTGGCTTTTAAACACGAACACTGATTACTCAGTCTGTATTTGACAGAATTAGTTCGTTAAACCAAATCGAACCTGTCAGCATTCATCACTTTCGTCCAGACAGCAATGAAGTCTTTGACAAACTTCTCTTGGTTATCATCCTGCGCATACACCTCAGCGTAAGAGCGCAAGATAGAGTTTGAACCAAACACAAGATCCGCGCGAGTTGCAGTGAACTTCACTTCACCCGTTTTGCGATCACAAATCTCATAAGAGTTGCGGCCTGTTGGTTTCCAGCTGTATGCCATATCAGTTAGGTTGACGAAGAAGTCATTCGTTAATACACCAACGCGGTCAGTGAATACCCCATGCTTGCTACCACCATGGTTTGTACCAAGTACACGCATACCACCAATCAGGACTGTCATTTCTGGCGCGGTTAAACCAAGTAGTTGTGCGCGGTCTAGCATCATCTCTTCTGGAGTAACTGTGTAGTGCGTCTTCTGCCAGTTACGGAAAGCATCTGCGAGCGGCTCCAGAACGTCGAATGACTCTGCGTCAGTTTGCTCTGCTGTCGCATCACCACGGCCAGCCGAAAATGGCACGTCAAAGTCAAATCCTGCTGCTTTCACCGCTTGTTCAATACCGACGTTACCCGCAAGAACAATCGCGTCTGCAACGCTGATACCAAATTCTTCCGCCACTTTCGTTAACTCTCCCAGCACTCGCGCCAGACGTTCTGGTTCGTTACCTTGCCAAGCATTTTGCGGGGCCAAGCGGATTCGCGCACCATTTGCTCCACCACGAAGATCCGAACGACGGAATGTGCGAGCGCTATCCCATGCTGTCGCAACCAAATCGGAGACACTCAGACCAGTAGCGGCAATCTTCGCTTTAACCGCTTCTATATCGTATTCGGTATTACCTGCTGGAATTGGGTCTTGCCAGATTAAGTCTTCAGCCGGCACATCTGGGCCAACGTAACGAGCTTTAGGGCCTAAATCACGGTGAGTCAGTTTGAACCAAGCACGAGCGAAGACTTCATTGAAGTAAGCTGGATCTTGGTAAAAACGCTCTGAAATCTTACGGTAGTCAGGATCGACTTTTAGCGCCATGTCGGCGTCCGTCATCATAGGGTTGTAACGGATTGAAGAGTCTTCCACATCGACTGGTTTATCTTCTTCGGCAATTTCTACTGGTTCATATTGCCAAGCACCTGCCGGGCTTTTTGTCAGCTTCCATTCGTGCTCAAGCAGCATTTTGAAGAAACCGTTATCCCATTGTGTAGGATGAGTGGTCCACGCGCCCTCAATACCGCTGGTCACCGTATCACGGCCGATGCCACGCGATGTATGGTTGTTCCAGCCAAGGCCTTGCTCTTCAATATCTGCAGCTTCTGGCTCTGGCCCCAATTCCGCAGCATCACCATTACCGTGCGCTTTACCGACCGTATGGCCACCAGCAGTTAGTGCTACCGTCTCTTCATCATTCATCGCCATGCGAGCAAAGGTCACGCGCATATCAGCTGCCGTTTTTAACGGGTCCGGATTGCCATCGACACCTTCTGGGTTCACGTAAATCAAACCCATCATTACAGCTGCTAGAGGGTTTTCTAGGTCTCGCTCGCCAGAATAACGACTCCCCTCAACACCCGAAGGCGCTAACCACTCTTTCTCCGAACCCCAGTAGGTATCTTTTTCTGGGTGCCAGATATCTTCACGACCGAATGCAAAACCAAAGGTTTTAAGACCCATTGATTCGTACGCCATGTTACCCGCCAGAATCATTAGGTCAGCCCAGCTGATTTTATTGCCGTATTTTTTCTTGATTGGCCACAGTAAGCGGCGTGCTTTGTCTAAGTTACCGTTATCAGGCCACGAGTTTAATGGCGCAAAGCGCAGATTACCGGTAGATGCACCGCCTCGACCATCAGCAGTACGATAACTACCTGCTGAGTGCCACGCCATGCGGATCATCAAACCACCGTAATGACCCCAATCCGCTGGCCACCACTCTTGGCTATCTGTCATCAGATCTTTTAGATCATTTTTCAGCGCTTCTACATCCAGCGTTTTCAATGCTTCACGATAGTTAAAACTTTCACCCAGAGGGTTGGTCTTTTTATCGTGCTGATGAAGAATATCTAGGTTTAGGGCATTCGGCCACCAATCCATAACAGTAGAACCCGTAGATGTCATACCGCCATGCATCACCGGGCACTTCCCCGCAGAATGGTTATCTTTACTCATAAAGTTTTCCTTAAAGAGATAAATATCTTTTCGTAAGTGAATCTCATTTATCGCTAAGCTAGCATAAGCTCTAGGCTAATTTTCAAACACTTACCTCCTTAATCATGGTTTAAGAACTGTATGACAAATTGGTCAGAAAGGTATGACACACGCATACAGATCATCCTCACAAAACTTCAGTTCCCGATATGCGCCTTAAAACTCAGCCTCTTAGTTTATGAAGTAAGGAGGATTTACAAACTGGCACTCTTGATAAAATAATCAGAATCAATAGGAAGATGGGCATTCACATGGACAAACGTCAAAAGCAGCAAATGCAATTTGAAAAGAGCGGAGAAAATCTCATCGTCGGCAATATAGACGATTGTCCGATATCTCCGGAACAATTGGCTCGAACGACGGAGGCTTCTCCTTATGTGGTGGAAGCTTTTCAAAGTGGATTAACGGCTGAAGTATTTCGGGTTCGGTTTGGCGGAAAAGACTACACTCTGAAAAAGAAGCGCCCTGAAGCCAAGGTGCAAAATCTTAATGGACAGTTGTCGTTCCTGAATGAAGTGCAGCGTCGTTCTGATTTGCAAAAGCAGAAAGATTCTACGCACACCTCCGTGGACTTCGAATGCATCGTGCCGACGGTGTACGCTGATTATCGCTTAGGCATCATTCTTTCTGAGTGGATAGAAGGGAAACCCATCAGCGATGTATCTTCCTCATTGCTTTACCAGCTATTCTCAACCTTATCTGCGTGTGAAAAAATTGGCCTGTTCGAGTGGGACTTGTGCAGCGGCAATCTGCTCGTAGATGACGACCATAAGCTCTGGCTGTTCGATTTCGGCTACATGTACCCCTTCGACCTGCTAACGGAGCTCAACAGTGACGGCCTTAATGCGCCTATCTTTCAGTTTTGTGAGCGCTTTGAAACTCGATTCCTTTCGGGCTGGCTTGTGCAGCAAGGTTATTCTCACCAAGAATCATTAACCCTATTCAAAAACGTTAAACATGAAGCACTTAGCGTCTTACTAGAGCAATGCAAGTGGCTACGTCTTAACCACGCCAGTTCTGCCGTTTTAAACCACAAAGAAGCGCAAGTGACCAAATACCAAACCGCCCTTCAGAATAAAAAAGCCTTAGAGGACTTATTTATTGTTGAGATGTTTCGCTCGCATGTTTTGGATATCGAAGATGATATTGATGGGAAAAGTTGTACTGCAACAACGCTAAAGCGCGTCAATACGGTTCTTGAGATGGTAAACGAGCATTATGATTTTCTCAGCGAACAAGGTGCACTGTTCTACCAAAATGAAGGGAAATCAAAGCAAGAACTTATGGACTCCTACCGCGACAAACTTGCTTTGGTGAAGGAATATCAGCTCAGTAAAAACCACCAGTAACCACTGAATAGCCCAAGTAAAATGTCCATCTTCTCACTTGGGCTAAGTGACGATTGTGCTACTTCTTAATTGGATTAAGAATGATCGTTGTGCGTTTTGCTTTCGGTCCAAATACTGCTCGCGCACGCGACTTAACCTCTTCCAAAGTGATGCTTTTAGCCGTTTGTTCCACATTCAGCAACAGATCCAGCCCATAGTCATGCACCAGATAACGACCATATGCCCATGCTCGCTGGCTAGGTCTGTCCTCCATTCCCAGCATGGCGACCACCAATTGTTTCGCTGCGATATCGACCTCTTTCTGGGTAATGTTTTTCGCCAGATCATCAAAAATTTTATTTAACTGACTGTCCATGATCGCCACATCTTTTGGGTCGACTTGCGATTCAAAGATCCAATCCGAGACTTGCTCACGATCCTGTATCATCGGGTAAATACTCGGACTGTAATCCAGACTCAGATCTTCACGTAATTGAGCCATTACGCGTCCTGCACTGATGCGCTGTAAGATATCGACAACCATCGTGTCCCGCGCGCTTTGGGTAACATCATTGGCGTTGGTCAGACGCTGCAAATAAAGTGAAGACGGCTCATGACCATCCGTCATTACAGAGCGACCAGATGCCTGCGGATTCAATGCCACGTGGTAATCAATAGGCTCACCAGGTGTCATTTCAATAGAAGCAACAAACTTGGTCAACAGAGGTTCAAGTTGCTCTGGTTCTATGTCCGCAACCACCACCATTTTGAAGCCGTTATTGAACTTAAATAAACGCTTGTGTACCGCCAGTATCTGTTCTGCGGTAACGCTCTCGACACCATCGCTATCCAAAATACGATGGCGACTTTCCGGCAGATAAGCATTTTGATTGGCTTCCTGAACCAGCTTTCCCATTGGTGATTCAAAAAACGCGCGACGCTGCTGTTTAAATTCTTGCTTTACCGCTGTCAGTTGGCGCTCATCGACCTTAATTTCTGTGCTCAGGTTATAAATTGCATTCAATGCACTTTCCAACTGTGCTTTTTGCGTGGTGACTTTTACGCCGTGACTGGTGGTATCTAACATCGGAACAATAGAAGTATTGTTGCTACGTAAGTAACTGTCTAACTCCGAACCTGAAAAGTACCCGAGCCCGCTTCTTACCACTGCCATGGTGGCTATCTCATAAGCTGGGTAAAGCGGCTTATCTACTGCCGCTTTTCCGCCTTGGCTTGCAAAGTATATGTAAGCGCGCCCACCCGCTTTTTCGTCCTTTTGGAACCATACATCGACGCCATTAGAGAGTGTATATACCTCAAACCCTCCCGCCTCTTTGCGAGCACTGATAATGCTGCCTTCCCTAACTGGCTGAAGGAAACCTCCCGCTCTCGCTTCCATCGACAATGGTTTTTCTCCGGGTTGGAAATAAGCCGTATTCAGAGATGAAAATACATCGGGAAACTGCGCGCGTGTTTCGTTTTTGCTCATCCCGATAGAAAAGCTCGGCGGCAAAGATAGCAGCTCTGTAATGTGAGCATTCACACTGGCTAACGTGGCGTTGTCGAGAAACGTTGCCAGGCTCTGAGCGTAACTTGATTTGGACTGGCTGACGCTGTTTTGCTCTAACTGGAATACACGCGCATCAGCGTAGCTATTAGGTTTACGCTTGCTCCAGTCAGAATCCAGATTGGTGAGTTCACCTTGCCAGTTAGCCATAACACTGTCTAATTCTGCTTGGGTGACGCCATAACTCCGAAGCGAAGTTAGCGTGCTGATAAACAGGCGGTGCATTTTTTCGCGGCGCTCTGGCGCAAACGCAATACCGGCAGACATCATCCGGTGGTAGTTAGAATAGTAAGGTTGAGCGTACGCATACTGGAAAGGAACAGCAGCATCATTGAGATCCGTGATCAGTCTCTGCTGGATCAATTGTCCAGCGACTTCATCCAACCATTCTTGATGCTGTTGTTCAACGGTTTGGCGTCCTATCGCGCCTCGTTCAACAACAAGATGCAGGCTGGGTGACTCTATGGAATTACTTGGCAGGATTTCATTATTGATGTTAACGCGAATATCGCGGCGTTTTTTAATCACCACATCTGACGTACTTTTCCAACTGGAAAAGGTCTTGTTAATGTCTTCCGCAAGAGCGTCGACATTAACATTGCCGGTCACGATAAGCTCGGCGTACTGCGGCTGGTACCACTGTTGATAAAAGCTTTTCAGCGTAACTGGCGTCGCCTTTTCTATCGAATCTCGAGTACCAATAGGATCATGCTCGCCATAAAGTGTACCTTCTACCGAAGCTTGATACGCATTTAAAGCAAAAGGCTTATCATCCGGGTTCGCACGACGCCACTCACCTAAGATCACGCCTTTTTCTTTTTCCACTTGGGTTGGTGAAAAGGTCAGCCCGTCGCCAATATCTCGCATCCAGATTAGCGCGTCTTGCAATTGACTTGGGTTTGCGAGCTCCAATTTGTATCCTGTCTGCTGATAGGTCGTGAAAGCATTGATGTCCGCGCCAAAACTCCCTCCGGACTGCTCGAATAATCTTATCGCCTCATTACCAGAAAAGTGCGTACTGCCATTAAACGCCATGTGCTCAACAAAATGCGCATAACCTTTTTGGCTTGTTTGCTCTTGAAACGAACCAATGTTCATCACCATTCGCACAGAGACCTCTTGGCCTTGTGTCGGGTAGATATGATATTTCAAACCATTCGGTAACTGATTAACGTACCAGTTGGTGTCAGCCTGAATCTTTGTCGAGTTAGGGGTAACAACACAGCCCGACAATATTAAGGTCGAGGCTAACAAACTATAGCGCATAGCAATGATCCGAGATGATGACCATGCAATACAAACTCTTTCTAGTCGCATAGCCTTAATATACGTGATGGGGCCTTCGGCTTAAATCCATGCTCCAGACCCCGCTTTAGCGGTGGCTTATATCCAATTGAAGTCTAGGTGCAGGACTCAAAGCGTAGCCACCAGCTCAAGTTAAAGAAAACTAATGCAAGTGTAGGTCAAAACGAACACTCTCTCCGAGTCGATCAAGCTTGTCGGAAGTCTCGACAAAAAACTGATGACTCTCCCCTTTCGAGTGAAGAACTAAGTTTACTCTATCCCCTCTTCCGGGCGTTGATATGGCAAACTGAAAACCTGTCTGTGTTGTCTCACAAATCAATAAACACGGCTTATCGACCTCTAAAGTTACACCTTCTTGCGTATCAGACTCAGGTATTTCAATACGGCCCGGATGACGAAAAACACAACCAATATGGCCTTGATAAACCACCGCCTGAAGCGCAGGCGTATTCTCCAATACCTTAACATAAGGTTGAGCTGCATAACGTTTCGTCTCTGCTAATGAAGACCCAGGTAACAGCGTGTATTCATAACAGGCATTTTTAGGTTGAACACCATGGTCAATTGACAATTTAAACACCCTGCCACTCACTTTGTCTGCACTCAAGTGGGCATTAATTTTCTGCCAACTGCCTTGTTGTATGTGACTATGTAAGTGAGCATTCACATTACCTAGAACGTAACCCACATTTGCATGATGCAACCAACTTTTGGCTTTAACTGTCGTCGACTCCCCATTATGGTATGCATCATTTACACACGCTGGGAAATCATAGTGGCACTGGTTAATCGTGGTCATTACCGGTTCAGGGTGCGTCGAACTTATCCCCGCACCAAGAGCGATAATAACCCCCTCACAAAAGAACCACGATTTTAGCCCCTGGGTTTGCATCACATCCAGCTCGAAACTGGTGATGCCCCAACGGCGATTGCTGACGCCGCCCGTCCAGTCGGTTTGTTGTTCTATTCTTCCCCATTCGTGGGCTGGCATTACAATTTGTGGACACGTCACACCCGGAATCTTAGCCCAATCCCAATAAGGATAAATATCGTGGTACTCGTTACCCGTCACCCCAATATTCATACTGCCAAAACCCAACCAAAAACCCGTCAGATTTTCCTGATTACCAGTTTCAATCGGCGTGATTCGACAAGAATTGGCTTTCACAGACACAGCGTATTTATTATTAGCCATAACCGCGTAATCAGAACGCCAGAAGTGTTTAAACCCAGAAAAAGGGTAGTCATGCCCCTGAAGGTGTTCGAGATATCTTTGCAACTGAAGGCGATAATCGGGGAACAAAGCCAACAACATCTTCGCTTGAGTTGTCAGCATGGTTCGACAATGCGGTTTTTCCAAATCAGGTTTGGCGATAGCCCGGCCACAAGCGTTGTAGTCCCAGCGCCCGGTCCGAGTCATCCATACCGAGCCTTGTAGATAGTAAGTCAATAACAAACGTTGTTGCTGTGATGAAAAACGGAATCGAGTCTGCGCGCAAACATAAACCCAGGGAAGCGCAACATTGATAAACGATTCACCATAGCCACCATTTTGTAATTGCGGACCGTGCTGTTGATAGGAGAAATCAGCCTGTATGCCCTCTTCCTGAGTGATGGCAATCGTTTCTGCTATCGCTTCCATCGCCTTTGCAAAAAGAGATTCATCGCTTTCTAACAACCCACGATAGGCTATTCCATTGGCAAGATCGACACGATTGGCGCCTGTCATTGACGCGTTATTGGGCAGATCTTCTATCAACTGCTTGATTAACGCTTCACTAAGCTCTTCACTGAGCAACAGAGCGATTGGTCCCATCAGTCGTTGCTTACCGATTTGGTTCCACCACCAGTTCCAGTTAGTTGGATTTATTTGATACCAATACGCCAAGGCCTGTTCAGCAATAGTATGCGCGTTTAAACAGCGCTGATGTTTAAATTGGCAAGCGAGAACCAGCACACGCTGTAAATAAGCATGGATGATTTGTCCATCCTGCACGGCGTCTGCCAACTGGAGATCGGGCCAACCTGAATGGGGAGAAAAAGTGGCTTGCCACTGCGCTACTTGCCGTTGCCAGACTTGTTGTGTTTGAAGAGACAATTGCTGTTCAACAATTGTGTGTGACACCTTATGTCGGATCTGCATCAAATGTTGTGAATACACGATGCGAATAACTCCTTAATTCAGCCAGAAAGGGGGATGCAACAGTCAACCTTGTTCACTGTCAGAAAATAAAAAAAGAAGGTGCTCTCACACCTTCTTTGACTTGATTAGTTATCGAACCAACTCCACTCATATGGCTGTAATGCCAATTGTTGTGGTTCACCTTGTGTATTGAATACCGTGACCTGCTGAGCTTGATCCGTGAAGTTCACGGCCGTGGCTTTGTTGGTCTCAGGATAAAAAGCAACATCGACGTACGGGTTGTTAGACAACCATGCATGAGAAACCGTTTCCTGCTGGGTCAGCCACAACAGAATGTGTTGTAGCAAACGCGCGTTTTCCATACTGAATGGCAAGTTACCCAGATACACAGCTCGACCAGCACCGTATCCGCGCGCGGTTAACGCCAAATGTTGTCCCTGCGCTGCCAATACCGTCAAGTCATCCGCTTGTGGGTACACATAGCTTGGGTTACCGAAGTCTTCGTCACCCTTAATGAACTGACTTAAGTAATGGTTTTCCGCGATTTGCAGTGGCATCGCTACACGTCCCATCGTCAGGGAGGTTTCTTTCTCTAAACCAAATACATCGCCAAGCTGGAAGTAACGGCCATTTTTCTGCCATGCAGAAGGCTCAGACACACCCAGTAAGCCACCGCCTTCAGCAACAAACTGACGCAGTGCAACGATGACTTTTGGATCGTTCCAACACTCACCACCACTCCATGCAGAGTTCGCATCACCCGTGTTGATGATGACTTTGATCTCCGGATCGATGCCTTTTTCTGCAATGTCATCAAAGCTGATGAACTCAACGTCAAACGGCAAACCAGACAAACACTCAAGGATGTTGTTACCTACCAGTTCCATCACATCAGGGCGAGGTGGAACGTAGAAACGCTGGTCTCGAGCCTGGTTTTGCAGCCAGCTACGTGCCGCGCCCCATGCGCTTAACACGGCGACTTTTCCTGCTACTTTCTTCGATTCACTGCGTTGTGTGAACTCAAGGTAGTCACCGAACTGACTTGAGATTTCCGTCACATGGTCAATAAAGTGCGGGAACTGGTTCGCAAGTGACAAGTAGCCGCCATAGCCAATACGGTCCAACGGTTTTTGCAACATCGCACGGCGAATCTTGGTCCAGTTAGACATAGATTCAACCACAGGATCATTCCCCTCGCGGAATACATCCGGGAAGAAGTAAGGATAAAAACGCGCTTCGCGAATCTGATCACCGCCTGAATCCGTCAAACGACGCAGAGCTACGCCATCTTCTACCGCGCCGACATTGATATCGATGCCAATCTTTTGGTAGCTCTCAAGGAACGGTTCCGTCCCGATCCAGTGATCACCCTGGAACATCGCGGTCTTTTTGCCTGCTTGATGAGCCATGTTGACCAGCTCTGCGGCAAACTCCACAACGAATTCCTGGACAAAGGTCATCCAATCTTGGTACTGCTTAGAAGGCACTTTATAGGTACCGTTGTAGTAACCGGCATCAACAAAATCTTCTGGAGACAACTTGTAGCCAAAACGCTTTTCAAAATCTTCTAGCGCTCGTGGGCTCACGGTTTCGCCATAGCCCGTCCAATCTCGATAGATGTCTTGGTTCTTTTCACCCGTATCGATAACAAACAAAAACGCAAAGGTGGTGAATCGAACCACTGTGGTATTTGGGTGCGTTTCCAACCAGTGTGCAAAATGGTTTAACAAATGTGCACGACATTCCGGATGGTATGGGTCAAGACTCTTAATACGAGGGCCTTTCCAATCGTTAGTCAGCGCGTTGTACATAGAAACGCTGTCCCAAACCTGGCGCGCCATAAAGGTAATGGTGTACTCGTGATAAGGGATCGCATCAAAGAGTTCAATACGTTGATGTTCCGCATCAAATTCCCACTTGTCAGCCGGAATCACTTCGTTCAAGGTACGGTTTCTAACTTCCCACCAAAGCTTCGGCTCACTGTCATCATCCAGTTCATACTTGTCTTTGCTGTAACCATTAAGTGGGTAAATCTCAACGCGATCACTCATCGCCGTCACAGGGAACGACATCAGATATTTACGATGTAAATACTCTGGATGTTGGTTCGCGTATTCCTGATCAGCACGAACAAGGCACATCACTGAATAAATGTCGCTGTCTTGCTCAGCTAATGAATCTGGCATGGTTGTACCATCGCTGTCGCGAAGTGCATCCGCTTGCCAACGCTGATATAAATCCAGTACTACTTCTTCCTGCCCTTCTTCGACAGGCAGGGTCATATGACCTTTACGAGAGGCAACTTGGGTCATGATAGGCTCCAAAAAGTTGGGAGAGACAGGGGGCTTTCATCCCCCTGAATGGGTATTCGAGTGTGCTTACCAGAAGAACTTCTGATAACCGTTTGCGCGCATCAAAGCTTCTAGATAGTAGTAATCACCGTACGGCAACATGTTGTCGCACAGACCAACTTTGACAAACGAAGCACCGTGCGCAAGCAAGCCAAGCGCAGATTCATCGCCCGTTAAATCACAGCTGTTCATCAGACCTTGCAACAGGAAGTTACCCCAATCTCGGTACTGCTTCGCTTCTTCTGGATCTTGAATACACTGCGAAATCAACAGTAAGCCCGCTGCAGTAATCGCGCCTGCTGAACTGTCTTTGTACTGAATTTCGTCACTTGGTAGCGAGTAATCCCAAACAGGAACGCCATCGTCTGTGATTTGCTCTACGGCGTAGCGGGCTAATTTCTTCGCCACCGTTAGGAATTTCTCGTCTTGAGTGTACAGATAAGTTTGAGCGAAACCGTGGATTGCCCATGACTGTCCGCGAGCCCAACAGGAATCATCCGCGTAACCTTGGAACGTCTCACCTTTGATCGGCTCCTGAGTGACCGGATGGAAGTTAAATGAGTGATACGTTGAGTAATCCTCACGCACAATATGCTTCGCTAGCGTCTCGCTGTGTCGAGTTGCGGCTTGCGCATAAACAGGAGAACCCGTCACTTTTGACGCCCAAAATAGTAACGCAGTATTTTGCAGAGAATCGATGATCGATTTGCCTTGCGTAATTTCAGGGCCAAGAGGATGCGTGTCATTCCACGCAACGATATAACCACCAATCTTTCTGAAACGATGGATAAGGTGATCAGCGGCGCGAATTGCCATCATTTTTGACTCTTCATCGCCCGTCAATTTGTAATCGGCCACGCAGCTTAAGCTGTATTGGAAACCTAAGTCGTGATCTAACCAGAATGGGTCAAGCAGCATGTCGGCAAAATATTGTTTGCGCAACTTGGCACTGTTTTTAAACTGCTGATCAGCCGTCATTTGGTAGCAAAGCCATAACTCTCCAGTCCAAAAAGACGATACCCAATCAAACTGGTCACAGTAATCCCATTGATGCTCCGACGTACCAATTTTTGGATTACGCTCACCAATTTTAGGAATATTGCGCTTAATCGCTTCTACTACCGTGGTTAGATGGTTCACCACTTTTGTTTCGTCCAGTGTGCCTGGCAACGGACGCAAAGTAATCGTTTCACTCATACCGAAATTCTCTTAAAACCTTTGTAATGCAAACTCAGGGTTATGCTCGATGATATATCTATAGTTTACAGTGATACTTTTCTATAAACGCATAACTCGCTCACATTTTTAAAACGTCATTTCATTTTAAATATTAATTTCAAAAAAAAGCTGATTGTCAGCTTCCTAATACAGCGCATGGCCAAACTAACCAACCGCTATCTACCTATATGTTTCAGCGGTTCGGAGAAGCGTTTCTTCTCCGAACGTCGCAAAACTAGTCTTGTTGCTTGTAGTGCGTCTCTGAAGCGTTGCGTAGACGCTCTGCCGCTTGCTCAGGCGTTAGGTCACGCTGGCTCTCTGCTAGCATTTCATACCCAACCATGAATTTTCGTACCGTGGCACTGCGCAGTAATGGTGGTAAAAAGCTCGCATGTACTTGCCAATAAGCGTCGGGATTTCCGCCGATAAACGGTGCTCCATGCCAGCCCATTGAGTAAGGGAAAGAGCACTGAAAAAGGTTATCGTACTTAGTAGTTAACAACTTAATCGTCTTGGCGAGATCAGCCTGAAGCTCTGGTGTCATTTCCGTAAGTCGACTTAGCTTAATTTTTGGCAATACCAAAGTTTCGAATGGCCAAGCTGCCCAGTAAGGAACCAAGGCCACCCAATAATCACTTTCGACAACAATACGCTCGCCAGACGCCACTTCACGCTGAACATAATCCAGTAACAGAGGACTATGGTACTGCGCAAAATAGCGCTGCTGCTGTTGGTCTTTTTTGGCTACCAAGGTAGGCACAAAACTGTTTGCCCAAATTTGACCATGCGGGTGAGGTTGAGAGCAGCCCATGCTTTCACCCTTGTTTTCAAACACCTGCACCCAAGGATAACGCTGGCTCAGTTCTTCCGTTTGTTCTATCCAAGTAGTAATCACATGTCCAATTTCTTCCACGCTCAACTCTGGCAAAGTGCGGCTGTGATCAGGCGAGAAGCAGATCACTCGGCTTTCCCCTTTGGCACTATGAAGTTGAAAAAGAGGATCATCGCTCACTGGTGAATCAGGGGTTTGCTCTGTAAGGGCGGCAAAGTCGTTCTTAAACACGAACGTACCTTGATAATTCGGATTCACATCACCGCTGATTCTAGTATTTGTTGGGCACAAAAAGCATGAGTTATCATAATTCGGCAGGCTTTCAATATTGAGGGTTTCTTGTTGCCCTTGCCACGGTCTTTTCGCGCGATGAGGCGACACCAGCACCCACTCACCCGTGAGAGGATTAAAACGACGGTGAGGATGCTCTGCAACATCAAATGATTGAGACATTATGTTTCCTTAAAGAATTAAGATTGGTAACCATTCGGATTGCGCTGCTGCCAGTTCCAACTGTGCTCAACCATATCCATTAAATCGTGATTCGCGCTCCAACCGAGCTCTTTCTCAGCCTTATCCACTTCGGCAAAACACTGCGCAATATCACCGGCTCTTCGTGGCTCGATGCGCACTGGTAACTCTCGGCCGAGTACCTTGTTCATCGCCGCAACCATATCTAATACGCTGACGCCATTACCCGTCCCAAGGTTGTAGACATGCAGCCCACTGACATTGCCTCGCTCTTCCAGTGCCGCCACATGGCCTTCGACCAAATCCTGCACATGAATGTAGTCACGCACGCCAGTGCCATCATGCGTTGGGTAGTCGTTACCGAAAATAGAGAGCGTGTCGCGTCGTCCAATCGCCACTTGAGTAATAAACGGCATCAGGTTATTAGGAATACCGGTTGGGTCTTCACCAATTAAACCACTAGGGTGTGCGCCGATCGGGTTGAAATAACGTAACAGCGTGATGCTCCAGTCCGGATTGGCAGCAGAGAAATCTCTCAAACAACTTTCGACCATATGTTTACTCGTACCATATGGGTTGGTCGTTGCGCCGGTTTGGGCAGTTTCAGAAATAGGAACCGCTAGAGGATCGCCATAGACCGTCGCCGATGAACTGAAGATAAAACGATAAACATGTGCGGCTCTCATCGCTGCCAGTAAATTCAGCGTGCCTGAGAGGTTGTTATCGTAGTATTCGAGGGGTTTGGCCACTGATTCGCCTACTGCTTTTAACCCGGCGAAATGCATCACGGCACCGATTCTGTGCTGTTCGAAAATGCAATCAAGCACGAGGCGGTCGCGAATGTCCCCCTGATATACAACCAATGAACGCCCAATCAACTTCTCAATACGACCCACGGCCTTAGGGTTACTGTTGCTGAAGTTATCCAGCACAATCGGTTCATGTCCTGCAGCAGCCAATGCAACACAGGCGTGACTACCGATATAGCCGCAGCCACCCGTCACTAATACTTTCATGAATTACCTCTTACAAATGAGCTTTAACAATGGCGTCAATCGATCGGAAAAATGTTCTTCTCGTACCGACGTTGCGCCATTTAATAGTGATGCTTTGGCGTTCGCTTTAAAGCGACAGAAATAGACGCTCCGCCCGCTGGTTGACACGTAGTCATCGAGCATCTGTACACCAAGATGGTCAATAAAGTTGATCCCTCTTCCCAAAATAATCAGTTGCTTAGAACTGATCTTCTGCAACTCTTGGTGGAGGTATTGAACGCAACCAAAGAAAATCGAACCATTGATGCGGATAACCGCGATATCTTGCTGTTCATCAATATTCAGCTCGTCGCAATTTAATAATTCAATGGTAGGACGCGACGTTCTGCGCAGGTAAAAGAAGAGAGAAGCAGCAACGCCAACATAGATAGAAAGTTCAAGGTGAAGAAAAATCGCCGCTAGACTGGTCACTGCCAAAATAAAGATTTCTTTACCATCATGTTTTGCAATCACTTTAATGTGATGAACATCCACTAGGTTCCAGGCAACAACCAGTAACAAACCACCCATACCTGCAATCGGTATATAGGCTGCGTACGGAGCAAACAGCACCATGATGATTAATAAGAATAAGCCAGCGAACACCGCGGCTAGTGGGGTTTGTGCGCCGCTACTGTAATTCACGCCGCTGCGGGTGAAAGAGCCCGAGGAGACATAACAAGAGAAGAACGAGCCAACCATGTTTGAAATTCCCTGGCCGATAAACTCTTGATTACTATCAAGCTGTTGGCGAGATTTCATCGCAACTGAGCGGCTAATTGAAATCGCTTCAACCAGACCCAACATCGCAACCGCGAAAATACCGTCAAGCATGGTAGATATATGGCTAAAACCAACAAAAGGAGAAGACAGGCTTAAATAGTTACTGCTTACTTGGCTCACCATCAAAACCTCGTTACCGGCATGATTCATCCAAGTCGCAAACCCCATCGCCACCAAGGTCGCGAATAACATGTGGGGTAGTTTTGGCCAAATGCGCTTACACAACACACAAACTGCGATGGTAACAATGCCCACTAATAGCTCTTTACTATTTAATGCATTGATATTACTGACGAGCAGTATGATATTTTCAACCGCCGTTTCGCCTGAGTCGTATTGCAAACCCAATACATGTTTAAGCTGGCTGACCCCAATAACAATCGCCGCACCTAAAGTGAACCCAAGCACCACAGAGTGAGACACAAAATTGACCACAACGCCAAAACGCAACAGTCCGAAAAGCAGTTGAATAATCCCGGCACACAGGGTCAACGTAAAACACAGTTGGATGTAAAGAGGCGTTCCCGGATCAGCGAATTGACTTATGGTGGTAAAGACAATCACCGAAAGAGCCGCTGTCGGGCCCGAAATCAAATGATGCGATGAGCCAAACAGTGATGCCAAAATAGCGGGAATAATTGCCGTATACAGACCAAACTCAGGCGGCAAACCTGCAATCATGGCATAAGCAATACCTTGGGGGAGCACGATAATTGCTCCTGTAAGTCCGGCTAAGATATCCGCTTTAAGAGTTTGAGAGTTTACCTTGGAAGACCAGCTTAAAAACGGAAACAGAAGGGACAACTTGCGATGTTCAACAGCGCGCATCACGATTCCTCTAACAACAGTCGATTTATGACGGGAAGATGATCACCTCGCTTTCCTGTACTCACCCAGAAACTAAAAATTCATACAGAAGCAAAATGAGCACAAAAACTATAAACAATCGCCCCGATGCAATCAACATTAAATGAAACGTCATTTCATTTTTAATTTTTATCAATTTCAATTATGTGACACAGATTATAAAACATCGTTTCAAAATTGACTTATCACTCCATAGTGATACTATTTAGCTGTGAACGCTAGTTAGCTATTAGCTGTTCTTATTTTATGAAATATTTCTTCACTATCAGATTAATATTTTAATCCAAAGATATTGAATATGAGTCATTTAAAATACGATGGTTTTAATGAGGTTAAGTTAGCAGCATTTGAAACTTAAAGTCTTTGATAGCTCAAAGTAAGTTTTAACTGGTATTGGCCCTACGAAAGTAGTTACTGGTTGAAATAAGATATAGCTTTATATTTCCTAAGATATTGTTTGCATACTAAAAGAGCCCTTATGGGCTCTTTCTTTTTATATAAACAAAATCAATCAATTAACTTGTTCATCACCACTTACACTTTCTATTAACAACCCATTCCGTCCCAAGGAAAATATAAGAAAAAACAATATTCCTTTATTTTTTCGACCTTGTTTATTAATAAATAAAGCGACAATTCAGTTTATACAATCGTAAATACCAACAATCACGCGATTGAATGGAACAATAGTAAACTTGGTTAACTTTGCAGTGTGATTTTGGATTCAAAACTGTTCCAAATTGAATTTTAAGGCGTTGATATAATACCACGGTCTAAGTAACAGCATTAGGAACTACACATGGCATCACAGATAGAACAGACTCGTTGCCTGTCACAACTCATTCACCACAAGCCAATTCACTCGCTTAATTGTCAGCGTGATTTTTCTCATTCTGGATTTTTCTCTATGCCGGATCCGTCACGTCACGTTTTTGATTTCAATGGGGGCTGGCTGTTCTACAAGGGTGATCCTCTAAACGCCAATCAACTTATTTGCGATGATAAAAACTGGGTATCAGTTTCTCTCCCACATTGTGTGGAATTGTTACCTGAAGATGCCAGTGGCACCATTAACTACCAAGGCGTCGTTTGGTACCGGAAGCACTTTCTTATCCCGGAGAATTTAAAAGATCAAAGAATCATCATTGATTTTGAAGCGATTCAAGGTAAATCAGAAGTGTGGATTAACGGAGAGCTGATTGCATCGCGTAAAGAAGGATTTCTACCGCTTGTTATTGATATAACGTCATTCCTGAACTTTGATTCAACCAATATTATTGCGGTCAAAGCAGATAATAGCGATGACTCAAGCTTCCCTGCAGGAAAAAATCAATACGAGCTTGATTTTACTTACGTTGGCGGTATTTATCGCGATGTGTGGCTTTATTCCACACAAAAGATGATGCATTTTGGCCATGAAGGAATCGCTAACACTCCAACCCCTAATACTAAACATTCTGGATTAAGAGTTCGCTATCGCAACATTTCAGAACAAAGTGCCACCATTGTTCTTGGCATGCAGATTATTAATCAAACGAATAATACGCAGCCAGTCACTATTGAGTGCCAACTGAGCTCTTGCCAAACTGGACACGTTACTACCAAGCAGTCGTTGAATGTTTCGATAGAATCTAGTGATCAGTATGTCAGCTGTAAAATGCAAGTGGAGCAGCCAGAACTTTGGCACCCCGACTCACCTAATTTGTACTGGCTAGACTGCCGACTCTTCGACAATTCTGGCGAACAGATTGATAGCGTGCGATTGAGAATTGGCATTCGCACTCTCGAATTTAAAGGAAAAGATGGCCTTTACATTAACGGCAAAGCCTACGAAGAAAAGTTAATCGGTGTTAACCGCCATCAGTACTACGCACACATCGGCACTGCATTGAGCAATAGTCAGCATTGGAATGATGTGAAGAAACTCAAAGATGCTGGCTTGTCGGTGATCCGCACCGCTCACTACCCGCAAGACCCAGCCTTTCTTGATGCCGCTGATCAATTGGGAGTATTAATTATTCAGCCTTCTATTGGTTGGCAATTCTGGAATGAAGAGACTCAGTTTGTTGAACAAGCCAAGCAAAACGTACGCGAAAAAATTCGTCGCGATCGCAACCACGCATGCATTTGGATGTTTGAACCCGCTCTAAATGAAACCCATCAGCCGAACTGGTTTTTAAAAGAGTTACACCAAATTGTTCATCAAGAAATGGATGAAGCGACTTGGGTTCCACTCGACAGCTATATTGATTGTCCTGAAGCAAGAGAAGTGATGTATGCACACCCTAACCAAGTCAAAGAAGGTGAAGCGGATGAAGGGCAATTGACTTATCCTGCGGAATTTAACGTTCCCGTATTTACGCGCGAATGGGGAGATAACGTCGACGACTGGAATTCTCACAACTCTAACAGCCGAGTTCATCGTAGCTGGGGTGAACAAGCACAAATCATTCAAGCGCTGCACTACGCTACAGGATCCGATAGTTCCGGCCATGAATATGCCACCAATCTCAACGTATTACATCAAACACCACGGCAGCATATTGGCGGCACTTTATGGCATGGTTTTGATCACCAACGTGGTTATCATCCTGAGCAGTTTTGGGGTGGTATTCTGGATGCGTTTCGCCAAGATAAATACAGCTACCATGTATTCATGGCGCAGCGTAACCCAAACAAAACCCATCCTATTTGCCAATCGGGTTACCATTTAAAAATACTCCACGAAGCTACGCCTATTTCTGGTTCAGATATCGTGGTGGTGAGCAATGTGGACAGAGTTGAACTGAGCGTCGCGGGTCAATATTTCGGTACGCAAGTTGTCAAAAATCCGAGAAAAGGCATTCCGTTTTTGCCTGCTATATTCAAAGGCGCTTTTGATTTTATGGACTTTAAGCACCTGCACCGCGAAGAAAGGTTCACCGAAGCCTGCATTATTGCCAAAGGCTTTGTGGGTGACGAATGTGTGATCACCGAAATCAAGTATCCGGCAAAACGACCAACACGTCTGCGCCTTAGTATCGACAACTCATCGCTCATCGCCAATGGTTCTGATATTGGTACCATCGTTGCTGAAGTCACTGATGAAGATGGAAATGTAAAACGCTTGGCCCGACATCACATAAAGTTTGAGGTTTATGGTGAAGCGAGCCTAATCGAAGCCGACAACATTTTTGCGAACCCAAGGGCGACGGAATGGGGGAGCGCACCAGCGTTGATTCGTACCACGCAAACGGCCGGCAAGATACTGGTGATTGCCCGTCCGGTAAATGAAGGGATGAATACGCTTGTACCCGCTATTTTGGAATTAGATACCAAGCCTAATACGCTTCCTATTCTGCAATCGGAGCTACCAACTCAATCATCCGATAGCATTGCGCGATTAGCCGAAATTAAACACTCTTTTGTTGAGGAAGTTGATAATAGAATCGCTCGCAACGCCTATATAAGAGCCAAGCATCGAGGTGTTGAACTGCAACAATCAGATTGTGGCGAATTTCATTTCTAATCTAACGCGCCAACTCAGTTGGCGCATTTTTTGTGCTCAGCCAAAAGCCTTGGGGGATTAAAATTATCCCAGTTCTAAATACCCAAGGCGTTATACCAATTTGGAAAATTAACTGTTCAGGGAACAGGGTTCGATAAACAAACTCTATTTGCCATGGATGGCAAATCGAAGCCCCATGGATGGGTTCATGCGTGTTTGTGTTCGATGCCTGTTTTCTGGTCCTCTATAATTAAGTATGACCACTTTCTTACTTAGGTTGGTATTAATCAATAATGCTCAGGCTAATTTAAGCTTTGCTCAATAAATAGATACGCCAACCCCTTAAGTTGTTGAGAAGTTGATAATTCGCCAAAAATAACTTGAGTTTGATGCTGAGTCAGCTCGTCGTTGTCATTGAATGGGTGTGAGGCAATTGCTTCGCGAATACTGCTTAACCAAGCGTCACCCAACTCACATAAAGGGCCATACAGTAAAATTTGCTCAATGCCGACTAAATTTAAGCAATTACTTAACGTTCGGCCAATCACATTGACTGCATTTTCACTCAAACGTATGGCACTTGGATGATTCGCTAATACCGCATCAATAAAATGCGTATTACCTATACACCCGTTCTGTAAAACCTTGTCCCACTCACTTTGTAATGCCGATAACGAGGCAACCGTCTCCAGGCATCCTCTCTGGCCACAGCCACACTGCTTGCCATGAATATCCACCAAAGTGTGTCCAATTTCGCCATTCGCATGAGAACGACTAAAAAAGACTTGCTCATCGATGATAAAAGCCGAGCCAATTCCATAGTCTAAATTCACTACACAAAAGTGCTCAGGACGTTCACTTTGCCACTTTTCTGCCAATGCCAATCCGACACAATCGTTTTCAACAATGACCTCTGTATCAAGCCGTTGCGCTAACAAATATCGACATTCAAAGCCGCCTTTCCACTTGGCAAGGGGCATATGTAAAGATGCCCCACTGTGCCTGGATACTTGACCGTGCAAGCCGATAGCGACACGTAGTTTGCGCTGTTTACTGGTGTTTCGTGCGTTATCATATACGTCACAGACCGCGTCAATTAACGCTTCTGGTGTTTCGACATTGATCTCGGTCTGTGAGGCTTCGAGTAGCAACTGCAGGTCTGCAGTAACAACGAGTGCTGCGATTTTATTTGGTGATACATTTAAACAAAGAATGGGACTGAGTTTATTACTAAGTGCATAGATCCCCGCACTGTTACCACGGCGTTGAACAGGTCCGTGGAAAAGCATGATTTTGGATTCAGCATCCAATTCCGACAGTATCTTGCTCACAGCAGGTATCGAAAGCTGAGTGCGGGACGCCAACTCTGATTTACTCAAGGGACCACTTTTCGCCAAATGCGTTAAGATGGAACGCTTATTGTGAACTCGAATCGCTTTATTGGACAAACCTAATCCTTGACGTATCACCATCACTCACCCCAGCTTATAGTGCTCAATCAATTTAAGTTGCTCTATCGACAGCTCTTGCAACTTCTGTCCGTTTGCTGCCACTTCCACAGCGCCTTTTGAATTCGAGGACGCGATGTCTGAGATTCGACTGATGTTTTTTGCTATGTCTATCGCGGTGTTTTGTTGCTGTTCTGTCGCCGAAGCGATATGTGCTCCCAACTGAGCAAGTTCAGAAATTGAAGCTTGGATACCTTGCATTACCATGCTGGTTTGATTGGATGATTCGCGCGAGTGCTGCATATAAAAATGGCATTGCTCCACTTGCTGGACCGCCTGCTCAACCGATTTATGCAACAATTGAGTCATTGTATGGATCTCTTGGGTTGAACGACCTGTACGACCAGCGAGTTCCCTAACTTCGTCCGCAACCACAGCAAAGCCGCGCCCCATGCTTCCAGCTCTCGCGGCCTCAATGGCGGCATTAAGCGCGAGCAAATTGGTTTGATCCGCTATGGCTTGAATCACTTCGAGTACCCGGCCTATCTCTGTGCTTACATCACTCACTCGCGATATGGCATCTGCGGACTCTTTTAGAGCTTGTGAAAGCTGATGTTGAGCTTCGAGGTTGTCGGCGGTTTGTTGTTGGCCTTTCACGACCGAACGCTCAATATCGTTTAACTGAGTTTGGCTGGTACGTGTGGCTTGGGAGACCTCCGCGACCGAGCTTTCCATTTCGCTCATCGCCGCTGCGACACTTTCGGTTTCGATGCGCTGTGACTCCAGCGATTTTTGACTTTTAGAGGCAGTGACTTGATTGTGATTAGCAAGCTGGTTTTGCTGATGGGATACCGACTGTACCAATGCCACCAAGTGTTTGAGTGTATTGATCATTTGATCTATCGAGTTAGACAATTCGCCAAACTCATTCTTGCTTTTAATGCCGGTAGTTAACGTCAGATCGCCATTTTCTATACGATTTAACGACGCTTTAAGCATGTATAACGCGTTACGAATCGTCCGGCTTAGTGTCACAGCAACCATTGACACGATTAAGAAAGAGAATAACGTAACCAAAATGATCAGTTTTTCTCCCCTGGCTTGCATCACATTGACTTCAGTAACTTGCTGTTCAGACAGTTGTCGAAGCTGTTCAGACTGATGGACAAACAGATCGATCAACTGTGCCGTATCTGACTGAACCTCGGCGAGGAGTTCGAAAACTTCGGCCTGTTGCAACATGGCGTGATAATGTTTGACCAACACGCCTTGCTCGTCCGTCGCATGATCGATCACAGTCTTCAGGAGTTTTTGATCGCGCGTTGTATAACTGCGTGTTTTTTCCGCGAGAGACTGGCTGGTTTTAATAATCCGCTCGGCGACGGCGCGATTCTTTTTAATCAGTCCATCGATAACGTCTGCCGAACTCGAATTTAAGCCTTGGTTGGTATTAAAAATAAGTGAATCAATAGTGGCTGCTAGATTGTTTGCCATAAAGCTGGCATTCATATCATCAACCGAGCCAGACAAGCTATAAGCGGCACGTTTCATTTTGGTGCTGTCTAAAACAAACTGCCTAGTCCGACCCTCTACCCATTGCTCTGTGTCGACAACTTGTTGATACCGTTTGAACAAATCGTGTGTTTGAGAAAATAGGGCGATGTCATGTGGAGTTTTTAACAAATCAATTTGGTGTTCGTTGAGTTGGGTGAACAACGCATCCAACTCCAACAATTTTTCATCATAGCGCTCATGGTTTTTTAAAAACTGAGATTCGATTGTTGTATATATGTCGGCATCCAACGGTGTGAAATAAGAGTTAGCCAAGGCTTGGCTAGTGAGCAGATGCACTGTCACTCGATTCAACTCAACCATATAAGGAGAAATCACTTCAGTCACGATATGGGTACGCTCAGACTGCAAGTTACCCTGGAGCAAACTCACGCCCGCAATCGAAATCATCGCCAGCAGCAACAAGGTAAAGCCAATGTAGATACGTCTAACAATGGACAGATCTTGCCAAAACTTCATAGGAACCTTTTAATATTTTTATAATTTACGAATTGTGAAAATAAAAAAGGCCGCATAACGCGGCCTTTTAAAGACAACTTAAAGTCACCCTGAGTTAGAGTAACCAGTGAACTTTACGCCACTTCTTTAGGTAGTTCGGCAACAGGAACCGCTGCAATCAATTTTTGAGTGTATGGTTCTTGTGGGTTATGAATTACCTGCTCGATGGTACCCTGCTCCATTATTGTGCCGTGTTGCAGTACGATCACTCGATCACAGAAGTACTTCACGGTTGCAATGTCATGGGTGATTAAGATGAACGATGTGCCAAATTCGTTTTGGAATTCAATCAATAGGTCCAAAACCTGTGCACGCAATGATACGTCCAATGCTGCCGTCGCCTCATCTGCAATGATGAGTTTAGGGATCGTCACCAGCGCGCGGGCGATAACAATTCGCTGGCGCTGCCCGCCAGAGAATGCGTGTGGATAGCGACTTGAGAACTCCGCTGGCAAACCCACTCGACGCATCATATTACGTACGCGATCTTTACGTTCTTGCGCGCTCATCTCTGTGCGAAGCAGTTTCAGCGGCTCTTCAATGATATCCGCAACCGTCATACGTGGATTTAAAGAGGACCATGGGTCCTGGAAAATCAAACGTAGATCGGCAAACAAAGGATCGCGTTTCACACGCTTGTAGTCAGCAAGCTCAAGCTCGACGTCACTACTTTCGTCTACGTAACGAATGTTACCTGACGTTGCAGGCTGCATACCTAAAATCGCTCGACCTAAGGTACTCTTGCCAGAACCGGACTCACCAACAATTCCCAAAGATTCGCCTGGGTGCAGCGTTAACGTCGCGTTGTTAACCGCCGTCATAAATTGTTTTTTCTCGAACATCTTGCCCGGTTTTTCAAACACTTTAGTGACGTTGTTTACATCTAAAAGTGGCGTTTGCCCTGTGTAAACAAACGGTTTTTTCACCTCAGAAGGTAGCTCAAGCGCACGCGTCGCATTCATCAGCTTAATCGTATATGGGTGCTCAGGTCGCTCGAAGATTTGGCGCACATCACCTTGCTCGACAACCACACCTTTTTCCATAACGACGACACGGTCCGAGATTTGTGCCACTACCCCTAAATCATGAGTAATGAACAAAATAGCCATGCCTATCTCTTGCTGCAATTTGGCAAACAATTCCAAAATTTCAGCCTGAGTGGTCACATCTAACGCCGTTGTTGGCTCGTCGGCAATTAATACATCCGGACGACTGGCAATCGCCATCGCGATGACAACTCGTTGACGCTGACCACCAGATAACTGGAACGAGTACTTGTTAATCAAACTTTCCGGCTCAGGCATTTGTACCTGAGTCAAAAGTTCAATTGCACGTTCATGAGCCACTTGTTTCGTGATGCCTGGGTCAACAAGACAAAGCACTTCTTTAATTTGATCGCCAACCGTATGAACAGGGCTCAGTGCTGCCATTGGCTCTTGCGATACCAATGAGAAGTTAAAGCGACGCAAATTACGCATTTCTTCACTACGCGGATGCAACGTGGTGATATCCACCTTGGATCCATCGGTATAATAAAGAATTTCCCCTGAATCAATGCGTCCTGGTTTGTCCAGCAGTTGAAGAATCGCGCTGGTTGTCACAGACTTACCAGAACCCGATTCACCGATGACTGACAAGGTTTCCCCACGATTTAAATGAAACGATACGTTTTTAACAGCGTGGAAGGTTTCCATCGTTGTCGGGAAGCTGACGTTCAGATCTTTAACTTCAAGAATTTTATCCGCCATTTTAAATACCTTATTTTGCACCTTGTTCATGGTAAGGGTCGCAGGCGTCACGTAAACCGTCACCTACAAAGTTCATCGCTAGAATGGCAATAACCACACTTGCTGCTGGAATTAACAGCCAGATTGCATCCGCTAGTGCACGGATGTTTTGGGCTTCTTGTAACAATACACCCCAACTCACCATAGGTGGTTGAAGGCCCAGACCTAAGAAGCTAAGCGCCGTTTCGCCCAAAATCATGCTCGGAATGGCTAGCGTAACCACTGCGATGATATGACTTAGGAAGTTTGGCACCATGTAACGGCGGATAATTTCAAATGGCGAGTTGCCATCTAACCATGCCGCTGCAACATACTCTTCGCTCTTCAATGACATGAAGCGGCTGCGGACAACACGAGCCATATCAGGCCATGCAACCAAACCTAAGATAATGGTGATCAGGAAGTAACGCTGCAACGAGCTCCAGTCATTAGGTAATGACGCACCTAGCGCCATCCAAAGTGGAAGCGTTGGTACCGATTTAACAATTTCCATGGTGCGCTGGATGAAGTTATCCACTCTGCCACCAAAGTAACCGGAGATACCACCCACCAAAATACCGATGAAAAAGGTAAAAAATACACCAATCAGACCAACCGACAGTGAAATACGCGCACCATGAATTAGTCGCGATAACATATCGCGTCCCATTCGATCAGAACCGAGGATGAAGAAAGGATCACGTTTATTCTTAGGTACAAGTAACTTGTACTTCATCGGAATGAAGCCCGCTAGCGTGTACGGTTCTACCTCACCAAAAAATTCAAAGTAAACTTTCTTCTCTGGATTCTCGGTGTAATGACGTTTTAGCGAACGAGGGTCGGTTTTCACTGTGTAGCCGATTAAATGTGGCGCCCAATCCCAACCTTCGTTGGTTTTCTCAAACAGGTTTACCTGTTGCGGCGGCGCGTAAGTGTATCGACGCCAGTTGTCACTTGAGTTAAACGGTGCAAAAAACTCCGCGAATGCAGCGACAAAATAGATTAGAGCTAAGAACCACATACTGTACCAAGCCAGTTTGTGGCGTCTTAATTTAAGACCAATCAATTGCCAGGCGGTTGCTTCCGTTAGGTCAATCTGTTTTTTCTTTCGCTTCCATACTCGAGCAAATATGCTATTGGCAGGAGCAGTTTGAATATTAGCTGTCATGATGATTACTCCTCGGTTAAAGACCAGCGCGTACGCGAGGGTCTACCCAATACATGATGAGGTCAGAAATGATGGTGCCGATAATGGTTAAGGTAGACATCAGCAATAGAATGTCGCCAGCTAGGTACATATCTTGGTTACGCAATGCGCTAAGCATGGTTGGTCCCATTGTCGGGATGTTCAACACCTGGCTTACAATCACGTCTGCACTGATAAGAAGTGGTAACTGCCAACCAATCGTCGCAGCAAGTGGTAGACACGCGACACGAATAGGGTATTTAACTAAGAGCGTAAATTCTTTTTGGCCTTTCGCTCGTGCGGTTTTTACATAAGGCTTTGTTAATTCATCGAGCAAGTTGGCACGCATAATACGAATGATACCCGCCATACCTGCGGTACCCGCAACGAGAATATACAACCAGCTACGACTAACACCGTCCATGAATTTGTCGAAACTCATAGGTTGAGAGATATACTCTGGCGAGTAAAGACCAGACAGCATCACGTCAAAAGAGTGATAACCAATTAGCAAGGCAACAATCGCAATAACAAAGTTAGGCGTTGCCATACCAATGAAGCCAAATATGGTTGCGATGTAATCGCCAAATGAGTATTGACGCAGAGCAGAGTAAACACCGATTGGAATAGCCAACGTAAATTTGAAAACCAGTACGGCACAGGCTAAAAGAATGGTAGGTAACAGTGTAGGCTGAATGTTATCCCAAACTGGTTTATTGTTAACCAGAGAAAGCCCCAGATCACCTGTAAGTAGACCTCCCATCCAACTTATGTAACGCTCATGCAACGGTTTATCCAAACCAAACATTTCACGCAAAACAAGTATCTGCTCTGGGTCGACATCTTGACCCATAGCGGCCATTTCTGCGATTTTTGCAGAAGCAAAATCACCTGGTGGTAAATCAATAACGACAAAAACTAAAATAGACACGACCAGCAAAGTGGTAAATACCGCCGCTAATCTTTGTCCTATATACAGAAAAAAACTGCTCATAATTATTCCTACATTTGCAACTTCGCAAACAGTTAAAACAAAAGGTTCGTTAGCCGCAGCTGCTAGTGACTGCGGCTAACAGGTCTGGTTTAACCATACCTAGTTCAACGAAATTACTTTGATTCCTTCCAAAGTTGAGCGGTACGCATTGGACCTGGCGAAGCGATACTGTATGAGTTTGGAACCTCAGTATCAGCGTTGCGAACGCCTTTACGAATGATCACACCTTCATCCAGAGGCTGAACCGTACCAATCACATAGAAGTTTTCTTTCGCAATATCAATAATTTGCTGCATCAACTTAGACTGTTCTTCATGAGAAGACGTTTTACCCATAGCTTGGTAAAGCTCAATTTGCTTCTTAATGTGCGCAGGTGGCTCAACAGCATTAGCGTGTGAAGTATCTGTCATCCAGTAGTAGTAGCCTAAGCCCCAGGTAGACTCTGGGTTTTGAGGTGCATAGCTGCGGAAAGTATCCAACACACCGATACCACCATCACCTTTCGCTGGCGCTAAATCATATTCATTCGCCAAACGTTGAGTTTGCAGGTAAGAACCTTCAACGATACGGATATCCAGGAATACGCCCACGTCTTTCCAATCGTTTTTCACAAGCTCAAGAATGTCTGTGGTTTCACCAACGTGCTGTTGGTTAACCAACGCTTCAATACGCAGGCGGTTGCCATTTTTATCCAGGCGGTAGCCATCGTCGTCTTTCTTATTCAGACCGACTTTGTCTAACAGTTGGTTGGCAAGTTCTGGGTTGAACTCTGTGTATTGAGTTGCAAATTCCTCATCGTAGAATGCACTACCCTCTGAAGGCGCTGCTTGGTAAGGCGCAACGACACCAGAGAAAATAGTCTCACTAATACCTTCACGATCAATTGCGTGAGAAAGTGCTACACGGAAATCTTTGTTAGAAAATAGTTCACGCTTAACTGGATCTTTGTGCGTTTGGTTTAAGCCAAGGATCTGCGCGTTCATGCTAGTACTTGGACGAGTCGCGTAAGTGTAGTCACCCTTCTTCTCGTTTTCGATGAGCATTGGACGGTACTTAGCTACGCCAATATGACGAGTTTGGAAGTCTGTCTCACCAGCGGCAGCGCGAAGAACCATCTCTTCTTTATTCTCAGAGTAAGAGAAGTAAACCGTATCTAGGTAAGGTAATTGGTTACCCGCCGTATCGACTTGCCAATAGTATGGGTTGCGTTCCCAAATTGCATATTGCGTTTGCGGACCTGGAGCGACTTTTACTTTCCAGGCGTTTACTGTAGGGCGGTCTGGGTTTTGGTAACTTTCTTGGAAGTAAATCGCGCGACACTTAGTTTGGAAGTATTGCTGCCAGCTATCAAAGCCAGCGGCTTTTGCTTCTTCAGTCACTTTAGCGTTTACTTCAGGCAAAAATTGCTCACAGTAATGTTTCGGGAACTGAACGATGTTAGAACCATCCGTGTTCGCCAATTTACGAATGAACATACCATCGGCATTTTTTAGCGTGATTTTGATTGTGTGTTTGTCGACAACGGTACCGACTGCATCACCTGATTGACGAGCATAGAGTGGTTTGTTGCCAGACCAGTCTTCACGGTTAATTAAATCTAGGTAGAACTTGATGTCTTCCGCTGTAAACTCTGTTCCGTCAGACCATTTAACGCCTTTGCGCAAGCTGATCGTGTACTCTGTAAGCTCTGGGTTTACTGTGTAGCTAGTCGCTAGATTTGGCTCAATACCCGTGTAGTGACGGTTAAAGTTGAATAAGTTGTCGTACTTAAGCATACGCATACGGTGACCACGGTCCGCTTTTAAACCAAGCAGACGCAATTCACCACCGTATTGACCGATAGATTCAATCGGCTCAACAACAAGTGGGTTTTCAGGCAAACGCTCAGAAACAGGGGCTAGTTGCCCAGCTGCCACCAACTCTTTTAGCTGTGGGGCTTCGTTGTACGTATCCGCCAAAGCAGAAAAAGAGACAGAGGCTGCAACCGCGATAGCGACTTTGCCAAGTAGAGGTAAGCTATTCTTATAACTCATCAGTAACTCCCTGATTTGTATACAAATGTAAAGATTAATTCTTTCGCACTTCGCGTAGCTATTTAACTCAGCGAGGCACATTGCCAGCGTTCACGGCGACAATATACTGGTGTGTACCGGGTTCGATACGGCCAGTAATGGCAGGAACACTAGCTTGGGGATAAAGTAAATTGGTGTTGGGTGCGCATGGGTAGACTCGAGTTTTCCCCTCACCTTGCAATAAAATCAGTTCACTAAAGAGCCGCTCAGACTCCACTCGTGCTGGCTGAATCACCTGATGGCTAAACCAAGCTGACCAGCCATCTACGGCATACCCTGTCATCACAAATTCCAAAGCAAAGTCTGTGGTGATTTCATGGCTGCGAAGTTCACCCTGCTCAGTAAATTGTTGGCGCGTTTTCACCACACAACCTTCAAACGGCTGCCATAAAGAGACCAGTGAATCGCCTTCGCGATAGCTATTGATATTTCGGGTGCGACTAAACCATTGACGAGTCTGTGGATGAGCAAAAGCAAAAATATTGTCTCCCGCCCAACCCTGATCCAACCAATTAGTTGATTCAACACACAGTCCGTGCGCGGAGCTGTAGGCAAACTTGCTGTATTTGTCATTACAATTACGCAGCTCGTTTGCAGGTGCGCTATTGGTCAGCAGATAACTGCCCTGACGGCGGGTAATCAGGTGGCGTTCACCAATCCACGTGGCGGGCATATTGCTCGATAATGGTTGTTCTTCTACCGTCCAAAATGGATGCTGTTCAGGTAAATAAAGTGCGTTAAAGGCTTTAAGTGCCAGAATCGGTGACGCGTAACTGGTATAGAATTCACTCACGAGCAAGTTAGGGTAAGCAAAGCCCGGTAGCAACTGTGCCTGTTGATCCCAGATTGGCTGATTCGCCCACCAGCGCATGGTTTGCATCCAGTAGCTTTTTGCCGTTGCGATATCAATACCAGGATGTTCAGTACGCGCCAATTCTGCCCAAAAAGCAGCACCAGCAAAGCGATAATTCAACGAGCGGCCGTAGCACAGAGGCTGACCATCTTCGCCAAACCAATATTGATAGCGATGAGAAAACTCTATTGCACGGTCAAGCAAAAGCTGACTGCCAGCACTCTGATAGTTGTCCCAGCGGGCGTATACCAATGCGTAAAGTTGGAAAGCAAACGGGTTGTAATAGTCCACCACACCTGTGAGACCATCTTGATACCATCCGTTTGTTAAATGCATTTCATCAATAAAAGCGAGGTCTTGTTCAAGCACCTGTTGCTGAATTTCCACACCCAACAACGATAGTGCTTTTAAGATCAGAACCCTAAACCAGCGCCAGTTATTAGGCGGCAACTCTAAATCGGAGACAGAATTTAACCAAGTCACAAGGTTAGTGCGCTGCTCGCGATCTAACGGCTGCCAGTAAAATTCGTTAGCATCGATCAACGCGACTGCAATCGATGACATCTCCACAACACGTTGGTCATAATTGCGTGGAAACTGCCAAAAGTCTTGGTGCATGGGATTGGTACCGTTGGCGATCAACTGGCGCAACTCGGCATGCTCATCTTTCAGCGCCTCTCCAGCTGGCACTGCGCCCCACATCAAACGACAAACATGTTCGATACCCGCAACGCTTTCTGTATAGTGCGCCGCGCTATTAAAGTGCGGCACGTCTTGTGTTGTTCCACGAACAACATCCATTTGGCGCTCTACAATCGCTTTTAGCATTTTCAGCGTTTCAGAACGGCCTGTGCATCCTTGCTCCGTATTTGCCAAACAATTCAAACTTATTGCCACGGGTTACTCGCTTAACAACAAAATCATCAATGAATGAATTAAAACTCATAACCTATAATTATTGAAACGCTTTTTTATATTTTTGATATAAAGATCAAAACTACGTTTTATTTTTTTAGTTCAATGCCCACCTAGCTCACAAAATTGAACTACCAAAAACAATAAAATTAAAACAATGTTTCATTTATTAATAATTTGCTTTCTTAGCATAGATTAAACGGGTTCTGATGTGCTGGGCTGATAGGACTACGGAATTGTAAGCACGCTGAAATAGAAAAATTAGCCTATGACAGCATGCCCTTTAACAATGCCAGCAGAATTGCTCAAAGGATGGATGCGCACACCAGCCTAGGGATGGCGCATAAATCGAGCGTAATAGAGAGGTGGCAAGCCACGTTGCAAACATCGCCCCATCGCATCAAGGTAAGGGCGAAGATGAGAGAAAAACTGATAATACCCGTCACACAGATAATGCTTTGCCGATATAGATAACTCCCCGTTTGCATCGATCCGCTGCGCAGGGCAAGCGCCATGACATAGCGAACGTTGGTCACATCGCTGGCAATGGATTTGGCTACCAGTTGGCTTGCGGGTAGCAAATTGTTGCTGGATCGGTGTTTCTATCAAGTCAGGGTAATCTCGCTGGTTGATATTCCCCACTTTAAATTCTGGATAAACAAAATGGTCACAGCTATAGACATCACCATTGTGCTCAATCACAAGATTCTCCCCACACTGAGGGGCGTGTACACAAATAGAAGACGGCATACCCAAATGCATACCAAGCGCATTATCAAAATGGCTGACGTACACCTTACCAATGTCACCTTTACGCCACTCTTCAAACACATCCACCATAAACTGGCCAAACTGCGTCGATGATACACTTCGCTCCGAAACACCTTTACCTTTTTCCGGTTCAACAATTGGAATGAACTGAATAAATGTCACCCCAAGTTGTGTCAGGTGCCGATATACTCGTTTACCATGATTGCCGTTGTGGTTTTGAATCACAGTCAGCACATTGGTATCGACCTGATACCTTTGTAGCGCCTGCAAACCTTGGATCACCTGACGATAAGAGCCCTTCCCACTGCGTGTTTTGCGGTAGTAGTCATGCAGTTCTTCATCACCATCAATACTGATCCCAACCAAAAACTCATGCTGTTTAAGAAACTCAGCCCAACTGTCATTAATCAGCACACCATTGGTTTGCAGCGTATTGATGATCTTCATTCCCGGGCGGGCATATTTTTTTTGCAGCGCCACTGCCTGGCGAAAAAACGCCAACCCTCTTAATGTCGGCTCCCCACCCTGCCAACCAAACGTCACTTCCGGACAACCAGCAGGCTGGCTCTCTATGTAGCTTTTTACGTGTGCCTCAAGTGTCGTGTCCCCCATATCAAACTGCTTGGTTTGCGGGTAATAGTCGGTTTTGTCGAGATAGAAGCAATAGTCGCAATCTAAATTGCACAAAGGTCCAATCGGTTTGGACAAAATATGAAACGGACGCTTTGCTTTCGCTTTACTGATGGGAATAATAAGTGACACCGTAACTACACCTTGTTATTAGTTGACGAATTATTTTAAAACGCCATTTTAATTTATCATCAATCCGTGATCGCAAACAACATTTATAAAACAATGTTTCAATATAATATTTCAAACCCTCTATTATTGTGAATCATGAAAAAACCCAATTTACTCTATGTATTCCCCGATCAGTTCCGCCTGATGTCGTTAGGTATCTGGCAAAATCCTGACTATCGTGACTTAGTTCCCGGTGTGGGGGACCCTGTCCATACACCCAACCTTGATGCGTTTATCCAACAATCAACGTTGCTTAACAACGCAGTAAGTAACTGCCCAGTTTGTAGCCCACACCGCGGTAGCTTGATGACCGGGCAATTCCCGTCACGCAGTGGTGTACCGCTGAACTGTAACTCAGACCGCGTTGATTCAGAGTTGCCAGAAACTGCGATTTGTTTCACTGATGTTCTGTCAATGTCAGGCTATCACGTCGGTTATATCGGCAAATGGCATTTGGATGTACCGACACCAAATGATCCAGTGCAGCCCGGTCATTACGTTGACCCGAATGTACCTGCCTGGGACTCGTACACCGAGCCACAGCGCCGCCATGGAATCGATTATTGGTATGGATACGGCACGTTTGATGAACACAACAATCCCCACTACTACGACACCGATGGCCGCCGTCACGAACCAAAGGTATGGTCGGCAGAACATGAAACCGACAAGGCGATTGAGTATCTGAAGAACGAACAAGGCCAGCGCGACGCAAACAAACCTTTTGCGCTGTTTATGTCGATGAACCCGCCACACAGCCCATACGACAGCCTTGACGATTGCCGTATGGAAGATTGGTTACGTTACAAAGACACGCCTGTTGATGAGCTTTTATTGCGCGAAAACGCTGATACGAGCCTCGAAAAAGCCAATAGCGCGCCTTATTACTTTGCCAATGTTACAGGCACCGACAGTGAGTTCGGCCGTCTGGTTGAGACACTGAAAGCGATGGGTGAATGGGACAATACCATCGTGGTATTTACCAGCGACCACGGAGAAACCTTGTGCAGCCAAAGCGTAAATGATGCCAAAAACTGCATCTATAACGAGGCATTTTCAGTACCTTTCATCGTAAAAGATGCTGATCAGAGTCAGGCAAATCAACACCCAGCCTTTTTGAGCAGTGCTGATATTATGCCAACCGTACTGGGATTGATGGGGCTTTCATCATCTTGCCCAACCAATATTCATGGCCGCAATCTCGCTGAGATTTTCCGCTCAGGTTCGATGGATACCAGCCCGACTTACGCTCTCTATCTGAAGAACATGAATACCGCGCCAGGCGCAGACGGTAAAATCCGTGGCTATTTCGCTTCCGTGCGAGGCATTAAGACTGAGCGCTACTCCTTAGCACTGCATATTGATGATTTCGGCCAAGTCGAAAAAACCCAATTTTTCGACAACATCCAAGATCCCTACCAAACCAATAATCTAGCTTTCGACCCTGAACAAGCGGACCTTCGTCGCCTATTGCGCGCCATGGCAGAAGAATTGGTTCGAACCGACGATCCATGGGCTGACGGCCGAGTGCTTGATCACTTGCTTCCATATGACTTGTTCATTCACAGTGGAACCGATAAGGAATTCTCATGAGTAACGATACACTCCCTAATGTAATTATTATGTATGCCGATGATCTCGGTTTCGGCGATTTGAGCTGTTACGGTGCCAACGACATTCCAACGCCTAACCTGGATAAACTGGCTGAAGAAGGGCTTAAGTTCCATCAAGGTTATGCCACGGCGGCGACGTGTACGCCTTCGCGCTATAGTTTACTGACTGGCTCTTATCCTTGGCGTAACCCTAACGCAGCTGTTTTACCTGGCGATGCCCCGCAGATCATCACCATCTCTGATTTTACGATGCCAAAAATGTTCCAAAAGGCTGGCTATCGCACCGGCATCGTCGGTAAATGGCATTTAGGGCTCGGCAATGGTGAACTCGATTTCAATCAAGAAATTCAGGGAACACCAAACGATGTCGGTTTTGACGATTCCTACATTATGGCTGCGACCAATGACCGTGTTCCATGTGTCTACATCGACAATCGCCATGTTGATAACCTCGATCCTTCAGACCCGATTGAAGTGACCTACGATTGGGATCAAGCCTTTGATGACGTACCTACAGGCCGTCACAACCCAGAGCTTCTGGATGTCATGTACGATCATGGCCACGACGGCACGATCATCAATGGCGTTAGCCGTATCGGTCACATGCGCGGCGGTCAATCCGCAATCTGGGATGATGAAACCATGGGCGAAGTCTTTGCCGACAAAGCCATTGAGTTTATCGAGCAAAACCAAGATCAGCCGTTTTTCCTTTACTACGCCTTGCATCAACCGCACGTACCGCGTATTCCGAACCCTCGCTTTAGAGGCGTGACACCTCACGGTGTTCGCGGCGATGTAATCGTCGAAATGGATTGGTGCATTGGGCAGGTCCTCGATAAATTGGAAGAGCTGCAACTGGCTGATAATACGATCGTGATCTTCTCCAGCGACAACGGTCCGGTATTAAACGATGGCTATAAAGATCAAGCGGTTGAGTTCAACGGCGAACATCGAATGGCTGGCCCACTGCGCGGCGGTAAGTACAGCCTGTTTGAAGGTGGTACCCGAGTGCCATTTATTGTCCGCTGGCCAAACGGCGCTACCCGAGGAGAAACAGAAGCCTTGTTCAACCAAGTCGACCTTTATCACTGTTTTGCTCAGCTAACCGGCAGTGAACTGCAAGAGGAAGAAGCGCCAGATAGCCAACCACTGCTAGACACGTTACTGGGTAAGGAACCTCAAGGCCGAGACAATATGGTGCTTGAAGGGATGCAATACAAAAAGGTATTCAGAGACCAGCGTTACGCTTATATTCCGCCGCACGATGACGATTTTATCTGCCAATATACGGGGAATGAAAAAGGCAATCTCTCCAGCGCTCAGTTATTTGATTTACAGGATGATATTGGCCAGGTTGTTAACCTCGCCGAGCAGTATCCCGAAAAAGTAGAAGAGTTAGCTGCTCTGCTTGAAAAGAGTATTAAAGCACCACGCACTCGTTAATCGCTTCTCTTAGATGTACTGGTGATTGGAGACAGTTTACAAGCGATGTTTGGTACGCAGTCTGACTCAATTAAGTCAGAAGTGCACAGCGTACTTGCGACCTCCTGATCTTACCTCCCTCCATCTGGGTAAGATTTGCCAACCTCCCTGTGAGGTTGGCTTTTTCGTTTTTCCTTTATTGCAGGTTTTTGACCGGTGACGAATTAAGAGCGTTCCAAAAGCGCATTAAGGTTTCGGGCGATCTCTTCAGCCGCCAGCATTCCGCGGTTGAGTGACCACAGTTGCGGTGAAACCTCGATAACTTGTTGCTTTTTGACTGAAGTCAGCAATTTGAACAATGGATTTTTGCGCCATTCATCGACAACATTGGGGGTGGAATACAGCCCAATCAGTAACCAATCTGGGTTAGTTTTGAGAAGAAACTCAAAACTTGTCGGCAAATAAGCCGTTTGCGTTTTGTCGTCCAGAGGACTGTTTAGCCCCAGAGTCGTTAACACTCCACCAGCGTAAGACACCGGACTATGTAGCCACATCCCCTTATCCGAGACGACGCCAAACTGTATGGTCTCTTGAGTAGCAAAGTGCTGTTTGAACTGCGCCATCGTTTGATGATGCTGCTCGACTCGCTGCATCATTTGATCTTGCTTTCCAATCGCGACACCAATTTTTATTGCAGACTCCAGATTCTCTTGGTATGTCTCACCACGACTTTTTAGTAGCAATGTTGGCGCTATTCGCTGCAAATCCTCAAAGATAGTACGATGACGTTCCGCGTCAGCAATGATGAGATCAGGCTTTAGCTGCGCAATCACTTCTAGGCTAGGCTGTGATCTAGCACCAACAGACTGCCAAGGCTCAACTTTCTCTCTAACGGCGGCAATGACGCGTGTTGGGTCTTTATCATCGGCAACACCAACTGGCGACACATCTACTGCGGCTAAGGCATCCACAAAAGAAAACTCTAAAACAACGACACGTTCTGGAATCGTTTCTATCTCGAATGTGCCCTGCTCATCTTGAACGGTGCGCATCTGAGCCATGGCTGAAGATGAAGCAATGACAAGCATAAGCAACATTAGTGAACACACCAAAAAACGGTCAGTCGCCAATCGAGCTTTATTTTCCATAACAATATTCTCCAATACTATGATCGGCAAAGTCGCCAACTTAAGCTGACGACTTTTTTCTAGATCAGTAAATCAAGTTCAAGGCACTAAAACTGGTAGTTCAGATCAAGCGTGTATGAGCGTCCAGGTGCTGGGTAGCGACCAACAGGGCTAGTATCGATTCCGCGGAAGTAATAATCTTCATCAAACAGATTGTTCACGGCGACATTCATGCGCAGCTTACCTTTTTCATCCTTGTATAAGTCCGTACCTAAGTTAAAGTTCCAGACCATATAAGACGGTACTTTACCAGTTGCTCCCGTACTATTCTCAGAGCTAGTGTTGGCGTTATCGGTATACGCATCGCTGAAATAGAAACCAGATAAAGTGGTATCTACGCCAGAGAAGACATAAGTCGCATCCCAGCCAAGTTGGTGCTTGGAAGAAAACGGTAGCTGATTGCCTTTGTTGTCACCGTCTTCTTCGAGTGTGGCATCTAAATAGTTGTAGCTTGCCCCCAGGCTGAGTAACGGTAATGACTCGGGAACATATCGAGCTGACAGTTCAATACCCTGATGCAGTGTTTTACCAATGTTGTCAAAAGTTTGCGTCGCACTCTGCCATTGCAGTTGATCCTCGAAATCAACGCGGTAAATCGCCGCGTTGAAACTTGTCTCGTTCTGAGTAAAACGCGCGCCCACTTCGTAGTTCCACGCCAACTCACTGCCCTCTTCACCCAAGCCTCGAATGTAAGCAATCTGAGGTGCACGCAGAGATTTTTGCGCATTTGCGTACGTGACCCACTGTTCATTGAGACTATAAGCCAGCGTCAAACCGGGTAACCACTCCGTCACTTTATTATCTGCGCTTTGTTCTTTTCCAAGATCGTCAAAGCTCATATCAACCGATTCAAAACGCAATCCAGGCGTGATTTTGAGTGTATCGTTGAATAGACCAATTTCATTGCTGATGTAACCAGCAAACGCATCGGTATCTAAGTGCCAGTCACGCGGTACATTGGTGGTACCTCCAGAGATAGGCGTTTGCGTAAGTTTGTAATCGATATCTTCGTTTACGTAACGAGCACCAATAATCCAGTTTTGAGTAACGGACTGACCTTCACCAAAATACATTGCTAATTTCGGCTCGATACCATACACAGTAAATTCGCGAGGTGAGGTACGAATATCAGTGGACGGCAAAGCGGGATCAGCCCAGTGCCCACCAGCACTATTAAAGCCCCACTGGAAAAAACGCTCGGATTGATGACCAAAAGTGAGTAACTCAAGTTCAGCACTGTCTGCAAAGGCTAAATCGTGAATGTATTTTACGCTCCAACGCGTCGATTCACCCTGATACTCATCGTATTGGCGTTTCGACTGCTGACGGTCTTGCTGATAATCTTCAGGAGAAAGTGCACCCGGCATTTGAGTGTCTGCTTCATAACGTTGAATAAATGCCTGAAGCTCTTGCGTATCAGTAAGTAACCACTGAACTTTGGCTTGGAAATTTTTCACATCCGTATCTGAATGTTCACGGAAGCTCTCACCTTTTAAAAAGTTACCTTCCAATTGCAAAGCGAAAGTATCACTCAGCCAACCGCCGGTTCTCAGGTAAAAGTCATTAAGAGGCGTGTCTCCACCTTCAAATACTGTCAGACGATTACTGATCTCCGTCTGCCAAGTGTGGGGAATCGGTTTGGTGACTAAGTTGATCACGCCACCTACATTGTTTGGTCCGTACTGAACCGCCGCTCCGCCGCGAACAATGTCAATTCGTTCAACCATGGACAACGTCGCTGGGAAAATAGACTGACCAGTATGGCCATATGGTGCGAGAGTTAGGGGAACACCATCCATGAGCATTTGAGCATGACCACTGCGACTCGCATTTAAACCACGCACTGAAATGTTGGGTAGGACTCCCGTTCCGGTTTCATCCTGAACTTTGATACCAGGAACACTTTGCAGCGCGCCATCAATCGAGCTTGCCGCCGTTTTTTTGATTTGATCACTGGTGATGATGGTTCGTGCGCCTGGATATTCTTTAACATCTTCAATTTCAGAATTACCTATCACGCTACCCGTAACAACAACGGTTTCCATTGCTGTCGTATTGACTTCAGAAGGTGAAGCACTTGCCTGAGATACTATCGTTGTTGAAGCTAGCGAGGACACTATCGCAATAGCCAAAGGATGCATGGTCAACATTTTGTTCATTCGTTCATTCCGTTTCATTATATATGACATACAAATACGAATGAGAACAAATATTAATTATATTTTCAACATTAACTTGGAAAACATTTTTTATTTACCTTAAAAACACAGACGACAACAAAAAACTAACGCAACATCCTCTCCTCAAAAACAAAAAACCCGCATTCAAACCGGAATGCGGGTGGCTTTAAGTAAGGTAAAGCAGTGGATTATTAATAGAACTGGAAATTAGAACGAGTACTTCGCTACAAACTTAAGGCCGTAACCGTCTTTCTTCTCTTCGCCTTGCTTTTCTACAGAACCAGTTTGAACGACAAAGTCTGTTTTGAATGAATCTGTTACATCGTAGCCAAGACCTAGGTATGCAGTTTGCGCTTCTACAGCCGTACCTTGTAGGTCACCGTCTGCGTATTGAAGTGAACCGTAAACTTTGAAACAGTCAAATGTGTACGCTGCTGCTACAGAGTAAGTTTCACCGTCGTTTGGAGATTCAAGCTTAAGTTCAACACTGTCGCTTGCTTTCAAGCTCGCTGCGTTTTCGAAAGAAATGAATGCCGCGCCAAATTTGAAATCACCCAGTGTTACGTCACCTGCTAAACCGACAGAGTTCGCTTTGTCACCGTCAGAACCGTAAGCTACCGCTGCAGAAAAATCGTCTACTTTGTAGTTTAGAGATGTAGCAAAGTTTGCTTCGTTGTCTGAGTCACTGTCCGTTTCGTAGTTTGCTGAAAACTCAAGATCGTTGATTGTTTTCTTGTAACGGATACCTTGGCCATCTACACCACCTTGACCGATGATGTATAGGTTAGAACCTTCTCCTTGTTTCGCTTTTTCAACTGCACCGAATGAGTTACCTGTATCACCGAAAGAGAAGTTACCGTAAGTAGTGTGGTCAAATTCTAATTTAATATCAGCGAATTCTGCATTACGGTTTTCTTTTGTCACACTGTCGCCAGCATTAATTGCGAAAGAACCGATTAGTTTCGCATCTTCATTCAATTGATGCGTACCTTTAACTTTTAGGTGTGCATCTGTAAATACGTGTGGTTCTTTCTTTTTATCATCAGCATTAACGTAGATTGCGATACCTTTTGCCCAACCTGACATTTCAACTGTATTTTCGTCTGATTTGTAAATTTCGCCAGCTGCTGCTGCACCAGTAAATAGAACAGAAATTGCAATAGCTAAAGGTTTGATGTTCATATCGTACTCCATGTGTTGCATAATTTTCATCGCAACTAATTGTATTAAAAGTATTTATAGGCTAAGAGATTACATTCTTATGCTGAATGTGCTTCTGAGATAATATTATCGAAATAAATTTAATTTAAAATTGAAATGTTATTTTAATTTTAATAAACAAGATCAAGATCATAATTAAACCCATATTTGCAAAGTCACGATATGCAGTTTCATGCATTTAAATTACTAGTTTGCGGCGTATTTTATTGATTAAGATCAAACGCAAGAACAATCATTATTGAGGTGGCGGGGTTTGATATATAAATATGTTTTAAAAACAAACAATACAGTGATGATAAAATTGTGAAATAATAAAAATAAAAATTAGATATGAATCGCAATTCTATTTATAGATATATTCTTTATTATTTTAAAAATGCTAAGGGCGGGATTGGATATATAAATATATCTCTGAACATTGAAGATAATTGATTTCGCATCTTTGAGGATTATGATTTTCACATGAATGAGACGCTGGCTAAACAGCAGACAAGAGCCCTATATCCAGCATGATGCTCGAGTGCTTGCGCGTATAAATGCTGTGTTCCAGGTTTCTGAGGGGTGGGATGTTATGATGAGTTCGTAAGCTTTGCAGATTCAACCAACCCGCAATACTCAGTAGGTCAAAGGGTTTTAAGATAGACAAAATAAAAAAGTCCCCTCATTACTGAAGGGACTCTTTCTAGTGATTTGTAGCGTTCTTAGGTCAGCAATTCATTTATGCTTTTGCTGTCTGTTTGTAGCGGTCAAAGATAACCGCTGCTAGTAGAATTAAACCACGAACAACGTATTGAGAAAACGGAGACATGTTCAGGAGGTTCATCGCGTTTTCTACAGTACCCAGAATAAGTACACCAGCAATAACGTAAGAGACTTTACCGATACCACCTTTTAGCGATACACCACCTAATACACACGCAGAGATAACCACCAGTTCAAAACCAACCGAAGTCATTGGCTGGCCAGAAGTCATACGAGCTGCCAGAATAACACCCGCTAGTGCAGCCATGAAACCAGAGATGGTGTAGATCATCATCTTGGTCTTAACCACGTTTACACCTGCCAGACGTGCAGCTTCTTCGTTGCCACCAATCGCCAGTGTATTACGGCCATAAACGGTGCGATTCAGTAAGAATGTGAAGACAGCGAATGTAATCAGTGTTAGCCAAATTGGTGTCGGAATACCGATGAAAGAAGAATTACCTAACGCGAAGAAGCTCTCTTCTGTGATACCTACCGCTTTACCGTCAGATATGATGTAGCCTAGACCACGAGCGATCTGCATGGTTGCGAGCGTCGTGATCAGTGCGTTGATTTGCAGTTTGGCGATAACAAAGCCGTTTAACAGACCAAATGCCACACCAGAAAGTAGGCCAGCACCCACACCCAGAACGACGCTGCTGGTCGCGTTGATAGCCACAGCGGTGACAACACCTGAACATGCGATTACTGAGGCAACAGAAAGGTCAAGGTCACCACAAGCAAGACAGAACAGCATGGCACATGCCACCATACCACTCATCGAGATTGCCAGGCCTAAGCCTTTCATGTTGATGAAGGTTGCAAAGTAGGGAACGAAAAGGCAGCAGAGTATAAACAGGCCTGCAAACACCATTAGCATTCCGAATTTATCCCAGATTTTACCGAAGCTAAAGCTGCCAGTTTTTGGAGCTGACTCTATCGCTTTTGTAGGGTTAGAAGTAGACATAATGATATTCCTTAATTTTAAGCGGCTGCCGACTCTTCTTTATCTAGCATGGCCAGACGAAGCGCGGTTTGTTCATTAAATTCGTCGCGTTGTAGTTCACCGGTTACCGCGCCGTCTTTCATAACAAGTACACGGTCAGAGATACCCAACACTTCCGGTAAATCGCTGGAAACAACGAGTACCGTTACTCCGTTTTCTGCCAGCTTAAAAATGAGTTCGTAAATTTCAGATTTGGCGCCCACATCGATACCACGAGTAGGTTCATCCAGTAAGATGACGCTCATTGCCGTTGACAACCAACGACCAAGAATCACTTTCTGCTGGTTACCGCCTGATAGCTTGCCAATTGGCTGCTCCAGAGAAGAAGCTTTGACATTCAGCGCTTCTTTTTGCTTCGAGGCATTCTTCTTTTCCCAGTCGAAATCAATCAAGCTCTTGAATTTTAAATGCCAAGGGCGAGCACTGATGTTGGTGTTCTCTTGTACCGACATGATAGGAACGATGCCATCAGCTTTGCGGTCTTCCGAACAAAGCGTAATGCCGTAACGAATTGCATCTTGCGGGTTTTTGACGCCAATTTTGACATCGTGTAAGTAAAGATCGCCGCCTGTCTTTTTGTCTGCACCGAAAATAAGGCGAGTAAGCTCAGTACGACCTGCGCCAACCAATCCAAACAAACCAAGAACTTCACCTTGTTTGACATCCAGTGACACCGGAGCCGTTAACCCTGGGCCTTCAAAGTTTTCAATGCGTAAACCACTCTTACCATGTTCACGCGGGCGGTAGTTGAAGATGTCACTAATTTCACGGCCAACCATCAGTTCAACTAGACGATCGTTAGTCAGCTGAGAAAGGTCAGTAAATGACTGCACGTGCTGGCCATCTTTGAAGATAGTTAATGCATCACACAGGTCGAAGATCTCTTCCATACGGTGCGATACGTACATAATGATTTTGCCCGCATCACGCAGTTCACGGATAACCTTGAATAAGTTTTGAATTTCGCGCTGTGACAAACTACTGGTTGGCTCATCAAATGCGATAATTTGTGCGTTTCGGCTCAGTGCTTTGGCAATTTCAACCATCTGCCATTGGCCAATAGACAACTCTTTTAGCTGGCAAGATGGGTCGAATGTTTCACCTAAACGCTCTAACTGAACTCGTGCGTTCTTGTTGAGGGTTTCTGTATCCACTCGGCCACCCTTGGTCGGTAGTTGACCAAGATAAATATTTTCCGCAACCGTCAACTCAGGAACCAAGTTGAGCTCTTGATAAATAATGGCAATACCGTGCTCAAGCGCATCATTGGTTGAATTCAGCGCTACTTCTTTACCATCAATAGCGATGTGACCTTCCGTAGGCTTATGAAAACCACTTAAGGTTTTGAGTAACGTTGATTTACCAGCACCATTTTCACCCATCAAAGCATGAACACTGCCCGCATCGGCGCGGAAGCTCACGTTGTTCAATGCCTTAACACCTGGGAAGTGCTTCGAGATGTTTCGAAACTCTATGTAAGAGGGGGACTTCGCCATGAAATTCTCTCCGTTAAATCAGTTGGTGACGACCAAGCCGGCCGTCACCTAAAGTGAGCTTACAGCCCTTTTTTCGCCAGTTCGTCTTTGAAGTTGTCACGAGTGATAAGAACAACGTCCGTAACTTCAACAAACTTCTCAGGTTGAACGTCTTCTTTTACCCACTTGTATAGAGACTCGATACTCTTGTAGCCGTGTACGTCCGGGCTAGGTAGTAGTGAACCGTAGAAACCGGTTGGTTGAGATTTCGCAAGCTCGTTAACCGCATCCACACCGTTGATACCAATGCCGATTACGTTGTCTGAACCGAAGCCCTGACCTTCCGTTGCTCGTACGCCGCCTAATACTGTGTTGTCGTTCATACCAACAATTAGCCATTGCTTAACAGTTGGGTATTGAACAAGTAGAGAGTTCGCAGCGTCCAGTGCTCCTGGAATATCATTGGTTTTGGTTGGTACGCGGTAAATTTGATCAGCTGGGAATCCAGATTGCTCCAGAGCCGAGATAGCACCGTCTACGCGGCGACGTGCCGTATCAAGTTCGTCCGCAGTGATTGCCATAACGCCAGTTGTCGACGCATCCCAGCTACGCTTCTGCATTTCTTTGTACAGCTCTGTACCTTGACGTTCACCGATAGCAGTCGCTGCCATCATAACCAATGGTACGTCTGTCATTGGCTCGCCTTTCGCGTTTAGGAACTGGTCATCAACAGTGATCACTTTTAGATCATAGCTTTTCGCTTTCGCCATGATTGCAGGACCTAATTTAGGGTCAGGAGTACAGATAACGAAGCCTTTCGCGCCTTGCGCCGCTAGAGTGTCGATAGCATTCAGGGTTTTTTCGCCATCTGGCACCGCCATTTTTACTACTTCAAAGCCTAAATCTTTACCGGCTTTTTCAGCAAATGACCATTCCGTTTGGAACCATGGCTCTTCAGGTTGCTTAACTAGGTAGCCTAGTCGGGTGTCATCATTTGAACCGAAAAATGCGTTGGCCGAAGCACTAAGCATAGTTACGCCAGATAGGGCAGCGATTGTGAGTAGTTTTTTTAGTTTCATTGTTATCCATCCACTGGTAGAGGTGAGTGTTCGCTATACATATTTGTGGATTTAGGGACATTTGTTAGTGACAAAAATCACAGCGGAAAAATGTAGCGAATTTGTCCATTCATTTAGCCAAAGGGGCTATGACACAGATCTCAATTATGCGACCACTGATCAAAATTCGCAGTAATTGACCCAATACCAGCCTAATGCAAACGTTGAATTCACTGGTTTCTTGCTATTCCGACCTGACAGCAGAAGGTGTTAAAAAGAACACAAAAAATCGTCCATGACGTTTTTGTCCATAAAGTTAGCAGACCTCTTTATGGGATAACGTCCCTCCTCTAGCTATAACAACAAGTAGATTTAGTTTGCTGACCAAAAGCTGGAGCAGTCATGGACACATTAAACACACAACAACAGCATGTCATTGGTTTGGACTTCGGTTCAGACTCCGTACGTGCCCTTATCGTAAATGCACAAACAGGCAGTGAAGTATCTTCGTCTGTCGTCTATTACCCGCGATGGATGAAAGGGCTATATTGTCAGCCTGCTCAATCTCAATTCAGACATCACCCTCAAGACTATTTGGATGCAATGACCAGTGCGATCCAAGAAGTACTGACCACGGTTTCGCCTGAACTGGCCTCTTCCATCGTTGGTATCGGTGTCGATACCACAGGCTCTACACCAGCCCCAATTGATGAAAACGGCAACATCCTGGCATTACTACCGGAGTTCGAGAACAACCCAAATGCGATGTTTGTCCTTTGGAAAGATCACACGTCGGTATCTAAGGCGGATCTGATCAACGAGCTTGCCCACTCAGGTGATTTCACCGATTACACCCGTTACATCGGTGGTATTTATTCATCGGAATGGTTCTGGGCTAAAGCCGCTTGGGTCAGCGAACAAGACGAACAAGTTGCTAAAAGCGCCTACAGCTGGGTAGAACTTTGTGACTGGATTCCAGCGATTCTCGCCGACGCTCAGCATCCACAAAAACTGCGTCGCGGTATTTGTGCTGCCGGACATAAAGCCATGTGGCACGACAGCTGGGGCGGCCTGCCTGACCAAGCGTTTTTAAGCGCGATTTCTCCAACACTGGATGGCATACGCGATCGTATGTTCACAGAAGTATTCACTTCGGACCAAGCCGCTGGTTACTTGTCAAAAGCATGGGCAGAAAAACTGGGCTTGCCAGAAGGCATTGCGATTGCAATTGGCGAGTTTGACTGTCACATGGGCGCGGTGGGCGCCGGTGCCGGTGCCAATGATTTAGTTAAAGTGATTGGTACTTCAACCTGTGACATTTTGATGGTTGAAGCCGATCAGGTTGGCGATCGCACCATTCACGGGATTTGTGGCCAGGTTGAAGGCAGTGCGATGCCAGAGTTACTGGCACTAGAAGCTGGACAATCTGCATTTGGTGATATGTACGCTTGGTTTAAGAACGTTCTGATGTGGCCACTGCAGGCTTACGCTGAGCGCAATCCAGACTTTGCAAAAACCGCTGACGAAATTGCGTCTGACTTATTGCCAATGCTTTCGCAAGCCGCGGAGCAGCAGGGTATCGACAAATACACACCTGTCGCGATGGACTGGCTCAATGGCCGACGCACACCATACGCCAACCAACGACTAAAAGGTGCTATCAGTGATTTGAACCTTGGCAGTGCTTCACCAGCCATCTTCTCAGCGTTGGTTGAGTCAACGGCTCACGGTGCCAAAGCGATTGTGGATTGCTTTATCGAGCAAGACGTCAAGGTTGAACGCGTTATTGCCATCGGTGGTATTGCTCAAAAATCCCCGTTCGTGATGCAGATGTGCGCGGATGTGATTGGTCGAGAAATCATCGTGGTTGAGTCGGATCAATGCTGTGCATTAGGGGCAGCGATATTTGCGGCAGTCGCGGCTGGCGTTTACCCAGACACCAAAGCAGCGCAAGACGTCATGGCAAGCCCTGTTCGTCAAACATACTCACCAAACCCACAAGTGCAAGCTTTGCGAGCAGAGCGCTACGCGACGTATCGTCAACTCGGTCAACACATGGAACAAATGGCAGAGTTCCATCAATCTCAGGAGCGTGAAGATGTCTGAACAAACAACATGGAATGACGTCGACTCCTTCGCTGAACGCATGAAAACGCTTCGTCATCAGGTGTGGCAGGCGAACATGGATCTTCAGCGACATAACCTCGTGACCTTCACCTGGGGCAATGTGTCAGGCATCGATCGCGAATCCGGTTTAGTCGTGATTAAGCCAAGTGGCGTCGAATACAGCGAACTCAGTGCGGAAAACATGGTGGTTGTGGATCTGCAAGGCGAAATCATTGAAGGCAATCTTAAACCTTCTTCCGACACCGCGACGCATCTAGAGCTATACCGCCAGTTCCCGTCAATCGGCGGCATCGTGCATACCCACTCGTCTTATGCGACGTCATGGGCGCAAGCGGGCGCAGCGATTCCAGCCTTTGGCACCACGCACGCGGACTACTTCTACGGTCATATTCCTTGTGCCCGCGCTTTGACTCAACAAGAGATTGAAAGCGACTACGAGTTGAATACCGGCAAAGTCATCGTTGAAACGATTGGCGCAACTGATCCAATGGCGATTCCCGGAATTTTGGTTCGCGAGCACGCGCCATTTACCTGGGGAACCGACCCACATAACGCCGTACATAACGCCGTGGTGGTGGAAGAAGTGGCAAAAATGGCGTTCCGCACACTCTCTATCAACCCGAGTACGTTACCGATTCCACAGACCTTGCTGGATAAGCACTACTTACGCAAGCACGGTAAAGACGCGTACTACGGACAAAAATAACTAACAATTGTCACCTGGCAAGTAGCGAGGCGACCAATGCGACACAGAATAACAGAGGCACTTATGAAAGATTTAACAAACAAATCTGTATGGTTTATCACCGGTTCACAGCACCTATACGGTCCTAAAGTATTGGAGCAAGTGGCAAAGAACAGCGAAGAGATCGTGGCTGGTTTCAACCAGAGCAACGATGTGTGCGTGCCTGTTGTATGTAAAGAAACAGTGAAGTCGCCAGAAGAAATCCTTAACGTATGCCAGCAAGCAAACAACGATGAAAACTGTCTGGGTGTAGTGCTATGGATGCACACTTTCTCGCCAGCAAAAATGTGGATTTCAGGTCTTAAGCAACTGAATAAACCGTTTGTTCATCTCCACACCCAGTTCAGCGAAGCGCTGCCTTGGGAAAGCATCGACATGAACTACATGAACCTGAACCAAAGTGCGCACGGTGACCGCGAATTTGGCTTCATTGGTACGCGTCTTGGCTTGGACCGCCGCGTTATCGTTGGTCACTGGCAGAAACCTTCTGTACGTAAGCAGCTCGACCACTGGTGTCGCGCGGCAATTGGTTGGCACGAGAGCCACACTCTACGTGTCGCTCGTTTTGGCGATAACATGCGCCAGGTAGCGGTAACTGAAGGTAACAAGGTTAGCGCACAAATCGAATTTGGCTTTGAAGTACACGCCTACGGTTTGGGTGAACTGACTGAAGTCGTGAACAAAGTCGAAGACAGCGCAATCAATGCCCTGCTGGAAGAGTACCGCTCAACGTACCGAATCGCTCCGGAGATTTTTGAAACGCCAGAACAGTTGGAAATTCTTAAGAATGAAGCGCGCCTTGAACTAGGCATGGAAACCTTCCTGCAAGAGCGCGGCTGTATGGCGTTTGTGAACACGTTTGAAAACCTGACTGGTTTGACTAACCTACCTGGTTTGGCAACCCAACGCCTAATGGAAAAAGGCTATGGTTACGGCGGCGAAGGCGACTGGAAAACGGCCGCGCTGACACGCATCATCAAAACCATGGGTCAAGGTCTACCAGGCGGTACGTCGTTCATGGAAGACTACACCTACAACCTAACTGGTGAAGGCCAGGTTCTGGGCGCTCACATGTTGGAAGTGTGCCCGACGATCGCCGCTGACAAGCCATCAATTGAGATTCATCGCCATACTATCGGTAAAACTGACGATGTCGCACGTGCGATCTTCAGCGCGAAATCTGGCCCTGCATTAGTGGCAACCCTGATTGATTTGGGTAACCGCTTCCGCTTGTTGGTGAATGAAATTGATACCGTAACACCACCATCAGATCTACCGAACTTGCCTGTGGCACACGCGCTTTGGGAACCTCAGCCTAACCTGGAAGTATCTGCGGCTTCATGGATTCATGCGGGTGGCGCGCACCACAGCGTATACACGCAAAACGTCACTTTAGATATGCTAGAAGACTTCGCTGAGTTTGCGGGTATCGAGCTGGTTGTGATTGACAAGAACACCACCATCCGTGACTTCAAAACAGAGCTGAAGCACAACAGTCTGTTCTACCGTTTTAGCAGCGGTATCTAAAAACACGCATGCACCTATTCGGCTGAGGGGGTCAGTCGAGTAGGTGTTTCGCTATATTTGAACATCCAACTTCTCGCACATCATGCCACCTTCCCTATTAGCTTGAACAATTCCCTACCTCTCGTTTTCGTTACCTATTTTTTTACTGCGCAAAGTAATCGAGTAGAATTTGTGGGTTATGCGTATGCCAAACGAACAAGGATAGCAGTGCGGTCTGTGACAACTATACTGATAAATCCATGCTTAGCATGACAGGTTGTGGCGTAGCGATGTGATATGCGAACTAGGTGCCTGCCATCGCAACAACATAATGGCTGCAACCGATAATTATGGTGAAGCGTTAAAACAACGACTTAAACAACGCTTCCCACTCTGGTTTACTTTTTTGCCGCGCGATTTTGCGGCAAGTTTTAATGCTGTTATACGGAAAATAGAATGCAAAACGATCCCTTGAAACCTGGATATGACTTCAATGCTCATTTAGTTGCGGGTTTAACGCCAATCTCAAAAGGCAACGATCTAGACTTTGTTATTGACCGTCCTCATGGGATGAAGGGCTTTATCATCAATTTGACGGTAAAAGGTCAGGGCACCGTATTTCACGGTGACGAATCATTTACGGTTAATGAAGGCGATTTACTACTCTTTCCAACGGGTGTACCGCACTACTACCACCGCTCAGAAGAGGCTGAAGACTGGCATCATCGCTGGATCTATTTTCGCCCTCGCGCCTACTGGATAAACCGTCTTAAGTGGGAAAGCTGCATCAACGGTGTGTTTATCACTAAAGGTGTGCACATTGACGCTCAGGAAAAGCTCGAGCAGCTGTTTAAGCAGATTGAAGACCTGAGTAAAAAGGACGAGCCCTACAGCGATGAGTTGACGCTCAATTTGCTAGAGCAGCTATTGATACGCTGTAAAATGAACCAGCCGAACCTGATCAAAAAACTCGTTGATCCAAGAATCACCAACGTGTTGAATTACATGGCCAAACACCTCAATGAAGATTTCAGCAACGAAAAATTAGCCGATCTTGTGTGTTTGTCGCCCTCCAGATTGGGGCATTTATTCCGCGACGAAGTTGGGATGACTATCATCCAGTGGCGTGATGACCAACGAATTAGCCGAGCGAAACAGTTACTGGTGACATCGAACTATTCCATCAACCAAATTTCTCGCTTGATTGGCTATTCGGACCCACTCTATTTTTCGCGCGTGTTTAAGAACAAAGCCGGGCTAAGCCCGAAACTCTATCGTGAGAAAGTGATGTAAGTAACCTTAAGACGCTGAGTATACATGTCGGGCAGGAATCTCTCCTGCCCGAATTATTTATGATTATTGAAAGTTGAACTGGTAACTGGTTTGATGCTGATAGAACGACTTTTGAGTAATAAAGCGTTTGTTCGCCTCTGGCCATTCTGGATGGTTTGGGCAATCCGGTAAGAACTGAGTTTCAAGCGCTAGGCCTTGATAATCGCGATACTCACCATTGCGAGAAGGCGTACCTGCCAAGAAGTTACCGCTGTAAAACTGAATCGCAGGTTTATCGGTAAACACTGACATCTCCACCAGCTTGTCTGAGCTAGTCAGGCGAGCGATAGTGCTGACGCCATCCGTTAACTCTTCGGGTAAGGTAAAAGCGTGGTCATAGCCTTTGGCTAGCTTCTGGTCTTCATCCTCTAACAATCGATCTCTGATTACCTGAGAGCTACCAAAGTCAAAACTGCTCCCTTGTACTGCTTTCAGCTCACCAGTCGGGATGAGCTGGTCATCTGTAGGTAAATACTCGTTCGCCAGTAGTTGCAGATCATGATCAAGAATGGTTTTGCCAGATTCCGCGCCGTCTAAATTAAAGTAGGCGTGGTTGGTCAGGTTTATTGGACAGTCCTGGTCACAAATCGCCGAGTATTCGATGCACAGCTGATTGTTTTCCGTCAGCGTATAAGCCACTTCAGCAGTAAGATTCCCCGGGAAGCCTTGGTCACCATCGGGAGACATCAAACAGTAAGTAATGTGTGAATCGCTTTTGTCTTTCACTAGCCAGCGGCGTTTATCAAAACCTTCAATACCGCCATGTAGGCTGTTACCATTATTGTTGCGAGTAATGGAATAGGTTTGTCCGTTTAAGTTGAACTGCCCCTTAGCAATGCGGTTGGCGAACCGGCCAATGGTCGCACCTAAAAAAGCAGAATGAGACTGATAATCGTGCAGCGAGGTCATGCCGAGCAGAACTTCTCTTGGCCCAGAAGAAGTCGGAAGCTGACAACTTAGCCATGTGGCACCAATGTCCATAAAGGTGGCTGTCATGCCGTGATGATTACGTAATATATGAACCGTCGCAGGCTTACCATCGGTGAAAAGATCGTGCTCAATCGCAGCCTTGATCGAGTCGGGTGGGATAATGCTGTTGGGCATAGAGGCTCCTTTCAAAAACACAGTACCTGCAAATCGCAGGTACTGATATAACAGGATTAAATCGCTTCGCCGAAGAGTGGGAAACCATCTTTCCAAATGAGGCGTTTGATACGCGTATGGCGGTTAGGGTCCCAGAGTGGGTCGCCTTCAATTTCGGTGTAATCACGCGCATGATAAACCAATAGGTCGTGGCCTTCTTCATCAACGGTAAAGCTGTTGTGACCTGGCCCGTAAATCTTTTTCTCCCAGTTGGTTTTAAACACTGGTTGTTTGGATTTCACCCAGCTTTTCGGGTCTAGCAGGTCACTATTTTCATCTGCATAGAGCAATCCCATGCAATAGTTTTCGTCGGTCGCACTGGCGGAATACGTCATCCAGAATTTACCATGGCGGTGAATTACCGATGGCCCTTCGTTAACCCAAAAGCCGATTTGCTCCCACTCAAACTCTGGAATTGTCAGGCACTGTGGCGCGGTACGCAGCTTGGTTGGCGTTTCCAACTCAGCAATGTACAAGTTTGAGTTACCGCCGATGTTGTTGTCCTTTTGTGCCCACACGTAGTAGTTAACGCCATTGTGACTGAACGAGGTCGCATCCAGACAGAATGTATCCATACCAGTGTCGATTTGCCCTTCGAACGTCCATTCCGGTGTGATCGGATTCGGGTTCGAATTCGATATCGCGTACATACGGTGCTGGAACAAGCCATCGATGATTTCTCTAGACGGTGCGGCAGCAAAGTAGACATACCAAGCGTTATCGATAAAGTGCAGCTCTGGCGCCCAGATTAAATCACTGTATGGGCCTGTATCTGGCTTGTACCATGCGTTGATCAGTTCGCTGGTCGTGTCGAGCTCCGCGATGGTCTTTGCTCGACGAATCTCAATGCGATCGTATTCCGGTACCGAAGCGGTGAAATAGTAGTAGCCATCCGTGTGTTTGTAGATGTGCGGATCGGCACGTTGCTCGATAATAGGGTTTACGAAATCAGTCATACTGCTTACCTTAATTTGCGTAATTTGATTGTGGTTTTGAAGATTGAACGTCACTTAGGTTTTTCTCTTCTTCCAGGATGTTCGTTGCCGTCATCGACTGGTAGTACTTATCGGTCACTTTGTATTTGAACATCAGCGAACCCATTAAGAAGTGGAAGAAACCAGGGATCACCGTCAGCATCAGTGCAATACCAGTCAGTGCGTAATCCGATTGCGCTTCATTTGGTACGTAGTTAAAGAATGTCAGCAGCCAACCAACCACTGCGCCGCCGATACCCATACCTAGTTTTTGGCTAAATGAGATACCGCCAAACGCAAGGCCAGACACACGTTGACCGGTTTTGTAAGCGCCGTAGTCGACCGCTTCCGCAATGGCTGACCAGAACACCGGTGCGTGTAAATCCACCACGAAAGAAACCAAGAAGTACAACACGAATGCCAGTGCTAAGTCATCACGACCAACGAAAACGTACAGCATCGCGCTTAGTAGCAGCACCGCGACCTGGCTGTAACGGAAAAGTTTAATTTTGCAGTACTTTTTAGTAATCCAAGTTGATGCCACCATCGCCAGAATCGCCGCGCCGACACCCGTCGCAAGGAAGGCTGAAATTGTGCCTGCGTCACCACCGAGGTAGTACTTAGCGTAATACGCAGCCACTGAACCACGAATTACGTAGCCGATAGTGCCCGTGACACATACCGCGCAAAGCACCAGCCATTGGTCGTTTTGCATCAACAACTTAACTTGGTCTTTAAATGACTTTTTGTCGACCACGTGTTCAATACGTTCTTTGGTGGTCGCGAAACAGAACAAGAACAGCAGTGTGCCCATCAGTCCCATAAGCCCCATCGAGTATTGGTAACCCAATTGAATGTTGTCTTGACCCCAAGCTGCTGATAGCTGCGGTACGATAATGGTGACCAGAAACGCCGCGATTTTAGCGAAGAATAAGCGATAACCGTTCGCAGACAATCGCTCTTTCGGGTCATCGGTCATCACACTGATGAGGGAAATGTAAGGAATGGTTACCGCGGTAAACATGACCGTGACAAAGATGTACGTCGCGTAAGCGTAAACCAGCTTGGTGTTGTAATCGCCATCTGGCGTGCTGAAAGCGAGGTAAACCGAGATTCCGAAAGGAATGGCTAGAAAGAGTAGATACTGGCGGTAACGTCCCCAACGAGAGGTAAACTTATCAGTAATCATACCCATCACCGGGTCGGTCACTGCGTCGATTAATCGAACTACGATAAATAGCATCGCTAAGTCTTCGGGTTTAATACCAAAAATATCCGTATAGAAGAAGGTAATGATTAACATCATTGATGAAATCACCACGTTGACCGCCATGTCACCGGCTCCGAAACCGATTTTCTCAAGGACAGGTAATTTATATTTATACATAGGGACGAATCCATTGTTTTCACGATGACAGGGATACTACTTAGGAATCAGAAGACTGGCTGTTAGGAATCTCATAGATACATGGTGATAGCGGTTTTGTGCATGCCTTCAGCCAATCTGTTTATGTGACAGGATGCGAATCAAGACGTCAGGACGAATAAATTACGATAACTACGGCAGTACAACCTTATAAAGGACAATCAGTCACTGGTTGGAGTAAGGTTATCTTGAACACGACGCAGACACTGACTACAATGGCGCACTTTCTTTACGGAATCCAGGTCATAAAATGAACGACACTACTAAACCAGCTCTACCAGATCGCCTTGCAGGTAACCCTCGTAGCCCATTCTTCGTGAAAGAGTGCTTCGACCACCAAATCGGTATTCGTTTCAACGGCAAAGAACGTACTGACGTTGAAGAATACTGCGTGAGCGAAGGCTGGGTAAAAATCGCGTCTCCAAAAGCAAAAGACCGTTTCGGTAACCCAATGCTGATCAAACTGAAAGGCGAAGTTGAAGCGTACTACGTGTAAGCCTTCCTTTCTGCTCATAAAGCCTGGTTTATCCAGGCTTTATTGTTTCTAGAGCCACGTATCTGTTTTTCTATGTTATTTGGGAAATAGAAAAGTTTGGGACATAAAAAAGGCCAGCTTTGATAGCTGACCTCTTCGATAAAACTCATCCACTAATCGGTGCTTAATACCCCTTCCAAGGCACCAGCTTTTTCTCCAGATAACGCATAAACAAATCAAATGCGTAAGCAATCACACCGATAATAATAATGCCTGCGATCACAACGTCTGTGACAAGGAATTCTGCGGCATTGAGCACCATAAAGCCAATCCCCGCTTCTGCTGCCACCATTTCACTCGCCACCAGCGTGGTCCAGCCAAAGCCAATACCGATACGCAGACCCGTCAGAATTTCAGGCATCGCACTTTTGATGATGACGTGATAAAGCACCTGAGCTTTGGAAGCCCCCATGGAATACGCCGCCTGAATCTGTTCACTACGCGCTGAATTCACACCCGCTCGGGCACTCAATGCGATTGGCGCGAACATCGCCAAATAAATCAACGTCACTTTACTGGTTTCATCGATGCCAAGCCAGATGATCACCAAAGGCAGGTAAGCAAGTGGAGGTAAAGGGCGGTAAAACTCAATCAAGGGATCGAAGATGCCGCGAATCCACACATTAGAGCCGATAAGAATACCAATTGGCACAGCGGTAACAACGGCGAGGATAAACGCCCCAAATACGCGACCTAAACTTGCGGCCAGATGCTCCGTGAGTGACACGCCAGAAAAACCATTGACCACCAAGTCACCAAAACGCTCTATCACTGCACTCGGAGCGGGCAAAAATAGCGGTTTTACCCAGCCCATTTCGGTGACCAGTGCCCATAGTGCGATAAAGAAAATACTCGCAATAACCGACACTAATCGAGAGTCGCCCTGCCCCGGCTCGCCATAATAGTTGCCCGGTACTAAAGTCTTCTTCTTTATTGCTTTGATAAGCGCATAAAAAGGGGGCGTTTTGTGAATCACACTATCTTGCTTGCGTTCTTCAACCGTCAATTGTTTGGTTTTGTCCTGTACGCGATCTTGTTTCATTTCCGTTTCTGCGGATGTTTTTTTAACCGCACCTGTTCCTGTAACCATAGCTGCTTGAGTCATTACGCCACCTCCGGTACTTCATCTTGGTGAATGATGGAAAGGATCTTTTCTCGCATCTCGATAAAATCAGGCATCGACTTAACGGCTCGTGCATCCCGACATTCCAAAAAGCGTTTGTTGAAGTCCAGGTCAAAGCTATGGGTAATACGCCCCGGTCTTGGCGACATCACGATGAGGCGAGATGCCATAAACAGAGCTTCTTCGACACTATGAGTGATAAAGAACATCATTTTGTTGGTGGTCTGCCACGCATCGAGAAGCAGCTCTTGTAAGGTCTCGCGGGTAAGCGCATCAAGTGCACCTAACGGCTCATCCAGTAACAGAATGCTCGGGTCGTTCGTCAGAGCTCGGGCTATCCCAACACGCTGCTGCATACCGCCAGAAAGTTGATACACCTTGTGCTGATGAAACTCTTCCAAACCAACTAATTTCAGGTATTTGGCTGCGCGTTCCAGGCGTTCTTCTTTGCTCACACCTCTAAGCTTTAAACCAAATGCTGTGTTTTCGATGACGTTAAGCCAAGGAAATAACGCATGTTTTTGAAACACCACGCCTCGGTCAGCGCTCGGGCCCACAATTTGGTCGCCAATATCACGCCCTAAGGCCACACGAGGTAAGCCTTCCACCGATGAGTTGCCCAAGGTTAAATACCCTTCTGTTGGAGTGATAAAGCCAGCCATCAAATTCAATAGCGTCGTTTTACCACAACCCGAAGCTCCGAGTGCAACGACCAGATCCCCTTGTTCTATCTCCAAATTAACCCCCGATAGAGCAAGGACGGGTTCTCCTCCCTGACGATCTTCATACACGACCGACACGTCTTCTATTTTCAGTGTTTTCTCTGTAGACATACGATACTTCCTTGTATTTGTAGATGTGATTACTGAGCTTTCGCTGCTTCGGCGTAACTTGGGTTAACAAATACGCTGTAATCTGGCATCAGTGCCGATATCTTCTTCTCTTTCAACAGAAAAGCAGACGTTGCTTCGAGCGCCTTGCTCGCACCGCCCTCTTTACCACAACCCAGCCATTGACATGACAACTGAGTATCCACATCCAGAAATTCATATAGACTCATCGCGTCAACTGCGCCTTCTGGTTCACCACCAGCCAGTTTCGCGACTGAAACCGCCATTGGGTCTTTAGCGCTGAAGGTTTCTTTTCCAGCGCGGTATTGCTGATCAACACTCGCAACTACAGTGATAAATTTCGAAACGAACTCACCGTTTTCAGCCGCAAACTGCTTGTTCGCAATCATTCCATCGAATGTCGGCTTGCCCCACGCACTAAGTTGTTTTGAGCTAATAAGCACGCTGCCGTCTTGCTTGATTTTGCCCAAAGCAGGATCCCAGATAAACGCGCCGTCAATATCACCACGCTGCCAAGCCGCCATGATCGCATTCGGTTGCATGTTGATGAGCTTGACGTCTTTCTCGCTCAATCCAAATTGTTCTAGAGCAAATAGCATGTGAAAGTGGGTAGTAGAAACAAATGGAACCGCGATACGTTTACCTTTGAGATCGGCTGGCGAGTTAATACCACTGCCGTTTTTGACTACCAAGGCTTCTGCGTCTGCGATGTTTTCCATCACCCATACCAGTTCCATCTCAACGCCATTACTTGCCGCGCTCGCAATTGGGCTGGATCCAGCAACGGTCATATCAACGGCACCAGCCGCCATAGCCGTAATTGCTTTTGCGCCAGAATCAAACTTACGCCACTTGATGTCGGAACCAGTTTCTTTTTCAACCAGCTTCTGATCAATGGCATACTTCATCGGATTGAACATTCCCTGGTAGCCGATCGTCACTTCTTTCGCTGCCCAGGTATTCATTGAACAAAGCAAAGTCCCCAGTAATACCGTTTTGCTCGCCAACTTGTTTTTCAGTGATTTATTCATCAGTGTCTTCATATCCACGTCCTTATGTGCTGTATGACATCTTCACATTACGAGTTGCTGTTGTGGTTAGGTAGTACCAGAGCATTTCTTTATTGGTCCAGTTACGCACCAATTCAGTGCGCCATCTTAGTGCATTTATTATCGGATTTAATAACGAGAAAAAGCGCCTTGGCAATCCACGAAGGATCACCAAGGCGCTGTTGATTTTTATTGGTTTTAAATAGACGTTAAACCACAGGTTCTGCGACTTTTTCGGCAATGGCCACGTCAATAACATTCACGATTTCATCGGCTTGCTCTAGGGTGAGAGTCAATGGTGGACTTAGACACAAAGTGTTGTTGAGTCGTTCAAATGATCGATTGGTACGCCCGATAAGCACACCTCGCTTCATACACTTAGCCACAATATCGGCAGCAACGGCTTCCTTGACAGGTTCTTTGCTTGTTTTGTCTTCTACCAATTCAATACCAAGAAATAACCCTTTGCCTCGCACATCACCGACCATTTCATATTTCGATTTCAAACGCTGAAGCTGCGCCATCAAATAGTCACCAACGTGAGCGGCGTTATTGATCAGGTTTTCTTCTTCAATGATTTTTAAGTTCTCTAATGCGGCGGCGGGACCAATAGTGCAGCCGCCGAAAGTACTGATGTCTCGGAAGTAGCTGTATTTATCCGAAGGATCGTCTTTGAACTGTTGGAAAACTTCCTCTGTTGTCACGGTACAAGAGATAGCAGCGTAAGCCGATGCAACCCCTTTCGCCATCGTCACGATGTCTGGCTTGATACCGTAATGTTGGTAACCGAACCATTTGCCGGTGCGACCCACACCACACACCACTTCGTCAACGTGAATCAAAATATCGTACTTTTTACAGATACGTTGGATCTCTTCGTAGTAGCCTTTCGGCGGGGTGATCACGCCACCACCCGCCGTGATCGGCTCAACGACAATCGCACCTACGGTTTCTGGCCCTTCACGTAAAATCACCTCTTCTAATTGTTGTGCTGCTTTGATGCCGTAGTCATCGACACTGCCAAACTGAGAGCGATACTCACAGCAATGTGGAAATTCAACAAAGCCTGGGGTAAACGGGCCGTACTGTGCTCTGCGTTCTTCTTGCCCGGTGGAACTCAAGCATGTGATGGTTGTGCCGTGATAGTCTCGCTCTCGGTAAAGGATCTTATGCTTTTTACCACCATACTTTTTGTGCGCAATCTGGCGTACGATTTTGTACGCTTTTTCATTCGCTTCAGAACCCGAGTTAGAAAAATAAACACGACTCATACCCGGCATTTTTTCGATGAGTTTACTGGCAAACTCCGCCATCACTGGAGATCCAGCGGAACCTGCAAAGTAGTTCAATTGCAACGCTTGGTTTTTTATCACCTCGGCAATTCGCTCGCGTCCATAGCCGACATTGACACACCACACACCACCTGAGCTCGCGTCCAAATAGCGATTGCCTTTAATATCCCAAACATACTCGTCTTTACCATGGGACATGATAAGCGGTGACTGGCTTTCAAATGCGGCATGTTGTGTTAAGTGATGCCAAACATGCGCTTTATCCCACGCTTCGACCTGTTCAACATCGCGCTGGGCTGGCTGCTGTGCCAAATGTGTTTGTCCGTAATCCATAAACGCTCTCCTTCGGTTTTCTTTCACCTTAGACAAGCTCCCTGTCTGGCATATAGATCCAGTTGCAGCTTTTTATGGGGTCAACACACATTGCAGTAACGATTAAGTAAAAGGGAAGTTGGTACGGTTGATGCTTAGCGATTGTTAGTAGAATAAAACAGCACCGTTATAGGCGAGTTATGAAAAGTGAATATTTGATGCACATACAATTCTCTCCAGAGAGAAGCTTGCAAGAACAAATTAGGGAACACTTACTCGACGCAATGCGTAATGGCGTCTTTGAAGATAAAGCGTTACCTTCGTGCCGCAAGCTGGCATCAATGCTCAGAGTTTCTCGAAATACCGTTGTTCTCGTCTATGACAAACTGGTTGATGAAGGGTATTTGAAGTCGCAGGAGCGCAGTGGCTACTACCCAAATACAGAAGCATTACACGAAGATTTAAATATCGACGACACATCAACATCGCGTGATGAAGTCATTCTTGGTGCAAAACCTGCCCATTTTTGGACCAACCGAATTAAGAAAGATCTGCGTAATCAACGCAATATATCCAAGGCCAAAAACTGGCAAGATTACCCTTATCCGTTTTTGTTCGGACAACCTGACCACTCGATATTCCCTCTAAACCATTGGCGCGAATGCTGCCGCTTATCACAGCGTTCCGGTGTAGTAAAAGACTGGATATCAGACTCAATCGACAGTGATGACCCGGCACTTATCAAACAGCTACAAAATAACGTGCTCACCAAACGCGGTATAAAAGCCCATCAGGAAGAAATTCTTATCACGATAGGTACACAAAATTCGTTGTATCTATTGGCAGAGCTGTTGGCAAATCAAGGAACGGCCATTGGTATTGAAGAGCCGGGCTACCCAGACGTGCGTAATATTTTTGCTTCTCGTGGCGCGCATATCGTACCTATTGGCATAGATTGCCAAGGGATTGAAATCAGCGACGAGTTAAAGCAGTGTGACTATGTCTACGTCACCCCGAGCCATCAAGTGCCCACCAATGTCACCATGTCGATGCAAAGGCGACAAGCACTGCTGGATGCCGCTGAAAAATATGACTTTGTGATCATAGAAGATGATTATGAGAGTGAAGTCAATGTGCTAAGTCAGGCGAGCCCATCACTCAAAAGTTTGGATACGCATGGCCGAGTCATTTACATCGGTAGCTTATCCAAATCACTATCCCCGGGGCTGAGATTAGGCTATATGGTCACTGAAAGACCTTTGATTCAAGCAACACGTTCACTTCGACGCTTGATGTTCCGCCATCCACCAGCGAACAACCAACGCACCTGTGCACTGTTTATTTCGCTTGGTCATTACGACGCCTACCTGCGTAAGCTGAAAAATTGCTACCAAGAACGCTGGACTGAAATGCGCACTTCAATAGAAAAGCACCTGCCGCAATGTGTGACCACAGAAACGATGGGGGGCAGCTCATTCTGGCTAAAATTGCCTCGACCTATCGACTGTGAAGCTTTCGCCAAAAAAGCTCAAGATGCCGGAGTGTTGGTAGAACCTGGAACCATTCACTTCGCCCGCTTTCATCTAGATAGCCGTCGATACATAAGACTCGGCTTCTCCGCGATAGACAAAGGCAAGATAGACGCCGGAATCCAAAAACTCGCCTCACTATTGTAAATCCGCCCGAAAGCAAGAGTTTTACCGAACCAATAACCATACATTACGAACTTAACTCGTGATGGATTTTTTATTATTTTTCATAACCTTACCTGTACCCATAAATAACCTCAACTGGTACTAAGGAATCCTTCCTAATCCAAGTAAATTAATGTTAAGCATTACGGTTGGTTGATTAGAAAGGAAGGTCGCCGTGTCAGAATTTATCATTATTTCTACATTGATTGTTGCAGGTTTCATCAGAGGCTATACCGGCTTCGGTTTCTCAGCCTTGGTTATCCTAGTCCTTTCTTCTATGTACCCTGTTGCCGAAATGGTGCCTGCGGTACTGCTATTAGACTTGCTAGTTTGCTTGCCTTTGGTCGCTTCCGCGTGGAACAAAACCGATTTCAAAACACTGACCCCACTGCTATGGGCTACGGGTCTTGGTGTACCTTTTGGTTACCTACTCTTGCTCTACCTGCCAGATAATCAGCTTAAAGTGATCGTTCCGGGCGCGATACTTGCGCTTGCCGCACTCAGTCACAGCAAGCATGCCCTGACATTACAGCTATCACGGTCACCGTTGTTGTGTGGGTTTATGTCAGGCTGGACAACCAGTGCTGTGTCCGCAGGGGGCGCACCCGTTGTGATTTACATGCGCTATAGCAAGATGCCCATTGACGTGCAGCGCAATAGCTTAATCAGCTACTTCTTTCTTACTACCTGTTTTGTTGTCAGCAGTAGCTATGTGATGACCAAAAAGTGGTACTTCATGCCCGATCACCCATTAGGTTATGCACTAATTGCAATGACGGCATTAATGGCAGGAAAACTGGCTTTTAAATACAAGAACTTAAACATCATTCATCAAGCGGCATTCTATCTGATGTTAATACTATCAGCTCTGGCGCTGCTCCGAGCAATTTGGATGCTCTAACGGAAAAAGGACATTTGCTATGAATCTACCTACTGTGTTTATCACTGGCGCAACATCGGGCTTTGGCCAAGCGGCAGCAAGATGTTTTGGTCACGAAGGCTACCAATTGGTGTTAACTGGCAGGCGTAAAGAACGTTTGAACGCGCTCGCGGATGAATTATCTCAAGACTGTGACATCCATATTGCGACAATAGATGTACGAGACGCTGAAGATGTGAAAGCGGTGATTGAACAATTACCAGAACAATTCAAGAACATCGAAATTTTGATTAACAACGCTGGCCTGGCATTAGGAGCAAGCCCCGCAAATGAAGCGTCACTCGATGATTGGCACACCATGATCGATACCAATGTCACAGGCCTGGTTAACGTCACGCACACACTGTTGCCAATCCTGCTAGAGCAACCAAAAGCGACCATTATCAATTTAGCCAGTATTGCCTCCAACTGGTGTTATCCAGGAGCACACGTCTACGGTGCCAGCAAAGCATTTGTGGCTCAATTTTCACGTAATTTACGTTCGGATTTCGCAGGCACGGGGCTTCGTATCACCAGTTTAGAGCCGGGCTTATCTGAAAGTGAGTTCAGTTTAGTGCGCTTTAATGGGGATCAGGACAAGTACAATCAAATATACGATGGCACTAACCCACTGCAGCCAGAAGACATCGCTGACATCATGCTGTGGATAGCAGAGCAACCAAGCCACATCAACATTAACAGCTTAGAAGTGATGCCAACTAGCCAAGCTTGGGACAACTTCAAAATTGTGAAGGCACCGAGTATTAAAGCCTGCTGAAGAATGAGGAAAAACGAAACGCTCTAAATAACAACCGCCTACTCAAGTAGGTGGTTGAGATCGTAAACCCAAACTACCATCTCCCCGAACCACTCATCCATTCCCTTCTCTTTAGAGTACAAGTTGTCAGGAAGTCGACGTTAATCGCTATCGTTTTCAGTTTGTTGTACAGGGTCTGTTGACCTTTCGAGCTGATTTTTGCAGCAGTGTGTGGGTTCTTTATACAAGGCAGAGGCTTTGAAATGTAGTTACCCTACCTGATAAGCCGATAACACAGTAGAAAGGGCCCACAAACGCTGCCCGAAGGGTTCGAGCTGGGCGCCCCCGCTAAAAGCGTTTTACTCTTTGTTGAGAGGTGTTTTGCTTAGAATGACTAAGCTACAAACAACTAGCCGTCCGCCTCTCGCCTCGATTAAAACGCTTTTATCTCGAACAAAAATTAACCACGAAAGATAAACAGACCCTAATCTTATAGGTATACAACCGCCGAAAGAAACGGCTCAAGTTGTTGGATTACAGGGAGAGAAAATGGGGAATCCGCTTGTCACACTTAAAAGTGCCAACAAAAGCTTTGTTGATGGCAACGAGAACCACCGTGTGCTGGAAGATGTCGACTTCGCTCTGGCAAACGGCGCAAGCGTGGCACTAACAGGGGCAAGTGGTAGCGGTAAAAGTACCCTACTCAATATCATTGCGGGTTTCGAACCTCTATCAAGTGGCGAACTATGGTTAGATGGAGAAAACACCACCGCTTGGAAAGACCCACAATGGAGCCATTTTCGACATCAAAAGCTTGGCGTCATCTTTCAACAATTCAACCTGTTAACGCCACTAAACGTTAAACAAAACATTGCCTTTCCACTAAATTTGAACCAGCTAAATTGGAACGAATGGTGTGACTATTTAGTGGAGACTCTGGCTATTAGTGATTTACTAAACAGACATGTCTCTACCCTTTCTGGTGGTCAGCAACAACGTGTCGCCATAGCCAGATCCTTAGCCCACAAACCCAAACTTTTACTCGCTGACGAACCTACTGGTAACCTTGACCAAAAAGCCGGTTTAGAGGTCATGAAGCTGCTGAGTGACATTACCACGCAAGGTAAAACCGCAGTGATATTGGTGACGCATAGCACTGAATGTGCCGAATTCATGCAAACTCAACTGCGCTTGAAAAACGGTCACCTTGTCCGTAAGCAGGACAACCTCCGAGCCGCGCTATGAAAAAATCCAGGTTTGCGCACACCAAACTCGCACTTTACCTGTTTACCGCTCATTATCGGCAAGCACCGCTGCAAGCCGCAGCAATTCTAATTGGCATCGTACTCGCCGTTACGTTATTTGTCGCCGTGCAAGCCATCAATCTCAATGCCAAGCGCAGCTACGCAGAATCTACAGAGCAGCTGAGTACTCAAGCACAAAACCTGATTATCCCACCAGCTGGTCAACACTATTTGCCCGAATCGCTCTACTTTTCACTTAGGCAAAAGGGGTTAAGCGCCTCACTGCCGGTGATTGAAGGTCGGGTCAGGGATGAACAAGGTCGTCGGTGGTCAGTGCAGGGAAGTGATGTTATTGCGGCGATCACCTCTGGAACACGCTATGCCTCAGATTCTAGTAACGAACAAGATATTTCCCTGTTTGACAATGCACTCCCCCTGACTCAGCTCTTGGCTGGTGAACCGATTGTGATGATGAGTCAATCCCAACATCACAATCTAGGTGGCGCAGATTTCATGATTCTGGATGAGGTCAAAACGAAAGTCGTTGTTCTGTCGGATGACTGGCAACTGGGAAGCCGGATGTTGATGGATATTGGCTTCACTCAGCAGTTACTCAATAAACCCGGACAACTGAGCTATATCGCGGTTTTCAATAGTGAAGGCAATAATCTCGAAAAATGGCAAAGCTTAGTCGGAAAACAAGGACAATGGGTCGCCAACACACAAAGCACCGATCTTGGCTCACTAACGGACAGCTTCCACCTTAATCTTACTGCGATGAGTTTGTTGGCGTTTTTAGTCGGCCTGTTTATCGCGTATAACGGGGTGAAGTACAGCTTACTCAAACGTAATCGCCTGTTAGTACAAATTCAGCAAGCTGGCATCGCACCGATAAATGTGTTCTCTGCGCTATTAGTTGAATTGATGATTTTGGTGGCGTTCGGCGCGTCACTTGGCTTTGTCCTCGGTATGCAATTAAGTCATTGGTTACATCCAACGGTTGCCCTTACGCTAGAACAACTCTACGGCGCTACTTTACTTCCCGGCACGTGGCAATGGCAATGGTGGGCACAGGCGCTGTTGCTGACGTTAGCGGCGGCTTTGCTCGCTTGTTGGCATCACTTTAAACAGCGAGTCCATCAGCCGCTTTCTTCTCATGGTGGTTTTTATCAAGCACCAGAAACATCCAACCAGAATCAACTGTTCCTTATCGGCTTGGTGCTCACCACGCTATCTCTGACAGGTTTATGGTTAAGTGACCATCATCGACTGACCATGGCATGGCTTGGTGTGTTAGTGGTTTCAATTCCTTTATATCTACCTAAAACGCTCAGCGTATTAGCGTATTGGAGCGAGCAGCGAACCACACCTGGCTTGGTGCAATATCTGTTTGCTGAACTGCGTGAGCTGGTTTCTCCACTTTCTCTTGCGATGATGGCGCTGCTTCTTGCCGTGACCGCCAATATCGGTATGAACAATTTGGTCGGAAGCTTTGAATCCACCTTAAAGCAATGGCTCGAACAAAGGCTACATGCGGATATTTACATCAGTCCATCGCAAGGTGAAATGGCGAATGTTGAGCATGCTCTGGAACACTTCGACAACGTAGAAAAGGTCTATAAACAGTATTATGTCGATGCGAACTTGCAGGGCTTACCTATCCGACTTGGCACCAAAGACAAAGACACTTTAGAACAAACCATGGTATTTAAGTCCCGTGTTGATGAGTTCTGGCCGCGCTTTTATCAAGGAGAGGTCGTTGCGATCAGTGAACCTACCGCAGTGAAACTTGGCTTATCGCTTGGTAGTGACCTGAAGCTCGATGCGCTGCAAGACAAGACGCTAATAGTCGGAGCCATTTTCTACGACTACGGTGCACCCAATGGTGAAGTATTACTTGCCCCTCAATTGTGGCAAGAGCGCGGTTTTACAGACTTGCCGATTAGCCTTGGGATCAAAATCTCTGGCGACAAAAAATCCATGTATGACCAATTACAACAACAGTTGGCTCTGAATCCGAGTCAGCTCTACGATCAGGCTCACGTCAAATCAGTCGCGTTAGATATCTTTTCACAAACCTTTGCCATCACACGCACACTAAATGGCGTCACCTTAATGGTGGCTGTGATCGGTTTGTTCAGCGCTTGCTTTATGTTACTCGATGCGCGCAAAGCCGCCATTGCAAGGTTGTATGCGCTTGGCGTGAGTCGTCGAAAATTGATGGCGATGGTGGTTGGGCAAATCGTCGCTTTGGTCAGCTTTACGTTGGTTGTTGCCATACCACTTGGCGCAATGGTCGGCTATATACTGACTGACGTAGTAACCTTACGCGCTTTCGGCTGGAGCCTGAACTACCTATGGAGCTGGAGTGATGCACTCAGTATCTCCGTCATTACCATTTTAGTCGCGGTGATGGCTACCCTGCTCCCAATGTGGCGCTTGGTGAGCAAACCTGTGGTATCCAGCTTACAAAGTGAGGTACTGTGATGAATCAAATCATAAAACATGTCGCACTAGTACTTGGTTGTTTATCTCTTATCGGCTGTGAAGAATCCAAGCAACAAAATGTAGGGATGCTATTAGGAGGAAGTGAAGTACCAGCGGAGGCCGAGCCGTTCACTCCCGTGATGAAAGGTGTTGAGATCACCTTCCCTGCCGATCATCAAGCGCACCTCGATTTTCGTCATGAATGGTGGTATTTAACGGCAAACTTAACCGATGAAAAGGGCAACCCTCTCGGTGTGCAATGGACACAATTTCGCTTCGCTGCGGTACCACAGAAAGACAAACCAGAAGAAACAAAGGCCGTATGGCAAAGCCATCAAATTTACATGGCGCACAGTGCCGTCACCACCAAAGACAAACATTACGCCGATGAAAAATGGTCACGGGATCACAGCGAGCTTGCCGGAGTGGACACCTCACCATTTCGTGTTTATCTGGATGACTGGCAGTGGATCTCATCCACCGATGAGTTGTTTCCCGCTGCGCTCAATACCAACTCCAAGCAATTTGCTTACTCACTCAAACTAACCAGCAATGCACCCTATCAAAAGCAAGGCGAGCAAGGATACAGCACCAAAAGTGCCGATGGTCAGGCCGCTTCGCATTACTACAGTCAGCCGTTTATTGATGTAGAGGGAGAAGTCACCATCGATGGCGAAACTCATCAGGTCTCAGGTAAAGGTTGGATCGACAGAGAGTGGAGCTCACAGTACTTACACGAGTCACAGCAAGGTTGGGATTGGTTTGCGCTAAGGCTGGGTGAGGAAACAAGCCTGATGGTGTTCCAACTTCGCGATGCAAAAACCGGAAAATCCAGTTACTCGCACGCTAAGTTGATGAACCAAGATGGCAGCGGAACCGCGATTCAACAAAACGAGCTCCGCTTAAAAGCTTCCGGAAAAACGACTATTCAAGGTCGTGACTATCCAACTGAGTGGCAGCTTTCGATCCCCAGTCAGCAAATTGAAATCACGATTATTGCACTCAATCCTAACGCACAAATGCCCCTGTCGGTAACCTATTGGGAAGGCCCTGTGACCATCGACGGGTCTCATTCAGGCACCGGCTATATGGAGCTGACAGGGTATTGAGCACTTTATTGTGTGCTTCGCTTACCAGTGTGAGGCTTAACCTATTGTTGAACAACAATATCTTTATTGAAAACAACCGACCGCGACGCATTTATCCAATAGCAGCCTTGAAAGCTTGCCTTGTTACGATACGCTTTGAGCAAATCAAACAAGGATGAACCAATAATGCGCGTCGATTATCAAAAACGACTCGTTCCTGTTATTCGCTATCTGGAACAGCACTTTAACGAACCACTCAATCTACTCGAAGTGGCGGCGTTAGCGAACTTATCCCCCTATCACTTTCATCGTACTTTCAAAGCCGTGCAGGGCGAGACCTTAGCCGATTTCATCCGACGTTTAAGACTAGAAGCCGCAGCGGATGACCTGTTCAAATCCAAACAACCGGTGCTCAACATTGCTTTAGAGTACAGTTTTTCTAGCTCACAAAGCTTAGCCAAAGCGTTCAAACAACATTATGGGGTGACGCCAACGGCCTTTCGCGATTGTGAAAACTACCAACAGTTTTCTGAATTGGCGCGAAACAGCAAGATTGGACACACATTGCGCAAGAACGGAAACGAAGAAAATCCCAGCGATTCATATACTGGCTCTGAACTCACAACATGGAGCATTATTATGGAAACGCAACACTTTGACGCAACCAAACTGGCGTACATTCGCGTGAATGGTCCTTACGGCAAAGGCTATGAAGAGCCAGCAGGTCATCTATACCGATGGGCTGGCATGAAAGGTCTGGCGGGCAACACCTGCATCTTTATTTACCACGACAACCCAGAAATCACGCCGAACGAGAAATGTCGAACTGACATCTGTTTGATGGTGCCTGAAGACACCGAAGTTCCAAGTGGCATTGAGCTGCAAGACTTTCCTGGTGGTCAATACGCAGTCATGCGTCAACGCATCACCGAAAACGGCCAATACTCAAAAGCATGGGATGATTTGATGAGTAAAGTGATTGAGTCTGGCATTGAAAGCGATGATCGTCCTTGCTTCGAGCTTTACCATAGCTTTGACCCACAAACTCACCATGCAGATGTTAGTTTCTGCACTGCCATCAAATAGCCGAAAAGCCTGCGATTATGCAGGCTTTTTTATCTGATTAAGCATTCCAACTCAATTAAATCGCTTCACCATTCACGGTTACTGCAACGTCGATATTACCGCGTACCGCATTTGAGTAAGGGCAAACCTGATGTGAAGTACGAGTCAGTTCAAGCGCTTGCTCTTGTGGTAAATCCAGCTCAACCGCCAGACTGACGGTAAGAGCAAAACCGCCGTTGCCGTTCTGACCAATGCCCACTTCTGCGGTTACTGGCGCATGTTTGAGATTCACTTTAGCTTCACGCGCTACGTGTAAAATCGCGTTAGAAAAACACGCCGAGTAACCCGCAGCAAACAGTTGCTCTGGGTTTGTTGCTGCACCTGTGCCACCCATTTCTTTCGGGTATGCTAAGTCGAGCGACAATAGACCATCGTCAGTTTTCACTTGGCCATTACGACCAGCAAGAGCAGTTGCTTGAGTTTTGTATAACGTCGTCATACGAATATCCCCTTTCAATTTAAGTTGTGTACAATTTAATTGCCTACAATCTTATATCGAAACAAACTTCACTTGCAACTATATTGTGCACAATTTATTTTTATAACCTCCATAGTGAACAGATAGGCCAAGCCCATGAGTCAGTGCTACACAGAAAACCCGTTGAACGACGATGAGAAAATTTTGCTGGAAAATCAAGTGTGTTTCCCGCTCTATAGTGCAGCTAACGCCGTCATTCGCGCTTATCGTCCTCTACTGGATGAACTGGAACTTACCTACTCTCAGTATCTGGTCATGATGGTTCTTTGGGAAAAAGACGGCGCAAGTGTCAAAGAATTAGGCTCACGTCTTCACTTGGACTCAGGCACACTGACGCCTCTGTTGAAACGACTAGAAGCAAAAGGGTTCGTTACTAGGGCGAGAAGCGAAAGCGATGAGCGTGTGAGAGTTTTGAACCTGACCAGCGAAGGAAAACATTTAAAAACACGCGCTAAATCCGTTCCTAATGCCATAGCCTGCAAAATAACATTAGAACTGGATGAACTGATTACTTTAAAGAATTTGTGCAACAAGCTGTTGGATACACTTTCGTAATTTACATTTATTCAACATTATAATAACAATAAATAAACCTAAAACTATTGGCTTGTGAAGCTTCTATCCAGGCGCAACATGGTCATCGCAGAGTGAAAAACAAAAACCTATTAATAGTCAGTACAAATTAGGCGTAATAGGTTTTTTCTATTTAGGAAAATAGGAATCAGCTATCAATAAGATAGTTAAAAGCAATTTTATTTAACCTAACTCAGATGCGAATATACTTTCCGACAGCAAGATTTGCTAATCCAAAATAACCGAAAGGAAAGTAAAGTAATGATCAATACTAAAATCAAACCATTTACAGCTACAGCGTTTAAAGAAGGCGAATTCGTACAAGTAACAGAACAAGATGTTCTAGGTAAGTGGGCGGTATTCTTCTTCTACCCAGCTGACTTTACGTTCGTTTGTCCGACCGAGCTAGGTGACTTAGCAGACCACTACGCAGAGCTACAAAGCCGTGGCGTTGAAGTTTACTCAGTATCAACTGACACTCACTTCACTCACAAAGCATGGCACGACAGCTCTGAGACTATCGGCAAAATCAACTACTACATGCTTGGCGACCAAACTGGCAACATCACAAACAACTTCGGCGTGATGCGTGAAGGTCAAGGTCTTGCAGACCGTGCAACGTTCCTAATCGACCCAGAAGGTACTATCCAGGCAATGGAAATCACTGCAGAAGGCATCGGCCGTGACGCAGAAGACCTACTACGCAAAGTGAAAGCGGCTCAGTACGTAGCTGCACACCCAGGCGAAGTTTGCCCAGCTAAATGGAAAGAAGGCGAAGAAACGCTAGCACCTTCTCTAGACCTAGTAGGCAAAATCTAATTCTAGATTAGCCAACGCTGGTTCAATCTAAGAACCAAAACCTAATTAAAGAGAGCAATCCGGGTTAGATACCTTGACGACCTTCTTCCCGGTTTGCTCTCTCCTCATGTTTTTATCCAGAGTAACCACTCTTCTGTTTATTAAAAGGTAATAACAACTATGTTAGACCAAGCGATCCAACAACAACTCAAACAATATCTGGCTAATGTAAAAGAAGACGTACGTCTAGTGGTTAGCCTAGATGAAAGCAAAGCGGCAAATGATATTTTGTCTCTCGCTAATCAAATCGCAGAAATGAGCGAGCATATTTCTGTTGTTCGTGACGACGCAGCCAGTGACCGTAAACCAGTAATGGCGGTAACCAACCCGACTAAAGGAACAGCACTTAGCTTTGCTGGCCTGCCTATGGGCCATGAATTTACGTCACTAGTCCTTGCTCTGCTTCACTCTGGCGGTCACCCAATCAAGCTAGAGCCAGAAGTGATTGAACAAATCGCTGCGCTAGATAAAGAACTGGATGTAGAAATCTTTATTTCTCTGTCTTGCCAGAACTGTCCTGATGTTGTTCAGGCGTTTAACATGATGGCAGCGATTAACCCGAAAGTGAAAGCAACCATGATCGACGGTGCTTTGTTCCAAGACGAAGTGAAACAGCGCGATATCATGGCAGTACCAAGTGTATTCGTTAACGGTGAGCTGTTCGGCCAAGGCCGCATGTCACTTACAGAAATTCTGAACAAAGTCGACGACAGCGCAAGCGAGAAAGCAGCAAAAGCGCTGGATGAAAAAGAACCTTACGACGTTCTTGTTGTAGGTGGCGGCCCAGGTGGTAGTGCAGCAGCGCTTTACGCAGCACGTAAAGGCATCCGCACTGGTGTTGTGGCTAAACGTTTTGGTGGTCAGGTTATGGACACAATGGCGATCGAAAACTTTGTTTCGGTGAAACGCACTGAAGGTCCTAAGCTGGCTGCCGATCTTGGCGAGCATTTGAAAGAGTACGACGTTGACGTTGTGACAGAGCAACAAGCTAAAAAGCTAATGGGCGCAGCACATACTGAAGATGGTCTTATCCACATTCAGCTAGAAAGTGGCGCAACGCTTAAGAGTCAAAGTGTTATTTTGAGCCCAGGTGCTCGCTGGCGTGAAATGAATGTTCCTGGTGAGCAAGAGTACCGCAATAAAGGCGTTGCATACTGCCCACACTGTGATGGACCGCTATTCAAAGGTAAAAAGACGGCTGTTATCGGTGGCGGTAACTCTGGTATCGAAGCGGCAATCGACCTTGCAGGTATTGTGGAACATGTAACGGTTCTTGAATTTGCTGATGTTTTACGTGCTGACCAAGTTCTGATCAACAAAGCGAACTCGCTACCAAACGTCGACATCATTACCATGGCACAAACAACGGAAGTTGTAGGTGACGGCAAGCGCGTGACTGGCCTGAAATACAAAGACCGCAACACAGATGAAATCAAAGAACTTGAGCTATCGGGTATCTTCGTTCAAATCGGTCTTGTTCCTAACACAGAGTGGCTGAAAGATTCAGATGTGAACTTGTCTCCACGCGGTGAAATTGAAGTAGGCAGTCACGGTGAAACCAGCCTGGAAGGTGTATTTGCTGCGGGTGACGCAACAACGGTTCCTTACAAACAGATCATCATTGCGATGGGTGAAGGTGCAAAAGCAAGCTTAGGCGCGTTTGACTACCTGATTCGTAAGCAAGGTTAATCTCCAGAACTTCTGGAACAATAAAAAGAAAAGAAGCCCAAAGACTTTGCCAGCAGACCTCTATCTGCTGGCTTTTTTATGCCTAAAGAAATAGTAAGTACTTACATCATAAAATAATCAGATTCTTCAAAATATCTAAAATCGTCATGCTGCCTTCACGTTACCTCTGTCTGAAAAACACGACTCGTTGAAAATATTTGCGACTCTAACGTGCCTCGCCTGCAAAAATCCCAAAAAGATATTCAAACTCAAACCGAATAAAATCCTTGCACTATACTGACTTAGACAGTCAGTAGCATATGGAAATTAATCTATGAAAATCAAAACAGTTGCAGCAATGATAGGGGCTGCATTACCTGTGACGGCTCTAGCGGCAGACAAGCCAAACATTGTGGTCATTTTTGGTGATGATATTGGTTGGCAAAACGTCAGTGCGTATGGCATGGGTACGATGGGATACAAAACACCAAACATCGACAGTATTGCCAACGAAGGCATCATGTTTACCGATCACTACGCCCAGCCGAGTTCTACGGCGGGTCGAGCGGCATTTATTACCGGTCAATACCCAATTCGTTCGGGGATGACTACCGTACAGTTTCCCGGTGGTGAATTAGGCCTCAAAAAAGAGTCCCCTTCTTTAGCCGAAGTTTTAAAACAAGCGGGTTACGCGACAGGACAGTTTGGTAAGAACCACCTTGGTGACCATAATTTTGCCTTGCCAACCGTCCACGGCTTTGATGAATTCTTTGGCAATTTGTATCACTTAAATACTCAAGAAGAACACGAACAAAGGGACTACCAAAATTTTGCTAAAGAATACTCTGGCTCGGTTGAAGAGTATGCGAAAAAATTTGGAACTCGTGGCGTCCTTCATTGCTATGCAACTGAGAAAGAAGACAAAACCGTTGAACCTAGATTCGGAGAGATCGGCAAACAAAAATGCACAGATACTGGCCCTCTAGGTAATGAACGGATGAAGAATTTTGACCGCGAGGAAATGCTCCCGGCGGCGGTCAACTTTATCGATAAATCCATTAAAGACGACAAACCGTTCTTTACTTGGATCAACACCAGTCGCATGCACTTGTATACACGCTTAGATGACAAGTGGCGCTACGCAGCCGAGAAGTACACCAGTGAATATGACTATTATGGCAGCGGCATGTTGCAACACGATGCCGATATTGGTTATTTACTGGCCGAGTTAGACAAAAGGGGCTTAACCGAGAACACCATTATTATCTACTCAACAGATAACGGCCCAGAACACTCATCGTGGCCTCACGGCGGTACAACACCATTCCGCGGTGAAAAAATGACCACCTATGAAGGTGGGGTAAGAGTACCGACAATGGTTAAATGGCCTGCAGCGATTCCTGCGGGGCAAGTTTTGAACGGTATTCAAGGACACCAGGATCTGTTTACTACGTTAGCGTCGGCCGCTGGGGTTAAAGATGTGCACGAAAAGATGATCAAAGAGAAGAAACAGTATATCGACGGTGTTGATAACTTAGCGTATTGGAAAGGAGAATCGAATCACTCTGCTCGTAAATCCATTTTTTACTACTTCGAAGGTCAGCTGTCAGCTGTGCGTGTCGGGCCTTGGAAGTTCCACTTCGCCGTTGCAGAACATTACTACGACAACCTAGTCACACTGAACAAACCTAAAGTGTACAACTTACGCGCCGATCCATTCGAAAGCTATGATTCAATCGATGCAAACGGTCACTTAGCTCAGAAAATCTCATGGCTGCTTGCGCCTGTGAGTGAGATGGTACAAGAGCATGTGAAGAGCCTCGTTGAATACCCTCCAACGCAAGGTGGCTCGACGTTTGATATGACGAAAACGATCGAGGATGCGATGAGTTCAACGCAGCAATAACATTCTCTGAATATCAATGCAAAGGGCGAACTATTTCCTGTTCGCCCTTTTTTATTACCAAATTAACCTGTACACCAACGAATATGTGGCAGATAGAAACAGTTTCGCCAACCCTTCAAAAGGATTGGCGAAACGTTTAGAGCTAAATTAGTTAGTAAGTACTTACAGCATAGCTTGACGGCTTGGCAAGAAGACTTCACCCAACATACAGCGAACAGAACCACCACCGATAGATTCGATTGTCGTCACATCAAACGGTAGTAATTTACCGTGCGTCGCTAACTGGTTTCTTTGTGCTGGTGAAAACGCATCGTATGCCGATTGAGACATCGCAATCACTTTGTCACCATTCACGGTTTCCAGTTGAAGGATGTTGCCGCAGAACTGATTCATCTGCTCAATCGAAATCGAGATCACTTGCTTGTCTTTCGCCAGTGATTTCAGCACAAAGCGACGCTCGAACTCAGGGATTACTTCGTCACAGATAACACAGAACTGTTCACCTACTGCCATCATTACATTGGTATGGTAAATCGGTGAGCCAGAAGGCAAACGTGTTTGGAAAGAAATCACGCGATCGTAGCCAATACGATTTGCATAATCTTCCAGAACTAAGCGATCACAGCGCTGAGAAAGTGCCGCATAAACTGTCTTGTTAAAATGATCAAAAATCATCACACCAGTACTTTCCAGATACGCCTGATCGTTAACGTATTCGGTTAAGCTAGCTTGCTGTGATACCTCTCGTCCCGCTTTCGCTAACGCGGCGACAAGAGCGTCTGGACGAACTTCTTTCTGACGGTTTTCACACGCCATCGGGAACGTATATAAGGTCCCATCACACGTTGTACTGAACCAGTTATTCGGGAATACCGCATCTGGCGTCGCAACATCTGACAGAGGATAATCAAACTCCACCACCTGAACGCCTTCCTGGCGCAAGGTTGCTACCATCGCAGCAAATTCAGCCATGGTTTTTTGAGAAACTTCTTTCTGGCTGAGTGACACCTGATTCTGAAACTCGTTGTCTCTCGCAGTTTCTTCGTTAAAGCGAAATTCTTTAGGTGGCACCATCACTACGCAGTTTGCGGTATGGCGCAGAGCACTTTGTGTGCTTTCTTCGTTCCCATTTGCAAATTGGGGTACTGATTCGTGTAATAGCATCCGATACATTCCTTCTCACTAGAATGAGGAGATTGTAAATACATTGTTAAGTAAGGTTTTACTGTTTTCACGATTATTTCATCCTCCCAAAAGGAAAATTTACTGCCAAACCACATAAACTCAGAAAAAATAATTGCCACCTTACAGGCTTAATTTTTTGTGTTACACGGGTTACAAATCGAAAAAATCAGTGTTACGAACTCAAATTATAGCCAATTACACAGAGTTAGCTTAAAGATATGCAAGATTCATTATCAAAATTGCTTTAAACATCAGAAATCACAAACAGACAGTGCAAAATAAAAAACCTTAAAATGTGAATATAAATTCAGCAAATAAAATGGCGAAACAAGATATTTTCAAAGAAAAGACCGATCACCACAAATTGAAGATATGGAGACAGGAATGATGCCAAAAGAGCCAAAGGCAGCTGTGGTTTTCTTATTATCTAGAGTAAGGATAATCATAGAGAGCGTATAGATTCTCGGATATGAAACAACATGACACGATAAAGGCCGTACTATTCTGCTACTATCTTGGCTCATTGCGTATCCACAGCGATGAACACCTTACAGAGTGTCTGACTGGATCATTTATCAAGCTACGTTTTGATAACCAGCTATACTCAACAGACGGCTGGTTCTACCCAAACCACGATAAGTGGTCGCAGGTGATTAAACTGATAATAAGGTAATTGGCTTATGTGTAAATGTGGTTCAATGCAGATCGTACAACTTAAACCGAGTTGGACTGACAAGCTATTTGGCTACTCAGAAAGATGGAAATGCCAACTTTGTTGTAAGATCTACCGCATCTAAAAATACAAAAATGACACTTAGATTTTCTAAGAAAAAGCAGTGACCCGACAATGATTGTCGGGTTTTATTTTTCTATCTCTCTAATAAATCTTCAAATCATTTCCACATCCTAGAACCAAGTCCTCCCCGCTGAATCTAGCATCTCGAGGTTATTTAGGTATAAAATCACGCCACTTAATTCACTGCTAATTTCTTACATAACTGGTCACTATGAACAAAAGTTTGTTAACGAATGTCCTCGCAATCATATTGATGGGTGCTGGCCATCAACTTCAAAACAACTATCTTTGGTATGCAGGTTTATTTGCCTTTTCTGGAGCTATCACCAACTGGTTAGCCATCCATATGCTGTTTGAAAAAGTACCCGGGTTATACGGTTCTGGTGTTATTCCGGCACGATTTGAAGAATTCAAACTCGCCATCAAGAACCTGATGATGGAGCAGTTCTTTACTGAAGCTAATATTGACCGATTCTTGAATAAAGAGATGGCGGGCGGTGCGAGCATCAACCTGCAACCTGTGATTAATAAGGTGGATTTCAATCCTGCTTTTGATTCTTTGGTGGAGGTGATCGAAGGCTCTCAGTTTGGTGGAATGCTGGCGATGTTTGGCGGTTCAGAAGCGCTTCAGCCAATGAAACAACCCTTTGTAGAGAAGATGCAAGAATCCTTAGTTGAGCTAAGCCAAAGCGACTCAGTAAAAGAGGCGCTGAAAGAACAGTTTGAATCACCTGCGATGATGGATGAAATAAAACAAAACATCGAAAGCATTATCGATCAGCGCCTCAGTGAACTGACACCAGCTTTAGTGAAAGAGATGGTACAGAAAATGATTAAAGAACACTTGGGCTGGCTTGTTGTTTGGGGTGGTGTTTTTGGCGGCGTAATTGGTGTGATTACGACCTTCATCAGCTTCTGATCAGCTAATATTCTGAGCACAATTGACAAAGGAGCCAAATGGCTCCTTTTTTGATTGCATCAGATTAAGCTTAACCCAGCAGCTCAGGGTTCACACCAAATCCGGTTTTATGTTCTTCTATGACCACTTCACTGCGTGTCTGAATCACTCCCGGCAGAGTACCAAGCTTGCTCGACATAAATTCCTGATACGCTTTCATGCTTTTGACGCGAACTTTAATCATGGTATCGAAATCCCCGGAGAGCGAATAACACTCCTCGATTTCAGGCATCAACTCAACCGCCTTGGCAAATTTCTCAAATATCGAGAAGCTGGTTTGATCTAGACGAATGTGAATGAACACTTGCACGTCCAGACCCAATTTTTCTGCATTCAGCTCCGCATGATAGCCATTGATATAGCCTTCTTTTTCTAGTCTTTTAACCCGATCAGAGCAAGGCGACGTCGTTAGATTTATCTGCTTTGCTAGTTCAACAACTGGAATTCGGCCTCGTGAATGAAGCACTCTCAAAATATGCAGGTCAATCCTGTCCAATTGATAACTCATCAACCACACCCTAGTCATATCATATGGAGGCTCACCATAATCGTTAGTAAGGCATTTGCAAACTGGCAAATGACTAACGTGTGAAACCAGCTTTGTTTTTGTATTGGATACGCATAAAAAGCAGACGCCAATGCCCACCAGCCCAACGTCATTGATACCAATCACGGTGAATCTCTCATTTTAGCTCAGGTTAACTAAAAAGTAGCGTAGGGGAAAAAGCCGAAGAAAAAGCCTGAAGATGGATGAGAGACATTATGGTTCATACTTGGGAGAGCAAAACGGATTGCGCACGATTTGTCGATGCATAAAACAAAGGAACATGGCTTTGAAACACACGTATTGAGCCAGATTCAAAGAAACAACAGAGAGATAGAGGCTGCAACTTATTTAAACCGTTTGAGCGAGCCAAGAGCTCTACATCACCGTTTAACAAAGTCACAAAACTCTAGCACCTAAATGTACTCGCTATTACTGTTCGACTCGCATTTAGGGTCAGCGCACTTTAACGAAAAACCATCGACTCAACTACATAATTGCAGACGTTTGTCTTGTCGGATGTGACACCACTTCGCCAATCGCGCGGTGATTACAACGACGACAAAAATACTGAGGTTCCATCTCATAATAATGTTCACCCGAAACGAACTTCGCCATCAACTGTGTAAAGCTCAGAACTTTGCCAGTCAAGGTTTCAACTGGCTGCGACTCACAACGTCTCATGATGACCTTATGTTGAGTCGACTTTCTACAAGCTGAGCAATAAATATCCGGCATTTCTTTTTCTCCCAATTTTTTCTGTGCTACTGATAATTGACATATTTTGTTCAAAATAATTCCACTTTAAAAAATACCCTTTTGAGTTTTGTGTCCTACCTCCAAAAAACAGGGTAATGTATTTATAAAATTGAGACATTGCTCAGATGTCAATTTTTGTTGTTATTTTGTGAAATTTAATGCCAATTACTGTCAGAACTTGATGAAACACACATAACCAATTGTTGAATATCACTATTTTTAAAACCATTCCTAAAGCTAACTGTTAGAAATCTCCCGATTAACGCTACTTTAAGTGGAAAATTCACGCGGTTAACTACATATTTAGTACTAACTTTCACTTTTTATTCAATGATATAGAGCCTTTATGCTGCGTCCTAAATTACTATCAAGATGTCAGCGAATGCCCTAGAAAAGGAAAAATACGGTTGCCGTTTGAGGAGGAGTTCTCAAAACATAAAAGGAAGGAAGAGTAAAAGTACGGTGAGAATGTCTGGGTGTACATTTGCAAAATTCAGGCAAAAATAAAGCCCGCTTTGAAGCGAGCTTTATTGGTTTTATCTGTGACTAGAAATTAGTCCAAATCAATCAATTTCTGTTTGTATGACTTGTGTTGCTCCAATACGTCGTGCGCAGCACCACCAGTCATTTTACTTACTACAAAGATAGCCAGTGTAGAGAAGATGATTCCCGGTACGATTTCGTAAACATCGAACCAACCGCCTGATAGCTGTTTCCATAGAACGATAGTCACACCACCAACCAGAATACCTGCAAGCGCGCCGTTACGGTTCATACCGCTCCAGTAAAGGCTAAGTACTACTGCAGGGCCAAATGCGGCACCAAAGCCTGCCCAAGCGTAAGATACAAGTCCTAGTACTGAGCTGTCTGGTGTCATTGCCAAGAACAGAGCAAGCAGAGAAATCACGATCACGCCAACACGGCCAACCATTACGATTTCTTCTGAAGATGCGCCTGGTTTAAATACTTGCTTGTAGAAATCCTCTGCTAGTGCTGAAGAAGAAACGAGAAGCTGAGAGTCTGCTGTACTCATTACCGCTGCAAGAATCGCTGCAAGCAGGATACCTGCGATAACTGGGTGGAATACCGTGTTAACCAGTAGCATGAAGATTTTCTCTCCATCTTCTAGTTGAACACCAGAGTGATCGCCAACCCATACAAGGCCAACAAGACCTACAAGCATTGCACCCGCCATTGAAAGCGCTGTCCAACCAACTGCGATACGGCGTGCAGTCGTCAAATCTTTGTTTGAACGAGTCGCTTTAAAACGCGCCAGGATGTGAGGCTGACCGAAGTAACCCAGACCCCAAGCTGCCAGAGAGATGATCGCGATAGCCGATAGTGGCTCACCTTTCACATCACGCCAAAGCGTCAGTAGTTCAGGGTTGATGTTATGCATATCTGATGAAAGCTGGCCTAACCCACCGTCCATCACTGCAACAGGCACGATCATCAGTGCTGCAGCCATTAGCAGGCCTTGCACCAAGTCTGTCCAAGATACCGCCAGGAAGCCACCGAATAGTGTGTAAGAAACCACACACACCGTGCCAATAATAACCGCATAGGTGTAATCTAGACCAAATACTGTTTCAAACAGTTTGCCCCCTGCTACCAAGCCAGAGCTGGTGTAGAAAAGGAAAAATAGAAGAATGAAAAACGCAGAGATTGTCTGGATCAGTTTTGATTTGTCGTTGAAACGACGTGACAGGAACTCTGGCAATGTCAGCGCGTCAGTCTGGATACTGTAAGTACGTAGACGTTTTGCACTGATTAACCAGTTCGCCCATGTACCAACCAGCAGACCACCTGCTAGCCAAAATGCCTCGATACCCGCAGCATAAGCGTAACCTGGTAGACCAAGTAGCAGCCAGCCACTCATGTCTGAAGCACCTGCAGATAACGCAGCAGGCCACGGACCTAGGCTACGGCCACCTAGGAAGTAATCAGATGAGTTGGCAGTCCTCTTATACGCAATAACGCCAATGGCAACCATGATTAATAAATACGCCACAAAAGTGGACGTGATAGCAATGCTATTTTCTATCATTAGATAGTCCTCGTTATAATTATTTCCTTCCTTGTCTTCTTTGATATTTTGCCATCTCAGCAATACAGCAAAGCAAGAGACACCAACCTGAAACGGTTCTCAGGGGAGCTATTCCAGATTGGTGTCACAAGTCAGGTTAGTGAGTTTCGTTCCCCAGCTCGAGTAGAGTTGCGTTACCACCCACCGCGGTAATATTTATCGTTCGAGTACGCTCAGTAATAAAGCGTAACGACAGATGAGGATCATGAGCCAATTTCGGTGACTCTAAATCCGTTTCAGAAACTAAGCCGACGATGGCACCATCGCGCTTAGCCAGTTGAAGATTGAGCGCGTGCTCAACCTTAGAATGCCCAACATAACCCACACTACGTACATCACTCTCAAGCAACGGTGCTGAGGCGTCATACGCAACTACCTGGACTAAGTTAGATGGGAGGTTCGTCGACGATACCGCTTTTGTCACCAGTTGGTTTAGCTCGATATTGTCGCTGCAAATCACAACACTGTTACCAGCAATTAAGGCACAGGTGATCATTGCAAATGCACTGTATAACGCGTTAGTCGTATTTTCGGTGCTGTTTTCACAAATCACCAAAGCTACGCCACGACCTGCAGCATACAGCTCGTTAGTTTCACCAGTAGGCCCTACTAACTGATGAGTTTCTGCAAGAAGTGCTGACGCCTGTTGCAAATGGTATGAAACCACTTTTGCTACTGTGGCATTGTGCCCTTCTAGTGCAGATTTAAATGCCAGCGCGTGCTCGCATTTGTAATCAAAATCGGTCAGATTCCACTGTTCCCACGCAGAAAATGCATCTTTAAAATATGTGATCTGATGAACCATAATGCGACTCCTTATGCGTTCTCTGCTTGAGCAACTATTTGTTGAGCAAGAAAAGGTTGAGTAAAGCGGTACAAGTAGTGAGGACCACCAGCTTTAGGGCCAGTACCAGACAAGCCTTGACCACCAAATGGTTGAACACCTACTACGGCACCAACTTGATCTCGGTTGATGTAGCAGTTACCAACACGAGCGTGTTTTTCAATCCAACGGTAAGTGGTTTCGTTACGACTATGGATACCCATGGTCAGACCAAAACCCGTTTGGTTGATTTGCTCAACAACGTTTGGTAATTCAGACGCTTTAAAGCGAACAATGTGTAGAATTGGACCAAATTGCTCTTCTTTCAGCACATCAATGCCTGAGATTTCAAACGCACTTGGTGACACAAAATCACCGTACTGACACGCTTCGTTAAGGTTCAACTCAGCCACTTTCTTCTGAGTTTTGCTCATTTGCTCAATGTGAGCCTGAAGTTTCTGCTTCGCATTTTGGTCGATAACCGGACCAACATCGGTTTCATGCAGATACGGTAAGCCAACTTTTAGCTCATTCATCGCACCTTGGATAAGCGTGATGATTCGATCCGCAACGTCTTCCTGCACAAACAGTACACGTAGTGCAGAACAACGTTGACCAGCTGATGCAAACGCAGAACGAATAACATCACGTACAACCTGTTCTGGCAGCGCCGTACTGTCGACGATCATCGCGTTCTGACCGCCTGTTTCTGCGATAAACGGAACAGGTTTCGCTGTGCGCTCTGCCAATGTCACGTTGATACGCTGTGCAGTTGCTGTCGAACCGGTAAATGCCACACCAGCAATCGCATCGTGAGAAGTCAGTGCATGACCGATTTCACCACCGCGACCAGGAAGCAATTGAATAACACCTGCAGGGAAGCCAGCTTCCAGCATCAGTTCAATTGCACGAGCTGCAATCAAGCTGGTTTGTTCAGCCGGTTTCGCTACCACTGTGTTACCAGCAACAAGTGCTGCTGTGACCTGACCAAGGAAAATCGCCAGAGGGAAGTTCCATGGGCTGATACAAACAAACACACCCAAACCTTCACGGCTCGAAATACGTTTAACGCCGTCAAAGCCTTCTAGCTCGAATGGTTTTAGATTTTGTGCTTGCTTCGCGTAGTAACGACAGAAATCCACCGCTTCACGAACTTCATCGATACTATCGTGAATCGTCTTACCTGCTTCCTTGTGACAAATCGCCACCAACTCAGCAAGATTCTCTTCCATCAAATCAGCAAGTGAGTCTAAGCACTGTGCTTTCTGCTCAATCGCCGTATCTTTCCACGCAGGGAAAGCACTTTGAGCCGCTTGAATTGCAGAGGACACATGATCAAGCGTAGCAAAAGCGACTTTACCTGCTTCGATACGACGATCGTATGGCGCAGTAACGATCTCTGCAGCGTTATCCTTGATCATGCTTTCAGCGAAAGACTCACCATTGATCACAGGACCAGCTGTCCATGTGTTGTTCAGGAAGCTTTCAACTTGGGTCTCAAATGGTTTAGCTTCACTTTCGATATCAACGTTTACGCCATAAGAGTTCTTGCGCTCTGGGAAAATACCCGATGGCAATGGAATCTTGTCGTTGTTCAACGTATCAAAACCAGTCAGCACATCCACAGGGTGATGCGTTAACTCGTAGATAGGGCAACGAGCGTCTACCAAACGGTGTACAAACGAGCTGTTTGCACCGTTTTCTAATAGACGGCGAACCAGATAAGGAAGCAGGTCAGCATGGCTACCAACTGGCGCGTAGATACGCACTGGCTGGCCGTATTTAGCCATCACATGGTTGTAAAGTGAGTCACCCATGCCGTGCAGGCGCTGGAACTCATAATCTTTGTGCTGCGCCATGACTGCAATTGCCGTCACAGTGTGTGCGTTGTGACTCGCAAACTGCGGGAAGATATTGCCACGTACGCCGTCACTCAATAGGAATCGAGCACAAGCTAGATAGGCAACGTCTGTCGCTTCTTTGCGAGTGTAAACTGGGTAGTTGTCGTAGCCAGCTTGCTGAGACCATTTAATTTCGCTGTCCCAGTAAGCGCCTTTAACCAAACGTAGTGGGATAAGATCGCCCTGCTCTTTCGCTAGCGCATTTATCCATACCAATACAGGTAGAGCACGCTTCGAGTACGCCTGAATTACCAGGCCAAACTTGCCCCAGCCTTTCACTAGGTCGCTGCGGTAGACTTTCTCAAATAGTTTTAAAGAAAGCTCAAGACGATCGGCTTCTTCTGCATCAATCGTAATCGCTACATCCACTTCAATCGCACGTTTTAGCAACTGCATTAACGAGTCGTACAACTCGGTCATGACACGCTCTTCATTTGCAACTTCATAGCGTGGGTGCAATGCAGAAAGCTTAATAGAAATAGATGGTGCTGGGCTGGTATCGCTGCCGTAAGTCTCTCGACCAACCGCTTCGATAGCCATTAAGTAATCTTTGAAGTATTTATTCGCGTCAGCCGTGGTCAGCGCCGCTTCACCCAACATATCAAATGAGTAAGTGAAACCTTTGTCGCGCATCGGGCGACCATTTTTTTGCGCTTCTTCGATTGTGCGGCCACGAACAAACTGATGACCCATGATCTTCATCGCCTGATACATGGCTTTACGAATCACAGGTTCAGAGAATTTGTTCACCAGACGGTTTACAGCCTGACTTGGGCTCTGGCTGCCTTTTTCACCAAGACCAACCACTTTACCCGTCAGCATAAGACCCCATGTTGACGCGTTAACGAAAACAGAGTCTGAATTTTTCAGGTGAGATTTCCAGTCCGCAACACTTAGCTTGTCTTTGATCAACGCATCAGCAGTTGCAGAATCAGGGATACGCATTAATGCTTCTGCAAGACACATCAACAAGATACCTTCTTGTGTATCTAAGCTGTATTCCAGCAGCAGGGCATCAATCATCTGGATTGACTTCTTATCGGCACGAATGGCTTCGATAAGTTTGGTCGTTTGGATAGTGATCGCCGATTTTTCTTCCTCTGTCGGCGTCGCTAGCGGCAATAATTGCTCTAGCCATTGAGACTCGTCCACCATATACAATGGCGAGATCAGTGACCACAACTTATCAAGCGGCTGCTCGATAAACTCCGGTGTCAACACGTTTGTAGCTGTAAACATGTGTGTTCCTCAATCTCACTCCTCGAAAACCGCTTCGAGGATCATCAATGGCTGGCAGTGTATTTTGAGGCCGACAAGAATACTTGTCAAAAACTACGGTATTTTTGCTAAAAACTCGCTTTTATAACAAAACATCCACACAATCACGCTCAAATAGGTAATATTTTGTATCGGAAATTTTAATTTTTCTGGCTTATTAACAACAAAAAACCAACGATATCAATAATATTGTTCGTAAGCCCGCGGTCCTAGCGGAATAACTCAGGACAGAATGCTGCTTTAACGTACAACTTGATGAAAAATGAAGAGAAAAGAGATCTAAATCACACTAATAAAAAACAAAAAACCATGCTAAAAGCATGGTCTTGAGTAAAAATCTTTGGAATTTATCCAATCTGTTTCTTATATTGTGAAGGCGATAATCCCTGAAGACGAGTGAAAGTATGGGTGAACGTACTTTGGTTAGAGAAACCTGTGAACTCTGCAATTTGCCCCAGCGATAGCTGTCCTTGATTGATTAACTCTCGCGCCATATCAATGCGTTTACCCAAAACATACTGATGCGGTGTAATTCCCATTTGCTCTTTGAATAAGCAGTGGAACTGACTTTCACCTAAAAACACTCGACCAGCGAGTTGAGCAACACTGATCTTATGGCTTAAATGCTGCTCGATGTAGCGGTCGATCGCTTCCAGATCAAAACGGGACTCTTTGCGGCTGGTTTCAAAAGCGGAGATATGGCGCTGCATCAGTGCGATGACCGTATCGTTACAAGCACGGCTCAATAACAGATCTTCTGGGTGACTGCGCATCTCCTGAACCAGCATCTGTATCAGCTTCTGAATTTGACTATCTAGCTTGAAGTACAGATGCGAACGCTCCAAATTGTTGAGTTTATCCAACATTTCCGGATCGTCATTGGTCGGTTTTGGCATATTGAGTACCAAAATATCTGACTGATTTATCACCCCTCCGAAAGCATGATCAGAGCAAGCGGTTACCACGCATCCCTGACCCGGCCCGACGAGATTTCCCTTCCCGCGCACTTCAAATTCAGCTTGTCCTTTCAACCCAATGACAATCTGAGTATAAGAATGATCATGGCATTCCATATAAGATGGAAGCGTGATCAGTTCTGCAGGGCGAGGCAGCATAATATCTTTATATAGCGGGGCTTTCGGGTTCTCTGAATCAGTCATTTCACACAGTCATCTTAAGCGTGAGGCTTACAATCACGCATGATATACCTTCTAGGGAAGCTTGCAAATCTTCCACACATTAATCGGACAAGATCAAAACACGATGATCAACATGAATTACATGATCATCGTTCCGGAACGATGATCATGTTGGTTCAAACTACGGTTAACGACAAACCAATTTTGATAGTAAAAACGGATAGATAGCGAGCACTGTTGAATGTAACCACCATTATTAGTAAAGATCCTCAATTGCAATCGGACGCTTACGTAGACTCAATCTACTGAGCGAATAATCAGTGATGAAGATTCTCTTAAATCATTGCTCATAGAGGGAATTCCCCCCTTACTTATATTCTACCGATTCAATACATTAGACCGAGAACTTTAGGGAACATCCCCCTTAAGATCTAGGTATCTCGTTGATACCTCTAATTTACCTAGCAGGCCCTCGCTACGTAAATTAGAACCTCTTCTACAAGTCAATAAGATTAATATCTTGTGTTGCCAGCCCGTCTTCAGGCTGGCTTTTTTTATATGAATGAAAACAATAGCATAAGCTGATATCATATTGACCACCTAACTGTATCCTCGCGTTAACTATCATTTTGAGAAATCTTAATCACGCCCGTCCCAGCGCCAACCAGTTTTAGCGAAACGACGAAAGCATGATCAAGGGACACTCTTTATGTAAATCGGAAAAAACGAGACGCGAGCTTATTAACCTGTATTTACTCAGTCAGAGAGTAGTGAGTCCTGTTGTGAATATCCCAGTCAATAGCATAGAACAGTCACTCCTTCGACAACTTCCCGGTTGTTGGGGGTGCAAAGATAAAGATTCCGTGTTCCGTTACGTTAATCAGGAGTATGCCGAGCTAATAGGCCATACCAGCCCCGAACATTGTATTGGTAAGACTGACTTCGACATGCTAAGCCCAACCACTGAGTGTGCAGAAGAGTTTCAACGTCAGGATAAATACGTTATGGAGACTGGTGAGTCGCTGAAAATTCTTGATATTCATCCCTACCCAGACGGACACTGGCGCGCCCACATTTTTACTAAAACGCCTTGGCGAGATGAACAGGGAAATACCCTGGGTACCATCTTTTATGGAAGAGAACTGACCGACACGGCAGTTATCGAAGTTGGCTATTGGGTTTGCCGAGCGGTCGAAACCGATCCTAATCAGCAATCCATATTCCGTTTCTCGAATCTAGACTCCAAGGCCGTGACACTCACCAAGCGTGAGCAAGAAACGCTTTTCTTGTTACTTTACGGCAAGAAGCCGCAGTTCATTTCCCAAGTAATGGGGATTTCGACCAAAACGGTTGAAGGTCACGTCGCTCGCCTGCGCAACAAATTTGATGCGAACAGCAAAAATGAGTTGATTGATAAAGCGATGGAAGCTGGATACGGCTCTGTGGTACCGAAGACCTTACTGAAGCATCAGCTTTCTGTTGTTCTCAATGGTGACAGATAAAAGTAGCAGATAGCAAAACACCGCCGAGGTGGCGGTGTCTTTCAGTCAAATAGCCTGATGTCGTGGACTATGGCGCTAAGCGATCGATGTCCCATTTACCGTCATGCTGCGAAAACAAGAAACGGTCATGCAGTCGATGCTCCCCACCTTGCCAAAACTCAATGCTTTGCGGTTTCACTCGGAATCCACCCCAAAATGACGGCACTGGAATTTCGCCTTTGGCAAACTTTTGTTTTAGTTCTAGGAATTTACCTTCGAGTACGCCACGAGCCGAAATACGACTGCTCTGCTTACTGGCAATGGCAGCAAGTTGACTTTCTTTAGGGCGAGACGTGAAGTATTTCATGTTTTCCATCGCGGTGAGCTTTTCGGCAACGCCAGTGATGTGAACTTGTCGTTCAAGAGGGTGCCAAGGAAAATGCAGACTGATGTTGCTGTTATGCTCAAGTTGTTGAGCCTTACGGCTACCCAGGTTGGTGTAAAACACAAAGCCATTTTGATCGACATTTTTCAGCAGCACAATACGCTGAAACGGCATGCCATTCTCATCAACCGTTGCCACCGTCATTGCGGTAGGATCAGTTAACCCCGCTTCAACCGCTTGCTGCAGCCACAGGTTAAATTGATCAATAGGATCCGCCGCCAAATCTTTACGACGCAGACCACCTTTCGTGTATTCACGACGAATATCAGCAAGTTCCATCTTTACTCCTTCACTATTTTTTGTCGATTGTGCTCTCGATAATAAGGAAATACAAGGACATCAATGGTTATGTCTCGTAATCGCTGCGCCTCACAGCATCATCAGATACCTTCTGATAAACTAGGCCTCAAGTGACTTATTTACCTTAATAACTTTAAGATGCAGGGAATATATCGAGACTATCAGAATCAATTATGATTGATTCATTAATCCCGCGTCTGAACCCAAAAACTCTCGCCGCCCCAATTAGGGATAGCGTTATAACTGGTGAGCTAAACGTGAACTTACTCAATCCCAAAGCACTTCGCCACTTTTTATTACTCCTGTTTGCAGTTGGTCTCACAGGGCTTGCTCTTACTCATCATTACGCAACTCAGTATCAACATGATCAATGGCAGCATAAACTAGAAAACCAAGCCTCTCTGGTATCGCAAGAAGTCGACTACGAGCTGGCTAAATTTGAGCAAATTCCTAATCTGTTGAGCCACGATCCAAGGTTGCTCAAAGCGGTACAGCAAGGCACTGCGTCTGATGAGCTTAATGTCTTACTGGAAAACTGGTTAAAACAAAGCTTAGCGGATACGATTTATGTGCACGACAGCACGGGGTTGGTCATTGCATCAAGCAACTATCAGCAATCGGATTCGTTTGTCGGTTCCAGTTTCAGTTATCGCCCCTACTTTCAAAATGCGCGACGCGGACAAACGGCTCAATATGTCGGTTTGGGCGTTCGCTCGAATAAACGCGGTTACTTTTTCTCGTCACCACTTTGGGTCGATGACCACGTCGCTGGCGTAATTACCGTTAAAGTGAACCTGGAACAGTTGGAAAAGCGACTCGCTCAAAACGGCACCGATGTTTTGATTGCAGATAAACATAATGTTGTCTTCATGAGTAACTTGCCCGAGTGGCGCTACAAAGCACTGTACCCTTTGACCCCAGAAGCGATTGATGCGCTGACTCAAACCCGACAGTATGGTGATACCCTGCCGGAATACAACGGTTCACTTACTGCGCAAAGCAATGCCGACAACTTCTCAGGCAACCAGCTTTTGTTGTCGCCAAATTATCTCGCTTATGCGACAGAGCTGTTAGACAAAGGTTTTCGAGTTATCGCACTGATAAATCAAGATACCGTTCTTGCTGCTGTTCTACAGGCGGATGCCGTTTATCTGATCCTTTACGCTCTCATCGCTTTGATTGCTCTTGCCTGGTTTCAAATGCTGGTCAACAAAGCCCATCTGGCCAATCTCAATGTCAGTTTGGAAGAAAAAGTCGTTCAACGAACGGTTGTGTTAAGCGAAGCGAATCAAAAACTGCAACAAACTATCCGCCAATATGAACAGAGCCAGCAAGAGCTTAAACAAACACAGCAGGAGTTGACTCAAGCGGCGAAACTGGCGTTATTGGGAGAGCTTTCTGCCAGCATTAATCATGAAATAAACCAGCCTTTAGCCGCATTGAGAACTTACACTGAGAACTCCCAACGTCTGCTGGCAATGGAACGCTATCCGATGGTCTCAGACAACTTGGAGAAGATGCTGACGTTGAATGACACCATTGCCGAAGTCATTGCTCGCCTGAAAGTCTTTACCCGCAAAACCGATCAAAACTCTTTCAGTGAAGTGTCGATACTGCATGATGCTGTACACAACGCCACCAGCATCTTAAGTAACAAACTGATTAAACAGGGCGTCACGCTGAAAGTACCCGAGATAGATAGCAGTTTGCGTTTAGCCATTCACAGTGTTGAATTGGAGCAAGTCTTGATCAATATCTTTCACAACGCAGCGCAGGCAATGGATGGCTATTGTATCGATCCGCAAATTTCGATTGCCGTTCAATGCGATGACTCGAGCTGTGACATTCTGATTTCTGATAATGGTCCTGGTATGTCCGACGAGGCATTAGCGAAAGTCTTCGACCCATTTTTTACCACCAAACCTGAGGGGTTAGGACTCGGTTTGACCATTTCTAAACGTATTTTAGAAAGCTATCAGGGTTCGCTCAGCGCCTTTAATCATAACAGCGCTACAACAGAGCAGCGCGGCGGCATGACCTTTGTGGTCAACATTCCGATGACCAAGCCATACACAACCACTCAATTAATGGAAAACGATCATGCATAACCCTGTTTTCTTCGTAGACGATGAACCTCATATTCGAGATGCGGTTTCTCAGGCCCTACTTATCGAAGGTATAGACGTCACTTGTCTGCCAAATGCCGTCGAAGCGTTACGCGTGATCGATCCAAACTCCCCTGCCGTCATCATTACCGACATTCACATGCCAGTGATGGATGGTCTGGAGTTCATGCGAACCTTGCTGAGCAAAAACAAACACTTTCAGTTTATCGTGTTAACCGGTCACGGAGATGTCAAAACTGCAGTTGAAGCCATGAAAAGTGGCGCGTACGACTTTCTGGAAAAACCTTTTTCAACTGATCAGTTAATGAAATCGCTCAATAATGCCGACGATAAACTCAATCTATTGCAAGAAAACATCTGGCTGAAAAAAGAGCTCGACATGCAAACGCATGTCGGTCCTAAAATGATCGGACACAGTAAAGCCATGGTAAATATTCGCCGGTTACTGATTAGCATACCGACGAGCCAACCTTTGATATTCATTGGTGAAGACGGCACAGGTCGCAGGCTTGCCACACAGTTTGCTCATGATATACACGCTACCGCCGACAGTGAATTAATCGCCGTCTCCGGAGAAGATCTACCAGAGCTTTCTATCGATTCGTTAGATAAAACCATTCAACGTTTAACCGAAGGGAAAAGCCATTGCAGCTTATATCTATACAATGCAGAAAACCTCTCTTTGGATCAGTGGCAGAGCCTATTTAACCATCCGAAACTCGAACGTGTCTTTGGTGCTGCGACACACGTAGAAAAAGACATCAAAAACATAGCAACGCTGATTCACTTACCCACCTTGGATGAGCGAAAAGAAGATATCGGCCCGCTGTACAAACACTTCGTACGCCATGCTGCCAGCCGTTATCAACTGCAACCACCACACATCAGCCTTGATGAAGTCAAATACATTACGGAATTGTCATGGCCTGAAAACATCAAACAATTGCGTCGATTTGCAGAATTGCGTGCACTCAAGCCTGATACCTTTCGTATCGAAGATTGGAATAGCGACAAAAGCATCGAAATTCAGAGTATGACCCAACGCACAGAACACTTTGAATATTGTCTATTAATTGATGCTTTACAGCGGCACAGAGGCAGACTTAAAGAGGTTCAACTAGAATTACAGGTATCACGCAAGACCTTGTACGACAAACTAAAAAAACATCAGTTGGACAAAACGAAGTTCAAGGCACTGTAAAGGCGGAAGCAGCGCCCGTGCCACACGGAGAACGGTATAACGTTGGGTGATTAACGGGGGGAGGCAATCCCTACACATTGATTCAGTCGAAGCAAAACGAGAACAAACGCATAAGACTGAACAGTAATTAGATCAAAAATATAATGAGCCATTGTGATCAGGGAATGTGATGGGCCAAAACAACTACAGCAAACTCAGCACTGATGAACTGGATTTTGTCGACGATAAAACCGCAGCTTTGCTTCTTAATACCCCCAGTAGCGCACGCCTGATGCTTTGGGTGATGATGTTTTTTTTCATTGCCGCTATTGGATGGGCCTCTTGGGCAAAAATAGATAAAGTGACCGTTGGCCAGGGCAAGGTCATTCCTTCTTCTCAAATTCAGGTCGTCCAAAACCTAGAGGGCGGCTTGGTCAAAGAAATTTTGGTGAAAGAAGGTCAGCTGGTCGAAAAAGGTCAACAACTCCTGTTAATTGACGACACCCGATTTCGCTCTGACTTTCGTGAACGAGAGCAGCAGGTTGCGAACTTAACGGCTTCCGTTCTTCAGCTTTCAGCCTCGATCAGCAGTGTGGAAGTCAATCGAGATTTCGATACAGACAACTGGAAACAGAGTGTCGTGCTGGATTATGGCAAACTCACCTTTCCCCCCCTATTAGAAGAAAAACAACCACAATTGGCACAGCGTCAAAAAGCGGAATACCGTGAAAATTTAGATAACCTGCGCAACCAACTTTCCGTTATCGATCAACAAGTCCAGCAAAAGCAGCAAGATCTCGTCGAGATAGAAGCCCGCGTGAGAAACTTACGTCAAAGCTATCAATATGTGCGTAAAGAACTGGATATCACCAAACCTTTAGCAGACGAAGGCGTGGTACCGCGTATTGAACTACTTAAACTACAGCGTCAGGTTAATGATACTCGCCGTGAAATGACGTCTAGCGAACTGAAAATTCCGGTGCTCAAGTCCGCGTTGAGAGAAGCCATGCTCAAGCGTATTGATGTCGCATTACAGTTCCGTTCTGAACAACAAGAAAAACTCAATAATGCACAAGACCAACTTTCAGAGTTAGTTGAATCAGCCGTTGGCTTGGAAGACCGAGTCAATCGCACCGTCGTCAACTCGCCAGTGACTGGCAAAATAAAAACCCTTTACGTTAATACCGTTGGCGGTGTTATTCAGCCAGGAATGGATATCGTCGAGATTGTTCCAACTGAAGATACCCTTTTGGTTGAAGCCAAAATCGCCCCGAAAGACATCGCATTTCTGCGCCCAGACCTGCATGCCATTGTAAAATTTACCGCTTATGACTTTACCAAGTACGGTGGTTTGGAAGGCGAGCTCGAGCATATCAGCGCGGATACCACCCAGGATGACGAAGGCAACAGCTTTTATATTGTCCGGGTACGCACAGACAAAACTAACTTTGGTCAGGGTGCCGATTTACCGATTATTCCCGGCATGACCGCATCCGTCGATATCATTACCGGCAAGAGAACCGTTCTGGAATATTTGCTTGAGCCTATTTTGAAAGCCAAAACCAATGCGTTAAAGGAGTAGACGACACGTGGCACTCTGACTTCATACTGAATTTGCAACGATGAGTTTGTAAGTTGTTAAATAAAAAGTAATTATTTCTCACAGACGAACTCATTATAAGAGTACACTTGTGACGTAAATCTAATATGCAACCCATTTTTACACGTAAAGTCACATTACTATTTAGCTTAAGTTGTCTTTCGCTCCAAACAGGTGCGTTAAACAAAGAAGAGCAACAATGGGTCGATAGAGTCACGGCAGTGTACGGCCAACGAGCCGGAGTGCGTGTCAGTACGTGGAGAAACACACTGACTGAACTAAGCCATGTGGATACCCGAGAGAAACTCGCAGGTGTTAACCGCTTTTTTAATCAATTGTATTTCGTTGATGACAAAAAGCTTTGGGGTACGTCGGATTACTGGGCAACGCCCCTCGAGTTCTTAGGAAGTAATGCTGGAGACTGTGAAGATTTTACCATTGCGAAGTATTTCTCATTACTTGAACTGGGTGTGCCTGACTCTAAGATGCGTTTGGTGTACGTTAAAGCCATAGAACTAAATCAGTTTCATATGGTGTTGGCCTATTACCCGACGGCCAGTGCAGAGCCGCTTATTCTCGACAACCTAAATGCAGAAATTGTCAGAGCCTCTAAGCGCCGCGACTTGCTACCGATTTACAGCTTTAATGGTACAAACCTGTGGTTAATAAAATCTTCTGCTGGAAACGGAGAACTGGCAGGGAAAGCCTCACGTTTGAGCCTTTGGAATGACTTACGCTCGCGCGAACGTAAGTTGCAGTTAAAAAAACCTAAAATTAAATATGACGAGTGAAAAACATGACCCTATATAAGAAGCTAGTAGTGGGAATGGTTACGGTCTTTGTGCTCTTGATGGCATCAGTACTCGTAATCGAATTCAATACTACTCGAACCAGTCTGGAGCAACAGCAGCGTTCAGAGGTCAACAACACCATCAATACTGTCGGTTTGGCATTAGCTCCTTACCTAAAAGACAAAGATAAGGTTGCCGTTGAGTCGGTCATTAATGCGCTGTTTGATGGCAGCACCTATTCCGTTGTTCGTCTGACATCGCTTGACTCAGATTACCAGATCGTACGTTCTTACCCAATCAAACCAAGCTCAGTGCCACAATGGTTTATCAACTTAAATCTCTTTAAAGCGATTCATGATAAACGTGTGGTGACCAGCGGTTGGATGCAGCTTGCCGAAGTTGAGATTATCAGCCACCCCGGCGCTGCCTATGAACAGCTATGGAAAGGATTCATTGGTCTGTTATCTGCGTTCAGCCTTCTCTTTCTGGTAGGCTTGATTGCTATCTCCTACATTTTACGACGTTCACTCAGACCGTTGGCGGCAATCGTACAGAAAATGCATGACATCGCGAATAATCAGTTTGGAGAACCGCTTACCCGTCCTAAAACCAAAGACCTGATTGCTGTCGTTGATGGTATTAACACCATGTCGGCTCAAATTGAGCTGTCTTTTAAAGAACAGGCGAAAGAAGCACAGCGTTTACGCGCTCAGGCTTACCTCGATCCAATATCCAAGCTGGGTAATCGCTCGTTTTATATGAATCAAGTCGATCAATGGCTAGCAGAAGAAACACAAGGTGGTATCGCGCTACTCCATGCCGAATATATTGGCGATATTTACGAGACGAAAGATTACCAACGCGCTGATGCGCACGTAAAAGAGCTTTCTCAACGCCTGAAAAATACCATCGATGTTTCGGGAGCGACGATTGCTCGCCTATCGAGTGACGAATTCGGTCTTCTCTTCCCTCATATGGATGAAAGTGAACTTCGTCTTATGGCCGACAGCATCGTTAACTGTGTGAATGGGTTAAACACCGACCCAACGGGCCTTGCTAAACCGAAAGCAGCACTTGGTGTTGCCCATAGTAAAGAGCATAAAACCCACTCTGAAATTCTATCAATGGTCGATAATGCCCTGTCCAAGGCAAAAGCTCAGCCAGATAAGCCTTACGGATTTATCGGCAGCGATTCCCCATCTAACCTGATGGGTAAACAGCAGTGGAAAGCTTTGGTTGAAGAAGCGATTCACAGTGACTGGATCCAATTCCGTTTTCAGGCTGCTAAAAATACCTGGGGTAAAGTTTTCCACAGTGAAGTCTTTTCAAGTATTGAAAAAGATGGCGAAACGTTCCGTGCGAACCAATACTTATTCGCGCTTGAGCAGCTAGAAGCGACCAACATTTTCGATCAGTACGTGATCGAGTCAATGATCAACATGCTAGAGCGTGGAGACATCACCGATCCTGTCGCGATCAACATTGCGCAAAGCAGTTTATCTCAGCCTTCGTTTATTCGCTGGACAACGAGCATGCTGGAAAAACACCCTGAAGTCGCGCCTAAGCTACACTTTGAGATTCCAGAAGAGTGCTTTATTGAGAATCCTCACCATACCGCCCTGTTGTGTAATGCTATTCGTCAGGCGGGGGCAATATTCGGTGTGGATAATTACGGTCGAAATTTCCAGTCGCTGGAGTACATTCAGGAGTTCCGTCCAAATTACGTGAAACTCGATTACTTGTTTACGCATAATCTGCACGATGAAAAACAGAAATTTACGCTGACTTCGATCTCTCGTACCGCGCACAACTTAGGCATCACGACCATTGCGTCGCGTATCGAGACTCAAATCCAGTTGGATTTCCTTGCTGAACATTTTGTTGAAGTATTCCAAGGATTTATTGTCGACAAAGAATAGAAGGTTCAACCACGATGAAAGACCCTTTGCTGAATTCGCTGATCTACGTTAGCCGTTACTATGGATTAGCTAACTCGCCGGAAGCACTTGTTAACGGATTGCCGCTCTCAGAAGGCAGGCTGACTCCGTTTTTGCTTCCCAGAGCAGCAGAGAGAGCCGGGTTGGTCGCCAAAGAAAACCGTGGAGAGCTGGAGAATATCTCCAGCTTGATACTGCCAGCAATATTAGTTCTGAAAGGTGGTGATTCTTGTGTTTTAAATAGTCTTAACCCAGAGACACAAGAAGCGGAAATCACCACCTTAGAAAGTGGAATGGTGCCTATCTCCATTTCATTACCAGACTTACTTCAACAATACGCCGGGCGCTACTTCCTGGTCAAAAAACAGTTCCGTTTTGATGAACGCTCGCCAGAGGTACTCAAAACCAATCAAGGACACTGGTTTTGGTCGACTTTATGGCAATCAAAACGCATTTACCGTGATGTATTTATTGCCTCGCTACTGATCAATATTTTTGCCATCGCTGCACCAATGTTTACGCGCTTGGTGTATGACAAAGTGATCCCTAACCTTGCCTTTGAAACCCTATGGGTACTGGCAAGTGGTGTATTTGTTGTCTTCTTATTTGATTTTATTCTCAAGACATTACGTAACTACTTCATCGATGTCGCGGGTAAAAAATCTGACATTCTGATTTCCTCCAAACTGTTTAGCAAAGTGATGGGGATTCGAATGGAATCCAAACCTCCTTCGGTTGGCGCTTTTGCTCGCCATCTACAGGAATTTGAATCTATTCGTGAATTCTTCACATCAGCAACCGTCAGCGCCCTAATCGACTTACCCTTCGCAATTCTGTTCTTAGTCATCATTTGGTTAATGACAGGTAACCTCGTATTCGTCCCGTTGGTCGGTGTCATTATTTTGGTTATTCACTCGCTGATAATTCAAAAGCCGTTGAGACGTTCGATAGAAGAAGGGTCGCGACTCGCTTCGCAAAAATACGCCAACTTAATTGAAAGCCTCTCCGGTATCGAAACCGTCAAAATGCTCAGTGCGCAAAGCCAATTCCAATATCGTTGGGAAGAAGCCGTAGCACACATGGCAAACTGGAATATTAAAAGCCGCCGTATCACGGACAGTATTCAAAACTCAGCAAGCTTTGTGCAGCAAAGTAGTAATGTCGGTATGGTCATTCTCGGCGTTTACCTGATTGCAGAAGGAGAGTTAACCATGGGGGGCTTAATCGCAGCGACGATGCTGAGTGGACGCGCCATCAGCCCGATGATTCAGCTTTCTTTGCTATCAACACGCTACAATCAAGCGAAGTCTTCAATGACCATCATTAATCAGGTCATGGAGATGCCGGATGAGCAAGAAGAAGGAAAGCGTTACATTCACCGCCCTATTGTTCAGGGTAAAATTGAACTTGAACGTGTCACCTTCTACTACCCTAACTCGCCTGTCGCATCGATTCGTGATTTGAGCCTGACCATCAACCCTGGTGAGAAAGTCGCGATTATCGGGCGTATAGGCTCAGGAAAAACAACATTAGAACGTCTTATCATGGGGCTATATCAGCCTACAGAGGGACATGTGCGCATTGATGACACCGATATTGCTCAGCTTCATCACGTCGATATAAGGCGCAACATCGGCTGCGTACCACAAGATCCAACTCTATTCTTTGGTTCGATACGCGATAACATTACGCTCGGACGCCCTCTCACCGATGACCGTGATGTTATGGATGCCGCTAATCGTGCTGGAGTGACGGCATTTACTCAGTCGGATCCGGCCGGTCTGGAGCGTCAGGTAGGTGAAGGTGGTGCAATGCTATCAGGTGGGCAACGTCAGGCCGTTACCATCGCCAGAGCTCTGTTAGGGCATCCTCCGGTCCTACTGATGGATGAACCGACCAGCGCCATGGACAACCGCTCTGAAATGCACATAAAGCATCAGTTAGCCCAGTTGAAAGAGAATGAGACGTTGATTTTTATCACTCACAAGACCGCAATGCTTGATATCGTTGATAGGGTTATCGTTTTAGAAAAAGGCAGCATTATTGCGGATGGTCCAAAAGCTCAGGTACTGAGCGATTTGAAACAAGGTAAAGTGCGTGCAGTAAGTTAACGTGCCAATATCGCCCCTTAAACACCGACTGTTTACGGGGCTCGCTCTATCTGAACCCGAAATAGTTCACCTCTTCCAAGAATACCCAGATAAGCACGAAACCAACAATAACAGCCAACATCATAATCGCTTTTTCATCTTCTTCCATATGCCTCATCTTATTCCACCTCGCAGATCTAAGCACCCTCGCTTCGTTAATCAAGTGAGATAACTTGCTGTCATAACTAGGGTCTGTTGACCTTATTAGATTAGCAGTAGAAAAGCGCGAATTCCGGTTCTCAGTGTGCTCAATAGGCACATCAATTTGAGATATGCGAGATAAATCAAGTCATATTCAAGTACGAGACAAAGTTGACCAGCTAAGATAAAAAATTGTGATTACTTACAGTAAAAAATCAGCTATAACAGCCGTTTGTTAGTACCATCGAGTTGAAGAAAGGCGAGTTGAAGAAATGAATGATTGGATCCAATTAGATCAAGTGAACCAGTATTTCAACGAAGGCTCTCTTGGATATAAAGTGTTAATGGGCATCATTGTCTTGATCACTTATCGGATCCTGAAAAGAGTTGCCAACCGAGCCATCATAAACCTAGCCTCATCGAAAGGGGTAAAGAAGGCACGCTTAAGCTTTATTCAGCGTTGCTTTAACGTGGCACTGTTGTTTCTGACCGCATCCACTTTTGCGATTGTCACTGGCATCGGATACGGTGATGTATCGCTGTTCCTATCCTCCATATTTGCAGTCCTGGGAGTCGCGTTTATTGCCCAATGGTCGATACTGAGTAATATCACCGCAAGCTTTTTGATCTTCTTCGTATTTCCATATCGCGTCGGGGATCGGATCAAAGTCGTCGATAAAGATGAAGACATCAGCGGTGAGATTCAAGAGATCAGCATGTTTCATGTGTTGATCAAGCACGAAAACGGCAACCTTATCACTTATCCAAATAACCAAATATTACAGAAAGCGGTGTTGAAACTGGCCAAAAACAAGCCTGTCGCAACTAAAACCAAGTCCCGAATTTACACCCGAAGAAAGTAACCCGGAGCTCGAGTAAGTTGGTTTTAGACGTGGGAAGCAGATAGTCATTCTGCGACAAAAATAGTGTGATAAAAATTAAAGCCCCGAGAGTTCGCTCTACGGGGCTTTATTTTTACTTCTTAATGTACAGGTCTTTAGAGTAAATTCGGCCTTCTACGTTGTTTTTAGCAAAGCCACCAACGTTAGGACGCACTAATCTCGCCTGCATGTAATAGTAAATTGGGGCGATAGGAACATCTGCCGCAATCAGTTTTTCGGCTTCATCGTAGTACGCCTGACGTTTTTTATCGTCTGTGGTCGCGAGTGCGTTGTCCATCGCCTGGTCGTATTCAGGGCTTTGGTAACGCGCAAAGTTCCCTGAGGAATCCGATCTTAACAAACTCAAGAATGTCGATGCTTCATTGTAATCTCCACACCATGAGGCTCGCATTACATCAAAATTACCTTGCTTACGCGCCACTAAATAAGATTTCCATTCTTGGTTTTCCAACTCTACCTTCGCGTCTAAGTTTTCACTGAGCATAGAGGCAATAGCCACAGCAATGGCTTTATTCGACTCACTGGTATTGTAAAGAAGTTTAAAATCGAGCGGCTTATCTTTTCCATAACCCGCCTCTTCTAATAACTGACGAGCCTTTTCATCACGCTGTTGCTGTGTCCAGTTGCTGTAGTCCGGTTGAGTCGCATCAAAACCAGCCGTATATTGGTGAGCAAACGTGTATGCGGGTAAGTTACCAACCTGGGTAACGCCATTGGTAATGACGTCGCGCATGATTGAATAAGACACAGCCTGACGAACTCTTACATCATCAAACGGCGGACGGGTTGTATTGAACGCGTAATAATACGTACACAATAATGGCACCACTGTATACGCATCCTGATATTCTTGTTCCAGCTTCTGTGCCATATGTGTTGGTACATCAGAAGTGATGTCTACTTCGCCAACCACATAGCGATTAATCGAGGCATTTTGATTCTCAAACGGGATGTAAGTTACGTTGGTGAGGTGCGTATTGTCTGCATCCCAATAATTAGGGTTTTTCTTCAGTTCAATGCGTTCATTGACTACCCATTTATCGAGGACAAATGCGCCATTACCGACAAACTGTTTCGGATCGCTCCATGGTTTCCCACCCTGCTCCACTGTCGATTTATGAACAGGCATCATTGATGTGTGGCCTGTCATTGCCACAAAGTACGGGACTTTACTTTCTAGCTCGAAACGAAGTGTGTATTTATCTAGAGCCTTAACACCTAACTCTTCAACTGGCAGTTTACCTTCAGCGACATCCACAATGTTCTTGATGCTTGTCATTTCAAGATACCAAACATTTGGTGACGCCAATTGAGGATCAACCGCCCTTCTTAACGCATACACAAAGTCGTCTGCCGTTACTGGATCACCGTTGGACCATTTTGCGTCTTTGCGTAAATGGAAGACAAACGTTTGGTTGTCTTTCGTTTCCCACGACTGGGCGACACCAGGAACAATATTGCCATCACGATCTTGAATCACCAACCCTTCAAATAAGTCTCGCAATATATGCATTTCTGGCATCCCTTCGGCTTTTGCCGGATCGAGAGTGGCCGCTTCAGCATCATTCGCTCGCACTAAAACTTGCTCAGCGGCAAGTTGAACATCTTCAGGTATGACATCTGCAAACGCAGAAATCGTTACGACAGGGGTAAAAAGAGAGGAAATAAGCAATGTCTTTGAGAATTTTTTAATATCCATATCGTTTTTAGTTCTCCTAACTCGTCTTTGAAGCCAACACCACAATTAACAATACAACCATTGACGAAATTTAACAGTTCGGTTTATCTAAGTAATTAAAATTAATATTACTTCATCTGGTTGGAGATTATGGTGAATCTAATTCCAAGAACGGAAAGAGCTGCATTTTTAATTAAGCCCAAAACCTACGGAAAGTCCGTTTTAGGTGCGCCTTTGCTTTACTTCCCTGCTCAGGTGGAAAGCACATCACGTGGTTTGATATTAGCGGGAACACACGGAGATGAGACAGCTTCTATAACAGGTTTATCATGCGCGCTAAGAAGTTTGCCAGTAAACGGCTTACATCATGATGTGGTGTTATCGATGAACCCTGATGGCAACCAACTCGGTACCAGAGCAAACGCCAATCAAGTTGATCTTAATCGTGCCTTTCCAACTCAAAACTGGACTGAGCATGGCACTGTGTATCGTTGGAGTTCTCATACTCCGGTACGCGATGTAAAAGTGAAAACGGGTAATGCAAATCAACTTGAGCCTGAGGTGGCCGCGCTGATCAATCTTATCGAAGAAAGACGACCAACGTTTGTGGTCTCATTCCATGAACCGCTGGCCTTTGTGGATGACCCAAAATTTTCCGCCTTAGCAAAATGGCTCGGTAGCCAATTCGATCTCCCATTGGTCGAAGACGTGGATTACGAAACTCCCGGGTCATTTGGCACTTGGTGTAGTGAAAGAGAACTGCCGTGTGTCACTCTGGAATTACCAGCCATGTCCTCTGATTTAACCATAGAGCAGTACCTACCCGCGATTATTGCACTGCTTCAGTATGAGCCTGTTAATTAAGGTTTTACGATAGAAAAAGGCATTTCATATATGCTTTGAAAAAGAGAGACATAGATATGTGATTTACAGTGTAAAACGCCGTTATGTAGGTCGAGCCAAACAAGTCTCGTATTTGAAGAGGCTTATTTTTGTAGATAGAGAAGCACCCTACCTAACGGTTGAAGACTCAGTTGAGTACAAGCGTCGATAAAGCCTGATTGTGATTCCTATACGCTAAAGGATTCAGAGACAAAAATTGGCCGTCTAAGCGATGATGGATTCTTGCTCGAGATTTGCCGACACATTGATTTCGTATTGATTAAATCGAAATGTGCAACCGCCGTGGGTGCGTTTGGTTGTCACTTGCTCGTTACCAAACTGAACGGTTACCCGAGAAAAAACGTGTTCTTTCGCTAACACCGTATTTTCTTTTAGCGCAAGTTCAAAGGCGATTTCGGTCTGATCAAGTTTCAGCTTTAACTCTTCCACTAGGCGGTTATTTTGGGATTTTAACGTTTCTATTTCCACACCTTCTGCTTGATTACGTTCTGCTTTGGAACGCTTTTTGAATTCTAACTCTTTGCGGATGATATCCATCGTTTCAGCTTGTACGTTTTTATACTGTTCCTTTAAGTTGCTAATATGCTCCTTATACAAAGAATAGCCTGTGAACGCTTCTACCCTGGTTGCTGTATCTCCTTCTACGCCCAGTTGCAAACACAACACATTTTTGGCGACTTTAGCGTGGCCACCACTCAATGTGCCATTTTTACCACTCGCATCCAGAACTGTCAGGGTCTTACCGCAAGTAATTTCGTTATTCATGCTATGGACTGCGAGCTCAATGTCTTTACCTGCAGATAGTTCACTATACTGCGCGTAACTAGCCCGAATCGAACCTTTGGTTTTCACACGACAACTTCTAGGTTGGCCATCACTAACGGTATGACCAATAATTCCTCTACCGACCAGAATGTCATCGCGCGCTTGAACATCAGCGGACTCAATAAATCCACCTACCGTAATCGAGCCTGTCGCCTGAACAATCATGCCAGATTCAATGTTGCCACCAATAATCACGTTTCCTTTAAATTTAACGTGGCCAGTATTAACGCCAACATTGTTGAGGCACAGTGCGTTGTCGACTTCAATCGTATTGTTCTTTATTAGTGGCGTACCTGAAATTGAAGCAATGAGAAGATTTGGATCACTTGGACAAACTTCACTACCTTTGCCCGGTTTGAGAGCGGTATCTTTGCCCGCATGCGCAGGTATAAGTCGGCCTTGGACAGTGAAGCCGGGGATCCCTTTAGTAGCAGGAGTGCGGCGCATGACTTCATCACCAACATTGACAGAGATTGTTTCGCCAAGATTTCTCAAGTCTATTTTGTCGCTACTCGATTGTCCCTGTTTTGGCTTGAGAATACGTTTTGTGATGTCTTTTACCAGAGGCGTAAAAATAGAGTCTTTACCTTTGATTGGCGGTTTACCAACAGCAACAGGTTGGGTAAACGTTTCTCCAGGCCTAAGTTGACTACTGACCAGCATTACTTTCTTTAAGGCGAGTTTGTTGATTCCCTTGGTAACCTTTGCTTGTGCTAGTGCCCTGACAATTTCTGCTCCACGTAATCCGCGTCCGCCATAAGCGCCGGTTACGATAATACTTGCAAGCATATCGTTATTGGACAACTCCACAGTAATCTCTGCGTCTTTCTTCTGAGCGACCACTACGCCTTTATAAGCTAGCGCGTCTCGAACTCTCACGCATTCAATAAATCGGCTGACCGAGTCATCCTCAACAAATAACGAATCGGCATTCATTAACGCAAGTTGTGTAAGTAACTCTTTTCTATCAAACTGACTTTCCAAATCCACATCTGGTGCAAGACGAGCGATTATCCTTGTTTTGTCCTCAGACCACTCAAGACACAGCTTCCACATAGCGATACCACTTTGCTGAACATCAACACCATCAGTCTAACTAAAAATATTTTCTCGACAAACTGTGCAGTCTTAATAATCAAGCTTATATCACTAATAGTGAGATAAATGTCAATTCCGCCAAGTCAGTGAATAGTATCGTGAATATAATCTAAACCAGCTCAAATAGGACAAATAAAAAAAGAGGCGATTTACAGTGTAAACCCCCTCTTCTTCGTTATTTTAATTTACAGTGTAAATCTAATTAAGGTCTGCTTTACAGTGTAAATTGTTTCAGAAGCAACTGCACTTCACGCCGAATTTCTTGTTCAACTTGCTTACGTCCAGTTAGATTGAACTGTTTCGCACAGCTCTCCCAATCATGGTTAAGGAATAACTTGCAGATCATTAAATCGGAAACTGATACTAAGCCATTTTTCAATAGCCACTGTTTTAACCATACAAACACAGATTCGTAACTACCACCACCTAGAGCGTAATTGCGAATAAGCATAAGTTGGCAAGGATGGAGAGCGATCTTCATTCTTGGCGCACTGAGTAAACTTCGATTTAAACTAGGCTCTAACTTCGAGTACACCAGATTGGCGCTCATCGACATAAACTCACATAAAAGTAGCTCAGCTTCATCAATCCATTTCTGCGGTTTATTGGCCAACTGTCTGACCATCAATAGAGAGTAACAACCACTTGCGGCATCGCGCATTGTTCCAAGTCGAATCGGTTGATAACCGACACTATTCCAAAAGCGCAACAGCTCATCTGTCAAACCAAAGCTGGTGGAAAGATAATTGACATGAGAAGGTAGAGACTGCTCAAGTTGAGTAAGCATCCGCTTCCCGAGCCCTTTATTTTGTAACTCAGGATGCACCGCGATACGCATAATACGAAGCGTTGATAGCCGCCCCACATCAGGCATGCCGAGTTGATTGATAATAGTAACAGGGGCTAGATGACCTGGTGGACGACGCCTCCCGAGTTGAATATCAGAAATAATCGAATCATCTAAACTGCCCTCTTCAACCGTCATGATAACGCCGACTATTTTCTTTTCACTCGTTGCTACATAAATAGAACTACATTCATCTTGAAGTAAGTGCAGCAAATCATTCGGAGAAGTTTGATAGTGCGCATTCACCAAAAGAGCAAAACAGTCACGTAGTAAACTAGGATTAGAAACCAATTCATGCTTTGCAATTTTTTTAAGTAGGAATTCTTGCGCAACCACGGATGGAGGGGCCATCAGTTCTGCATCCAATACAAATGCTTGATATAGCCAGGACTCGAGAATATCACCTTCGCACCAGCGGATTGGTTGTTTAAGATGACAGGTTTTCATTCCGGCTCTTTGCTTTCTCAGCCAGTCAACAAACTTAAGCGTAAACCCGCGTCCACAACCCTCGTAACCGTGAATGGTGCTAGAAAATACAAGGCGATGGAAATGAGCCGTCATCTGCTGCAGCATAGGAACTGGAATTGCAGCGGCTTCGTCGACAAGTAGTAAGTCACATTCGGGTAGCAACGCGAGTAATTCGTCCGGCGCGATAAATTGTATGCTCCCCTGCCCGGCTTCAAATCTGTCTTTTCTGATACGCTGGCCGCTTGGCAGTATTCGTTCTGCGTGTAAGAAAACCGGTTCTACCGCTTTAATAGATGGTGCTGTCACTAAAACTCGCAACGGCTTAGTTTGTAATAAATTCGCACACGCGATCCCAAGGGCACTGCTTTTCCCACGGCCACGGTCTGCGGTTAACACTAAAGGGCGTTTTCGATGGCCTGTTACCACTTTTTCAATCGCAGCAACAGCCTGCTCTTGTTGCGTATATCTTTGGACTTTACTGGAGGGTTCAAAACTTGGTAACTCAGGCACAATTTGATGTTGCTCTAAGACAAGTAACTTCTGCCACTGAGACGCCATCCACTGTTGAGCGCAGTTTGATGGCTCAACATTATCGGTAGCCACAATCAGAATACCGCCACCAACTAGTGAGCCCAATGCTGCAGAGAAGCTGTTCGCATCAAAGTTTTTACGCGCATCATAAACGAGCACATCACATTCTCTTCCTAGCAACATATGCCCTTGTTTGCTAGATACTGAAAAGGCGTCGCCTAACGACCATTCACCGACACAAAACCAACGTAATTCTTGATGAGCTTGATAGAACGAAGCGATAAGTTCGTTTTGCCAGTCGCCATCACCCTGGATAGCCACGCCTACGCGTTGGAAAGACTGAAATGCCTTTTGTTGAAGTAAAGCGAGAAACTCAGTTTGTGTGTGCATGCTGTATACCCAAGGTTTAACCAACGCCATATTACCACAACTTAAACAGGCAACTGATCGGCAAGCAAAAACAACAGGCATAAAAAAACCGCCCGAAGGCGGTTGAAGTTTTGACTAACGTTATTGCAATTTGCTGTGAACAAAAGCAAGAATTTCTTCCATCAAACTGTCATCTACTTTTTTAAGGTTCAGTGCCAGATTACTGCCTTTGCGGCTGTAACTCGCGCGACCTTTTATCAAATCGACTTTGTCTACCTTTGGTGATGGTTTGGCTGGTGATAATTCTGTAATCCAACTTTCTAGGCTTTCTGTGACTTCTTTTGTTAGACGAGCAACACCTTGCGCTGTGCTACGCTGCCACAAGTATCCTTCTGTTGTACGACATTTATCTAACAACCCTTGCTGATGTTCAGGGCTTAGATTCGTAAACTGCTTGTGCAATTTAACAATGGTTGGGCGACCAAGGTCGCCAACATTTGGATACGCTTGAAGCAACTCTAGTGGTAAAGAAGCCGCTTTTAACGCTCCACTTACCAATGCCTCACTGCATTGGAACATTTTCGCCAGCGCTTTCTGGTCTTCTGCTTCACCGCTGTCTAACTTGGCTTGCATCTCTTTACCTTTCTCATAAAGAGAGAGAGGCTTGTGAGCGTTTGCCACATCAGACAGAAACTTAGCATGATTAGAGTTAATGTTGTCACCAACATAAACCAGAAAATCTTGCTCAGCTAGAATACAAGATTTACGACGACGACTACCGTCTAATACCTCAATCTTGCCATCTTCAGTGCGACGGCCGACGGCCGGATACTGTTGACCACGCTCTTTTAACGTAACCAATACATCGGATAAAGCATGCTCATTCAAGAAAGATTGTTCGCGTGCGTTATCGACAAACACTGTCGTTTCAGACTCAACCTTGTCAGCAGGAATGCGAACCAACTCGAATTGAACGGTATTCTCACCTGCGACCGCTAACTCAATAGTTTGCGTTTTTTCTTTTGCAGCGGTTTGCGCTTCTTGAGGCGTAGCTACGCGGCGTTTATTAGTTTTGCCAAATAATTTTGCGTTTAATTCAGACGTTTTCAAAGCCATTTACTTATTACCCCTGATTCAATGACGGCCAATTAGAGTGCAATACACGCTCTAGTTCAAGTGCGCTCTTATGAACGGCGTCTTGAGCGGTTGCGAGCGTTTTCTTACCACCTTCAAAATCACTCACAGTGAGATCAAATACCGTACTGTAGGTGTCAGCACAGGTTTCAAACGCTCGACTACGCGGAATGGTAGCCATCATAACTTGGTCACCTAGAAGATAGTTCATTTCAGTTAAAACAGAAACTTGCTTCTTATTGTCGTCTTCAAACATGGTTGGCATTAAGCGCACAAACTCAAGGCCATTCCAATCTTCTGGGAACATTTCATACACTGTCGGTAAGTGTTGGAAAAAGTTTACCGTTGAAGCCCAGTCAAGACGTTTGGCTGCACATGGAATCAGCAAGGCGTTAGAAGCATACATTGCATTCCAAACTAGCGGATCCACGTGCGGGCCGGTATCAATCATGATGATATCGAAATCATCTGCAATAATGTCGATAAGCTGCTCTTTTAACAAACGCACGATATCTAAAGATGGGTCTTCAGATAAGGTTTGCCACGCTTCGGCATTAAACATCGCGTCTTCTGGGAAAGCAGAGATTGACTTCAAGTTTGGATATTGCGTAGGTAGCAATACATTCTTATGCAAAAACTCACTATCAATCTCAACACCGTCTGGTACGTTACCTAACATAATATCAACGGCAGAATAGATATTATCGTGTTCAGCGACACTGATTTGTGGGTTTAGGAATAGACGTAATGAGCCTTGTGGATCTAAGTCAATCAAACAAATACGGTAGCGTTTATCTAAGTTAAGCGCTAAACAAGCCGCTAAATGCACCGCCGACATCGATTTACCCGTACCACCCTTTTGGTTTTGTACGTTGATAATCCACGGCTTATTACCATTGTTTTTTTTACGCTCGTGGAATTTAGGCACCTCAGCCGCATCCATCAGCATATGTGCTTCTTCTAACGTAATGGAATAATGATTGGCGTTGTTCTTTGTAAATTGATGGCCAGCGGCTTCCATTTTACCAATCGCGTCATCGAGTTTTCGACGAGTCAAACCCGATCGGGTTTCCATCATTGCCTTAGACATTGGAGGGAAGTAGTTGTCACTTCGCTCTTCCAAAACAATCTCAATACGGTCAGCTTGAACTTGTTGTGTGAGTTCTGCTAACTCATGAAGATTTTCAATCGTTTTTTCTCTTTTCATGCCAATTTCCGTTGAAAGGATATCTGATTGCAATTGTACAGCAGTGAACACCAATAACAACAAAAAGGTGCACAAACATTTTGAATAACAATCACATATAAAAACAATAAAATCGACTCTTTTATGAATTATGGTAAAAAATATATCAAAATATAATCAAACAAGTTCGCACAAACGCTTTGCTAACTCTATAAATTAAAAGTGTTACAGCGTCACACATTTACATTGTAAATTAAAATTTATGCGGAACGATTATATTGACCGGCTAAATTACGGATTATGTAAAATCAACATGTTTACAACAAAAAATGCAGAAACGGGGACAAGATTCATTCACGGATACCTACTTGATCATGCTTCCAAAGCATTTGAGGCCAATTTTTAATAGATGGTTCGGAAAGATGATCAAGAGGGTTACTTGATCATCTTTCCGTGTTTTATCCAACTTACGAAAGCATGATCATGGCAAAAGTAGGGGAGTGCATGAGTAGATGGACGTTATTCTATGCGATCAAACCATCGGAAAAATGATCAAGTGAATAGGTTTCTCGGAAGCATGCTTTTTACTCGCCATTTTACGGACGAATGCAGATATACTGGGGCATTCAGAGAATCAAGCGTAAACAAACCTCGGAACGATGAAATAAAAACATGGTATTTGATAAGTACAGCTATCATGATCATGCTTCCTAAATTTAGAACAGATATAGGATTTACACGCTTAGTACTGATATCTGATGATATTTTCAGCACATGAATAAATTACCGCCGAAATGAGACTTTAACTTGGCATTAACGCTACTCTTGATCATCGATCCGGAACCAAGGAGGCGGTAAAATCCATGGTGTTTACACCTTTGTTGATCAAGCAAACCCGCATTTCTGTGGATAACCTGTACAAATGTCATGATCATCGTTTCAAGACCATTTTGATCATCTTTTCAGAAACTTAATGATCATGCTTACGAGAGAATATGATCATGCTTTCAAGATATCGTTGATCATCGTTTCGTTATATTCATGATCATGGTTCCGAAAGGGGTTTCAATAATTCCCTTTTATAACAACAACTTAAAATGATAAAAATTGCCAGATCAATAGATCATATAATCAATTAAGATCAGAATAATCAAAAAGATCAGTTATTTAAAAAACAAGATTTTTTCTTTATTTATGATCTGTTTTTCTTTATTCTTCGGAACCATAGCACAACTACGGCTAGTGTGATCTGGATCTAAAATGATGGCTGATGAAAAAATTCTGATTAAAGCACCAAGAAGCCACAAAGACGGGCATCTTTTTGAAGTGCACGAATCTTCTGCAGATTGGGTAGAACAATACCAACACTTCAAAGGGGTGACCAAAAGCATCTTAGAATTGCTTAATCTGATCTCGTTGAGAGGTTTCAGCAGCAAAGATGGACTTGTATCAACTACTGAAATCGTTGAAGCAACAGATGGTCAACTGACTCGTGCTGCGTTACAACAACGATTACGAGCAGCGGTGAACATTGGTTTATTTACGCAAACTCCAGTTCGCTTTGAAGAAGGACTGGCAGGTAAAACCATGCTTCACACGTTTGTTAATCCCAATAAGCTCATTTCCGCTTTGGGTGCAACGAGCTTAGTTACTGAAAAAGTCCGCCAGAATGAAAAACAAAAACGCTCAAAAGCACTAGCTCAGACGCAAGTAAACAAACGCTTGCTGACAGAACATGGCTTAAACACGCCGCCGACGATGAAAGATGAAGCGGATCAATTTGTCGTCTCTCCAACTAATTGGGCTGGGATCATTGACCAAGCTTTGGCGCCACCACGTACTCGTAAGAGTTATCAGAAGTCGATGGTGTCGATCTCTGGTACGAAAGCGGTAATAGAAACTCGATCGTCAAAAAATATCATGACAGTCGATGATCTGATGACCTTGTTTGCGCTGTTTACCCTGACCGTGCAATACCATGATCATCACAAAGATCAGTACCATCTTGATGCTGCTCATGTACCGAATAAAACACCGCTGTATATCACCGACATCCTGTCATTGCGTGGCAAAAAGGACAGTGGACCTGCTCGTGATTCCATTCGTGACAGTATCGATAGAATCGAATTCACCGACTTCCAGTTGCATGAGCTTACAGGCCGCTGGTTAAGTGAAAACATGCCGGAAGGTTTTAAAAGTGATCGATTCCGCTTTCTAGCGCGAACGATCACCGCATCAGAAGAAGCGCCAGTTGAGGGCAGCGACGGTGAGATCCGAATCAAACCTAATTTGTACATATTGGTTTGGGAGCCGTCGTTTTACGAGGAATTACTGACTCGTGATTACTTTTTCCTGTTCCCGCCAGAGATTCTGAAACAACATACTTTGGTGTTCCAGTTATATTCCTTTTTCCGTAGCCGCATGGTTCGTCGCCATACGGATTGTATGTTGCTTAGTGAACTGAATCAGAAGTTAGCGCGTAACATCGAGTGGCGTCGATTCTCCATGGATCTTATCCGGGAACTGAAACGATTATCTGATGGAAAAGGGACGGAAGATCTTTTTGTTGTTAACTTATGGGGCTACCACCTGACGATCGAAACCATGATCGAGAAAGGCAAAATCATGGATTACCAGATCGATATCAAGTGTGATGTTGAGGAAGTCTTGCGTTATTCACGTGCTCGTACCACAAACGCAGGAAAGCGTAACATGGCTCCTACGCTGCCAAACCCACTTCGTAATGAGATGGTATCCAAACAACAGCTAGAAGAGCTCTCAGGCATCATTGACGGCGAATTTGAGCCTATTCAGCGCAAAGCACCGTCTCCTCGTGGTAATTTAGGGCGTAGGATCAAGCAAAGAAAACATCTGGTTGAGATTAATGCAGATGAAATTACCATTACTCTATCCAAATATACCTCACCAGAGGCTCTGGAACGCAGCATAACGGCGTTATCAGCAATGACAGGGCACTCGTACGCCTCGATTAAGGAAGAGTGCTCTGAGTACATTGAGAAGCTTGATTGGTTAAGAGTTGGAGATGACCCACTACCTTATGAGACTCTGAGTAAGACCGTTGAGCTGTTCAATACGCAAAATGATCTCAAACATCTTACTATTGAGCGTCTGATTGCCGGTTTAGCGGTTCGTCGCAAGGTCTGCAGACAAATTTATGATGGCCATATGGATGAGATGGTGTATCGAGCTCTTGATGAAATGGCGATTTAACATCATTCAGGTTTATGAATTGAAACCGATTAATGTGACTGATTGATTTTAAATGTAAATATATATTTCGATAATAGAAAACAGACCTAACTCTAACAAAATCATGACATAGCGGTTCGGAGTCAAGACTAAGCTTGATCTCGAATAGACAACCTTTTGTCCTTTCTGATGATTAATAGATAGGCTCATATATTGTTACATTCATTCTGAATAGACTTCGCGAGTTTCTGCTTAGGAAACTCGCTTTTTTTTGTCTCAAATTCGGGGAAAACCTTGATCATCTTTCCGGGTTAATGACGTAAACCTTGATCATGCTTCCCGGTTTCATTCCAATTTAAAGATCGCATCAATGCCACATGTGACTCGATCAAGCTGTGAGCTTGTTGTTGCCACTCACTTTGATCGCACTGCTGATTACAAAACTCTAAAGCGAGCACCGTAAGATGCTGCAAACGTTTCAAACACCAGTCCTTAATCTCAATATCGGTTGATACCTGACACGCAGCTTGTTCCAGTTTTGCACTTGCGTAGAGCAAGGTTTGGTAGGCTTTTTGATGGTCATGATACCTGGCGTGTTGGAATACTCGTAAACAACCGTCAAGCCAACAAGCAATCGCTTTACTTTGTCGCTCGCACAGCTTAGGCCCAAAGACCTCATCTGGTGCCTGGTATAAGATCGTTTCCAATTTACCAACTTGATCATGCTTCCGATGTTCATACCACATCGAGATCTGATCTTGCCAAGTACTCAATTCCATTACGCTGCCTCAGTCCATTGTTTTACAAAGTGATTTGGCCCTATTTGATCAAATTCGTCGACAATGATACTGCTTCGACTACGAATCTCATCGGCGTCTACTGAATAGTTTGGTTCATTTTTCACTAAGTTACCAAAGGGAAGGTCTGGATCGGGCACGGCAGAAATCAACAGCTTAGTATAAGGGTGCTGCGGGTTCTTGAGTATTGAGTGAGTATCACCCCATTCAACGATTTGCCCCTTGTACATCACCGCGGTTTCTTCTGCGATGTAGTGTGCGGTTGCCAGATCATGAGTTATATACAAAAAGCCAATGCCAAGCTCTTGCTTCATTCTCTGCATTAAATTCAAGACGCCCAAGCGAATGGATACATCAAGCATTGATGTCGGTTCATCCGCGAGAATTATCTGTGATCCAACGGCGAGAGCACGCGCTAAATTAACCCGTTGGCGCTGGCCACCACTTAGCTCGTGTGGGAACTTATTTAACGTTTCCTCTGGAAGTTCCACCAGCTTCAACAGCTCCAGCAAGCGGGCAGATATGTCACGATCAGTTTTGACTTGCTTATGAATTTTGATAGGACGCGTGAGGTGATGGCGAATAGTATGCGTTGGATTGAGTGAGCCAAAAGGATCTTGAAAGACCATTTGTACTTTACTGCGGTACGCTTGGATATCAGATCGAGTCGTGATCTCATTGATGTCGGTACCATTAAACAGGATCTTGCCCTCAGTTGCCGGGTAGACTTTCGTGAGCAAGCGCGCACAGGTACTTTTACCGCACCCAGATTCACCGACCAAAGCCAGTGTTTTCCCGGCATAAAGATCAAAACTAACGCCTTGCAGAGCGCGAAAGGTTTCTTCTTTCTCAAGACCGCCGCCGACTTTGAACTCTTTAATCACATCTTTCATTTGGATAATAGGCTGGTTCATGATTAGGCTCCTAGTGTCTCAGGTTGTTTGTGGACGTCGTGGATATTGGGGAAAGAAGCCCAAAGCTTCTGTGTGTAGGGATGTTGAGGATGATTGCGAATGTCGTAAGCTTGGTTAACTTCAACTATTTCTCCATGGCGCATGATGGCGATTCTGTCGCACAATTGGCTCATTAGTGCCAAGTCATGGGTGATAAAAAGTATCGAGAACCCGAATTCATCTCTAAGCTGATAGATTTGCTGCAAAATTTCTCGTTGTACAACGACATCTAAAGCTGTCGTTGGCTCGTCCATAATGATCAGTTTCGGATTGAGAGACAGGGCGATGGCAATGACCAAGCGCTGACGCATCCCGCCAGAAAACTGATGGGGGTATTCGCTTAGTCGCTGTCGAGGAATGTTGACCAAGTCCATCAACTTCTGGGCTCGATCCTTAGCTTGAGCATTGGTTAAGCCTTGATGGTGACGCAATACATCGGCAAATTGCTCTTGAATCGTTAAGACAGGGTTAAGTGAGTTCATCGCACTTTGAAACACCATAGCGATTTCACTCCATCGTAAAGCCGTTAGCTCAGAATCCGAGAGATTAAGGATATCTTTTCCCTCAAACAGTATTTTGCCGCCAGAAATGAATGCAGGTGGCTTATGGAGACGATTCACGGAGAATGCGATGGTGCTTTTCCCACACCCTGATTCACCAGCAAGACCAAATATTTCCCCTTTACCTATGTCAAAACTGACGGATTTCACTGCGTTAAAATCACCATTATCTGTGATGTAATCGACACACAATTCTCTGATCTGGATGACCGGATCATTGTGGTATGCATGATTTAAGTTAATACCACTCATATAAACACCTTACCAATCTAAAAGATAATTATTATCATTAGCATGTTGGGACGGTTTTTAGAAAGTGACAGATGGAGAATCGGTGAAGTGACTCGAAAGTTAAGTGAAATAAAAACAGGTTTACGGTGTACGTTAAAAATGTCTGAGAGGACGAAAATGAGAGCTGGATCAGCACACTTTTCTTAGGGGTAATCATTCAAATTTAATCCTAAATTGTTACTTTGGCAAAACTTAAATGATGAAACTATTAATGAGTTAGCGAAAGGTCGGGAGGGTTCACATTTCCCTACTGTTTTGCTTACCACACCTGATGGGGTTTGCTATAGATTACTCATCGAAAACATGGTGTGTTCGGAGGAAATATGTCCATTAATTCTATCGACCATGAAGAAATGAGTAACATCGCTCACAAATGGGAATTACCTGAAGAAGAATCCGTTGTGCAGCCTGACAAAACCGTGAAATCGGCAGAAGCCAGAAGACGCATTGAGGCACTTCGTGAAATCCGTGAAAGTGGTTTGACGATTGAAGAAGCCAAAGAACTGGGTTTGATCCACTGATTCATCTTTGTCATCAACAAACAATTCAAAGGGTAGCTCATTGCTACCCTTTTTCATTTTATGACTCATCGCACCTACTTCAATGGTTAATGTTTTTGTCAACTTTCCTAGTTGTAAAACTATAGCCGCACAATGCCAGACTTTGCTGGATACCATGCTCGCTGGCCTATGGTTATCACTCGCTGTTTTACAGTGTAAATAAGATTTTTAAGCAGGGGATAGCAGTGCCGCGCGTCGATAGAATTTTGATTCGTCGCCAAAAGCGTTGAAATTCGATGGGATAGTCACATCGGTAACTTGAAATTGATCAAGATAAGTGCGTTTCTATTCTCCAATCTATAGTCGGTATGCTATAGTGCGCGGCTAGTATTTAAAGTACCTTGAGGCTGTGAATGTCGTTTAATCTATCCCTGTTGCCGCCTGATGAAAAAAACAAAATCGAACTGGATAAGCAAGCTTCGTTTTTGGTTTGGAAACTCAGAGAGGCCAAATCTGGCCCTGAAGCAATAGAAGAGCAATTATCTAAGATTAACGATGCTGATGAAAAAGCATTTTTCCAGCAATCGGTTGAAAAGTACAAGCGAGTAATGGGCGTCGCGTAAAGCGAATCGTGGCCTTGATAGGAATCAACGCGGCGAATGAGGTAACTTCCCCCATTCCTCAGCAGAGCGAAAATTGAAAACGTTTCGCTTTTTGCTAAAATCCTTCGCATTAAATTTGAATTTAGAGAGAACATCCCGATGGGAAGAAGTTTTGAAGTGCGCAAAGCCTCTATGGCGAAAACTGCAGGCGCAAAAATTAAAGTTTATTCCAAATACGGTAAAGAAATTTACATGTGTGCGAAAAATGGCGGTGCAGACCCAGACATGAACTTGTCTCTTAAGCACCTGATCGCGAAAGCGAAAAAAGACCAAGTTCCTGCACACGTTATCGACAAAGCGATTGATAAAGCGAGTGGCGGTGGCGGTGAAGATTACGCTCCTGCGCGTTACGAAGGCTTTGGCCCAGGTGGCACAAGTGTCATCGTTGATTGTTTAACAGATAACGGCAACCGTACTTTCCAAGATGTTCGCCAGTGTTTTGTAAAAACAGGCGCGAAAATTGGTGTAGAAGGTTCGGTATCTCACATGTTCGATCACCAAGCGGTATTCCAGTTCAAAGGCGATGATGATGAAATCATTCTGGAAACGCTAATGATGGAAGATGTTGATGTCACTGACGTTGAACTAGAAGACGGTGTGATCACAGTATTTGCACCTCATACTGAGTTCTTCAAAACGAAAACAGCTTTGAACGGCGCATTCCCAGATCTAACGATTGATGTGGAAGAAATCACTTTCGTTCCTCAAACTCAAACGCCAATCGCAGGTGAAGATGCTGAGAAATTCCAGAAGTTCCTAGACCTTCTTGATGACTGTGATGATGTTCAGCAGGTTTACCATAACGCTGAGCTGTAATTCGTTCGCGAATTCGATTGAAAGGCTTCCTTCGGGAAGCCTTTTTTGATCGTGCTGGGCGAGTCTTTAATCTTTCTGATTGGGAGGCCGATACAACCATTCATCCGTGCTGAACCCCATTCACTCCGCAAAAACACCATTGGTCGCATCCCTAAGCAGGGGAGAGCACCTTTCCTTAATCTGAAACCATCAAATCAATATTAATAAAGGACAATTACTATGATGGTTTTCAATTCGTACTTCCGATCGGGATTTCAATTATTCATCGCCTTATTTTCCGTTCTCGCACTGAGCAGTAGTTTCGCATTTGCCAATCCTACGGAGTCGTTACTTCACCGATTTAATCAAGCTGAACAAGGAAATTCAGCTTTGGTCGACAGCGTTCATGACGAACTAGTGGTTCTTATCGAGCAGCACGGCGCTACGCCTTTGACTTTGGTGTACCTCGGCTGCTCTCAAACTCTTCAAGGTCGGGAAGCATTTATGCCTTGGAATAAGATGAAGTTTACCGAGTCAGGTCTGGCGACGATACAAAAGGGTTTGGATTTAATGGCTAGCCAGCCGATACCGGTTCAAGAGCAGCAACGATTGCAAGGCTTACCAGAATATCTGTTAGCGACTGCGATGGCGGCGACAACATACACAGCCCTTCCTGATATGTTCAATCACTTTGAGCGAGGCTATGAGCTGTATCTTGCCTTGATCAATGATCCAAGTTTCCAGCAACAGCCTTTTTCCGCTACCGCATGGGTTTACCGTTACGCCATTGAGGCCGCTTTACGCGCTGACGATCAGACACAAGCCCAAGCTTGGTTGGATGAGATGGAGCGCTTAGGTTATGACAACATTGAAACGCAAAACGCCAAGGCACTGCTCGCGAAGCGGTAAGGAGCCACTATGATCACTTTCAATCAACTCAGTCGTGATTATGTCTTAGGAAGCCAGACGGTTCATGCACTGCGAAATGTGTCGGGAGAAGTGTTTGCCGGAGAGATGGTGGCGCTGTGTGGTCCTTCTGGTTCGGGAAAAAGTACGCTCCTCAATATTCTAGGCATGCTGGATACGCATTATCACGGGCAAGTGACCTTTAAAGGAAGCCCATACCCAACCGGGCAAATACAAGCCGCTAAAATGCGCCGAGAAAAGCTCGGTTTTGTATTCCAGAAATTCAATTTAGTGCCCGTGATGACGGCTTTAGAGAACGTTGCTTATCCGCTGCATCTCAACGGTTTTTCCAAAGCTGAACAAACCAGACTCGCTCACGAAATGCTAGACCTCGTGGGCCTTGGGGAGTTTGTTCACCATATGCCAGATAATTTGTCGGGAGGGCAGCAGCAGCGCGTCGCTATTGCACGAGCGTTGGTCCATAAACCGGCATTGGTGATTGCTGATGAACCCACTGCCAGTCTGGACAGCCAAAGTGCCAATAAGGTTATCGACATCATGAAAAAACTGGGGCACGAAAGGGGCACCACTTTCATTATTGCGACTCACGATATGCGAATGGCTTCACGCTGCGATTGTACTCTTGAGCTGGTCGACGGAAACATGACTCAAACGCCTCTTGGGGCTGAGGAGGTTTCATGGGCAAGTTAATCCCAGATTCAGTTCGTCTTGCGTGGCTCAACCTACAGCGTAACCGCCGCCGTAGCCTGCTTTCGATGCTGATTATCGCCATTGCTGTATTTGCCCTGACCAGTGCAGGCGGTTTCGGCTTATATACCTATGACAGTTTGAAAGAGGCAACCGCGCGCGATACCGGGCATTTAACCCTAACAACACCTGGATACTTCACGAAAGAGGAGGAAATGCCTCTAAGCAATGGTCTAAGCCATGTTGATGCTTTTACCAAGCAACTTATCGGTATTAATGAAGTACGAGGCGTGCAGCCGCGTGTGGAGTTCAACGGGCTGGTTTCCAACGGCAGTAAGTCATCCATTTTCATCGGTATAGGTGTGAATGACCGGGAGTTCGATATGAAAGGGCCATTTTTGGATGTGAGAGCAGGGCAGACGCTGTCCAATATCCACGCTTCACGTTATGACCCAGCTGAACCGGAAGTCATGTTAGGTGTGGATCTCGCCAGCAATCTAAACGTAAACGTAGGCGACTGGATCACGCTACTGGCTACGACGACGGACGGCGCGCTCAATGCGTACGACTTTAAAGTTCGCGGCATCTATTCAACGGGCGTTCCAGAGCTGGATAAACGTCAGTTGTATGTACACATCCATAGCGCACAGTCTTTGCTCGGTTCGGACAAAGTCAGTACCTTATCGGTTTTCTTATTCGATACCAATCTGACAAACAAGGTCAGACAAGATGTGGCAACAATTCTGTCGAATCAAAAACAAAGCTTCGGTAATCAAGAGGTTGAAATCACCCCTTGGCAGGAAAGAGCGTTCTTTTATCTCAAAGTGAAGGGGTTGTACGACCGGATCTTCGGCATCATGGGAGCGGTAATGGCACTGGTGGTTTTTGTCGCGCTGTTTAACACCATGACCATGTCCGTCACGGAGCGAACGCGTGAGATAGGTACGTTGTCTGCGCTGGGAAGTTATCCGCGTGAAATTATAGCCGGGTTCTTAAGAGAAGCGGGGTTGCTTGCCGTGATTGGCAGCTTGATTGGCGCGCTGCTGACCGCCGTCGTAACGGTTTTGTTGATGGTGGTAGACGTGCAGATGCCGCCACCGCCGGGACGCACAGAAGGATATCCTCTCACTATTTACTTCTCTTGGGAGCTCGTTGCGGTTGCCGGATTTGCAGTACTACTGATTTGTTTGGTTGCGGCGTTTTTATCGGCACGCAAAGGGGTGAACAAGCCTATTACGGAGGCACTGATTTATGTTTAATTTCAAACGAACCATGCCACTGGCGGTGCTAGTAATCTGTGGCGCAGTCTCCGCAAATGTGCAAGCGCTGGATACACAGCAAGTGGCGCAATTGATGGAAAAAGCCGATGGCTACCGCTTACAGGATCAATCATCTAAAGTCGTATCGTTGGTGCGCTTGTACCAAGATCAAGAATTGGATAAGACCCGTTTATACCATGTTTATACTCGTCCCAATCGAGAGTCACTCGTGGTGTTTAAATCGGCAGTCGAGGCTGGTCAAAAAATGCTGATGATGGGCGATAACTACTGGCTGCAAATGCCTAAAAGCCGTCGCCCGATTCGCATTACACCAATGCAAAAGTTACTGGGTGAAGCATCGATCGGAGATATATCTACACTCACCTGGAGCCAAGATTATCAGGGAGAGTGGAAAGCGACAGAAACCACCTCTGTGAGCGGCAAGAGCATTGCCACTTACCATCTTGTCCTGACCGCTAAAACTGCAGGCGCGAGTTATCAGAAGATCGATCTATGGCTGGCAAAGCAGGATGCGTTTCCAATCAAAGCTGATCTTTATCTACGTTCAGGCAAACTCGCTAAGCAAGCGTACTACAGCCGAGCAACGAAAGATACGCGAGATTACGTCAGTGAGATGACCTTGTTGGACAGCATCCAGCCAAGCAAAAAGACGGTGATCGAGTATCAGGCGATCTTGCCATGGCAGTTGGACGACAAGTTCTACAATCCCAGCTATTTGCCAAAAGCGAACACCTCGCAATTGTAGGCTGCAGTAGGGGACCAATATGCGATTTTGTACTACTTGTATCGCAAGTCTTTTGATGGGAGCTTTCGCTTCCCCCGTATTGGCGGGTAACGAACTGAGTCTCGAATGGGATTGGGCGTTGAGCTACGAGACCGTTAAGCAACGCGAGACTCATTTCATCCCAGCGCAAGGAGATTCTCGTGACTCGCTCAATGCGCTGCTTGATGTGCAAATGAACTACCAAAACATCAGTGGCTTATTTTCGTTTTATAGCCAAGGCTTGTATCTGAATCAACATGACCGAAAAGGATGGGGGAGCGAATCAGACAACCAACTCTTAATACGAGAACTTGTCTGGCAAGACGAATGGCAAATCGGTGATGTTATTCTCGATATCAGTGTGGGTAAATTACGTGTCGATTGGGGCGTGGGGTATGGCTACCGTGTCTTGGATTTGTTCAAACCCTACCGACAAAATCCAGTTGGTTTGGTGGCCGAAGAAGGGGCGGGCGTTTTTTCTGTTTCTCATTACGATTTAGCCGGTGAATGGACTTTGATTGCCACAGACTCAAGTTGGGGGCAACAAGATCAAAGTGCATTGGATCAAGCGACCGAGCAACAAGGTGTTGGTGTACGTCGTTATATGCTGGTGGATGACACGGAATTCCAATGGATTGGTTATTACGATGATGTTCGCCGCGGCTTACTTGGCGCCAGCGTGATTACCGTTTGGGACGAGTCGATAGCCATGCACAGTTCTCTTCTATGGCAAAAGCAGAGTGTCAGTTATCAGATTTCTGATCAGCTTGAACAGCCTGTGTCTGTTGATAACCAAGGCAGTGCATTTCAAGCTTTGGTTGGACTTAACTGGGCTAACCAAGCTGGGCATAACGTAATCGCAGAATATTGGTATGACAGCCGTGCCTGGTCAACGAGCGAATGGGAGAAGGCGATAAGCCGTGGTGACTTACTCTCTTCATTCCCCTCAACTTGGTTGCTTGCGAGCAGTTACGCGCAAGGTTTTCAGCATGCCAATATTGTGCAACATAACGTGATGCTGCATTGGAGTTGGGATGTAGAAGCCTGGGCGGCATGGAGTGGCGCGACGTTTATGACAGAGAATATGGGTTGGTTAAGTGACGTCACACCAACGCTCGATGTCTTGATTTCTCCACAAGACGGCGGTGCGATAGTGACTCAATGGGTGAGTTATCAATGGATTGATACTGGTGACCAAAGTGTGGAACTGGAAGCTGCTGCACGATTTTTATCTGGAGATAAGCAATCCGCGTATGCGCAGATCAATGATAAATATATGATTGTCTTTAATATAAAAGGGAAATTCTAAATGTTCTCAGGGAAGTCAATGAAAGAAGGTGGATGGCGAAGAAGTTTGGTGGAGACCTCTTTATTCTGCCTATTTATTGCTGTAATGACGCTCTTTGTATGGGGCGGCCCGTTATATATTCATTTACTGGTCAGTTTTGGCTTTGGCTATTCGGCCATTTTTTTCTCGTGGTTGATCGACAAACTCTTTCCCACCATCCCGCGTGTAATGGAAATTGCCATTTCTCTCACCGCATGTTTGCTGTTTGGGGTGGTAAATGCGCAGTTTTGGCTTGGCGAATACTTCGGGATCTCTGGCATGTTGCCCATCGGTTTGATGGGATTGTTGTTCAGTGCCATGTGTTTTTTCTATTTTCACTCGCGAGAGAAGCAAGCTATCGCACAGCGTGAATTGGAAACCATCAAGCTCGAGAAAGCGGAAAAAGAGCGCGCCTTATTACTCAGTCAATTGAAACAGATGCAAAGCCAAATTGAGCCGCATTTTTTGTTTAATACATTGGCGAACATCAGTGCGCTAATGTCACAAGACGTGGATAAAGCCAGAAAGATGCTTGATCAGCTCACCGCATTATTGCGTGCAACATTAAAAAGCTCACGTGAACAAAACACGACCATCGACAATGAAACCGCATTGATTGAGGCGTATCTCGCGATCCAACAAATTCGCTTAGGTGATCGCTTGCGATACTCCATTGAAGTAGAGGAAGGTACTGAGCAACTCGAGCTACCCCCAATGATGCTACAACCGCTGATTGAAAATGCCATTATTCACGGCATTGAACCGAAGCGAGAAGGGGGAGAAGTGAGTCTGCGGATCAAACGTGACAACCGGTTACTTGAAATTGAAGTCCGAGACTCGGGTGTCGGGCTGAATCACGTCAGTCAACATTGTGGATCGGGGATTGGGCTTAGCAACTTAAAGCAGCGAATTGATGCTCTATTTTCCGGAGAAGGGCAGGTGTTAATCAGTGAGCTTGTCGAGGGTGGTGTCAGTGTCCGTTTAAGCTGGCCAATTGAGTGGTAATCTAAACAAGGATATGGAGAAATGAAGACTGGAATCACTGCAATTATTGCCGACGATGAGCCGTTGCTGAGGCATCATTTGGACAAAAGCCTGGCTGAAGTATGGCCAGAACTGGAAGTGGTCGCAAAAGTCGCGGACGGTGAGCAGGCTTGGAGTACCATTCAAAATAACCAACCCGACATCGCCTTTCTTGATATTCGCATGCCCGTTTTAGACGGGGTGAGTTTAGCGCGAAAAATTAATCGTATGGTGAATCCACCTTTGATTATTTTTGTTACCGCATACGACGATTACGCGATTAAAGCGTTTGAACAAAATGCGGCAGATTACCTACTCAAACCTATCTCTGATGATCGGCTGCAAACCACTTGTGAACGTGTTCAAGCGCGCCTTGCTAATCGCGTGCAAGACAACGGCAACATGCAGATGAATAGCTTGTTAGAGCAGCTTCAGCAAATGTCTGCGCCCCAAACTCCCCAATATCTGCAATGGATTAAAGCCACTCAGGGGGAAGACATTCATTTGATCGCTACCTCTGATGTGCTCTATTTCAAGGCAGAAGAGAAGTACGTCTCGGTCTATGCACAGCAAGGGCAGGGGATGGTTGTGGAATACCTGATTCGAACATCGTTAAAAGAACTGATCCAACAACTTAATCCTGACCAGTTTTGGCAAGTTCACCGTTCAACTGTCGTTCAGGTTTGTAAAATCAATAAAGTTAACAAAGATTTTTCAGGACGAATGCTTGTCCATATTGGTGATACGAAATTGGCGGTAAGTCGAGCCTCACAAAGTTTATTCAAAGGTATGTGACCGTGACTTTGCAAGGCGCTTTGTTCTTTACACTGTAAACTACGCTCTTATTCCATTAACAGTATATCTACCAACTTTTGTGAAATTGTGGCGTATTAGTGTGCACGGAGGTTTAGTCCCTGACGGTCACTTTCTCGATAATAATCGGATCGCAAGGAACGTCATCATGACCGAGTTTAGAGGTTGTCTTCACATCTGCGATGCGATTGACTACATCCATACCGGCGGAAACTTTGCCAAATACTGCATAGCCCCAACCGAGATTTGTCGTTGCGGTGTGGTCGAGAAAGTCGTTATCTTCCAAGTTAATGAAAAACTGTGCCGTGGCGGAATGGGGTGCATCGGTGCGAGCCATTGCAATAGTACCAATAGTATTTTTTAATCCGCGATTTGCTTCATTTGCAATAGGTGCTCGGGTAGGTTTCTCTGCCATGTCTTCAGTATGGCCACCACCTTGGATCATAAATCCCTTAATGACGCGATGAAAAATCGTACCGTTATAAAAGCCGTCTTCACAATATCTTTTAAAATTTCTTGAGCTTACGGGGGCTTTTTCGGTATTCAGTTCAATTTCTATATCACCGAAATTGGTTGTCATAATGATCATGAGTGGTTCTCTAGTGGTGTTTGGAGCAGGCATTATAGCCCAAGCGATAACATGTTCGTATTATCTTGAGCATTGATCGGTGCCACAGCGCGATGTGCCCGTGAGCCAGTAAGAGATGCGGTATCGGTTGTTGGCGAATTTTATATACAGCCAGTCGGCAACCGGTCTAATTAAGGGCAAACGTAATGGTGCATACAGCCAACCTCTACCCACCAGCTGCCAGGCTCGATAGGTAACGTCCAAACCAAGCAGTAAATTACCGCAGTCGTCCAAAGCGTGGAGTATGGTATTTGCTTTGGCGGCATCGATTTGTGGGTAAGCAGAGAATGCTTCACTATAAATGTCAACGATGCGGATATGTTGATGCGTATCGCGCTTGATCAACGCTCTCATCTCTTTGGCACAAAGCGGACAGGTACCATCATAAAATATGGTGAGTTTTGCCATAGCTGCTCCTTACGTTTCTGCTTAGAATACCGTTTTGACTACACTTTTTTATACGTTGTGTCAGCGATGTTGATTCTAGCCTATTCCATTTTATATTTTCGATAGAGCAATCGTGCATGGTGAATAGATTTGACTGTAAACTATAGGCTACATGAATGTTATTGAAATAAAGACAGTTTTTGCTGATATGCTATAATCTGTCTCCGTTATAGCGAACATTTTTGTTGTTGCTTGAGAGTTTCTCTGGATTCGGCTCATTTAAATATCCATGAGTCAGAGTAAGTAAACTACTCGATAACAAGTCCCCCTTCTGCTTACATTTTAATGCGCTCTCATAGAGTCTATCGCGCATTTGCATGATCTTTAGAATATTTTTGAACACATCAGTGAGAATATTTGCTATTGGAATACGGTTAAATTAACACTCAATCATTATGGAGGATGAAGAGGACAACAATAAGAGGTGATATGAATCATATAATATCTATCGGGGCTCTGGAGTCCTTCATGGTTGCGATCAGTGTGCTATTTCTAGGGCATTTCGTGAATGCCAGATTGCCAGTTTTAAGTAAGTTCAACATACCGGAGCCGATTGTAGGCGGTCTTATCGTAGCCTGCATTATTACGACACTTCATTTCTACGGCATCGATTTAGAGTTCGATCTTCCATTACAAAACACGTTTATGCTGATGTTTTTTTCAACCGTCGGCTTAGCGGCAAATTACACCCAATTGATGAAAGGTGGCGCTAAGGTTTTCATCTTCCTGGCTGTGGCTTCATTCTACATCATCATCCAAAATGGTGTGGGCGTCTCACTCGCAGCAGCACTAGGTTTAGACCCACTAATGGGGCTGGTTGCAGGCTCAATCACGCTTTCTGGAGGACATGGAACCGGCGCAGCCTGGTCTCAAACTTTTCAGGACGTATATGGATTAAATAACGTTTTGGAAATCGCGATGGCGTCGGCCACATTTGGTTTGATCATCGGAGGTATTATCGGCAGCCCGATGGCTGAGCGTTTGGTGGATAAGCATGGTATTGAATCAGAATACGGTCGCAGCGCAAAAACGCATGAAAAATTCCCAGAACTAGTCACCTACAACGAGTACGAAGAAGACAAAGTGACCGCTAAAAAAGTGGTTGAGAAGCTGTTCTTTTTACTGATTTGTGTCACTGGCGCTAAATACTTAGAACAATGGGTAAGTACGTTTGAAATCTCGTGGCTGATGATTCCTGATTTTGTGTATGCCCTGTTTATTGGCGTGATTGTGACCAACTTCCTCGAAGTGACCAAAATTCGCAAGTTGGATGCAGAAACGGTCGATATGCTCGGCACGGTATCGCTATCTCTGTTTCTGGCGATGGCACTAATGAGTCTGAAACTGTGGAATATCTTCGATTTGGCGATTCCATTTTTGGTGATTTTGGCTGTGCAGTCTGCGGTACTGGCAATCTTTACCTACTATGTGACGTTTAAAGTCATGGGGCGTAATTACGATGCTGCCGTCATTGCTGGTGGACACTGTGGTTTTGGCTTGGGTGCCACGCCCACAGCGGTCATGAATATGGGCTCTATCGTTAACCGTTATGGTCCGTCACCTCAGGCATTTATGGTCGTGCCGATTGTGGGCGCTTTCTTTATCGATATCGTCAACTTAGTCATCCTGCAAGGATATATCTCGTTTCTTGGCTAAGAGAAAAGGGAAATGAAAAAAATGGTCACAACGAAAGTTGTGACCATTTTTTGTTTTTGAGTTCAGCGTCGAGCTTCTACCGCTATTGAATGGTTCGGCTGACTCTCAGGCATGCTGCCCAGGCTAATAAGCCAATAAAGACATAAATTCCGAGATTAGTTTTTCCAACTTCAGCTACTGCATCCAGTGGATTTGGCGCGATGATCGCGTGGAAAGGCAGGGTGAATATCTCAGAAAAGAACTGATCCACTCCGTAATAACCAAACAAAGCGATCGGCATCCAGCGCAGCGCATAAATGGCGATAAATAAGATCACAAGCGGTGAGTTTACTTTCTGTGAGATAACCATGGTGGTTAAAGCCAAAGGTAGCAGCAGAAAACCAGCCAACCCCATCCTTAACAGAAACTCACTCCAATGCAGTAAGACATAGCCTACTGATGAGTAGCGATACAAGAAACCGATTTGATGATTGGTGGATACGTTGAGTGACCACAACATAAAATCGGCAATGATCACCAAGGCAGAACACACTAAAGGTATCACTAACAGTCCAAAGACGAGCTTGACGACGTGCGTCTGAACATCGCTGATCGGCATACTACGCCAGAACATGATACTGCCTTCTGAACGCTCTTTGCGTAGCGTTCTCGGAAAATATTGGGTACCAAGTAGAATGGAAAGTAAGCCTGCACCTCCCGCAATGAGAGAACTTAACTCTTCCCCCAACTGTTTTTGGATACCGTTGGCATCACCGCCGACACTCATTTGGAAGAAGAAATTTTGCTGAAGGTTCGAGTTGCTCATTAAACCGATAAACAACAAGGTCCCACAGACAAACATAAAAAATGGCACCCGAGACACGAGTGGGTTTTCTAGCCATTCTTTATTTAACATCGTCATTATAGAACGCATTAAGCTACCCCTTTTTGCAACGCGAGAAACAGATCAGCAAGCGTGACACCGTGAATGTCACCTAAGCCATCGACTTGTGCGGCGTACCTTGCGGGGAGTAACCACTTCGTTGTACCAAGCCCTTTTTGGGAAGAGAGAGGATGCATCGCTTCAATTTGTCGATGGTATTGATCTTGTGCATCAAGAATGAAGTAGTCTTCATGGATTTTATCCATCGAGGTTTGCAAAACAGAATGACCATGCTTGAGGATCAGGACATCCGTTAACAGGTGTTCGATTTCGGCCACTTCATGGCTGGCGATGATCAATATGCGTTCACCATCGTGAAACCATTCCAGTAGATGACGATAAAATGTATCTCGATAAACTAAGTCTAAACCGAGAGTTGGCTCATCAAGGATCAGAATTTGCGTATTGGTCGCGATGACTATCGCCAGATGCAGCTGTACTTTCATCCCTTTTGACAACGCGCGAATGCGAGACTTTGCTTTGATATCAGTTTGGTGAAGTATGGCATCGGCTTTATGACGATCAAAACCTGGGTGAACCCCCTCGGTATAGGCCAGCAATTGCTCGACTGTCATCCAGTCTGGCAACACATTCACATCTGAGATATAGGACAAGTGCTGCATGATTTTGTGGCGTTGCATGACGGGCTCATAGCCGTTGATGCGAATCGTGCCTTTATATTCATGAGCGCCGAGCAGCGCGTTAATTAACGTCGATTTACCAGCACCATTGTGACCAAGTAAGCCGAGCACCTGACCAGGATGCAAGTCAAAACTGATATCGTGTAGTGTTTCTCCTTGTTGGCTATAGTGTTTGGAGAGGTGCTTTACACTGACGGTTGCGTTCATTGGTCACCTTTAATTTGTAATTTGAGTTGCAGGATAAGTTCATCGAGAGACATATCCAGACGCTTTAACGTGTCGGCTATCTGAGGGATTTGCTCATTAAGGAAGCGTTTTTTTTCTGTGGCGAGTAATCGTTGTTTCGCGCCAGATGAGACAAACATACCCTGACCGAGTTTCTTCTCTACGACGCCTTGTTCAACCAAGAGTTGGTAGCCTTTCATGACAGTCAGGTGGTTAATTTTCATATCAGCAGCAACGCTACGAACAGAAGGTAAAGCCTCGCCCTCCTTCCAAGTTCCTTGCAGGATTTGCTGAGTGAGCAGGTCCGCCAACTGACGAAAAATTGGCTGGCGATCATGCCAATGTTTCATGATGAAACCCTTTGGCCAAGTTAGTGTTATATATAGGTATAACACCTTGGCGTTTATATAGAAAGGTCTGCAAGAAGATGAGTGAGAGTCATGGTTTTATTGATTGCTTAAGAAGGTTTGTCATAGGTGCCACTTCAAGTAATAAAATCAATAAGTTAATATTCATCTAATTGATCAGCAGCCAGAGGTAGAACATGTCTGAAAAAGTATCGACGTCAGCATTAGCAAAAATGCGTAATGTAGAAGCCAAGCTATTGTTCGCCGATCTTCAGCGAGCGGGTTATATCACACGTCAAGACGACAAATGGCTGTTGACGGAAGAGGGGGCTAAATTCGGCGGAGAATATGTCGAACATGCCAAATTTGGTCAATTCATCGTGTGGCCAACCACACTGCATATTGAACTCTCTTCAACGACTGGTAAAACACTCAGTGCGACGCAACTAGGGGATAAGCTCAACTTAAATCCGAAGCGCATTAATCAACTATTGAGCGAACTGGGTTGGATCAATAAATCAGAGACAGGCTGGAACGTGACTGCCACGGGGGTTCGAGCCGGAGGACAGCAGAGAATTGACAAGGAATCTCAACATTCTTTTGTTGTTTGGCACGAAGTCGTTCTGAAAAACAAGCGCTTGAAGCAGTCTGTGGTCGAGTTTTTAGGTCAGGATGCGGAGTCTCACTCGACGGACAAATCTTTTTCTAGTTTTCGTCAAAAGTTTGAAGCCAAACACCGCACTTTAGACGGACATTATGTGCGCTCGAAAGGTGAGCTGTTAATTGATAACTGGCTCTATTTGGCTGGAGTGGTACATGCCTACGAACGCCAACTGCCGATTGAGCAGGATGTCACCAGTGATTTCTATTTGCCAACTGGCAAAGTCTATTTGCAGTTTTGGGGAAGTGATAGTGGAGAAATCTGCAAAGCTGACCGAGAGACGATTCGAGAGGTTTATGAGCAACATCAGCTCAACTTGATTGAAGTCGATCCAAGTGAGCTTGAAAAGCTCGATGAGGTGTTACCCCAACGGTTACGCCAGTTTGGTATCAAAGCGTATTAAACGATAAACAAAAAAACCCGTGAGTGATCACGGGTTTTGTATTTCTAGCGTGGGCTAAAAATTGCGCTGCGATTAGAAGCCTTTGATGTTTTCTGCTTCTAGTTCAGAGAAGTATTTTACTGTCTTCACTTTTAGCTCTTGCTGAGAAGGCTCGTCACATACGATCACGGCTTTCGGATGCAGTTGAAGTGCTGAGACTGTCCATAGGTGGTTAACGCAGCCTTCTACCGCAGCTTCAAGAGCAAGTGCTTTGTTGTGGCCTGTTACCAGAATCATTACTTCTTCAGAATCCAGAAGTGTGCCAACGCCGATAGTCAGAGCGTATTTTGGAACTTGGTTGATGTCGCCGTCAAAGAAACGAGAGTTCGCGATACGAGTGTCTTCCGTCAGAGTTTTGATTCGAGTGCGAGAAGAAAGCGAAGATGCTGGCTCGTTGAACGCAATGTGACCGTCGTTACCCACACCGCCCATGAACAAATTAATCTTACCGTAAGATTTGATCTTATCTTCATAGCGTTTGCATTCAGCATCGTGGTCGTCAGTATTGCCGTTCAGCAAGTTGATATTTTCTTCTTGGATATCAATGTGGTTGAAGAAGTTGCTGTACATGAATGAACGGTATGATTCAGGGTGATCGGCTGGGATACCGATGTATTCATCCATGTTGAAAGTCACAACGTGCTTAAAGCTGACTTCACCCGCTTTGTGCAGTTCAATCAATGCGTTGTAAGTTGCTAGAGGAGTGCCACCAGTAGGTAGACCCAGAACGAATGGACGTTCAGCAGTAGGTTGGAAATCGTTGATGCGTTTTGCGATGTGTGCTGCTGCCCACTTACCTACTTGTGCTGCTTGAGTTAACGGGATAAGTCTCATTTTGTGCCCCTAGTAATTGAATTTAAGATGTTCTGAAACATTAATTCGCATTATAAAATAAGTTATCGGCAACTGCTATTGTTTTAGGTCAAAAATTTGCTTTTTCTTTGAGCGTTGTTGTTTTTATCAACAAATGAGCCATCAAATAACACTAAAAAGGACCAGTATGCCGTTTTTTACTTCTTATTAGCTTAGAGTGTATTGAGGTAAATTTCATGGCTGAAATTAAGTTTTTCATCGTGTGGAAATACGGCGGTGACGCAGAAAAGTCACAAGCATCGGTAGATATGAGAATGTTTTGATTTCAGATAAGATCGATAATGGCAAGGTGTCAGTTCCTTATCCATAATTAAGGCGTGTGTATTGGTGAGGAACTCGCTATGAAAAACGAATTAGATCCAAGCAAAGTATTATCGGCATACGAAAATGTGATGAACAATGGTACCCCAACTGAGTTTGGGAAGATCTATGAAGGGGTTGAGGCGTTTTCTGACTATGATGGCTACAACGTATTTTTGAGAGGTAACGGTGTGGAGTTAAAGATTGGTTTCCACAATACCTACAATCTTGAATACGATCAGGAACACTTGAAGGAGAGTTTTTTGAAAAAGATTGCCATGCTTGCCAAGTAAACCAACACGGTTTTATGAACAAATAAAGCCCTCGGGAGAACGCGACCTTGGGCTTTAGGAGAAGAAACAAATCACAAACGTTCACTCTTAAGGCGAATGAACGCTTGTCTAAGTCTTCGACTTAACTATCTATTAGATAGTTATACTGGTTAATTAATCGTCTTCAACCAAACTCTCTTCCGTGTAGTCTTCCGTTGCATCCGGCTTGTTGCGTCCGTTTAGCGTATGGAAGCGCTTGCGACCACGAGCGAGTTGCGTATATTTTAACCACGTACGCTCAATTTTGGTTTTTGCTTTGCCTGGGTGTTCTAACACCTTAACGAAGTGTTTCTCTTCGCTGTTTTCCGGTGTTAACTCGCCTGTTTCCAGACCAAGCATTGTATCCCCATAAATTGTTAGAATTTCCTCTTCTGCAAGAGTAAAATCACCAGACTTTGCAAATCCGCGTGGGAATTTTACGTTATCGTAAAATCGTTTTTTGCCATGACGGAATTCAGTGTCAGACATGTCAACAGCCTCTGTAACCGTTATTGATGAATGTAATGAACTAAGGCGAAAATTAGGCGCAAACCTAACAAAAGAAAAACAAATTTTTTTTATCGTCATGATTTTAAATAGTTGTTAATCTGGTTTGATATTAACCAGGAGATGGTTTATGGATGTAAAGGTCTTTCGAACATTTTTAGAGCTGGCAAGGGTTCGTCACTTTGGACGTGCTGCTGAGAACTTGTATATTACCCAAGCAGCGGTCAGCGCTCGCATCAAGCAACTGGAAAGTTATTTCGATACTCAATTGTTTATTCGTGATCGCAATAACATAAAGCTAACGTCTGCGGGTGAGCGATTAATTAGTTACGCTGAGGTGATGGTCACCACATTGCAGCAAGCCAAGCTGGAACTGTCACTCGATGATGGTAAAGCGCTGCAACTTACCTTAGGTGGCACCCCGAATATTTGGGATGCGTATCTACAGAACTGTTTGAGTGTGGTCACCGATTCTTTCGGCGGCTATGGCTTTATGGCGGAAGTCATGGGGCGCGAAATGCTCAGCCGTAGTCTTTTAGAGCGTACTCTGGACATGGCATTTGCCTTTGACCAGATAAAAGCGGATGAGCTGAACTGTAAAAAAGTGGCTGATGTTGTGCTTGTTCTGGTATCGACCGAACAAGATTCGCTAGATACGGTATTTGATAAAAAATACGTATACGTTGACTGGGGCACCCGTTTTGCTTCTGAGCATTCCGAGCGCCACCCGAAAATCCCGGCACCGTTCTTACGGACCTCAACTGCGCGTATTGCACTGGACTTTATTCTAGAAAAGGGTGGGGCCGCCTACTTACCGATATCTCTTGTTGAGCCATTTATTGCTAATGGGCAGCTCTACAAGGTGTCTGGAGTGGAAGACTGGCATCGCCCTATTTACTTGAGCTATCGCAAAGCCAGCTCGTCTGTAGAGGCGATTAAGCAGGTTGAAGAGATAGTGAAGCAGGTTGATCCCCTTACCGCATACAGCTTGCAGCAAATTGGATCAGGTGCGTCTGACGAATAAGCCATCATTGCTGTGAAATGAACACAAAGTAAAAGCCCCTGATTTGATATCAGGGGCTTTTTTATCAAAACTGGGATTACGCTAAGTCAAACACCAGTGCGAGAGTCTGTGCCGTAGAGTGATTACGAAATGTGACGCTGTTTTGCTGCTCAATCTTCGCGCCATCACCTTCAGCCAATGTTGTGCTGTCGACATCAAGCTTGCTTCGTACCTGATGAATAAAAAGGTTTCTGCTTTGCTCAATACTAAACGTCAGTTCTTGGTTTGGGTCTAAAATCAACTGGTATAAACGCGCATCCTGTTTGATGTGTAGGGTGCCATTTTCACCTGTTGGCGTCGCAATGGGCGTGAGTCCGCTGTGCTGACCAAAATTCTTTTGTTGATAACCCGGTTTGTTTCCAAATGAGTTTGGCTGTATCCAGATTTGAAGAAAACGCAGAGGGCCAGTGTCTGAAGCGTTAAATTCGCTGTGGTAGATCCCCTTACCTGCCGACATTAACTGAAATTCACCCGATGGTAATTTCTGTACATTCCCTTCACTGTCTTTGTGAGCAATTACGCCCTCAAGTACATAGCTGATGATCTCCATGTCTCGATGACCATGAGTGTCAAAGCCAGCGCCTGGTTGGACGATGTCGTCGTTGATCACACGGAGATCCGAAAAGCCCATGTGTTGAGGATCGTAGTAGCTGCCAAAAGAAAAAGTATGCTTACTGTCCAGCCAGCCAAAATCAGCTCTTCCTCGATCTTTTGCGTGTCGCACTGTGATCATCTGTGTTTCCTCAGTATTCGTGTTCAGATATGGGGTTCAGAGTGGAACTGCACTCTGAACCGTACTTCTAAAAAGGGAAATTAAGAAAGCTTCTTGTTTAAAAGGTTATCCAGACCAGCTTTACCAGCACCTGAGAAAATCAGAGAAACGCTCGCTGCTAATAGTGCTAATCCAAATTCATAACCGTTGTTTGCCAGGAACAGACCGTTCTCGAAGTGAACCGAGAAAATAGCGATAAGCATGGTAAAAGAAAGTACGGTCGCTGCTGGTCGAGTCAGTAAGCCTAATAGAATAAACAAACCACCAAAGAACTCACCACTACCTGCTAAGAAAGCCATTAAAACACCAGGACCTAAGCCAATCGATGCCATCCACTGACCAGTGCCTTCCAGTCCGTAGCCACCAAACCAGCCAAATAGCTTCTGAGAGCCGTGTGCCATAAAGATGATGCCGATAGGAATGCGAAGTGCCAGCGTGCTGAAACCTGCGTTTGATGCGGTAATTTTTTGTAGAAGTGCTTTCATGATTCTGTCCTCATACGATGTTTTTTGAGCGGGAGTCCATTCTCCCTAGCTGTTGAGTACAGTTTAGGTCGGGTTTATACGATAAAAAATTGGGGTTATTTGATGCTCTAGTTCAATAAATTCGAACTAGTAGTTTTTTACCTTTTAAATCATATTATTAAGATTGTATTTGGTGTTTGTTTTTCCTGAAAAAATCGAGGTTTCTTAATCACTATGTCATTTTTTTCGAAAGAGAGGGGGGTTAACTTTGGTGATAAATCTATGAAACTAGACCAAAAAAATAGAGCACGGGGGCGTGTGCTCTATTTTTTCGATATTAATGAGGGAGGAGGCTTCCTCGGCAACAAGAATTAGAGATTCATCAAACTTTCAAGCGACTCCTCTACATTGTTGTAGTGATAAGTCCTAATATTACCCCCATCGGTAGTATTGATTTGAATTTCTGAAATCTCGTTATTTGAGTCTCGCTCAATTATTCCGATAGAATGATCAACGGATTTACTCGTAATAACCTTTTGGTTTCTAAGCACAATTACGCATGTGTGTAAGTCCATACCAATTCCCTTTTAGCCGACGTTGTTGTGATGTTCTGGTCTTAACTTTAGTGTAGAAATACGCTAATGCCAACTATTCTCAATATTGAGTTCCGAAAATGGCTAACCTCAGTAAACACCTCGTTCTACAATGATCATATAGCCCATTGAGCAGATGAACTGCTCGTTAAGATTGTGCAAGCAAGGACAGCATCATGCTTATACACCCCTACACGTCATTGACGTTTGAGCAATGTCAGAAAGCGCGTATGTCACGTGATAGCCGTTTTGATGGTCGATTTTATATTGGTGTTAAAACAACCGGTATTTTCTGCCGACCAATATGTCCAGCTAACTTACCGAAAGAAGAGAATGTCGAATATTTTACGGACAAAACTCAGGCTATTAAGGCAGGTTATCGCCCGTGTTTGCGCTGCCGACCGGATAGTGCGCCTGGTTCGTGGGCCTGGAGAGGAGTAGAAACCACGTTTCAACGCGCTATCTCTATGATTGATAAGGGGGAGTTGCATCATCATTCGGTGTGTGAACTAGCAGAGCGTGTAGGAATATCTGATCGTTATTTGAGAATGTTGTTCGAACAGTACCTAGGTATGTCGCCCAAGCAATATGCTCAATATCAGCAATTGATGTTTGCTAAACAGTTACTGCATTCGAGTTCGATGTCTGTTACCGAAGTGGGCTTTGCCGCAGGTTTTAACAGCACGCGCCGGTTTAATGATGCTTTTCAAAAGTTTCTCAAATTGACACCGTCTCAGGTTAGGCGTAATGAGTTTGAAAAAATGGAAACGAATCGGATAGTGTTACCGTTTCGCGGCGAATTTAATTGGCAGCATATGTTGGACTTTTATCGTTTAAGGGCGATAGAAGGCGTGGAAGTACTGACGGAAAACAGCTATAGCCGTACGGTTTGTATCTCAGGAAGCAAAGCGTGGTTTAAAGCGACGAAAGGTGAAAGCCATCTCGAACTGGACTTCGAAATTGAAGATGTCGCCAAATTGCAGAATTTGGTGACCAGTGTTCGCCGAATGTTTGATCTTGACGCTGATATTTGCACGATAGAGCGGCATCTCAGTTATGTTGCCCCTGGGGTTGTAAAGAGTAGTGGTATTCGGATTCCTGGTGTGTGGAGTACATGGGAAGCGGGCGTTCGGGCAATTTTAGGCCAGCAAGTTTCGGTTAAAGCGGCGATTGGCCAGTTGAATCTGCTGGTAGATAAACTCAGTGCAGAAGGAGAAGCGCGTTATTTTCCTGAGCCAATTGACATCGTGAATGCGGACGTGAGTTTTTTACGCATGCCTCAGAGTCGAAAGAATACGTTAGTGACCTTTGCACAATATATGTTGGATAATCCACAAGCGGAACCACAGCAATGGTTAAAACTTAAAGGTATTGGGCCCTGGACGGTGAGTTATGCCGAGCTTCGGGGAGAGTCTAACCCTGACTGTTTTTTGCATAACGACTTAGTCGTAAAAAAGGCAATGCAGCGCTTCCCGTCTCTCAATAGCCATACCGCGTCACCTTGGGGAAGTTACGCAACTTTTCATTTATGGAATCAATCATGAAAACAATCTATACCGAAATGCCCAGCCCGTTAGGCACCGTGACGATACAAGCTAACTCTGACGGCTTACTTGGTATTTGGTTTGAAACCTGTACAACAAAACCGGATGATTTGGGTGAGCGTGATGATCGCCAGCCAATCTTGCATCAGGCCGTTGTTCAGTTAGGGGAATACTTTTCTGGGTCAAGGAACGAGTTTGATCTTCCCTTGGCGGCCACGGGGACGGATTTTCAAAACCAGGTCTGGCATGCACTAACAACCATTCCTTACGGAGAAACCTGGAGCTATCAACAGCTTGCAGACGCAATAGGCAATCCTAAGGCCGTGCGTGCCGTAGGGTTGGCCAACGGGAAAAATCCAATTTCTATCGTCGTTCCCTGTCATCGTGTCATTGGTAAGAGTGGGAAATTGACGGGCTATGCGGGTGGCGTTGAGCGTAAGCAGAGGTTACTGGCTTTGGAGCAGGGCAAGCCTCTTTGATTGAGATGAGAGCGTTCTCAGACTGAACCGAACTTAAGCTCACTTACTTTTATTGAGTATAAAAAAGCCCCGAGACGTTGGCTCGGGGCTTTTTCTATTTCTTCAGGCATTATCAGGCGATTATGCTTCCTGAGGTTTGGGTTGGTAACGGCCAGGTTTATGATTCATGGCAAGAATCAGGTTGATAATCACAGCCCCCATTACAGATAGAGCGATGATGTAAACATCCACGATAAACAGAGACATGATGACAATGGCACAATCCAACGCCATCTGTACTTTACCCGCCCGGATTCCGAAGCGTTCCTGTAGATACAGCGCCAGAATGTTAAAGCCGCCAAGGCTCATCTTATGGCGAAAGATAACCAACATTCCGATACCGATCAGTCCACCACCCAGAAGTGCCGCATACACCATATTGATTCTCGAAATTTCAATCACTTGATGCAGATGGTCTACCGCGAAAGAGACAATCGTCACCGCAATAAAGGTATTGATGGAAAATCGCCAGCCCATACGTGTTACAGAAAGAATGTAGAACGGGAGGTTGAGTGCGAAAAAGATTTGACCAAAACTGAAATCACTCACTTTGGTGAGGAATATCGCTAAACCTGCCGTGCCGCCAGTCAGTAGTCCAACTTTGCTGAAAATAATAACCCCCAAAGACACCAACGCACTGCCAAGCGTCAGAGCCAAGAGGTTCTCTCTAAAGCTATGATCTTTATCCATAAAAGTTTTTCCTTGGTTTAAACCCTTCCAGCCACATTGGCAGCTGGAGTCAGGGATGCGGTCGCCAAAGTGGCCACCAAAATATTTGCAATAGTATTGATATAACCTGATGACGTTATGCTGCTGCGTGAGCTAGGGAGGTGGGCAATACTTCAGAAAAACACGCCATCGTTAGCCTCCCAATTGTCACTGAAACCGCTTAAGTCTGGGTTACTTGCGCATAAAATGTCTTGAAAAGTGACCAATGTCGAGTTTTCAACAAACATTGAATTTTTGTTAGCCTGTTTAACATAATGTACACGTTGTAAAGTTGAGCTAGAAAAAGAAAGGAAAATCATGATAAAGCGAGTTGGACCAACTGAAATTAACGCTTTGCATAGGCTGAGTTGTCATTGTGGAGCAGTGGAGCTAGAGCTTTCACTACCTAATGGCATTGAAAAACCAAGACGATGTGATTGCTCTATGTGCCGTCGTCGTGGCGCTATTGTGGCTTCTGTCCCCCTAAGTGGCATTCGAATTGTTAAAGGAGAAGAAAAGCTTAAGCTTTATCAGTTCAATACCTTTACCGCAAAACATTACTTCTGTAGCGAATGCGGTATTTATACCCATCACCAGCGTCGCTCAGACCCTACTGAATATGGTTACAATGTCGGGTGTCTTGATGGTGTAAATCCATACGATCTAGGTGATATTGAAGTGATGGATGGCGTGAACCATCCATCAGACAGATAGCGTTACTGAAACAAGCCACCGTTCATCCAGACATGTGCAGCGATGCTGGTGGCGTAACCCAGAGCAATCACCGGTGTCCACTTTAAGTGGCCAAAGAAAGTGTATTGACCACGTGCTGCCCCCATTAACGCGACGCCAGCGGCCGACCCGATAGAGAGTAAACTACCACCAACACCCGCAGTGAGTGTGACCAGCAACCAGTTGCCGACAGACATGTCTGGCTGCATGGTTAATACGGCAAACATCACTGGAATGTTATCCACGATGGCTGAAAGTATGCCGACCATTACGTTCGCCCACATTGGATTCCATTCGGTGTACATCACATGAGAAACCAGCTCTAAATAGCCAAGCAAGCTAAGCCCACCAACGCACATCACGACTCCGTAGAAGAAGAGTAAGGTATCCCACTCCGCACGTGACACACGATGGAACACATCAAACGGCACGACGGAACCGATACGTTTCAGAGCCTGCTCATCGCCATTCGCAATCGCGATGGCCGTTTTTTTCGCTAAAGACTGCTTGAGTGTCCGACGTAGGAAATAGCCAAAAAATTGCAAGTAAGCCAAACCCATCATCATGCCTATCACAGGAGGGAAGTGCAGCACGGCATGGAAAGAGACGGCGGTAGCGATGGTCAGAATGAATAACAGAACAATGCGTCTTGCTCCGCGTTTCAGCTCCACGTGCTCATGTTTGGTATTGGGTTTGGTGTTTGGTACAAACAGCGACATCAAAAAGGCTGGGACTAAATAGTTGACCAAAGAAGGGATAAACAGAGGAAGAAATTCAGAAAATCTGACGTGACCCGCTTGCCAGACCATTAACGTTGTAATATCACCAAAAGGGCTGAATGCACCGCCCGCGTTGGCGGCGATGACGATATTGATACAAGCCAGATTGACGAATTTTGGGTTGTCGCCAGAGACTTTCATTACTACAGCACACATCAACAGTGCCGTCGTTAAGTTATCCGCGATGGGTGAAATAATGAATGCGAGGAAACCTGTCAGCCAAAACAGCTTTTTAAAGCCGAAACCCTTACCCACCATCCACGCTTGTAAAGAGTCAAAGAGTCTTCGCTCTTCCATGGCGTTGATGTAAGTCATCGCCACTAATAGAAATAGCAGCAATTCTGCGTATTCAAGCAAGTTGTGCTCTAACGCAGCTTTAGCTACATCCTGTTGGTTGTGTTGAGTAAAGGTGTACCCGATCAGAATCCAAATTAACCCTGCTGCAAGCAGCACAGGTTTGGATTTTCTCATCTTGAGATACTCTTCCAGCATAACCAGAGCGTAAGCAATAGAAAACAGAACTAGAGCGGTATAGCCAACGGTAGAATTAACTAGGTTGAGCTCGCTGGTGACCGCAGCCATGCTGGAGCTTGAGAATAACAAACAGCAGAAAGCCACAATTGGGTAAATTGGCATAGACATTTCTCCCTTGTCTTGTTGGAGAAATAGTAGCCATAAATTAAGAGGTTAGTTGTGAGAAAGCTCGAATTAACAGTAGGAACCGGGTGTTATGCCACTATTTTCTTAGTGACACGATACCCGCTACGCAACATAAAATCGCTGCGGCATACAAACCGTAGGTCAGCCAATGGCTTATTTCTAAAAAAGGAGTGACTCCTTGAGATGCCCACATACAGCCTCCGTTAAATGAGCAGTGTTTTATTTATTGGGTAAATCTAAAGGAAATGCTCAATGTTTTTTGTGAGTATCGACAAAATTATTGAGGCTCACTGGCTAAAATTTTAGCCAGTGAGAGCTCACTCTCATTTTTGTTTGGCTTGCCCCAACGAACGTGTCAGAGCAAGCTATGGCTCGCATCTAATTGATTTATCTTAGTAATAGTTTTCTTAGTGGTGAAGCCTCAATACTTTTGACTAAAAGCAATGTGGCGACAATGGTGGTTGAGTAAATGAAAACATCTTTAACTAAACCTTGTAATAGGAGAATGCCTGCTACATTCATCATGATAATTACCACCAGTAGGTGGCTAACGTAGATACCTAAGATGCTCGGTGACCACTTGTGCACCCATGACATATTGCCAAAATTGGGGTTAGCAAGTAGCCACATGAAAATACCAAGTGACCAAATAACGGTCCCAAATAAGAAATCATGAGTGTTAAACACTACGTCGTATTGCATCAGTCGATTGGCTTCTGCAAAGTGAAGCCCCAAACCAATCACCATCAGGAATAAGGCTTTGCTGCTAGACCATTGCCATTGTTTCTCTCTGGCCAGATAACCCAGCACAACCAGCAATGTACTAAAGAAAGGGCCATTGCGAGTGAAAAAGGGAGCTGGCAGTTCAGTTAATGTAGAGTAACTTCCTGCTAAAACTCCATACACGTAAAACAATAAAGCGATAGGAAGTAGGAGTCGTGACTGCTCAGCTTTGACCAGAAAAGCGATAAGTGTCACGGCTATCAGGAGTGCCGGCAGGAACCACAAATGAACCAAGCCCCCTTCTAGCAATGAGTTAATCGGGGATTGCATCAGATAATCCCAGTAACCTTGTCGTTCTGCTAAATAACCCGCTTCAGAGACAGTTTGCCACCGGAGCGGTACGACTAGGCAAATTACACTCCACACCATCCAGATCCTGATTAACGGTTTGGCGTAGCTCTTCAGTGTTTCAATTGGATTGGTACTGAGTTTGGGCTGAATCAAATAGCCAGAAATAAGGAAAAACAAAGGAACCGCAAAACGTGACATCTGGTTAATAATGTAACCGACCCAGGGCACCTCTCCCCATTGCCAGTATGTGAGAGCCATTTGACAGTGAAGACCAATTATCGCCAACATGGCGATGATTCGGGCAAATTCTAAACTGGCGATCTTCTTTTTGGTTGTCATAAATTACTTACCTGAACATAAAACTATTCAGCGAAAGTAACAGTTCCCGAATAACGGTGTACGTGAAGAAATCAACTCATGCTCTCTTGGTGACAGGTAATGTTTTAAATTCAGACGTGGTTCAAGCTTCTCATTTATATACCTATCACGGAACTCAATATACCGATCGTTGCAATTGTTCTTGCCAATGAATGGTTAGACCAGAACACTAAACCTTGCATAAAAGAACGACCGTGCTAAAAATACTGTTATGAAAAAAGGAAAAGTAACGAAAGAGTTTATTCTGCAAAGAGCCTTTGAGATTGCCAGTGAAGAGGGGCTGGAAAGCCTTACCATTGGTGAATTGGCAAAGCTGTGTGGGATGTCGAAAAGTGGCCTGTTTGCTCATTTTAACTCTAAGCTGAACTTGCAGCTTTCGGTACTCGAGCACGCGAATCAAGTCTTTACCTCTCGGGTGATAGAACCTGTTCGGGAGCTAGGGGATGATCACATAGAGAGAAAAATTCGTGGGTTGTTAGATTCATGGATGACTTGGAACCACTCTTTTCAGGGTAGTTGTATGTTTCTTGATGCCTGGAACGATACTGCAGCGGATGATTGTCCATTACAAGTGGCATTGAGAAAATCGATCAATACATGGTTGAACTACTTAGAAATACAAATCGCGAAAGGAAAAGATAATCGTGAGTTCTCAAGTGATTTAGACACCAAGCAGGCAACCTTTGATTTGTACGGACAGTACCTAAGCGCGCATGTGTTTTATTCGATTAAAGGCGAGGCAGAGAGTCAGAGACTGTTCTGGCAAGGGATAGATAACTTGTTTGCTCGTTGGAAGGCGTAAGTATCCCGTTTCCAGTCTGTTAAAACACAGACACATTCAAAATTTTAGATAGAGCGACAGAGTTCGCTCTTTCTTATCAGCACAAAAAGCACGACCGTTCTATTTTGTGCTGCTAGTTAAGGGAAAGATCATGAGCGACAAAATTTACTTTAATACTTCGCAGCGTTTTAGCGTTAAACGTAGCTTGGTTAATATCAGTACCCGTCTACATCACACTCTGGCACCGTCACACGCCAAAAGTACTGCAAGAAAGCTCCTTTTGACGCCAGTGCGTACTAAACCGAAAAATGCAGAGCCTGAAGGTTTGGTCAAAGGGGAGATCCAAGGGTTTGATGGTGTGATTAAAACCTACTCACTTGGAACTGGCCCTATTTGGGTTCTGACTCACGGTTGGTCGGGAACCGCGAGCCAGTTTTTTCCTCTGATGGAACATATCGCCGCGAAAGGCTTTACCGCACTGGCTTACGACCATCCTGCTCATGGTGAGAGTGAAGGTCAGTATGGTCACATTCCCGGTTTTATTCGTGGTCTTGAAGATGTGCTGGACTCGGTTGATGACATTGCGGGAGTAATTGGTCACAGCATGGGTACCGCTTCTGCACTGGAATGTCGTCACAGCAAACTGGAGAACAAGCCATTTTTGCTCATCGCGCCTGTTTTAAACTATGTAGAAAACCTGTTTGGCAGTATCGCGCGCTCGGGCTATTCCATGAAACTGTTTAATGCAGTGGTGTCAGAAGTGGAAGCGCAGTTTGATTACCCGTTACAGTCGATTGACCCGCTAAAACGCCTTTCTGAGCGTGAGTCAGTGACGATTATTGTTCACGATGAGCAAGACAAGTTCACTAAACACAGTATCTCAGCAAAAGCGGCGGAGGACATCGCCAATGTTGAGTTAGTCACCACGCAAGGTCAAGGTCATGGCCGAGTCATGAAGTGCGAGCAAGTGTTCCAAAGTTTTGACCGCTTAATCGAATCTAAAGTTTAGTGATTTTATAAAAATAAAGGACAAGGAAGCGAGTGCTGCCCTTGTCCTTTAAACATCATGGTTATAGTTTAGTTTTGTAGAAAGTAGCGTGGCTAGTGCGGCTTAGTTGCAGTTCGCTGTGCCTACTTGTTTCCAAACACCCCATTCACCTGTCGTTGTTGGGTCCTCGCCGCGAGTCCACCACTTCGCCTCCCAAGTACTGCCAGCATGAGTCACTTGATCACCCCCTGTGTAAACCGCATCTGAATCCCAAGCGTTATCACATGTGCCCGTATTCGGATCTGTGGTGTATTGTGCAACGACTATGGTTGTACTTGCGGTCGCGGATGCTTCACCGTCACTCACACTCACGGTGAAGTTTAGGCTGGTATCCTGGGAGTACTCAGCAGCAGTAAAGGTCACTTTCGCACCTTCAACGGTCGCGTTTAAACCTTGTGGTAGCGTCCAGCTAAACGTGAGTGTGTCGTTGTCTGCGTCGCTAGATCCCGACGCGTCTATGACCATAACCTCACCTGCATTCGCTGTTGCTGGAGCGGTGATTTGTGCAACTGGCACTGTGTTTTGAGGTGGTTCGATAACGCCTGCTGGCTTCACGGTGACCACAACAAGATCAGAAGCGGTTGCACCTTCGTTATCTGTTACTGTGAGTTTGAACGTCAGTTGTTCTTCTGCGGTTACTTCAGCCACATCGAAGCTTGCGTTCGCACTATTTGCTCCGGTCAGGGTTACTGCTGTACCAGATACTTGCTCCCAAGCGTAGCTGGCGATCGTACCGTCAGAATCGCTGGACTGGCTGCCATCTAGCGTCACGGTTGCAGGACCTGCTACGGATTGATCTGCGCCAGCGGTTGCTGTTGGAGCACGGTTTGGCTGCTCAATAACCGCACCAGACATACCTTCGTGCATGGCATTGAGGATATCGCCGTTATCTGCATCAATCTCCCAGGAGAATAGACCCGCAAGCCCAAGCGTTTTAGCGTAGTTGCCTTTTGCTAGTACGGAACGGTGGTCATCAAAAGTAATCAGCTCGCCCGTTGAGCGGTTCCATACCCACGGCGCTTCTGCCAGATCATCGTAACCGTATTCAAAGCCGTTGATCCCAGTGCTATTCGCTCCAAGCATGAATGACTTAATGCCTTTGTAATCGATAACGCCAGCTTCCCAGACACCTTGTGTGGTACTGCCTTTTAGCTTGCCAGTTGCAGTACCTGTCATTGGATCATTTGGATCGGTTAGGGTGTCCGGTGTTACCCCTTCCCAGCCACGACCGTACATAGCAGTACCGAGTACGAGCTTGTTGGCAGGGACGCCTTGGGCGAGAAGAAGCTGGATACCGTTGTCTGCAGTATAGGCTGGCCCTTTGAACGGTTCGCCGTTTTCATCAACACCACTGCCATCACACTGACCAGGGCGCATGAACGACCCGCAGTAAAGGGCGGTCTGATGCCCCGGTACGTTGTTCCAACCACCGTAGAAGTCGTAGGTCATCGCGAAAATGTAATCCATGTATTGGACCGCGTTCGCGTAGTCAACGTCTTCGATCTTGTCGTAACCCACACCAATTGCTGAAGTGAGTTCGTATGTTCGGCCTGTTTCTGCCTCTAACTCATCCAACATTGCACGCAGTTCACGCATTAAAGCAACATATGCAGGACCATCGTTGACGGGGTCGCCTCGGTCTGTCGCTGCACCGCCGCCGCCAGGGAATTCCCAGTCAATATCGACGCCATCGTAAAATTTCCATGTGTTGAGGAATTTTTTAACGGAAGCCACAAAGGTATCTCGATTGGCTTTATCGACGAAATCAAAGAATGGATCAGACAGAGTCCAACCACCAATCGATGGGATGATTTTCAGCTCAGGGTTACGTTGTTTCAAGGCCATCAGCATTGCGTAGTTACCCTTGATCGGAGTGCTGTATTCATGACCGGCTTGTGGGAAGCTCTTTTGGTACGCTGCCCATGGGTCATGGATAACGACTTCATAATCAGGTACGCCGTTACAGGCAGTTTGCAACGCGTTAAAGCTATTCCCGCCAACGGATTTAACGGATTCATTAGGGCCACAAATTGGGATGAAGCCGTAAAGGATGTGGGTTAGGTTGTCTGCCGGAATATTGTCGACGGTGTAGTTACGGCCATAAATGCCCCACTCAACAAAGTAAGTCCCCATCACCACGCTAGGGTCTGTGCTGTAAGATTTGTTGTTTGGATCTACATTCATCGTAAGCGGTTTTAAGTGCGAGCCATCAGTGTCAGCGATGGTAATTTCAGCTGGGGCACTTCTCGCACAGCCTGTTTCATCACACGCTTCGATCTCCATCTGATACAAACCGCCTTGACCATATTCGAAGTTGGCGGTGGTTTGGCTACTGGTAATGGCGCCAGTGGCAACTTGGGTACCATCAAAGTAGATGTTGTATGTGTCGCCCGTCGAGCCGCTCCACTGGTTGAATGTCACCGCAATCTTTGCTTGGTCATGGTAGGTCACCATATTGTGGTAACCGGATGTGGTTTCCATGGCCAATTCAATTTTAGAAAACTGAAGGTTGTTAGATCCATATAGATCAATACTTGGTGCAGTTGGAGCAGCGACAGTCGCTCCGGATAATGCCAAAGCAACGCCTGCGGCACATAGGTTAAATCGAATCATAACTTCTCTCTATCCTTAGATTCATGTTCTATCACAAACACAATCTGCTCTTACGCCAAAGTCCGGCACCACTTGCAAAAGCATCACGTTTAGCATTTCAGAGAGTTTTTTTTCGTCAAAAAAAATCAAAGCGTTTTTCGAGTCACTTGAGAGAAGTTAAATAAAACTCGTACGCTGTTGCACGTGAAATACAATCTTGAGTCAATAATCTAAAAATATTCTGCAGAAGCAGTATTTATCGTTTACGCACTTAAAGAAAAATCAAAATGAAGCGTATTTATTTGTCTGAATATCTTGGGAATTCTTACATCTAAAGGCGCTAGGAGAGTGAGGGCTCAGGTGCCACATTGTCTATTTGTTATGCCTAAATAATCACCGGTTTTGATGTGCTATGCATGATAAGAAAACCTAGTTATGAACCTATTTGTCACTAATGTTTAATTAGAAGGCTTTATGGGCTTGAGTCGTGGAGAAAAACAGGGTAAAAAAGGTCAGATTTTTAATGAGGGAACTGATAATGAGTATCAAGGAAAACAGCTATTTTGCAGGCGGTGTGAAGTCACTAGGTTTTAGTCAACACGAGCAAGAAGTGAGTGTCGGAGTGATGCTTCCAGGAGAGTACACGTTTGGTACACAAGCTCCAGAACGCATGACAGTAGTGAAAGGTGCCCTTATTGTTAAACGTGTAGGTGAAACTGACTGGACAACATACAACAGCGGTGAGTCTTTTGACGTTGAAGGCAACTCATCGTTTGAACTACAAGTTAAAGATGCGACAGCGTACTTGTGTGAATATCTATAAAACACCGTCTTGCACCGTGAATTGAAGCCACCTTCGGGTGGTTTTTTTGTGTGTACTTAGGGTCTGTTGACCTTTCGAGCTGATTTTTGCAGCAGTTTGTGGGTTCTTTATACAATGCAGAGGTTTTGAAATGTAGTTGACCTACCTGACAAGCCGATAACGCAGTAGAAAGGAGCCACAAACGCTGCCCAAAGGGTTCGGCTAAAAGCGCTATACTCTTTGTTGAGAGGTGCTTTACTTAGAATGACTAAGCTACAAACCTCTAGCCGTCCGCCTCTCGTCGCGATTAAAGCGCTTTTATCTCGAACAAAAATTAACCACGAAAGGTAAACAGACCCTAGAGAGTACTCATCAATCCAAGGAGGAAATGATGTCAGTACAACGCAAACACACGGATCTCCCTCCACGTTACGAGGCTAATGATTTTACTACAGAGCAAAGACGACGCTTCACTGCTGTGGCGAATGCTGCGCAAAAGCGGCGAGATTTGTATAAACGAGTATTAGATAACGAGCTGGTGGGTAAATTGAGTCAACAAGCTTGCAAACATAACGAGGCTCCACATCAAGGAAAAACCAGACGTGCAAGCCAAGTCATCTGGTTAGTGGTTATCCTGCTTGTTGGTTTATGGGCGACGTATTGGTTCGCTTATTAGTATTCTGTAAACGTTCACTCGACGAGCTAATAAACCTCTCCGATTTCTGGTTGGCGCAATTGTTGGGTGCTCAATTCTTCCAACTGCACACAATCTTCATAGTAGGCGTACTGATTTTTACCGGTGTGTTTTGCTACATACATGGCTTTATCTGCACATCGAATCAGTTCCGATAAGTCGTTTGCATCTTGTTTATAAATCGCCGCCCCGACACTCATCGTGATTTCATTAATGAGGTCGTAATCTAGAGAGCGGTTTGAGAATACATTAACAATGCGTTTTAACACTTCGTCCAAACTTTCTTTGTTAGGCACATCGTGTAGTAGCAGGACAAATTCATCACCGGCAAACCGAGCGATAGAATAATCATTCTTCGGGGGAGTGTGGCCAGCTAAGCGAGCACTCTCTTTCAATCGAGATGCAAATGTCTTTAGAACGTGATCACCAACGTCATGGCCATAGTTGTCATTAATGAGTTTAAAGTTGTCGAGATCGAGGAAGATAACGGCGGTCAAACCTTTGGTTTGATAGCGATCGATTTCGCTCAGTTTTTGTCGTGCCCAAGTTTCAAAGCTCCAGCGATTGGCCAAACTGGTCAGTTGGTCAAAATAGGCCAGTTCTTCAATGCCTTCTCGATAGAGGACTTGAATGTAATTCAGAACCTTGGCGTAGTAATAAGAAAATGTATGACAAACAAAGCTAATCGCAATCAACGTCAACATAAACCGACGCTCAATCATAGGAGAGGCGGTTGGTAATCTATCCAGAAAAGCGATGCCGAAAAAAATAAAGACTATGTAGGTACAGCTAAAGAGAAGCCCAACTTTAAACTCGTTGATAAGAATGAGGGTTGCGACAATTGGATACAGCCACAAAATTTTTCCTGAAGGCGCATCATTAAACAGTAGTAACAGCAAACCTTCTAGCATGAGTACTGCGCTTAAAAGTAGATCGGCATACTGGTGATGCTTTTGTACTTTTATCATGTAGCAAATCGCAAAGCAGGCAAGCGCAGATAAAGCATGGAGCAAACACAGCCCCCAGTGCTGCTCAAATGCTTGAACAATCGCACCATAGACTAGACAAGTGGCGGCGATGCTCGAACATATAAAAACAATCTTCTTTTTTCTCGTTGCGCGGATATCCGCCATCTCTTCTAAGCGTGCCCCTGCCAATGTCGACATCTTGTATCCCTAACTTTATAGTTTTAACTCTATTCTAGTTGTTAACTGAGCGATAGATAGAATAAAAGTTCGGCTAACTGTGAAGTAAATCATTTTGAATATGGCGATGAGTAATTGAATTAAAAGTAGATTTTCGAGGCGATGATGATGTTTCACGTGGGTCATACGCTCTTCAGCTATTGTTTTTTGTATACGTCGACAAAGTGCCTTTCATATCGTCAATGAGTTACCGTGAGATAAGAAAAATATTGCTCATTTCGACGAAATTTTGTTGCTGTTGTGACCGGGATGCGAATAAAATTTGCGCATAGCAACTTTTCGCCCATTTCAAGTATGAATGGCTATTTTCTTAAACTGCTTCACAGTTTCCTGTGAAGCAGTTTTTCATTGTGTGAAGGTTTACAACTATGCCTAAGAGCCAGAACATCAACCAGCGCATGTCCATCGTGACACTCGCTTGGCCGATACTCGTGGAAATTTTGCTAAGGACGGCTTTAGGAACCAGTGATGTATTCATGCTGAGTGGTTACTCAGACAAAGCGGTATCAGCGGTTGGGGTTATTACCCAGTTGACGTTTTTTCTGATCATTGTTTCAACATTTGTGAGCAGTGGGACGGGCATCTTAATTGCACAATACAATGGCGCTGACCGTGAGAAAGACTCGGTTGATGTTGGTGTCGCGAGTGTTGTGTTGTCGGTGATTGTAGGTATTTTCCTCAGCGTGATAGCGGTACTTGGTGCGATATTCTTTTTGCCATATTACGGCCTTGAAGCCCAAGTGGAGGAATACGCGCGCAATTACTTGCTGATCAGTGGCTCACTGACATTCAATGTCACCATTGGCATCGTGCTAACCACGATTCTGCGTAGTCACGGTTTTTCGCGCTCACCAATGGTGGTTAACCTGCTCAGTGGCGTGCTAAACATTGCAGGTAACTACATCGCGTTGTATCAGCCGTTTGGTTTACCCGTTTATGGCGTAGAGGGCGTTGCCGTTGCGACCGTCGTGAGCCAAGTTGTAGGTACATTGATGTTGTTGGTGGTTGTGGCGCGTTCGAGCATCCAGTTACCAATGTCGACCATGAAAAAAGTGCCGGCGGACATCTATAAAAAGATTTTGAAGATTGGCGGCATGAATGCGGGTGAGGTGTTGTCTTACAACATTGCGCAAATCTGTATTGTGTACTTTGTGGTACAGATGGGCACGGCTTCGTTGGCGGCATTTACCTATGCGCAGAATATTGCGCGTTTTTCTTTTGCTTTTGCACTGGCGATTGGACAGGCAGCGCAGATTCAAACCGGTTATTACATTGGTAAGGGCTGGGTGACCAGCATCCTGAAGCGTATTCAGATTTATTTCTTGGTGGGCTTTGTTGCTTCTACCGTTGCCACGACCGTGATTTACGTATTCCGAGAAGACATTCTCCGCGTGTTCACTGATCAGCCTGAAATCCTTGCTCTTGCTGGCTCATTGGTTCTGGGGTCGATCCTGTTAGAAGCTGGACGTGTGTTTAACCTGATCTTCATTGCTGGTTTAAAAGGTGCGGGCGACATTAAATTCCCGGTGCAAATGGGTATCGTAAGTATGTGGGGCTTAGGCGTGTTGTTCTCTTACGTGCTTGGTATTCACATGGGCTACGGTGTAGTGGGAGCCTGGATGGCAATCGCTTTGGATGAATGGGTTCGTGGCATCATCATGGCGAGACGCTGGCGTTCACAAGTGTGGACGAAATTTAAAGTCAGTTAAATGCGTCATAGCCGATAGTGGCAAAGACTGAGTCGGAATATGCTTGGTCTGAATTTAAAAAAGGCACTGAATTCAGTGCCTTTTTAGTTTCTTCAGATTAACCGTGCTGGGTTTAAAACTCACAATCGGCATGGAAGCTCATGCGTTCTTTGCTGTATGGGTGATCCAGTTCCAGCATTTCTGCATGCAAGTGTAAGCGATTTGCCTTTTCGCCATACAGGCCATCGCCGATCATTGGCATATTTAATCCCATGTGATGAGCACTGTGGACACGCAGTTGGTGGGTACGGCCAGTTTTAGGGTACATATACACTTTGCTACGGCCATTTTTAACTTCAATCAGCTGCCAGTGCGTCTCCGCTGGTTTTCCATGCTCAAAGCAAACCAATTGGCGCGGGCGATCTTCTGGGTCACCACGCATAGGTAATGAGATATCACCCTCGGCATCACTAAGTTCACCTTCCAGCAGAGCCATGTAGCGTTTTTGTACGCCACGAGCCATGAACTGCTTCTGTAAGCTTTTATTCGCGCGTTTGGTCAGTGCAAACACCAAAATGCCTGATGTCGCCATATCTAAGCGATGGATGACAAAAGGCCCTTCAACGTCAGGGAACATTGCCTGTAGCCTTGTGTACGCCGAGTCTTTGATGGTTTTGCCCGGAACAGACAGCAAACCTGATGGCTTGTTTACTACTACCATGGCTTCGTCCTGATAGAGAATTTCCAGCTCTTTGTCTTCTGCCCAGTTTTCCGCCAGCGGGTTGGGTTCGACGTTCATACCTTGCAGCATGTGGCCTAGTATCGGTTGGCACTTACTGTTGCACGATGGGTAAAACTTCTTGTGCTGGCGCACTTCGGACTTTGGTGATTCCCCCCACCAGAACTCGGCAAGCGCCAGTGGTTTAAAGCCATGTTTAAATGCGTATTGAAGCAGTTTCGGGGCAGCACATTCACCTGCGCCTGCTGGTGGCACCGGATTCGTGGTGGTAGCGAAAATATCCACTAAATCGCGTTCTTGTCCCAGTCCGTTAAGAAACCGGTACTGTCTGTGTAGTTTGTGCTGTAAAGCGTTAGACAGTGTTTTTCGACGCTCTTTAAATTCTGAAAGTTCATGTTTTAAAGTGGCTAAACGCTGCTCTTTCACTGCCAGTTTTTCATCCCACGCCATCTTGAGGTATTTGAGCGCATTTTTCTCGGCCACACTTTGTTTACCCAAGTCGTCTAACAACGTTTTTAGTTCATCGGGACCTAGTGTTTGCTCACCCTGTTTACGCTGCAGTTTTCGATTCGCGCGGCCGTCTATCATGATTTGGCGTTGCGCCTGTTCTTCTTGCTGATATGAAGTGCGATCGGCTTGAATCTCCGCTTTTAGCTCAATTAATTCGGGGTTATCTGCACACTGCTTGTATTCGGCATTGATTGCATTGATGGCGTCGGTTTCAGCGCGGAAAAAACCTTCATCAGTCAGCATGTCATACACTGGTGGTACAAACCCAGGCAACAAGTTTTGATCGGCGATCTTGCCGGAGAAAGCACTGAGATACCCTAGCTCACCTTGTTGATTTTGTACCAAAAGTACGCCGAACATTTTCCCTCGTCCCGCTTGCTCATCCTCTAACCCAAAGTCATGCTCAAAGTCATTTTGCGTGAGTAAGTGTTGTTGCAGTTGTTCAGCGGCTAATACGCATAGAGGGTGCGGTGTGTAATAGAACGGAAACGTAAACTGCTCTGGTAACTCATAACCAGAAATATCAGCAGTAAAACGAGTAAAGCAATGTTCAGGCGAGTGCATGATGTGTATCCGCGCGAGTAAAAATTTGAGCGAGGATTGTACCTGTTTGATTCAAGATTGCCATGTTGATATTGCACCGTGAAATCGCTCTTTCTGAGGCTGAAAGAGCGAATCTATCGAGTGGCTTACTGCAGCTGTTGCAATGCGTCCTGCCATTGTTCTGGTTTACCGTAATAAGCCGTGTGAGGAATTCTAAAGAATTGGCCTTCTTTTTCTACCAGTAACGTTGGGAATCCACTCACTTGCAACTGGCTCATCAACTGCTGGCTGGAGTGAATTTCGTTGATCAATACGGTTTGATTTTGCTCCATCAGTTCGTCCCAATCGCTTGTGTCCAATCCGAGTGTTTCAGCAATGGATTTAAGCGTGGAGGGCTCATTTACTTTGAGTCCCGATTGGTAATGAGCAGACTGAATCGCTTTCAGCATAACCCATGGGTCTAGACTGAGTTTCTCCGCGGTTAAGATGGCTAGCGTAGGCAAATAGGAATCTAGGATGAACTCACGCTCTTGCTTCACTCTTTGCAAGTAAGCATCGCCAAATACAGCGCCTGTCTCCGCAGCTATACGTTCGTCACTGCCAATAATGTGCTGGCGAAATTCGGAACTAATCACGTGCTGATTGAGCATGCCACCCGGATGGAACACGACATTAAATTGTGGAGATGTCACCAGAGGTTCTAAGAGGTCTGATGCGCCATAGCACCAGCCACACATAGGGTCGAAAAAATAATGAATGGTAACCATGAAAGATCTCCTTAGAAATGAAATTAGTCAAACGGCACGGTTCGTTTGGGTACAGAGGCTATGTTATGAAATTGATACGCTCAGAAAAATACACAATAATGTACAACACTGTTTCTTATTCCGAGCAAATCAATGGATAGACTAACCGCCGCTAAGGTTTTTATTGATGTGGTGTATTCCGGCAGTTTTACCGCAACGGCTGAGCGGTTGGAGATGTCCCGGCCGATGGTGACGCGCTATGTGGATGCCATGGAAAACTGGCTGCAAATTCGTTTGCTGCATCGAACCACGCGCAAAGTTTCACTCACCACCGCTGGTGAACGCAGTGTTGCGCAAATTGAACGTTGGCTAAAGCAGGCCGACTCCCTGACCTCGAATATTGTCGCTGACGGTGAACTGGCAGGTAAAATCCGACTCGCGTCGAGTGCTTCTTTTGGTTTTTCTCAGTTGATCCCTGCCGTACACAGTTTTATGCAATTACATCCTAAGGTTGATATTGACTTGGATCTGCAAGACTCCGTGAGTGACCTGACGGAAGAACGTATCGATCTGGCGATTAGAATAGCTTCGAATCCGGATCCTGCCTTGATTGGCAAGCCCATTGCTGACTGTGATTCTGTCCTAGTGGCTGCGCCTGAATATCTGAAGAAACAGAGAGTGATTTCTCAACCAAGCGATTTGTCTGACCATGATTGTTTAGGTTATAAAAATTTTGAGCGGCGCGTCTGGCATTTATCCCTGGGTGAGCAGTTTGAATCGGTCAGCATTCATTGCCGATTGACGTGTAATGAAGCGACTGCACTACTACACGGGGCTTTGCAGGGGATGGGTGTTGCTTTACTGCCCACGTATTTAACCACGAAGTATGTGCAATTGGGCGAGCTTGAAATCGTGCTTCCTGACTGGAAACCGAATCGGCTACACATTTACGCACTGTACTCTTCCCGCAAACATTTATCTCCGGCGGTGAGAGCCTTCATCGACCATAGTGAACAGTACTTTAAGCGCCATCCATGGTAGATCAAGAGTCAATATCGCAAAGCAATAGAACAACTCAACTTGAGATTCACACACGATCCTGTACCTTAAACGTAATCGCTGTTTTCCTTCCCTAATTAGAGTTTTAGTTCATGTCACAAGCTAGCATTAAATTTATCGCCTCCGATATGGATGGCACGCTACTCGATCAGTACGGTCGTTTAGACCCAGAATTCTTCGATGTCTTTTTACGATTAGAGGAACAAGGTATTTTGTTTTCGGCTGCCTCTGGTCGTCAATATTATAGCTTGCGTGACACTTTCGCTCCGATTCAGGATCGTATTCTGTACGTGGCAGAAAATGGCACTTTGGTGATACACAAAGATAAAGAACTCTATAGCTGTACAATTCCGAAACCTGAAGTAGCAGAGATAATCAAAGCGGCGCGCGGCATAGATGGGGCACACATTGTTCTGTGTGGTAAGCGTTCGGCTTATATCGAAATTCAGGATCAAAAAACGTTGGAAGAGTTTCAAAAGTACTACCATCGCTGTGAAAACGTCGACGATTTGCTTCAGGTTGACGATGAGTTCATTAAAGTTGCGATCTGCCATTTTGACGGTTCAGAAGAGTTAGTCTTCCCGACGATGAACGGCCAGTTTGGTGACTCACATAAAGTCGTTGTTAGTGCCAAAATCTGGCTAGATGTGATGAACGCAAAAGCTTCTAAAGGGGCGGCAATTCAGTATCTTCAACAAACCATGAATTTCACACCTGCAGAGACGATGACATTTGGTGATTACCTAAATGATTTGGAAATGCTGCAAGTGAGCGAGCACTCTTATGCGGTGGCCAATGCTCATGAAGAGATTAAGAAAATCGCCCGTTTTTCTGCGCCAAGCAATCAGGAATCTGGTGTGCTCACTGTGCTGAAAGAAAAATTTATGAACAACTAGTCGCGCAGACTCACCCTCAGTTGTAATGAAAAGCCCCGCTTGTTGAAGAGCGGGGCTTTTGTATGTTTGAGATGTCACTCTGTTCTATCTTTGGAATTTCATCTTGTACATGCGTTTATCTGCGATATTGATAAGGAAGTCGATATTATCGCTATCCATCGGATACCGCGCGATACCAATACTGGTCGAAAGTTGATGATCGTTTTCTGTTTTTAGTACCGGGTCATCAAACACGGCATTAATATGACGCTGTATTTCTTCTTCGCTGATGGCTTTGTCCTGAACGACGATGGCAAACTCATCACCACCCATTCGGTAAGTGGTAAAATTATTGATCTCCATCGACTTTAGCCGGTTAGCGATAGCTCGTAAAACTTTGTCGCCAGCTTGGTGTCCGTGAGTATCATTAATTTTTTTAAACCCGTTTAAGTCCAGGATACAGAGATAAAACGTGTTTTTTTGTTGCATGTTTTTTCTGAGCGTCACAAACAGCGCGCTTCTGTTGCCTAGCCTTGTCAGCGGATCGCTGAGTGCTAGTTTTCGGTGGAAACTTGATTCGCGGTAAAAGAAATAAATAAGAGAAAGTGTCGACAACACAAAAGTCGCAAACAGCATATATTGCGCTTGTACCAGTCGCTGTGTTTCACCTTTTTGTGCTTCATATACTTTGCTGGTGAGTCGGAAGTTTTGATTCACAAAATCCACTAAGTCTAAGTACAGCGTCTGGGTTGAGCGATAAAACTGGGCTGCCGCTTGACGATCTCCGTTGCTCGCCTCGACAAGAAAAGGCTCAAGGTCTTTGAATTGTTCGAAGAGTTCTAAAAAATACTGCTGAATATTGTTGCGAGAAAAGAAAGTGTACGCATCATCGCTGTTGATGAGTAAGTCAAAGCGGCTCCAGGCGAGCTCATACTGTAGCTCTGCGCCATTTATGTCCTGTATGTCTTCATCAAGCCGACGTGCTTCCCCAACCAGTTCCGACAGCTCTTTAGACAGCTGAAACAAAAACCACGTGGCTTGTTTTTGCTCGTTAGTAAAGTTTTGCGCTAATGCACGCGTTTGTTGAAGTAGCACGACATTCGCGAGCAATAAAGAGGTAGCAAAGACGAACAGCAGCAGTTTGCTGAGTGTTGTGTATCGCCACTTTTGGGGCTTGAGTGGATAGGTATCTGATAATTTCATTATTTCTTTATCAATTTAATTTCATTCACCTGCCAGACCATTTGGGCATGATATGCGGATCGATTTAGCTCTGGGTAAAGGTTCAGCGGATATACAACCCAATATGGGCCTTTGTCCCTGATTTTTATGTAATGTTTATCTTTTTGATAGGCCAAAATCGGCTCATATCTAACGATATCTGGTCGCGTTACGGTCGCATGGTAATTGTTTAAACCACTGATATCGATTTGCGCTGGAATATCACCATATACGTAAGTGAGTAAGTCACTCAGCTTTACTCCAGTAAACTCAGACTCCCCTTTACTCCAAGGTAACTCGGTGGTGTAAGTGGTTTCTGGCAACGATTGAATGTCTTCTAATTCCAATGCCACACTGGACTTTTGCGGACCGTTACTAAATGAAACGGTATGTGCAGAAATAAAAGGGGCAAAACACAGCAAGCCTAATACGAGTATCTTTTTCATTCTATTCATTTTGGAGTTTTATGCTTTTACTGAGCTAGAGAAAGCGACGCTAGCCGTGATTTATTTAAGGTTTCGATGATTTGAATAAATGGATAAGGTTGCAAAAATATATCTTGTTTGAAAAGTAACCTTACGCTTACTTTACGTCAAGGCTATTAAGTGACTTCTTAAATAAATGAACGATGAAATGCAGTGATTAGAGGAATATTAGGACTCTTAGCGTATTTTAAGTACTATTCAATAAAAATCGATATAATTATCAATTAATAATTATTAGAAGAAAATTAACATTTTCAATTCAATTTTAAAATTAATAATATTTCTGAATAACGAATAGATATTCAAAAAAGAATAAAGCCACCTTTTTGGGGTGGCTTATTATTATGTTACTTATTAACAACTTACTCGAACAAATACTTAGCATGAAAGTTCAAATGGTCATCAATAAAGCTTGAGATGAAGTAATAACTGTGGTCATAACCTGGCTGCATTCGAAGCGTTAGTTCTGAACCATGCTTATTCGCCGCCGCAACGAGAAGTTCAGGTTTAAGTTGTTCACTCAGGAACCCGTCTGCGTCGCCCTGATCAACCAGAATAGCCAATGGTGATGGACCTTGTTTCAGCAACTCACTCGCATCATATTGTTTCCAGTTTTCGATATCGGTACCTAAATAAGCGGTAAACGCTTTTTGGCCCCAAGGACACTGAATAGGGTTACTGATAGGGCTAAATGCTGAAATTGAGCGATACTGATCGGCATTTTTTAAGCCGATAGTCAGTGCACCATGCCCGCCCATGCTGTGGCCAGAAATAGACTTCACATCAGAAACCGGGAAATTGTTTTCGATGATTGCTGGTAGTTCTTTCGTGATGTAGTCATACATGAAGTAGTGCTGTGACCAAGGTGCCTGAGTTGCATTGAGATAAAAACCAGCACCCTGACCGAGGTCGTAATTTTCATCATCTGCCACACCTTCGCCACGAGGGCTGGTGTCTGGGGCAACAATGGCGATGCCAAGTTCGGCAGCCATACGAAATGCGCCAGCTTTCTGCATGAAATTTTCATCGCTACAAGTGAGACCCGATAGCCAGTAAAGCACTGGTACTGGGTGGGACTTTGTCGCGTTTGGCGGCAGGAAAATAGCGAATCGCATTTGGCAATTCAGTGAACTAGATTCGTGAGTGTATTGTTTGTGCCAGCCACCAAAAACTTTGGCCTGACTTACGTTTTCTATCATCATGAATAAACTCTTAAGAAGCAGATATTAGATTCAACGGCAGGACACCGTTAATACAATAAGGCTCTCCCTAGGGAGAGCCTGCAGAGACATTATTTGTCCATGTGAATCACGCTACGGATACTCTTACCTTCATGCATCAGGTCGAACGCCTCGTTGACGTCTTCAAGTCCCATAGTGTGAGTAATGAATTCTTGTAGACCGAATTCACCTGCCATGTATTTTTCTACAATTTCTGGAAGCTCAGAGCGGCCTTTCACGCCACCGAACGCACTGCCTCGCCATACGCGGCCAGTTACCAGTTGGAATGGACGGGTAGAGATCTCTTGACCTGCACCAGCTACACCGATGATGACTGACTCACCCCAGCCTTTGTGACAGCATTCAAGAGCCTGACGCATCACGTTGACGTTACCGATACATTCAAACGAGAAATCAACGCCGCCATCTGTCATTTCAACAATGACTTCCTGAATTGGCTTGTCGAATTTCTGAGGGTTAATCACATCGGTTGCGCCAAGTTGTTTCGCAAGATCGAATTTACTCTCATTGATATCGATACCGATGATGCGGCTAGCGCCAGCCATACGTGCACCAATGATTGCAGATAGACCGATGCCGCCTAGGCCAAAGATGGCTACTGTGTCGCCTTCCTGAACTTTTGCTGTATTCAGTACTGCGCCCATACCGGTAGTCACACCACAGCCAAGTAGACATACTTCTTCCAGAGGTGCTTCTTTGTTTACTTTCGCTAGTGAAATTTCTGGAAGTACAGTGTACTCAGAGAACGTCGAACAGCCCATGTAATGGAAAATTGTTTCGCCATTGATTGAGAAGCGGCTTGTGCCATCTGGCATTAGGCCTTTACCTTGAGTTTCACGTACTGCCTGACAAAGGTTCGTTTTGCCAGATTTACAGAACTTACACTCGCCACATTCTGCTGTGTAAAGAGGAATAACGTGATCACCAACTTCAACACTAGTCACGCCTTCGCCTACCATTTCAACGATACCGCCACCTTCGTGACCAAGGATCGCAGGGAAGATGCCTTCTGGATCGTCACCAGATAGCGTGAATGCATCCGTATGACAAACGCCAGTTGCCACGATACGGACTAAAACTTCACCTTTTTTAGGCAGTTGTACATCCACTTCTTCCATTTTTAATGGCTCGCCTGCCGCCCATGCGACAGCCGCTTTAGATTTGATCGATGTTTGACCTGGTTTGATTTCAAGTGCCATTGGATTTCCCTTATCTAATCAATAGGTAGGCGTAGTAGTTAAGCGTAGCTGAGCTTTCGCTTTTCGCCTGTAGTTTTATTTATGCTCATTTTATCTATTTCATTAAAAATGATAATCCGTCGTTTATGAAAATGATTTTTACATATAAGTAATAATAAGAGTGTTAAACCGGATAGAAGACAAAAGGATTTTTGATGACGACAGGTGTGCTTTGGGGCAAACAAAAAAAGCGCTTATCGTGTTTATGATTCAGCGCCTTTTTCTTTATTAATCAGTCTTTGTAGCGTGGGTCGATTCGGTCCAGTTTGCGCAATAACGCTGGCCATACGATGGAACCATCCACGCCTTGTGTTTTCACCGCTTCAGTTATCGAGCTGACAATCTTAGGTTCAATGTGAATGAGCTCACTGCCTCCCGATTGTGCGGCTAATTGGATTTGGCAGGTGGTTTCCAAGGCATACATAGACAAAAATGCATCCGCGACGGTTTTGCCTACCGTTAATAGCCCGTGATTGCGCAGCACAAGGAAATTTGCCTCTCCCAGATCTTGCTGCAAACGAGGTTGTTCATCTTCTCTTACTGCGACGCCTTCATAGTCGTGATAAGCCAATGACGACAGCACATAAGTTGACTGTTGACTGATTGGCAAGATGCCATTTTTCTGCGCGCTGACCGCGACACCAGCTCGCGTATGTGTATGAATAATACAGCCGACATCATGACGCGCCTCATGAATACAGCTGTGGATGATAAATCCAGCGTGATTGACGGAGTGAGGTGTGTCTTGCAGCTTATTACCGTTTTGATCGATCTTGATAAGGTCGGAGGCGGTAATTTCATCAAACATCATCCCGTAAGGATTGATCAGAAAATGATGCTCAGGGCCTGGAATTCGTACACTTATATGGGTAAAGATTAAGTCGTCCCAGCCGAATTCTGCGACCAGCCTGTAGCATGCGGCTAATTCCACACGTAACTGCCATTCTTGTTCGCTAACTTGATTTCTCATTGATGAGTTCATGATCGCCTCTCCCTATTCTGCTGCTATTTTGTCTTGAGCTTGTTTGTAAATCGAACGAACGGGACGCTCAAATACCTTGCGGATCATCGGCTCAAAGAATTCTAGCGATAGGGTGTCTAATTCAGGATCAAAGGCTGGCGCGTCATATTTACGTACAAATTCCTGAGTGCGTTGGTAACAAGGATGATCGATGTACGCTTTGTGCATCTCTCTGTCCATATTCAAGTGATGGAAGAAGTAATATCCCTGAAAAATACCATGATGTTTGATCATCCAGTGATTCTCTTCACTGACGAAAGGCTCGAGGATAGTAGCGGCGATGTCTGGGTGGTTATACGAACCTAACGTATCGCCAATATCATGCAGTAGCGCACACACGACGTACTCGTCATCCTTACCATCTCGATAGGCGAGTGTTGCACATTGGAGGCTGTGTGTGAGCCGATCAACCTGAAAGCCACCAAAATCACCATCAAGCAATAAAAGGTGTTTGATGATTCTGTCTGGTAATTCTCCAGCATAATCAACAAATTGTTCCGCGATGATCTTCCAGTCTTGTGCTGTGCCATGTTCCATATGAGTAAAACCAGCTAATGGGGTATTGTGCTTGGTCATTCTTCTGTCCTACTTGTGGATTCAGACGCTATAAAAACACAGCTCATGTTTGTTCAATGTTAAATCGTTTACATTTAATTAGCTTTTTGTATTGAGGGGTACAGATAAAGGGAAGTTTCTCCCGGTCAGAGTTTGTGTGACAATGTTGTCGTTAAATGATTTGACGGGAACAAAGAAATGGCGAATTGGGAAGGTGTTACTGAGTTTGTAGCCGTTGCAGAGACAAACAGTTTCACAGGCGCTGCAAATAAACTTAAAACATCGGTTGCACAGATCAGTCGTCGAGTTTCCGCGCTAGAGCAACGTTTAGCGGTGAAATTGCTGCATCGCACCACGCGTAAAGTTTCTCTTTCTGAGGCAGGTCAGCTTTATTATCAGCAGTGTAAGCACCTGTTAGAAGGGCTAGAGTTAGCCGAGCTTGCCGTGACTCAAATGCAGGCAGAGCCAAAAGGCATACTGCGGGTGACGGCTCCGGTTACCTATGGAGAAATGAACCTTGCGCCATTATTGCATCAGTTCTTAGAGAGGCATCCTCAGGTTAATCTCGACTTGATTCTGACTAACCAGCGACTCGACTTGATAGAGAAAGGGTTGGATGTGGCCATACGCCTGGGGCGATTACAAGATTCAAGTATGATTGCTAAGCGCCTTTCTTCACGCCAAATGTATGTCTGTGCGAGCCCTAATTATCTGGAACGATTTGGCGAACCCCATACACTATCAGAGTTAGGGCGTCATCAGTGTTTGGTGGGTTCTGTCGATTACTGGCATTTCAAAGAGCAGAACCGAGAGAAGTCGTTGCGCGTCTCTGGACGGATCAAATGCAACAGTGGTTTCGCTTTAGTGGATGCCGCAAAGCGTGGGCTTGGTTTAGTGCAGTTACCGGATTATTACGTTCAAGAGGCGTTAGATTGCGGTGAGCTGGTCGAAGTGCTCAGTGATTACCGGGATGATCGTGAAGGTATTTGGGCGCTGTATCCACCAAGTCATAAACTATCGCCTAAAGTCAGATTACTCATCGACTTTTTAGCGAAAGAGTTGGCGTGATCAGCGCATCAGCTGCCGAAGCGTTAAATAAGGTAAATTGCGAAATTTAATCGCCCTCTCAATATTTATAAAGTAGGCAATAAAGCAGCCGTCTAGCTGCTTTCCAGACTATGCGGGGTAGTTATGATATCCCAAGTGCTCGGAAATATTTTTGCCTGCTTGATGCAATAAGCCAACATACTCTTCCATTCGTTCTTCTTCAAAGCGAATAACAGGGAATGAGATAGACAGAGCAGCAATGATTTGACCAAAGCGGTTATAAACCGGCGCTGCGATACAGCGAAGGCCAGGTTCTTGCTCTTCGTTATCTTCTGCAAAATGTTGAGCGCGCACTTTTGCCAATTCTTCTAGCACTTGTTCCGTGTTTTCTAGTGTCTTTTCAGTGTGTTTAATAAATTCTACACCGCTTAACACCTCACGGACGAAGCTTTCATCGCGCTCAGAAAGTAGAACTTTACCAATCGCAGTACTGTAAAGAGGGTTACGGCGACCAATGCGCGATTGCATGCGTAGGTTGTAGCCAGAATCAATTTTGTGGATGTAAATGATGGCATTGTCATCCAGAGCACCCAGGTGCAAGGCTTCATTGGTTTGTTCTGAAATATGACGCATTTCTTTGTCGGCCAGTTCAATCAGATCAACATACTCGAGCGATTTTGATCCCAACTCAAACAGCTTGAGTGTTAGTGAGTACTTATCGTCTTCACCTTCTTGCGATACGTAGCCTAGTGACTTCATTGTTTGTAGAAAACGATATGTTGTTGCTTTCGACATCATTAGTCGTTGGGAAAGATCGGATACACCGATGGATTTTTGCTCCCCTAGTGCTTGAAGAATGTGAAACACTTTCAGTACTGATGAAACTGCTTCAGGTTGATTTGAGGTTTTCATTGATGTCCTTGTGAATTTTTTGTTTGCTTCATTATATCTTATAAAATCTGTAGCACTAGTATTTATAAAATACCTTTTCAATAATTTGGAATTAAATTGGGGTTCGGTGCAGAAAAATTGGATCGTAATCTATTTTTTGAAACGTCTTTTCAAAAATAATTGAAACTGATTTCTTTTTTATTCAGTATATGTGTGTAGAAAGTGACATGGCCAGTCGCCAAATCACGAATTATCTAATTATTGAGGAAAAAGACATGATTCTTGATTCATTTAACCTTGAAGGCAAAGTAGCCATTGTTACGGGTTGTGACACTGGTCTTGGCCAAGGTATGGCGCTTGGTTTAGCAAAAGCCGGTTGTGATATCGTGGGCGTAAACATCATTGAACCGACAGAAACTATTGAGAAAATTGAAGCCGAAGGCCGTAAATTTGTTGATGTTCGCGCTAACCTAATGACGCTGGATGACATCCCTTCAATCGTTGATCGCGCAGTCACAGAGCTGGGCCGCATTGATATTCTTGTAAACAATGCAGGTATCATCCGTCGCGAAGATGCGATCGAGTTTTCTGAGCAAGATTGGGATGACGTAATGAACATTAACATCAAATCGGTGTTCTTTATGTCTCAAGCCGTTGCAAAGCAGTTCATCGCTCAAGGTGAAGGTGGCAAGATCATCAACGTCGCATCTATGCTGTCTTTCCAAGGCGGTATCCGCGTTCCTTCATACACTGCCTCTAAGAGCGGCGTGATGGGTGTTACGCGCCTAATGGCGAACGAATGGGCAAGTCACGACATTAACGTGAACGCGATTGCACCAGGTTACATGGCAACAAACAACACCGCTGCTTTACGTGCTGACGAAGAGCGTAACGCTGCCATCCTTGAACGTATCCCTGCTGAACGCTGGGGCTTGCCTGAAGATTTAGCTGGCCCTTGTGTATTTTTGGCATCAAAAGCGGCTGACTATATCAATGGTTACACGATCGCGGTTGACGGTGGATGGTTAGCTCGCTAATCGATTTGTGAGAAGTTGATTGTGGATACCGCAACATTAGCGCAAGTAGTAGGGTTTATCAGTTTTGGTTTGGGATTCTCCGTCTTTTACCAAAAAAATGATAAACGCCTAAAAATCTTGATGCTGATATTTAATCTCAATCATCTTCTCCATTTTTTATTGCTTGGTTCAATGACCTCAGCGCTTGGGGCGTTCCTGTCGACAATCAGAACGACCACGGCAATATTTGTTTCGTCGAAGCGAATCGCTGCTGCATTTATTGTTATCAGTTTAGTTAGTGGTTATTGGGCTGCTGAGCAGTGGCGTGACATTTGGCCTATTTTGGGAACGATTATCGGGACCTACTCTGTATTCTGCTTGTCGGGAATTCAGATGCGCGTGGGCTTTTTGATTGGTGCTTGTTGTTGGCTGACCAACAATATTCTGGTGGGTTCTATTGGGGGGACACTGCTGGAAATGACCGTGATCGTTATGAATTCAATGACAATTTACCGTTTATATCGCCAGCGACTGGAGCCAATGCTTCCGCCTTGTGTGAAGACGCTACAAACTGATCAAAATCAGCTTGAAAGGTCATAGATTCTAAGAATTTTGTTTAAGAAACTTTTTGAATGCGGTTTGTACCGCAGGAGTAACAGATGAAAATTGCACTAATGATGGAAAACAGCCAAGCCGCGAAAAACGCAATGGTGGCTGGTGAATTAAACACTGTAGCGGGTGGTCTTGGCCACGAAGTATTTAACGTTGGTATGACTGATGAAAATGATCATCATCTAACGTACGTCCACTTAGGTATCATGGCGAATATCCTACTGAACTCAAAAGCAGTAGATTTCGTGGTAACGGGTTGTGGAACTGGCCAAGGCGCGCTGATGTCAAGCAACCTACATCCAGGCGTAGTATGTGGCTACTGCCTGGAGCCATCTGATGCATTCCTGTTCAACCAAATCAACAACGGCAACGCTATCTCTCTAGCCTTCGCTAAAGGTTTTGGCTGGGCTGGTGAACTGAACGTGCGTTACATCTTTGAAAAAGCGTTCACTGGAAATCGTGGTGAAGGTTACCCTATCGAGCGAGCAGCGCCTCAGCAAGCTAACGCTGCGATCTTGAACGACGTAAAAGCCGCAGTCTCTAAAGATGTGGTTGAAGGCTTACGTGCCATCGATCAAGAGCTAGTGAAAACTGCTGTTGGTAGTGCGCAATTCCAAGAGTGCTTCTTCGCACATTGCCAAGTGCCTGAGATCGCAGAATACGTGAAGTCTCTACTGGACTAATTACTTAATTTATCGGGAATTAAGTACAAGCCAGCCATTGTGCTGGCTTATTTTTTGTACCACTAAGGAGGCTCCCATGAACCCAATCAGTCGCGTCGCTATCATCGGTGAATGTATGGTGGAGCTTAGGAAACATCATGGCGTGCTACAGCAAGGTTTTGGTGGTGATACCCTCAATACTGCTGTTTACCTGTCTCGTTTAACCCAACAACATGGCGTCGAAACATCCTATGTGACTGGGCTGGGACTCGATCCGTTTAGCCGCGAAATGCTGACAGCTTGGCAGGACGAAGGCATCAACACCGACATGGTCTACTTCTCTGAAGATAAATTGCCGGGCATTTATGCGATTGAAACCGCGGACGATGGTGAACGAAGTTTCTTTTACTGGCGTGAAGACGCTGCAGCAAAATATTGGCTACGCGAGCAAAACTTTGAATCTTTGGTTAAAGATCTTTGCCAACATCAAATGATTTATCTTAGCGGTATCAGTTTAGCTATTATCGCTGAAGAGCATCGTCAAACGCTGATCGACCTGTTGGCTGCCTGCCGTAACGAGGGCGTTACGATAGCGTTTGATAACAATTTCCGGCCAAAACTTTGGCCAAGTATAGAGTTGGCTCGTCGTTTCTACTCGCAAATTCTCAGTGTTACTGACATGGCATTTTTGACTTTTGATGATGAGGTCATGCTATGGGGTGACAAAGAGGAATCTGAAGCCATTAATCGTAGCAAAGGCTTTGGAGTGAAAGAGATCATTGTTAAGCGCGGCGCGGACGACTGTTTTGTTGTGACACAAGACCAACAGCACTCCGTTGCGGCATTGAAAGTAGACGCTGTGGTCGATACGACGGCAGCTGGCGACTCTTTCAGTGCAGGTTACCTTGCAAAACGCATTCTAGGCGGAGACGTTGCTGAGTCTGCGCTGGCTGGGCACAAAGTGGCTGGTTCTGTAATCCAACATCGCGGTGCAATCATTCCAAGCGAATCGATGCCGACTATTTAAGGAACGATGAAATGAAAGACCTAAATCAACAACTTTCTGAAATTAAAGTAGTCCCTGTTATTGCAATTAAAGATGCAAGCAAGGCTGTAAAATTGGCTCAGGTATTGGTTGAAAACGGCCTGCCTTGTGCTGAAATCACGTTTCGTACTGAAGAAGCGGCACTTGCGATCAAGAATATGCGCGACGCGTATCCAGAGATGTTAATTGGCGCGGGCACTGTCCTAACCAGTGCTCAGGTGGATGAAGCGATTGAAGCTGGTGTCGATTTTATTGTTAGCCCGGGCTTTAACCCAACCACCGTTAAATACTGTCAGCAGCGTAACATCGCTATCGTACCTGGTGTAAATAATCCAAGTCTGGTTGAACAAGCGATGGAAATGGGCCTTCGTACCCTTAAGTTTTTCCCTGCGGAGCCATCAGGTGGCACAGCAATGCTTAAAGCACTTTCAGCGGTATACCCAGTTAAATTCATGCCAACAGGTGGAGTAAGTCATAGTAACGTAAAAGATTACTTGGCTATTTCTTCTGTATTAGCGTGTGGTGGAACCTGGATGGTGCCTGGTGATTTGATTGACAACGAGCAATGGGACGAACTTGCGTTGTTGATTCGTGAAGTTGCAACAATTATTGAATGATTTATACCCTGCTAAGCCTGAAAACTATCGTTGATAGTCAAAAAAGCTATTAGGCATTTTGCCGACGCCCGGCTCCACCGGGCGTATTTTTTATCGTGAATTGCTATTGATTGGATTCGGCATCTTCACGCTTAATCACTTTATGCCCATCTTCTGCCACGCCTTGTTTCCAGTAGCTGCTGATGTAGATATTTTCACGCTCGACTTCTTTTTCATTGCGGAAGTACTGGCGTAATGCGCGCATAGAATCAAATTCACACGCACACCAAACGGCGGCATTCCCTTCCAACCATTCCAATTCGCGGACGGCGTCTGCCAGATTTTGTCCTTCAGTCAGCCAAATCAGTTCCATACCCGCCGGCGCGTGCAGTGGTTGAATGTCTGCGGCGGAGATGACGCTAATTACCGCATAGCCCTTTGCTTCTTCAGACAACGTTCGGATTTTGGCGGACAGAGCAGGGAGGGCAGTCATATCGGCGGCCATGAAAAACCAATCTGCGTCGGTATTGAGGTTAGAAATACTACCCGGACCAACGATGTTGATGGTGTCTCCTTTCTGTGCTGACATCGCCCAGCGAGCGGCGAATCCACATTGCAGATCTTGTGTGATATGTCGAACAAAATCGACTTCAATGCTGCATTTCTCTGGATGGTAACGGCGAATGGTATAAGTACGCATCAACGGGCGATTATCTTCAGACATCGCTTCTAAAGTGGTTCCACCATCTTGATTAAAAAGCAGCTTGATGTAGCTACCCTCACAGTCTGCCGGGAATTGGCTGAGGGCGTCTCCTTGCAAAGTAAGGCGCTGCATGTTTGGGGTAATCGTTTCTGTGTGCGTAACGACAAGTTCTTTAGGTTCAGGTTTCTTTTTCATCTTTACTTTTCTCGATAATTATTCTCTTTCTCATTTAAGAATATCAATATCTCTCTTGAGAGAGTAGTGTCTTTAAACAAATTTACACTGTGAATTGAAACTGAAACTCAAACCTAAGCGAGAATGTTCGCTTGTTCGATGATTATCCCTCAAACATTAAAAAAACCTCCGTAGAGGTTTTGATTGGGATTCAGTTATATCATTGGAATCGTCGATAAAAGCAGTAATGCCGCCATGCCGTAATTAAACCCTTTGACACGTTTAGATGTGGTTAACCAGCGTTGAAGCTGTATCCCGGCAGCGGTCCAAAAAGTGACTGAGGGTAGGTTAGCCAAGCAGAAGATGCCTGCAATAAACGTCAGCTCTAGCCATGCGGCTCCCGAGCTGTACACCGTGACGGCCGTGAGCGCCATGGACCAGCCTTTTGGATTCACCCACTGAAATGCCGCCGCACCGATAAACGACATTGGCTTAAAATCATTTTTTGTTTCTGCTTTACCACTGGTGGCGATTTTATAAGTCAGATACAGCAAGTAACTTAAGCTGAGTGCTTTTAATATTGTATGGGTAACCGGATACGCGTGAAATAACCCCATTAAGCCAATACCAACCAGAATTAGCATTGCACCAAAGCCAAAAGTAATACCTAACATGTGTGGAATGGTGCGTTTAAACCCGACATTCGCGCCTGATGTCATCAGCATGATATTGTTCGGGCCCGGAGTAAAAGTCGATACAAAAGCAAACAATGCCAGAGCGCCTAATTGATGGTATTCCATAGTTTTTTCCTTACATCAAAACTGTCCTGAGTGGACGTCATCTTTCAAACAACTATAAGTAGAAACGTCATCAATATTGTGCTTTTATTGACCTTGAATGGATTAATTAAGCAATAAAAAATCATTATGGATAAATTTGACGAAAGAATATTGCAAGAGCTTAAGTTGGACGGAAGAATCTCCAATGTTGAGCTGTCTGAGAGAGTTGGTTTGTCACCTTCTGCGACGTTGCGCCGTGTGCAAGAATTGGAGCGTCAAGGCGTAATCAAAGGCTATCGTGCGGTGCTCGACAGTCAGCAACTGGGTGTCGGTTTTGTCGCGTATGTTTCGATAGGGTTAGCTTCTCACTCTAAACAGGCGCAGCACGCGTTTGAGGATCACGTACGTTTTGTGAAAGAAGTCGTTGAGTGTCATAACATCACTGGCGCGAACGAATATTTGTTGCGAGTAGAAACGCGGGACTTAGCCGCCTACAAAGCTTTTCATGCTGGTGTTCTTGGGGAGTGTGAGCACGTTCAGGGGATTACAACCATGGTGGTGATGGACACGCCTAAAGATGAGCGATGATAGCCTTACCACTGCTGCTTTTGGCGGTGTCTACGTGGTTTCCCACTTTTTCCAGTTCAGCATGGCGTGATCGGCAAGTTTGAGCATCGGGATATCTTCATGAGTATCACCGTAGGCATAGACGGAGGCAAAATCATTCAAGTTAAATGATTCGTGCACCCGTCTTACTTTTCTTTCCAAACTGCAATCGCCTTGCAGATATCGTCCGCTGATTGTGGGCGTGTTGGTCAACAGTTCACTGCACAGTAGATGGTATCCGTTTTCTTCACACCAGGGCCGTAAATACGCATTTAGGGAAGCTGATACCACGACAATGGTATCGCCATTTTGTTGATGCCAATCCAGTTTATCTGCGGCTTCTGGTCTGAGGTATTGGGGGATAATCTCGTTAGCGAATTGCGTACCGATGGCGTTAACGTGCTGAGTCTCTTTTCCAGCAAAGGCAATAAAGCTCGCAATCGGACGCATAATGTGAGCAGGTAATATTCCAATTTTGTACAACAAGTAGAATGGCGTAATTACGAACTTGCCGACGCTCTTTCGCTTGCCTGATGCGGAATAGTGCAAGAATAGGCTGTACATATCCTGATTGGTGATGGTGCCATCAAAATCAAACAGTGCCAATGACGGCTTTTTCACATTGCTCACTATGAATGCCTACTTGTTTTCGCTTTTATCAAGGTAACTTGATTTTGAATTATTGGTAAAATACCGCCAACCAAATTGTTTCCGTATCGGGGGCGGTCCAACTGACTTTGTGTTTAGTGTGTGCCGGGATATTAATGTAATCGCCTGCTTCTAGACGTTTGACTATATCATTCTCAAAGGTGAGTTCTCCCGCTCCTTTTAATACCAGCACCCACTCATTTTCTTCTTGATCGTACCAACCAGTTTCGGGAGAAGTCTGCCCGTAAGACACAATACGTTCAATACGCAACTTGTCGTAACACAGCAGATCTTCAAATATTTCTTCATTAACATCATGAGGTAAATCTTTAAACAGGTTCATCGCGTTTCCTGAGCTTGAAAAGTGTCTCACTCATCTGATGATAAGTGATTTATCGTCGTTCAGCCTGCTTAAGCTCGTGCCTCTAAAGGGGCAAGAGCTTCTCACACGCACATTTTGCATTACAAGGTTGTGTATCATTTGCATAATTTGTTGATCAATTTGGCGTTTTCTAACACAGACTCGCTATATTTTTTACAAATTGATTTCCGTCAAAATAGTAAGGTTTTTATGTGCTAGATTGCGCGCAGTTAACAAATATAAATACCCGAGTTCGTTAACACTCTGACTTTCCATTGGATATTGCAGAGTTTCATGAACCTGTGACGGGTACAAAAACGAAGCCCTATAAAAGGAAATAAAAATGAAAAAAACAATCTGCAGTTTGGCAGTGGTTGCTGCGCTCGTGTCACCAAGTGTTTTCGCTCATAAACAAGGTGACTTCGTTCTTCGCGTGGGTGCGGCGTCTGTGGTTCCTAATGATAGCAGCGATAAGATTCTTGGCTCTTCAGAAGAGCTGAAAGTGGATTCTAACACTCAGCTTGGATTGACATTTGGCTACATGTTTACGGACAACATCAGCTTTGAAGTGTTAGCAGCGACACCGTTTAGTCACGATATTTCTACAGATTTAGGCAATCTTGGAGATATCGCTGATACCAAACACCTGCCACCAACGTTTATGGTTCAGTACTACTTTGGCGAGCCACAAAGTAAGTTCCGTCCATACGTTGGTGCGGGTCTGAACTACACTATCTTCTTTGATGAAGGCTTTAATAACAAAGGTAAAGTTAATGGCCTGTCGGATCTGAAACTGGACGATTCATTTGGTTTAGCGGCAAACGTTGGTGTGGACTACATGATCAACGATCAATGGTTCCTAAACGCATCTGCTTGGTACGCGAACATTGAGACAGAAGCAACCTACAAAGCAGGTGGCGTGAAGCAAAAGACTGACGTAGAGATTAACCCTTGGGTATTTATGATCAGCGGTGGTTACAAGTTTTAAACAATAACCAGTAGTTTTCAGGTCTTTTGACCGCTAGCAATTTTTATAACGCGCAAGGCTAGAGGCCCAGCGTATGACAGGTTTGGCATGACTTTAGGGGCGGTATTCGGGCACTGCCCCTCTTTTTTGCTCTCATCTTTAAACCATAATGCACTAATCAAACGTTACTTCACTAAAATGTGGGTTGGCTTTTAGCGCTCGCATCATGAGCAGTTGTTCAGTCGGAAAGGCCACATGTTCGCCGTCAACATCAAGAAACAAACATTCTTGTCGCTGCATATCAAAGCCGGTATCAAACGCTCTCCCCTGATGGCTTTCACCATTCTTCAGAGTAATTTCAACAGGTAACTGAAACATACAGGCTATTTCAATAAAATCGTATTGATTGCAGGTCACCATCGTTGTTCTCCCTTTGTACCAAATCTATTTGCTTTAAGTATACCCAGTACAAAATGTTTGGTTTGAGATTCCACTCGAGGGGAATCGTTTCCACTGAAACCTAATCTTCATTTTACGCCTCTGGTTGGTCATAAAACAGACATGAAAGCGGGCTTTACTAAACCTATCGTCGAGCAAACGAAGCTAAGAAATGTCTGAAACGACCCTGAAGAGCAATTTTTTGAGCCCTGAGCGTAAATTAGGCTCACCGATTAAGCCGCAAGCTTATACCGCGCAACTCGCACATCGTATTCATCACTCTCCCCAGTTCGAAAATGGCCGGGTCAAAAATGCCATGCCGAACGTGCCAAGTCATCAGTCGCTCTGGCAGGTTTGCTGGAGCTATTTGGGAGGCCGTGCGCCACTGTGTCCCAATGGACATTTACCTTATTCCCCAATCGTTCAAGATCAGTTTTTACACCGCAGTGATTCTATGCGAGTGACCTGGCTTGGACACTCAACCATGCTGGTGGAAGTGAATGGGGTTCGTATTCTGACCGATCCGGTATTTGACTATGCTTCACCGTTAATCGCGAAGGCTTGGTTCGAGCGTAACATCCCTAATACACACGCTCGAGAGAGTTTGCCTATCCCAGATGTTATCGTGATCTCGCACGATCATTATGATCACCTGGAGGCTTCGAGTATCCGTTTTTATGCAGATAAATCAGTCACCTTTTACGTGCCGCTTGGCGTTGGTAAACACCTTATCAAATGGGGAGTGTGTGCTGATGATATTGTTGAGTTCGACTGGTGGGAGAGCATACAGTATGCCAATGTCGAGCTTATTTGTACGCCCGCTAACCATAACTCAGGGCGAACTTATCTCGATAAAAACACCACATTGTGGGCTTCATGGGTCATTAAAGGGCGAAGTGAGACACTGTACTTTAGTGGAGACAGTGCTTACGACCAGCATTTTGCCGATATCGCACAGCGGTGCGGACCAATCGACATTGCCTGTTTGGAAGTAGCGGCGGATGTAAAAAACAATCAGGGCTATCCGGTAGAAAACTGGGGCCACATGCAAGCACACCATACGGTTCAGGCATTCAAGGACTTACAGGCGAAAAAGTTATTGCCTGTCCACTGGGCAACTTATGAGTTGTTCACGCATAAATGGGATGAGCCAATTGAAGATTTGATTCGCCACTGCCAAAGCGAAAGCGTAACGTTACTCACGCCTATGCCGGGAGAGAGTTTTCTTGTTCAGAACGAATACAAAAACCGAACTTGGTGGCAGAAGGAATTCAGTGAAGAACGCGTAAGAGGGGTTGAGGTGTAAGCTGTTGTTGCATCTTATGCTTATTGACGCCTCAGTGTGGTTAAGTCTTGAGCCTATTCTTCTCTGGTTCTCTGGTTCTCTGGTCGATTGGGTTTACTGATAGGCCGCGAGAGCTTGTTGCCAAATTCTAAGCATCTCATCGCTAAACAGGTAAAAGTGCATCTGCAGCGAGTGGTATTTCGGGCGCTGACAGACTGAGAGTGCCACTTCGGCAGCTTCATGTGGTGGATAACCATAAACCCCGCATGAGATGGCGGGTAGCGCGACAGTTTTACAGCCGCTTTCCAACGCCAGATCGAGTGCGTTTTTATAGGCCGACTCTAACACCGCTCGAGGGTCGTGAAATTTATCGTAGATCGGCCCAACTGCATGAATAACGTAACGTGCGTCTAACTTTCCAGCGGAAGTAATGCGCGCGTAGCCAAAAGGGCAGCGAATACCATCGATTTCTTTCACTGCTAAGCAAGCAACATACAGCTCGCGGCCAGCGACATGGTGAATCGCACCATCGACGCCTCCTCCACCGAGCATGCTTGGATTAGCAGCATTAACGATAGCATCGACTTTTGCTGTGGTGATGTCTCCCTTAATCAGTGAGATAGCGTTCATTCTGTTTGCCTTATCGAAATCATGTTGAGATAGCTGAAACTTACTCGATTATCACCTGAGGTTTGAGCTCGACAACATTCCCCTCGGGATCATTAATATAGAGCGAGCGTCCAAAACCTTGCGCGCCATAACGCTCGGCAAAATCCTCAGTCTGAATATCGTGGGTGTTCAGATATTGGATGAGTTCAGCTTCTTCAAACGGCGTAAGTTGCAAACAAAAGTGATCGACGTTCCTACCATTTTGGACAGGAGGTTTTCCGCCCAGTTTGCCCAGTTCACTCTCTACTGTGACGATATCAATCAATGCTGTACCGGCTCTGAGCTGAGTTAACCCCAATTCAGCGAGTTCCCTTTCGACCGGGCAACCTAGTATGTCTCGATAAAAGTACAACATGGCATTGAGATTAGTTGTTCGCAAAACAATGTGATCGAGTGCTTTTATTTCGATGGGGTTCTGACTAGGCATGTATTCCTCCTCCTGTTTGCTATTGAGAATAGCATATGGTTGAAGAGTGCTTGGACATCTGTGAAAGTGGCCAGCAGCACTTAAATCAAGATTAGGAACTTATGTCTGATATAAGAGTTTGTAATATTAATCAGCTAACGCAGAAACGGCCTGCTGAACACTACTGAAATGGATTTTAATGATGCATCTTTGAGCCTGACTAAATTCATGAGATTGAATCAGCGTAGTGACTTCCTCGACAGACAGGGTTTTGTTATTTGGGTTCAGGGTTATGTGATTGGCATTATCATGCTGCAAGCCGAAAGTTTGACCGTTTGAATCAATCACGTAATCTTCTTGTCCCCAAATGAGTGCCTGACACTCTGTTTGTAACTCTGAGTGGGATTGCAGATAGATGAGTTCGTCATCGCCCTCTAGTTTCAATAAGCACGGCCACATTACGGTGTTTAGCGTCATTCTATTGCCTTGTTGTTTACTGACGTTAAAAGCCAGAATTTGGTGTTTTCAAAAACTCAACTTCCTCTGGTGTACTCGTTCTTCCTAATATCGCATTACGATGTGGATAACGCCCAAATTGGTCGATGATGGCTTTGTGTTTTAGCTCAAAATCGTAGTTGTTTTCAAGCCCCGGAGCTCTATACAATTTTTCTGCTTCCACATGGATGACACGAGATTCACTATGCATAAACGGCATGTACAAAAAACTACGTTGATCGCGATTCAGCGCTTTATGCAGACCAAGTCGAATGGCCTCTTGTGCTAACGAGAGCGCGAGTGGATCTTGTGCAAACGCTTTTGGCGTATTGCGGTACACATTACGCGAGAACTGGTCGAGTACAATGATTTCGGCTAATCGACCTTGTGCACTGTCGCGCCAAGTAAACAATTCGCAGCGAGCCGCTTGTTCTAGCACTGAGGAAAACCGAGATTCAATGAGTTTATCCAGTTCAGGATTATTTTCGAACCAATTTTGTGGGGGCAGTTCTTCAAACCAGAACTTGATGATCGACTGATGCATAGCGCTTCCTTTTGTAACCATGTGTCAGTAGCAAAGAGCCAGAACGCAGATTCTGGCTCCTCTTTTTACTATCGACCGTACGTTTCTACGATGTAACGTTCAAAATCGTCACACATTTGCTCGTCGGATGTGGTATTGCTTGCGAGTTCCTTACTGCCGTCGACGACTTTAATTGTCGCGTTCAGCGATGCTACGGGAGCTCGTTCACGCGTGGTAAGTGAGTTGATTTTCTGCTGCTGCACTTCCCACGCTTGCTCTGGTGACAGATTACATACGTCGGCAAGATACTTGGCGTTGAATCCTTCACCTGTCAGGCTAACAATCGTTTCGTTGTGCGACAAATTGTTGCCTGCATGCCAGTAATGCTGCGCTAGTAGTGGACCGATTTCTGGGTTGTCGGTTAGGTAACCAAATTTATCCAGGAAGTAAGCTCGGGTCTGATACACCGCCATATGTGCGAGCAGATAACCTTGATAAGCACAAGCGGCTTCGTCAGAGAGCAGGTGCGGAATGGCCATGAGTGGGCGAGGGCTGCATTCCAACCCAAGAATCTGCTTCTCACAATCACGTGCAAGCTTGGTGATGCGCTCTGGCGTTAACTCTTCATCGCTGAGTTGATACAGCGCGCGCTCAAAATATGGCACAACTAAGATACTGCGCTCTTCGTAGGCTTTGAATGGCTGACGGCTGTTGATCATCGCTTGAATGATCTCATCAGGAACGGGGTTACCTTCATCATCCAGTGCGTACTGTTTTAGCCAGTCTGCATCGGTTAGCAGGCTGTCACAGAACATTGATTGTGTTTCTGCATACGCCATGGACGTCGGTGCAAACTCCTGTGAAAAACAAGGAGCATTCATTTTAACGTTGGCAAAGTGCGCGGCGTGGCCGCCTTCATGGAATAACGTATTAATGCCATCGTAGCCGCTGCCTACTTGGTCTGGTTTAGCATTACTGGTGAAGTTGACCTGCGCAGCAACCCATTCACCTTGGTTGTAAAAAGAAGGAATAGGGCCGTGGCAGAATCCGTTCGGGTATTTACCTTTGCGATCCAGTAAATCCAGAGTCAGTGTTGCGCCTGAGTAATCAATGTTCAGACGGCCAAACGACTCTACCCAGCGTCGCAGAGATTTCGAGAACGGTACGTATGGGTCTAGGTCACGCATGACGTCACCTGCGAATGAATAGATAAAGTTGTAGCCTGTCAGCGCATTTTGACCTTTCTCTTTCGCTAGGTTTTCTAAACTATTCAGGTGCGCATCTCGAGTACGCTGTTCGAAATCTTCCAGAATCTCGAACAGCTGCTCAGAGGTCATCTTCTCGGTTTTTTGTACTGAGTAATCAAAGAAAGTTGCATAACCCAATGAACGAGCGAATTGATTACGCAGTTTGATCAACTCAATAAAGCCATTTTCCAGCAACCATTGCTCGAGGTTCAGCAGCGCCTGGTGCGCAGATTGGCGCACTTCTTCATGATTATTGGTTCGAATGGTCGAGCTCAATACCGGAAGCGAACCTTCGGTTTGTTTGCCATTTTCATCGGTAAACGTTTGGACATGGTTCTGTTTTTTTTCAAAAAGCTCGGCTTCAAAGGCAATCAATTGATTTTTTAATTCTTGCGCTTTTTCACCTTCGATTGCATGTGATTCAAACATCGCCAGCCAGCCTGACAAACCCGTGATGGTTTGCTGCTTTTCTTGCGGGTCAGAAATGGAGTCAGCGGCTTCAAGCTGTTGTTTGATTGCGGTAATTTGTTCCGCGTTGCTCAAAAAGCTTGTCCATGCTGTTTGTGCTTGCGTCGAACCGTCATGGTCATCGCTGATCCCCATGTAAGTTTCCCAAAAGAAATCTTCCTTGGTGCGGTGAATCGCGAGGTAGCGCTGATTGAGGTCGTTGAGGTAATGCGTTGCGGTCATTTTGATCCTTCAAATGGTTGCGTTATGTAGACGGTTGATTATGGCACGCTTGGGAGCAAGAACGGAGTGTGCACTTTATTTACTGCTTTTGCTGTTCGTAAACGTGGTTTTACTATTCGTTTACATTTTAATGGGTTAGTGGCTGGTTTGTTTCTAAGCGAGCCTGAAAATTAAACCTGGTTGGTTAAAGCGTAGGCGATTGTTTGCCTCAGTCTCGTCGTTGATCACGGCATTTAGCATCAAAGCCATACACAGATAGTTTTTGCATATATAGTTTATGCATTCTCTTTCAGCAACGATAAAAATTAAAATGATAAAGAAAACAATTACAACGTTACTGACACTAGGTTTGATGTTGACAGGGTGCTCGTCGGTCACATCGCCACAAAAGGATTCAGTGAATAGTATCCAAGAGAAATGTGCACTTATTCTCAGTAGCCATATGTCAGAGGATCAGCGCTGGGCGGTCTACAATGACTTGCTGCAGGAGTACGCAATACATGGTTTACACAATCAGGCTGATGGTGACCGGTTCAATGCGTTTATCCAGTCTGTGCAATCGGATGAAACCAGACAATTAATGACGGAGTTGATTGAGGTGACCGATTGGGGATGCGCCAATGGTAACTATCTCGAAGAGATGACGATGTTTATCGAAGAAGTGACAAAATAAACCGAGCGTAGGCCGCTCGGTTTTGTGTCTGTTATTCAGCAGGAGTTAAGAACCGCAATCGGCTGTGGGATTACTCTTCAGGGTATTCCCCCATACCTTGAGTTTTACCTTCTGCTTTCCAATGCTCACCTGGGTCAAACGCTTCATCACATAAGTCAACGGTATAGCCCATTTCGGTAATTTCTTTCAATGTTAGGTTGTCAGCGATTTTTGCAACTTCGCCGGCCTTATTGTGTAATTCCATGGTTGTTCTCCCTTACTTCCGTTTTTCGCCAAGTGACTTCAACGTGCTGCTCCAAGTACATCGAAGTGCCTTTGGTTTAAGTATATATGCCAGACGTGATAATGACGTATAAAACCCTATTTTTAATAAGTCTAATAAAGCGCTGGTAAGAGCTACTCGTCTAATTTGTATTAACGTCATGGTGATATTGGACAGTTTGTGATTTATTGGATTGTTCATTGTTTAGGAAGGAAACGTTATGGTGATTCTGGATCATGTGCTCGCACAGGAGATCGTCGACAGAACCATGTCTATTATTGGTCACAATGTTAATGTGATGAACTCATCTGGCATCATTATAGGCAGCGGTGACGCCAAACGAATTGGGCAGGTGCATGACGGGGCGGTGCTTGCGATAAGTCACGGGGAATCCTTAGAATTAACTCAACAGCAATGTTCTACTTTGCAGGGTGTGAAACCGGGTATCAATATGCTGCTCAAACTTCATGGTGAAGTGGTGGGCACGGTAGGTGTTACTGGAGAGCCAGACACCATCCGCGATTTTGCGAGTTTGGTTAAAATGACGGCTGAGCTCACCATTGAACAAGCCGCATTGGTCGAAAAGTTTCAGTGGGATAGGCGTCATCGAGAGGAGTTTATTCTGTCTTGGATCAAGGGCAGTTTAACCGACGAAGAGCTTAAAGATTGGGCAATGCGACTGTCGATTGATATTACTCAGCCCAGAGTCGCTACGGTAATTGAAGTTTCGACTTCATCAGCCTCTAAAAGCATGAAAAGTGTGCGAAATATTGTTGAGCTGTTGGAATATCCAGAACGAAATAACCTTGTCGCCATTGTCTCTGTAAACGAAATTGTCGTTCTTAAGCCGTATCAAAGTATCAAACAGTGGAACAGCCAAATAGAAAGCGAACGGATTGATAAACTGATGTCTCGCTTAAGTGACCATGACTCACATACCTTTCATATTGCTCTTGGTCAGGTATTTAGCGAGCCCAAAGATGTGGCGTTATCGTATCAAAGTGCGAAGCAAGTATTAGCCGTTGGGAAGCAGTTTTACCCAGAGCGACGTAAATACTTATTTAATGATTTACGCTTGCCGGTGTTGTTGGCTCCTTTGGCGGATATTTGGCAGGGTGAACAAATTATTGATAGTGTGAACTTGTTGAAGGGCAAAGATAAATCTGGTCAGTTACTGAAAACACTGGATGTATTATTCGAATGCGACGGGAACGTGAAAGAGTGCGCTAATGCTATGTTTATTCATAGAAATACACTTAGGTATCGTTTGGATAAGATCACGGAAATTACCGGTTTATCCACTACAGATTTTGTGGGTTTAGCTGAGCTATATATTGCGACCCGGCTCTCAAAAATGACCTAATATTGTGCATTGGCCCAATAACAGCCAATTTTCTATTCCGATCATTTGTCACTCGGCCTAAAGGAATCTGATCGCAATCAATTGATAATTCTAATGTCCCTACATATTGAGTGAGCGAGTCGTTTGACTCAGCTCGATACAATAAAAATAAATGGAGTTATCATGAACCTTATATTAATCCTGCTCGGGGTGATCGCGTTTATCGTGCTTACCACCACCAAATTTAAGTTACATCCCTTCCTTGCTTTAATAATCGCGGCGTTTCTTGCTGCGTTTGCATATGGCTTACCTGCCGATAGCATCGCTAAAACCATCGCTTCTGGCTTTGGCGGTATCCTTGGATACATCGGTTTAGTTATCGTCCTAGGTACCATCATCGGTGTTATCCTGGAAAAAAGTGGCGCGGCGATAACCATGGCGGACACTGTGATTAAAGTGCTGGGTGAGCGTTTTCCAACCCTCACGATGAGTATTATCGGTTACATCGTTTCTGTGCCAGTATTCTGTGATTCTGGCTTCGTTATTCTTAACTCTTTGAAAGAGTCACTGGCCAAGCGACTCAAAACGTCAAGTGTGGCGATGAGTGTGGCACTAGCAACAGGTTTATACGCGACACACACCTTTGTACCGCCAACTCCGGGCCCTATTGCAGCAGCAGGTAACCTTGGTTTGGAATCTAACCTTGGTTTGGTTATTGGCGTGGGTATCTTTGTAGCGGCGGTCGCAGCGTTAGCAGGTATGTTATGGGCAAACCGATTCAAACATGTTGAGCCTGATGGCCTTGAAGCAGAAGAAATTCAACATGATTGGAAAGCTCTGAAAGCCTCTTACGGCAAACTTCCGACCGCAAGCCAGGCATTTGCTCCAATTTTTGTTCCAATCTTACTGATCTGTTTTGGCTCCATTGCAAAATTCCCAAGCTTGCCGTTAGGTGAGGGTATACTGTTTGATGTACTGACTTTCCTAGGTCAACCTTTGACGGCATTGGTCATTGGCTTGTTCCTTTCAGTTCGCCTATTAAAATCGGACCGTAAGATTGAAGAGTTTGGTGAGCGCATTAGCCAAGGCATCACGGCGGCAGCGCCTATTCTATTGATTACTGGTGCTGGTGGTGCATTTGGAGCAGTGCTAAAAGCGACGCCGCTTGGTGATTACCTTGGTACGACATTATCAGCGTTAGGTGTTGGTATCTTTATGCCGTTTATTGTTGCCGCAGCTTTAAAGTCAGCGCAAGGTTCTTCAACCGTTGCTTTGGTGACTACCTCTGCTTTGGTAGCGCCAATGCTTACGCAGCTTGGTTTGGATTCAGAAATGGGCCGCGTGCTGACTGTAATGGCAATTGGTGCGGGTGCGATGACGGTTTCACATGCAAACGATAGCTTCTTCTGGGTTGTTTCTCAGTTTAGCCGAATGTCAGTCGGTTTGGCGTATCGAGCGCAAACCATGGCAACTCTAATTCAAGGTGTTACTGCAATGGCGTTGGTATACATTTTGAGTCTCGTTCTCTTATAAGTCTCAGGAAATAGATATGAAAGTGGTAATTGCACCTGATTCATTTAAAGAAAGCTTAACCGCCAAGCAAGTTAGCGAAGCGATAAAGGCAGGTCTTGCTCGTGTTTGGCATGATGCCGAGTTTGTTACGGTCCCCGTTGCCGATGGTGGCGAAGGTACTGTCCAGTCCTTGATTGATGCAACACAAGGTGAGCAAGTATTCACTACTGTTTTTGACCCTTTAAATAAAGAGGTTCAGGCGTTTTACGGCATTCTCGGTGATGGTGAAACTGCCGTGATTGAGATGGCAGAAGCCAGTGGCTTGCATCTTGTTCCTGCGGAAGATCGTGATCCTAAACTGACCAGCAGTTTTGGTACTGGTCAGTTGATTAAACATGCTTTAGATCGTGGTATGCAACGTTTAATCATTGGTTTGGGCGGGAGTGCAACCAATGACGGTGGTGTCGGTATGTTGACTGCGTTGGGCGTTAAATTTCTTGATGAATCGGGGAATGCAATTGCCACAAACGGTGGTGGCTTAATTAATCTCGCTTCCATCGATACGTCAGGCCTCGACGTCCGTTTAGCACAATGTGAAATACTCGTAGCATGTGACGTGGATAACCCTCTTTGTGGTGAAAAAGGTGCTTCGGCAACTTTTGGGCCACAGAAAGGAGCGACAACCACTGATATCTCTGTGCTGGATAATGCATTGCGTAAATTTGGTGAGTTGACAGAACAAGTCACAAGTAAGCATGTACTCACCCGAGAAGGTGCAGGTGCTGCAGGTGGAATGGGGGCTGCACTGCTAGGTTATACGTCTGCCCGTTTACAACCGGGCATTGAAATTGTATTAGAGACGGTCAAACTAGCGGATCATGTTGCCGATGCTGATATTGTTTTTACCGGAGAAGGAAGAATTGACCATCAAACGGCTCACGGGAAAACTCCTATGGGGGTCGCGAAAGTGGCGAAGCAATTTAACCTACCAGTAATAGCGTTGGCTGGCTGTGTGGGCGACAACTATCAAGCCGTTTATCAATGCGGTATTGATGCGGTATTTCCTTGTGTGCCAAGAGCCATGAGTTTAGCGGATGCGATGACAGAAGCGGAAACTAACGTGGCTAATTTGGCCGAGAACGTCGCACGGTTATGGACAAAGAAATGATTTAGTTCTGTCTGAGACAAAAAGATAAAACTCCACGTCATGTGGAGTTTTTTGTTGATATGGTGAACGATGGTGCTTAGTCTGAAACCAGCTCTGACAAACAGCGGATTTGCTGCTCAATGGGTTGACCCGGAGCGGGATCACCAGCAGCGTTAAACCATATAGCATTTAATCCCGCTTCGATCGCTGGGTAGATATCTTTGGTCGGTATGTCACCAATCATGGTCAACTCTTTTTCTTTAGCACCCAGGATTTTCGCCACCGCTTGGTAAAATTCGGCACGATTCTTTTTAATGCCGACATTGGCAAAGCAAAAATAACCGTTGATGTACTGGTCTAAATCAACTCGCTGGAACGCCCGCTGGACATCTTCCATTACTGAATCTGACGCACTGGTCGCGATGTAAATCTGATGATTTTGCGAGAGCGCTGCCAAAACCTCTTTGGCCTGAGGGATCGCTTCGACAGTGTTCCAGTCACACATTTTCCCTTTTGCGTGAGGGAAGTCGACCATTAATGTGTTGCCCCAATCGAATAGATAAATCATGTTTGAATTTTCCCTCTTTCACTCTATTAACGTTCTTATATTTCCAGAGCGTAGATTTTGTCTACGAAACGAATACCACCTATTTCATAAGCCTCTGGGATGACTTTCACTAAGCCAAAGCCGCATTTTTCCAACACATGTTCAGAGGCGATATTCCCCTCAGTTACCGTGGCAGAAAATACACTGATCTGATGTTGCGTATGTGCCCAGCTTATTACGGTTTCGAGAGTTTCGGGACCTAATTGCTTGCCATGAAACTCTGGCAGAAGCAAATAGCCGACTTCTGCGGTACCGTTATGAACAACAAACCCGGTGATACCTATCGGTTGTTCGGTTACGGAATCTTTTATCACCAAGCAAAGCCAGTGTTTGCTCTTCGGTGTCCAGGTTGATAAGCGCGATGCGAACTTTTCTCTTAGCTGTTCCTCGTTGGGTACATCGAAACAGAGAGAGATGATATCCCTTTCAGTATGAAGACGATGAAATAATGCCCAGTCGTTTTCTCCGATAGGTGTCATTATTGTTCTGGGAGTGGATAGTTGAATCGACATACGCTTCCTATCTGCATGAGGCTCAACAGACAGTTTCTCACCTTTTTTATACATTGTTCAATTGGTTGCATTTATAAAAGGCATTTATTTTGTGAGTGACGAATTATTCAAATTATTAATGCTGAAACTTTATTTATGGGATCAATGTGGCGATATTTCATTCTTGAGATACAGAAATCAGTAGCGTATGACGTGGATCATGTGCCACCTACCCACAAAGTATTAGTTTACAACCTACAATTACAATTTGTGAGCAAGTGTTGCGAGTTATTACAATGAAAAAACGAACTATTATTTTGTTATTAGCGGTTGGGATAGGGGTTGGTTGGCTAACCCTCGGGGGATCGGCTGCGGTGATGCATTACACTTCATCTACGGAGTTTTGTGTCTCGTGCCATACCATGGAAACACCTTATAAAGAGTATCAAGGGTCTGTTCACTTTAGTAACGCAAAAGGCATTCGCGCAGAATGTTCTGACTGTCACATCCCTCATGAACCTGTCGACTATTTGATTACGAAAATTCGTGCATCGAAGGATATTTACCACGAGTTCATCACAGGCAAATTAGATACGCCTGAAAAATACGAAGCGCACCGGAAAGAATTGGCTGAAATGGTTTGGGAGCAGTTCCGCGAAAATGATTCTGCAACCTGTCGTTCGTGTCACGACTTTGATGCGATGGAACCGTTTGAGCAATCACGTGATGCTGTAAAAATGCACGAGTACGGAATTGCAAACAATCAGACCTGTATTGATTGTCACAAAGGTGTGGCTCACTTCGCACCAGAGGCCGAACTCGACAGTAAAGCGTTTGAAACACTCATGAGCTTTACTACTCAAACTTCTCCGGGAGCAGAAGTGGTTTACCCAGTCACAGCCATCGATATGGGTGAGTTGGGTACTATTAATCCAACAACGAAGTTAGACGTTGTCAGTACGGAAGGTGATGCTCGCACGGTTAAACTGAACGCTTACCAAATGAAAGGCGCTGAACAAGTGCTCTACATGGGTGAAGGTCAACGTGCGATTGTCGCCACACTGACCGAGCAAGGTCAGCAAGCGCTTGAAGGTGGCGAGTTTGCTGCTGATGTATACGGTAACGAATGGCGCTCTGTTTCTCTAACTGGCACGATTGATTCTCCAGTAGTAGATACGCTAGAGCCAGTATGGTCATACGCAGAAGAGTTGGACAATGTTTACTGTGCAACTTGTCATGCGAAGATTCCTTCAAATCACTTCACGGTGAACGCATGGGGACCAGTCGCGAAGAGTATGGGTGATCGCACGGATATTACCGCCGAAAACCTAGAAATTCTGACTAAGTTCTTCCAGCACCACGCGAAAGATGTGGTTGGTCACTAACGATAAGTAGAAGGAAAAGATTATGACTAATATGACCCGCCGCGGATTTCTAAAAGGCACTGGTATGGCGGCCGGTGCGATGGCATTCACTTCATTTTCACCGTTGTCGGTTGCTTCCTCGGATGCACGTGGCAAAGGTATCTTAACGGCTGGCCGAATGGGCCCGATGCTGTGTGAAGTGCAAGATGGCAAACTGATTTCTACAACGAATGCGCTGCCTCAGACGGTACCAAACAGCCTGCAAAGCACTGGGCCAGACCAAGTGCATACTAAGGCTCGTGTTAAATACCCAATGGTGCGAAAAGGCTACCTGGCAAACCCATCCTCACCCGAAGGCCTTCGAGGCAGTGATGAATTTGAACGCGTGTCCTGGGATGAGGCTTACAAGCTGATCCATGAGCAACACATGCGTATTCGTAAAACCTATGGTCCAGCTTCTGTTTTCGCTGGCTCGTATGGTTGGCGTTCTAGCGGCGTGCTGCACAAAGCGCAGACCCTGCTACAGCGCTATATGAGTATGGCGGGCGGTTATTCTGGTCACCTAGGCGATTACTCTACGGGGGCCGCACAGATCATCATGCCGCACGTTGTCGGTTCGATTGAAGTCTATGAGCAACAAACCACTTACCCTGTTGTTCTTGAGCACAGTGACGTGGTGGTACTTTGGGGTTTAAACCCAATCAACACCCTAAAGATTGCGTGGAGCTCAACTGATTGCGCGGGTCTTGAGTTTTTCCATCAACTGAAAAAATCGGGCAAGACGGTGATTGCGATTGACCCGATTCGTTCTGAAACCATCGAATTCTTTGGTGATAATGCCGAGTGGATCGCGCCGCATCCAATGACTGACGTAGCGATGATGATGGGTATTGCGCACACTTTAGTCAAACAAGGTAAGCATGACAAAGCTTTCCTCGAGAAGTACTCCACGGGTTACGATAAATTCGAAGCGTACTTATTTGGCGAAGAAGATGGGGTAGAGAAATCAGCCGGATGGGCGTCAAGTATCTGTGGGGTGCCTGTTAAGCAGCTAGAGCTGTTGGCCGATATCTTCAGTAAAAACCGCACCATGTTAATGTCTGGCTGGGGCATGCAGCGTCAACAGTACGGTGAGCAACGTCACTGGATGCTGGTTACGCTGGCCTCTATGCTGGGTCAGATTGGCTTGCCGGGCGGCGGTTTCGGTCTCTCGTACCACTACTCTAATGGTGGTAACCCTGCCCGAGATGCGGGTGTACTTCCTGCAATTTCAGCATCGTTAGGTGGCGGTTCATCTGCGGGTAATGACTGGGCGGTGTCGGGGGCTGTACAAAGTTTCCCTGTGGCGCGAATTGTGGAAGCGCTGGAAAACCCAGGCAAAGCTTATCATCACAATGGTCACGAGCTGACGTTCCCTGATATCAAAATGATTTGGTGGGCTGGTGGCGCGAACTTTACTCATCACCAAGATACCAATCGTCTTATCAGAGCATGGCAAAAACCTGAACTGATCGTGATTTCAGAACCTTACTGGACAGCTGCTGCGAAGCATGCCGATATCGTTCTGCCAATCACCACGTCGTTTGAACGCAACGATATGACCATGACGGGTGACTACAGTAACCAGCACTTGGTTCCAATGAAGCAGGTGGTTGAGCCTCAGGGAGAAGCGCGCAACGACTTCGATGTTTTTGCTGATATGGCGGAGATGATCGCTCCGGGTGGACGAGATGTTTACACCGAAGGCAAAACGGAAATGGAATGGCTGTACGGGTTTTACAAAGTGGCGCAACAAGGTGGTCGTGGCTCTCGCGTAGCAATGCCGAACTTCAGTAAATTCTGGGAAGATAACCAGCTGATCGAGATGAAATGGAACGAGAAAAACGCTCAGTTTGTCCGTTATGCTGACTTCCGCGAAGATCCTGTTTTGAACCCTCTTGGTACGCCAAGTGGCAAAATTGAAATCTACTCGAAGACGATTGAAGGCTATCAGCTAGAAGATTGTTTGCCGCACCCTGCTTGGTTCGAACCAACAGAATATACGGGTAATGCGCAAGATGGTGAGTTGCAGTTAATGACAGCACACGCAGCCCATCGTCTTCACAGTCAGTTTAACTACGCGAAAATCCGCGAAGAGTACGCGATTGCGAACCGTGAACCGATTTGGATTCACCCTGAAGATGCGAAATCCCGCGGCATAAAAACGGGTGATCTTGTGCGTGCTTTTAATGGCCGAGGTCAGGTGTTAGTCGGCGCAGAAGTGACGGATCGCATCAAGCAAGGTTCGGTATGTATTCACGAAGGTGGCTGGCCAGATCTGGATCCAAAAACCGGGATTTGTAAGAACGGTGGCTGTAATGTGCTGACACTGGATATTCCGACCTCCAGACTCGGCAATGGCTGCGCGGCAAACTCGGCACTGGTTCGTATCGAAAAATATACCGGCCCTGAGTTAGAACTCACCGCGTTTGAACCACCTAAAAATGGGTAGCAATAAGTAGCATTTAAAAGCAAGATGCCAGCAATTCGCTGGCTTCTTTTTTATCTAAAATTTGTTCGTATTAGCGCGGCACCAAAGCAACAAACGGCATCTTTTTAGTGACCTGAAATGTGGGCAGAAGTGTAAATATCACGGCGACAAATACCGCTGAACCTATCAAATCTTCAGGGCGATGCATGCCTAACCACAAACGGCTGTACGCGACACTGACTCCCCAAAACCAAAGAGCAAAAGCGGAAAAGTAACATTGCTGTTGCAGCATTAAGCCACCAAAGAATGCCAGACAAATTGCGACGAAAATCGTGTGTCCGGAAGGAAAAGAGTAGTCTTTTTCTCCCTGCCAATGGCGGGTTCGCCAATCGCTGACTTGGTTTGAGACGTGTTCAATCGCGCTCGATTGTTGTTCTGTTGTTAGCTGATAAAAAGACTCTGGTGTGTCTATAAGCTGTTCGGCAGCCAAAAGTTCGGTATATGGGCGTGGGCTTTCTGTCATCAGTTTTAAGCCTGCTTTACAGACAAAACCAATCACTAACAGTAAGCCAAGCATAGACAGCTTCTGCATCCACTCTTTATAGCTGGGTTTAAATCGATAGAGAGACAGAATCAACAAGATCAGAGTGATAAGAAACCCCTTACTGCCAGCGGAGTCTGTCAATAAAGTGAAGGTGATACCGAGTCCGTCCGATACTGGAGAGGAGAGATTCTGATATGAAGAGGAGAGTGACAATGGGATGATGCCAAGAACAAACAAGGCGAGCATCATCAATCCGTATTTTTTTGTTTTCATTAAGAACTTTTACAACCGGGAATATAGACAGTTATCTTACGCCACTGGGCGTGAAAAACTTATCAAAGATGTGTCAAATCGCAAAAGTAGAGTGAAAATGGTTTGAAGAAACTCATTAGCTCATTTGTTCTTGGTATATCAGGCCATTAGGCTAAGTAAGTACTCGCAAGCCAGTTTAGGGTCGTCGGCGTGACAGATAGCCGATACCAGAGCCAAACCGTGTACACCCGTTGCGCTTAGCGCTGGGATAGTCGATTCGTTAATGCCGCCAATCGCGACGATCGGCAGAGATGTAGTATTGAGTGCCATTTTTAAACCATCTATACCCCAGTGTTTTTGGGTGTTGGTTTTGGTCGGTGTCGCATAGATGGCACTTAAGCCTATGTAATCGATGGGTAGGGTGTCGACTTCCGCGAGTTGTTGCTCATCCTCAATGGATAAACCGAGGATTTTATTTGGACCAATCAGTTCGCGTGCGATATGAGCAGGCATGTCCGATTGACCGAGGTGCACGCCGTCAGCATCGACTGCAAGTGCAACATCAACTCGGTCATTGATTATTAAAGGTACGTTAGTATTTTTGAGGATATCTTTTACCGCTTGAGCCCGTTCGATGAAAGCACGTACGTCACCATGTTTCTCACGAACTTGTACCATGGTCACGCCACCTTCCACTGCTTTACTGACCACATGCTTGAGCGTGGCAAGATCTTGTTGGTCATCGGTGACCAAATACAAACGATAGGCGTTCATTTCGTTTCCTTTATGCCTCCAACTCTTCGTTATGAGCCGGAGGCATCGATGTTAAGTTGTTAGTCTTGAATGACGGTAATCTTGAGTCGTTTTGCCAGTGTTTGTTCATCAAGCTGATACAACTCGTCAAGCAAGGTTAATTGTAAGCTGCCCGGACCGCGCGCTTGTTCGGCGGCGATTTCACCCGCCACACCAAGTACGGCAGCGGCGGCCAAACCGGTTTCATCACCCACCGCGGCAAATGCGCCAGTGAGTGCAGATAACGTACAACCCATTCCCGTTACGTATGGCATCATTTCGTGGCCATTGCCGAGTGTTACGGTCTGCGATTTCGTCACGATGTAATCCGTCTCGCCAGAAATCACCACGTTTGCGCCATACTCTGCAACGAGGAACTGCGCAGCGCCTAATGCTGCATCGCTGCTATCCAGAGAATCGACCCCTTTGCTCTGAGCTTGTTCACCAGCCAGAGCAATGATTTCTGACGCGTTACCACGAATGATAAGTTTGTCTGCAAGACGCGCTATCTGACGAGATGTTTCTGTTCGCAGTGTGCTTGCGCCGCAGCCTACAGGATCAAGGATGACGACCTTACCATTGGCATTGGCTTGTTCTACCGCAAAGATCATACGCGGTGTCCACTCGCTGTCTAGCGTGCCAATGTTGATCACCAGCGCGCCAGCAAATGACATCATTTCTGCCATCTCTTGTTTGGAGTGCGCCATGATTGGAGAGGCACCAATTGCCAGCAGAGCGTTCGCCGTGTTGTTCATTACAACGTAGTTAGTGATATTCACAACCAACGGCTTTTGTTGACGTACAGCGGTTAATGCTTGAGTGATATTTTCAATTAACATGGGCGTCTCCAATTAATCTTGCTGAGCATTCAAGCCTTGTTGCCAGAAAGCGACTTCCATACGCGTTGCCGTTTTGAATACCTGAATCAGGTTCTGGCCGCGCTGGCTATTGATATCGATTTCAGCCAATAGCTCGTTAAAGTGCGCTGCGCCCTCCGCAACACCTGACTGGAATTCTTCACCGCCATAGAGGGTGATCCAGCTAGCGTACGGGTTACCTTCAATGATGGTGTTTTCATCTTCCATCAACATTTTGCCAATAACCGCGTAGCCGATAGAGCAAGGCGCTAATGCCGCATACAGGTCAACCAAATCACCCGTCATACCTGCATCTAGCACATAGCGTGTGTAGGCGACGGTGCCGAAATCTTCCGGTTCGTTTTCCAGATCGGATTCAGTTAAACCCCATTGACCACAGTAAGTCACATGATGAGCGATTTCTGAATCCAACAACGCATGAACGCTCGGCAGTGCACGACGCATGTCATACAAAGTACGTGCTTTATAAATCGCTAATGCGTAAGCGCGCGCGTATTGCTTGAGAAATAAAAAGTCCTGTTTCAAATAATGCAGAAAACAAGGTTGAGCAAGCGTACCGTTCGCCAGTTGCTGAACGAAAAGGTGCTCGGTGTATTCCTGCCAGTCTTGACGGCAAGCGTCGATCAAATCTTGGTATTTCATAATGGGATAACCTCAGAATTAGTCAAAGCTAGGCACGTAATCTTTTGCTTTTGGTAGTGTTTCGATGATCTTTTGTGAGTACATGAACTCGGCGTAATCGTCGTAGCGTTTTAGATCAACTGCGGATGGGCGAAGCGCGAAACGAGTCAAAGTGTCATTCCAGGCGCGTTGGTTCAGTTCATTGTTCAGCGTGTCTGGGGAGTAAGCAACAAACTCTTTCCAAGATTTTTTTGGATGGTTCACGATGTAAGTAGTGGCTTGCTCAAGCGCTTTGTTGAAGGCTTTGATGGCCTCTTTGTCGTATGTATTTGCATTCGCGACAAACACAAGTTCGTCATATGCTGGCACGCCGTGTTCTTCCGGGAAGAAGGCTTTAGCTTGGTAACCCTCTAACGCAAGCTGGTTAGTTTCGAAGTTACGTAGTCCACCCCAAATTGCATCCACTTTACCTGATGCCAGAGAGGAAGATAGCGCCCAGCCAACGTTGATGATTTGTACGTCAGAAAACTTCACATTCTCTTGTGCCAACATTGTGCCGATGGTTGCTTCTTCATTACCCGCGATAGCAATACCGATCTTCTTGCCTTTTAGGTCGGCAAGGCTGTCATTTTTACCGTTGTCCAGCACCATCATGGTATTCAGTGGTGTTGCGATTAACGTAGCAGAGCGGATAAGCGGCAGGCCTGCGGCAACATCAATCGTCAGACTTGGTTGGTATGAAATCGCCATATCCACTTTGCCTGCGGCAACCAGTTTAGGTGGCGTGCTTGGGTCGGCAGGTTCTTGAATGTTGATCTTCAAGCCTTGCTCTTTAAAGTAACCACGCTCTTTCGCAATAACGATAGGGCCGTGGTTCGGATTCACGAACCAATCCAACATCAAAGTCAGCTCTTTTTCGGCCGCCAGTGCGTTAGTTGAAACAATTGAAGCAAGCAGAGTTGCAGCGCTAATAAGTTTGTTTTTATTCACGGGTAATCTTCCTTTTGGTGATCTCTATTTGTTTTATCTATTTGCTTTCCCAAGGGATGGCTTTTTTCAATAATTTGTCAGTGATGAAGTAGAGTGCGATGGACAGCACGGCGAGGATAAACAGTGCGGCAAACATCTCGTCGATGATCATGCGTGCGTTGGCTTGTAACATCAGATAACCCAAGCCTTCACTTGAACCGACCCACTCGCCGACGACCGCACCAATCGGGGCGATAACGACTGCGACACGAATGCCTGAAGCCAATGTTGGCAGTGCCGCGGGCAACTGAATGTGACGCAGAAGTTGCCATTTCGAAGCGCCCATCGTTTTCGCCAAATCCAGGTATCCGGTTGGGGTATTGCGTAAACCGTCGTAACAACAAGTCGTAACAGGGAAAAAGATGATGATCGCTGCCATCACGACTTTTGATGCGATGCCGTAGCCAAGCCAAAGCATCAGAACGGGTGCAATGGCAAATACCGGAATCGCCTGGCTAGCAATCAGAATCGGTAGCAGCCAGCGTTTTAGTGGTTCGAACAGCAACATTTGCAGCGCAAACAGCAAACCCATCGACAAGCCGAGTCCAAGACCAAGCAGGATTTCCTGTGCGGTGACCCAGGTGTGTGCGAGTAACACGTCATAGCGGGAGATCAATCTATTCAGCACATCAACAGGCGCAGGCAAAATGAAGCTGGGCATATTGAACGCCACGACAATCAGTTGCCACAGGCCTAAAATGACCGCAGTGCTGATCACCAAGCGCAGAGCTGGGTGGGTGACTCGTTCTTTTTTGCTGATACGTTCTGAGACGGAGTTGTATTGAGTCATATCACTCATAATCTTTCTCCAGCTGATCCAAGATCGCTTGTTGCAAGGCGGCACATTCGCCATCAAGCACGCGAGGAGGCATCGTATCTGGCACCAGCAGATGTTTAGCTTGTGCAGGCGTGCCTTGCAGTACATACAATTGATTGGCAAGACGAACGGCTTCTTGCGGATCGTGAGTAATCAGCACGACCGTTTTTCCTTTGAGCAGCGTGGCCGATAAGGTTTGCAGCTTATGACGAGTAACGGCATCGAGTGCAGAGAAAGGCTCGTCCATCAAGACCAGAGGTTTGTCCTGCATCAGTGTACGAGCAAGAGCAACACGCTGGCGCATACCTCCGGAAAGTTGCGTTGGCTTAGCGTAGGCGTCGTCAGCTAATCCAACTTGTTCGAGCAATTGAATAGCGCGCTGTTTCTCTCCTGCGGAATTTGAGTTGGCGTGAGAAAAGCGAGAACTCAGACACACGTTATCCAGCACATTGAGCCACGGTAGCAACAAGTCCTGTTGAGCCATGTAAGCGATACGCTCATGTAAAGCTATTCCGTCAGTGGTCGTCAGTTCACCTTGCCATTTCACCTGTTCATCAAGTAAGCCGGCGAGATAGCGCAAAATGGTGGTTTTACCGCAGCCGCTTCGCCCCAGTAAAACCGTCCACTGACCTGCTGGAATGGTCATGTTCACTCCTGCCAGAGTGGGTGCCTGGCTGTCGTTGTATTGCAGACTAGCGTGACTAAACTGAATACCAATCGCGTTAGCGCACATATGTGTGGCCTGCGAAGAAGTGGTGAACCGGGCCGTGACCTTTACCGACTTCCAGCTCATCGGCATGGGCGATCGCTTGAGAGATGTACTGTTTACCTAAGTGCACGGCTTTGTGTAGGTTATTGCCTTGTCCAAGGTAAGACGCAATAGCAGAAGAAAGCGTACATCCCGTACCGTGCGTATTCTTGGTTGGGAAGCGCTTCGCGCTAATGAGTTCTGAAGAGTCTTGCATGATCAGTAGGTCACTACTGTTTTCACCTTTCTCCAAGTGACCGCCTTTCAACAAGACTGCTTTTGCGCCGAGTTCACGGAGATCCGCAATCATCTCATTCATTTCAGCTTCGGATTGCGGTGCTGCTTTTCCGGTTAACGCTGCGCCCTCAGGAAGATTAGGGGTGATGATGTCTGCGAGAGGGATGAGTTTTTCTTTTAACGTGCTTATCGCAGAGTGCTCCAGCAATAAATCACCGCTGGTGGCGACCATTACCGGGTCAATGACCAGATGTTTCGGTTGGTATTGTTTAATTTTGTTAGCCACCACTTTGATGATGTTGGCATCGGCCAGCATGCCGACTTTAACGGCCACGATATTAAGGTCAGTGAATACCGCATCGAGTTGGCTTTCAACGTGCTCAAGTGGAATAGGAAAAATGGCTGAGACGCCTTGAGTATTTTGCGAGGTAATTGCAGTAATGACAGAGCATGCAAAACTGCCCGTTGCAGACATGGCTTTAATGTCTGCCTGAATACCAGCGCCGCCACCGCTATCTGATCCAGCGATCGTCAAAACGATTGGGGTTGTTGCAGATGGCGTCTTGTGGGAATTAGGCTGTGATTGCTGCGTCATGGTCGCTCCTATTACAAGACGTATAGGAACTGACTTTGACCACGGTAGGCAGATCGATTTTCGTAACCGCTGCAGCGTGCCTAGTATGTTAGGCGAAAGGCAAAGTGCTCATAGTTCCCTACGTCAGTGCTAACTGAATCAGGTTCAACGGGTCTCGAATTTCGATCTCAGCCAACGCGTAATACGTGGCCCCCCGACTATTTCGTTTTGATGATAGCAGGACACTTACTTGAGGGATACGTTTTTTAAGTGTTCATTTGTGTGTTGTGAGTGATAGAGTAGCCTTTATATGTTTTGTAGCGCGGAATTGACCAGTGCAACGCTCTGGTTTATGTGCAGAAACTGGAATATTTAATAAACAATCGTGGTCTCACTTAGCAAGGATTAGCACAAAACAAGGTTAATAAACTGTTAAAATTTAACGTGTTGCCAATTTAACTTTACTCAATTAACAGTAAGTTATTTAGGAAGGCTAAGACGATCATCAAGCAAGGAGACTTCATGCTTAATTCTGTAACAGCGAAGTCAGTGATCGATCACGCTCTTTTTCTAGGAGCTGATTTCGCTGAGCTATTCGTTGAACATCATCAAACTAACACCGTCCAGATAGCATCTGGTGAGGTGGATAAGGTCAATTCCGGTATTGATTTTGGTATCGGTATTCGCCTCTTCTTCGGTCACAAAGTGCTTTATGGGTACACCAACAGCACAGACGAAGCAGAACTCAAACGCGTCACCTCGTTGCTGGCTGCGAAAGACAAACGTGAGCAAATCGCATCTGCGGGTTCTCTTAATTTGAATCGCTACCCAGTTCAGCACGGATGCCGTTTGCCTCTGAGTAAAGACGCCAATCTGGATTCTAAAATCGCGTTCCTTTTAAAAGTTGACCAAGCGGCACGAGCGGAAAGTGAATACATCAGCCAGTTTATTGGTAGTGTGTTACAGCGAGAGCAGCAGGTATCTATCTTCAACTCGGAAGGTTTACACGTTGATGATACGCGTCATTACATTCGCGTCGCAGGTAACACCGTTGCTCAAAAAGGCAATGAGCAATCTTCTGGTATGGAAGGTCCTGGTGCACTGGCTGGCTGGGAGTTCAGTGAGCAGTTAGATGCCAAGGAACTGGGTCAGACTATCGCTCAGCAAGCTTTGGTTAAGCTTGGAGCGGATGCCTGTCCATCAGGTGAAATGCCAGTGGTTATCGGCAATGGTTTTGGTGGTGTTATCTTCCACGAAGCCTGTGGTCACTTGCTTGAAACAACATCGGTCGCGAAGAAAGCATCCGTATTCCATGACAAGATGGGCGAAATGATTGCTCACACGGCCGTGAACGCAGTCGATGATGGCACCATGACCAACGAATGGGGCTCAATTCATGTCGATGACGAAGGGTTGCCTACTCAGCGCACTCAACTTATCAAAGACGGTAAGTTAACCAGTTTTATGGTCGACAAAATGGGCGGCATGAAAACGGGTTATGAGCCAACCGGTTCAGGCCGTCGCCAAAACTACAAGTTCGCTCCAACTTCTCGTATGCGTAATACCTTTATTGAAGAAGGTGAGCATTCACTGGACGATATGCTGGCAGGTGTTGAGCGTGGTATTTACGCCAAGAAAATGGGCGGCGGCTCTGTTCAGCCAGGTACGGGCGAGTTCAACTTTGCAGTACGTGAAGCTTATCTGATCGAAAACGGCAAAATCACTAAACCACTCAAAGCGGCAACGCTGATCAGTACTGGCCCTAAAGTTCTGAAAGAAATCAGCATGGTGGGCAAGGATATGGCACTTGCTCCGGGTATGTGTGGTTCTGTGAGTGGTGCTGTACCAACAACCGTCGGTCAGCCTTCGCTGAAAGTCGACAATATTCTGGTAGGAGGTGGTAACTAATGAGCCAAGAACAACAACTTCTTAATGCCGTTGATTACGTCCTGTCAGAAGCTAAACGCCAAGGCGCAGAAGCGGATGTGATTGTTAACCGCAACAGCAGCTTCTCTTTGAAAGCGAACCAAGGCAAGCTGGATGAATACAAAGTAAGCTCGAGCCAGGTACTCGGTGTTCGAGTGGTAAAAGACGCACGAGTAGCGACCAGTTATTCTGAGTCATTAGAACAGCCAAGCCTAGATTTGATGCTGACTAATGCGTTGCAGAGTGCTCGCTTCTCCAAGCAAGATGAACATCAAACGATCAGCTGTGTAGACAGCCAGATCACGACGGATGTTGCGGAAATTGCGCAGGAAGACACCACGTCTGTTGATGAAAAAATCGAGCTTTCTCTTGCGCTTGAGCAAGGTGTGGTCAGCTTACCTCATGCTTCAAGCTCGCCATACAACGGCTATAGCGATGGTGAAACTCAACTGATCATTGCTAATACGCAAGGTACTCTGTGTCAGCACTTCGAGCGCTCTTTCAACTGTTACGCCTACACGCTTTTTGAAAAAGACGGTAAGCAGTCGATGGCGGGTAAGATGTCGGTAGGGCGTCGTTTCGACGAGTTGAACTCGGCTTTCTGTATTGAAGAGGGTTACAACTTAGCCCGTGACTTGCTTGATGGCGGTCCCGTTAAAACTGGCAACTATCCAGCTATCTTCCATATCGATGCGCTGAGCAGTTTGTTCGGGGCATTCGGCAGTGCTTTCTCTGGTGTAAGCGCAGTGAAAGGGATTACACCATTGGGTAACAAGCTTGGTCAAAGCGTTGCAAGTGAATTGATCACCCTGACTGACACCGCATATATGGCAAATGGTATGGCGATTTGTGGTTTCGATAGTGAAGGCTTTGCAACGCAGGACAACGTGTTAATTGAGAATGGTCAGCTCAATACGTTATTGCACAACAGTCACACTGCAAGCTACTTAGGTGCCGTTTCAACCGCGAGTGCTGCTCGAGGAGCGAAATCAAGCCTAGATGTTGCTGCTAACCACAAAGTGATTGCTACGGGCAAGAGCAGTGTTGCGGAAGTTAAAGCGGGCGAGTACCTTGAACTTGTAGAACTTCAGGGTGTTCATTCTGGCGCAGATGCTGTCAGCGGTGATTTCTCGTTTGGTGCTAGCGGGTTCTTATGCCGAGATGGTCAACGAGTTCAGCCTGTACGTGGTATTACTGTTGCGGGTAACTTCTACAAAATGCTGCAAGAAGTGGACGCGGTTGGAGATACTCAGCTAATCAATGACAGCCGAACTTTCTTTGCACCAGATGTGCGTTTTGCACGTTTGAGCATTGGTGGTAAATAAAGCCACCACCAGAAATTGAGAAACAAAAAGAGGACTCCATGGAGTCCTCTTTCGTTCTTTAACCATCTGTCAGTGACACTATTCGTAAGCGAAGAACTAGAAGTCTCGAATATCCAATTCATTGTGGATCAACACCACGCACTGAGAAGCAAACAGCATCTTAGGACCAAGGCTGATCTTTTCTGTCCCAAGGCGTTTCAAACTGTTGAATGACTTCTTCGGCATTGGAATGTGATCAGTTAGCAAGAAACAAGGGTTTGCCCCAATTTCTGCATCACGAACGAAATCGCCTTTCTTATCCAACATATATAGCTGATGGTCCTCAGCCAGTTCTTGAACCAAACGCTCGAAACTAATAGTACGAACCGTAATACCTGGCTCAACGTCACGCAGCTGCTCTTTGCCCATACCAACCGATGCATCCAAAGCGCGAGCTACAGCAGCGATCAACGTCGACTCGTGGAATCCACCAATATTAGTAATATCATTCGATCGAATCGTAATCGTGCGGGAGTAATCTTTGGTGCTCTCAAGAACCAGGTACACAACTACGTCTTCACGATGTGACTGTGCAACAAACATAGTATTCATCATAGTGTGAGCAAGGATCTCGGTATGTGCTTCCTGACCGACACCTTCGAGTAGTGCTTTGCTGGTGGTTGGTGCAGCACGAGCTCGTAAAACAAAAGAGCGCATGAATTTAGCCTCTATATATGAAGAGTGAATGCGCGGAGTATATACCCAGACGACGCTTTGATGCGAGAATTATGAACTTACTTACAAAGCTACGATTGTGGTGCCGATTCTCGCCGCTACAATAGGGGTAACCCTTTAGGAGTGGTATATGGAAATTAAAAAAATCAATAAAGAAGTCTATAAAAAGAAAGTAAACCTGGTGATTGGCGGCTTTGTTGTATTGCTTGCTGTCTCTTCATTAGCCTTCAGTACGCTACTCATTAGTCTTTTTGGCAATACCAATATTCAACCGGAACAATCTACAGGTAACTTTCATTGGAATTTGATTGGCGTACTTCTGTCTCTCGCGACGTCCCTCTCTTTGTTAAACCAATTTAAAACTCACCCTTACATGCGAGAAGTTCTGTACGTTTGGAAGCTTAAGCAAATACACAACAAGATTTACCGTAAGCTAAAAAATATCAAAGCTGCTGCAAGTTCGGATGATTTGAAAGCGCTGACCATTCTCAAGTTCTACTACACCACGCAAAGACAAGTATTCGAGTTAGACAACAACACGCTCACCATGAGTAGCGTAACTAAAGAATTAGAAACCATAGAAGAGATCGAAGTGAGCAAATCGCTTTTACTTGATATTACAAGCTTTGAAGAGTCTTGGTTGGATACATTCTGATTGCCTATTTGCTACCTGGTATTAACAAATGAGTGCTAAAAATAAGCGTTTGAGTGAGATTTCATCACTCAGCGCTTTTTTTTGAATTTTTTCTTCAAAAAGGGTTGCCAAGAAAAATCATCTCCCTATAATGCGCCTCCGTTGTCAGGGCAAAGCGGAAACGCAAAAGCAGTTGGCAACAAGGCGAATTAAAAGCTTCTAAAAATTAATTTAAAAAGTGTTTGACACCAAGAATTAGTTCATTAGAATACGCCTCCGCTTTGAGAGAAAAACTTCTCGCAAAGCAAGCTCTTTAACAATATAGACCTATCAATCTGTGTGGGCACTCGTTGATGATAATCCAATTAGAAACTTCGGTTTCAAATTAGGTTTCAATGAAACGAAGTGACCATTGAATCTTCGGATTCAGCACAGTCAATTCAAACATTACTTTATGTAATGTTCAGTATTCATTGAGCCGACAAAATCTTAAATTGAAGAGTTTGATCATGGCTCAGATTGAACGCTGGCGGCAGGCCTAACACATGCAAGTCGAGCGGAAACGAGTTAACTGAACCTTCGGGGGACGTTAACGGCGTCGAGCGGCGGACGGGTGAGTAATGCCTAGGAAATTGCCCTGATGTGGGGGATAACCATTGGAAACGATGGCTAATACCGCATGATGCCTACGGGCCAAAGAGGGGGACCTTCGGGCCTCTCGCGTCAGGATATGCCTAGGTGGGATTAGCTAGTTGGTGAGGTAAGGGCTCACCAAGGCGACGATCCCTAGCTGGTCTGAGAGGATGATCAGCCACACTGGAACTGAGACACGGTCCAGACTCCTACGGGAGGCAGCAGTGGGGAATATTGCACAATGGGCGCAAGCCTGATGCAGCCATGCCGCGTGTGTGAAGAAGGCCTTCGGGTTGTAAAGCACTTTCAGTCGTGAGGAAGGTTTATGCGTTAATAGCGTATAGATTTGACGTTAGCGACAGAAGAAGCACCGGCTAACTCCGTGCCAGCAGCCGCGGTAATACGGAGGGTGCGAGCGTTAATCGGAATTACTGGGCGTAAAGCGCATGCAGGTGGTTTGTTAAGTCAGATGTGAAAGCCCGGGGCTCAACCTCGGAATAGCATTTGAAACTGGCAGACTAGAGTACTGTAGAGGGGGGTAGAATTTCAGGTGTAGCGGTGAAATGCGTAGAGATCTGAAGGAATACCGGTGGCGAAGGCGGCCCCCTGGACAGATACTGACACTCAGATGCGAAAGCGTGGGGAGCAAACAGGATTAGATACCCTGGTAGTCCACGCCGTAAACGATGTCTACTTGGAGGTTGTGGCCTTGAGCCGTGGCTTTCGGAGCTAACGCGTTAAGTAGACCGCCTGGGGAGTACGGTCGCAAGATTAAAACTCAAATGAATTGACGGGGGCCCGCACAAGCGGTGGAGCATGTGGTTTAATTCGATGCAACGCGAAGAACCTTACCTACTCTTGACATCCAGAGAACTTTTCAGAGATGAATTGGTGCCTTCGGGAACTCTGAGACAGGTGCTGCATGGCTGTCGTCAGCTCGTGTTGTGAAATGTTGGGTTAAGTCCCGCAACGAGCGCAACCCTTATCCTTGTTTGCCAGCGAGTAATGTCGGGAACTCCAGGGAGACTGCCGGTGATAAACCGGAGGAAGGTGGGGACGACGTCAAGTCATCATGGCCCTTACGAGTAGGGCTACACACGTGCTACAATGGCGCATACAGAGGGCGGCCAACTTGCGAAAGTGAGCGAATCCCAAAAAGTGCGTCGTAGTCCGGATTGGAGTCTGCAACTCGACTCCATGAAGTCGGAATCGCTAGTAATCGTGGATCAGAATGCCACGGTGAATACGTTCCCGGGCCTTGTACACACCGCCCGTCACACCATGGGAGTGGGCTGCAAAAGAAGTAGGTAGTTTAACCTTCGGGGGGACGCTTACCACTTTGTGGTTCATGACTGGGGTGAAGTCGTAACAAGGTAGCGCTAGGGGAACCTGGCGCTGGATCACCTCCTTATACGATGATTACTCACGATGAGTGTCCACACAGATTGATACGGTTTATGAAGTTTAAGAGATAGAACATCCCCCAAGATGTTCAACTTAGTGTCCCGTTCGTCTAGAGGCCTAGGACACCGCCCTTTCACGGCGGTAACAGGGGTTCGACTCCCCTACGGGATACCATTGGGTCGTTAGCTCAGTTGGTAGAGCAGTTGACTTTTAATCAATTGGTCGCAGGTTCGAATCCTGCACGACCCACCATTATCTCAAGATATGGGGCTATAGCTCAGCTGGGAGAGCGCCTGCCTTGCACGCAGGAGGTCAGCAGTTCGATCCTGCTTAGCTCCACCATTCTTGATTCGATGGGCGATTAGCTCAGTTGGGAGAGCACCTGCCTTACAAGCAGGGGGTCACTGGTTCGAGCCCGGTATCGCCCACCATCTTTAAGCACATTTCTTTTGAAACAGAAAGTCTTAAGTGTTCTTAAAAATGGTTCTTAAATGAATCTAGCTCTTTAACAATTTGGAAAGCTGACAAATCAAACTTTTTAAGTTTGATTGTAAAGTTCTCAAAGTATTCATGTATTTGAATACAACTAAAAACACATTCAAGTGTTCTTGGAATTTGAGTCCGGCAAAATCGAAAGCTGTCTCGCTCATTCAAATAATGAGACAGCAACTTTGGTTGTTTAACATCAATTCGAAACTCCTTCGGGTTGTATGGTTAAGTGACTAAGCGTACACGGTGGATGCCTTGGCAGTCAGAGGCGATGAAGGACGTATTAACTTGCGATAAGCCCAGATTAGGCAGTAAAAGCCACTTGAGTCTGGGATTTCCGAATGGGGAAACCCACTTACATAAGTAAGTATCCTGTTGTGAATACATAGCAACAGGAGGCGAACCGGGGGAACTGAAACATCTAAGTACCCCGAGGAAAAGAAATCAACCGAGATTCCGAAAGTAGCGGCGAGCGAAATTGGACTAGCCCTTAAGCTTTACACACGTTAGACGAACGGTCTGGAAAGGCCGACGATACAGGGTGATAGTCCCGTAGTTGACGATGTGTGTTCAGTGAAATCGAGTAGGGCGGGACACGTGATATCCTGTCTGAATATGGGGGGACCATCCTCCAAGGCTAAATACTACTGACTGACCGATAGTGAACCAGTACCGTGAGGGAAAGGCGAAAAGAACCCCTGTGAGGGGAGTGAAATAGAACCTGAAACCGTGTACGTACAAGCAGTAGGAGCAGGCTTTGTCCTGTGACTGCGTACCTTTTGTATAATGGGTCAGCGACTTATATTCAGTGGCAAGGTTAACCATCTAGGGGAGCCGTAGGGAAACCGAGTCTTAACTGGGCGTTCAGTCTCTGGATATAGACCCGAAACCAGGTGATCTAGCCATGGGCAGGTTGAAGGTTGAGTAACATCAACTGGAGGACCGAACCGACTAATGTTGAAAAATTAGCGGATGACTTGTGGCTAGGGGTGAAAGGCCAATCAAACCTGGAGATAGCTGGTTCTCCCCGAAAGCTATTTAGGTAGCGCCTCGGACGAATACTACTGGGGGTAGAGCACTGTTAAGGCTAGGGGGTCATCCCGACTTACCAACCCTTTGCAAACTCCGAATACCAGTAAGTACTATCCGGGAGACACACGGCGGGTGCTAACGTCCGTCGTGGAGAGGGAAACAACCCAGACCGCCAGCTAAGGTCCCAAATTACTACTAAGTGGGAAACGATGTGGGAAGGCTCAGACAGCCAGGATGTTGGCTTAGAAGCAGCCATCATTTAAAGAAAGCGTAATAGCTCACTGGTCGAGTCGGCCTGCGCGGAAGATGTAACGGGGCTAAGTAGTAAACCGAAGCTGCGGCAATACACTTTTGTGTATTGGGTAGGGGAGCGTTCTGTAAGCGGTTGAAGGTGTGTGGTAACGCATGCTGGACGTATCAGAAGTGCGAATGCTGACATGAGTAACGATAAAGGGGGTGAAAAACCTCCTCGCCGGAAGACCAAGGGTTCCTGTCCAACGTTAATCGGGGCAGGGTAAGTCGACCCCTAAGGCGAGGCCGAAAGGCGTAGTCGATGGGAAACGGGTTAATATTCCCGTACTTCTTACAATTGCGATGGGGGGACGGAGAAGGCTAGGTGGGCCTGGCGACGGTTGTCCAGGTTCAAGTGCGTAGGCTTGAGAGTTAGGTAAATCCGGCTCTCTTTAAGGCTGAGACACGACGTCGAGCAACTACGGTTGTGAAGTCATTGATGCCATGCTTCCAGGAAAAGCCTCTAAGCTTCAGATTGTAAGGAATCGTACCCCAAACCGACACAGGTGGTCGGGTAGAGAATACCAAGGCGCTTGAGAGAACTCGGGTGAAGGAACTAGGCAAAATGGTACCGTAACTTCGGGAGAAGGTACGCTCTCGACGGTGAAGTCCCTTGCGGATGGAGCTATTGAGAGTCGCAGATACCAGGTGGCTGCAACTGTTTATTAAAAACACAGCACTGTGCAAAATCGTAAGATGACGTATACGGTGTGACGCCTGCCCGGTGCCGGAAGGTTAATTGATGGGGTTAGACTTCGGTCGAAGCTCTTGATCGAAGCCCCGGTAAACGGCGGCCGTAACTATAACGGTCCTAAGGTAGCGAAATTCCTTGTCGGGTAAGTTCCGACCTGCACGAATGGCGTAATGATGGCCACGCTGTCTCCACCCGAGACTCAGTGAAATTGAAATCGCTGTGAAGATGCAGTGTACCCGCGGCTAGACGGAAAGACCCCGTGAACCTTTACTACAGCTTGGCACTGAACATTGACCCTACATGTGTAGGATAGGTGGGAGGCTTTGAAACGAGTACGCCAGTATTCGTGGAGCCGTCCTTGAAATACCACCCTTGTAGTGTTGATGTTCTAACGTCGACCCCTTATCGGGGTTGCGGACAGTGCCTGGTGGGTAGTTTGACTGGGGCGGTCTCCTCCCAAAGCGTAACGGAGGAGCACGAAGGTGGGCTAATCACGGTTGGACATCGTGAGGTTAGTGCAATGGCATAAGCCCGCTTGACTGCGAGAATGACAATTCGAGCAGGTGCGAAAGCAGGTCATAGTGATCCGGTGGTTCTGAATGGAAGGGCCATCGCTCAACGGATAAAAGGTACTCCGGGGATAACAGGCTGATACCGCCCAAGAGTTCATATCGACGGCGGTGTTTGGCACCTCGATGTCGGCTCATCACATCCTGGGGCTGAAGTCGGTCCCAAGGGTATGGCTGTTCGCCATTTAAAGTGGTACGCGAGCTGGGTTTAGAACGTCGTGAGACAGTTCGGTCCCTATCTGCCGTGGGCGTTGGAGAATTGAAAGGGGCTGCTCCTAGTACGAGAGGACCGGAGTGGACGAACCTCTGGTGTTCGGGTTGTGTCGCCAGACGCATTGCCCGGTAGCTAAGTTCGGGATCGATAACCGCTGAAAGCATCTAAGCGGGAAGCGAGCCTTGAGATGAGTTCTCCCTGATACTTTAAGTATCCTAAAGGGTTGTCGTAGACTACGACGTTGATAGGCAGGGTGTGTAAGCGTTGTGAGGCGTTGAGCTAACCTGTACTAATTGCCCGTGAGGCTTAACCATACAACACCCAAGGGGTTTTGATGGACTCAATGTAAGAACGTTGAATGTGTAAAAACGAGAATTAAAAACAGCTTTCCAAGTTTTCTCTAGAAATAGAGAGTAAGAATTTGCTTGGCGACCATAGCGTTTTGGACCCACCTGATTCCATTCCGAACTCAGAAGTGAAACGAAATAGCGCCGATGGTAGTGTGGGGTTTCCCCATGTGAGAGTAGGACATCGCCAGGCTTTAAATATCGTTTTCAGGCATAACCTTTGATACAAGGTATATCTGAAAGCAAAACTAAAATTTGGCATCATTAAATAAGACTAAGTTTTAGTAACAATTTGTGGAGAGATGGCTGAGTGGTTGAAAGCACCGGTCTTGAAAACCGGCATACGTTAATAGCGTATCTAGGGTTCAAATCCCTATCTCTCCGCCACTTTTAAGAAAAACCGCTGTTCTTACAGCGGTTTTTTTGTATCTGTTGTTTTTAAACAGCCTTGCAAATAAAAGTTCTGTAACGTCTTGCTTATCAAGTAAGTACTTCTTCTAAAATTTACCTTTCTCGAACCTCTTTCTGTACATTTGCTTTCGAGTTAAGTTCTTAAGTTCGCGTCGATTCTTTTCCGTGCAATAGTTTCTTCATTGGCTAGTAAGATTTCTGTGAAGCGGTGCTTTGTAGGGTGCTTAACAGCATTTTGGTAAACTTAACAGAGAGATAAAGTGTGTTACTTATTTGGAGGATGAATGAAATTACTGTACTGGTTAGATGAATGTCGAACGTATACCCGTATTGAACAGCGGTCTAAACTACCGATTTCCGGGTTTGATTTACTTGACGATGTGTATGTTAGGTATGAGTTAGTCGACCCGAATAAGCCTTTACTGTTTACCTTTTCTCCTTCTGGTACTGATGTTCAGGTTCAGGATTTAAACCCGAATTTTAAACCTTGGGGTTATCAGCTCGCAGAACAGCAAGAAGTGAACATTATTGCTTTCCAGCATTTGGGTAAAAGTAATTGGTTCCGAAGTCGTAATTTGATTTTCTTTCTTGAGCAGTTATCCGATCTATTAGCGCCCTTTATGTGTCGTTTGGGTTATGGTCAGAGCCGAGGTGGCTTTGCTGTTGGTGCATTTTCAGAGTTGCTAAAGTTGGACCATGTCCTGCTGTTTTATCCTGTTAGTACGAAGAATAAGACTATTGTTCCATGGGATGACAGACCTAGCACTGATTTAGCTCAGCAGTTTGACTGGGAGAGTGGCTACCATGATCGAGATTTGGGTGATGCCAAAGGTTACGTTATTTATGACCCTACCAATTGCATCGATCGTCTGCATGCAGAACGTTACCCGGAACTCACGCACTTAAAAGTTGTTGGAATGGGGCACGGAACCCAATCCAACCAATTGGATAAATTAGAATTTTTTAATTCAGTGGCGGAGGAATTTATCCGCCATCAACAGATAGATATTGCCCAATTTAATGAGCAAACCAAGACTTTGTTTTTAAAAGAGGACTGATATCAGAGCCCCCTGCGATAGGGGGAATGATCACGCACTAAAAATTAAATTTTTAATACAATTGCTAGGCGCAATTTAGATGGAGGATGAATGAAGTTACTGTACTGGTTGGACGAATGGCTGACTCTTTCTCGTAAAGAGCAGGAAACCAGACTACCAATATCCGGGGAGGACTTGCTTGATGATGTCTTTGTTAAGTATGAGTTTGTTGATCTTAACAAACCACTATTGTTCACCTTTTCTCCTGCAGGTACTAACTTGCAAGTACAGGACTTACATCCCGATTTCGCGCCTTGGGGCTATCGTCTAGCCCAAAAACAAAAAGTAAATATTATTTCTTTCCAGCATCTGGGTAAAAGTAATTGGTTTCGCAGCCGTAACTTGATTTTCTTCCTTGAGCAACTGTCAACGCTGCTAGCGCCTTTCGAGTGCCGTTTAGGTTATGGACTGAGTCGGGGAGGTTTCGCGATAGGGGCATTCGCCAATTTGCTTAAGCTCGACCAAGTTCTGCTGTTTCATCCGGTTAGTACCAAAAACCAAGCACTGGTGCCTTGGGATAACAGATCCAGTACTGAAATAGCGCAGCAGTTTGATTGGGATGGTGATTACCACGATCTGGATCTAGGAGATGCAAGAGGCTATATCATTTATGACCCGACGAATGATATTGACCGACTTCATGCTAAGCGCTATCCAGAGCTGACGCATCTTCGTGTTTACGGCATGGGACATGGAACTCATGCTACGTATATGAATAAATTTGGTTTTTACAAACAAGTGGCCGCTGACTTTATCCGTCATCAACAGATAGACATTGCCCAGTTTCGCCATCAAACCAAAACACTGCGCTTAAAAGAGGATTACTACCATTGCCTAAACAAGGCGAACGCAAGCTCACAACATCGTTTGAACTTACTGAGTACTGCTCATAATGTGTTAATTGATGAGAAGAAAGAGCATGTGAAAGAGCATCAGGCGCAGATCGATATTCAGCCACTGGTAGACATTGCGCTTAAGCATGAGCATGACAATCCACAAGATACGGTCCAGCTTTTAGAAGTTGCTCAACAATTGGTTCCTGGTGATCCATTAGTTGAACATAAGCTTCAGCAATTGACTTAATCTCTATTGCAAAGCCTCGTTAGAAATAGCGAGGTTTTCCTTTCATGGGCTAATTACATTCTTATTAGCGAGCATTTTCCCTAAGTAAGAACTAGGCCACTAACCTATTCGATTGGTAGAAAATAAAAAGCCCGAGTTTTTGGACTCAGGCTCAATATAAACGTTGCACTAACGCGAATTAAAACTCTTTTGGTGCAAAGCCAGTCATTACATCCAAACGTAGCTCTTTACCGATTTTGGTCATAGGGTGAACGATCACAAGTCCGCGCACGCGTTTTTTTAGTTTGCCAATGTCCGCTTGCTCAGCTTTGGTGATTTCACGAGAAAATGGCATATCTAGCAAGCTCTTACGCTCTTTGTTAAGCTCATAACTCTGTTTGTGTTTAAGCTGATTTAGCTTTTTGGTTAATTGCTCAACTTCGTCGGTAAACTTAGAAATCATTTCGTGATCACCACGAGAACGCGCTGCATCGAGCTTACGTTGGCAGTTATCTACGCGGTTATGCAGCTTTTGAATATCAGTTTTAATGCTCATGGTAGTTAGACTCTAATTTTCAATGGCCGAGGAGTATAGCATAGCTAAAATTCTAAGCTCTACTATCCTCCTCGATTCCTTATTTAGTTGATCAGTTCATTGCCTGAAACTTGCCCAGAGAAGAATACTTCTACGTTATTTAGTGTCACTGACGCGATGTTGTTGAGCGCTTCGTGAGTTAAGAAAGCTTGATGACCCGTGAACAGCACGTTATGACATGCCGACAGTCGGCGGAAAACATCGTCTACGATAATGTCGTTTGATTTATCCTGGAAGAACAACTCTTTTTCATTGTCGTACACATCCAAGCCTAGTGAGCCGATTCTGCCTTGTTTTAGCGCTTCGATTGCTGCTACAGAATCCAATAGCTCTCCACGACTCGTATTAATGATCATCACCCCATCTTTCATTTTCGAAAATGAGTCGGCATTGAGGAGGTGGTAGTTTTCTTTACTCATCGGGCAATGCAAAGTAATAATATCCGCATTGGCGTATATATCTTCAAGAGAGCAGTAACGTGCGCCCATCTCTATTGCCAGTGGGTTTTCGTAAGGATCATGGCAAAGAATTTCCATGCCTAATCCCTTAAAAATTCTCATCGCAGCAATGCCGATTTTTCCCGTACCTATTACCCCTACAGTCTTACCAAAAAAGTTGAAGCCAACTAAACCTTCCAGAGAGAAATTCGCATCCCGGGTTCGCTGATAGGCTTTGTGTAGTCGACGGTTTAGACACATCATCATACCAACCGTATGTTCGGCAACCGCTTCAGGTGAATAGGCGGGCACATGTACTACTTGCAAGCCTAGCTTCTTAGCCGCTTGTTGGTCGACCTTATCAAATCCCGCACAACGCATCGCTATAAGCTTAGTCCCGCCCTGAGATAGCTGTTTTAAAACGGGTTCTGACAGATCATCGTTAACAAATGCACAGACGACTTCGCAGCCGTGAGCCATTTTCGCCGTCTTCGTGGTCAACCGAAAATCGTGATAATGAAACTCTAAATCCCGTTGATTTTTTACTTTGTTAAAAGAAGCTTCGTCATAGGATTTGGCGCTAAAAAAAGCAATGTTAATCATGGTTCTCTCTCGAAATCATTGTGTTCTCTAATACCGTAATGCAACTTAGGTACAATGAATAGATAAATCTGCAATACGGGCTCTGTCATACCAAAATGCCATTAACATAGGTTTTTTACGTCCTCACGTTATAATCAGATTGCTTTGTCATCATCAACTGACTAGCATATCCCTTCTCTTCTTTCCTTGTTGGCTTCTTTATTTATTAGGCGTTCTGGCGATGTCAGTAAAATGGTGTTCTTTACTTGTATGTTGTGCGTTCGTGTTCGAAGCGCAGGGTGCTGTCGATCTTGTTAAAGTCGATAAGTCGAAGCGTCGAATGTACTTGATGGAAGAAGGCGCAGTGGTAAAGGAGTATCGAATTGCGCTGGGTGCTAATCCCAAAGGTCATAAACAAGAAGAAGGAGACAATCGTACACCAGAAGGTGATTATACTCTGGATTACGTGATCTATGACTCTGCTTTTTACCGTTCCGTACATATCAGCTACCCCGATCCTATTGATACGCTTGAGGCCCATCGTCGCGGTGTCTACCCTGGTGGCAACATTAAAATCCATGGCTTAAAAAATGGAGAAACCCAAGATCCAAGCTTTATACAAAGTTTTGATTGGACCAATGGGTGTATCGCGATTACTAACGAAGAGATGGATGAGTTTATTCAATTGGTTAGAAGGGGCACACCTATTACCATTGAGTGGTAGCAGTATATCCCCCTCATGATCTAAAACAGTCTTTTACGGAAGAAACCGTGTAGGGTAATCACTGAAGATGCCATCTAGAGGTGGCAGATGTTTGAGTTTATGTGGGTTGTTGACGGTATAGCACATCACTTTATAGCCATGTTGTTGGAGTTTTTTAATCTGACGTGAGCGCACCCAATTGATGTTTAAGTTACAGCTGTAAGCGTTGACTTCTTCAAGCAGCAATTGGTCTTTTCTGGTGAGAAACTCACTCAATACACCTAAACGGTAGCCTCTGCAGTGCTCAAAGAGCGCTCTAATCACATCATGACTAAAACTAGAAAGTAAAATACTCTCTGAGGGCAGATGGCTACCAGAAAGCACTTTCGCTAATAACTTTGCAACTGGCTCTGCGGGATGACGATCAACTTTAACTTCGATGTTTAAATTGAGGTTGTGCTCTGCGGCCAGTTCAAGAAGCTCTTCCAACGTCATGATGGTTTCACCCTTAAACTCATCACTAAACCAGCTACCAAAGTCTAAGCTTTTGAGTTCATCCAAAGTCAGTTCATCTATTCGCCCTTGTCCGTTACTACAGCGGTTGACCGTGTGGTCATGGCATACCACCAAAATGTTGTCTTTCGTCGGCTGAACATCGACTTCTACCCATTTCAAATCAAGGTTTATTGCAGCCAGAACGCTTATCTTTGTGTTTTCTGGGTAAGACCCCGCCACACCTCGGTGACCAATTAACAATGTATCCATGTTGTCGTTCTTCTCGTTTGGGTTGAACCCGATAGTAATCGATTTTAAGTGGTTTGGTTTAGTGGGCATCAAGCGAGGTCGATGCAACACCTTCATTTACAGTGGTATTCACAGGAATACAAATATGTTGGACTTTTACTCTATCGCAGCTCATTTTTAAAGTAACGACTAATCTTGCAAGCGCAGAACAATACCCAGAAACGCACGGAGTTGAGCTGAGCATAAGCCTTTATGCATGTCGAAAAATTTGATGATTGGATGGACTTGAATCCTGTATTTTGCAGTTATTTTTTATAATTATCAGGGAGAGAAAAATGAAGATCGGTGTCATTGGCGCTGGAGCGGTTGGTGTTGGTGTTTGTAACTACTTACTCACAATGGGTAGTTTCAGCGAGCTAGTTTTATTAGATCAAAACCTGGAAAGAGCCGAAGGAGAAGTGTTCGATTTCCGTCACACAACGGCGTTAACGTTTTCTAAAAACACTCGTATTATCCCTTCGAATGACTATCTGGATTTATTAGAAGCTGACATTGTCATCATCACTGCTGGCGCACAAATCAAACATGGGCAGACTCGTCTGGATATCGCAGAAATCAACGCCAAGATTGGGGTGGATATCGCACGTAATATAGAGCGTGTGGCACCAAATGCCATTCTTATTGTTGTCACTAACCCATGTGATATTGTTACCCAGTTTATTGTTGCTAATACTGGGTTTGAAGCGAATAAGGTGATCAGCAGTGGCTGTGTTATAGATACTGCCCGATTGATGAGTATTGTCGCCAACCGTGTCGATCTCGATCCTAAGAATATCTTTGGTTACGTATTAGGCGAGCATGGTAGTCATTGTTTTACGCCGAAGAGTTTAATTTCTATCGCAGGCCAACCGGCGGATTATTACTGTGATACGCACAATATCAAACGAATTGATGCGGATGAGCTGTTGGAGGCGGTGAAACAAGCCGGCTATGAAATATTTCGCCGCAAGAACAATACCGTACACGGCATTGCAGCGAGCGTTTTTCGAATCGTGCAGGCAGTTATCATTAACGAGCGCTCGGTGTTGCCTGTCGGAACCATGATAAAAGGGCAATATGGCGTGAATAATGTCGTACTCAGTTTGCCAACGGTTGTGGGTAAAAATGGCGCAGACTCGGTTCTTACTCATCCATTTAGTGGTGAAGAGCTAAAAACGTTAAGAGCCATCAGTGAGAACTTACGTTCAATCGTAAAGAACGTTGCATCGTCGACCAGTTTAGAGTGTTAACGAGTTTAAAACGGAAACCCTCGCTTAATTTCACAGAGCCTGCTTTAAAGCAGGCTTTCGTATTTTTGGTACAGATAAGCCCCTATTGCTCAGTTGTTTAACTTACAGGTGAAGAATATAATGAGAAGTATTTTTATTTGAATGATAGGTTAGGCATGTCTCGAGTTTTAATCGTTGATGACGACGTTCCTCTGTGTGAACTCTTAGCGGCAGTGTTACAAGACGAAGGGTATACAGTATCTTCTGTGCATTGTGGTGAGAGTGCTCTGCAATACATGGAAAAAACACCAATCGATTTGGTTTTGCTCGATGTTATGTTGCCGAACTTAAATGGAATGCAAGTTGCGCGTCGTGTTTGTCAGAGATTCGCTACTCCCATTCTTATGCTCACGGCTTTGAATGATGAGAACTCGATGCTTGATGGCTATCAAGCCGGAGCTGACCAATATATCGGTAAGCCATTCAATGTCGCAGAATTACTGATGCGCATTAAAGCTATCCTTCGTCGAGTAGGTTTGGAGCGCCAACGACAAACCATTTGTAATACCGTTCAGAATATGAGTGATCAACTAAATAGCTTGCCGCTGACCAGCACTGAGGCTGAACTTTTAAGCCATCTGGTTAAAAATCAGGGAGTAGTGATCTCTAAAGCGGAGCTGCAAACAGAAGTTCTGCAAAAAGAACTCAGTCCGTTTGATCGTAATCTTGATATGCATATCAGTAACATCCGCCGCAAACTGGTTGAGGCGGGTCTTTCAAAGCAGCACATCAAAACGTTTCGTGGTAAAGGCTATAGCTATTTAGAAGCTGTGAGCATGTAATGAAGATTGTCTGCCCATCTTACATACTAAAACGTAAAGACAGCCTTGCGTTTAAGCTTTTTAGTTACATGATGGCAATAGTCATCAGCATATTGCTTGTTCAGGACTTAACCGAACGAGCTTTGGTCAAAGCCATGCTAAAAGTTCCTGATAGTGTCAAATCAGAGATGCTAGAACTTGCCCACCAAGCAAATGAACTGATTGAATACGGTGATATGGATGAATTGGCAGATTGGGCCAACGCACAGCAATTTTACCTGTTTGTCTTGGATGAGCAGCTTCAACCCATCACACATCGTTTAATGCATCCACACTTTGAATTTAAGCTGCAGTTCAAACGCAGTCTTGACTCTCAATTGGAAGACAAAGTTAATCAACCCCTTATCAATATTCCTCTGGTTAATGAACACAATTTAGTGATTGAACTCCCGCATCGTTTGCACCCTGCGAATGACTTTATCCTTTATTTTTCTATCATCAAGGTCGTGATTGCCGCGGTAATTTTGTCTTTATTCTCACTTTTAATGGCGCGAAAATTACAGCAGCCACTCGCTCGTCTCAGAGAGGCGAGTAAGAAGCTTTCTAACGGGGATTTCGACGTCAGTGTTGTGCAGGAATTAAAGTCGACCACCCGAGAGTTTAATGAGCTCGCGGAGGACTTTGATCACATGACCAGAGAGATCCACTCACTAGCGGAAAAACAACGTCTTTTGATTCGTGATGTTTCTCATGAGCTCAGAACGCCACTAGCCAGGCAAAATCTCGTGCTACATCTCTTGCGCAAGCGCGTGGGAGAAGATGAACAGGATCTGGTTACCCGGCTCGAAGAGGAGACTAAAGAGCTAAACCACCTGATCAGCGGCATTTTAGAATTTAGTCGTCTTGAGAATGCCCGTTACGATAAAGCGACTAAACGTAATGATTTAGAAGTGCTTTTGGCACCACAAGTAGAGCGCTGCAAGATCGATCTTAAACAAGAACAAAGCTTGTCATTTGTTTCTCTTGCGACTGAGCCGAGCGCATATTGTGAAGAAACATTGGTGGTGCGTTGTCTTAATAATCTTGTTGGCAATGCCATCAAATACGCAGGTGAACGTGCCCAGATAGAAGTGGCTCTGAGCCACAAAGAAGTCAATGGCCAGCGTTATCTCGTTATGTCGGTATCTGATGATGGGCCCAGAATTGCAGAGAACAAGTTGTCCGAAATCTTTAATCCTTTTACACGCCTGGATGCATCGAGAGATAAAAACGTCGGTGGGTATGGTCTCGGGCTGGCGATTGTCAAAGAATCGATGCGAATAATGGGAGGAAGCGTTAAAGCAGAAAGCCGTCCGCAAGGTGGCTTAAACGTAAGTTTGATGTTCAGACAATAATACGACATGATGCGGCCAAGATTTTTTGTGATCTAGATCTCGTATGAATAATTCGTCATCCAATAGTTCTTTACAAAATCCTGCAAATGCAAAGAATGTAAATTTAATGCAAATGGTAATACTTATCACTTATATTCACTCGCGATATAAATAAGAGGGAATCACATTCATTGTATGTGCGACCCGAAACACAATCGGAGTGAAAGTATATGTTTACTAAGAGCCATTTGGCATTAGTGATCGGTGCGGTGTTAGCAGCACCAGCAGTGGCAGAAATTCAAACGGATGAGCATCTAGTTGTTGAAGGACGCGAGTTCGGCTACAAAGCGGATACCAACAGTACAGCGATGCGTATGGAAATGACGCAGCTAGAAACTCCGGGACAAGTTGCCGTAATTGACGAAACCGTGATTGATGAGCAACGAGCGAGTACGCTGGGTGAAGTACTGCGTAATGACGCGAGTGTAAGCGCTGGCGGCACTAGTCGTAACCGTGAACGTTTCTCGCTTCGTGGATTTGAACTAAGTAGTTCTGATGGTTTTCTAAAAGATGGTCGCCAACACTGGTCACATTACCGTCAGCCAATTGAGCTTTTAGAGCGCGTTGAAGTTTTAAAAGGTCCGTCTGGTCTGCTTTACGGTAAGTCTGAGCCGGGTGGTTTAGTAAACATGGTTTCCAAGAAGCCAACGGCCAAAACACAAGTAAGCCTGAGCCAGGACATCGGTTCAAACGAGCATTCACGTACAGTGCTTGATGTAAGTGGCTCTTTAAACGAAGCCGAGACGCTGCGTGCTCGTGCGATTTTGGCGAAGGAGAACTACAGTTCTTGGCGAACATACGGTGATGGTACAAAGCCTCAAACTGACCGTTTTGTTGGTGGTTTAGTTGCTGAGTATGACATTACTGAAAACATTATGGTGTCAGCGCATTATGACCGTACAAAAGATGAAGGTAGCGTAGATTCAGGTGCTTACATTGTGAATGGTAAGCCTGCGCGTGGTGACAAATACATTTGGGATGCGCAGTGGTCGAAGATCGATAACGACGTCGAAAACTATGGCATCGACATTAACGCTCAAGTAGTTGAGAACGTTAATGTCAAAGCGGGATACAACCGCCAGGACTTTGAGCGTTTTGACGTAGAGTCGTACCCGAAGTTCAATGAATACGATGCAGGTAACGTCATTGTTCACCGTGGCAACGATCGTTCAGATAACTGGGTGTTCGATACCGCCTATTTGGACGTCACGACGGGCTTTGCTCTGTTTGGTACGGAAAACACACTGTTAGTCGGCGCTAACTACTTAGATTACAGTTACGATCGCTTTATGGCGTTTCATAATGAAGCTCAGATTGCTCCGGGAGAAACGGTGCCCAAGCCTGACTATCGCAGTTCTAGAAAATGGCCAACGAATGAATACGATACTTGGGGAATCTACGCGCAAAATATGATGACCATTAACGATTACTGGCAGGTACTTGCGGGTGTTCGTTATGATGAAAAACGCAGTGATGAGTTAACAGAGAGTCAAATATCTCCGAAGTTTGGTGTGACTTTCCACCCAACATCGAATGGCTCTATTTATGTGCAATACTCTGAAAGTTTTATGCCACAAGGGCAGGTAAATGGTGAGGATTATACTAACGATGGAGAAGAACTAGACGCAGAACGCGGCATTTCTTACGAAGTTGGTACTAAGTGGGAGTTGTTTGATCAACGTCTTTACTTAACAGGCGCTTTATTTGATATCACCTTAGAGAACGTAAAGCTAACGGTTGATGCGCCAAATAATCCGGGCAAAGAGACGATTACGCAAGATGGTGAGCAAGTTCACCGTGGAGCAGAAATCCTAGCGCAGGGCTTTGTGACTGATAAGTTGTCGCTTACGGCTTCTGCAATGTATTTAGATGCAGAGATTACACAAAGTAAAAGTTACAAAGGTAATCGTCCGGCAGATGTACCTGAGTTTTCGGCGAGTGTTTGGTCTAGCTATAAAGTACAAGACAACACTAACCTAAACCTAGGTTTGATTTATGAAGGTGATCGCTACGGAGATGCAGCGAATACCTTCGAAAAAGATGGGTATGCACGCATTGATATGGGTGTGTCATACAAGCATAAGTACGACGAAAACTTGGATATTATTGCTCGATTCAATGTAGAAAACCTATTTGATACTGAGTACTTAGCAGGTGGTGGTAGTACCGACCCTCTAGAGTATGAAGGAGCGAGCGGTGTAGTGGTTGGTGAAGGCCGAAACTACATGGCGACAATCCAGTTTAAGTACTGATAACAATCTGATTAATAAAGGGGAAGGGTCGAATTCCCCTTTAGTCGTTTTAGGAAATAGCATTTAAACTCGTATGAATCTAATTAAATCAAGTATCGCTCTGTTGATTTCATCGGTTTTGATTCCCGTTCACGCGGAAAATCTCAGCGGTGCACAAGCAGTGCAAAGTAAAACCAATCAAGCATCCGCGGCTAGTCAAAAACGCATTGATACCAGTGCGGAAAAGGCGTTGACCTTGGAGGCAGAAATCGAACAGTTGCAAGAAGAAGTCAGCAATTTAAAGATTTATCGCGATCACCTTACCAGTCTTGTGAATAGTCAGAATCAAGAAGTAGACAACTTGAATGACCAAATTGAGCAGATTGCGCACACTCGCCAAGGTGTTGTGCCGTTGATGTATCACATGCTTGACGGATTAAAAGAGATCGTGGCGAACGATAAGCCGATTCGTAAAGCACAACGTGAAGAGCGTATTGCGAAGCTTGATTCGATGATGACTCGTGCGGATGTTGCCGATGCAGAAAAGTTTCGCCGAATCCTGGAAGCGTACCAAATCGAAATGGATTACGGCACTCGACTTGGCGTTTACCAAGGCAAGATTGATTTATCTGTGAACGAAATAGTCGAGGCCGACGTCCTTTATTTAGGTCGAGTATCGTTGATCGCACGTAGCTTATCCGGAGAAACGTTCTGGAGTTGGTCGCAACAGCAAAAAGCCTGGCAGCCACTTGGATCTGACCAAAAAACAGAATTGGACAAAGCGTTTGCCATGGCAAATAAGCAAATCGCACCGAGCATGTTAACGTTGCCAGTGTCGCTGACCGTTGCGGAGGGCAAATAAATGATCAAAAAATGGTTATCGGTTGCATTAATCTCAGGCGCTGCGTTGATGCCTCACACCACATTTGCCAGCGACACTTTGTTGCAAAAAGCGCAGCAGGTAAATCGTCAACAGCAATCACACAACGTAACGCGTGAAGCCGGCTTTAAACAATCAGAACATGAGTTACAGTCGCTTAAAAATCAACTGGCTGCAGAGCGTGCAGCTTTGCAAGCTGAAGCTGACGCTTTAAGCGCGACGTTCAGTGATAATGAAGCTGAATTGGCACAACTTGAAGAGAAACTTCGTTTAGAGACAGGCAGCCTTGGCGAGCTATTCGGTGTTGTACGTCAGAATGCAAAAGAACTTGAATCTGAGCTTAAACATTCCGTAACGGGTGTTGACCGCAACACTTACCAGAAAGACATCGAGGCGATTGTTGCTGCGACCTCGCTGCCTACTTTGTCACAGCTTCAGGCCATGTGGCGCAGTATGGAAGAGCAGGTGAAGGCAAGTGGTGAGCTCGCGAATGTATCATTCACATTGCTTGATGGTGAAGGTCGTGAGCAGACGATTTCGGGCGCACGCCTAGGCGCGATGGCGTTACTGGATGACAACGGTTATGTGAATTGGAATGGTCAGCGTGGTGATGCGGTTAACTACCTTCGCCAGCCTGAAAATGGTCCGACAGCAAGCACACTCACCTCGGGTGACCTAGAGAGCATCGTTATTGATCCATCACGCGGAATCCTTTTGGAGCAACTTGCGAACTCGCCAACCCTGCAAGATCGCATCAGCGCTGGTGGTGTCGTGGGTAAGATCATTCTTGGCTTACTAGCTATCGGTTTAATTATTGCGCTTGTTCGTGGCGTATCGTTAATGATTGCACGTCAGAAGATCGCACAGCAACTGAAGAGCCCTGCTCAGCCACAAGATAATCCGTTAGGCCGTGTCCTTGCGGTGTATCAGAAAGACAAACATCGCAGTGTGGAAGCATTAGAATTGCGTCTTCTTGAAGCGGTGGTTGATGAACAGACGCATCTGGAAAAAGGCTTGTCGATGCTGAAACTACTGGCGGCACTGGCTCCTATGCTTGGTCTGCTTGGAACCGTAACAGGCATGATCGAAACCTTCCAGGTGATCACTCAGTTTGGTAACGGCGATCCAAAAGTCATGGCTGGTGGTATTTCAATGGCGCTGGTAACGACAGTACTTGGTCTGGTTGCTGCAATGCCTCTGCTTCTGGCTCACAATGTGTTGAGCTCACAAGCAGAAAATATTCGCAATATTCTTGAGAAGCAAGGCATCGGCTTAGTCGCAGAACAGGCTGAGCGCGATATGCCGAAAGGAATGAATAAAGTGAACACTGTCGCGGAGAATGCAGCGTAATGGAGCAGATCTTACTCAACACATTGGGTTTGATCAGCGAAGATTGGGCCACAACCTTGATGAGCTTTATGCAGCAAGGTGGCCAGATCTTATGGTGGCTGGCTGCCGTGGTTGCGGTGTGCTGGTTATTGGTCATGGAGCGGGTGATTTACCTGACTACGGTTTTTCCTAAAGTAAAAGCAGAGCTTCGTGACCAGTGGCTGGCAAGGTCAGAACATCACTCTTGGTACGCGCATCAAATCCGCGAAGGATGGATTGCAAAGGCGCAGATTGAATTGCGTCAGAACTTATCAACGATCAAATTGCTTGTGGCTATTTGCCCAATGCTTGGCTTGTTAGGCACGGTGACGGGCATGATTACCGTGTTTGATGTGATGGCTTCACAGGGCAGCAGCAATCCAAAATTGATGGCTTCAGGTATCTCGCTTGCCACCTTACCTACTATGGCTGGAATGGTAGCGGCGTTGGCGGGGATGTTTATTCATGCACGATTAAGCAAAGTGTGTGAACGCAGAGCCATCCAATTAGAACAATCTTTAAGGAGTCAGAAGTGAGACTCGGACGCAGACCTAATCAACAAGACGAAGCTCAAGTCGATTTAACATCCATGCTTGATATCGTGTTCATCATGTTGATTTTCTTTATTGTTACTAGCTCATTTGTTCGTGAGTCAGGGGTAGAAGTCAATCGCCCGCAGGCTTCAAACGTGGTAAGCCAGAAGGACGCCGGTATTTTCATAGCGGTAACGGCAGCAAACGATGTGTATATTGACAAGCGTTTGGTCGATATCGAGCGTGTAGAAGCCTCTATCGAGCATTTGCTGCTTGATCAGCCTGATGCATCGCTTGTCATCCAAGCGGATGAGCATGCTTATAATGGTACGGTTGTAAAAGTAATGGATGCAGCAAAAGGCGCAGGTGTTAAGAACATTGCATTGGCAGCGGAGACACCTTAATGGGTAGGCTGTTACTTGCATTACCTGTGTCTTTGTTGATTTCGGTCAGCTTGTTTAGCTTTATGGCGTGGATGGTAGATAATGGCAACCAGCGTGCGCCCAAAGCTTCTGAAGCGGTTCGCTTTGACATGGTCATGGTGGAAAACGATGCAGACATACAGCGTCGTCAACGCTCGGTTCCAGAGCAGCCTGAGCCGCCGAAAGCACCAGAGCCGATGGATTTGTCTCAAGCGAACACGCAAGTTGAGCCGATGAGCCAAGTCACACCGACCAGCGCTTTGGGCCTAAATACGGCGTTGGATGGTATTGCGATTAGTGCGCCAAATCTAAAAGGCACGATGGGTAATCAACAAGCGCTACCTCTTTATCGCTTGGAACCTCGCTATCCGAGCAAAGCTCAGAAACGTAAGGTAGAAGGTTACGTGGTGTTGCGCTTTACTATTGACGCGACTGGCCGTCCAAAAGATATTGAAGTGGTTGAAGCTGAGCCAAGCCGCATGTTTGAGCGTGAGTCGATACGTGCGCTTAGAAACTGGAAATATCAGCCAAAAGTTGAGAATGGTGTGTCAATCGAGCAGTTTGGGCAGACCGTAAGACTGGAGTTCAAGTTACCGAAATGATGAAGAAATTCCTAATTGGTGCCGTCTTATGCTTAAGCGCTTTTACGACTACCGCTAACGAGTTAAGTCAGTACACGGCTTCGCGTGTCCAGCGGGCACATGCTATGGCGCAGGAAGATAACCTCAAAGAGGCCATTTCTACACTTGAAGGATTAGATCTTTCTCGTGGTTATGATCAGGCTTTCGTCGCTCGTATGTTGGGTATTTTCTATTGGCAAAACCAGCAAATTAAGCCTGCAATTAAACAACTTGAGTATGCAGTGAACAGTGGTTTGTTGCAGGATGAACAGGCGTGGCAAACCCGTAAGATGCTGGCAGATATGCTGCTTAACGAACAACAATTTTCCAAAGCGTTACCGCACTATTATGCGTTAAGTAAGAACGTGCCTAAAAATCACAAAGCCCATGATGTTTGGTTGCGTATAGCACAGTCGCATTACCAACTAAGAGAGTGGAATAAAGTGATTTCAGCCATGGGGCGTTATGAGCAGTTTGGGCAGCCAGACAAGACAGGCCCGCTTTCGATTAAGCTTTCTGCGGAGCTGGAACTCAAAAAGTGGAAGCCTGCGATTGGCACAATAAAGCGTTTGATTGCGATTGAACCTGTACGTGTGGAATGGTGGCGTCAACTGGTCGCTTTACATCTCCGCATTAATGATAATAAGCGTGCTTTAGATTCTTTGGCTCTTGCTAAGCTTCAAGGTGTCGAACTCAGCCAGGATGATTTGAAGCTGTTAGCGCAGCTGTATGCAAATCGAGGAATTCCAGAACGTGCTGCGTTGGTCTTGGATGAGCTCAATGAGATTAATTCAGACAGTAAATTGAAAGCTCAGCAAGCGACGTACTGGCAAATGGCCAAAGAGTGGGATAAGTCGATAGATAGCTGGCGTATAGCCGCGAAACTCGACTCACAGTACAACTGGAACTACTCTCAGCTACTCGTACAGGAAGGGCAGTACCAACAGGCATTGGCCGTTTTGGATGACGTTTCTGGCAGACCATCTGACGTCGCGCTTATCAAAGCTCGGGTTTATTACAAGTTGAAGCGAATTGATGATGCGCTCGCAAACGCGAAACGATCTTATGAAATGAAGCCATCCGATCAGGCAAAAAGTTGGGTGACTTATTTGTCTCAACTTCGTAAAGCAGAATCCAGTTTAAATTCTTAGATAGCTGTCAAGAACACTCAAAAAGCTCGAGGTAACACTCGGGCTTTTTTGCATTTTAACCCTCCATATTTCCAATAATCTATAGCATTTATGCAAGAGAGTTAGACTGAGTAGTCTGTACCCGATCAGTAAAAATCAGCGAATTTATCTAACAAACTAGGCTGATTTCGATACAAAGCTCTGCATTGGTTAGGCAAAGATCATTAATCCAAACTCACTGGTTTTTACTTAATAACACATCATACTGCAAAGGTATCAGCCAATATTTTTATATTGATAGAATTAAAATTAATAGATATCGGTACATTGAGAGAAGTAGCACGCAAAAAGCACAAATTTTATGCATATGAATGAAAAGTTCACTATTTTTATGTGACATTGTTCATATATTAATCAATGAGTGGATTGGTTGCATAATAAGTTGTTTGTTTTATTTAAATTTCATTACTACCTTGTTATCTGTTCGTTGCAAATGATGCAGGGTTATTCTGTTTTTGAACGAATCGGCACAAACAACTATATGGATGTTAACAATGAAAATGAAAGCTCTAGCCGTAGCAGTGGCGGCACTAGCATGTGGTACACAGGCATTCGCAGCAGAAGTTTACAACAGCGATGGTACATCTCTATCAATCGGCGGTCATGTATCTGTGGGCGTGGGTGAGTATTATGACGAGGACGTAAAGGTTCACCAAGTATCTCCTCGTATCAACGTGGCTGGCAAAAAAGACATCGGCAATGGTGTGACTGTTGATGCTAAAGGTGAGTGGGCACTTAACTACCTAAACGGTGGCGATCAGTCTTTTTCAACTCGTCTTGGCTACATTGGCGCAACGCATGAGCAACTAGGTCGTCTGGTTGTAGGTACGCAGTGGACTCCATACTACGATGTAGGTGGTGTTGCTGATTTGCCAATCGCGTTTGCGAACGACTTCCTATATTCAAACTACTACGAGCTTGGTTCTGCTCGTGGTGAAAAAATGGTTAGCTACCGTAAAGGTTTCCAATTCGGTGAAGGCTTTGCGTTCAATCTAGGTCTAGGTTGGCAAGGTCAAAACGGTGATTACGATGACCGTGGCCAAGTTTCTATCAGCACTGAGTTAGCAGGCTTCGGTCTTGGCTACGCATACAGCGGTGGTGATGTTGAATTTGGTGGTCAAACTGGTAAAGAAAACGCAAGTTCACATATTTTGTCAGCATACTACGGCTCTTACGGTTCAGGCCTTTATGCGGCAGTTGTATACGGTATGAACGAATACTTCTTTGAAGGTCTAGAAGACACTACTCAGTTAGAAGCACTTTTAGCGTACGGTGTTAACGATTGGACTTTCAGCGTGAACTACGAAGGCGTGGAAGACGATGATCTAGACACTCTTTACAGCGAAATGGCACTACAAGCAGAGTACGCTGTTACTCCTTCATTCTACACATTCGCAGGTTACCAAATTGACCTAGGCAACGACATTGATGAAGATGAAAACGACTACTGGACTATCGGTGCTCGTTACTACTTCTAATCAATAGGACAGTATCTACTGCCTAAACACAGTTATTGTGTTAGCGCCTACTTCTTGCTTTGTAAAAAGGATTAAGGGAGTAGGCGTTTTTATTTCGGCCGATTATTGTGTTGACGCTGATCGTAACAATGCCCGCAAGTGCGGGCATTGTTTTTCTGTTACTTTGTTTCTAGTAGGTCTAGGAAGAAAGCATATTCCAGTGCATCTTCTTTTAGGCGTTTAAATCGACCGGAAGCGCCACCATGTCCTGCCTCCATATCGGTCTTAAACACCAGCACGTTATTATCAGTCTTCATTTCGCGCAACTTAGCTATCCACTTCATTGGCTCAAAGTACTGAACCTGAGAGTCATGCAAACCCGTGGTGACGAGCATGTTTGGGTAATCCTGCGCTTTAATATTGTCGTAAGGCGAATAACTCAACATGTAGTCGTAATAGGTTTTGTTGTTCGGGTTGCCCCACTCATCGTATTCATTCGTGGTTAATGGAATCGATTCATCCAACATCGTCGTCACAACATCGACAAAAGGTACATGCGCACCAATGCCGCGGTATAACTCTGGCGCTTGGTTAATAACAGCGCCCATTAACAGGCCTCCTGCCGAACCGCCCACCGCGAACACTTTATCTTTTGCACCGTAGTTCTTCTCGACTAAGCCTTTCGTTACATCGACAAAATCGTTAAAGGTGTTTTGCTTTGTCAGCTTTTTACCATCCTCATACCAAGGGCGGCCGAGCATTTCAGAACCGCGAATATGGGCGATGGCGAAAACGAAACCACGATCCAGCAAACTTAAACGTGTTGAGCTGAAGGTTGGCTCTATTGTCGCGCCATAAGAACCGTAACCGTATTGATAAATAGGATTGGTACCATCTTTGTTAAAGCGATCTTTGCGATAAACCAGCGAAACAGGCACTGACTTGCCATCACGAGCTTTGATCATGATTCGTTCAGACTGGTAATTATCAGCGTTAAAGTCACCCAGGACTGGGGTTTGTTTCATGACCTCAGATTCACCCGTTTTCAGATCGAAATCATAGTAAGTACCCGGTGTGGTTAAGCTACTGTAGTAAATGCGTACTTTATTGTTATCTAACTCGTAGTTTCCAGTTAGGTACGCCGCAAATGCGCTATCGTGAAATTGGAGGGGGAATTCGTTACCGCTGGATAGTTCACGCACAGTGACCGTCGATAAGCCATTTGCGCGTTGCTCATAAACCAGATGGTCATCGAACAACTCGAAGTCGACCAGCTGAGTATCATCGTCTGCTGGAATAACATCTTGCCATTGAGAACGGTCGTGCATGTTGTCTTTATGCACTTTCATCAAACGGAAGTTAATTGCCTCATAGTTAGTGTAGATGTAGTACCAGTCGCCAAGTTTTGCGATGCTGTACTCGATACCGGTTTCGCGCGGAAAAAATGGCTTAGCTTTCGCATTTGGGTTGTTGGCATCAAGGACCGAAACACCACTGGTTTCTGTACTGGAGTGCCAAATGTAGACCTCTTCTCCATCCTTACTTTTGCTGATGTAGGTGTAGTACTCACTATCTGTTTCTTCGTAAATCAGCTTGTCTGTACTTTGCGGGGTTCCCAGTACATGGCGATAGACTTGGTAGCCTAACAGTGTTTGTGGGTCCTTCTTTATGTAATAGAACGCTTGGTTATCGTTTTGCCAGGCAATGGCACTAGAAGCGCCTTCGATTTCGTCCTCAAGGTATTTACCCGTCTCCAGATTCTTGATTTTGATGGTGTAAATACGGCGACTTAACGTGTCTTCGCCATAAGCCAAAAGCGTTTCATCAGGGCTGACATGTAATCCGCTAACATTAAAGAATTCATGGCCTTTGGCCAGTTCGTTGACATCTAAAATCACTGATTTATCGGTGCCGGAAAAGTCTTTGGCGCGCAGATGAACTTCATATTCGTTATCTCCAGAGACTTCACTGGAATAAAAGTAACTGCCCTTACGAACTGGAACGGAGTTATCGTCTTTGGCTATTCTGCCTTTGATTTCTTCAAACAGTGTTTGCTGAAGCGTTTCGGTATGCTTTAAAACAGTTTCGGCATATTTATTCTCTGCTTCAAGATGCTGCAATACCTCCGAATCTTTGCGCTCGTCGTCTCGCATCCAGTAGTAGTTATCGATACGGGTGTCGCCATGAATCGTCATGGCATGCGGCACTTTCTTTGCGACAGGCGCTTGTGTTTGCTGGGCAATGAGCTGTGACTGAGAATAATGGTTCATAGTTGAAGTTCCTTGATTACTGCATCCGGCCAAAATTGCGACTGATACGGCCAACGTCGTAAGAGTAAAACGCATCTGTTTATCCTTGTATTTTATACCCAAGTCATCGTTTTTAATGGAATCTAATTGTATATGGCTTGAGCGTGCTTTTAGGTTTGTTACCGATGTTTTTGATCTTCCAGTGATCGATATGAAACTTCATTGTGTAAGCAGTTGTTATACAAAGCAAACAGTCTTTTGGAATGTGAGTACAAAAAAGGGACATACTGCATAGTATGTCCCTAAGAAAATGCATATTGAGTTTGGTTATATAACCTGTGGTACTTGGTTGGAATGATCCGGCGTGCGATTAACCCAGCGTAGCCCGAGCATTGCTATAACTGACATCGCCATCATCAAAATACCCAGAGGCATTTGGTTCTGAGCAGGGAATAGTGACGCAAGTAAGGTTGCGATACCCGCGCCCAAGTTTTGCATACCGCCCAACGTCGCACCCGCAGTACCTGCATGGTATGGGAACGGAGAAATCGCCCCAGTTGTGGCTGCCGGAAAGAGTATACCGGCACCCAAAAAGTAAATAGTAGCGCCGCCAATCAAGGTTAACGCGGTCGTTAAGCCAAACAGGCCTGGGATCAACACGACGGCTGAACCGATAAAAATGGCAACCAGACCAACATTGAGGGCTCGACGCATTGAACGGCGCTGAGCGATGTAGCTCGATAAGCCTGAACCGATCAGGTATCCCGGGATCGGAATAATAAACAGCAAGCTGACGGTTGTCGCTGGTAATCCCAACACGCCGCCTAGTAGCACACCTGCAGCTGCTTCAATGACGCCCACACCCGCGAATGTGGCCACAAGGCAGATCAAAAAACCTTGGAAGCGTTTATCGGATAAAACATATTGATAACTCTTAGTCACTGGCTCATTTTTGCGCTTTTCGACAGGGAGAGTCTCCATCATGCTCGTCATCATGGTAATGACCACAGCAATACCAAATAGCGCGAGAAATAGGTAGCTAGAACGCCAACTGAACGCTTCTGTTAAATAGCCACCCAGTAATGGGGCCATCAAAGGTGAGAAGAGGATACACATGCTGATCAAGCTGTTCGCACGGTGTAATTCTGCACCTTCAAAACAGTCACGAGTTAAGATACGTGCCATCGCGCCACCACAGCCAATGCCCAAGCCCTGGATAAAGCTACCGACTAAGAACCATTCAAACTGGTGGGTAAATAGAGCGACTAACGTCCCCACGATGTAAATGAGCAAGCCAGCAATAATAATTGGTTTACGTCCAAGGCGATCGGACAACGGACCATACACAAACTGTGACAAGCCATATGGGATCAAGTAACAGGCCATAACGGCTTGAAGTGAAGACGCAGAAACCAAAAATTCACTCGCCATATGACCGATTGAAGGCACGTACATCGTTTGGGTCATCTGACCTACGGCAGTCAATATTGCGATTAAAAACGTAAGTTTCACTAATGGAAACGAAGCCGGCATTTACGTGTATCTCCAATAAATTTAAGGTGTAAGAAGCCTTAGCTCTCCATAAAGAGTGCTAATGTAATTTGTTATATTAGGGGATGATTCGTGCGAGATATTAGTGCTTGAATCTGTGCTTGGCAATCTAAACTTTTGTCGTCAAGCAAGATTAAAATCTATGATTTGGATTAGAAAAAATAATCCGAAAGTTTGGTGTGCGAAAAGACAAAAAAGGGAGCGAATGCTCCCTTTGAAAAATTTATGCTTGTTCTCGACCTGATGCGTAAGCGTACAGCAGTTCTAGAGCAATGGTCGCGCCTGCTAATGCGGTGACATCACTTTGGTCATAAGGTGGTGATACTTCTACCACGTCCATGCCTACGATATTCATGCCAGCCAAACCACGAATGATTTTAAGCACCTTGTCAGTATTTAAACCGCCGCAAACCGGCGTTCCCGTTCCCGGAGCAAATGCTGGATCTAAGCAGTCTATATCAAAGGTAACGTATACTGGCTTATCAGCAACGGTACGACGAATCTCGTCTAGAATCTCATTCACAGACATGTCATTGGCTTGCATCGCATTAATAACGTTGAAGCCGTGATCTTGCTGTTTGTATTCAGTACGAATACCAATTTGTACTGAGTTCTTTGCAGAAATTAGCCCTTCTTTCGGTGCATGGTAGAACATCGTACCGTGGTCGTATGAGCTGCCGTTCGCGTATGTGTCTGTATGAGCATCGAAATGAACTAGCGCCATTTCGCCATAATGTTTCGCATAAGCACGCAGAATCGGAAGGGTGATGAAATGATCCCCCCCCAGTGCAAGCATTGTTTTCTCGCTTTTTAAGATCTCGCTTGTCGCCGCTTCCAAACGGTAAGTGAAGTCTTCTGCGTCACCGCAATCGAAGACCAAGTCTCCGGAATCAATGACGGTTAACTTATCAAATACGTTGAAATCCCAAGGGAATTTTTTACCTTCCCAGGCTAAATTCACCGAAGCGCGACGGATAGCATCCGGACCCATGCGAGCCCCTGAACGACCAGATGTTGCCATGTCGAGAGGAACGCCGAGTACCACAACGTCTGCCTCTGCAGTCACCGGATTTTTAATGTACGGAAGACGCAGAAACGACATTGAGTTGGAGTAAAGCGAATAATCAGTTTTAGTAAACAAATCATTCATATCAGAAATCCTCTAAATAGGTGTATCCCACCAAACCTTGTTCCAGTTCAGCAAGGATTTGTGTTTGTTCACCGGCTTCAACTCGTTCTGAAACCAGTTGTTTGTAATTATCTCGAATCGCTTCAACGTCGATATGAACATAACGCATCATGTCTTCTACGCTATCACCTTCGTTGATGTAGCTAATTTCAAACTCACCGTTCTCTTCTACGTTAACAACCACACTGTGGGTGTCGCCAAATAAGTTGTGCATATCACCAAGAATTTCCTGGTATGCGCCGACTAGGAAGAAGCCCAGCAGGTATGGCTTATCTTTGGTCCACGCTGGAACTGGTAACGTACTTTCTATACCTTGACCATCAACATAAAGATCAATCGCACCATCAGAGTCACAAGTGATGTCCAACATAACTGCTCGACGTTCTTCGGCGTCGCCTAAACCAGAAAGCGGCAATACAGGGAATACCTGATCGATCCCCCATGCGTCTGGTAGAGACTGAAAGAGCGAGAAGTTGACAAAGAACTTGTCTGCGAGACGTTCGCTCAACTCATCCAGAATAGGACGGTGGAAGCGGTTCTTCGTGCTCATCTTACGACTCAATTCGAAGTAAATGCGTAGCGACAGCTGTTCTGCCCAAGCGCGTTGCTCTAGGTTAATTACGCCAGTTGCAAAATTAGAATGTGCTTCTGCCAAGTCACTTTGCGTGTCGTTGTAAATCTCAATCAGTGCTCGAGCGTCAGTGCCGTTTTGCAAGTTTTCCCAATTACGCCACATGTTTTGCAGCAACAAAGGGGCATCATCGGCTGGAGCAAACACGTCTTCAGGTTGGTAAGCTTCTGTGCCAATTACATTGGATACCAACACGGCATGATGCGCCGTCAAAGAGCGACCGGACTCAGAAATAATCACCGGCATCGGCTGCTCATATTGCTGACATACATCGCCAACCGTATTGACGATATTTCGTGCGTATTCAGCAAGGCCATAGTTCATCGAGTTGGATGATTGGCTACGTGTTCCGTCATAATCTACAGCTAAGCCGCCACCCACATCGAAGTAATCAATGCCGGCACCCATTGCGCGCAGCTCGCAGTAAAAACGTGCAGACTCATTCACACCGTTGCGTACATCACGAATGTTCGCCATTTGTGACCCAAGATGGAAGTGCACCAATTGCAAAGCATCGAGGTTACCACTGTTCTTCAGGCGGTTAATCACACTCAGCACCTGTGATGCAGACAGACCAAACTTGGACTTTTCGCCACCACTTGATTGCCACTTACCGGCTCCCTGAGAAGCAAGGCGAATACGCAGACCCAATCGAGGCTGTACGCCCAAGCTTTCTGCTTCTTGCAGTACCAGATCAAGCTCTGATAGCTTCTCTAAGACGATAAACACTTTATGTCCGAGCTTTTCGCCAATCAGCGCAAGGCGCACGTATTCACGATCTTTATAGCCATTACAGACAATCACGGAGCTAGCTTGTTGAGCCAGGGCCAGTACGGCTAATAGTTCCGGTTTACTGCCAGCTTCGAGGCCGAGTTGTTTCGTCTCGAGCTCTGCCTGGCTGGCGAGTATTTCATCAACCACTTCACGTTGCTGGTTTACCTTAATTGGGTATACCAACAAGTATTTATTCGGATACTGATAATCTTCAATCGCTTGGTTGAAAGCATCACAAAGACCATGCACACGTTGATGCACGATCTGTGGGAAGCGAACGAGAACAGGCAAGTTCAGCTGCTTCGCTTCTAGCTCTTTTACAATGGCACTGAAAGGGATTTGATGTGCACGGTCACTTCGAGGAGAGACGTATACCTCGCCTTGGTTATCGATACCGTAGAAGCCTTGGCTCCAGTAGTGAACGTTGTAGTCCGCGCGAATGCGGTCTAATTTCGTTGCTTTTTCCAACTCAATTCTCACAAAAATGTACTTAACCCTTTAATTTATTAGAAGGAAAAGTACCAAAAAGCAATTCATGAGGCATTAATACCAATCACAGTGAGTAAGTGATCAGAAATAGCGCAGGAAAAATGCATGATAACAAGGCACAACTTTTTCATAAGTAGTTACTCTACAGTCAAAAATTGTAACGCAGTTATCGAACATTTTAACCAGCTAGAATGACCAGTTATTTGCTACGATTGGTATCACCTCATACCCTGACACGAACTCCGTGTGCGCGCATTAACGGACAAAATTTGTTTAGAGTCTAATGATTAAAATCTATCTTATCGATTAGGCTTTGTTGTCGAAGATTGGTGTAAATATTTATACCCAGTTTACTTCTTGAGGGGGGATTCGGAGTGCTGTTACTGGTGTCAAATTAACTTGGACAACATATATTTAACAATTTAATGTTTCTACTGTTATAGTTGGTCTGACCAGCAAGGATGCGGTCTTAAAACAGTATAAGGATAGATTTTGCAGCTACATAGAATTCAGGGGTACATACAGACCATGTACCTGGCCGAGTACGCCGATAAACTCATGTTGCTTGATGGTGCAAGCCGAGCTGATATCCCTCATCTTAAAGATTTTATTGAGTATCAACTTAAGCGACCATTTACCGATCTCAAGCTGGTGGTCGTAACCCACATGCACCCGGATCATGCGGGAGCGGCGCATAAGCTTAGAGCTCTGACAGGGTGCAAAGTGTTGGCGGCCAAACGTGACGTTCAGTGGTATAGCGGTATTGATGGTTGGTTGATGCATTTGACGGATTTGGCGTTGGCTAGGTGGATGGCAAATCGAATGCACAAACCCAAACGCAACCTGTGGTATTCAAGGAAACTGAATCCAGATATTGAGCTGGTGGACGGTGAAACTATTCCTGGTTTTGAAGATTGGCAGGTATTAGAAACGCTGGGTCATACCGACAGAGATTTATCGGTCTATCATGCGGAGCAGAGCGTGTTGTACGTCGCGGATCTGATAGTAAAAGTGAAGAAGCACTTAATTGCACCGTTTCCTATCTTTCACCCCAATCAATATCGTCTTTCCGTTAAACGGGTTTTTGAACTGCAACCAAGCTGTTTGTTGCTTGCGCATGGAGGGGAAGTGGTTTTGGATGAAAAAGCCTATCGGCATATTCTGGATACAGCGCCGACCAAGCCGCATACCCATTGGCGAGCAACGAAAATAAAAGCGAAAGGGTTGTTGAGTGTGTTGTTGCGGAGAAACAAGAGATGAGTGACATTTTGTAAAAGGGTCACTCATCTATACGATAGCGTTATGGCGCTAACAAGTGTGACTGGCTTGGATCAACTAACACTTTATCTGCCATTGCCTGACGACCTAGCAGCATCATGTACGTCATGTTTTCGCGGTTAGTCAACGTAATGTCTATTGGCCACTGTTGATCGTTCATGCGTAGCATTGTAGTGATCACACAGCGGTGCTCGAACGTCCCGTTTGAGGATTTCACTTTACGGTTCGCTTTTAATGGCGCTGTACAACGAACGACCTGTTCTAAGTGATAAACATCCGGGTGAAGATCGAACTCTACGTACGAACGGCCGTTTTTCTCAAAGCACTCGATATTATCGACGTGAAGAGAAGATGTTTGCGCCCCAGTATCAATACGAGCTTCAAGATGGGGAATTCCTAACTCTGGTAAGCAGATTGCTTCGGCATTCCCAATGACAATTTTCTGATTCATAGTGTCATCCTAGCGACGGGTCGCATAAAGAGGCGAAGTCACCTCTTTATACTGTTTGGATAGTGATCAACCTTTACCGCGAGTACGGTTTGAATTTGGTTTTGCGTTTTTTTCGATAAAGTCGAAAATCATCCCTGCAATGTCTTTATTTGTTGCTAACTCGATGCCTTCAAGACCTGGTGAGGAGTTCACTTCCATCACTACAGGACCGTTTTTCGATTGCAGGATGTCTACGCCACATAGGTTTAAGCCCATTACTCTTGCTGCATTAACCGCCGTTGCACGTTCTTCTTTACTCAATCTGACAAGTTGAGCAGAACCACCGCGGTGAAGGTTCGAGCGGAACTCACCTTCTTTTGCCTGACGCTTCATTGCTGCAATCACCTTGTTGCCCACAACGAAACAGCGAATGTCAGCGCCTTTAGCTTCTTCAATGAACTCTTGAACCATGATGTTCGCTTTTAAGCCCATAAAGGCTTCAATCACACTTTCTGCTGCTTTATTGGTTTCAGCAAGAACAACACCAATACCTTGAGTACCTTCAAGTAGTTTAATGACCAGAGGAGCACCGCCAACGTTTTTGATCACGTCCTGAATGTTGTCAGGGTGGTGAGCAAAACCAGTACGTGGTAAGCCGATGCCTTTGCGAGATAAAAGCTGCAAAGAACGTAGCTTGTCACGTGAACGGCTGATCGCTACCGATTCATTGACACAAAATGTACCCATCATTTCGAATTGGCGTACCACAGCTGTGCCGTAGAAAGTGATTGAAGCGCCGATACGTGGAATAACCGCGTCGTATTGTGGCAATTCTTCACCCATATAACGAATCTTAGGGTTGTTACTCGTAATGTCCATGTAGCAGTGCAGAGTGTCGATAACATCAATTTGATGTCCACGCTCTTCGCCTGCTTGCTTTAGGCGCATGGTTGAATATAAATTCTCATTACGAGAGAGAATAGCAATACGCATGGCTGTTCCTTTGTAAGTCAGTACCAGGTTAAAAATATAAGTATAGAGTATAGAATGCAGCAGGCTGATGATATTGATATGACATAACCTACATACTTCAACGAGTTAGAATGGTGGTTGGACAACCACGTCGTTGAGGGTGTGCACATTAGATTTTTTCGCTGGCAGATGAAAACGAAAAAAACTCGTCGTGACGACAAATATTTTTTATCGAACTGGAGCGAATTACGATGGGTAATCTCTAGCAAAGAGCAACGATGATGGGTGGTAAAAATGATAAAACCCCGCCTGGTTTCCCAGACGGGGCTTATTCTTTTTCGCAGCAATCCGGCTACTAAATAGGTGCTCCCTGCATCTATCCTTGATAATGGCTAAGTCCTTTAACCGAGTTCCCTGTTCATCGCCTTCCTAGCGGTGTCCATTCTAGCCTGTCATCCTGACGGGCGAACTCTATCCTAGAGCTTAACTACATCCTTGCTGACAACTCATCCTAAGCTATCAAATCTTCATCCTGAAGATACCTAATCCTTTAGGCTTTTTCCTGTTCCTGCCAACATCCTGTCGACACACTCAGTATTCATGGTTTGTGGTTTTGACTCAATCCTCTATTTGCAATTATTTTTGAAATCGATTGCATGAATGAAATTATTTTTATTTATAAACAATAATTTAATGTTGTTTTCTGGCTTTAATCTTAGTGTGCTTTAATCCATTTGCTTACACGCTATGTAAGAGATCTCGCACAAGTTATTGGGCTAATATCGTAAGTATGAGGGTTTTGGATGAACTGGCTGATTTGCTCTCGATCACAAACCGGTCTATATATCCTGGGAGATCAATATTCTCTGCTGAGCAAAGTTTTCATTGTTCTAAGAGAAGTAATAAGTGAGTTCAATGGAAGACTTTGTTGTATCGCAGGTTTTTATCTCTGAGTGCTAGACTTTTGCGTTAAGAGTGTGGTAATTGATTATATTCCACCTCGGAAATTCTTATTAAGATTTGGTGACAGTAAAAAGAAGGAACTTGATTGCCATTTTTCTGTCATATCAGGTGAGTAGGTTGACCGTGTAAGGAAGATAATATTTTATTTGCTCAAATATTATCGATAGTAAAAAGACCATTATTGTCATTATGTTGTGAATTTGGTCACGGTTAATTGGTTGATTCCTATATAGATTTAACGGAATTGCAAACCTTAGACAATAAGCTCAACGTGAGCGTTACTTATATAAATAAGGGAGATTACTATGAAAAAGATGAGAAGAGCTCAGTTACATCGTGTTCGTATTCAGTATTGGAAAGATGCGAAAGATGAGACAGCTAAAAAATCATAGTTAACTACTTTCGACGTCAATGGGCTGGCAGTGGAATACAATATTCCCAGCAATTGCCAGCTCTAAAATACCCTCCTAGCGTTACTTTCCTTCATACAAAAAATAAAAAAGCCGATCCGAAGATCAGCCTTTGTATAATTTCCTAGCTCAGTTTCCCTGTCTGGAATTACAAGTAGTTGGCATCTACCAGTTCGCCAGCTTTTGCAGTTTTTACTTCAGGGCGTGCTTCCAGCCAAGCCAGAACTTGCGCTTTTTGCTCTTCAGTTGCATTGCCGTAGCGCTCAGTTGAGCACAGGAAGCCTTCAAACAGTTCCAGACCACCACCGCCAAAGCACAGACCCAAACCGTCAATGTAGTCAACAAAGTCATCAACGAATACATCGTAGCGGTCGAAGTCATTGATGTCTGTTTCACAGCTGATTTCGAACCCTAGGATTGCGAATTCGCCTAAGAACAGTTTTTTACGGATACGACGGCTTTTGTTATCGATTTTTTCTAATTTCATAACTATCTCTCGTAGATGATCTTATTACGCACACGTTATACCTTCTATAGAACCATATCCCAAGTAAAATTCTATTAATACGACATGTTTGGTTGTTCTTTGTGCAAGCGAAGTCTCGTATTCTTCCGTATTGATAGAGTGTTTAACCGCGCTAGAGTCGATTTGGTGAAGAAATAATTCAGCAACATAACCTTCATTTATCTTAATTATTATTGTCACAATGTTTCTCCAAACTTCCCCTCGTTCAACTACTTATAAAATCTAATTTAAAATTAAATCAAATATTGGGAAAGTGAGATCATGAGTAAGGAAACGTTCAACGCAACGCGCTTTAACCACAGCAATAACAAACCTTTTGAAGAAGTATTAGAAGCGAGTCTATCTCGTCGTAGCATTTTGAAAGGCGGCTTGGGCATCAGTGCGATGACTGCGTTTGGTGCTTTTGGCTTGGCTGGGTGTAATTCATCTAGCTCAGGTACTTCGACAAGTGCTGCGTCTGGAGTATCAAAAGCAGTACTCAACTTTGAATCGATTCCTGGTTCGTTAACGGACGCAGTTTCTATTCCATCAGGTTACACCGCGCAGGTATTGGTTCCGTGGGGGACACCTCTAAATGCTCAGGGTAACGCATGGAAAAATGACGGTTCAAACACCAGTTCTGACCAGCTTAACGCATTAGGCATGCATCACGACGGTATGCATTTCTTCCCATTGAATGACAGCACGACTGATGGCTTGCTATGTATCAACCATGAATACATTGATACAACAGCGCTGCATCCGAATGGTCCAACGGTTGAGAACAATGTTCGCACCATCGTTGACGAAGTTCGTAAAGAAATCAATGCTCACGGTGTATCTGTGGTTCGTATCCAACTAGAAGACAACATGTGGAAACTGGTTGATGCTGATCCACTTAACCGCCGTTACACGGGTGCGACAGTGATGGATCTATCTGGTCCAGTTGCGCACACTGAATTGACGGTAACACGCTTTTCTCCAGACGGCAGCCAAGCTCGAGGTACGCTGAATAACTGTGGTAACGGATACACACCTTGGGGAACTTACCTAACTTGTGAAGAGAACTGGCCAGGCTATTTCGTTAACGCGGGTACTCGTACAGAAGAGCAAGATCGTATTGGCATTGAGTCAGGAAGCACTCGCTACTTATGGGAAACTCTAGCTGGTAACGCTGAAGAGCGATTGGATGAGTTCACTCGTTTTAACTTAGCACCGACAGGCGCAAGCTCAAGTGACGATTACCGCAACGAAGCTAATGGCCATGGCTATATTGTTGAAATTGACCCATACACGCAAAACTCTCGTGCGAAAAAACGTACTGCGCTAGGTCGTTTCCGTCACGAAGGCTGTGCATTCGGTAAGCTGGAAGAAGGTAAGCCGGTTGTATTCTACTCTGGTCACGACTCTCGCTTTGAATATCTTTACAAATTTGAATCAGCTGCTGCCTGGGACCCTGCTGATGCAAACCCAGCGAATCGCCTGGCAACAGGTGATAAGTACATGGATGAAGGCACGCTTTATGTTGCGCGCTTCAATGAAGACAGTACAGGTACATGGCTGCCACTAACGCTAGATAGCGTCACAACCTCTGGTGGCACACTGGCGGATAATTTTGACTCTTTAGCAGAAATCATTCTCAACACTGCAGGCGCTGCTGACTTAGTGGGTGCAACGCCGATGGACCGCCCGGAGTGGTGTACTGTAGACCCATTTACTGGCACGGTTTATCTGACACTGACTAACAATACTCGTCGTACAGAAGATACCAATGCGGCAAACCCACGCTTAAACAATAAATTTGGTCACGTGATTCGCTGGGATGAAGGCGATTCTGCTACCGAGTTTAGCTGGGATATCTTTGTGTTTGGTTCACCAGCAAATGGTGATGCTGACACTAACCGCTCAAGCCTAACGGAGTTAAACCAGTTCGCAAGCCCGGATGGTTTGTCTTTCGATGGCCGTGGCATCCTTTGGATTCAAACGGATAACGGTGCAGACGAAGTGACCTCTTACACCAACGACCAAATGTTGGCAGTCGTACCATCGAAACTGACGGATGAAAATGGCGACCAAGCGACGATTGGTGTGGATAACCAAGCCGAACTGAAACGCTTCTTTGTTGGTCCAAACGGTTGTGAAGTGACTGGCTTTACCATTAGCCCAGATTACAAATCATTGTTTGTAAATATCCAGCACCCGGGTAACTGGCCATACAGCGATGATGCAGCAGAAGAAACACCTGCTGGTACAACGGTTCGTCCTCGTGCATCGACAGTTGTGATTCGCCGTGAAGACGGTGGTGAAATCGCAGTATAACTGCCGCCTGTAAACGGTTTTAAAAAGCCCTGCTTGTGCAGGGCTTTTTGTTTTGTAATCAATGCAGAAATCTACTTAGAAAGAGAAAGTGTGCTGGTGAGCGTGTGCATAGGAGCCCCTGGGAGGTCATGATATTGACCAAAAAGCGTAACTTGATTACGGCCAGAATGCTTAGAGTGGTATAGCGCGACATCAGCTTGAGTCAGTGCCCTGTCCATCGTACTGCTTTGTACGAGTTCACTGACCCCAAAACTCATCGTAATTTTGAACTCAAATGACTGAAGGGATGTTTCATTTTCTATCGCCGTTCTAATTTGCTCTGAAAAAATTTTTGCCTGATCTAATTTGTCTAAAATAATCATCAAGAACTCATCACCGCCCACACGAACGACACATGCGGATTCAGGCAACTGTTTTTTAAGTATGTTGGCTATCTTTTCCATCACCTGATCGCCAGCAGTATGTCCAAATTGGTCGTTAATTGCTTTAAATCGATCAATATCGGCCATCACGACACTAACAGGAAGGTTATGTTTACTCGCGTCTTTGAGCAGACACGGAACGATATCTTCCAATGCTCTGCGATTGTAGAGACCGGTTAACGCATCGCGTAGAGATAAGTCATTAATCGATGCAACAAGGCGAGCATTAATTAACCACAAAATGTTAAAACTTAAAGCAACGATCAGACAGATACTAAATAAGAAAGTAAGTTGGTGGATAACGCCTGCATTCATAAAGCTAGCCATCTCTGGTGCAAATATACTCCAAAGTGCTCTTGTTCCCATAAAAGCGCTATAACAAAAGAAAGAATAGGCCATGGTTTTTACAGGAAGGTTTAGATCATTTTCTTTACCTTTGAGCATCGCAATGCCACTGCATAATGTCACCAAACACAGATAAACACTTAGGTAGATAACGCGACTTTTGACCGAAGGTTCGTAAAAAGTGAAGTAATAAAATGAGGCGCTAATCAAGGGGATAAAACACGCCATAATGTGGGCGAGTTTAAGAGGAAAAGAACGGAAAATACTCACACTATAAAGCGTGAGTAAGAAGCCTATTAAAATAAGCGTATTGGCCACGATAATGGTGACCCAGTCGGGAGCGGAATCTCTGAGTCCAAGCAAAAATGGTCCGAGACCAATAAACAACAAAGAGACAGAAAAAGTGCTCAATCCTTTTATTTTATTCTGTGTGTATTGGTAACATAGGAGGCTAATAGAACAGATGCAAGAAAACAAAATAACAATAAAGTTAAGTGTTCTTACATCTAAATAGTGATTGTCCATAGGCGCTCCGTAATGAGTTATCACTCAGGTAACTCCTTTACCTGAGTTTAACAAATAAGCCCCTAATATATTAACTTAATTATATATAGTTGTCTTATGTGTAACCGCTATTCTTTGACCAACGCCAGAGTCTCCCCTTTGTTTTCGTTTGGTTTAAACAACAGGCCGAGCCCAGCAATGACGACGCTCGGTACAATCCAACTGGCAAAATCATTGTAGAGAGGCAGGTGAGCGCTCATCCATTGATCAATGGATTCAGGCATATTACCCAGAATATGCATTGCATCGACACAACCAAATAGTAGTGCGATGAACGCTGTGAACACCACCATTAGTTGGGACATTTTATTACGCAGTGGAGCCATCATCATTAAGGCAATCGCGACTGGATGAAGGGCAACCACTACCGGTAAGGTAATTGCCAGAAGTTGTTCTAGTCCAACGTTGGCAATCAATCCTGCCAATACCATTGTTGTGATGACACTGCCTTTGTAGCTTACTTTATTAAAGGTCTTGTCATAGAACTCGCTTCCTGCCGTGGTGACACCAATAGCCGTTGTCAAACAGGCTAAGACCATGACTGCGCCTAATAAAAGCGAGCCAAAAGCGCCAAAATGACTGAAAGTAAACGCTGTTAGAATCTCACCACCGTTACTGAATTCATTGCCCAGGTAAGTACTCGTCGAGCCAATGTAAGCCAAAGAAATATACACAAACGCCATGGCAACGGCATACATAAGAGCGGCGATTAAAGTGTATTTTGCCGTTGCTTTTCGGCAGTTTATTCCCATGCTTCTAATTGCGCGGAAGATGATCCAACCAAAGCCAATTGATCCCAGTGCATCCATCGTCATGTATCCCTGAGTCAGGCCTTCTGCAAAAGCACCTCCTACGTATGGTCCCGTTGCGTGAGTGGAATCACCCACAGGGTAGACCAGAGCCGTCACTGACAAGACAATTAAGATTGCCATTAAAGCGGGTGTCAGAACTTTTCCGAGATTGTCTATCAACTTACCGGGATATAGGGCAAACAAAATGGTAACTACGCAGAACACGGCGGTGAAGGGGATTAATGCTGCATCACCAAGCATCGGCGCAAAGCTAAATTGATAAGCCACGGTAATAGCGCGTGGAATTACGAATGCCGGACCAATGACGATGAAGACCATTACCCAAAAGCTGGTGGCTAATGGTTTGGGTAAAGCAGCGGTTAATTTATCTGAGCCATTAACAATCGCGACGATCACCAATGCCATTGCAGGTAATCCCACTCCGGTCAAAAGAAAGCCTGCCATACCGCTGAGAAAGTTTTCGCCAGCCAGATACCCCAAGAATGGAGGGAAGATAAGATTACCCGCGCCTAAATACATGGCGAAAGTCATAAAGCCTAAAGCAGCGATATTGCGTGCGCTTAACATTGTTATTCCTCTTGTGTTTCGCTTGAAAGAAACTGAAAGGAATGGGGAGTGTGTAGTGACCCGTCAGCTTCTTATCAAGCTGACAGAAAGTGTGGTATTGCCTGTCAGCCCTGAATCAGTTTCAGAGAGAGCAGGAGGATCGCAGCAGCAACACCTGAAGGGCGTTTTAATGCAAATGTTGATTGCATGGTCGCTGACATGAGAGATCCTTATATAGTGAAAAATGCCAAGGGACACGTTTGCCTTGGCTTATCGCTACACTAACGAACATTACGACCTTGGCACAACCCTGCAGAGGAAAATAAGTTGATACGGTTAAGGTTTGTTTTTAGGTTGGGATTATAAACTGGTTTTTTAGAGTTAAACTGGAATATATAACTACTAGGTTTTGGCTTGGCATTTTAGGTTATGGCTTTCTGCTCTCCATTTGGATTTTTTCGCTACAACAAATTGTTCAAAAGGTAAGCAGATTCCCATTGTCCTAATCTGTGCTTTACGATGAAGACATTTTTTCAGCACAATTTTAATGAAAGCGTAGTTCGGGGTGTATTTTTCATAGTGACCCTGGAGAGCCGTGACAATTTCTTATGTCGGATAAACCAATGTTGTTTCGTGTGGCAGGCTACGCGGTATTCTCTGTCAATTTTGTTTACAGTGGCGGTAATTTAAGTTGCAGCAGTCTTAACTCTGGGTTTTTATTTGAGGTCGTATGAAATCAGTTTATGACTATATTGTCGTCGGCGGTGGTATCGTTGGCGTGTCTACCGCTTGGCAATTACAACAGCGTCATCCTGATCGTTCCATTTTGCTGGTGGAGAAAGAGTCTGGTTTCGCAATGCATCAGACCGGACACAATAGTGGCGTGATTCACGCTGGTGTTTACTATGCTCCGGGCAGCCTGAAAGCCGAATTTTGTAAACGAGGCGTTGAGGCTACCATCGCATTCTGCACCGAGCACGGCATTCCGGTTGAGAACTGTGGCAAACTTTTAGTGGCGACCAGTGAGCAGGAAGTCGAGCGAATGAATGCGCTCTATGAACGTTGCCACATCAATGGCATCGAAGTTGAGCTACTTGATCAAGCGCAGTTAAAGCTGGCGGAGCCAAACATCACGGGGTTAGGCGCGATTTATGTCAAAGACACAAGTATTGTTGACTATCGATTAGTGACGAAACACATGGCGAAAGCGTTCCAAAAGCTCGGTGGGCAAGTTAGCTTGCGTACTCAAGTGGTTGCGATTGAAGAAAAAGATCAAGAGGTACAGCTTACTTGTGTTTCTGACGGCCAGTCGATGCAACTGAACTGCAAGATGTTGATGACTTGCAGCGGGCTGATGGCTGATCGCATGACTAAAATGATGAAGATTAAGACCGATTTTCAAATCATCCCGTATCGTGGTGAATATTATCGTCTGGACAGCAAACACAATCATGTTGTGAATCATCTTATTTACCCCATTCCCGATCCTGACTTACCGTTCTTAGGCGTTCATCTGACTCGCATGATCGATGGCTCTGTTACTGTGGGGCCGAATGCGGTTCAAGGCTGGAAGCGAGAAGGATACGCTAAATTGAACTTCAGTTTTCGAGATACATGGAGAATGCTACGCTTTGCCGGCTTTTGGAAAGTGTCGAAAAAACATTTTAAAACGGGTTTAGAAGAGCTGAAGAACTCTTGGTGGAAGTCTGGCTACTTACAGCTGGTCAACAAATACTGCCCCATTATCCAAGTTGAAGATCTTAAACCTCACCCAGCAGGTATTCGGGCTCAGGCTGTGTTATCCGATGGCACATTAGTGCATGACTTCCTGTTTGCAGAGACTGCTCGTAGCCTGCATGTGTGTAATGCGCCGTCACCAGCCGCAACGTCAGCAATACCTATCGGAGAATACATTTGCGATAAAATCGATGCGAAGATAAAAGCGAAAGTCGATATAGGCGAAGAGCGCTATTGATGAGATGTTTGTGAGAGGCTCTCGGGTTATGCAAGCTCGAGAGCAATACGTACGAACTGCTCATCTTGATATTGAACAGCGTAATTAAACGTGTTGTTGGCGTAAATACTACCAAGGAATAGTGAACGCTGACTCATAGGGCCACGGAAAAGCATCGAAATAGGTGCGATCAGGGCATTATTGTCGTCGAAATGCTGGTTTAAGTTCTCAGAGAGGACGCACAGCAGACAGCCATGTTGATCATGCGACAGATCGACATCCTCCGGACGAGAGAGTAATACGGTAGTGCCTAATTTCTTTTCGATTTCATTAATAAGTAGCAGGTAGCTATCTAAATGTGGCTGAGGGTTACTTGGCTTGTCTGCTCCCACACAGCGTTCCAGCAATACTTCTAGATTACCGTTTTCCCCTTTAGCTTGCTGAGTCAGCGACTTTAATGGCTTTTTAATCAGCTTGTAGCGATTGCTTTTCAGCTTTGGTTTAAGCCATTTTTGCAGCAGATCATTACGTTCTTTTAAAGCGATAGGGCGAGAAGAAGCATGAATTTTAAAGTGTAGATGCAGTAAAGCATGCACAGCAAGTTCGCTCAGAAGTTGGTTTGCATCTGCGGATGGTCTTGCCTGCTTAGAACTTTGCATTACTCTCAAACGAAATCAAAAGAAGAAGGATAATGGTGCCGAGAGAGGGACTCGAACCCTCACACCAAAGGCACTAGCACCTCATGCTAGCGTGTCTACCAATTTCACCATCTCGGCATCATGATGCTCTGTAGTTACAGAGGCTTCGGAAAGAAGCGATTCAAATTGTATAACCAAATTCCATCTCTTGGCGAGTGTAAAGTTAAGCATTTTTGGCCATTCTAGTTTGATTGCGCATTTATTGGCCGTTTTCCGCTTTTTTAGCCAAAGGAATTTTACTTATAGCCCTGATTTAGATATGGACATTAACGAAAAATGTCTGGATTGCATGAAATATGAACGCTTGAACGTTTGCTTTTATAAATGTGATGAATATCTCTTTTTATTGACTATACTGTCGTCCCGTTTAAACGGGATTTAGGGTTTCGTTGTTCAAGGCCCTTACCCATACAAGCCGTCACATGGAGCAGGCAGAGTAAACAACTCGCCAGCAGTGAATGACCCCACGGACCGGACCAGCTCCCTTTAATTGCTTGTATAAGGTAAAAATAAGATGTCGAACTATTCGCTCTGTCTATATTCACATTCGCTGAGTGTGCCATCACTTAATACGTTGAGTCATTCTTTCACCAAGCTCTTTGGTGCTTCTCTTTTCGTTCACGTAGTGTAGGCCGAGTCATGAGTATCCTATTTAGTTTATTTGGTATCGCTGCACTCATTGGTTGTGCTGTTCTTCTTTCCGAGAGTCGTTCATCTATTAACTGGAAAACGGTACGCCGTGCATTACTGTTACAAATGGCTTTTGCGGCGTTAGTGCTTTACTTCCCGATGGGGCAGGCGGCACTTGCGAGTTTGAGTAGCGGTGTTGCCGGTCTGTTGAGCTTTGCAGACGAGGGCATTAAGTTCCTGTTTGGTGACTTAGCTTCTACTGGCTTTATCTTCGCTATCCGTGTCCTGCCTATCATCATCTTCTTCAGTGCGCTTATCTCCGCCCTTTACTATTTGGGCATTATGCAAAAAGTTATTCAGTTTATTGGCGGTGCTATCCAAAAGTTTCTTGGTACTAGCAAAGCTGAGTCTTTGGTTGCAACGGGTAATATCTTTTTGTCTCAAGGTGAATCACCGCTTTTGATTCGTCCATTCTTATCCAGAATGACACGATCTGAGCTGTTTGCGGTTATGGCCGGTGGCATGGCATCTGTCGCGGGCAGCGTCTTAGGTGGTTACGCAGGATTAGGGGTCGAGCTGAAGTATCTGATCGCAGCGAGCTTCATGGCTGCACCAGGCAGCTTGATGATGGCTAAAATCATCGTACCTGAGCGCGAACAGCCGAGCGATTACAGCAATATCGAATTGGATAAAGCGGACGAAAGCAATGTCATTGATGCGCTAGCAAGTGGCGCAATGGGCGGTATGAAAGTTGCGGTTGCAGTAGGCACCATGCTGATTGCATTCGTCAGTGTCATTGCTATGGTGAATACCGGCCTTGAAAACTTAGGTAGCGCGTTTGGCTTCTCGGGCGTGACGTTGCAAGCTATTTTTGGCTATATGTTCTCGCCTTTGGCTTGGTTAATTGGCGTCCCAACTCATGAAATTCTTGCGGCTGGTTCGTATATTGGCCAAAAAGTTGTGATGAACGAGTTCGTTGCATTTATTGATTTTGTACAGCACAAAGCGGCGTTGTCTGAGCATACTCAAGTTATCATTACCTTCGCTTTGTGTGGCTTTGCAAATATTGGCTCGATAGCGATTCAGTTAGGTTCCATCGGAGTTATGGCTCCTGAACGTCGTAAAGATGTTGCGAATATGGGACTAAGAGCGGTTGCGGCGGGTACGTTAGCTAACCTGATGAGCGCGTGTTTAGCGGGCATCTTTATCTCTCTGTAAAAACACTCGCTTCATTTAATACGAAAACCCGCCGTTATGGCGGGTTTTGTTATTTTTGCTCTTTCGGTACCAAACCATAGGGTATCGATTGAAACGATTTGGGAAATGATTGGTAACTCGGCCCTTGGTTGACGCCTTTCCAGTCCAGCAGCATGATAGCTAACACGTTTCGATGTTCACCAAATTTAAGATCAAAACTCCCTTCGACTGACGGGATCAAGCCTTGCTCTTTATCCAGAGCTGCTCGTATCGCATTTCGTGTCTTTTCTACCACAGGGTCATGCGTTAGCCCTGCTAGAAGGAAAGAAATGCCAACTTCCGCAATGACATCTTCTTTGCATCGAAGCAGTATGGTATCGATGTTTTTGCGCAAGTAGTCGAAAATCCACTGATGCTGTTGTTCACTTACCTGTTTTTGGTAGTACTGAGAATCGGCAAAAATAATGTGCGTCATGCCGTATATTTTGTTCCCATACTGTTGAGTCGATAGCTTCTTATCCTTGTCGTCGGGATAGGTTGCTTGAAACGCTTGTGTAAACGCTTCAACCACATCTTGCTCTCCGAGCTGTTTTAGCCAATACACTTGATTGGCTAACTGCGCCGCCCAAGCTTCGATCATCTCTTGGTCAGTGGCGTATCGAGTAAAATCATACCTGCGCAACACTTCTCTGAGAGTGGTATCGTTTTTGTGTTTCAAACCGTATTCGTCTGCTCTTGCCATTGCGCCGAGCAAATCAATGCCAAGGTATAAATACTCTGGGTGGTGCTTTGTCACCGTATACCGCAGCTGGCCTCGCTCATCGTCTTTATTTTGATAGCTTGTCAATCGTTGTGACGCATACAAAATGATCTCTTCGGGCTGGACGACTTCGGAGGACAGTTTATTTAACCGGCTCGCGACTTGCGCCATATCTGTCCAAACAGCGGGTAGGTATTTTGGGTCCTGCGTCTGTCTGTACATACGCAGACCAAAATGCCCCTCTTTAAACGGAGGAAGAGTGAAAAGTTCCCGTTCATAAGTATCCCGAATTACTTGCGCTGATTGAGCGTAGCTTAAGGGAGGAGATTCAACCTCGTTGGCTTGAGTTTGAAAGATGAGAGAGCATGATAGTAAAAACGCTAAACTAATAGGCTTGATACGCATAATTTCATTCCATGAAAATCTTTTCTAAAGTTATCACCAATACTTACATGAAGTGTAAAAGGTTGGTCAATACTACAAAATATGTCGAAAAGTCAGGTTGATGCGCTCACCTTTGGGCTTTGAGGTTTTGGGAACGCAGTGGCGCCAGTGGTGTTGAAGCTCTCCGGTCATGATCAATAAAGCACCATGAGAAAGATCGTATTCAATCTGGGTTTTACAATGTAAATTCCTTAGCAAAAATCGTCGACTGTCACCTAAATTTAGCGAAGCGATCACCGGATTTCGGCCTAGCTCGGGCTCGTTATCTTGATGCCAACCCATAGAATCCTGACCATCGCGGTATAAATTGGCCAATACCGAGTTGAAAGTTACTTCAGCGATGGCTTCACAACGCGCTTTGAGAGTAAGCAGTTCGGGTGTCCACGGATAAGGGGTCATTGTCAGCCCTGAATAGGTGTAAGCGGCGTCGCCATGCCAAGCTTGCAGCCGAGGTTGCAGGACTGACTTGCCAAAGATGTTAATTCGTTCTTGCTGCCATGGTAATGTTTTCCTGAGGATAGCAAAAAAGTTGTCGGCCTCGGCTGCTTCAAGAAAATTTGGATGATAATAGAGTTTACCTTGCTGCACTTCTTGCCAGAATGAGCTGCTAAATAAGTCATCTTGTTGCATTTTTTACCGCTCTACGTATAAATTTTTTAGATTATTGTTACCTTTATGATAGCTAATGAGTATTATTTGATTAAATAAGAATTTTAACAATAAATGAAAGCGTCTCGCAGCGGTATGCGAGATAGTGGGGAGCCAATGCGCCACTTTCCCAAGAAACAGTATTACTTTGCCTTATTCTTCCTGATTTTTTTCGTTTTGTTTGTCGGAGTTGTTGAACTATTACATCAAAACCAAAAAGAACATAACCGAGAGCAATTACTCGCTGAAGCCAAAGATCAACTTTCTATCCTCCGATCCAACCTGGAGGCAGGCCTTATGGCCGACATTTACCAAGCCAGCACTTTAGGTACGTTAGTGACATTGCTACCTGAAAGTGGTGCGCGCGAGTTAGGTATCGCCGCAGAACGTATTCTGAATAAAAGTAAGAATATTGATGCCATCGGTATCGCAAAAAATGACGTTATCAATCATATGTTTCCACTCAAAGGTAATGAGAGTGCGCTCGGGCTGGATTATAGAACAGTTCCGGAGCAATGGGCGCAAGTGAAAAAAGCCAGAGAGATTCAAGAGATATTCATCGCGGGGCCCGTTACGCTGGTGCAGGGTGGGCGAGGGTTGATTGTTCGAGTTCCTGTATTTCGAGATCCGCCAACAAATAGTGATTATTGGGGCGTTATCAGCGCGGTTATCGATTTTGATAGTTTGCTTAAAGAAACAGGCATTCTCGAGTTTTCTCATCGTTATCCTTTGACGATAAGAGGCTATGACAGTAGTGGTGTATCTGGCGATATCTTTTTTGGGGTGCCGAATTTATCAAAGACAAGGTACGCGACAGAGACGGTTTACTTCCCTTTTGGAAGCTGGAGTTTATCCGTATTCTCAAGTGATACATTGGAACAGCAACTGCCGTGGTACGAATTCCATGTGGTTAGAATTCTTGGCTATTCGGCTTTGTTGGCTTTGAGCGTTACGTTTATTGTTATTTATCGTCTGTATATCATCGCCGACACTCGTGCCTTACATGATGAGCTGACAAAATTGCCAAATCGTCGTTATTTCATGCAGTCCTATAAGCAGCAGTTTGAGCTCGCTCAGCGCTATAAAAAACGATACCACTTTGCTTTGGTGAACATCGACCTCGACCACTTCAAGCACATCAATGATACGCATGGTCATGATGCTGGCGATACCGTTTTACGAGAGACAGCGGAACGCATTAAAGGCAGTTTACGTCGTTCTGATATGGTTGCTCGTATGGGGGGAGATGAATTTTTAGTTGTTGTTTATAACCCAAAATCAGAACAGAGCTTGTTGGCTTTACTACAGAAAATCGAATCAGCGATTTGCACGGCTCCGGTCATTTACGGGCAGGAATTCATTAAACTGCATGTGAGTATGGGTTACGCGATGTTTGAACCTGGAATGACCTCGCCAGAACAAATGTTGAAAATTGCCGACGAAAGAATGTATCAACACAAGCATGGTAAGCATCAAGCGGCTAAAGCTAAATTAGGCTAATCGGAAGCCGCTCTCGTTTTAAGACCTGGCGATCACTGTGATTTCGCTGCTTGGTTGGGCGGTGTTCTTTTTGAGAAAGTAATTAGTAGCAATGCGGTTGGTAGCATATTTGCATTACGTTGCGTTTTGCAATTGCAATTTGCAAAAATCCTGGTTAATAAAACAACGATATGCATCTGGATCGTTTAAAATACGGGATTTAAAAGTTGGCACGCATCGTGCTTATATATGAGTGACCCTTATTAAGCCGAGGGTCACCTAGCCAACTGACGTTGTTAGTGAATGCAATTTGTTCACAAGTATATACCGCCAATCACGATTATTGTGATTGGCGTTTTTTCTTTCTAGAGGTTGAGAATGTTCACCTCATCTCCTGTTTGATCTGCTTCACCACACTTGCTGTAACAACTTGGCTGTCTTGGACAAACCGCACCTCTCGAGCAGATCAGTCTTGCCTGAGTCTGTATTCCACGCTCTATCCAGTTAATATTTAAAATTTTGGCTATGGTCGTTAAATCCTTTTTGATGTGTGTCGGAATAACACTACTGCCACCTGACGCCACACACAGGGACTTCAACTCTTCTGCGATAGAAACGGCATCACCACCTTGCGCAGTGATCGCTGGATTTAAATCGATACCAGCACACAACACGCGGTTGTTCCCTGCCGGATCAAATACATTGACTGACTCACAGCAGTAAATGCGTGGTTCATCACCGACATTAAGAATCGAGATTTGAGCCGAGCTGGTATCCAGTGGCTGCGCTAAACGGCGGAACACCGCCCAATGTTGGCAAGGATCGTTTACTTTGCGCATGTTGCCCCACGGTAAAGGAATACCATTCCCTCGATATACCGCTTTGAGCTTTCCTGGGCCGTAGGCATCAAAATAATGCCAATGCGGGTAAGGTGAAACCACCGTCATTCGGCGCATGGCCACAGAAGGAGAAACCCCGGCTTTTTTGTGTACGTCGATTTCGTATCCAGAGCGGTCGAGCAATTGACGAAACGGTACTTTAGGGCACAGCAGCGCACCCGCAAAGAAGCTCGATTCAAAATCACGCCAAGCCTGCAGAATATCTTGTGAATTCAGCTCCGAGTTGGACATTGGGCTGTCCATTTGCTCCCAGTTGTTCTGATGCCCAATGGTGAGTACGTTGTTCATCGCATCACTGCTGTGTAGAACTCGGTGACCAATGTAGACCGCCAGATCATATTTCAGTCTGGTCGGGTAATCGCGCATTCGCTTGTTGAGGTAAATCGTTCCTGGCGCTTCCATAAACGAGGTGATCAACTGTTTAGCACTCACGCCAAGCTCATCGATCACATCTTGAGGTGCTCGGTCTACCCATCGGATGTCGAGCCCCATGCTCTTGGCAATATCGATCAAGTCTTCGACCGAAAGGTTCAAGCGTTTAAGACCGACTTCTTCAGCCGCTCGCTCTAGATCAGGAAAGTGGTTCTGATGATTCTCTTGGTGAGCTCGAATCAGTAAGTGAGCAAACTGGCGTCCTGTAATTCCTGTTTGGGAGAGCATTTCAGGAATCGCAATCTGAAGAATATCATTAGAAAACAGGAAACTTGGCTCCAGCGCCATGCCACTAATACCACCACGGTTACCTTTATTCGGGGTAATGGCTTCGAGTTCCGGTTCATCATCTAAAAACCAAGCGGGATCTTTTTGGAAAACTTCCGCGATCACTTCCAGCATATCGATGCTCGGGACACGTTTTCCACGTTCAATCATAGAAAGATAAGAAACCGAAGGCGCGTACTCTGGATTGATCCTTACACAGCGAGCAGACAAATCTTCCATTGTTAAATGGTTGTTTTTTCTCAGGTTACGTATTTTCGTACCGAGAAAATGAGACTGACGAATTAAGCTTTTTGACACAGACATTTTTGTAAAATTCACACTGTAAAATTTTTGTTGTGAAATTGTAGTAAATTATTCGCTAGTCTACATACTAAGCAGACAAGGAAATTAACCATCAACTTCACAGAATTGTCTGAAACTTAAACAACAGAATTAAGTAAGTACTCTAGGACGAGTTTTTAGTGCGAGGATATGACGATGAATATGCTGAACTTCGATAATAAAGAAATGCAACAACAACAACGCCCATTTATCGCTGAAGCTGTATTTGCCGTCGAAGCGGTAAGTGCTGAGCAACAGAGCGAAAAACAAGTAAAAGCTAAGCAACTACTAGACCGTATGTTCCCTTTGGAGAACGGGTCACACCAAGACGTATCAAGCTACGTAATTGATTACCGTCATGTATTAGCTTACTTCAAAGACGGTTCTCACAGCGGTCTGGCAAGTCCGAAACATTTTGTGGCGTACACTGGTGAGAAAGAAGATCCTAAATCGATTTTGCTTAAAGATGAGTCAGGTAACCATGTTGAAGTAATGTTCGGTTGTCACAAAGGCACGGGATGTGTTGAACTGATGGACATTGATGACATTCAGTTAGAAACCCGCATCACGTTTAACCCTGAACTGACTGGTAATGCGCCAACGGCAATGCGTCACTGGATTAGCCTGGTAAAAGGTGACAAGAAAGGTAAGCCGATGGCTTGCAGTGAAGACAAAGAATACACGGCTAAAAATGGTGAAGATTACGTTCTGAGCTACTGCTACAACGTAGACTAATCTTCTGAATAAGCCAGATAAACAAAACCCTGCACAATATGCAGGGTTTGTTGTTTTTAAAGCGAGCAAGGTAAAGCCGTCGCACACCTTTGCACGCTTTGATGCTAGATAGGCATGACTCGATTTCGACCTAACATCTTGGCATCATAAAGTTGTTTATCTGCTTTGGAAACCAGAGATTCCGCTGTCTCTCCAGGTTCAAATTCTGCCACACCAAACGACGCTGTTATGCTGTGAACCTGAGTGCCCGTGCGTTTATCTTTTACTCGTAGTTTTTCAATCATACGGCGCAGCGTATCAGCATATTGACGTGCAATACGCAGCGATTTGTTCGGTACAATTAACGCAAACTCTTCACCGCCAAAACGATAAGCACAACTTCCATCACGACAGCTCTGTTGCAGTCGTCGAGCAATCGATTTAAGAACGCTGTCACCGAAAAGGTGGCCATAACAATCGTTAAATTCTTTGAAATGGTCGATATCAAGCATTATCAGACTCATCGACTGATTTGCATCGACTAACGCGACGAGATCTGAATCAAAAGCGCGACGGTTGTAGAGGTTGGATAGCCCATCAAATAGGGCGTCTTTTTGTACTTCTGCCAGTTGGGTTTTGAGGCGAGAAATCTCTTCACTGGCGTTGGTGAGCTGACTATTTAAAAACTTAGTTGAATGACGAATCTCATGCGCATCCTCTACGAACTGATGGACGGCGTTCATGACTTCCTCAATGCTCACATTGTTATCTTGAACTTTTTCTAGCTTGTTGACGCTCTTGTCTACCATGTCTGAAAATGTGGAGGTATCTGAAATCGTATCATCCATTGAACTTGATATTTCGTTCAACAACACTTCTATATTGTTTCTTAGATCGTCAAGACTGGTTTCCGCTTTATTTGCCACATAACGCTTATAGAGATTCTTCGTGGCAGCTGGCGGACAAACATCGTAGCTTTTTAACACCGTATCCATCTCTAGATTGAGATCTGGAATGGCGTTATCCACGTAGGTATACCAAAGCGCGTAGTTAGCTGGAGTTGCTGCTACGTAGTTTTTGATCATTAGTGGCACCGCTTTTTTTAAGTTAGCGGTTGATTTCTTAAACTCGTCAGTCATTTCTGAGATGAAAGTAACAAAATGGAATTAGTCTTAGAGTAGCGGAAAATGGAAAGTATCGCTTTAAATATTTGAATGCTTTATACAAAAATGAGTGATTAGGGTAATTATTGATAATTTAAAAGGCAGAAAACCCAAACCAATGACTAGAAGCAATAATTATTCGCATAAGGAATGATAGATGCGATATGAGACAGTTAGACTGATACTGGGTGATCAGCTCGATAGTGAGCATTCATGGTTTCAGCAAGTGGATGACAACGTACTTTTTCTGATAGCTGAACTGAAGCAGGAAAATACTTATGTGACGCATCATATACAAAAAGTATGTGCATTTTTTTCTGCCATGGCGCAGTTTGCGAAAGAAAAACAGAGTGAAGGCCATCATGTATTGTATTTGACTTTAGATGACACCCAGCCTTTTGAGAACCTAGAGCAATTGTTAAAGCACTACGTTAAAGAAGTGGGAGCGGTTAAGTTTGAGTATCAAAGACCGGATGAATACCGGCTATTGGAACAGTTAGCGAATGTAAAACTAGAAGGCGTGGTTACGCGTTGTGTCGATACTGAGCACTTTTTACTGCCATTTGAGGAAATAGAGCCGCAGTTTCCGAAAGGGAAGCACGTCACGATGGAGCATTTTTATCGCCGCATGCGTAAGCGTTTCAATATTTTGATGCAAGACGGCAAACCTTTGGGTGGAAAGTGGAATTACGACGCGAACAATCGCAATAAACTCAAAGTAAAAGACATCGAACAACTGCCTAATCCGCTGATGTTTAGCTTAAACGTGCATGAGATTATTGCGCGCTTAAAACGACACGATATCCAGACGATAGGCAAACTCGACGCAACTCTGCTGTGGCCAGTTAACCGTACTCAGAGCTTATCTCTTCTGGCGCACTTCTGTCAGGTCTGCCTCCCTTTGTTTGGACGGTTTCAGGACGCCATGACGGGCGAGCATGATGCGAAGTGGAGCCTTTACCACAGCCGACTATCTTTCTCGGTGAACAGTAAATTACTGCATCCGAAGGAAGTGATTGATGCTGCGCTTCGTGCCTTTGAGGCGAACCCCAATATCGATATTTCTCAGGTCGAGGGCTTTATTCGTCAAGTTTTAGGCTGGCGAGAGTACATAAGAGCCATTTATTGGGCGAATATGCCACAGTATCCGCAGAAAAATGAGCTTGGGGCGTCACGCCAACTGCCCGGCTACTTTTGGAGTGGTGAAACGAAAATGGCTTGTATGCGTAATGCGATTGGACAGTCACTTGATTACGCCTACGCACACCACATCCAGCGTTTGATGATCACGGGTAATTTTTGTTTGCTGACAGAGATAGATCCAGACCAAGTGGATGAATGGTACCTTGGTATATACGTCGATGCGATTGAATGGGTGGAAATGCCCAACACCCGAGGGATGGCCTTGTTCGCCGATGGTGGCATTGTTGGCACTAAGCCCTACGCCGCCAGTTGCTCCTACATTAATAAAATGAGTGACTATTGCAAAAACTGCCATTACAACAACAAAGCTCGCAGCGGAGAAGGCTCATGCCCATTTAACAGCTTGTACTGGCGCTTTATGCACAAACACGAGAAGCGCTTAGCCAGCAATCCGCGAATCGGGATGATTTTCCGTTCGTGGGACAATATGGAAGAGTCGCAACGTCAAGCCATTCTGGATACTGCTGAGCAATACATCTCAGACTTGGAGAACTTGTAATGAAAATTCTGGTTGCTGGTGGAAATGGTGGAATCGGGTTGGCGATAGTGCAAGAAATAGGAAGACGATTTCCGGCTGCGGAGGTTCATGCTACCTATCGTCGACAAAAGCCAGACGTTCATCAAAGTGGAGTGATTTGGCATCAAGTAGATGTCAGCGATGAATCTCAAATAAGAAGCTTGAGTGAGTCTGTCTGCGAGGTCGATTGGGTGATTAACTGCATTGGCATGCTGCATACCAAGGACAAAGGGCCAGAAAAGAATTTGAGTTCTCTGGACGCCGAGTTTTTTCTTCAATCGGTCACGGTTAATGCCTTACCAACTCTGCTGTTGGCGAAATATTTCACACCTGCCTTGAAACGCAGCCACTCGCCAAAATTTGCTTCAATATCGGCAAAGGTTGGCAGCATCAGTGACAATCAACTTGGCGGCTGGTACAGCTACCGAGCTTCCAAGGCCGCGCTCAATATGTTTCTTAAAACCATGTCGATTGAGTGGCGTCGCACGGTAAAGCATGGCGTGGTTTTAGCGCTTCACCCCGGTACGACGGATACGCCTCTATCTGCACCTTTTCAGGCGAATGTGCCTTCAAATAAGCTTTTTACGCCACAGAGAGTTGCGTCTGATTTGATTCGGTTGATAGAAAAAGCAGCCCCGCAAGAGAGCGGGGCATTTTGGGCGTATGATGGGGAGAGTTTACCTTGGTAACTTCTTTTTACTACGACGCCGTTAGTGAGGACTTACTACGGCGACAGCGCTCGGAGCAATAAACCACTTCTGCCCAACTTCGTTGCCATTTTTTGCGCCAGGAAAACGGCCGTTTACAGATAGGACAGGTTTTCGTAGGTAAATGCGCTTTAAACCCCTTCATACTTTTCCCACTATTTGAAAAGATACAAGTAATCGCCGTAACCTTGCTGCGCCATTTTATTTACAGGAACAAATTTCATCGCAGCAGAGTTCATGCAGTAACGCAGGCCGGTTGGCTTTGGCCCGTCTTCAAACACATGACCAAGGTGTGAGTCTCCGAATTTACTGCGCACCTCTGTTCTCGGATACAACAGCTTGTAATCGGTTTTTTCCACGATGTATCCGGGATTGATTGGTTTAGTAAAGCTTGGCCAACCGGTGCCGGACTTGTATTTGTCGGTTGAAGAAAATAGCGGTTCACCTGTGACAATATCCACGTAAATACCCGCTTTTTTGTTATCCCAATACTCGTTATCAAACGGCTTTTCTGTCCCTTCTTCTTGTGTGACGTAATATTGCAATTCCGTCAGGGTAGACTTGATTTTAGCTTGGGTAGGTTTGTTGTAAGCTTTGACCTTCGACAATAGATTTTTTTCTTCGATAAGTTGGCGAAGGGTTTTCGGACGTTCTTTACGATCATCGCCGAACACTTCATCCAGGTACTGATCTCGTCCCGAAGCGTAACGGTAGTACTTGTATTTCAAACTGCTCTTTTTGTAATAGTCCTGATGGTATGTCTCGGCAGGATAAAACTTCTCAAATTTGATTAACTCAGTTTTCAGCGGTTTTGGGTAAATCATCGCTTTGTCGATTTCCATCATGAAGTCTTCAGCTATCTGCTTTTGCTGCGCATTGTGATAAAAAATCGCTGGGCGATATTGAGGACCGCGATCAACAAACGAACCTTTATCGTCGGTCGGATCGATGTGTCTGAAAAAGTAGTCCAGAACTTGCTCGTAGCTCACCACGCTTGGATCGTATTTCACCTCGACCACTTCAATGTGCCCGCTCTTACCCGAAGACACTTGTTTGTAGGTTGGGTTTTTAACGTGACCACCCGAATAGCCAGAAACCACGTCCAACACACCGGTTAGTTGCTCTAAATCTGACTCTGTACACCAAAAGCAGCCGCCCGCAAGTGTAGCAACCTCTACTTTTTCTGATGTGTTCGTTTTGCTCATCGTATCCGCGCTGCTTACCGTACTGAGTAGTAGGAACAAGACTGGCAGCCCGAAAGAGAATCCGATTATTAACTTAGATAACGTCTTCATAGCATCCTCTATAATTAATTTCTCAACTGTTACGTAAATAGAAAGGTAACAGAGCGAAAAAATTGCACGAATCTTGAAAATTACGTTGTCCTTTTTTCTAACAAAGATAGAGTATCGGCACGAAACATACCTGCTCTTTGATACGAGGGTATTAACGAACGATGCAATATGAGGTAAACCATGCAAGCAGAAGTTAAATGGGTCGAAGATTTTAAATTCCTAGGTCAGTCTCAGTCTGGCCATTCTGTCGTGATGGACGGGAATGGTGGCGCGACGGCTCCAAGCCCAATGGAAATGGTACTAATGGCGGCGGGCGGTTGTAGCTCTGTCGACGTTGTAGATGGTTTAAAATCTGCAGAGCAAAAGGTTGAGTCGGTCAACGCGAAGTTAACCACAGAGCGTCGCGAAACGGCACCGCGTATTTTTACCAAAGTGAATATCCACTTTGAAGTGTCTGGTAATGATCTGAATCCAGAAATTGTTGCGCAAGTTGCGGCAGATTCCCTCGAAAAATATTGCTCAGTTTGTTTGATGCTTGGAGAAGGCGTTGAGATGACCCATAGCTGGGAAATTGTTTAACCCCGCATAACGCCAAAAATCAGAAAACAGGAAGGAGAAAAGCGTCGTCTTTTCTCTTTTTTTATTTCTGAAATCACGTACGGTGAGTGGTGTTTTAAGTAGTAGGGTTTTCCAATGACAGAATTAGAGAAAATGATGTCTGGCCAAGTGTTTAATGGTATGGATGAATCAATCGATTCCATTAGGACGCACGCCACTCATGCATTGCGCGCGTTTAACAACAATACCGATGAAAGTCAGCGTGACGTGTTGCAAAAGCAACTGTTTGGTAAAGCAGGGTTGTGTATTGTTCAAGCTCCGTTTCACTGCGAGTTTGGTAAAACCATTGAAATTGGTGAAGAGACCTTTATCAACATGAATGTGGTTATGCTTGACGGTGCAAAAATTACCATTGGAAATAACGTCCTGATTGGCCCGAGTGCACAGTTCTACACTGCGTCGCATTCATTGGATTACCGCAGTCGCCGACGTTGGGAAACCTTTTGTAAACCGATCGTTGTCGAAGACGATGTATGGATTGGTGGTAACTCCGTCATCAATCAAGGGGTGACGATTGGTGCTCGATCCGTCATTGCCGCAAACTCAGTCGTAAACAGTGATGTTCCGCCCGATTGCCTTTATGGCGGGACGCCAGCGAAATTGATTCGTCGTCTGGACGAAAAGGACTAGTTTCAAAGCGATCTTCCATCAACCGAGTAAGATATGGTTGAAAATTGCGACTAAGTGCAAAAAGTTGCATTTGTCGAGGTAAGTATGAGTTATGCACTATATAGTTAGTGTTAGCAAACTTACCAAGTCGGGAGAAAAGAGATGGATTGGTACTTAGCAGTATTAAAGAAATATGCAGTGTTTAACGGAAGAGCAAGAAGAAAAGAGTATTGGATGTTCTTTTTATTCAACCTTCTGATTACGATTGTTTTAGAAATTATTGATGGCCTATTAGGTACGGCTTTGATTGGCGCTGTTTACGGGCTCGCTGTGTTGATTCCTAGTATTGCTGTTACCGTACGTCGATTACACGACATAGGACGAACAGGCTGGTGGGTATTGATTGGCTTGATTCCTTTGCTTGGTTTGATTGTACTGATTATTTTTGCTGCGACTGAAGGTAACAGAGGCAGGAATGAGTACGGCTCAGATCCGAAAGAGGCAGGTGAAGCCTTTGCTTAACATAACCAAATGACTTTAAGGTATTGAATTAAAAGTGTTGTCACTGGCTCGAGTTCAAGGAAAATAACCAGCGGAATAGAGAGCTTTTGCCAAGTCATTTTTGCTGAACTATGCAATTCGGTATAACTTTCTTTGAATAAATCTTGGCGTTTTCCGATCACTGGATTTGTTCTTAATCTCGGTTTAGCGCTGCTTAAGATTTAACCTGGCGCTAATTCTACAATATGATTTGAACTATAGCTAAAAGCCTGCAATTACTTCATTTGCAGGCTTTTTTATTGTAGTTAACCTGAACGCAGGTTAGTTAAGTAGTTGAGAAAGGGGGGAGTTATGCCTTTTCGCGATTTATTTCTGGCGTTAGGATCCATTCAGCACTGTCATTAAGTACATCCATTTTGGTGATTTTCCCATTACGCACCTCAAAACGGTCGGTGTAGCGGTTACCATCAAAGTGACGACCATCTTTCCATTGTCCATACAAGTATCCGATGGAGTAAACCACACAATGATCTTCTTTCTGCATCGCATCATACTGGACGATATTCTTTTTTACCCACTGATAGCGCTGCTGGTTAAATGCTGTGATAGCTTGGGCATTTTCCATCTCTCGGCGTCCAGTAAACGTGATCTTTACTCCGTTATTCATGTAGGTAGCGGCAGTATCTGGATCTGGAATCATTGACGCCTCTAAAAACTTACTCACGATTTCTACTGCTTTATCTACTTCTGTCATATCTTCTTCCTTGTTGTATACATTTGGTGCAAATTTATCCAAATCGGATCATTTTTGTGCACATTTTTACGTTAATTCACCGAAAATCAGGGCTTTTCGTCTGGCATCTTAATTGCTAGCAATAATTGTGCAATAGCTAGCAATCAATAAGAGAGGGATTTTATGAAGCGTTTAACAATGAAGAAATTGGTGAATAAAGGATTGAAGGTTGGGGTTGGTACGGCGCTTTCGTTAAGCGCTATTTCTGCTTATGCCGTTGAACCGATCAAAGTGGGGCTAGTAGCGGCACTTTCTGGGCAGTCTGCAAAATCAGGCGAGGCGATAACAAGAGGTTTAGAAGTTGCCATTGATGAAATTAACGCGGCTGGTGGCGTACTTGGACGTCCGCTAGAGCTAGTGCGTCGTGATGATGAAAGTAATCCGTCTAAAGGTTTACTGGCCGCCCGTGAACTGATTCAGAAGGAAGATGTTTCTGTACTGTTTGGCGGGCTGGATACGCCAGTCTCATTGGCCATTGTTCCTGTGGCAAACAAAATGAAAATGCCTTTCATGGGCGTATGGGCTGCTGGGACACCGATTACGAAAAATGGTGCGAAAGAGAACTATGTTTTCCGTGTTTCTGCTGTTGATGAAGTCGTTGACGAAGCTTTAGTGCAGTACGCCATCGATAAATACGAAATGAAAAAGCCAGGTATGCTACTGATTAATAACCCATGGGGCGAATCCAATGAGAAAGGGTTTCGACTCGCGCTTGAAGCTCGTGGTATGGAATACACTGGCATCGAACGAATTGAGTCAGGTGACGTAGATCTGGTTCCGCAACTCACTCGACTGAAAGAGAAAGGCACCGACACTTTGTTGATGGTCGCTAACGTAGCACCGTCGGCTCAGGTAGTGAAGTCACTTGAGCGTATGGGCTGGGATGTTCCTGTGGTTTCACACTGGGGGCCTGCTGGTGGTCGCTTTGGTGAACTTGCCGGACCAACTGCTGATCGCGTGCACTTTATTCAAACCTTTACGTTTACCGATACTCAGTCTGGAAAAGGTGGTGACGTGTTTGCCAAGTTGCAGGCTAAATTCCCGGAAATAAAAACAGTTGCTGACGTGACGCCAGCTGTGGGGATCGCCAACGCCTATGATGCGATGCACCTAACGGCGCTGGCGATTGAAAATGCCGGTTCGACAAAAGGCAGTGACATTCGTTCTGGTTACTATCGTATCGATGACTACAAGGGGCTAATCAAGGATTTCAAACGCCCATTCAGTGAAACACAACATGATGCGATTGGCGCGAAAGATTATGTATTCACTCACTTCGTAAACGATCAAATTGTTCCTGTGCAATAAGAATAGTTAGTCACTAGGTCAACGTTAGGAGAGCGTGAAGCAATGTTAACTGCTGCAATCATTACCGGGCTAGGTCTGGGGAGCATGTATGCTCTCCTTGCTCTCGGGTTTCATATCACTTACATCGTTAGTAAGACCGTAAACTTTTCTCAGGGCAGCGCTATGATGCTCGGAGCGGTACTGGCTTATACCTTGTGTATTACTTGGGGAATGCCTTACTGGATGGCGTTTTGTATCACCTTAATGCTGAGTGCACTATACGGTTTGGTTATTGAGAGGTTTCTCGTCCGTCCGTTTGCTATGAAAGGATCCGACGCCTGGCTTATGGCGACGGTCGCGGGAGGCATTCTGATTGATAACGCCGTCTTGTTTACATTTGGCAAAGAACCCCGCCAGTTCAGTAACGCATTTGCGACGACCAGTATTGATTTGTTTGGGAGTGGTGTTTACGCCTTGCAAATCATCATTCCTATCGTTGGCGTCATTATCGCTTTGCTGCTTGCCTATGCTGTGCGTCATACCCGTCTTGGAAAAGTACTTCAGGCTTGTGTACAAAACCCGAATTCAGCGCAACTGATGGGGATTAACGTTGGACGCGTGGTCGCAGCGAGCTTTGCGGTGTCTACCGTGCTGGCCGCGATTGCCGGGATTTTGATTGCCCCATTATTTGCCGTTCATTCGGATATGGGCACCTTGTTCGGTCTGAAAGCATTTGCGGTTGCTATTTTGGGAGGCATTACCAGTGCATCTGGTGTGTTTACCGCTGGCATCATTTTTGGCTTGGTAGAAGCAATCGTAACCGTTTATCTGGGCTCTGCATTTACACAGATCATCACCTTTACACTCGTCATTTTTGCCCTAGCAGTGAAACCTAATGGACTGTTTGTCAGAGGTCAGGAGATCAAAGTATGAGTTTGACAGGAACAAAATCGTGGTTACTAGTCGCAGTCGCCACGTTGGTAGGTTCGCTTTTGTGTTTCCTACTCGATAGTTACTCGCTATTGGTGTTTACCTTATGTGTTATCACTGCTTTAGTGGGGGTTGGACTGAACATTTTAATGGGTATGAGTGGACAGATAAGCTTTGGACATATTGCCTTTTACGCAATAGGTGCTTACATCAGTGCGCTTCTACTGTTAAATGATGTACCGTTTGGATTAGCCGTGCTGTCTGCCGCTTTGGTTTGTGGTGGTATCGGCGCTTTGTTAGCGATACCGGCTATGCGCGTGAGCGGGCCTTATTTGGCCATGGTCACTATCGCTTTTGCTTTTGTTGTTCATCATGGCTTGATGGAATGGCGTGATGTCACCGGGGGCGCAAACGGCTTAATGGGCATTCCTATGCCTGAGCTCGGTGATTTGGAAGCAGAGCGATTACTGGCGTTGATCGGCGTGATGATTTTAGGATCGTCATTACTGGTCTACCAACATCTCTATTCGAGTGGATGGGGAAAAGCGATGCGAGCGGTAAAATCTAGCCCGATCGCAGCACGTTCGCTAGGCTTTAATCCGCTGCAGACACAAACACTGGCGTTTGCCATCTCAGCGCTGTTCGCGGGTTTGGCTGGCGCTATGATCCCCCCATTGATGATGTATATCAGTCCTAGTACCTTCCCTTTTACTCAATCGATCTTGTTTGTATTAGTGGTGATTCTTGGTGGGGTTGGCACATTGTGGGGGCCCGTCATTGGTGCGGCGATTGTCGTTTTGTTGCCAGAACTTCTTGCTCCGTTGGCAGAGTACCGTCTGCTTATTTTCGCAGCACTTTTACTTGCCGTTCTTTGGGGGGCGCCTCGGGGACTTCTTGGCGAAATCAGCGTTAAGTTTCGTCGTACTTCAATACAACTACCACCCAAATCGGTCAATCGTCACCTGATTGGTACGTTTTATGACCGAGCTGACAATGGACTCAATGGATTGCGTGTTGATGACATTAGTATCAGCTTTGGTGGTGTTGCGGCCGCTCAAGGCGTCAGCTTTGAAGCTCCTCTGGGCAAAGTAACCAGTATTATCGGTCCAAATGGTGCCGGTAAGACGACGGTACTCAACATGATCAGCGGCTTTTACAATCCGGATAACGGCAGCGTCAAGCTCAATGAAGAGTTGGCTGGCATGAGTGCTCATCGAATCGCTCGTTGTGGCATTTCTCGTACTTACCAAACCAGCCAGCTGTTTGACAGTATGTCGGTGTTAGAAAACCTCCTCGCGGCAATGCAGCAAGGCAGCATCGGACACCCATTCTATGCGGAACAAGCAGGGCAACGTGATCTTGCTTTAAACCTGCTCGCGCTGGTGGGTTATCGAGGTTCGATTAATACTCCAGCTCAAGATTTACCTCATGTCGACCGACGTTTGGTTGAAATTGCTCGTTCATTAGCCACATGTCCTTGGGTTCTGTTGTTGGATGAACCTGCCGCAGGGTTAAGCCGTGAAGATACGGATCAGCTGGCTGGGCTTATCAAGTCCATTGCCGGATTTGGTATCGCCGTCATTCTGGTTGAACATGACATGAAGTTAGTGATGGGAGTCAGTGACCAAATTCTGGTGTTAGATGTCGGTAAACCGATCGCGTTGGGAGAACCAAAACAGATTCAGAACAATGAGAAGGTCATTGCTGCCTATCTTGGCGCGACCAATTATGAAGCGCCACAGCGAGCTGAAAAATGGCGAGCCACCAGAGAGTCAGTGCTGTTTACCAAAGGCCTGACCATAGATTATGGCGCATCACCTGTGGTTGAAGATGTTGATGTTGAAGTCAATCCGGGGGAGTGTGTTGCGATTCTAGGGGCGAATGGCGCAGGTAAAAGCAGTATCTTACAAGCGATGGCTGGGCTGAAAAAAGCAGGGGCTGGAACAATCGGTTTGGACGATAGCTATATCCATGAGCTTAATGCTAATCAAATCGCCAAACGCGGCTTAGCATTAGTACCCGAAGGGCGTCAATTATTCGGTGAATTGTCCGTGAAAGACAACTTACTGATGGGGTCTTACTCAAGACAGGACACTGTCGAGCCAGAGTCTGAAATCGAAGCCATTTTACAACGCTTTCCTCGCTTACGGGACAGAATCGACAGTCCTGCCGGATTGCTTTCTGGTGGGGAACAACAGATGGTTGCTGTCGGTCGTGCCTTGATGGCCAAGCCGAGAGTACTGCTGTTGGATGAACCGTCACTTGGTCTGGCCCCTTCGATGATCGGTGAACTGTATGATGCACTGGCGCAGCTTCGTGACGACGGGGTAACCATTTTATTAGTTGATCAAATGGCTAACTTGGCGTTACAGATTGCCGATCGTGCCTACGTTCTCGAAACAGGAAAAGTGGTGCAATCTGGCACTGCAGAACAGCTATTGTCCGATTCTGAGTTAGAAAAAGCGTACATGGGAGCAAGTTAATGAAAGCCGATACCGCAGTGATTAACTTCCGTTTAGAAGGACAAGATGCTTTCCAGGTTGCACTGATAAAGCAGGGATATTTTGTTCAGTTTCTGTCTCAAAATGAAGTCGACGTTTCTGGTTTGGAAGTGGATAACGTGATTGATGCGAAAGGACAACTGATGCTTCCGGGCTTAATAGAAACTCATGTTCATCTTGATAAAGCGTGTACCGTCTCACGTTGTCAGCTACAGCAAGGAACACTCCAGGAAGCGATTGAACAGACAGCGGCTCTGAAGCATGCATTCACTTACGATGATGTTTATCAGAGAGGAAAGCGAGTACTGGAAAAAGCGATCACTCAAGGCACTAGCTACATGCGAACGCATGTAGAAATTGATCCGGTGATCGGATTGACCAGTTTTGATGCGATTAAGCAGTTAAAACAAGACTATGCCTGGGCGATCACGCTAGAGCTATGTGTTTTCCCTCAGGAAGGGCTACACAATAACCCTGGTACCTACGACCTGTTAGTGTCTGCGTTAGAGCAGGGTGCAGATGTACTGGGAGGATGTCCGTATACCGATAGCGATCCCGAGCAGCAGATACGAACGTTATTTGCTCTGGCTGTCGAGCACGATGTGGATTTGGATTTTCACCTTGACTTTGATTTGGACAGTTCCAGCATGTCTTTACCCCATGTATTGGAAATGACTCGAGAGTTCGAATATCAAGACCGTGTAACGGTTGGGCATGTAACCAAACTCTCTGCTCTTAAACCGGATTATCTGGCGGAAATAGCAAAGCAAATGGTTAGTGCGGGTGTGCGGTTAACGGCTCTGCCGAGCACCGACTTGTTTTTAAATGGAAGAGAGTATGATCATTTAGTGCCAAGAGGGGTTGCACCGCTTTTGCCATTGAGTGCTCATGGTGTCTGTTGTTCTGTTTCAAGTAATAATATTGAGAACCCATTTACCCCTTACGGCGATGCGTCTCAGGTTAGGCAAGCAAATTTGTACGCAAATATAGCGCAGTTGGGCACCCCGAATGAGCTTCGTCAGTGCTTTGAATGGATTTCCGGTGAGTCGGCAAAGATCATGCGTTTAGCTGACTACGGCATTGGTGTGGGAAAGGTTGCGGATGTGGTGTTTTTTGACGCCAATTCTCAAGCGGAAGTGGTGGCGACTATTCAACCTCCAAGTATGGGGCTTAAGCGCGGAGCGGTTACTTTTACTCGGCAGAAGACGATGTTAAAGCCCCCTCAGTCTACCGTTGCAGGTACGGTAGTGAACGAGTAATGGCTTGATCTCGAGCTAAACAGAAAAAGGGAAGGGTTCACTTCCCTTTTTCTGTTTAGATTATCCGCGAAGTGCTTCGTTTAGCTCCAGTTCTTGATCTTTGCTGCTACTCAGTACCAGCTCCGCTTCTAAGTGATCTAAATGAGCGATCATTACCGACGTTGCTTGCTGCGCATCACCGCACTTTAGTGCGTCAATAAGGGATTGGTGTTCGTCATGCTGGCAAGATGGTACATCGTTACGCTGATACAGGGCGACGATCAGTGAACTGCGCACCATTAAGTTGTCGAACATCTCGATCAATATTTGGTTTCCACACATATCTGCGAGCATTCTGTGGAACTTGGTTAATGCACTGATAATGGCGCGGCGGTCATTGGTATTAATCGCTTCTCGTTCTGCGACCATATGCGCTTCAATCTCAGACCAGCGATCTTCAATGATTTGAGGTGAAATGCCCTCAACAATACCTCTTTCAATCACTCGCCTTGCTGCGAATACTTCCCTGGCTTCTTCTTCACTTGGCTGTGAAACCCAAGCCCCTCGATTTGGCTCTATGGTCACGATGTGCTGTAGCGCCAGACGTTGTAGCGCAGTCTGAACATGGTTTCGGTTTGCATCCAATGCTGCAACGATTTGAGCTTCAACAAGACGTTGGCCGGGCTTAAGCTTGTGTTGGGCAATAGCTTTGGACAAGGAACCCATAATGCGTTGTACTTCTTGTTGTTTATGAGTCGAAGCTTTAGAGCGCGACGTAACCATATTTTTATCACCCCATTTTTCAAATACTAAACTCAACTTCAGCTGTTTTTAGTCTCTGCCTTATCTTTAATTCTTAACGCTTTTTCTAACTTCTGAGCTTTGCTCCTACTATATCAGAACAGCGCACCAGATTTGAAACTTCAGTGCTGATGAATAGGTTAGCGTAAACCTTAGTTAGCGATCCCAGTAGGGTAAATCAGTCCCCAGCTTTTCGCTGATATAGTCGATAAATACCCTCACTTTTAACGGCATGTGTTTACGTTCTGGAAAAACGGCATAAATGGCGTGCTCTGGTAGCGCGTAATCTTCCATGACTACTTTGAGGTTACCAGCAGCGATGTCTCTTGATGCGATAAAAGTGGGTAGCTGCGCAACACCAGAACCTCTCAGCAGAAGTTGCCGAATGGCTTCGCTGTTATTCACAACAAAGTTACCTTTTGGCAAAACGCGGTATTCACTGCCGTTGTTAATGAACATCCACTCTACGCCACCTCGAAAGTACGAATACAGCAGACAGTTATGGGCAACCAGATCACTTGGCTTTTGCGGAGTACCGAACTCAGCAAGGTAATCGGGTGATGCGCAAAGTACACTTTTACAAGGTGCGAGACGCTTGGCAACTAAGTTAGAGGAGGCTAACTCTCCAATGCGGATACCCAAATCAAAACCGTCTTTGATCAAGTCGACCATCTTATCTTCGAGGTTCAAGTCCACTTCGATCTTAGGGTAACGAGAGAGAAACTCACTGATTAGAGGCGCGATATGCAGCACGCCAAATGACATCGGCACAGTGATTTTAAGCCGCCCTTGCGGAGAGCCTTGTAACTCGGAAACCGCATCAACACCTTGTTGAGCAAGATTGACCGCTTGAGACGCATATTCAAAGTAGCGTCTGCCCGCTTCGGTCAGGCTTAATTTTCTTGTGGTGCGGTTAAGTAAACGAATGCCGAGATCGTCTTCCAGTTGATTGATGCGCTTACTGACGGCAGATTTCGTCAGGTTAAGTTGTTTGGCTGCAAGCGAAAAGCTGCCGCACTCTACCACCGCCACAAATACCGGCAGGGAGGCTATCGCATTCACATCAATCTCCTTACATTGTTGATTCAAAGGATACAATTAATTTCCAATTATAGTGATTATCTTCCAGAGGAAAACAATCTAGACTATGTACCCATAAGATTATCGACGACCTTGAATTTTGGGATGAAAAAATGAAGTACGATTGGATTCTGTTTGACGCTGACGAGACCTTGTTTCACTTTGACGCTTTCAAAGGTTTGCAACTGATGTTTTCTCGCAAAGGCGTAGATTTTACAGAGCAAGATTTTGCTCACTACCAAACGGTAAACAAGCCACTATGGGTTGACTATCAAGATGGAAAAGTGTCAGCAGATGAGCTTAAACACAAACGGTTTACCGAATGGGCAGAAAAGCTCAATACGACTACCGCAGAATTAAACAGCGCGTTTTTAGAAGCCATGGCTGACATTTGTAGCCTGCTGCCAGGGGCGAAAGAACTGATGGAAGCGCTACAAGGTAAAGCTAAAATGGGCATCATCACCAATGGCTTTACTGAGTTGCAGGCTATCCGTCTTGAACGTACCGGTATGACCGACTACTTTGAGCAAATCGTGATCTCCGAGCAAGTTGGTGTCGCAAAACCGGACTTAGGCATTTTTGAATACGCCATGCAGCAAATGGGTCACCCATGTAAAACGCGTGTATTGATGGTAGGTGATAATCTGCACTCAGATATTTTGGGCGGTAATAATTTTGGCATTGAAACCTGTTGGCTGAACACCACCGGCGCAAGTGTTGACGAACGTATCGCACCTAGCTATACCGTAGAATCATTGAGTGAACTAAAGAACATTTTGATTGCGTAGAGAGTCAATAAATAGGCTTTAATAAACAAGGAATAACCATGTCAGATATCAAGCAGCTCGACAGTAAAATTGTCTATCAAAATAAGTGGATGACGGTTCGTGAAGACAAAATTTTGCGTCCAAGTGGCGCGAAAGGCATCTACGGTGTTGTCGACAAACCAGACTGTGCGGCGATACTTGCTATCGATAATGGAATGATTCACTTGGTTCAACAGTTTCGTTATACCGTAGGACAGCGTTGCTGGGAGATCCCGCAAGGTGCCTGGGAATCCAGCCCGGATGTTGATCCGCTGGAACTCGCAAAAGGCGAACTGCGAGAAGAAACTGGTATGTTAGCGGGAACAATGGAGTACGTGGGTCCTCAGTTTATTGCTTACGGTTTTCTGAATCAGACTTGCCACGTTTACTTTGCAAGCGATCTTACTGAAGTGGGCAATAAGCTTGATAGCGAAGAAGAAGATCTTATTTCCCGGGCATTCTCTGTAGAAGAATTCGAGCAGATGATGATAGAAGGGTCAATCAAAGACAGTGTGACGATTGCCGCTTATGGTTTAGCGAAACTCAAGAAATTCATTTAATTCCAAACGATTATTGGTTGGTTTTGAATTTTTACAGCGGCATGGTGCCGCTGTATCAGACATGATATGTCGTTTATTCGTCGACTTTCTTACCTAATATTTCCACATGTGCTTTTTTAGTCACACCAGTGACTTGTAGCGCAGTATTGCCAACAGATTCGTAATTCAATTCGATCTTATCTAGTTTAGCCTCATCTTTTGTTGGAAGGCTCAGGCTGCGTGATGACATGCCACTGGTGAGAACACCCAAACTGTCGAATGTTTTTTCTTTGCCGTCCTTCATTATGACTTTAATGCTCTTTAGATTCACGGTACCTTGCGTACATTTGATCTTTATGTGACTAAAACGAGCATTCGCAAACGGAGATAGAGGGTTTACAGTGTCTGTCTCTGATTTAAAGCTTACGGTTTTCTCCGCAATTTTGTCCCAATCACTATCACTCGCGACCGATTGAAATGACGCACAGGCCGCTAAAAGGCAGAGTGAGATGGTTTTCAGTAGTTTCATATCTTTTCCTCGCAATAAACTTAGACGTTTTTTAATTCAATTCGATGGGCACTGTGCTCTTTTTCCGTCAAAAACTGGTGTTGTCTTAAAGACAAGACTAGTTTTTACTTGGGCAGCTTAAGCCGATTTTCTTATTGTAAATCCATCGCTTAGTGTAGTTCAGGAATGGACATCTCACGACTTAATTTAGCTAGGTTATCTAGATTTCGGGGAGAAGAATCTTGACGATACTTTACTTATCTTTACGACTACCTGCCTATACGTCTTGATTAAATCGCAGTATAAAATAATAACGATTACTTACTTCACATCTTTTATGAAACTCAAGAAAAAATGGCTCGCATTGTGTGGTGTTCTTCTCGCTGGTGCGGCTGGAGTGTACTTTTTACAACCTCCGGAAGAACTCTCTTCTTATGCCACAGAAACGGTACGCAAAGGGAACATTGAAAAAGCTGTTTTGGCGAATGGAATGTTGCAGGCATCGAAGCTGGTTAATGTTGGTGCTCAGGTCTCAGGACAGATTCAAAGTTTGGCGGTCAGTCTCGGTGACGAGATAAAACAAGGCGATCTTATTGCCCAAATTGACAGCCTGACTCAACAAAATAGCCTCAAAGAGGCGCAAGCATCTCTGAACAGTCTCAACGCGCAATACAAGGCAAAGCAGGCTGAAATCAAGCAGGCAAACTACGAGTATGTGCGTCAAAAAGGTATGCTAGCGGCAAAAGCGAGCTCAAGAGCTGATTTTGAAAATGCAGAAGCCTCATTAGCGATCTACAAAGCAGAACTTGCACAGCTCGATGCCGAAATTGAAAAAGCCAAGATCAATGTCGACAGTGCTAAAGTCGATTTAGGTTATACGACCATTAATGCGCCGATGGATGGCACCGTGGTTTACACCTCTGTTGAAGAAGGACAAACCGTCAACGCCAATCAGACCACTCCAACCATTATCGAACTTGCCAAGCTGGATACGATGACGGTAAAAGCTGAAATCTCGGAAGCTGATGTTATCTTCGTTCATCCCGGTCAAACGGCGGTGTTCACAATTCTTGGTCAACCTAATCAGCAATATCAGGGAGTCTTACGTGCCATCGAACCCGGGCCAACGATTATGGATGGCGATGACAGCGATTTAACGATCTCTGATAGTGATGCTATCTATTACAACGCCGTTTTTGATGTTGATAACCCGCAAGGTGTTCTGCGCATCGGTATGACGGCTCAAGTCTCGATTGTTCTGGAAGAATCTCAAGATACACTCGTTATCCCGGCACAAGTACTGCAAAAATCGGGTGGCAAAAACGCTTATACGGTTCCGGTTCTGGAAAACGGTCAAGTGGTGCAAAAGCCGGTTAAAGTGGGTATCAATAATAAAGTGAATGTTGAAATTCTTTCTGGCCTGCAGGAAGGCGATCAAGTGGTATTGGGCACAGCAACGGCAGGTGGTTCGTCAAGTAGCAGACGCCCTGGACCTCCAATGGGGTTATAAGATGAGCCAAGTTCTATTAAAAGTAGAGGACTTAAGCCGGAATTTTGTGTCCGGTGATGAGTCACTTACCGTACTTAATCACATTAATTTAGAGATTAAGCGCGGTGAGATGGTGGCTATCGTTGGTGCCTCTGGTTCGGGTAAGTCCACGCTGATGAACGTACTGGGCTGTCTGGATCAACCCACAAGCGGCCGCTATTTCATTAACGGTCAAGACGTTTCGACGCTGGAGTCTGATGAGCTGGCTGAGCTAAGACGTGAATATTTTGGCTTTATCTTTCAAAGATATCATTTGCTTGGCGATTTAACGGCTGTGGGTAACGTGGAAGTTCCTGCGGTGTATGCGGGTGTTCCTCATCGTCAACGAGAAGAGCGTGCCAAATCATTGCTGACACGGCTGGGGCTTGGAGAACGCCTGACTCACAAACCGAGCCAATTGAGTGGTGGCCAACAGCAGCGCGTGAGTGTCGCGCGTGCGCTGATGAATGGCGGTGAAGTTATTCTGGCGGATGAACCGACGGGAGCGCTGGACAGCCACAGTGGTGAAGAGATGATGGCTTTGCTCAAAGAGCTACACCAGCTTGGGCACACTATCATTCTCGTCACTCATGATATGAATGTGGCGAATTTTGCTGACCGAATTATCGAAATCAAAGATGGGGAGATCATCTCCGATAAACAAAACGTCAGTGAAGCCAAAAATGCTCAGGCAGAAGTGAAGAAACAATCGCAGCAGGATGCCAGTAAATGGTGGAAGTGGGATAGCTTCGTTGATGCATTGAAAATGGCGCTGCTTGCTATGTCCAGCCATCGAATGCGCACGTTTTTGACCATGCTAGGGATCATCATTGGCATTGCATCTGTCGTATCGGTGGTCGCTCTCGGTAACGGTACTCAGCAACAGATTTTGTCGAATATTGCTTCTATGGGCACCAACACCATTGATATCAGGCCCGGAACCGGTTTTGGTGACAGACGCTCAGGAAGAATTCGGACTCTGACCGCGGATGATGCTGAATCACTAAAGAGCCTGCCATTTGTGGATAGTGTAACGCCTTCAATTTCGAACAGCTTAACCGTTCGATACGCCAACCAAGATGCGTCGGCAACCATCGAGGGTGTGGGTGAAGATTATTTCCGCGTTCGTGGCTATGAGATTGCTCAGGGTCAGTTTTGGGATGAAGATAGTGTCAGTTCACTCGCACAAGAAGCGGTAATTGATGACAACACCAGAAAAGAGATGTTCGCTGATCGAAGCCCTATTGGTGAAGTGATATTCCTTGGCTCACTGCCAGTGCGAATTGTTGGCGTTACGCAAAAGAAAGATGATGCATTTGGTAATAGTGAAGCACTGAAAATCTGGGTGCCATACACCACGATGTCTGGTCGTATGATGGGACAACGCTACCTTAATGGCATTACTGTCAGAATTGATGAAAATGCCTCCAGCAGCGCCGCCGAGCAAAGCATCATCAGCTTGCTGAAAATGCGCCATGGCACGGAAGATTTCTTTACCATCAACACAGACACAATTCGTCAAAATATCGAGAAGACGACGGCCACGATGACGCTGCTCATTTCTGCGATTGCGGTGATTTCTCTTATCGTTGGGGGAATTGGAGTGATGAATATCATGTTGGTATCAGTCACCGAACGGACCAAAGAGATTGGTGTACGAATGGCGGTTGGCGCAAGGCAGGCAGATATTCTCAGGCAATTCTTGATTGAAGCCGTACTGGTCTGTTTGTGCGGCGGTATAACGGGGATTGGTTTAGCGTTTTTGATTGGCTTCGCGTTTAGCTCATCAGGCAGCAGTTTCCAAATGATCTATTCGATGAACTCTATCATTTCTGCATTTATCTGTTCGACTCTGATTGGTATTGCGTTTGGTTTCTTACCTGCGCGTAACGCCGCAAAACTCGATCCAATTGAAGCACTAGCGAGAGACTAGCATGACGAATACAACAAAATTTAAAACTCGCTTTCTTGCCGTTGCATTAGGCGCAGCCTTGCTTGCTGGGTGTGGCTCAATGATGCGTTCTGATTATCAGGCACCTGAAGTTCAGGTGCCGACAAACTGGCAGCAGGTGCATGTCGCTGGTGGTGTCAGTATCGACCCATGGTGGCTGGCGTTTAATGACCCAAACCTGAATAGTTACATCAATAAAGTACTTCAGGAAAATAACGATCTGGAAGTCGCGACGCTGACACTGAAAAAAGCACGTTTGCAATTAGGGTTAGCGAAAGATGACCTGTTTCCGACATTCAGCTCATCGACTTCTGCTCAGGTCGAAAAGTGGCTAGACAGTGGTGAATCGGGTGACAGTTACAGCACGAATTTAACTGTCGGTTACGAGTTGGATTTGTGGGGTAAGGTCTCTGCTGATATCGATGCAGCAAAATGGGCGGCAATGGCGAGCAAAGAAGATCGCGAAGCCACAGCTCAAAGTTTGGTGGCGACCACCGCTTCACTTTACTGGCAAATTGGTTATCTTAAGCAGCGATTGCAACTTGGCCAAAATAACATTGATGATGCACAGCAAACCCTGAATCTGATTCAAAGGCAGTATGAGCTGGGTGCGGTTGATCAGCTTGATGTGCTGGAAGCGAAAAGTTCACTGGCAAGTTTGCAAGCGCAGCAGAGTGAGTTCGAACAGAGCTTGTTAGAGGCGAATAACGCCTTTGCCATCTTGTTCAATCAGCCTCCTCAGAGTATGAGTGACACTATTCGCATGTTACCGGATGAAAGCGTTCCGTCGCTCAATGTAGGTGTTCCTGCCGATCTGTTGATTCGTCGGCCTGATGTCAAAGCTGCGATTTATGACGTGAAATCTGCTCTGGCAAACAAAGACGCCGCTGATCTGGATTACCTACCTGAGCTGACGTTAACGGGAGCGCTAGGTGGTTCTTCAGAGGCATTAAAAGACTTGCTTTCTAACCCCGTAGGCACGTTAGGCGCAGACATCACATTGCCATTTCTGCAATGGAACGAAATGGAGAACAATAAAGCGATTGCGGACGTCGAGTACAAAACGGCTATCGTCAATTACCGCCAAGTGTTGTACACCGCATTCCAGGATGTGGAGAACGCACTGTCAGCACGCGAAAAGTTGATGTATCAATCTGATCGTTTGCGAGAGCAATATGATGCGGCCAGTGCCGCTGAGAAGATTTATGCTGCGCGATACCAGTATGGCTCTACTTCGATCATGGACTATTTAGATGCTCAGGAAAACACCAGAAACGCAGAAGCGTCTTTGCTTGAGAATCGATACAATCAATTCATTACTCAGGTAACGCTATATCAATCATTAGGTGGTACGGACATAGCGCCGTTGTAACTCCCCGCGTAAAAGTAGAAACATAAAATGGCCACGTTTTAGCGTGGCCATTTTTATCAAAGCTTAGAAATGGTGTTGTTCTAAGTTATTGCTACTCTCGAGCATTTTCTCCGCTACATAGCGGTGTGTTGCGGTTGTTGGGTGAGTGACGTCCCAAAAAACGAACTTCTCAGCGCCAGAGCTTGCACACTCGGAGCGTAACGCATGTGAGTAGAGGTAATCCATTGAAGAGGAGCGGTTGATGTCCAAACAAGGCTCTGTTGCATTTACAAAGCCATGATCTTTGGGCGCTGAAGTCAGGGCCTCAAACAGCGCATATGTATCAAACAGTGTGATGTTGTAACCCTGCGCTTTGTAATATTTCTCCTGCTCTTTGATGAACTCATTCATCGCTAACACTTTTGCGCGAATCTTTTCGATTTCTTCCGGCGTAGAGTATTTGAACTGAGGCGCTTTCGTGGCATCTGGCAGCGTCATTAACAAAAAGTTGTTCGCTCCTGCATCCGTCAGGCGAATCAATGCTTCAGCGTAGTCCGATTTCACTTCTGCTACGCTACGGTCGTAATTCATGAAATCATTCAACCCAAACTCTAATGTGAATAAGGTATTGGCTGGATTGTAGTTTTTAGCCAGCTTTGCATAAGTTAAATAAGAAGAGACTTGCTCGCCAACACCTGTGAGTGCGATGTACTGATTTTCACCCGCAGCGCCACCGACAGCCCAGTTGTAAAGGGGTAGATTTTTGGCTTTCGCGATGTATTCCGTCCATACAAAGCCATTTGAAAAGTGGCCCAGAAACCAGCTGTTTGGATTAGGAAAGCGCCATTGTGAAGCATTAAAGATGTTACCGGTGTCAGATAAACTGTCCCCCAGAGCAACCACCTTATTGATTTGGTCCGTTTGCATCGCCGCATCGTTGCTCCAAATGGTATGGTTGTATGAGAAGCGATTATCAGCGGCAAAGAATGTGATATCAGCGTTTTCGTTAGCTAAATCCAGCGTAGACTCACATCGTTGGCGGATGACATTTTGAGTCGTGTTGGTATAAAACATGTTTTTAAACGAAACTGCACTCCACCAATAGCCGTCAATAGTGAAATAACTCCCATCTTCATTTTTTGCCCATTCCCAATCAGTGGCAACGTCATCTTTAGAATAACTAGTGCGATACCAACAGCGGACGTAAGTGTAAGTTTGGTTTTCTTGCGCACTGATCACTTCGGACGCCGAAACTTTTTCTGGAGATAATGCTGGCTGTTCAGCGATTGCAGAAGCAAACGGGAGCAACGCGGTTAACAGTGTGATTGTTCGTTTCATCTTTCACTCTTCTCGTTTTGGTTATTGTTCCAAGCAATTGGAAAAATACCGGGTTATAAAAGCAATCAAATGAGAATTTCTCTCACTACAATGTATAACCTTGAGTAAAAACTCTACATAGTCAACATCTGAATATTCAATATTTTCCTTTTGGCACCATGGTCAAAAAACGCATTCAGTATGGAAATGATAAAGGCAACCAAAATATAGAATAATTACTCAATAACATTAATTTAACATTCACTTTTTGTTTATATAAGTCTTTGCTTTATAAGTGTTTGTTTGTGTTTGTAATGCTAACTGAAAATGTTTATTGAATGATCTTTTGTACAAAAAATTACATTCATGAACCGAATTATTTGGCATTTTCAGGTGATGGGCTATAGCTGAGTCTCTCATGTGAACACCGAGTTGGTGATTTTTCATGAGGATATAGTGAATAAAAAATCAGCTCATATAAGGAATAGAGCAAATGCATTACACAACAACTAAAAAACAGGGCTTATTATCATTGTCTGCCTTGGCCGTTGCGCTAACGACTTCTTTGTCGGCGTATTCGGCACCACCGATGGGATTTGATGAATCCAAGTTACCGAAGAAATATATCGTCAAGTTTACTGAGGACGAGGCTGGTGGTTCTTCCATGCAAGGCAACGCATTTTGGGGGCCGCGAATAGCACAAGAGTCTGTTTTAAAACAGGTAAAAGCACGAAAAGTTGAGAAGCTGGGTAACCGTGCTATCTACAGCGTGGAAATCGATGCTGATGAACTCACGCAACTTCGCAACCGCAGCGATGTAGAATATGTGGAAGTCGATCCACCGCGTTACTTGCTCAGTGAAACGACACCATGGGGCTATAACGCAGTCAATGCTCAGCAGCTGGATGACTTTAACGCAGGCAATCGTACCGTGTGTATCATTGACTCTGGATACGATCTTTCACATAACGATCTTAGCGGCAACCGCGTAGCAGGCACAAACGACAGCGGTACGGGTTCATGGAGTGAACCAGGGAATAATAACGCTCACGGAACTCACGTTGCAGGTACGATCGCGGCAATTGCAAATACCGAGGGCGTTAAGGGAGTCATGCCAAATCAAAACGTCAATCTACACATTGTGAAAGTGTTTAACGAATCTGGCTGGGGTTACTCTTCCGGTTTAGTTAAAGCGATTCAAACGTGTGCAGATAACGGCGCAAATGTAGTGAATATGAGCCTCGGTGGTAGCCAATCTAGCCGGACCGAGCAAAATGCACTACAAGATATTTATGACCAAGGTGTTCTTCTTATTGCAGCAGCGGGCAATGATGGCAATACGGCACACAGTTACCCGGCATCTTACGATTCGGTCATGTCGATTGCGGCCGTTGATAATCAAAATGATCATGCTGCGTTTTCTCAAGCGACGGATCAGGTTGAAGTCGCCGGACCGGGTGTTGCTATCCTTTCTACCGTTACCGTCGGTGAGGGTAAACTGTCGGACATCACTCTTAATGGTGTAAGCCAGTTTGATCGCGGTATCGTTCCTCACAATCGTTTGATTAATAACGGCACGTCTTATGTACCGGATCCTGTGGCGGGCTCCGTGACGGCTACCTTAGAAAGTTGTGATGTCTCTGGTGGTAATTTTAATTGCGGTGATATGTCAGGAAAAATCTGTCTGGCTGAGCGTATTGGTAACCAATCTTCAGGTAATTACCCAGAAGTGGACGCTGTGCAAGCTTGTTACAATGCAGGTGCTAGTGCTGCAATTGTGTACAGTAATACGGAATTACCTGGTTTACAAAATCCGTTTTTAGTTGACCAGAATAATGCATATCGCATGGTATCAGTGACTGTTGATCGATCATTTGGTCAAGAGCTGCTTGGCTACGTAGGGCAGGAGATCACTGTGTCCACAACGACAGGTGAAGACTACGAGTACTACAATGGTACATCGATGGCGACACCTCACGTGACTGGCGTGGCGGGCTTGGTATGGAGCTACCACCCAACGTGTACTGCGGCACAAGTGCGTAATGCTCTCGTTCAAACCGCGACAGATATCGATGTGGCAGGTCGAGACAACCGTACTGGCCACGGCTTAGTCAATGCAGAAGCGGCGAAGCTGTTCCTGGATGCAGGCTGTAACGGCCCTGATGGCGGAGGTAGCGCTTCGGATTCAAGCTACTCAAACACGGATCCCGTGGCGATTCCTGATAACAAAGCATCAGGGGCAATCAGCGCGCTCGATGTCGATCGTTCTGGTGATTCAGGTACGGTGAGTATTGACGTTGATATTAGCCATACTTACATCGGCGACCTGCGAGTGACGCTGACTTCACCAACGGGTGGACAAGTTGTGCTGCATGACAATACAGGCGGAAGTGCTAACGATATCAAAACCACTTTCCAAGCGGATTTCTCTGGTTTTGAATCACAAGGCTCGTGGGAACTAAAAGCCGTAGACAGTGCCAGAAGAGACACAGGCACAATCAACAGCTGGAATCTGACTTTTCAATAAGGAGTGGCCATGAAGAAGTCGACCTTACTTTCTCTGTCTGCGGTGGGTGCTACCGCACTATTGGCAATCGGACTGAGTTCGGCCAGCTTGGCGAACAATCAAGGATTTCCGCTCGTGGATGAACGTTCTGAACAAGCTGAGCAACAACCTGCGCGTTACTTTGTAAAGTATCACAAGGGGAAAGAAAGCGAAGTGAGAGCACTTCTTCGTCAGCATAACCTTGAAGTGGTCGATGCTTTGGTGAAGCAACAGGTACTAGTAGTGAGCGGCGAACAAGCGGACGTCGATAAGCTATCTGGTAACGAATCGGTTGAATACACTGAGCAAGAACCAACGCGAAAGCTATTGTCTCAATAATATAGCCTCAATAAGAGAAACGCCCCGCTAAAAAGAGGGGCGTTTTTTCTGCTTATTAGACGAATTAAGGACGCTCACCAGCTTCCAAACGACGCTCGATATCTGCAATCACTTCTGGTAGATCTGCGATAGTGTCAACCAAGTAATGAGGTGAACTTTTGATAAGTTTTGCGCGTGCTTTCTCACGGGCAGCATCTAGCGTTGCTTTGTCTGCCGCTTGATACTCTTCAAATGTAAGACCTGCCTCGTTCCCCGAAAGTAGAAGGCCCACTGTCCACATGCCAGCGTTATGACCCTCGAAGATACCCGGTGCAGAGTCGTCCACTTTGATACTCGCATTTACATCTGTCACGCCAAGTTCTATAACGTTTTTCAGTGCCATAAATGGTGCAGGGCGTCCTCCCTGTGGCAGGTCATCGGTTGCGACTACGTAGTCAGGCTGGTAACCGTAATCTGCGGCAACAGGAATAAGCACGTCCATCACTTCACGCGGGTAACCAGAGCAAGAGCCGATTTTAATGCCCTTGGCTTTTAGGTTGTTGACCACGTCAATTGCGTTGAGGATAGGCGCAGCGTGGTCCGCAACTTTCGCTTTTTGAAGAGGCATAAATGCCGCGTAAATTGCGTCGATGTCTTCTCTGGTCATCGAGCGACCGAACTTCTCGTTCCAGCGCTTATCAACCGCAGGAATACGGCCAACCGCCTGGATGTGGTCCCATTTTCCCAGCCCCATTGGTTCGCGCGCTTCTTCAAGGTTAATATCAAAATCAAAGCCTTGCTTAAACGCTTCGACGAAGATGCTGGTAGGTGCAAAGGAACCGAAGTCGACGATAGTGCCTGCCCAGTCAAAGATGACTGCTTGAATTGGTGAGTTGCTCATGGTCAATCCTTTTATTGCTTGTCAAAGTGCGCTCTGGCGCTTTGGATAACGTAGGTTTCGTAAAAGGTCAGCAGACCTTACAGGTAGTTAAAGTCTTTACATACTTTGGCGATGGCTTCTTCAAATATTGCCATCGCCTGCGTTAATTGTTCTCGAGTGATGACCAGTGGTGGGCTAAGTTGAATCACATTGCCTTGTGAGACCTTAAAGCTCACGCCATTGTTCAGGCATTGGTACAACACAGCTTCTGCTTCATCAAACGCGCGCTGTTTAGTCTCATGGTCCGTAACCAGTTCTACCCCCCAAAGCATGCCGATGCCGCGAACGTCGCCAATTACCGGGTACTTAGCTTTCATCTCGAGTAACTTTTCGCGCATGAATTGGCCGTCGGATTTTGCTTTATCAAGCAGGCTTTCTTGTTCAATGACTTCCATGGTTGCCAGTGCTGCGGCACAACCAATAGGGCTTTTCTCATGGGTGTAGTGACCCATCGAGATTTGCTCAGCCGTGTTGTATTTATCTTTGGTGACCATGGCTGCGATTGGCACTAAACCACCGCCTAATCCTTTACCGATACACAGAATATCTGGCTCTATATCGTAAGCCTGATAAGTAAACCATTCGCCACTGCGACCCATGCCGTTGGGAATGTCATCAATGATCAGCATGACATTGTGTTTGTCACAAATTTCCCGAATGCGTTTCCAGTAGGCTTTACTTGGCACTTGAACATCGGTATTTCTCACCGCTTCAGCAATGAACGCGCCTACGCCACCTTCTTTCTCGATCACGTACTCAAGGTAGTCGGCGTAGTGCACATCATGACCATCTGGTGAGGGAAGGGCTCCTCGGTAAGAAACCGCTGGTGGAATTCGCTCCACGCCAGCCATTAATGGCCCCATACCGTGACGAAAACAGGCTTCACCACCAACTGAAATCGCATCTAAAGATGCACCATGGAAAGAATCCCACAGTGATACCACTTTATAGTTACCCGTGATGTGACGAGCCAGTTTAAGTGCCATACCTATTGTTGATGTTCCACCCGGAGCAAACAAAACGCGGTTTAACTCTCCACCACAGATTTGCGTCAGTTTTTCTGCGCACTCAATTGCGGTTTCGTTGGTAAAACGGCGAGGTGAAAACGGCAACTTAGCGATTTGTTCCTGCACCCGTTCAATAACATGCGGGTGTCCATAACCAAGCTGGTGAACGTTGTTACCATGAAAGTCCATATACTTTTTGCCGTTAGCATCTTGGATGTAGATGCCTTCTGCTGCCTCTAATGTATCGAGACACGGCGTCGACATGGCTTGATGCAGAAATACGTCGGAGTCACGCTTCAATAGAGTTTGCGTGCGTTCGTCGTCCATTGATTCATTCCACACTTGGCGAGCGGGCGTTGTATTGACGTCGCCTTCGCTACGGAAATGCGTTGGCTTTACATTCTGACTCATCGTGATTTATCTCAGCTCGCCAACTTTTGATCTGGTTGGTTTTGCCAGTACATCGCGTTTTTTACCGCCCCGATCAGACGCTCAATATCTACAGGATACACTTCACCAATGTTGCCAATGCGGAAGCAATCTGCGTTTGATACTTTGCCTGGATAAATTACGAAGCCTTGCTCTTTCAAACGCATGTAGAACGTTTTGAACTGGTAATCGCTGTGTGTTGGCGAGTAGAAAGAAGTGATGACAGGTGAATGTAGATCGTCATTGAGTAGTGGTTCGAAACCAAGTGAACGCATACCCGCTACCAGCGTTTTCTGGTTGGTTTGGTATCGCTGATGACGGGCTTCTACGCCGCCTTCTTGTTCCAGTTCTAGCAATGCTTGATAGAAAGCTCGCACCGTGTGAGTCGGAGAAGTAAAACGCCATTTACCGTGGTTGACTTCCATGCAGTGCCATTGGTCATATAGGTCGAGGCTGAGTGAACGTGCCTGGCCTTTGCATTTTTCAAGCTCGCTCTGCTTTGCAATCACAAAACCGAAGCCCGGAACGCCTTGAATACACTTGTTCGCTGAGCTGATCATAAAGTCGATACCAAGATCGGCGATATCCATTGGAATGCCACCAAAGCTCGACATGGCATCGAGAATGACGACTTTACCGTGCGCTTTCGCGACCGATGCAAAATCGGCGATAGGGTTGAGCATGCCAGTGGTTGTCTCGCAGTGAACAATCGCCACGTGCGTGATAGTAGGATCCGATGCCAATGCAGTTTCCACTTCGTTCAAGTGTGGCTGTGATGTTTCGCCAGGGGAAACCACATGGCATGGAATATTCAGATATTCGGCGATTTGAGCGATGCGAGCACCATAGGCACCATTGTCGACGACAAGCAGTTTGCCATCTTTACCAATCGCGCTACCAATGGTTGCTTCTACCGATGCAGTACCACTACCTTGCATTAATACGCTGGTGTAGCCGTCTTTTTTTGTTGCCAGCTTGACGAGCTTCGTGCGGATCACTTCTACGATATCTTTATTGTAGTCATCGTCCCATGTGCACCAGTCTTTCAACATTGCTTCACGCACGCCTTCAGAGGTAGATAAAGGGCCAGGGGTCAGTAGCAGGTATTCGTTTTTCATTTCTCTTTCCGTCAGAATTAACTTATTGGTCTACACCAAAATATGAAATTAACTTTAGCAGGTGAGAAAAAGGCACGTAAATAGTCGATCGATGAATTTCATAAAACTTTAATATGGCAAATTTAATGGTTAAAAGAAGGGCGATTTGAAGAAAGTTTTCGCAAAACTGCCATTTAACGATCATGAATTCGTCACATTGGGTCAGTAGGGTAATTATCGTCAACTGGTACAGACCAAAATGAATACTTAGCCAAATTAACTGGAGAAAATGATGAAAAACCGTTTGATGAAAGGACCGCTGGCTGCGCTTGTATCTCTGCTAGCTACTAATGCACTGGCTGCACAGGAAGTGACGGTTTACACCGCTTTCGAAACTGACATTCTTGCTAAATACAAGTCTGCGTTTGAGAAAGACAACCCAGATATCAAGATTAAGTGGGTTCGCGACTCAACAGGTATCATGACGGCGAAATTGCTGGCAGAAAAGAATAATCCTCAGGCAGAAGTCGTGTGGGGTCTTGCTGGATCGTCAATGGCACTACTGAAAGAAGAAGGCCTGTTAAAGGCTTACCAGCCTGCAGGCTTGGCGGATCTTCATGCGAACCTTAATGACCCACAATCCAATCAAGCGTGGTTCGGTAACGATGCGTTCTTTAACGCAGTTTGTTTCAACGAAGCGGTTGCCAAACAACTTAACCTGCCTAAGCCAACGTCTTGGGAAGACCTCATTAAGCCAGTTTATAAAGGTCACATTGCCATGCCAAACCCTGCATCTTCTGGCACGGGTTACATGCAGGTTTCTGCTTGGCTGCAAAATATGGGTGAAGATCAGGCATGGAACTACATGCGTGACTTAGATAAAAACATTGCTCACTACACACACTCTGGTTCTAAGCCATGTGTTCAGGCGGGTATGGGTGAAGTGGCTATCGGTATCTCTATGGCAAGCCGTGGTGCGAAGCTGAAAACTCAGGGCGCACCTTTGTCAGTGATCACTCCGAAAGGCATCGGCTGGGAATCAGAAGCGGTAGGTCTGGTTAAAGAGTCAGATGCGGCGAAGCGCGTGGTTGACTGGTCCATTTCGAAAGCAGCGAATGAGCTATACGTAGAAATGTACCCTGTTGTCGCTCACAAAGACGTGAAAGCGACGGTGTCTAATTTCCCGAATGTTCAAGAAAACATGGCGAAGATGGACTTTGCACAAATGGGCAGTAAGCGTGCAGAAATTCTAGCGACATGGTCTGAGAAATTTGACGCGAAATCAGAGCCAAAATCGTAACATTCTGCGCATACAGGATTTTACTGAGGAGAGCGATTGCTCTCCTTTTTTGCATCTTGTGCAAAGTAAAGGCACATTAATGGCCGGATACACGCATAGAAAAGAGGGAGCGAATGAAAGTCCAACGAATTAATGCAGAGCAGACACTACAACTTCGGCAACAGGTTTTATGGCCCAACCAAAGCATCGAGTTTTGCAAGGTGGCAGAAGATGAAACTGGCTATCATTACGGAGGATATGTTGATGGGGATTTGGTGGGTGTCGCTTCCGTATTTTTTAGTGAAGGTTCGGCAAGGTTAAGGAAATTTGCTGTATCCCCAAGTCTGCAAGGGAGGGGATTAGGCTCATTGATGTTGGAGACCATGATCGCGGATGCCAAAGTGCTAAACGCAGAAATATTTTGGTGCGACGCTCGTGAGTCCGCGCTAGGGATTTATCAGAAGTTTGGATTACAGAAAGAGGGTGAACGCTTTTATAAATCCGACATCCCATATTTTAAGATGAGTCTGGATTTAAGCGTGTAAATTGAGGGCTTTCATCAGTTTGTCATCTTCTGGCTATAAATTTGTCATTGGAACGTAACACTCCAAATCTAAAATTGGTATATACCATTTGGAGTGTGTGTTATGTCAACTAACCAACCTTATCTGAACATTGAAAATGTAGTGAAACAATTTGGACAGTTCACTGCATTAAAGCAAATCTCGCTGGCGATCAAAAAGGGCGAGTTCGTCTGTTTCTTAGGCCCGTCTGGCTGCGGTAAAACAACCTTGTTACGCGCAATTGCGGGTTTAGATTTGCCAACGTCTGGGGCAATCTTTCAAAACGGTCAAGAGACGACATTTCTACCACCAGAAAAGCGTGACTTTGGCATCGTATTCCAGTCTTACGCGCTGTTCCCTAATCTGACTGTTCAAGAAAACATTGCGATGGGTTTGAAGAACCAAGGCATGTCGACCAAAGACGCCCTGGAGAAAGTTGATCAGTGGCTTGAGACAATAGGATTACCCACTTCGGGCCAGAAATTCCCTAACCAATTGTCGGGCGGTCAGCAGCAGCGTGTTGCTTTAGCGCGTGCACTTGCTTTATCTCCCGGTCTGCTACTTCTTGATGAGCCTTTATCTGCGTTGGATGCGAAAGTGCGTGTTCACTTACGTGATGAAATTTGTAAGCTGCAACGCAAACTGGGTATTACCACCATTATGGTGACCCATGATCAGGACGAAGCGTTGTCAATGGCAGACCGAATTGTCGTGATGAATCATGGTGTGATTGAGCAGGTAGGGACGCCGCAAGAGATTTATCAAATGCCAGCGACGCGTTTTGTGGCCGAGTTTGTCGGCAGCATGAACTTCATTGAGACATCCGTCGTTACTGAGTCTCAGGTACGTATTGCAGAGACGTTGTTACCACTACCAAATTTAACGAATTATGAGATTAAACGCGGTGACCGTTTTGATCTGGCTGTGCGTCCTGAGAATATCAAGTTTGTTGAAAACTACCGCAATTCGCTTCCGGTTCGCATTACAGCAAGCGAGTTTTTGGGGGCGTTTTTCCGAGTAGATTGCGAACTGCAGAACGACGGCCAGGCGAAGCCCATCGTTGTTGATGTCCCAGTGGAAACCGTGCAAAACCTCAATATTCGTATCGGTGATGTTCGCTATATCCAGTTCTCGGAAACTGGCTTACACGCCTATGCCATTCCTTCTAAGGGTAAAGCCTTCAAAAAAGCGTTGGCGGCGTAGGTGCAACATGGATGCAAAGACAATGACAATGAATAGCCTGACTACTCAAGACAAAGCGAAATCATTGGTGGGACGTATTAGCCGCGACAACCTCGTGTTGTTCGGATTGTTAGCGGCTACCTCGACGATGATGATCTTGTTCATCTTGATGCCGCTGTGGGCGATGTTGACTAAAAGTGTGCAAAACAGCGATGGGGAATTCGTTGGGTTAGCTAACTTTGCGAGTTACTTTTCTTCCTCAAGCCTGTGGGTTTCCGTTGGTAACACTTTTACGTTAGGTCTAGTTGTGACAGCGGTGGTTGGCTTACTGGCGTTTGGTTATGCTTACGCACTGACTCGCTCATGCATGCCGTTAAAAGGTTTGTTTCAAATATTAGGTACCGCGCCGATTCTTGCGCCGTCGCTTTTACCAGCGATCAGCTTGATCTTTCTTTTTGGTAATCAAGGTATTGCGAAAGAGCTACTTGGCGGTCACTCAGTATATGGTTTTATTGGTATCTCAATGGGCTTGATCTTCTGGACGTTCCCTCATGCTTTGATGATTCTGACCACGTCTCTGCGCACTTCAGATGCACGTCTGTATGAAGCGGCACGCGCTCTGAAAACCTCACCAATGAAAACCTTTTTTATGGTGACGCTACCTGCGGCGAAATACGGTTTGATCAGTACCCTGATTGTTGTATTTACGTTAGTTATTACCGATTTTGGTGTGCCGAAAGTGATAGGGGGAAGTTACAACGTTCTGGCGACGGATATCTTCAAACAAGTGGTGGGCCAGCAGAATTTCGCCATGGGGGCAGTAACCAGCATTATGCTGTTGTTCCCTGCGGTATTGGCATTTGGCGCGGATCGCTGGGTGCAGAAAAAGCAAAAAAGCTTGTTTGATACACGTTCTGTGCCCTATCAACCGGAGCCAAACAAAACGCGCGATGGTCTGTGTTTTTTATATTGCTCTCTGATTTCTGTTGCAGTACTCGCCGTGCTTGGTATGGCGGTTTACGGTTCCTTAGTAACGTTTTGGCCGTGGAACAAAGCGCTAACGCTGAATAACTACAACTTTGCCGAGATGAGCACTTATGGCTGGAGCCCGTTCTTTAACTCTCTCACTTTAGCGGGTTGGACAGCGGTGATTGGTACAGCAGTCATTTTTGTCGGTGCTTACAGCATTGAGAAAGGACGTGCTTTTGGTCCCGTTCGTCAGGCGATGCAGATGCTGAGCGTCGTGCCGATGGCGGTGCCGGGAATGGTACTGGGTTTGGGTTACATCTTTTACTTTAACGATGTGAACAACCCGTTGAATGTGCTTTATGGCACGATGGCATTCCTGGTAATTAATACTGTGGTGCATTATTACACGGTCGGCCACATGACGGCCTTAACCGCTCTCAAGCAACTGCCTTCAGAAATAGAAGCGACGGCTGCGTCGGTAAAACTGCCTCAGTACAAGTTGTTTTTCAAAGTGACGTTGCCGGTTTGTATGCCTGCCGTGCTGGACATTGCTACGTACTTGTTTGTTAATGCATTGACCACCACTTCTGCGGTAGTATTCCTATACTCAACGGATACGATCCCTGCTTCGGTATCGATTCTGAATATGGATGACGCGGGCCAAACAGGCGCTGCCGCCGCGATGGCGGTGATGATCATGATGTCAGCCGCAATCGCGAAGATCGTGCAGATGACGTTGGGTAAGTTGTTAGAAAATCGCACACAGGCTTGGCGTAAAAGATAAGGACACCTCGTGCAGTACGTAAAAATTAAAGATTCGATTGTTGAACAGATTGAAGCGGGCATGCTTTCGCCTCGTCAGAAACTGCCTGCGGAACGCAAGCTGGCGGAGTCGTTCGACACAACACGAGTTACGTTACGAGAAGCGTTGTCGTTATTGGAAGCCGAAGGGCGAATTTATCGCGAAGATCGTAGAGGTTGGTTTATTTCACCTGAGCCACTACGCTACGATCCAACCCAAACACTTAATTTCCCAAACATGGCGAAAGCGCAAAATCGCGTGCCTAAAACCGAGCTGATTGCGGCAAAAGGTACTCTGGCCAATAAGCAATCTGCACGTTTGTTACAGTTGCAGCCGTTTTCTGATGTCTATCGAGTCGACCGCGTTCGATATTTGGAAGACAGGCCAGTAGTGTATGTGACCAACTATATTCGCCCAGAGATTTTTCCTAATTTATTGAGTTTCGACCTTACCAACTCACTTACCGATATTTATCGTGAGCACTTTGGTGTGGTGTATCAAAAAACGCGTTATCGAATTTCTACCAGCACACTTCTTGGTGAAGTCGCGCAAGCGTTAAGAGCGACATCAGGTACTCCAGCTATGGTTGTTGAGCGTACTAACTACAACCAGCACGGCGAGTTGATCGACTGCGATATTGAGTATTGGCGCCATGACGCCATCAGTATTGAGTCCATTGCAGAGCTCAATCACTAACGTCCGCTTATCTCATTTTCAAAGGCTCCATCTCGGAGCCTTTGTTTTATCTCAACAGGAAACTTAAATGGATTTCTTGGCAATCGTGCTCGTTGTGTTTTCAGCAGTTTTGCATGCGGGCTGGAATATTCTGGGCAAAAGCAGTTCTGGGTCAGGCTTGGCATTTACGATGGCTGCAAGCCTGTCTGCGTGTGGCGTTCTTACTCCTTATTTGATTTGGTATTTGACGACGATCGGTTGGACTTCACTGCCCGCAGAATTCTGGGGAATGTTGACCTTTAGCGGGCTGGCGCAAATTGTTTACTTGGTCGGTTTGATCATTGCTTACAAACATGCCGATGTTGGTGTGATTTATCCGATTGCCCGCGCTTTGCCAGTCATGATGGTTGGTGCATTCAGTGTTGCACTCGGCCATGCGCTTTCGTCTCAACAATGGCTTGGGTTTGTGTTGATCACCTGTGGCTGCATCTTGGTACCGTTGACGCATATTCGCCAGGTCACTTTGGCTTCTTATCTTAATGTTGGTGTGTTCTGGGCGCTGATCGCTGCAATTGGCACGACGGGTTACTCTTTGATGGATAAGGAAGCCTTGAACCTACTCACTCAGCAAGTTTCGGCTGTTATTCATGATCAATATAGTGCGATTTTCTATCTTGGCGCGCAGTTCTGGGCTATGGGCTTACCTGTTGTGCTTTGGTGCCTGATCACTGGGAATTTGTCAGAGTTGCACAAGGCCTGGCAAATTCGAAAAAGTGCGAGCATGGCTGGCATTATGATGGCATCGACTTACGGATTAGTACTGTTTGCGATGACGATGACAGACAACGTGAGCTTAGTTGTGGCTCTGCGCCAAATCAGTATCGTCTTTGGTTTGCTGATGGGCGTTTGGCTGCTTGCTGAGCGGTGGTATCTCTCCCGAGGGGTTGGTGTGTTGCTGATACTTTGTGGTCTGGTTTTGACGTTCTATTGAAATGATGGCTTATATGCCTTGGTCATAAATGACGCGTTCACTATTTTTACTTGTCACACCGCGCAACTTTTTCTATCGCCGAGCGATAGATTTTCTAGCTCGTTGAAAATACGCATCTTTTGTAAAGTGAAGTCATATCTAAACATGACTGATGACTTTCACTTATCAACTTTGAATTTTAAATGAGGATACGTATGACTCACCCTTCTTACTGGTTTAAGCAAGCGCTCGAAATCGAAAACCCTCAACCTGCTGTTGCACTAGCTGACGATCTTGAAACTGATGTACTCATCGTTGGTGGAGGCTTCACTGGGATGTGGACAGCGATAATGCTTAAGGAGCAAGCTCCGGAAAAACGCATTACTATTATCGATAAAAGTCTCTGCGGGAGTGGGGCTTCTGGAGCGAATGGCGGGTGCATGCTGACCTGGTCAACCAAATACCCAACGCTAAAGCGTCTTTTTGGTGAACGACACGCCACCTGGTTGGTACAAGAGTCAGAGCGAGTCGTGCTTGAAATTGACGAGTTTTGCCGACGTTATGCGATTGATGCTCAGTTGTCGTTAAAAGGTGTGTATTACACCGCGACTAACTCAGCACAAGCTGGTGGAATGAAGCCAGTAGTGGATGAATTAACGCGTCTTGGAGTAAATAGCTGGCGAAAATGCAATGTGGATGAACTGCAAGCGAACACTGGCTCCTCGGCTCATCTCGAAGGGTATCACTCACCCGTTGCTGCGAGCGTACAGCCTGCATTGCTTGCCAGAGGGCTGCGTCGGGTGGCGATAGACATGGGGATAGAAATTTACGAAAACACACCGATGGTTCAACTGGAATATGGTCAGCCAGCGCCCATTCGCACGCCACAAGCAACCATCAAAGCTAAGCAGGTAGTGTTAGCGCTTAATGCTTGGATGGTTGAACAGTTTAAACAGTTCAGGAACAGCATCGTTGTGGTCTCCTCTGATATGGTCATCACGAAACCGTTGGGCGATGAGTTATCTAAGAGCGGATGGAGAGCTGGTTCCAGCGTTTTGGATTCTCGTATTTTTGTTCATTATTATCGAGATACACCGGATGGCCGTCTGATGCTTGGAAAAGGGGGTAACCAGTTCTCCTTTAACAACCGAGTCGACACCATGTTTGGTAAGCCAACTCAGTATCAAAACCTGCTTAGAAAGTCGTTTGATAAGCTCTTTCCTGATTTGAAAGCGAGCGAGTTTGACTATTCCTGGACGGGGGGCTCAGACCGTTCCACAACGGGTTTTCCGTTTTTTGGCCAACTGGATAACCAGAGTAATATTTTTTATGGATTTGGTTACTCTGGCAATGGTGTGGCGCAAACCCGGATGGGAGGCAAAATTCTCTCGTCTTTGGTGCTTGGGTTAGATAACGACTGGGCTCGCAGTGGTTTGGCTAAAGGTCCGTTGAGCCACTTCCCTCCAGAGCCACTTCGCTGGATTGGAGCCATGACTGTGCGTAATGCCGTTCGCCGAAAAGAGGCAGCAGAAGATAACGAAGAGAAAGTTAGAGTTTGGGATAAATGGCTGGCAAAACTCGCGGGACCAGCAGGCAAAGCCGATAAGCTCGACTAAACTGATGACTTCAGCCACAAACAATAAACTTTGAAGTGAAAATAATAGGGGACACTTTAGCCCTGTGTTAGCCTCTGTCTTTCAAGCTCAGATTCAAAAGGTGAGTAATAGAATGAAAATATTCAGCAACTTCGATAGCGGTAGCATTCACGTAGTGAAAGCGGATGATAAAAACGACATCCAACTTAAAATCCCCAACGATAACATGTCGGAATTCTACCAATGGTTCCACTTCCGTTTAGAGACTGAGGCTGAACAGTCACACACCATTAAGTTGTTAGACTTGGCGAAATCTGCTTACCCAGAAGGATGGCAAGGCTACGATGTCGTGGCATCTTATGATCGTGAAGAGTGGTTCCGTGTACCTGCGGACTTTGATGGCGATACGCTCACATTTACGGTTATTCCAGAACGTGGCTCAATCTACTTTGCTTATTTCGCGCCTTACACTTACGACCGTCATCTTGATTTATTACACATGGCACAAAGCGCACATCATTGTCAGCTGGAGACTCTAGGTCACACAGTAGATGGCAATGACATGAGCCTGCTGACTTTTGGCGAGCCAGACGAGGGCAAAAAGAAAATTTGGATGATCGCACGTCAGCATCCTGGCGAAACGATGGCAGAGTGGTTCATGGAAGGCATGATTCAGCGTTTGCTGGATGACAACGATACAGTCGCGCGAGCTCTTCTCGAGAAGGCGGTTCTTTACGTTGTACCAAACATGAACCCTGATGGCGGTATTCGTGGCCATCTGCGTACGAATGCGGTCGGTGTAAACCTAAACCGTGAGTGGCAAACTCCATCAATGGAAAAGAGCCCAGAAGTCTTTTTAGTCCGCCAGCGAATGCTGGAAACTGGTGTCGATATGTTCCTGGATATTCATGGAGACGAAGCTCTGCCATACAACTTTGTCGCGGGTTCTGAAGGCATTCCATCTTATGATGAAAGTTTGGCGGCTCTGGAGCATTCGTTTAAGCAAGCGCTGCTCACCATCACGCCAGAGTTTCAAGATGAAGTGGGTTACGATAAAGACGAACCTGGTAAAGCAAACTTAACTGTTGGATCAAATTGGGTTGCAGAGCAATTTAAATGTTTGTCTTACACCATAGAGATGCCATTTAAAGACAACAATAACCACCCTGATCCGCTGTATGGTTGGTCACCTGAACGTAGTGTGCTATTTGGCCAAGATGTGTTGGCAGCAACGTTAGCGGTTGTGGACAATATTTAATTGGTTTAGTTCCCTAAAATCAATCGAACACATAAGCAGTTCATCCTAGATGAGCTGCTTTTTTGTTTGGATCTACTTGTCAATTGGTAAATATTTCCATTCGATCAATGCCTTATAAATAGAATCTTAATAATAAGAAATTTACAAATTAATGTGAATTTTGTCACACATTTAAGGAAAAGATATGATATTCTGCGCACTGAGTTGATTATGGCTATATCAATGCAGATGCATTATTTTTTCTCATGCAAGTGGTTAGAACACATGCGTGAATATGAATGATGACATGTTTTTTGGCATTGGTGATGAACACCACATTTACTTTATTCCGGTGTTATTTAGCTAGGTTGTCTCAAATAATAAAGAGAAAGTTGCTGCCTCATATTGATAACGCACTCCTTCGCGTTTGATGTGTGGCTCGGTATACAACAAATAGGAAAAAAGAATGAAAAAAATTGCTTTTGCAGTGGCTACTGTACTTGCTGGTGGTGTTATCTCTAACGTTGCGCTTGCAGACACTTACATCGGCGGTAAGCTAGGTTACAACGCTCTTAACGACGCGTGTTACCTGGATACCTCATGTGATGATGATAGCTTTGCAGCGTCAATGCATCTTGGCTACAGCTTCAATGACTACATTGATGCAGAGTACGGTGTTGATTACTTAGGTGATTTCAAAGCAAACTTCAACAAAGCAGGCAAAAACACCGTTGATGGCGAGCTTTGGGCATTGACTCTAGCGCCTAAATTCAACCTTCCGCTGACGGATTCTTGGAACCTGTTTGCGAAAGTAGGTGCTGCATACATGATGGCTGGTGACGAAAAAGACTTCGTTCCTACAGGCTCTCTAGGTGCTGAATACCAAATCAACTACAACTGGAGCCTACGTGCTGAATACCAACGTTACCAAGATATGTCTGACGACATCATTGATGACATGGATGCAGACTACTACGGTATTGGTTTTAACTACAAATTCGGTTCTGAGCCAGTGGTTCAGGAAGAAGTGGTAGAAACTCGTCCGGCAACAAACATTGTTGAGCACGTATACCCAGCACAAACTACAACAGTACAATTTGGTCTTGAAAGTGCAGAAGTGAAAGATACTTCAGCATTATCTGAGACAATTAATGTAATGAACACTTACCCACAAGCTCAAGTAGAGATTACGGGTTACAGTGATACAACAGGTACTGCTGAGTACAACCAACAGCTTACAGAAAAACGTGCTCAAGCGGTTGCTAACGAGTTCCAAGCTCAGGGCATTACTGCAGAACGTATGACTGTGAAAGGCATGGGTGAAGCAAACCCAGTTGCTAGCAATGATACACGTCCTGGTCGTGAAATGAACCGTCGTGTAGAAGTCGTTGTTCCAGAATTCAAATACGAAACGACTGAACAAGCAGAATAATTTGCTGTTTTAGTTAACGTATCTTCAAAGCCAGCGCATGTCGCTGGCTTTTTTGATTCTGGAAGTAGCAACTGGATAAAATAGCAACCCTTTCATCAAATTGTCATCGTTGTTTCATAGCATCTTTCACTCAGCGTAATTGGAGAATGCTATGCAAAACCTGCCGCCGCTCAATTCCCTTAAAGCATTCGAAGCAACGGCGAGGCAACTGAGTTTTACTAAAGCTGCACAAGAGCTGAGCGTTACCCGAGCTGCGGTCAGCCAACAGGTAAAATCTCTGGAGCTTCTGCTTAATGCGACGTTATTCGAGCGTAAAGGCTCTCAATTGGTACTTACACAAGCCGCAAAAGAGTATCTCCCTGTGGTAAGTCATGTTTTTCAAACGCTTTCTGTGACGACTCAGCATTTGTTTTCTCGTCAGAACACCGCGCAGCTTAACTTACATGTGGCTCATAGCTTTTGTTCACAATGGTTAATTCCAAGGTTGGCTGACTTTCATCGTCAGCACCCCGAAGTGTCTCTAAAAATATCGACAACAGCCAATATTGTGCCTAACGCCAGTGCTGTTTCTGATGTTGAAATCATTAATGGTTATGGAGATTGGCTGTCTCAGGACTCGATTCAACTGACAGAAGAACATTGGATTGTTGTTGCGAGCCCGGGTTTCTTGCACCTGAACCCAATTGTCGAGTTAGCTGATCTTGCGAAGGCACCTAAAATTTCCACCAGTGGTTATCACGAGTCGTGGCAAGTTTGGATGAAATATCAAGGTCACCAAGCAAAGTTCACTAAGCCCGTTGCAGAGTTTGAGCACTCACTGCTTGCGATTCAGGCGGCGATTAATCACTTCGGTGTGCTTTTGGTCAGAGACTTTCTGGTCGAGGATGAGCTCGCTCAAGGGACATTAATACAGATAGGCTCCTGGAGCATGCCTAGCGAAGGTGCTCATCGGATGATTGTCAGAGGGGCAGACAAACCACATGTACAAGCCTTTACCCAGTGGTTACGTCAGAGTATCTAACCAGTATTCGGGAAACGGGAACGGATTAATTGTCCTATCCCAGGTTTTTACTAGATATCTAAATAGAAAAATACCGCGATTAACGCGGTATTTTTTGTTTCTGTTTAAGCTGCGACGCTGCGCTTATTCACATGGTGGTGCCATATGGATTACCGCTAAACCACCCAAAGAAGTCTCGCGATATTTTTTGTTCATGTCCTTGCCCGTTTGGTACATGGTTTCGATAACTTTATCCAGAGAAATTAGGCACTTGCTTGTTCTTTTTAATGCCATTCGGGATGCGTTAATCGCTTTCATTGCACCCATTGCGTTTCGTTCAATACAAGGTACCTGAACCAGCCCACCAATAGGGTCGCAAGTCATGCCGAGAGAGTGTTCCATTGCAATCTCTGCAGCAATACAAATTTGTTCGTTGCTACCGCCTCGCAGAGCCGTTAAGCCTGCCGCTGCCATAGATGAAGAGACACCTACTTCACCCTGACAACCTACTTCGGCACCGGAAATAGAAGCATTGGTTTTGTACAAAATGCCAATTGCACCTGCGACGGCGAGGAAGTCCTTGAGCTGTTTGATGTCTAGCTCTTTGATAAAGCGGTGGTAATACATTAACACGGCAGGAATAACGCCCGCTGCGCCGTTGGTAGGAGAAGTGACGACTTGTCCACCTGCGGCATTTTCTTCACTCACAGCGAAAGCAAACAAGTTAATCCAGTCCATGATCTCCATTGGATCATTTTCAACCGCTGCGTTTGCTTCCAGTTTCTTCAATAGGTTCGGAGCTCGACGTGTGACATTGAGTCCGCCTTCCAGAATACCTTCAGTATCAAAACCACGCTGCATACACAGAGACATCACTTTCCAGATCTGTTCCGCTCTTTGGTTGACCTCTTCTTCGTCACGAAACGCCAATTCATTCTGAAGAATCATTCCACCTAAACTAAAGCCGTTTGCTTCCGCTTTCTCGAGCATCTCATCGGCTGATTTAAATGGGAATGGGACTTCAACCTCAGCTTGCTGCGCACCATTTTCCAGCTCGTCTGCGGTTGCAATAAATCCACCACCAATGGAGTAATAAATCTCGAACGCAAGTTGTTCGCCAGATTCATCTAATGCAGTGATTGTCATGCCGTTTTCATGTAAAGGGAGGTTTTCGCTATGAAAAACGATGTCATGATCGTAGCTAAAGGTAATTTCGCGAGTTCCGGCTAGCAATAAAGTATTGGTTTCGATGGTATGTTGAAGTGCGCTTTTCGCACTGGTCATCTTGATGTTATCGGGTTTATTACCCATTAAGCCCAGTACAGTGGCTCTGTCAGTATGGTGACCTCTGCCGGTTAGTGATAACGAACCATACAAGTCTACTTGAACCCTATGCACTTTCGCCATAGAGTCTTGAAGTAACTGAGTAAAGTTGAACCCGGCGAGCATTGGACCGTTAGTGTGGGAACTTGAAGGTCCGACACCAACTTTAAAAATATCGAAAATCGACAGCATTATTGACTTCCTTTAGCAGTGGACCTTTCATAGGTCTCTAGAGTATGACTGTTAATCGGATGTTAATCCCTAGGAGGCAGTTGGCAAAGAAGATTTTTATATTATTGCCAACTCAGGCGCTAAGCAGCCGAGAAATTAATAGAGATCGTAGTATGAAATTAGACAATGTGGTTATTGTTCTCGGTAAGCGTCTCGTCAAGAACAAACTAAGCCCGGAAGGGATTTCAAGAGTGCAAGCGCTCGTCAGTTCCCTTGGCTCATTGTCTTTAGAAAATACGGCAATCTTATTTTGTGGCGGCAAAACTCAAGGGCAAGATATCGCAGAGGCGGATGCGATGTTCAGCTATTTCCAGACACTCAATCATTCACTCTCACAGCCATTCCCGAAAAGTCAGATTCTAATTGAAAATCGTTCTTTAAATACCTTTCAGAACATGAGGTACGCGGCGGAAGAGTTGTGTCATAGCGGCTTATTTCAGGCTGCTGAGTATCATCAATTCCCGATTAAAGTGACCCTTGTTTCTAACGACTATCATCTGGAACGAATTATAGAAATTCAAACCTTAATGGATGAACAAGGATTATTGAGGGTGCTTAAAACACAGAGCGCTTCAATGGGGCTAGAGCTTAGTATTGCTTTAGATATTGATCAGCATATTAGCGTGCCATACCCGCATCATGGAGCATCAGCTCAAGCGTTTTTACTGCTTGATGAGCTGACAACCTACCGAGTTTATTTAGAAGGCGCGATTCGCGGGGTGTTTAGCCAAGGCTTAGCTGCTGTAAGAGCGAAGCCGTTGCATATTGCTCAAACCGCGATAGAAAAACTAGAGATTCTCCCTCTAGATCATGAATCCTTGCAGAATATTCAGGAAATAAAAAAGGCCGTCGCAATGACAGCCTTTGATGATAATTTAGACGTGGTTCAGCAAGCTTTAGATATCATACACCCGCTCTTAACCGTGATGAACCGAACTATCGATCCTGAGTCTGCGCTTTAATTTCACCACGGGTGCGGAATGCGCTCAGGGCAATCAAGCTGTAGCACAGTAGCTCAATCCCTTCTTCAGAGATATTTTTCACGTCGCGAACGTAGCTTTCATCCATCACATGGCGCCAAAAGCTGCCCATTCCGTAAAGACGTGAAAAAACAAGCAATAGTACAACTGAGCCGATTAATAGCTTCATGTGTGGGTTTTTTAGGATTCTCGCCATCTCATTCACGCTGCCTTTGCCGCCTTGATAGGCTTTCGCACAGGCTAAAGCAGTAACAGTTAGCGCAGGAAATACCCAAGAACCGTGATGAATCATATCCATCCAGTAATCCATTTCACGAATCATGAGTACAGCAAAAAAGCCAGAAATCAGGATTGCAGCGTGTTTCAACTCAGGAGTATGTTTCGATAAGCTGAAAAATGACCATGATGCAATTGCCAGCATGACTAACTGAAGTGATTCCGTAATCGATAACTCACCCAGACTTGAATCTAATACAACGTAATCGAGGCGAATACTTAGATTAACAACAATGCTGATTGCAACAATCATCAATGCACTCAAGCATGCGCGATAAATGGTGCGCTTTGATTCATCAGTGATGACGTTGGTTTGTGCTGCTTCGGTCTCTTTAACTATTTGTGCTTTCATTTTGACCACCCACTCCAGAAATGTGGAAAAACCGTGAATTTATGTGATATTTGCCTCGAATTTTATTGTCCGGTTGGAAAGTTATGTCATGAAATTGTCAGGAATGTCAGAGGGTCCGTACAAAATGGACAAACTAGTTTCAGTAGCACAAATAAAAAAGGAGCCATGTGGCTCCTTATTACTGAATTTCGTTTACGATAAACTCGTTGAAGGTTAGTAGTCCTCACCCTCTTGATGATTTTCCCGATAATATTCCCATTGTTCAGCGCGTTCATCATCTGAAAAGACACAATAGGTTACACGTTCACCGTTCTCTGTAACGGTGTCCAGTTCTCCACCTTGTTGAACACAATATACAGATGCCGGATTTGCTACGGATGTGTATTCAGTCGAGCGTGTTGCGTTATCGTAAGTGGAACAACCAGCGAGCCCAGCAGCTACTGCCATAGTTATTAGTAAACTTGTCTTATTCATTATTGATCTCCGCATGGGATGGACGAGTATTGTATTGATTATAGGCAACTTTCGTCGGTTCATGTCCTAACGATGTTAAAAGTATGAAGGCGAGGCAGGTTGAGAGATTCAAATAAGATCTCGATCTACTTCCCCAGGTTATGAGGAACTTTAAATTAGAGTCAGGTAGACGCTCGGAATTGTAACTTGGGAAAGTAAGACAATTTAGGTAGTATGCGCGCAAAAGCATTCACTACGGAATCCTCAATGAGACACTTAAAATCAACGGTTCATCCAGATATTGATCATCTCGACGATAAAATCATTTTTAAGCGTAATGCTGCACGGGCCATCGTGCTTGATGGTGAGAATGTATTACTGCTCTACACGGAGCGCTACCATGATTACACTTTACCTGGTGGTGGAATTGATGATGGTGAAGATATCATTGCCGGATTGGTTCGAGAGTTAGAGGAAGAAACTGGGGCAAATAACATACACAGCATTAAGCCATTTGGTCTTTTTGAAGAGTTTCGGCCTTGGTACAAAGATGACGCCGATGTGATGCATATGATCTCTTACTGCTATACCTGCAAAATTGATCGTGAGTTAGGCGAGACGGCTTATGAGGATTACGAGGTTAAGAACGGTATGCGTCCTGTGTGGATGAACATCCATGAGGCGATTGCACACAACGAGCAAACGATGGCTGAGAGCCCGAAAAAGGGCATGAGTATTGAGAGGGAAACCTTTTTACTGCAACTGATCGCCAAAGAGCTGGTTTAACGATCCATACGCTTGCGCAGCGCAATGTCGGTGCGACTTTATAACGTTAGCCCAATAAAAAAGTCCGAGCTCCCCCCCGGAACTCGGACCTATTCCAGACGCGCAAGCGAAGCGTCATCTCGATGTTCGAATCTGTTATCGCGTTAGAACTTGTTATCGCGGTAATAGAACAATAGCCGTTTTATATTTGATGTGTAAATGGTTATTTAGTCTAACGGCTTTTTTTAATCACTGATGAGAAGTATATCCATCCAATTACAGTTGTAATTTGGGTAACTATCAGTAAACCACTGCTCTTTCTTATCTTTGAGATACAATACCTTAACTTTGGTAAACACGCTTGCATCAAGATCACGAGTTATTAATTTAGCCTGTCTAGGTTTTATAATTTTAACTTTTCTCTGACATTTCTCAGTGCGTAATTTTTGGTTCTGGTTAACCCATGAAGTAAGTCGGCTTAAGTCGTTCAATCGCTGAGAACGTTGATATGTCTCTTGGGAAAAGACAAAAAGAGATTCCGGACGGCTTGTTTTTAGCACGTTGGGAATCTCGGATTTGAATCAAGTTTTGGAAGGTTCCGAGACGGAACGGTGAAATTTCTGGAACAACCACCCAAGCGCAATTAAAGATGCGCCCAAGCCCAGGAAGCTAATAGCACGCCAGAAGCCATCCAGAGAACGTACATCCCACAGGAACACTTTTAACGCCACGCACGCCAGGATGATGAGACCAATACGTTGCATATTCATTGATTTTCGAATCACACCAGCCCATGTTAGTAATCCTCCAACAAGCAACCCTGCGACCGAATAACTGAATAGCTCGGCCATGCTGGTCGATTGATATAAAGTCATAGAATTTGTTTGCCAGAACTGTCGGATAGACATACCCAACCAGATAGCTGCAAGTGTAAACCCGATTCCTGAGATAACATGACGGTGAATTCGTAATGTGTTCCACTTCCTAAATACCGCAGCAGTTAGAATACATGCCGGTAGCAGCCAGCCTAAACTCAACATATTGAAAAGAGGAATGGCTTGAGCGGATACGTTATCAACGTTTAATGGCGATTCAATCGTATTGAGTAACAAAGTCATTAAAGCAAATATGCTCCAAAGCAAGTAACTGTATGCTTGGTAGACGTAAGTGAGTTGCTGTGCGAACTGGCTGCGGTAACTGTATACGAAGCCCATGACTAAAGCCTGGTTCGCGAAGACAATGGCACTGGTAAAGTCGATGTGTCCAAGGTAGCCATATTGTCCCGTTAACCAGTAGTTTGTTTGTGTGAACAATGCGATTAAAAAGACGTGCAGAAATGCACCTTCAAACCAATTGGCGAGATCAACGTCTGCTTTGGTTAGCACGGATCGAGCATACGCAAGAATAACGAGTGCAGGTAGATAACTGAGTAGTACCCACGCCCAGTGCCCTGTTTCAACTGGCTGCCACTGAGGAATAAATGGCAGAAGCGTCAGGCGAACAACCAAAGCACCCATCATTATTTTGACTGCCCAACTGGCAGGGCGAAAATAACCTGCTTGTATTTGTAATGCCATCACAGCCACTTGTGCCGAAATCGCAGTAGTTAGCCACGTATCGCTAAGCCAAACAAAGGAACAGCCTGCAACGATAGCATGAACGACTGCGGAACATTCGTAGGCGAGTCGTGTTAAACGCATGCCCAAATAAACGTAGCAGACTGCAACTAAAGCCGTAAAGAACGTCCAATACCAGGCATAGCTGTACATAAACTCGTGTGCATAAAACAGAACGATTAGCGTCATTGAAGGTGCAAGGGCGAGCAACAAGACACTGGTTATGGAAGAGCGATCATTGAGCCCTTGTATATAGTTCCTTAGCGCAATAAACATGATACTCAATGCTAATGCGAGCAGAATACTGCTCTCACTCTGTGACATGTAGAGTGTGTCAAATGCGACGGAAACAACCAATATAGCGGTTGCTGATACCAGAACCGAAGGCAGGAAAACTCGCGTTGACCAACCCTTACGTAACGCGGGTAGCCAGATAGCTGCAACAAGTAAAATATAGCAATACGCCATTTGAAAGACGTTAAGCTCGGGCATTCTTGTTATTGCAGAAAAGGTCAGCAATACGATTGCAAGAGACGTGATGACTGGAGGGTTTGTCCATTTATTCTGGCAATGGCGATAACGAGGGTTGAGTGTCCACCCTAATCTTGGCAAGGCATAAACCAGATACAACGTGAGCGACAAGTAAATATAAGACCAGGAGAATAAACTCTCTGTCGGAATACTTTCTATCAGAATGAGCATCCAAAGCGCATGCGGTATGCTACTACTCGGTGAGATCCAAGCCCTGCGTACCTTCTGCATAAGCAAAGTGGCCGCAATGGATATTGCGCTGATGTAACCCGCCAACAGGAAATAATCAGGTTCAGCGCCGCTTATCCATAAGGGCGCAGTGTAGCCGCCGATTAATCCCAACACGGCCATTAATGGCCCCTGCCTTAATGACAAAGCAAGGCTGGAAAATGCGGCGACAGCTAAGATCAGCAATGAGATGCTTGGTGTCAGCATCTGGTAGACAACAAACGCAAAAATAACCGTACAGTAAACGCCGGTCAGGCCAGTTCCAGTAATGGCGGCTGGAACATAAGTGAACCCTTGGGCTCGTTGTGCTCGTTCTGGATCGCGCTGTTCTTTTCGGTGAAACCACTCGCCTGCCGCGATCATGGCAAAAGATAAGGTGAATGCAAAAGCGATACGTACGAAGGGTGAAAACTCAATATGGCTGCCAATCACTTGCACCAAGTAGCCGCCACCAATAAGCATCGCCAACGCTCCCACCCAGACGAGCCAGTTTTCTTGGAGGCTAGAGAGTAACTTTTCGGTTTTGTTTTCCCAATGACTGTTGTCGTTCTCGGCGAAGCTCGCAATCTGAATATCTTCCTGAGCAGTCTGCTGCGCGAAGAGCGGCACGGTTGGTGACTCTAGAGCATCATCAGGCTCTGCTTTAGGTTGCGAAGGACCTGCGTCGTGAACATTCGTTTGGCTTGAAGTCGCAGTAGTGGGTTCAGAAGCAGGAGCGGAAGACGATTCACTTGTTTCTGGTTGGCTTTGTTGATCTAACCATCGTGAGCGGAAATCCGACAGCTCTTTGCGGAGCTGCGTTATCTCGTCTTCCAGATTTGAAATTCGTTTTACTGCTTTCAATGTAATTAGCAAGGCGAAAAACGCCATAGTCACCGCGAATAAAGTCAACAAGTGCTTTTCTCCCTATCCTGGTCTTTTCAACGGCCTCATGAGGATTCTTAACTTTGAGCACCCAAGTTAAAGCTTAGTTCACGGTCTATACCTGTGAGCGTTGGGATGCTAGGTTCCGCCTAAAATTTTTAGAAACGCTGAAAGAACATTCTACATGTCGAATGTGAGTAGGTAAGTCTCCCTAACGGGAAATGCAGTAAATTCTTAGACTTGCGCGATGATTTGGGGCTTATGTTTCTCTTTTTGGTAATTTTTCGTGCGTTGAACGGTGGAGTAAACGTGAACTCAACTATATTAGTAATTTCAAGCAATAAGATTGTCTCTTGCGTGTTTACGCTAAAACAACGATAAGAATAGGTGACATAGATGCAAGTTGGTAATGAAGCGCTGGTGCTATCAGCGGTTGGGGTGATTGGTTTAGGGTGTCAGTGGTTAGCTTGGCGACTTCGTTTGCCAGCGATACTGTTTTTGCTGTTGGCTGGCCTTGTTGTCGGGCCATTAATGCAGTGGCTGAAACCGGATGAAATATTAGGAAACTTACTCTTTCCGTTGGTCTCGCTGGCAGTGGCCGTTATTCTGTTTGAAGGAAGCCTAACGCTAAATTTTAAAGAGATTCGCGGAGTGAGTGGCTCAGTGTGGAGTATTGTCTCTTTTGGCGCGATTATCTCTTGGGCCGTGACGAGTGTGGCGACACATTATTTCTTGGGTTTTTCATGGGAGCTGGCAATGTTGTTTGGCAGCTTGACCGTCGTAACGGGGCCTACCGTGATTGTCCCACTGCTAAGAACTGTAAGACCAAACAGCACTCTGGCTAATATTCTGCGTTGGGAAGGGATTCTGATTGATCCGCTTGGTGCGCTATTTGTGGTCATGGTTTACGAGTTCATCGTGTCACACAGCGCGGTCAATAGCGCCGAAGTCTTTGCCAAGATCATCGCCGTTGGTGTCATTCTTGGCGTTGCATCTGGCGCGGCGGTGTCCGCAGCGTTGCGTCGGGCATGGTTACCAGAATATTTACAGCCGTTTGCCGTGTTGATGGTGGTACTTGGCGTCTTCTCGGTTTCCAATCATTTAGAATCTGAAGCAGGGCTGCTTACTGTTACCGTTATGGGGATGTGGCTCGCCAATGCAAAAGAGATCAACATTCAGCAGATATTGCACTTCAAAGAGCACTTGACCATTTTGCTTATTACCGGCTTGTTTATCTTTTTAGCCGCTCGCATAAGCTTGGATGACTTTACTGCTCTGGGTTCTGGCGCCTTGATGCTATTTGTCTTCATGCAGTTGGTCTCGCGTCCGTTATCAATATTCCTCGCTACGATACGCAGTAATTTAGGTCTCAAGGAAAAACTGTTTCTGTCATGGGTTGCACCGCGTGGTATTGTTGCGGCCTCTATTTCGTCTCTTTTTGCTATTAAGCTAATCGAATACGGCGTCAGTGGTGCTAGCCTGCTTGTACCAATGACCTTCATGGTAATTATTGGAACCGTTGTGCTACAAAGTGCGACGGCTCGCCCTGTCGCGGTTGCCTTAGGGGTCGCAGAGCCTGCACCGAGAGGTTTCTTGTTGATTGGTGCGAACCGAGTTGCCAGAGAAATAGGTCAGGCATTAGCGCGTTATGACAGGCGTGTTCTCATGACGGACTCAAACTGGGAATACATCAGTCAAGTTCGTATGCTCGGCCTGGATTATTACTATGGGAACCCGATATCCAGCCACGCAGACGATAACCTCAACTTAATTGGTATTGGCCAGGTTGTCGCCCTGACGCCGGATCAACATTTCAACATTATGGCTTGCATGCAGTTTGTCGATGAGTTCGGCGAAGATAAAGTGCATTGTCTGCAAAAAAACAAAACAAACGGTAATGGTAGTGAAAAGCACACCGTCGCACAGGAATATCATGGCAGGCTGCTGATGGGCGGGAATGTCAGTTACAGCCAACTGGCGAGTTTATTGAGCCGTGGAGCGGAAATAAAACATACTAAGCTCAGTGACAGTTTCACCTATCAGGATTATTTGGCGCATCACAATAGCAATTTGCTCACTCCACTGTTTTATGTGGAAGAAAAGGGCAAAATTCATTTCTGTGATGATCCCGAACAGTTTGCTCCAAATACGACCAGTACGGTGGTGTCTTTGATTATGCCTGAAAGCAATCAACAGCCGTTATAGAATCTATTGAGTTGGCATCTTGCCGGTTTTTTATCCAAGCTTATAAAAGCTGCTGGCCTCACATGCGTTAAACTTGTGAGGTAAAAAGCAAAGTAAATCAATGGTCTTGGCAGGTTTAAAGGAAGTACGGCGGATATTTCAGAAATTTCGCATTGACGTTACTGACAAGGATCGCAATACTGCGCGACTGTTTTACTTTAGGGTGACATTATGGCTCCGCAAACTAATCGAAAAGATTTACACCTAGACGCTGTTTTACATCATGACATGAGCATGAAGCATAAAACGGCGGGCTTCGAGTCTGTCGAATTTGAGCACTGTGCGCTGCCAGAATGTGACTTTAACGCCATCGACCTGTCTACCGAGTTCTTAGGTCGAAGACTGGCTCTGCCATTTTTAATCAGTTCGATGACAGGTGGAGCCAAAGACGCGGAAGCAATCAATTGCCGTTTGGCTGAAGCGGCAAGTGAATTAGGTATTGCGATGGGAGTCGGCTCTCAACGCATTAGTCTGGAACAGAGTCTGAACTCAGGTTTAGGCCGAACGATTCGGGATCTGGCTAAAGGTGTGCCGTTGTATTCCAATTTAGGTGCAGCTCAACTGCGTGATAAAGAAAATTTGGACAATGCTCAACGAGCCGTAGACGCTATTCAAGCCGATGCTCTCATCGTACATGTGAACCCGATGCAAGAAGCTTTTCAGGCAAATGGCGACCACAACTGGATTGGTGTGATTCATGCGATTGAAAAACTGGAATCACGAGTGGATGTTCCGATCATCGTCAAGGAAGTCGGGTTTGGTATTAGCGGCTCTATGGCTGAAAAACTGGTCGACGCAGGTGTTAAAGCCATTGACGTGGCGGGTGCTGGCGGCACTAGCTGGAGTGCGGTCGAAGGTTTTTGCCAGGAGAATGCCCGTATGAAGCGTGCAGCGGAGCTGTTTCGTGACTGGGGAATACCAACGGCTACCTGTCTTGAACAAATTCGCGCTCAGTACCCTGCGTTACCTTTAATCGCATCTGGCGGTGTTCACAACGGGTTAGAAGCTGCCAAAGCGATCCACTTGGGCGCTAATTTGGTTGGCCAGGCGGGTGCTGTACTGAAAGCCGCGACAATAAGTACTCAAAACGTAGTCGAACATTTCGAACAAATGGCACTGGAATTACGTTTGGCGTGTTTCGGTACCGGATCGGCGAATCTATTTTCTTTGCCTACAGCGAAGCGTTTATAGTCGCAGGACGATGTGTGCGCTAGTCCAATGATTTTAGATAAATTGTCGATGTCTTAACACGTAGACTGATAATTTAGTTATAGTTTATACAAAAGTCGCTTCAAGATGTTGTGTTCGACAGTCATGTTTGATTGCCTCATCTGGGCGTTACTTGTCTAGAACATTCTTTGACACTGGAACCTAAATCTTATGAATAAATTGGTAATGTTACTGTTGGCGTCTGCGGCTTTAACTGCTTGTAGCGACGAAGTTGGCACCGAGAGTTGGTGTAACGACATGCGAGACAAACCAAAAACTGAGTGGACAACAGAAAGTGCCATGGATTTTGCTAAGCATTGCGTCCTTCAAGATGGCGTGGGCAGTGAACAGTGGTGTAAGGACCTGAAAGAGAAGCCAAAAGGCGACTGGACTGCGAATGAAGCGTCTAGCTACACTAAACACTGTATTTTCTAATTGAGCTGAAACGCTCAATGTTTATCTCCCAAAGCCAAGCTCACTGCTTGGCTTTCTTATATCAGCAAGCTTTTATTACCTTTTCATTTCATTTTTGAAAACCTGTATTTCCCTTCTTTTATTTGTCTTATACCAATGGCATGTTTATCTCTAAATCAAGCTTATGTACTCACGACTAAGGAAGAGGCGTTCATGAAACTACTTAAAGGCTCATGCTTGTGTGGCAAAGTAAAATTAGAAGTGGCGGATGAATTCAAATACATGGGAAATTGCCATTGCTCTGAATGCCGGAAGTTTACGGGCTCTGACTATTCTTCGGCTGGTGGCGTTGCGCTGGATAAACTGCTGATAACGGAAGGTCAAGACAACATTCAAGCCTATAAAAAGAGTGAAAATACCGAGCTGTGCTTTTGCCGTCATTGCGGTTCGAGTTTGTATTCGAAAAAGAATAACGGGATCGTAAACATTCGTCTGGGCGTTTTGGATGATGCTCCTTCACACAAGCCAAGCTTTCACATTTTTGTTGGCTCAAAAGCGCCGTGGTTAGAGATAACCGACAACCTGACTCAGTTTGAGGCGGGACCAACGTTTTAGGCCAAATCCTTCACTATCGTGAGGCGAATACCAACGCCTCGCGCATTAAACCTAAGTGTGCACGAGCACGCTTTCTAGGCTCCCAAGGCTTCTATTTCGCTTGTCATGTTCATTCTCAAAATGAGAAAAAATAGAATTATCAACATAACTAGTTGTGAAGTAGTTGATTTTATTTAGGCACCATAATTGCTCTTTCTTGCATATGACCAACGTCCGGTTTAAGAAGGGGAACATTATGAGAACAGGGAAACTACTTGCGCTTTCTGGCTGCTGCTTATCACTTTCAGCGAATGCGCTCACGACCAGTGATTTTACTTTTGAATCTGGTAGTGACAGTTCAAATTATTCAGCAAAAGGTAAACCCGTTAATACCTATTCGGTTGCAGAATCTTTACCACAAGATGTGCTTAGCAACGTTTACTCTATGCTGCCAGAAGGCACGCTCGTCAACAGTGCCTTTATTGCGCCAGAACGTTATTCCAGCATTGATATTGATGACGAACTGAATGGTGCGGAGTTCGCAACAGCAAAAGTCACCTTTTTGAATGAGGGAGCGGGGTATCGAAATACGCTCGGTTATTTCGTTTTTGATACGAACAATCCACCCGTCAATAAAGATGAAATCGAAGCGCACGTGATCATTTTTCCTAACACATCTAAAGCACCAGATGGGGAGATGCAAGAAGGCGACACGATCGATTTAAATGTGCAGCTCACCGCAGGTCAAACTCTCGCATTCTTTATTATTCCGAATGGCTGGGGGTGGTCTGGTTCGTATAACAACATCGCCAGCCTTGGCAGTTGGGGCACGCCGTTTTATAGCTTCTCGAGTCTGAACCCAGAGTCGACTTCAGAAAATCGTCGTCACAATGTGGCATTTATCGACACGCAAAATGAGTTTCTCGTGCTGGGTTTTGAAGATATTTTTCGTCCAGATGGCGACAACGATTTCAACGATTTGCTGTTTACTGTCGAAGTCAGCCCATTCACTGCCATTGATGGCGTCAACACCGATGGCTCCACAGATTCGAAGTACGAGCCACTAGTGCAGGAAAACAACCCAGAAGTCACGGTGACCTCGGTGTATCCAAGCTCAGATACCTACGCGACGATGGCGTTTGAAGATCGCTGGCCACTGATGGGCGATTACGATTTCAATGATGTGGTGTGGCGTTATCGTGTCACCGAGTTGCTAAATGGTCAGCGTGAAATCAAAAACATCACTTTTGATTTCACGCTGCAGGCGATGGGAGCAGGGTTCTCTAACGGTTTTGCTATTCATCTGCCAAATGTAGACCCAACCAACCTTGCGTCGACAGAACTGACACGAAATGGTGAACTCGTTACTCATCAAGTGGTGCAATCCGGTGGTGAGGCGGTGCTTGTGGTCTCGGAAAATTTGCGCAAAGACTTAGAAATATTGGGTGAGTTAGACAGCAGCTGCACTTTCTATCGCACTCAAAACGCGTGTGTTGGCCAACAAACATCTGATGTTCTTAATTATCAACTCACGGTTCAGCTATCGAACCCCGTGTCACGTGAGCAGGTAGGGTATCCGCCGTATGATTCTTTCATCTTTGCTTCTAAAGATTTGTACCATGGCGACTTTACTGCAACCCCTCCAGGTATGAGTTGGCAAACACACTTCAAATCCTTCGCGGGAACGAGTGAGATGAATAATACCTTCTTCAATCAGCACGACGATAATTCCGGTGGCTCTGAATCATTTTTGACGGACAACAACATGCCGTGGGCAATCAACATTCGTGATGAGTGGGATCATCCGGTCGAAAACGTCGACATCAGTAAAGCGTATAAAGCTTTTCCAACTTGGGTAACCAGCAGTGGCGAGTCAGACACTAAGTGGTATCAAGCCTCAACTGCTAACAAAGTAATTCCTGCGACTCAGCAGTAAGGAGCCTGACATGAAACATTCAACAAAATTACTTATCACTTCGTTGATTTCGGCGCTAACCGTGGCTTGTGGAGGCGGCGGTGGAGGTGGTGGTTCAAGCACTCCTCCTACCCCAGCAGTAGCAGAGGTGAGCGACAATACGGCGGATATCGTGGCGGAACGAGATTTCTCATTCGATATAGGTGAGAAAATTACTCTCTCTGTTAACTATACTGGCTCGACTGAGGGAGCTTTGCACCTGTACTCAAAAGCGGCGTATACCACAGAAAATGGCACAGTGATTGCCGATCCAACATCGCGTGTGACGACTGTTTATCCAACGGAGACGGAAGACGTAGAGCTAGAAGTGAACGGAAACTGGACGCACCTTTACGCTCAATGGGTACCGATGAGTGCCAAGGAGTCTGAGCAAAATTGGTCTATTGCGCTAAACAACACCAATAACAACTATCACCTTGATTTTTAGTGTGATTTTACGAAGAATAGGGGGCGCTCGCTTAAAAGGACTTAAGCGTTTTTTTAAACTAGGGGAACCAACAGAGCGCGTTGTGATAAATCGGCAACGCGTTCTGCTTTTTTATCGACAAGAGCAAATCAAGGCGCTATTTAGCGCTTTGTAACTCTTCAAACCCACCTGCGTTATGCAGATTAGTGAAACCTTGAGATTGGAGATACTGATAGGCTTGCGCTGAACGGTTTCCGCTGCGGCAGTACAGAACGATCAATTGATCTTTCTTAACGTCTTTAAAATGCTTATCCAGTTCAGACAAAGGGAAGTTCACCGCATTGTCTAAATGCCCTTGAGAGAATTCTTGCGGAGTACGCACATCGACGATCATTGCGCCTTGCTCTATCAGCTGCCAACCTTGCTCTGCGCGCTCAGAAGCCGCGACGTTCGGAGCAAGCAAACCTAAGCTCAGCGTTGCAAGAACCAGAGAAATTACCTTTTTCATACTTTCGTTATCCTTATCAAACTAAGTGTGCCACTGCGTACTATGCCCACCATCATAGATCCAATAAGAGTGATGGTGAATGAGAATTTCCAATAAGGGGCGTTGTTCAAACCAATAAAAAATTTTTATGAATTTGCCCCTTGAACTCCAATTTTTCGACCTTATTATTTTCAGCGTAAGCGAGCATACGACTCGCAACTTCATCTTTATGTTCAATTTTTGTCTTTTATTTTTTGTATTGAGTAGGAGGCACTCCAAATGAAAATTCGTCCTTTAAATGACAAGCTGCTTGTTGAAAGACAAGAAGTGGAAAATACATCAGAAGGGGGAATCGTTCTAACTTCTCAATCGGTTAAAAAGTCCAACCGAGGTAAGGTCATTGCAGTTGGTTTAGGTAAGCGTCTGGAAAATGGCGATCGCGCAGCGATGGAAGTCAAAGTGGGCGACCAGATCATTTTCAATGACGGCTACGGTGTGAAAACTGAAAAAATTGATGGCGCAGAATATTTGATTCTGTCCGAGTCTGATGTGTTAGCAATCGTTGAGTAATTGTTTTTGTAGTAGTTTTTAAGGAGATAACCATGGCTGCAAAAGATGTGTTATTTGCTAATGACGCGCGTCAAAAAATGCTGAAAGGTGTGAACTTACTTGCGGATGCAGTAAAAGTGACACTCGGTCCAAAAGGTCGCAATGTTGTTTTAGATAAATCTTACGGTGCGCCAACCATCACGAAAGATGGGGTGTCTGTTGCGAAAGAAATCGAGCTGAAAGACAAATTCGAAAATATGGGCGCACAAATGGTGAAACAAGTTGCGTCCAAAGCGAACGATGAAGCGGGTGACGGTACAACAACCGCAACGGTGTTGGCACAATCTTTCATCAACGAAGGTCTTAAAGCGGTGGCTTCGGGCATGAACCCAATGGACCTAAAACGCGGTATCGACAAAGCCACCGAAGCGGCGGTTGAGAAACTACGTGAAATGTCCAAACCATGCAGTGACAAAGAATCCATCACTCAAGTTGGTAGCATTTCTGCAAACAGCGATCGTGCGATCGGTGAAATCATTGCAGAAGCGATGGAAAAAGTAGGTCGCAATGGTGTGATTACCGTTGAAGAAGGTCAAGGCCTGGACAACGAATTGTCTGTGGTTGAAGGTATGCAATTCGACCGCGGTTACTTGTCGCCATACTTCATCACTAACCAAGAAAATGGCAGCGTAGAGCTAGATAATCCATACATTCTTTTGGTGGACAAAAAAGTCAGCAGTATCCGTGAGCTATTGCCAGTGCTGGAAGCGGTGGCAAAATCTTCTCGCTCACTATTGATCATTGCTGAAGACATCGAAGGCGAAGCGCTGGCGACACTGGTCGTGAACAACATGCGTGGTATCGTACGCGCAGCGGCCGTGAAAGCACCTGGGTTTGGTGACAACCGCAAAGCGATGATGGAAGACATTGCGGTACTAACCGCGGGTACCGTTATTTCTGAACAAATCGGTCTAGAGCTAGAAAAGGTAACGTTAGAGCAACTGGGTAGTGCGAAGAAAGTTACTATCAACAAAGATACAACCACAATCGTAGGTGGCATTGCCAAAGCCGAAGCGATTGCTGATCGCGTGGCGTCGATTGAAAAACAAATGGAAACCACGACATCTCAATATGACAAAGACAAGCTACAGCAACGTATTGCGAAGCTTTCTGGTGGCGTAGCGGTGATCAAGATCGGTGCGGCAACCGAAGTTGAGATGAAAGAGAAGAAAGATCGCGTGGACGATGCGCTACATGCAACTCGTGCCGCGGTTGAAGAAGGTATTGTCGCTGGTGGTGGTGTGGCTCTAACTAAGATCGCGAAAGAATTGGCGGATCTAAAAGGTGAAAACGATGATCAAAACGTTGGTATCCGTGTTGCACTCCGTGCAATGGAAGAACCTCTTCGCCAAATCGCAGCCAACGCAGGTGATGAAGCATCCGTAGTTGCGAACGCCGTAAAAGCGGGTGATGCAGATTACGGTTACAACGCAGCTACGGGTGAATACGGCAACATGATCGAAATGGGCATCCTCGACCCAGCGAAAGTAACACGTTCTGCGCTTCAATTCGCAGCGTCTGTTGCTGGTTTGATGATCACCACAGAAGCGATGATCACTAACCACGTAGATGACAAAGAGCTTGATATCTAACGAAGTGAATCGTTAGTGATTAAGTCATTGTTATACAGCCATAACATTGCAAAGTTAAAGCGGGCTCAGATGAGTCCGCTTTTTTCTAATTATTTCAATCCAAGCATAGCGCCGAACAGGATCAAGCCCGCTCCGCAAGCTTGATTGAGTCGATGCTTCACCTTGAGCAGTAGTGTTTGTAGATATGGCGAGGTAAACAGTACCGCTACCATCGAGAACCAAATGCCATGCAACGCAATCATGTACGCCCCATAGATCAGAGCGCTGTTTTGGTTGTCCGCTTCAGGGTTGATTACTTGACTAAAGATACTTAAGAAAAACAACATCGTTTTTGGGTTGAGGACGTTACACAGAAAGCCCTGAAAAAAGAACTGCCAATCAGGAGCACACTCGTGTGCGGCTTGCCCTTCAGCTTGCTGTGATGGTGAAGCAAAAAGGCCTTTTAATCCGAGGTAAACCAAATAGGCCGCACCTAAGTAACGAATCATACTAAACAGCCATTCATTTTGTGAAATTAAGTAACTGATCCCGAATAAAGAGTAGGAGATATGTATTGAGATAGCGAGGCTAATTCCGACTGCGCTCCAAATGCCCGCGCGTCTGCCTTGGTTAATGCTATTTTTTAATACCAACACAAAATCGGCTCCAGGGCTAATAACGATAAGTATGCCTAGTAACGCAAGGCTGAACAACTCCATGATGACTCCTGCTTATTTGTTGTTATGGACACACGAATTGTAGGCTGACAACTCGAAGACTATAATCGAAACAAATTCCAAAACCTGTGAGAATAATTCACACATGAGGCACCTAAAATCCTTTCAAGTTTTTCACTTTGCGGCGTCTTCATCCAGTTTTACAGAAGCGGCAGATAAGCTGAGCATTACTCATGGTGCAGTGAGTAAGCAGATAAAAGTGCTAGAGAGCTATCTCGAACAGCCTCTGTTTTACAAGCAAGGTCGAAATGTCTTTCTCACGAAAGAAGGGGAAATATTGAAAGGTTATACGCAGCAAGCTTTTCAGGCTTTGGAAAACGGCGTGAGCAAATTACAGCAACAAAAGCATCAATGCTTAGAGGTGTCGTGTGAACCAACCTTGACCATGCGTTGGTTGATGCCGCGGCTGTCTGATTTTAATGAGGGATGCGGAGCTGACGTTCGTTTGTCCACGGCTGGGGGGCCAGTAGCACTAGGTTCAACGGGGCTCTCTATGGCGATTCGTCGAGACGATTTTGAGCCACTGCACGAATACCCAAAAACGGTATTGGTTGAAGAGTGGGTGGGTCCTGTTTTCTCTCCAAATTATTGGCAGCAAGTTAAACAAGACGTGTGCAAAGTTAAGTTATTACACAGCAAAACCAGACCGGACGCTTGGAGAGAATGGATGGCAAGCGCTGAGCATCCAGAAATGCGTGAGAATACGCAGCAGACTTTTAACCATTTCTACTTTTGTATCCAAGCCGCGATAGATGGTTTAGGTGCTGCGTTAGGATCTTACCCTTTGGTGATGGATGATCTTGAGCGTGGTAATCTCATTGCACCTTTTGGCTTCACGTTATCAGGCTACGATTATGTTTTACTTCATCAAGATAAGGCTCTAACTCAATTAGAACGGAAGTTTGTGGATTGGTTGCAGGAACAAATAGCAGAATGCGTACCATCGTAATAAGAAATCAAGGAGCTAGCTGGTGAGATGCTCTCGCGTTGATTAAAGTTGATTGATAAGCCGTGTTACTGAATTTGGAACTAGGAAATGGAAAACCTGAATATTGTAGAAATAAAGTCGTTTGTACCAGCCAAGGATTATGAGCTTTCAAAGCAGTTTTATCAGGAAGCTGGTTTTGAGATGGCATCCGATTTTGGCGACGTGGCGTACTTCTTCCGAGGGAAGCATGCTTTCCTTTTACAAAACTTTTATGAGCCGGAACATTGCCATAACTTTATGATGCATTTGCTGGTGGAAGACGTCCAAAGCTGGCACCAGCATCTGTCACAATTGAATCATGATAAGTTTGGTTCCCGTCTTACTGATTTGGTCGATCAGCCCTGGGGGATGCGTGAATGCTGTCTGTTTGACCCAAGTGGTGCGTTGTGGCGTATTGCTCAGAATATCTAAGCCTTACAAGCGTGTATAGTTCGAAATCACTTGAGAGGAAGTGATTACTTACTTCTGAAAAATCTCATTTCATCAGAGGTATTGCCTTGTTTCCGAGGGCATTTCACCAAACAGTTGTTTGTAACTTTGGCCGAACTGTCCGAGATGGAAAAAGCCAAAGTCAAAGGCTATCTCTGCGATGTTACGAGTTTCTTGAGGATTTTGCAGAATACGGCGTATCTGATTCAGTCGCATTCGATGAATAAATTGTTTCGGAGAAGTATCGCAGCACGCTTCAAATGTATATTGCAACGTTCGACGGCTAACATGTACAGCCTCACATAGTTCACTTACGGTAATTGGGGTTCTGTAATCCTGATTTTCCAAATATTGTCGAATGCGGTTCATCACAACTTGTCGCTGAGAGGATGCTTTTGGCGCGGCTTCTTGCTGCGAACTTAACGAAAACAGTTCCATCAGGACATCTTTAACGACCGTTTGATGCGTTTCGCACGACCATCTCGCCTGGTTGGGATCAAGTAATATGCCCAAGTAATATTTGAGTTGTTGAATGTGACGCTCGCTTAAGCCAGACAAGTAGAGCTCTTGCCCTTTAACATCGTCAAGCTCGAGTTGCTCTTTAAGCTGCTGAACAAAACCTTGCTTTAGCACCATGCCATAAATCGAAAAGGCTTCTGGCGTAATTAACTCAAAGTCTACTCCCCCTTGGCGAAGTAAAAGCTTGTCAGCATCAAGTTGTGAATGGTTGATATGCAACGCTTTATCTTCAACGCTTATCCCCAGCCAAACCCCACCTTCCTCGACACGGCATTGCTGTCTGAGTGCACGGTTACTGTCTTCACGAAATACGTGCACACTGTTGAATCGTCGCTCTCTGATTTGCCCTAGGAAGCGGCCATTACTGATTTGGTCATATTCCTGTTGCCAATTGACAAGGCTTGCTGCTTGTTGGTTTGCATCTTTTGTGGGATTGGTGCACAAAGTTGGTGCGGCAGAGATCTGTTCATCATTCATCATATTTACTTCCGATGCCTGTGTAGTGAATCAAAGTAGGGCAAAACATAGTTAACGTACTGTTTAAAAACCCTTTTTTAACATTGCCGATTTTTGATAATCATCGGGAATGCATTTCGCTTTAATCCCTATAGAAACTTATAGAACTATCAGCAGAAAAATTGCAAAAACTGAACCATGTAGTTGAAGGGGAAGAATCATGACCGCAACTTATCGTCGGCAACAAGGAAGTAAGGTGTATACCTTTGAGTCATTGGCAGACTTGATGGCGAAAGCTACGCCGGAGCGATCTGGCGATGCGCTGGCCGGAGTATGTGCCGAGTCAGCCGCAGAGCGCGTCGTGGCGCAAATGACGTTATCCGAGCTGCCTCTAAAAACCTTTCTAAACGAAGTCGTGATCCCGTATGAAAGCGATGAAATCACGCGCTTAATTATTGATACTCATGACCGTGAAGCCTTTCAACCGATCGAACACCTGACGGTAGGTGACTTTCGCAACTGGTTGTTGAGCGAACAAGCGGACAGTGTCACGTTAGCCAAAATTCGTCCCGGTCTAACGCCTGAAATGGTGGCGGCGGTCAGCAAGATCATGCGCAATCAAGACCTGATTTTGGTCGCGAAAAAGTGCCAGGTAGTGACGGCTTTCCGTAATACCATTGGGTTACCAAGCCGCTTATCCACCCGTTTGCAGCCTAATCATCCGACCGACTCTCTTAATGGCATAGCCGCGACGATCTTTGATGGCCTGATGTACGGCAACGGTGATGCGGTAATTGGCATCAACCCGGCAACTGACAACGTACCTCAAGCCGTCAAGTTGATGAAGTTGATGGACGAAGTTATTCAGCACTATCAAATTCCTACCCAATCTTGTGTTTTGACCCATGTGACCAACACCATCGAGGCGATCGAGATGGGTGCACCTGTCGATCTGGTTTTCCAGTCAATCGGTGGCACACAAGGCACCAACGACACGTTTGGTATCAACCTAGCTGTATTAAAAGAAGCGCACGAAGCAGCGCTTTCACTTAACCGAGGAACGGTTGGTAACAACGTGATGTATTTCGAGACCGGACAGGGCACGGCTTTGTCTGCAAATGCTTTTCACGGTGTCGATCAGCAAACCTGTGAAACTCGTGCGTATGCCGTAGCAAGGCAGTTTGATCCGTTGTTGGTAAACACTGTGGTTGGTTTTATCGGGCCTGAATACTTGTTTGATGGCAAACAGATCATTCGTGCCGGTCTGGAAGATCACTTCTGTGGCAAGCTTCTTGGGCTGCCGATGGGCTGCGATATCTGCTACACCAATCATGCTTACGCTGATCAAAATGACATGGACAACCTGCTGACACTATTGGGTGTTGCTGAGTGTTCTTTCATCATGGGCATTCCGGGTTCTGATGACATCATGCTCAACTATCAAACCACTTCATTCCACGACGCGTTATACGCGAGAAAAGTGCTGGGATTAAAGCCTGCGCCTGAGTTCGAACAGTGGCTTACCGACATGCAAATTTTCGAAGACGTACACGAGGTGCGTTTAAACGACCGCATTTCTAATTCGTTTGCCGGCGCAATTTCACAGCTGAATAAGGGGCGTGCTCATGGGTAAAGTGGTTTCAATCTCAGACGGCGCGACAGCAAAAGTCGTGACACGTAATCCTTGGGATAAATTACGTGAGTTTACTTCTGCACGTATCGCTCTGGGTCGCAGTGGAAATAGTGTTCCGACGGATGAATTGCTCTCTTTTCAGCTCGATCACGCCCAGGCGATGGACGCAGTGCATTGTACTCTGAATGTAGACTCTCTGGTCGCCCAGCTGTCCGACTCTTACTCGATTCTCAAACAAACACTTGAGCCACCTGTCGTGGTGACAAGCAAAGTCACCGATCGATTCATGTATTTGCAGCGACCAGATCTAGGCCGCCAGCTTGATGAAGCGTCCTGGAACACGCTTGAAGCCATTGGCAAGGAACACAATACCGAGCTCGATTTAGCGATCGTTATCGCCGATGGCCTTTCTTCTGTCGCGATCCAGAACCATGCCTTACCTGTTATCAGCCGCTTAGTTTCACTAATGAGTGGTGATGAAGAACACCAATGGAATTTAGCGCCTATCGCTATTGTGAAGCAGGGGCGAGTCGCGGTCGGTGATGATGTCGGCCAGTGCTTTAATGCCAAAGCCGTGTTGGTTCTTATCGGCGAAAGGCCAGGACTGACATCGCCAGACAGTATGGGCATGTACCTGACTTGGGGAGCGAAACGCGGCTCGAAGGATTCCGACCGAAACTGTATTTCTAACGTGCGACCGCAAGGGCTCAATTATGACGATGCCTGTCAGCGCGCATTCTATTTGCTTAAAGAGGCTCGAAGACTCCAACTCTCAGGCGTGAACTTAAAGGACCGTTCTGCCATTGACGAAGAGAGTGGTGGCGATCTCGAAGATAAGCACAACAACAATTTCTTAATTTCTAAAATGTAGAGGGATTTACTATGTCTAATCATCAGGAATATCTGGCTAAAAGACAGTTAAAAAGAGGGACCGCAGGCTGGATTCTGCTTGCGGGGCTGGGCGTATCGTATGTTATCTCCGGGGACTTTGCCGGATGGAACTTTGGTATCGCTCAGGCAGGCTGGGGTGGATTCCTTATCGCAGCGATTGCGATGGCGGTGATGTACCTAACGTTGGTTTTATCATTGGCGGAAATGTCGGCGGCGATTCCGGCTGCTGGTGGCGGTTATAGCTTTGCGCGTCAGGCAATGGGACCGACGGGCGGCTTTTTTACGGGTTTATCTGTACTTATTGAATATGCGCTCGCGCCTGCTGCGATTGTGATATTCATTGGTTCAGCGGTGAATGAATTGATTGGTATTGATGGCCCTGTTGTCTACGCACTTTTTTATGCCGTCTTTATCGGAATTCACATGGCTGGTGTGGGTGAAGCGCTAAAGGTCATGATGGTTATTAGTGGATTAGCGGTGTTGGCCATTTTGGCGACCGCAGGTGTACTGATAGGTGACTTCGACATCAATAACCTGTTTGATATTGCTCCAGCAACTGCTCAGGCAACAGAAGCGTTACCATTTGGCTGGTATGGCGTATGGGCTGCACTGCCGTTTGCGATGTGGTTATTCCTCGCGGTTGAAGGGGTTCCTTTAGCGGCAGAAGAAGCGAAAAACCCGGCGAAAGACGTGCCAAAAGGCATTATCGGTGCAATGTTATTCCTTCTACTAACTGCGACTCTTGTGGTTGTGCTATTAGCTGGCGCAGTAGGTTCACAAGTTATCGGTGATAGTGCGGTACCATTGGTTGATGCACTGAAGCTGACAGGTAATCCGACTATTGCTACTGCCGTTAACGTACTTGGTCTGGCTGGTTTGATTGCGTCGTTCTTCTCAATCATTTACGGCTACAGCCGTTTGGTATTCGCGCTTTCTCGTGCTGGCTACCTGCCACAAAGCTTGTCACTAACAAGTGATAAGAAAGTGCCGACTCGTGCACTATTTGTTCCGGGTGTATTTGGCTTCTTAGTCTCGCTGACAGGTGAAGGTGATTTGATTCTGGCAATGGCTGTTGTTGGCGCAACCGTATCGTACGCTTTGATGTCACTAAGCCACATCTTGCTACGCATCAAGCAACCTGAGCTACATCGCCCATACAAAACACCAGGTGGTATTGTTACTTCAAGTATCTCGTTGGTGCTTTCTTTAATCGCGATGACTGGCGTTTATGCATTTGATCCTTCAGCGTTCTTTATGACTATGGGACTGTTCGTTATCGGTGGAGCGTATTATGGACTCTACAGCCGCAACAAACTGGTTGCGACTTCAGCAGAAGAAGAGTTTGCAATGTTGTCAGTGGCGGAACAGGAATTGGAAGCAGAAGGCGCTCGTTAAGTTCTTCTTAGAAGATACGATTGTAAATAACTAAAAGGGAGCCTTGTGCTCCCTTTATTGTTTTGAAATCCGTCTGAAAATTATTCAGCGAATACTGGCTGTTAGCGGTTCTTATACTTGTGTAATAAGTCCAGAGGGATATGGCAGTAATCATCCGGGAAGCGAGTTAGCCTGTCTTGGTGTTCGTCATCACTTGGCACGTAGTTGGTTAACTCACGTACTTCGACCACGATCTTAGCGGCATCTTCTCTATTTGCGATGTAGCTTCTTACTCTGTCGAGGTGTTGCGGGCTTTGGCTATACACACCCGTTCGGTATTTTTCACCGACGTCCTCACCTTGTTTATTGACGCTGTAAGGGTCGATGATTTCGAAGAAGTAACCCATCAAATCTTCGATAGATACTTGCGAAGGGTCGAATTGAGTGCGTACACATTCCGCATAACCGTCGTAATCCGTGGCAGTGGAATTTGTCGTGCCGTTCGCGCGACCCGCTTCGGTTGCAATCACGCCGGGAAGGTGGCGCATAAACTCTTGTACGCCCCACAGGCAGCCGCCCGCAAAATAAATCTCTTGCATAAATCTGTTCACTTAAAAGTTTGGCGCATTATGTCGTGGCGTCACAGTCAAGTGCAAGGCGCGACTTGCTAATCAGACCACAAGAGCATGTTTCTGGCGGTCGAATTAGTGACTTTCTGACCAAACCGCAAACTCATTGCCACTTGGTTCAGTAAAGTGGAATCGACAACCGCCGGGAAACTCAAAGATTGGGCGCAAAATATGCCCACCATGTTGTTCCACCTTGGACAAGGTCGCCTGAATGTCCGAACTATAAAAGACCAACAGTGCTGCGCCATTTGAGGTGTGACTGACAAGCTCAGACTTGAAGAATCCGCCGTCTAGTCCTTGTCCAGAAAATGCGCTGTAATCCGGACCGTAATCGACAAATGACCAGCCAAAAACTTGCTCAAAGAACTGCTTTGTCGCACTCAAATCTGTACTGCCAAATTCTACGTAGTTTAATTTTTCGTGTTGGTGCATGGTGACTTCCTTATCGTGATGATGTTATGCAAACTGCTCGACAATGATGTCATCAGCACAGTCAACAAATAACGCGCCGTTTTGTTTCATTTCAGCAATCACATCATCAAGGGTATCTGGCAATACTGCGCGTGTCGAAGCAAGATTCACAACGACTTTAAACCCGAGATCTAATGCCTGCATCACCGATTTTTTTACGCAGAAATCGAGCGCTAAGCCACCGACCACAAGCGTATCGATGTCGTTACATTTCAGGAACTCATTCGCACCAGTCGTTTTGGTATCAGCGACGTCATGGAAGAATACGCCGTATGGATGCGCGTTTGGATCCATGCCTTTATTGACTTGGAAATCATACTCCAGAACGGGCGGCAATCCGTCTAACAGTTCAACACCGGTCGTGCCGAGTACGCAGTGGCGATTCCATTTTACGTCGACGTTTGGCAGACCAACAGGCTCTAACATATTGGCTGGCGTTTCTGCGTCCCAAGCGGCTTTAGGCGGGTGTAAGTCGCGACTTACCAATTTTAAGCGACCTTTTGCGTGGTTTTTAAGTAGTTCCGGTACTATTTCAAGGGCTCCTGCTACGGGTAGTTCGTCAGGGCAAAGCTCACTGAACCCTTTCTCAGGATCCACATCGAATACCGCAGTGGTTTGATAGTTTACTCGAACAGTCATAGCAGACTCCTTGTCTGTCTGGTTGCCTGCGCTTATCCACGCAAACAGTTTTGGAAAAAAGTGACTTCGTCGCTAGTGAGTGTGTACACCATGGCTGGTTTACCACCTTTACCTTTGTTTGTGGAAGCGACTTTGTTGGTTGGTTTCAGTACGCCTGAGTCGATCAAACGGCGCTTGATGGTCATGCGGCTGATGTCGATCCCAAACTCCTGATAAGCAGAAATGATGTCGGCAACCAAAAACTCTTTGTCTAACGCGAACAGAAGTACGGACGTGTATTCGATAGAAGCGCGCAACTTTTGCCAGGCTTTTTCGATGGTATTTTGATGGTCAAAAGCCAGAGTTTCCTCACCATCTAGGATGGCCTGCAGCGGGAACCACTTTAGGTGACATTCTGGAACGCCAGCGTTGTTTATTTGCTCAACATTGTTTCGATCCACTAAGGCATAGTGGGTGATGTTTAAACTCCAGTCGTCTGGATCTCGCTTCGGATCACCATCAATAAACGCTTCACTGAAATGACGAGGGTAAGTATGGATTTTTTCTCGGCAAATACGGCGACGTGCCGCTTCGAAATTTTCATCCGCTGGACGCCCGCCTTCATGGGTCAAATCTTTATCAAAGACAAATCCACCCGGCAATGCCCATACGCCATGGTATGGTCGGTTCGGATTTGAACGTTTAATCAGCAACACTTCCAATCCTTTATTGGCACAGCCAGAAAGTCTGAATGGAATGATGTCGACAGTTACGATCATGGTTGGGTCCTAATAATAAGTTGTAAGTAATCTAGCGCATAATAAGTGTTCATTCAATGGGTAAGTAACGATTTGTTCGTAACCATTTTTGCTTTGTTGAGGGCTCAGTTTGGGTATGAGATTAACGATATTTTTGAGTTATTCACAACTGGTATCCGTTTTTTAAAAATAAAAACCTTATTAAAAAGAGTGGTTAGTAACAAAAGTTGACAAACTAATGATGGGTGTTTATTGTTTACGCAAATTAGTTAGTAACAAAAAGTTATATACTCAGGGAAGGGTATGTGGAAGGGCTCCGAATGACAACCAATCTATTTTCTTCTCGCATCATCCAAAGTGCTTTGGACTTTGATGTCTACAAAGTGAACATGATGAGCGCTGTTGCCGCTCTGTATCCTGATGCGATGGTGTCATACAAATTTATCGTTCGTAGTGAAGAAGATCTGTCTGATTTATTGCCCGAGGTAGAAGCTGAAATCCTTAAGCTTCAAGACCTTCGTTTTACAGACGATGAAATCAAGTACATGAAAAGTGTCGCTCCGTATCTCAAGCCCGAGTTTGTCGATGCATTACGCCACTTCCGCTTTAATCCACAAAATGATGTGTCGCTGCACAATAAAACGATGCCAGATGGTTCCAGCCAATTACGCATCACGATCACTGGGTTGTGGAAAGAGACCATTTTGTACGAAACCATCATCATGAGTATCGTTTCTGAAGTTCGCAGTCGTTTGCGTTGGTCTGATATTCCGTTACAGCAGTTCCAGACGGTATTGCAAGATAAAGTTAGTTATCTTAAGTCGGAGCTGAAGCGTCGTAATATCTCGAGTTTCAAATTTTCCGATATGTCGACTCGACGTCGTTTCTCCTTCCAGGCACAGCGAATCATGCTTGAGTATTTGTGTCAGGAGTTACCAGATTGCCTGACAGGGACCAGCAACTACCATTTAGCGCGTGAAATGGATCTCACCCCGATTGGCACTGTGGCTCATGAGTGGTTCATGGGGCATCAGGCGTTAGTGAATGTCCGTGACTCGCAGAAAATAGCATTGCAACGCTGGCAGGAGATGTTTAACGGTGCGTTAGGCATTGCACTGACGGATACGATCGGTATTGATGCTTTCCTTAAAGACTTTGATGAAGAGCTCAGTAATGCCTACTTTGGTGTGCGTCATGACAGTGGTTGCCCATTCGCTTGGGGCGAAAAAATGATTCAGCATTATGAATCGTTGAATATCGACCCGATGACCAAGACCTTGGTGTTTACCGATGGATTGAATTTTGAACAAGCGTTAGACATTTGTGAGCACTTTCAGGGTCGAGTTCAGGTTAGCTTCGGTATTGGTACTTTCCTCGCAAACGACATGGGCGAATATATTAATGATAAAGGCACGGCTTATAAGCCTTTATCCATGGTAATTAAAATGGTCTCCTGCAACGATTCGCCTGTCGCGAAAATTAGTGACGAACCAGAGAAAGCGATGTGTGAAGACATTTTCTTTTTGATGAATCTAAAGCGCCGCTTTGAACAGCCTTTAGATTTAGATGAGTGCCGTGATCTCATTGATCGCCTAGAGAATGAAGGGCAAAACTATTTGATTGATGCCTGATCGCCATTCTATATCTCCCTTGATAATTACCCTCTATCGTGTCGACAAAAATTAGTTAGGCTAACGTGGAGGGTGATTTCGTTATAGTATCTTTACCCAACGTTACCCACAGCGAGTTCGCTTAACTGTGTGTCTAACTGCTTCTTGATGACTTTGGGCTTCAACGTAATAGCTTGAATCAGGAGTAAAAAATGAATTTAGTTGTACATTTGCAGAAGAAAGCAATAAGAAAATACGGCTATGAAATGGCAACTCGTCAGGCTTGGAAATGTGGGATCAAAGCCAACTTGGTGAGACGGGTAATCGGCTTGTTCAAAGGGCAAATCGTGTGCGTAGTTGAAGGTTGCCGTGCAGAGCTGTCTTCGCCTATCAATAACCCGCTCCATGATGATGAAAAACAAGGCCGCTACATTTTTGTTGGTGGTTTGTGTTGGGAACCAAACAACATTATTGCCCCGGGATTTCCCGATTTTATGTTTATGCACGTGCGTAGTATGAGTCACCGACATAAATACTTATCAGACGATGAACTGTTCCTCAGTTTAGCCTGAACCTCAGTATCAATCAGTTTCGCTTAATAAGATTGCATCAGTGATAGGTGTCGTTGATGCAATGTCGGCTCAATTGACATGCCGTTAGTTATTTCTTAACGCCATTTTTAAAAAACGCTGTTTTTAACGTTCTAATGACAGGGCGCTCATGTTCGCTTGATGTGTATTTGTGCTTCCGACTTACTATACCGGACATAGAATAAACTATGCTGGGATGTAAACCATGAATACTAAATCTATTGCAATTGCGGCCGTGGTTGTTGCTGTATTAGCAGGCTGTAAGGAGAAAACGCCGCCAGCTCCGACTCAAGCTAACATCACTTTGATTGAAGCAGTGACAGAAACAGTCAAGAACCCTCATCAAGTGTGTAAAGATGTGGTGGTAACACAGCAAGTTGCACCGACAGATGACAATAAAATTCTTGGTACTGTTGGTGGCGCTGCGGCTGGTGCTGCGCTTGGCAACCAGATTGGTGGTGGTTCTGGTAAGATCATTGCTACGGCAGCAGGGACAATTGCTGGTGCATTAACAGGTCGTAAGATCCAAGAAAATGTGCAAAAGGGCGATGTGGTAACGACGACGAAGCAGCAATGTCACACCGAATATACCACGTCAGAAAAAGTGGTTGGTTATGATGTCACCTATGAAGTCGCAGGTGCACCAACAACAGTTCGTCTAGCAAGTAAGCCAGCGACGAAAAGCTTCCCAATCCAAGACGGTAATGTCGTTCTGCCACAGTAATTGGGCGTTAGGCTACACATAAATAAAAACCCCTTTGTCTTTTGGACAACGGGGTTTTTGTCTATCTGGTATCAGGTAACCTGCGCCTGTTGCTCCTGATTGACTTGAATTTGAGCTTGTTGTTTTCGAATACGACGTTCGCGCTTCGACAGCCAAATCAACGGTACTATTATCATGACCGTGCCAATAGCCATGAATATGTCCGGCAATTCATCAAACCAAATAAAGCCAATAACGGCTGCGCCAATCAAGCCACTGTATTCCGCACTGGCAATCTTATTGCTTTCTATTGAACGGTACGCGAGTACACATGTCGCTGCATATATCATGATAAATAAGCTGGAACCTGCGGCGACGGGGAAAGCACTCCAATCCCAAGGTTTCCCTTCAATAAAAACAAGTAACAGTGCAACAGGAATACCCGCTAAATTCGTCATAAGCAAAGTGTGCATCACGGACTGTTCTCTAGGTATTTTTCGAATCAATAAGTTATTGACCGCAATACTCATCGCCACAACAAATGCTGAAATCGCCGCCCAATCGATTTGATCCGGGCGAATGATGACTAACACGCCTAAAAAGCCCATGATGGCAGCAGCGACAGATTGTTTCGAAAGCTGCTCTTTGAAAAACAGTGCGGCAATAGGCAACATCATTAATGGAGCGGCATAGAAAATCGCGTTTGCAGTCGCCAGCGGCAAAGATGAAATTGCAAAGACCATGAATATCGCGCCCAGTAACCATACATGTGCACGAATGGCATGCCATTTAAACCCTTCCATAAAATGAGTTGGTCGACTCAGTAAACAAAAAGGCAGCAGAAACAGTACAGCGGAAACTTGTCGGAATAGCACAAACTGAAAAACGGGCACATCATTACCGACACTTTTAATCAAAGCGTCTGAAATTACCGCAATAAGGTTTCCAACAATTAATAGCAGCATTGCTGCTCCGACAGATGTAACTTTCACTTTTTTATCTCCTCATTCTTTGCGCAAGAGTAGGTGATGTCATAGGATGAAGTGAAGTGATATTTATTAGTTTAAGTATGAGATTTTTAGATAATGAAATTACCCCCGCTTAGAGCGGTTCACTGCTTCGAATCTGTGGCGCGAAATTTAAGCTTTTCGCTTGCTGCTGAAGAGCTCAATGTGACGCAAAGTGCTGTGAGTCACCAGATCCGTTTACTCGAGGATTACCTCGGTGAGTCGTTGTTCATTCGCCAAGGCAGGAAGCTCTCTTTGTCTGATACTGGCACGCAATATCTGGAAGACATCAGCCCTGCAATTACTGCCATCGCGATGGCGAGCCAGAAGGTTCGTGAAGGTGAGAAGGGCAGCATTCGTTTGGCGATTTATAGCTCGCTAGCGGTAAAATGGCTGATTCCACGTTTGTCTGATTTTAAACGCTTACATCCCGAGATTGAACTTACGCTTAATATGATGGCGGGAGACCCAGAGCAAACCGAGAGTGTTGGAGATTGTTTCATCACGGTGCAAAAGCCAAAGCGAAATTATGTCTCTGTTCACTTATATAAGGACATTTTATATCCGGTTTGTAGCCATAAATTATGGAAAGAGATGCAAGAAATGCCGATGCCGGAAGCGTTTTGGCAGTATCCACTTCTCTCCACCGACTCTGTCTATCGCGAGCGTGGAAAGGATTGGTCTGAGTGGTGTAAGGCGGGCGGATTTACTTTGCCAGGTAATGTCGATATGCAGCATTTTAGCCATATGCTATTAGCGATAGAGGCTGCGCGTTATGACCAAGGTATCGCATTTGCAAACGACTTTATGCTTAACGAACGAGATATCGCACATGACTTGGTTTATATCCCATCTCACGGTTTAGATACTGGCGATAGCTTTTACTTTGTTCATAAGAAAGGCCGCGCTAAGCAAGCCGAGATCATCAAGTTAACCAACTGGTTGAAGCAGCAGTGCATGTAGATACAGAGAGGCCTTTTATTCCAACCTACAATTTAAGCGGATCGCGGGGCATTTTGCTTGAGCTGATATGAAAAAACCGAGCAGGAGTCTGCTCGGTTTGAGTACTTTTTCACAACATAATAGCGCTTATTGCTGTTTGATTAGGTTGTAATTATTAGCAAGTTCGCCTGTTACTTTTTCACCGTTCATGTCTAGCTTCATTAATACGTTCTCGCCGACAAAGTACTGGTTCGGTGCGTCTTCGTTGGTTAACGTTACCGTGCTGCCACTTTCATCCCAGCTGAATTGACCTTCTGACTTGAATTGGCCATCTTCTTTGCCTTGGTAGCTTTGCTCAAGCAGGTAAGTACCGTCTTGATTTAGAGTGATAGTGATATCAATACCAGAGCAGTCTGCACATGGAAGTGTACCTTGGTAAGTGCCATTCCAATCAAGAGCGTTGCTTGCATTGTGTTGAGTGTCGACAAATGTTTCTGCTGAAATGCCTTGTTCTTCTACTGCTTGCTCTTCTGGCGCTGGCATTGCGTCAGTTGCTTCAGCGACTTGCACTTCTTCTACTTGAGGCGTTTCTACCGCAGTCATTTCTGCTGGTTTTTCGTCTTGACAGCCCGCAAGAATAATAACCGCACTCGTTACTGCCAACATTGTCTTTTTCATTTTATCCCTCTTTCAATAAAGATTATGTATGCCGTTAATGTTAGCCCCACTTATGAAATTTACGTCATAACAAAGCAAGGGAATGATATCGTTGTGTCAATAAGAATCAGTTACTGGCATGAAAATGTCAGAACAATCAGAGCAGTGTAAAGCTATTGCGCCTTACGGGTTTATTGCGTATTTATTTTGCACAAGTATCAAAAGTGTCACTAATTTAGACTGTTTCTCCTTATAAGACGCTTCCTGTTTTTTCTTTAACTACGATTTTTGCAAACTTAGCTTTATGGCATATGCCAATAATATTGTTGGCGTATGCCATAAACGGGCGTAACGTGTATGCCAATAACCTGTTTCTTGGAGTTATTGGGTTTGTTGAGAATTAAGAGGAATGGCGATGGCTAGGCCAAAAATAGAACGGAAAATATGCGGGCGAGCTGCCCATCACTGTTTCAAGCCAAATGGTGTGCCGTTTCAGCAATTGGAACAAGTCAACATACTGCCCGAAGAACTCGAAGCACTGCGTCTCGCTGATTTAGAAGGGTTAAGTCAACAGCAAGCCGCCGATCAAATGGGTATTTCGAGACAAACTTTTGGCAACACGGTAAAAAGAGCACGATTTAAAGTCGCAAAAAGTTTAGTTGAAGGTCATGCACTGGTTTTTCCCAATGAGGAGTCGAACTTATGATTTATGCTGTTCCTAATGATGGTGAGCGCGTAGCCAACCACTTTGTCAAAGCGCCCTATATCGCTATTTATTCCGATGAAGACGGAATGCTGCAAAATTTAGCTAATATTGCTGCGATGCCACAGTCTGGCTGTAAAGCAAAATCTCAGATGATCCAGTCATTGGATCAGTACAACGTCGATGCAGTGCTGGTTCGTAATATTGGTGAACGAGCGCTGGAAAAATTACTGCGTAATGGAAAGCAGGTATTTCGGTTGTCTACCCGTAGCTCTATAGAAGACGTTTTGGGCGTTGCCAGAACACCGCTGACCGACGCGTCTCAAGGTCGACCTTCGGCCAATCACAACAAAAAAGATGGTTGTGGATCATGTGGTTGTGGTGGTAAACAATCCAAACCGTCAATCTTGAGCCGCCCGAAACCGCCTCGCGAGTTGTTAGCACTGAAATCCAGCCCCGCTATACTTAGTTTAAAGGCTTCAGATAACAAGGTTGGTTAGCATGGTCTGGGTATTTACCTTTGTTGGTTTTCTCCTAATTATTTTATTGATGTCGCTTGGTGTGATTTTCCACAACAAGCGCATTCAAGGCAGCTGTGGTGGCCTGAATAATGTTGGTGTCGATAAAGTGTGTAACTGTGAAACCTCGTGTTCTGAATCTCAGCGTCGCTTGTATCAAATTTCAGAGCCACACTCGTCATCGGAGCATTAAAACAAAAATCCAATCGGATAAAGCGAGTTTAAACTTGTCTGTTCCTCTTCTAATGCTGAGTTATATCTAGTGCGCTTAATTGCATAAAAGTTGTCGTGGTTGTCTAAATTTTGCTCTAGGGTTTTGTTGGTCTGTGGATTTCGGTCTACGCTTAAAATTCGTGTTAATAAAGGAGAACCAATATGGCTGTAATGAAGCAGGATATTCCACATCGCGTGACGGTTTATCATGACAATCTTGATCAAGAAATAGAGCTGAAAAATGCGATGCTGCCAGAGAAACCACGTTACTTTAACGGTTCACCGACTTACAAAGCGGAAAGTGTCGAAGAGTTCGAAAGTAAAATCAGTCAAATTGGATTGTCGCTCGATAAATAGCTCCGAATACAAATAAAAAATGCGCCCTCGACATGAGGGCGCTTTTATTTACGGCTTTTTACTCAGCAATTAGTTCTGCTGGGTACTGCTTTGACAGACTTGTTTCTGCACCGCTGGTGGCGCGGGTTCGTAGTGACTCAACGTCATGCTGAAACTGCCTTCACCTCCGGTAATCGCACGTAATCTTCGGGCGTAGTCTTGCAGCTCATTCACTGGAGATTTCGCTCTGATCAGAGTGAAGTTATTATCCACAGGCTCAGTGCCTTCAATTAATCCTCGGTTACCAGACAAATCACCTGATACATCCCCAACGTTAATGGTTGGAATGTGTAATTCCATCTGAATGATTGGCTCAAGAACAATCGGGTCGGCATTATTAACTGCATCCAAAAACGCCTTTTTACCCGCAATGACAAAGGCTATCTCTTTAGAGTCAACAGAATGGTATTTGCCATCATAGACGGTCACTTCAAGATCTTTGATCGGGTTTCCGGAGATAGCACCTTCCTCGAGCGCTTGCAGTATTCCTTTTTCTACGGCAGGAATAAGGGCAGTAGGAATCGCGCCGCCAACCACTTTATTGATGAACTTGAACCCAGCTCCACGCTCCAGAGGACGAACTCTCAACTGCACTTCGCCAAACTGACCTGCGCCTCCACTTTGTTTCTTATGTCTATAGTGGCCTTCAGCTGGTTTGGTAATGGTCTCGAAGTACTCGACACTTGGTTGGCATGTTTCGACATCTAGCTTGTATACGTTAGCCATTTTCTCCAGCGCAACTTTGAGATGGAATTCGCCCTGTCCACTGATGATAGTCTCGTTGGTTCTTGCTCGATGTTCGATGCGTAACGAAGGGTCTTCACTGGCGATTTTGTTAAGTACGTCGCCCAGTTTTTGTTCGTCTCCGCGTTTTAGTGGTTTTAAGCACAGAGAGTACATGGAGTCTGGAAAATTGAGTGTTTTTAGCTCAACGCCGTCTTCGTCATGGGAGTCATGAACGATAGAGTCAAATTCAAGATCATCGACTTTAGCTAATACACAGAAGTCACCCGCAATCGCACGTGGAATCTCTGTCCGCTCTTTGCCTTGCAGTTGGTACAAGTGCCCAACCTTGAACGCTTTATTACTCTCACCGATGTAAAGCTGACTGCCAGCGTTAATTTCACCTTGGTAAACGCGAAGGTAAGCCAGTTTGCCCATATATGGGTCGACACTCACCTTATAAACATGCGCCACGGTATGTTCCAGAGACTCACAATTAACTTTGATTTTCTTGCCGTTTTTTTCAAGCAGTGGCGGATTACCTTCGTTTGGCATCGGCATAATTTCAGCCAGGGTGCGAAGTAGTAGCTCGACACCCGCTCCCGTCTGTGCAGAAACAAAGCAGATAGGGATCACGTGACCAGTTCTCAGCGCCTCTTCAAATGGGTCATGCAGTTGTTCTGCAGTGAGTTCTGAGCCTTGTTCCAAGTAGAGTTCCATTAACTCTTCATCAACTTCGATAACCTGGTCAATTAAGGTTTCATGTGCTTCTGTCACTTTGGCCAACTGGGTTTCTCGCTCCAGTTCAGGCTCAAAATAACAATCGATAACGGACTGGCCATCTGCCGAAGGCAGGTTTATCGGTAAACATTTATCGCCAAAGTGCTCAACGATATTATCCATCAATATTTGTAGCTGGTTACCTTGGTTGTCGAGCTTGTTAATGATGATCATCTGACACTTCTGTTGTTCTTGAGCGAAGGTAAATAAGCGATCAGAGGTTTGGTTGAGTGGTGTTTGTGGGTCGACAATAAGTGCAGAGGTTTCAACGGCCGGAAAAACACTGAGCGTTCTGCCGAGTAATTCACTCTGTCCCGGAGTGTCGATAATATTCAGGCGATGATCATTCCAGCGTAACGCGACAGGGGTTGCTTCGATACTATGTTGATATTGAATAGATTGGGGGTCGAAGTCGGTAACGGTATCGCCTTTTTCTACGCTTCCTAAGTGATGCGTCGCGTCACAGGTGAAGAGCAGCTTTTCGACGAGGGTCGTTTTGCCGGTTCCAGTCTGACCAACAAAAGCGATGTTGCGGATGTTATTGATAGGCATAAAGCCTCCTTGCTGACGTGCGGAAACCACAGTTTCCAGATAAACCTGTTATTAGGTCACGAACTGCATTGGAGTAGGGCGGGTTTACCGCCTATTCGTCTTCCATGTCATTTTCCGGATGACTTTATGCATACAACCGCCTTACTGAGGGAAGCAGATTAAGAGGTTATTACGATATTAGAAGTTGCTGACCATTTTTAAAGTATCTTGTTGGCAGAAGTCAGCCCATTCATACAAAAACAATTCACTTGGCTTTATATAGCATGACTCAAAAGCCTTGTTTTTTATGTGACTTATTTCATGCTGGTGCTGATTGTTTTCTAATCGAGATCATAAACTTGAAAGTTGTTGTAAACATGCTGGTTCGAACAGAGCTGGACAGACATAGATAAACAGATCCTCGCAGTGGCCCAAATCTGTGATCAGTACCAAGTGCTTACTCAATAATTCGTGATGGCGTTAATATTTTTTATTAATTATCGGGATCGTTCCCGATTTGTTTTATATAGTGATTTACGAATTATTTATGGCGTTGACTGATAATTAGGCTAACGGATAACAGGATATTAGTCTTTATTATTGGGTTTAATTCCACATTTAATCGATTTTGTCGGGAACGTTTGCCTGATCTCGAAATAATCAATTTAATGTTGGAGAAATAAATAATGAAAGCGAATGTATTGGCACTAAGTATCGCAACCGCTCTGCTACCTACAACATCTGCCTATGCAAATGAAGGTATGGATGCCTTAGAAGCTCGAATTAGCGAGTTGGAATCCAGATTAGAGCAAACGGAGCAAGTTGCGAACAAAGCCGACGACACAGCATCGCAATTTGAGTTCCATGGATATGCGCGTGCAGGTCTTTTGATCAATGATGATCTTAACGGTGCAACGGGAACAGGACCTTACATGACTGCGGCTGGTGCGATAGGTGCTCCGGTTGGTCGATTGGGCTTGGAGGATGATAACTACTTAGAAGCAAACTTGATCCACAACCGTTATATGGATGATGGTTCGAGCGCTCGATTCCATATCATGTTGGCGGACAGTGTTGAAAGCAGCAATGATTGGACGGCTGACGACAGTAAGTTGAATGTTCGTCAGGTGTATGCAGAGCTGAAAAACTTACCTTCTTTCAGCGGCGCATTTGATAATGCGACAGTTTGGGCGGGTAAGCGATTCGACCGTGATAACTTTGATATTCACTTTTTCGATTCAGATATTGTATTCCTAGCCGGTACTGGTGCAGGTGTTTACGATGTTCAGATCACGGATGAGTGGAAATCGAACTTCTCTATTTATGGTCGTGACTTCGGTGAAATCGACAGCTCAAGTACTGATATCGAGAACTACATTGCGACTACCAATAACCGCATTGGCAATATCCAGGTGATGTTGAGTGGTATGGTGTCGTCTGACAACGAAGATAGAACATCTAGCAACACGTCACCAACTAAGCGTGCAGAAAGTGGTGTTCATGCTCTGTTTGCTTACCATGCCGACAGTTTTTACGGTGTGAATGATGGCTTTTCTAAAACAGGCTTTTCGATTGGTCAGGGGTTAGGTGCTGAGCTAAAAGGTATTGGTTCAAATGGTGACTTGAATGACGATGCTCAGGCGGTTCGAGCGTTTTCATATGGCGTGACTCGCTTTGCAGATAACTGGAGAATTGCGCCAGCGCTGATGGCGGAGTACAGCCAGGATCGTGTGAAAACCAATGATGAGTTTATGTGGGCTTCATTGAACGTTCGTTTGGCTCAAGAGTTAACAGAAAACTTTGAAATGGTTTACGAGGGAACCTACCAGTACATGGACCTAGACAACAGTGTTGAACAAGCGAGTGGCGGATTCTACAAAGCGACAGTAGCACCAACGTTGAAGCTGGCAACAGCAGCCGGTTTCTTCGACCGTCCAGAGTTACGCTTTGCGGTGAGCTATGTTGACTGGAGTGATGATCTTAATAATTACTCTGTGAGCGTGGATGACAGTGCAAGCACTATGGGACGTGGTGGTGAAACCGTATTTGCTTTGCAGATGGAAACTTGGTTCTAAGGTTTTGCTAGTTTAAGCGTTAACAACAAAAAGGATGACAGTGTTGGCTGTCATCCTTTTTTATTTTCCAACCTTAGTGCGGCTCATTTCATTACCGTTTGGAGGGCTAACTCGTTGTTGTCATCAATATTCTTTTGCAGTGCCCACATCGCTCCCACTGCCACCATCATAACAACGGCAGCGAAGATAAAGCCGTAGCGTGTCATGTCATAGTGACTCAGCATGGCAATGACGACATAGCTGAGTGATTGCACCGTAGTACTGAACATGCTGATTCCTCCATCCACTCGGCCACGCTGATGAATGGATACCGTGTGATGCATCCAGTTAATTCTCGCAATTCGGTTTAATGCGTTAAATACACCAAATAAAGCTATCAGCATCAATATACCCATTGGATGTAATGAGAAACTCATGCCAATCAGGGTAAGAGAAAGAATCGTCATTGATGCGAAGATAATATGGGCGTGTGGAAGGCGTTTAAGTACCTTCGTAACAATCAATCCGGTAAACAGGGATCCCAAGCCAAAGCTGATGTTAAAGCCTGCAAACCAATCACCAGTAATGTCCTGCTCTGAGAACCAAATCGGGACTAATTTGCTTAAGTACGTCAACACCGGGTAAGAGAGGCAAGAAAGTAAAATGAACCCGAAAAAGTAAGGCTCACGGCTAAAGATGTGCTTACTCTCTTTTAGTTGGTTCATGAAAGAAACTGAGTGTGACTCACGTAATCGGCGAGTGTAAGGCGTTAGTATATAGAAGATGGCAGCCAACGATGACGCCGTTGCCGCAAACAGTGCGAACTCCATCATTCCCCACTTTTCTAATAACACCACGCCAAGTGCACCTGCACCGAGAGTTGTGGATTGCATAACGATTTCCTGCTGACCAGAAATCTTGGCGTATTCATGTTGCTGGTAGTTTTCTTGAGTAAATGCGTTGTTGGTTGCCCAGGCAACATTACTGGAAACCCAGTACACCAACTGCGCAAAAGCTAATAGCCAGTGGGACTCTAGCTCAAGCCAGTACGCGGCGAATACCACCAGAGCCATTCCCGCTTGTACCCATTGATTCACAATCAGCAGTGTTTTACGTGAATGGCGGTCAGTCAAAGTGGAAAAGAACGGTGTGACCAAGAAAGAGACTGCGGTACAGCTAAGCGATACTAACGCGACAAATGTTCCCATACCTGGCGAAGCCAGCATTACCCAAGGAAGTGCCATCATAAATAAGCCTGACGATATGCTGTCGAAGAACCTTCCGATTAAATAAGGCTGAGTTTTGTTTTTCATATTTGTGCCTCGATAATTGATTTGGTCTCACTCTAAAACCTCAAGTAAACTTGAGGTAAAGTGTTTTTTGAAAAATCATTGGAATGGGAGTCAGGGATGGAAATCAGCGTAGGTGAAGTAGCGAAACGTTCTGGAGTGAAAGTGTCGGCACTGCATTTTTATGAACAAAAAGGATTAATTTCGAGCTGGCGAAATCAGGGAAATCAACGTCGCTATCATCGAAGTGTGTTACGCCGTGTTGCCGTGATTAAGGCTGCGCAGCAGGTAGGCTTGTCTTTAGAAGAAATCAAACAAGCGCTGGATAACCTGCCAAAACATCAAGCGCCGAACAAAGCGCAATGGGAGAGAATGGCGAGCCAATGGCATGAGCAGTTAGAGCAAAAAATTCAGCAGTTGAAAGCACTACAGAATGATTTGGGTGGTTGTATTGGATGTGGTTGTCTATCGCTTGAAACGTGCGCCTTACGTAACCCAGAAGATGTGTTAGGAAAAGATCATTCAGGCTCTAACCTAACGTTGGATGAGTGAAGTTAGGCTTACTCTTTATCGAAGCTGTCGACGACAATCGCGCCCATAGATGCTGGCATCGTGATGACGATAATACGTTTTATCGCCACCAAAGGCTCTGTCAGGAGCGGAAGTTTATCGAGACAAAGTAATACCAGTGCAACCACAACTGCCGCAATGGTGTAAGCGATGATAACGCGGAAAATAAAGATGGATACGCGATGGCGGATTCGGCTTTGGAATACACTCTGATAGGCGAAAAAACTCAGAAAAATAACTGAGAGGCTTAACAACATGAGCAGGTTTGCCATCGGCAAGCTTTCACCCAAGCGCCATGCTTCTTCGGAAAAAGAAATTGGTACTGCAAGAGCAAAAGCGCCAACCAATACCTGGCTGGCATCTTCTAGATTAAAGTGACGGCTCATGTCGTTTATTCCGTTACTCGTGATGGAGCTGCAACAGCTTCTCAAATCGTTCGTTGCCGTGTAGCAATTCAAGATCGCGCTCTTCAGCTAACAGGTCACGAATCGAAGGGCTGTACTCAATGGCACGCTCTAAATCTTCAATCGCTTGTTCTTCAACACCTAATCGTGAATAGGCACAAGCGCGTTGATAAAGTGCCGGGCCATTCGTGTAGTCCACTTCTAAAACGCGATTACAAATACTCAGTGCCCAATGGTATTCATTAATTTCCATAGCGGCGTCTGCTTTGTAAGTGAGTGCTTCCAAATCACCAGGGCGAATAACCAGAATTTCATCATAAATTTCAATTCGCTGCTCAGGTGTTTGAGAGCTTTGTGCGCGCAGCCATAAGTTATGGATTTCGTTGATTTTCTCGATTTCTTTGTTGTTCTCACTGATGATGCGAGTCTTGCGTTTTAAGTCTCTTTCCAGTGCGACAAACTTTTTCTCATATTCGCTTGCGATCTTATCCAATCGCTTATCGGCCATCTCTTTGGTGTTGTGTTTAAATTCACGCAGCGACTGCCAACCGACGAAAGCGATCAGCGATGCAACACCTGCGATGATGTAAAAGAAGTACGTCACGGTGACATTGGCGTAGTTTAACGATTTATCAGCGACGCTAAGTTCACGGTCGGTGATTTCAGTAATCGTGCGTTTTTCCAAGTTTTGGAAGTCCTGACGTAGCGATTTAAGCTCGTCTAAAATATAGCGCTCCATAAGCGGTCTATCTAACAAGTCAGATTCTGAATATTTTTCTTCAGATGCCAAGGTTGGCAGTGACAGAATCAGTGTGAAAAAAATACCGATGAATAAGCGCATAAAACGTCCTTTTGCTTTAGGGATACAGATAGACCATGCAACAATAGCAAATAGCACAAACGTTTAGCAAAATTCTCACAAAAGAAATATTTACCTTACTTTCCGTTGCCTTTGCAGTTCAACTGTACTCTTTGACAGCAGAGCACAGCTCATCTTTTAGATTCTAGAATATTGTTCTTTGCTCGATGAGCCATTAAGCTTCTTCCACCTCATTGATTGTTAGGGCATTTGTTATGGACGTCAAAGCTAAAAGTTACCTCGATCAGTACTTAGTATTACTTAATTCTCGGCAACGAGAAGCCATTCCGTCAATGAGTGCAGATTATTACTGTGCTGATGAATACAACGCGAACCTATGCGCGGAGCTGGTTCGAACAGGGCAAAAAACAGCGTCTTGCAGCATGGAAGTTTGGTATAGCGAACACGGAGAAGCCATGCCTCAAGTTGGGCACCTTCAGGTTGTGACGAATTGGGATGGTGAACCCGTTTGTGTGATTGAAATTACCGAAGTTTCTACCAGCCCATACAGCGAGGTAGGAGAGGACTTTGCGAGAGCTGAAGGTGAAGGGGATAGAACACTACAATGGTGGCGCGAGGCTCATGCCCGCTTCTTCCAAGCCGAATGTGATGAGTTAAGCATTGAATGGCATGAGCAACGGCTGTTGGTTTTAGAGCGGTTTAAAGTCGTCTATCCTTTGGATTAAATAATAAAACAGCGCCGACTAAGGGCGCTGTTTTAAGATCGAAGCAAATTAAAGTTGATCTTCGATAGGTAAAATACCTGAGAACCAAGAGCCCATTCTTCGCCACATACTTGCTTCAGGTTCTGAGTTATATTCCTGCCCTGTTTTATTATCAGTCCAGACAATATCACCGTCGCGGAGCGTCACTCGGTAAGCGTTGTTATTGAGTATTTCAGGCAAGGTTGCCAGAAAGTCTTGAACATATTCTGGTTGTTTAATCACAGCGGCCATTTCGGTGTTGAGTTTTGCCGAGCGTGGATCCCAGTTCATTGAGCCGACAAAAAGCGTCTCTTTATCGATTAGCATCGCTTTGGCATGCAAACTCGCGCGGCTACTACCCGTTAAGCTCCATTTGCTCTTAAGTTTGGCACTGGATTTGACTTCCCACAGTTTGATACCTGAAGCGAGCAGATCTTCGCGGTACTTTGAATACCAGCCATGCACTGCAAAGACATCGTTAGAAGCGAGGCTGTTGGTGACGATCGTAATATCCACACCTCGTTTCGCGGCGTTGGTCAGCGCTTTTGTTCCTGTTTCGGTTGGCACAAAATATGGGGAGATGAGCACGAACGAGTGGTCCACACTTTTGAGTAGCTCGGACAAGTTACCAACCAGCTGGCTTTCATGCGTCGCCACTTTATCTGGTAAGTCAAACCAGATGTCTCCTTCACCCCAATAAAGCGTCAGTTGGCCTTTCTTCAACTCTTGATACATGTCGAGCATATTGAAGTTATAACGACCTTTAGTAAATTTATCAGTCAGTTGCAGCTTTTCGACTTGTGTTTGGATTGCAGCCTCGGTGATTTGTTCAGACCCAGGGAAAACCCACTCCATCGGCATGGAATATACACTGTTCCAGTAGAGATCAAATTGGTCTGCCGTTTGTTGAACTGCTTCTCCGTAAAGCAGCAAGTCGAAGTCACCGAATGAGACTTCAGATTCGAATGAGAAATATTCATTGCCGATATTTCGACCACCTACTACCGCCGCAACACTGTCAGCGACAAGCGATTTATTGTGCATTCGGCGGTTCAGGCGATCGAAGTCTGTCGCAAACCCGAATAGCCTTGCCGAGCGATATTGGTGAGGATTAAACAATCGGATTTCGATGTTTGGATGGGCGTTCATTGCGGCCATCATTTTATCGTTCCGCTTTTGCATGTCATCAAGCAACAAGCGAATTCGAACCCCTCGTTTTGCTGCTTCGTACAGTCGCCATGTAATGAAATTACTGGTCTCATCTCCTCGATAGATATAGTACTGAAGATCCAGGCTTTTCTGAGCCGATTCAATCAGCGAGATACGTGCAAGAAGCGCATCGTGACCTTGGTTAAGAGGATAAAAACCAGTCTCCGTTTTCGGATCCTTTTCGTAAGCCTCAAAGTAGTGCGCCAACGCTGAATCCGATTGGTAACCGTACTGAAACGTAGTGGACTTTTCACTAGGGTCTCTGTACTCAATTGCAGAACAGGCCGACAGAAAAGTAAACATGCAGGTGAAAATGAGCTTAGTAAATATATGAGACAATGAACATATCCTTGTAATACAAAACGTTACTTACGCTGAGTATATACACAAATAGTTTCAACGTGCAGGGCTGAATACACAATCACGCACATTAGACAGGAGAATTTTAGCTGCTGGCGCTTAATGTCTTGCTTAGGTTGTGATTTGAGTTGATTTTTTCTCTCAGAAGTTTGTGTTGGCTCGCTTTTTTAGACGCACAAAATCATTTATTTAATTAATGTTTTTACTCTAATTGGTTGGATTCACTAATATCTGGTATTTCTCACCTATACATGACTAGGGTAATTGCACGAGCATGAATAACTAATTGATTTTTAATAGTTATATATCTGGCATGCAGCTTGCGTATGGGATGTGTGAGTAAGGGTACACAACTTGCGAAGTGAGTTAAAATTTTGTTAATTTTATGAGCTTTTAAAGGATAATTTGCCGTGGATTACGGTCTCAAGCCTTTGTGAGTGTTGTTCTCTTATGAAGTCCAGGTTTCGGTGGTTCTTCAGTGCTTACCTTTACTTGGAGATGAACAGAATAGTCTATTTCAGATGCAAAACTAATCCGGATAACGAGATGATCAAATCGTTATTTAGATTGGTATAACTACCTCACCGTTTACTCATAGGAACTTGAGTTGGCTGACAGTACGTGACACCTGTAGGTCGTATCAAGCGCTAAACGGTGACAAAAACAATAAAAAAGGATTTTTTGGATGTTATCAAAACCCATGTTGCGTTGGCTTTTACCCTTCGTTGTTGCTGGTGGCTCGTACGCAGGTTATGCCGCAATAGCCGCAACGGCTCCAGAAAAAGAGTCGACGAAAGAAACCATTGCTGAGCCGACGGTTCAGGCATCTTCACTTTTTCCTACCGACCACAAAGTGGTGATTACCAGCCATGGCGAATTGGTGCCGTTTGAGAAAACTCACCTCTCTGCTCAAGTGAGCGGTGAAGTCATCAGTTGGCACCCTAACTTTGTCACTGGCGGTATCGTAAAGCGCGGTGAAATCTTGTTCACGATTGAAAGCGATAACTACGAGGCGGCAGTGCTTCAAGCTGAGGCTGCTCTGGCCAGTGCTCGTGCAACATTGATCGAGGAGAAGGCGAAAGCAGAAGTCGCCAAGCGTCAGGCTAAGCAACTGAGTGATAAACAAGTAACGGACTTATATTTACGTAAACCGCATGTACTAAGCGCAGAGGCGCAGGTGAAATCGGCACAAGCGTCTTTGAAACGTGCTAAGCGTGATCTGGAAAACTGCAAAGTCATTGCACCCTACGATGCGCTAGTGGTTGAGCGAGATATCGGCGTCGGCCAGTTCGTTACATCCGGCTCTCGTATTGCTACGCTCAACAATATTGAGGTAGCAGAAATACATGTGCCGATTGCTGGATTTGACAGTGCATTCTTGCCAGAGTCCATCAATGAACTCCGTGCCACTGTCACTCAGCAAGGTATTTTGTCGACGACGCGTGAAGGCAAAGTGGTTCGTGACTTAGGTATGATCGACAGCGCAACCCGAATGATCAATATGGTGATTCAGGTTGAGGACCCATACGGGATTGATAATAAGCAACCACCAATCAAATTTGGTTCTTATGTTGAAGTCAGCTTTACCGGTAAAGAACTCAAACACATTTATCGCTTACCTCAAGAATTGGTTAAAAACCGCACCGTCTGGGTTGTCAATGATGACAGCCAACTCCAGCCTCGAACTGTTACCGTACTGAGAGCGGAAGGCGAGTTTATGTTGGTCGGTGACGGTCTGGAACAGAGCGATAAGCTGGTGTTAACTCTGCCTGAGTACCCGCAAAAAGGCATGGCGGTGCAAATCGCAAAAAAGAATGACGACTCCGAAACCGTCGTACAATAAGTAGGAGTTTGTCATGGAAGAGACCAATCAAAAGGGCATAATTGCCTATTTTGCCAATAACCCTGTGGCCGCGAACCTGCTGATGGTGTTTATCATTGTCATGGGCATCGTGAGCTATCTATTCATTCAGAGACAGATGTTCCCTAACATCGAAGTTAACTACATTGATGTGCGCGCAACCTATCCTGGCGCCTCTCCTCAGGAAATAGAGGAGAGCATTCTCGTCAAAGTAGAAGAGTCGATAAAAGACGTTACGGGCATTAAGAAAGTCGTATCCCGAGCGAGTCGAGGCAGTGCTTATGTCTCTATTGAAGTGGATGTAAATGCTGACATCAAACGTGTGCTTGATGATGTGAATCAACGGATTGATACCTTGTCCAATTTACCTGCGGGTATGGAGCCAATTAATGTATATCAAGTTGAGTGGCGTCAGGACGTGATTGAGATGGGGCTCGTTGGTGACAGGCCCCTCGAAGAGTTAAAGCCCATCGCCAAGCAAATTGAAGATGAGCTTCTGCAACTGAAGAACGTCATGTTGGTGTATGTGAGTGCGCCTGAAGAAGAGATCGCGATTGAAGTCGATCCGCTTGTGCTTCGTAAGTACGACCTCACGTTGAGTGATGTGAGTGACGCGATTCGACGTTACTCTGCCAACTTTTCAGCGGGTGAAGTTAAAACCAACTCTGGGATGATCGCAGTACGTATTGAAAACCAGTATTACCACGGTGATGAATTCAGAAATATTCCGGTAAAGTTAGGCGCTAACGGGGCGAAAGTTCTGCTGCAGGATATTGCGACAATCAAAGATGGCTTTACTGAAGAAGAGCGTTACTTTGAATATTCGGGACAAAACGCGATTTACATGTCCGTAGAAGCGACGCGCGACCAGAATATTATTCCCGTCGCTGAGTCGGTTCATAAATACATCGAGGCAAAAAACAAAACACTGCCAAGTGACGTTCAGCTTAAGGTACTGGTCGACATGACTTATTACCTCAATGGGCGTCTCGACATGATGCTGAAAAACTTGCTGCAGGGTGCCGCTTTGGTCGCCATTATGCTGAGTATTTTCTTGCGCTTCCGCTTAGCTATGTGGGTGATGATCGGTTTACCTGTCTGTTTCCTGGGCGCGGTGATGTTAATGCCTGCCTTGGGTATTACAGTGAATATTGTCTCTCTGTTTGCCTTCATCATGGTTTTGGGGATCGTCGTCGATGATGCGATTGTGATGGGGGAAAGCGCCTACAGTGAAATTGAGGAAAAGGGCGGAGGTGTCGAAAACGTAGTCCGTGGTGTTAAACGCGTTGCGACGCCAGCGACATTTGGCGTTCTGACGACCATCGCTGTATTTGCTCCTTTCTTGCTTTCTAGCGGAATCGATAGTGCATTTTTCTACGGCATCGCGGGTGTGGTTATCTTATGTTTAGTCTTCAGTCTGATTGAATCCAAGTTGATCTTACCTGCCCACCTTGCACACACCAATTTTAAACCTATAAAGGTTGGCGGATGGCGAGATCGCTTTAATACGCGCTTCTTTGGTTTTGTTAATGGCACTTATCGCCGTTTTGTCACCCTGTGTACCCACTGGCGTTGGAGTGTTTTCGCCATATTTTGTGGCTTACTGGCAATCAGTGCAGCGCTAGTAAACTCAAATTACGTACGCGTCATTCCTAACCCTAAAGTACCGACCGATTATCCGGCGATCACGATTGAAATGAATGATACCGTATCAAGTGAGCAAACCATTGATGCACTTAAAACCATTGAGCGTGTTATGCAGGAGGTCGAAACTCAGACCATTGAAGAGCACGGTCAGGGAATGATTCGAGATGTACTTTCTTATAACAGAAGCCGTACCGAAGGCCGAGTTTTGGTTCCGCTTGTTGACGAGGATTTACGTCCTTTCAATACGTTCGAACTTGCGCGTCGTTGGCGTGAAGCGATGCCAACCATTCCGGGAATGAAGAGTATCAAGATTCGTGAACAGAGTGCGGGTGGTGGTGATCGAGACGAATTCGGGTATCTGTTGTTTGGCTCGAATATCAATGAGCTAAATGAAGCGGGGCGTTACTTAATTGACCGCTTGCAGCAACAAGAAGGTCTGTACGATATTTCATCTTCGATTGATTCAGGCAGTAAAGAAGTGCTTCTTTCGCTAGCGCCTGTTGCCTACGATCTCGGTTTGGATCTCACCATGATTGCTCAGCAAGTGGGTGGCAGTTTCTATGGTGGTGAAGCACAGCGATTGATCCGTGACGGCGAAGAAATCAAAGTGATGGTTCGTTATCCGCAATTAACGCGTGAAGCTTTCTCATCGCTACGCTACGCCGTGATAACAACGCCTGCAGGCAAAAAGGTCATGCTGGGTGATGTGGTGCAGATCAATGAGCAACCGGGCGTGAGTACTATTCGTCGTGAGGGTGGTTATCAGACGGTTTACGTCTATGGCTCCATTGATGAAGAGTTGATTGAGCCAGAAGAAGTGGTGAAAATCATCGATGAAAGCATCATGCCCGATATGAAAAACCAGCACCCAAGCGTTAAAACTGAGCTAGGTGGGGACATCGAGGAGCAAGCTGCACAGCGTAATGAGCAGATTCTCTTCTTTATTGCCGGGATGATCATCGTCTACATCCTACTTGCGGTGCCACTGAAGAGTTACACGCAACCGCTGATTGTGATGTCGGTGATCCCTTTCAGTTTGACGGGCGCGATTTGGGGACATTTCTGGCTCGGGTTAGACATCAGTATGATGTCCACCTTTGGTCTTATTGCCGCAGCGGGTGTGGTCATCAATGACTCTCTCGTTATGACGGACTACGTAAACCAGGTTCGAGAAAAAGGGATGAATATTAAACAAGCGGTTGTTGAGGCTGGGTGTGCACGTTTTCGCGCGATTACTCTAACTTCAATCACGACGTTTGCTGGTGTTCTGCCTATTATGTTCGAGACGAGTTTACAGGCGCGCTTCGTCATTCCGATGGCGGTCGCGCTAGGCTTTGCAGTCCTTTATGCGACGATATTGACGTTAGTATTGGTGCCTTGTTTGTATCTGATGCTTGAGGACATCAAGAATATATTCAGAGCGATTAAGCGTTTTTTCTCGCGTCTGTTCGCTCGTTTCAAAAAGCAGGATGATACGTCAGAAGCTCACGTTAAAGCTTCTAACTAAAGTACTTATCTCTTCATAATTCAAGGGCAGCTTTCGGGCTGCTCTTTTTATTTGTCTCAAATGCAATCGTGATGAAAGTACGAGATACCGCCATTTGTGCTATAGCTTTAATGAATAGAATAAAAAGAAAATATAGTCATGGTTAATTTAACACGCAGTGTGCGAAATTTACCATGAGGGTTTCGGTGATGAAATATGATTTAAAATAAGTTGCTGAAATTTAAGGATTTAAAAGTTGGCATCGTACGTGCAATGTATAGAGCGTACCTAAAATAAACTGCTAATCCTCAAGGAGCTCGCTATGAAAAGCGTATTTTTTTCTACTCTTGGTCTTATTGCTGTAATGTCATCACCAATCGCTGCTGCTAACACTTTAGACAAGGAGGAGTGGAGCTCTGATTTGCGTCAAGACTTCTCTGCAATGAAGCACGAAGCGATAGCAGAGGTTCAGCAAATGAATATGGACGATATCGATGCTCGAGATGCACGAATCGTTAAACGTATTAAAGAAGAGCAAGCACAATTGGTAAAGGTTGCGTGCCAAAAATCAGAAGCGAGTAAGTCATAGTTTCTGAATGGCCCTTGTCAAAATAAAGAATGACTCCTGATACACGTTCAGCGCTAGATAGCAGTAGGCGCTGATCTTGTTGCTATCTTGCCAGCTTATAAAAGCTGGCTTTTTTATGTCTATTGATAAATCGCAGACAGAAAAAAGCCCGCAAAGAACCGTCTTTGCGGGCGAAAAAGGGCACCAAATTCGGTGTCTATTCATTATGGAGATGGTCGAACATCCTTATCAAACTGACAATAGCTTGGTGAGAGGCTTACCACCAGTGCGACCAACTGCGCTAAAGTTAACATTGTTGTAATGATTGTTAAAATGTTAATTCCTCAATCAATGATTTCATTATCGTTACTTATAATTACGAATATGTTGTTGTTATGTGTTTGGTGTGTGCCAAAACTAAGTTTCTGATAACATTTCGATTTATAAACGGTATGTTGTTTGTGTTTTTCATCTATGTGAGCGCAGTTGTGTATGATGATGGGTGGTAATTCTCCTGCGCAAAGCCGCATAAATCGCTTGCTTTTGTTAACGACATGTTTTAATTCATGACGCATTCATCCAGTGGATGCTTAGGCTATTTTGCGTGAACAAAAAGAGCAGCTTTTCCTGCTGCTCTTTTTGATTGGGTAGAAGTGATAGATCGTCCAAATATGCTTATCTAATCCCAACTTAATACCGTCCAGTTTGGCTGATTCGCATGCTCTCGCAGGCGAGGGCATGGGTTGACTAAATAGGCGTAGTCAGCGTGCTGACAAAGCGGTAAATCGTTGATTGAATCCGTATAAAAATGAATTTCTGAGTACAATTCTGGCTGTGCTTCTAGCCATTGTTGCAATCTGGTGACTTTGCCTTCTCGATAGCTAGGTATGCCCGAAATTTCAGCGCTGTAAGTGCCTTTTTGTTCAATCAAGTCGATTCCCAATGATGTTGGGATTCCAAGACGTTGGCCTACCGCTTCGACTAAGAAAGTCACGCTCGCGGAAATGATCACCATATCAATGCCATCTCGGGAGAGTTGTTCGATCAAGGTTTTGGACTGCTTAAACTGCTTGGGCAGAATCTGTTTGTCTACGCACTCTGCAACTAACATTTTTACTTGCTCAATAGGCATGTCGGAAAGTGGTGCCATGCAAAACTCAAGGTAGTCTTCCATGTCCATTTTTCCCTCTGCGTAGAGCTTCATGAGGCGTTGATCTTCTTCGATAAAGTTGGGCTCAGTCGCGATGCCCTTCTCGACCAAAAATGCGTTCCAAATCATTGCACAGTCTGCGTTGATTAAGGTTTCGTCCATATCAAAAACATACAAAGGTTTGGACATCTTAAGCTCTCACTGGTTGAATTTCGTTTAGATTAAAGAGTAGTTCTAACTGGCTGCCATTTGCTAATAGTCGCTCAGATGAACGGTTGAGTAAATCAACGGTGAGTTCGCACTCGTTAACCTCCACCTGATAGCGAATTACATTACCCAGCAACTGGTGATTTTTGATGATACCGCTTTGTGGTGCGGAAATGTGGTTACCATACTGACGGCCTTGCTCTCTGACATATATAGATTCAGGGCGAATAGCCACTTTGCTTTGCGTATCGATATTAAAAAGCTGTTTGGCGTGGTCGGCTTCCACCAAGTTGTAGTGTCCCATAAAGCCGGCAACAAACTCGTTGGCTGGTTGCGTGTAAATCTCTTCAGGTGTACCAGCCTGAACGATTTCCCCTCTATTCATCAGGAAGATACGATCAGACATGATCATGGCTTCTTCCTGATCATGAGTAACGAAGATCGTGGTCAGGTTCATTTCTTTCTGGATGTCGCGAATTTGCTGACGAAGGTGCTTACGGATTTTGGCATCCAGAGCTGACAAAGGTTCGTCGAGGAGTAAAATTCGCGGCTTCACCACCAAGGCGCGTGCTAGTGCGACACGTTGACGTTGCCCGCCGGAAAGTTGATGCGGGTACTGTTTTTCTTTGCCTTTCAGGTCAACCAGCTCAATCACTTTCGCCACTTCACACTGAATGATGTCAGCGTCTAGTCTTTTCATTTTCAGGCCAAACGCAATGTTGCCTTCAACCGTCATATTGGGAAACAGAGCATAAGACTGAAACACCATGCCAATGCCACGCTCCTGCGGTACTTGGTGGGTGATGTCCTCTCCGTTAACCGAAATGGTGCCACCATCAACAGGGTTAAGCCCTGCCAGGCTGCGAAGAAGAGTGGATTTGCCACAACCACTAGGGCCAAGCAGAGTAATAAACTCGCCCTGTTCAATGCTGAATTGGATGTCTTCAAAGACCGTATTGTCACCAAAACGTTTGGTCAGGTTTTTTGCGGTTACGTAGCTCATGATTTAGTGCCTCGACTGAAACGACTTGCCAGCCAAGTCAGTAAGAAAATAAACAGGAAATAGGTCATGACCAGTGCAGATGTAAAGTGTCCGCTTGTCTGACGCATGTTGTACAAATAGATTTGTAGGGTTTCATAGCGTGTGCCAACAAGAATATTGGCAAATACAAACTCACCGAGCAGAAAGGAGAAAGAGAGAAACAGCGACGCCATTAAGCCTTTCTTCAAGTTTGGCAAAATGATCAGCAAAAACGCTTTGGTTGTGCTTGCGCCAAGTAAATGCGCTGCGTCCATCAAGTCATGCAAATTGATGGCCTCAAAGCTGTTTGAAATCGCTCGATACATGAAAGGTAAAGCGATCGTGAAATAAGTGCCAATCAGAATCCACGGAGTGCCAATTAAGGAAATATCGCTGTTGGCATAAAGTTGCAGAAGGCCAACCGACGACACCACCGGCGGTACAGCAAACGGAAGCAAGATTAGAATGTTCATCAGCTTGTCGAGTTTTGGGAAGTAGTAAAACACCACAAAAATCGCAGGCAGAATCAGAACAACGCTCAATGCCAGAGCAGAAATACAAATAAACAGAGAACGACCAAATGCTTGCAGGAAGCGTGGGTCAGTCAACAGTTTGATGTACCAATCCAGCGTAAATCCATCCGGTAGAATGGTCGCTCCCCAGCGGGACGAGAGCGAATAAACGAAGGTCGCAATGATTGGGACCAACATAATACCAACAATGGAGTACACCACCGTTTTGTGGAAGCGAGTATTAATGTTTTGCATTAGCTTCTACCTGCGTAGCTCTTAGTAATCAGCCATTGGTTAATCACAGTGATAAAGGCCAGCATCGCCATCAAAATAACCGAGATTGCGGCGGCGAGATTGGGCTCAAGGAACAGATCGCCCGAGACTAAGCTCGCAATGCGAATGGTGATGAGGTTGTAGTTACCGGAAGTTAACGCATACACACTGGCATAAGCACCAATGGCATTTGCGATCAGGATGATAAACGTGCCCAACAGAGCAGGAGAAAGTACGGGTAATGCGATGCGTATCCAGTATTGTGATGTCTTTGCCCCAAGTAGTGCGGCGGCCGCTTGCCAATCGTCACTTAAGGCATCGAATGCAGGGTAGAGCAGCAGTACTGCCAACGGGATCTGGAAGTAGATGTAAATCGCCATCAATCCCCATTTACCATAAAGGTCGAAATCGCCGAGCAGGCCGTATTGCTTAAGCAATAAAGTGACCGCACCATTAGTGCCCAAAATGATGATGAACGCGAACGCCAGAGGGACGCCTGCAAAGTTGCTGCTCATGTTGGTGAAGGCAATCACACCGTCGCGTATTTTTGAATCGACACGACGTAACGAAGAAACCAGTACGGTTGCCACTAGTAAACCAGCAATACTCGACCAAAATGAGAGCCACAGGCTGTTGCCGAAGGCTTGCATCATGAAGGTTGAATCAAACACTTCCAGATAATTGTCGAACGCGAACTCTTGGTCGTAAATAAAGCTGTTAATCAGCACCCAAACAATTGGTGCAAGCTGAAAAAGATAGAAAAACAGAGCGAAAGGGGCAAGCCACAATGCAGGCTTACTCCTTTTTAACCAACAACTTATTCGACGCTGTTTCGCGCTTACGTTGTTTGATGTTGATGTTGATGCGATGGCAGAACTGCTCATAGTGCTAACAATTCCTGAGTGTAAGGTTTTGAGTGATCAAGGTTGAGAAGCTGGCAAACCGAGCCACAAATCTCAGTTTGTTTCACGTGGCATTCTTGGTGGGTGAACATATCGCCAATCACAAACAGTGGAACTTCTCTTTCTTCTGGCAGGATGCCGCCATGAGATAAATCGTTGTTCATGCCATGATCGCTGGTCACAATGATCTGGTAACCATCAGCAAGCCACTGATCGATGTAGTTGGAAAGAATGATGTCTGCGCCACGCGCACAATTGCGGTATTGACGAGAATCTAAGCCGAATTTATGGCCTAAATCATCAATGTTCATTGGGTGAATCAGCAAGAAATCCGGCTGATGCGCACGGCGTAAATGCTCGGCATCCAGAAACAGTGCTTCATCAGGGTACTGGTCCCAGTGATAAAAACAGCCATGTTGGATATTCAGTGTTTCATCATTGGTGAAGCGGTCACGCACAGCGTTATACGGGGCGCGATTATAAAGCTCGCTCACCCAGTGATATGCCGCTGCTGCGGTCACTTTTCCCTGAGACTTTGCCAAACTAAAGATTGAATCCTGATTCGACAAGCGAACGATATTATTGTTAACGATGCCGCTATCAACCGGACGGACACCGGTTAGGATGCACTCATAAAGTGGGCGGGACATCGAAGGCAGTTCACATTGAATCGGGTATAGTGTTGCACGTTGTTGCTCTAACAGACCGTTTAGGTAGCCCATACAATCACGGGCTACCTGATAGTTCAGTCCATCTAGAACAACAAGGATAACCTTATTGCTCATGATATTTTCTCGTTACTTCTTAGGAGAGGGTGTTGCTTAGTACTATTGCTGATGAATCAGTACGTTCTCTTGCCATTGACGTGGCAGCTTACGTGCCGATTTTTCCCAAGCAGAGAAGTCCGTAACCGGTTTAGCATTCGAGTACTGGTCGTTCGAGATCAACTTGTCCTGAATGGACTTTGGTAGAGTGATGTTGCTGCGAATCGGACGTGCATAACCTTCTGCAAGGTTGATCTGGCCTTGGTCACTGAAGATGTATTCACGTGCTAGCTTCGCTGCATTTGGGTTTTTCGCGTATTTGTTGATGATGGTTGTGTAGCCCGAAATCACAGAGCCGTCTTGAGGAATGTTGACACTAAACTGGTCGCGGTCAATCTGATCACGGTAGTTCAGTGCGTTGAAATCCCACAGGATAGCCACTTCGACTTCACCTTTTTCAAGGTTTGCGATGCTTGGATCCGTAAACGACAAACGGCCTTGTTTAGCTAATTTTGCAAAATACTCGATAGCTGGTGTTAAGTTTGACTCGTCACCACCATGCGCAAAGGCTGCCGCAAGTATCGCATTGTTAGCTTGCGCTGCCACACCGACATCGCCAACCGTTACTTTGTAGTCGCCTTTTAGCAGATCATCCCAAGTTTTTGGCGCGTTTTTCACCAGATTATTGTTTGAGATGAAAGAGATTGTGCCTGTGTAAGCCAGTGCCCAGTGACCATCTTTATCTTTTGCCCAATCAGGGATGTCGTTCCAAGTGGTTGGCTTATATGGCTGCGTTACCCCTTTTTTCACTGCTACTCGCGCGAAGGCAAAACCCACATCACCAATGTCTGCGGTCGCATTTTTCTTCTCAGCTTCGAATTTAGCGATCTCCTGAGCTGAGCTCATGTCCGTATCCTGGTGCTTCAAACCGTAGTTTGATTGCAAGTCCGTCCATGTGTCTTTCCAGTTTGCCCAACTACCAGGCATACCCACACTGTAAACTGCGCCTTCTTTTTGAGCAGCTTTTACCAATGTGTCTAGGTTGGCGTCTTTTTCTTGTGTTGCGGAAAACGCAGAGGTAGATAGTGTTGCTGCAATCAGAGTGGCTGATGCTACAGCGGAACGGCTAAGCAAAGTTTTCATTGTCTCCATCCTTCTGGACTAGGTCAGTAAGTTCGATTGTTATCCTATGGGTGGAATGTGACGATTTCGCGCAGATAATTTGACAGTTATGCTGAATTTCTGTGGCAGTTATATTTCATCTGAACAAAAGTTAACCAGTTGTTAGTTGTCATATTTCTGTTATCCAACTGACCTATCTTGTTCATCAAACAATCTATGGACTAGATCAGAGAATGAACATTTTGGGCTCCGCTTACTCGGGGAAACAGTCAGGTACGCAACTGGGAAAAATCAAAGCGACGCTTCGTGAACAAATTCATTCAGGCGTTATCGTACAAGGGCAAAAGTTACCGTCGGAACGTGAGTTGAGTGAGCTTTTTTCGACGACCAGAATCACCATTAAGGACGCTTTAGTTTCGTTAGAAACGGAGGGCATCATCTATCGGGAGGAGCGAAGAGGCTGGTATGTTTCTCCACCGAGAGTCTGTTACAACCCCTTATCTCGTTCTCACTTTCATCAAATGATTCGCGAACAACATCGGATTGCTGAAACTAAATTAATCAACGTCCGCAGTGAGATGGCGTCTGGTGAATATGCCAAGGTATTAGAAGTTGAGCAGATCACGCCAACTTATATTATCGAGCGATTACGCCATATTGATGGCCGCGCGGTGCTGTTTGTAGAAAATGTCCTGAAAGCGGAATTGTTTGAGGGAATCTTATCGGAAAACCTGACCATGTCACTGACGGGCATCTATCGAGAAAAGTATGGATTCGAAACGAAACGCTCCCGATTTGATGTGATTCCGACGTCAGCGCCTGCTCATGTTGCAAAACCACTGAATCTGGCGGAAGGGCAGCCTGTTCTTAAGATTTGTCGGGTGAACTACAACCAGAATGGGGAGTTGATGGACTGCGAACTGGAGTACTGGCGACCGGATGCGGTGAGAATCCGCATTGACAGTGTGGAGTGAGTAATAGATTCCCGATAATGTGTAAAGCGTTACCGGGAATCATCACTTAAGCGATTAAGTTAAACCTTGCTCTTTCGCCATCTGCTTCGCAATACCTGGTGCTTTCCAAATGCTTGGCAATATGATCAAAGACACTGGCACTGCGGTAATCACGATGAAGGACTGCAACGCCGAGATGCCACCGGAGCCCATCGAGATCAGAGCAATGGCGACTAAGCCCATGATCAAGCCCCAGAACGCACGAATGACCGCGTTAGGTTCAGTGGAGCCTGTCATTACAACGCTGATGGTGTACGTCATCGAGTCACCAGTGGTGACAATGAAGGTCGTGGTTAAAATTAGGAACAGCACCGAAATGAGCATCGGGAATGGCAGTTCTGATGTAATTGCCAGCAATACAGCAGGAAGATTGAAGCCTTCGAAAGCAGATGAAATTACACCTGGATTCTCTAGCTCAAATGCCAGACCACTACCACCAACAATACTGAACCAGAAGCAGGTAATGAGCGGTGCAGCAATGCTAATTGCCATGATCAACTGACGGATTGTGCGACCGCGAGAGATACGCGCAATAAAGATCGCCATCATTGGGCCATAACCAATAAACCAGCCCCAGAAGAAAACGGTCCACCAGCTTAACCAGTCAGCGTCACCACGGTAGAGTGCCATTGGAAAGAAGTTATCTACCAAACGGCCCATACCTTGAACATAGCCGTCGACAATAAACGTCGTTGGACCAACGAACAAAATATACCCAATCAAAACAACGGATAAGATGATGTTGTAACGACTAACAATTTGAATGCCTTTACTGACGCCACTTAGCGCGGAAAGGGTGTACATTAGAATGGCAGCAATGATCACCATGCTTTGCGTAAAGAAAGTATCTGGCAATCCAAACAGAGAATTCAGTGCGTAACTGATTTGCAGGCCAAGAAAACCAATAGGACCAATCGTGCCAGCGGCTACCGCGATAATACTGCACGCATCCGCGAGGTTACCAATCCAGCCGTTGATGGCTTTATCACCTAAAACAGGGTACAGCAGAGTACGAGGTTTTAGTGGTAGACCCTTGTCGTAGTGGAGATGCATCAAAACAATAGAGGAAAGGCCACCAAGGATTGCCCAGGCTAAGAAACCCCAATGCATAAAGGACTGAGATAACGCATTGATTGCGGCACTTTTGGGAGAGGCATCACCATAGAGTGGTGGAGCAGTAACGAAATGGGCGATAGGCTCAGCCGCTGCCCAAAAAACACCGCCGCCTGCGAGTAGGGTGCAGAGTACAATCGATAGCCATTTGAAATTATCGATTTCTGGTTCCGCTAAACTTCCTAAACGTACATCACCAGTACGTCCAAAAGCGAGAGCCAAACCAATTAAGAAATTGAGAAGAAGCAATACTTGCCAGTAAGCTCCGAAATATTTTGTGGCAAAGCCAAAGCCACTGTTAACCATTGCGGTTAGAGAGTCAGTATTCGTCAGAGCGAGCAGAACGAACAGAGTAAGAAAGCTACCACTTAACCAAAATACAGGGTTAGAGAGTTCGAGTCGCTTAACTAGGGAAGGAGGGTGGATCGCGGCATAGTCTGCTTCCTGAACAGGAGCGTGGGAGGCGGTATTCGTCATATTTGACATAAGTACTTCGCTTTTTTGGGCTTGGAAGCCGTGTATTTCCCCTCACATCCAGTCGATGAAAAGTGTGAGGGACTTCAAAAAGCCGCAAATACTAGCACGTCGAGATTATGAATTTAACCGTAGATTTAAGTTCATTGTTGGAGCATCAGCCAAGGCACTGATTTTTGGGATGGGAAGACGCTGAAGTTAACAGGATTCTCTTAGCTTTTGATGAACGCGATAGCCTACCACATAACCGATGTAGAACAGGGCCGCGAGTGTAATTAACGCTGCGCTATAGGCGAGAGCTCGGTTAAGTCCGATGCCAAAAGCAAAGGTAAACGCTATGCCGTTGACCGCTTCCGCAGGAAAGTTATACCAAGCACCATGGACCGAGGACCCAAAAAGCAGCATTGTGCTGATTAAAAAGAGCACGCCGCCCAATAAGCCGAACCATCTGCTGTTGTTCATGTTTATTCTCAAGTGTTACCTAAGTAACGTAACAAAATATTTCAGGGAAAGTATTATATACCCAAATGACCTCAAGATGCGTGGTTATTTGGCTAGTTATCTGAGAGAACATAAATTTGTAGAGATAGATAGAAAGGCCACCGAAGCAGCCTCTTTATGAACGAATGGAGTATGATTTCAGTTAATACCAAGAATCAAGGTTGGTAGATAATCAACTTCCTGAGTTGTTTGGCGGATTGAGTGTCCAGTCCCCGCCAAGTGATTTGTAAAGCGCAATCGTCGCTTGTGCCGTTTGCAGTTTTGCCGCGACACGTTGGTCTTGCATCATTCGTTGCTGACGCTGAGCATCTAACACCGATAAATGGTCAATCAGACCAGCACGGTAAAGTGACTTCGCTTTGCTCACTGCGTTATCCGTCGCTTTTAGGGCATCATTGACTCGGCGCTGGTTCTCCTGACTTCTGCCATAAGCAAATAGAGTCGATTCCGTTTCTGCCAATGCTGCATCCACCGTATGCTGATAAGACAACGTCGCCGAATCAAATCGTGCTTTGTTCATGGCTTCAATTGCCTCCCCGCGCCCGCCGTCAAACAAGTTCCAACTTACGCCTGCAGCACCCATCCAGCCGAAAGAGTCACTACTGAACAGATCATCAAAGCTCGATGCGGACAAGCCTGGAGCTCCCGTTAAGAAAAATTTAGGGTATTGATCGGCAATACTCGCCGCGAGTTCTTCATTCAATGCTGCCATTTCACGCTCAGCCAGACGAATATCGGTACGGCGCTTCAATAAATCCGAGGGTAAACCGACGGGCACCATATTCTGCATGCTCGGCACACCGTGGCTTTGTGCCAAACGGGTTTCAACCTTTGTTAGAGGTTCTCCAAGGAGCACCGCAATCCGATGTTTATGCGTTTGTTGAGCAATTTCCAGCTGAGGAACGATCGCTTCCATAGCCGCGAGCGTTGCTTTCGCTTGTGCTAAATCAAGGTCAGAGCCATAGCCGCTTTGCACCACTTTCTCGACCAGGTTCATGGTGCGTTTCTGATCGTCCAGGTTTGACTTCGCCAGGTCAAGGCGTTCGCTCGCACCTTGGTACTGAAGGTAGTTATGAATTAAATCCGCCGTAATCACTGTGGTTAAGCCACTTTGATAAATTTCAGCTTGCTCCAGACGAATTTGCGCTGCATTCGCTTGGCGGTCAATTCGTCCAAATAAATCCATCTCCCACGAGATATTCGCTCCGGCAAAGACACCATCGTGTTGATTATCCATCAAGGTGACATTGCCAACTTGTGGCGGTAAGCCGGATACCGAATCACTTAACGGGTTTAAAATCGGGCCCAGTGACGAGTCATTCTTACTGAACTGATAATTCATATAGCCCGCGCTGAGACTGATGGTCGGTACCTTAAACGACTCCACCATCGTCTTATAGCTGTTGGCCATTTTCACACGCTCTGCGGCGACTTTAAGCGGAATACTTTGACTCTGCATATCTTGAACCAGTTGATTTAAGATTGGGTCATTAAACTCCGTCCACCAAAACTCATTAGTTTGTGACTCGGTGCTTAGCCCCGAGTCTTGGCTGTTAAGGTAAGTCTCTGCAATGCTGGTGGTTGGCCCCTGATAATCGGGACCCACCGCACAACCGGTCAAACTCAGTGCCAGAACAATTGGCGCAAGGATGAATTTTTTCATGATGACGCCTCCTGTGGCTTAGTGTTGGTTTGGGTTATTGGCTCTTTGTCCTTGTACGCAAGGCGATAAAGTGCAGGCATTACGAACAAAGACAAGACCGTTGCCGCTGCTAAACCACCGATGATGGTTGCCGCCATTTGGTCAAACAGCAGATCTGAAAGTAGCGGAATCATGCCTAGCGCCGTTGTTAGTGCGCCCATCGAGATCGCCATGGTTCGGTTCACGGTCGCTTCTTTAATCGCGTCTGACAGGTTCATACCGTTTGCTCGTTCCAGTTCAATTTGATCCATTAATACAATGCCGTTTTTAATGATCATCCCCGTCAGCGTAATCGCGCCGATGATCGCCATAAAACCAAATGGTTTATCAAACCCGAGCAGAGCAAAAGCCGCCCCGGACGCTGCTAATGGCAGAGTCGCCAAGATGATGATTGGCTGTTTGAAGCCGTTAAACATTGCCACCAGAATGATCACCATGATCAGCATGGCTTTCGGTTGCTGTTTCATGATGTCCGTGACGGATTTGTTTTCATCATAATATTCGCCGCCCCATTCCATGCTGTAGCCAGAAGGCAGTTCAATCGCTTCAATTTGATCTTTAATCGCGTTTCTAACGTTGGCTGGTGTTGACTCTCGGCTAACACCGGCCTGAACCGTTATGGTTTTCACGCGATCACGACGCCAAATCATGCTCTCTTCGGTAACGAGCTCAAAACCATCGACGATCTGACCAAGTGGAACGCTGTTGAACCCAATCAGAGAACGTACTGGCAACGTTTCTAGCGAAGCCATCGTCTGCGAAGTACCACGCAATTGGATTGGGATAAGCTCGTCGTTAAGGTTCATCTGACCCAACGGCATACCGTCCGAAGCGCGTTTCAACGCGAATGCTACGTCTGTGCGATTGATGCCAGCATGACGCATCTTGTCCTGATTCAGGATTGGCTTGAGCACTTTGCTCTCTTGGCGCCAATCGTCGCGGATGTATTTTGCGTCTGGGTGAGAGGCAAAAATGGTCTTCGCTTTTGCGGCTAATTGATGCAACACGTTCTCATCAGGTCCAGAAAAGCGGGCTTCTACAGCAAACTTGTCTTTTGTTGCGAGTTTAAGGGCGCGGAAACGAGGTTCTGCATCCGGAAACTCATTTTTAAGCCATTCATCACCGCGAGCAACTAAGCGGCTGATGCTTGGGTAGTCTTTGGTGTTAATCAGTACCTGACCGTATGCAGGATCAAGTGGCTCTGGCTCTACCGTTACAGAGAAACGTGGAGCACTTGTTCCGATATAGCTTGAGATACTTTCGACTTCTGGCTGTTCGACCAGCCACTTCTCGACCTTGCGCATATCTGCTGAGGTTTGTTCGATCTTCGCACCATTTGGCAACCAGTAATCTAAGAACACAATTGAGCGATCGGATTGCGGAATGAAGTTTACTGCTACATAAGGGACCGCTAATGCCGTCGCAATGATCAGTGGAACTAACGCTGATAACGCTTTAACTGGGTTGTCGACTGTCCAAAAGACCAGTTGCTTATAACGGCTTGGTTTGGATTCTTCTTTTACCGCTTTTGGTTTCACGAACATCCAAACCATCAGCACGGTGAAGGTCATCGCCACAATCCATGAAAGCAGCAGTGAAGACGCCATAATGTAAAATACCGAGCTGGCGAATTCCGCAGAATCTGTCTTTGAGAATAGAACCGGACTGGCGCCCATTATCGCAATTACCGTTGCGCCTAATAGTGGTATTGCGGTTTCTTTGACTGAGTCAATGGCTGCGCGAGTGCGTTCAATGCCTTTGTTGAGTTTCACGATCATCATATCGGTGATAACAATGGCGTTATCAACCAGCATACCCAGAGCAAGAATAAACGTACCCAGCGAAACTCGGTGCAAGTCAATGCCTGCAATGTTCATGTAGCTCAACGTCAGCAAAATTGTCAGTAGTAAGCTCGCGCCAACAATGGTTGCACTTTTAAAGCCCATAAAGACGAGCAGTACCACAAAAACAATCAGCACGCTTTCAAGTAAGTTACCCACGAAGTCATCAATCGATTTTTGCACTTCTTCTGGCTGATAGGCGACCGTTGAAATATCGACTCCCAGTGGAAGTGACGCTTGGTAATTCGCAATGATGTTTTGAATCGTATCGCCAAGAGAGACCACGTTGATGCCCTCAACGGGACTAACTGCCAGTGTCACGGCTGGTTCACCGTTGTAGCGATTCTCTGACAAGGCTGGTGTTTGGTAGCCCATGGTAACATCGGCGATATCGCCTAATCGGATTAAGCCAGAGCCAAGGTCACCGGTGCCGCCATTGATCACCAGATTGCGAATGTCTTCCAGAGACTGAAACTCGCTGGTTTGCGCGATACGAATACGTTCAGTGCCCGCATCAAATTTGCCCGCTTCAAAGGTGGTGTTTTGCGAGTTAAGTTGATTCCAAACCTGAGCAATAGACAGGCCGTACTGCGCCAGACGTTCGTCAGGCATATCAATGTTAACCACACGCGGCTGTACGCCATGCAGTTCGATTTTTTTGATCCCGTCAACGGCTTTGATTTGACGTTGTAACTCTTCCGCGTAACGGCGTAGCTCTTCTGGAGCGGCATCTTTACTGTGGATAGAGAAAAGCATGCCATACACTTCCGAGAACTCATCTTGCACAATGCTAATTTGCGCTGAAGATGGCAGTTGGAGTTTCACGTCCTCGACTTTTCGTCTCAGTAAATCCCACTGCTGAGGGAGTGCTTTGGAATTGAGACTCTCGTTGAGGTCGACAAATACCATCGAAAGACCAGGACGTGAGAGAGAACGTAACTTATCGAGCTCAGCCATTTCCTGCAATTTGGTTTCGATGGTATCAGTGACTTGTTGCTCAACTTCTTCTGCTGAAGCGCCCGGGTAGAGCGTGACAACAACGGCTGTTTTTACGGTAAAGCTCGGATCTTCCAACTTGCCTAAGTCAAAATAGGAATAGATGCCCGCAATCACACTTAATACGATGAAAAAGAGTACGAATTTGCGCTGACGAATAGCGAATTCAGCTAAATTGATCATGGATTCGTACCTATAGAGTCTTGATGGTTAGGGTTGGGGTGACGTCACCCTCGCTCAGGTAGTGACTGCCGCTAATGACGACGTAGTCACCTTGGGCAAAATTGCCAGTGACACATGCCTGATAGGCATCGATTGATTCCAGGTTTACGGGTTCTTCGTGTACAACTTGGTCGCGCACGACATTAACGTGCAGGCTGGCTTTTTCTCCCAATACGGCAGAGTAAGGGAAGCAGTGGCTGGATGCCTGTTGGGTGAAGTGAGTATTTACCGTCACCGCTTTGCCGTTAAACAAGTCGGTAGATGCCGAGTCGACATCTAACGTCACAGTATAAGTTTGTTTCAGCATGTGCTTCTTAGGGGCAATTTCACTGACAACGGCGCGATAGGATTGCTCTGTGTCATACCAGGTTAACTCTGCATCCTGACCCAAGGAGAAATCCTGAATCATGTTCTCTGGCACATCGATATCGACTTCCCAGTTTCCATCTTGTTGTAGCGTCACAACGGATAATCCCGGGCTGGTTTGCTCAAATTGCTCCACGTTGACTTCGCCAATGATGCCAGAGAACGGAGCGCGCAATTCGGTGTAACCTAGCGCGTCTTTGGCACGTTGAATGTTCTTCTCAACCACTTTCACCGATGACACACTGCGTTCATAACTGCTTACCGCACGGTCAAGGTTCACGCTTGCAATGGCATCTTCTGATGTAGCTTGTCTAACACGCTTTAACTCTGCTTTCGCTAACTTATGAGCCGATTTTGCTTCTAACATACGAGCTTCAAGTTCATCCAGCGACACTTGGTAATCATGAGGGTCAAGGCGAGCGATCACTTGTCCTTTCTCGACATGATCGCCTTTTTTTACCAATACGCTGGATAGCGTGCCCGGAACACGGAAAGAGAGCGCCGCTATTTCTTTGGCTTCAACAATCCCACTGAATGATTTTTCCAGCGTTGCATTGTTGCCAGATACCTCAATCACCTGGATTGGTCGTGATGAAAAGGATTCCTGAAGAGGTTGTTGAGTTTGGTTACAACCAAACAAAGCAAGAGCAACACTACTCAGTGCTGCTGTTTTGATTACGTGATTCATAAGATAGCTCCATAAGTTCGGCGCCATCTTATCGGTGAAAGGTGGTGAGATAATCACGCGTGAGCATGAATCAATGTCACGAAAATCGTGACAATAAAAACGTGCTACAGATGTTTTGGTATTTTATTGCACAAATGCTCGATAAGTAATCGGCTCGCCTGATTCAATGTCTTAGGTTGAGGGTAAAGAAGCCAGCCGGTCTCTTTAGTGACAGAGTAGTGAGACAATACTTGTACTAAATCCCCTGATTCGAGCTCTTTTTCGACCAATACCTTGGCGATGTAGCTGATGCCTCGATCAAGAAGTGTAGAGCTTTTAATGAAGCCAATATTGTTGGAGATAAGCTTGGGACTAACCATAATATTCTGTTCTTGGAAGTGCCAATTATTATCTACAGCGCCGCTTGGCCAACGAAAACAAATCGATTGGTGTTCACTTAGCTCTTCCAGAGTTGTTGGCGTGCCATGTTTCTCGAGGTATTTCGGCGACGCAACCACACAGCGATCTAACGTCAAAATTTTACGCGCGACGATATCAGAATCAAACAATGCGCCACCATGAACAGCAATGTCCAGCCCCTGTTGGAACATATCGATAAAGCCATTAGTAATGTTGCGCACATCCAACTCGACTTGCGGATATTGATCCTGAAAATCAAACAATATGGGTTGAATCAACTCGTAGGTTTCTGGCAACAGACCTAGTTTCACCTTACCTCGTACTTCTACGCTTTCACTAGTGGCTTGTTCATTGGCGGAGTCGAGTAATGTCAGTGCTTTTTGCAGATCCTGATAATACACATCTCCTTTGTTAGTGAGTGACAAGCTTCGCGTGGTGCGGTGAAACAGTTGAGTACCAAGATGGCGTTCAAGTTCGCCAATGCGTCGACTGACATTGGCGCGTGGAAGATCGAGAGCATGTGCAGCAGCTGTAAAGCTACCGAGTTCAACCACTTTCGTGAACAGTTTTAAATCATCAACTCTCATCAGAGTACTCCAGTTTTTTAAACGTCAATTTAAACATTTATATCCAAACGACTTCAAGATGCCCGTCGTTTGGGCGTTTCCAAAGTGAGGATAATCAATAAATATTTTTGCTTTTAAAGATTAATTTATTTTTCTTTTAATTGGTTAATTATTAACTAATTATGCACCCGAATCCCAGCGCGTCGCTGGACTGGTTGGATTGCATACCATGAAACTTATTATCAAAGGATTGGGGCTGAGCGCACTTGTTCTCAGTATGTTTGCTCATGCAGAAACGAAAACACTGAACGTTTATGCGTGGGGCGGCTATTTGCCAGAAGCGTCACTAAAAGCATTTGAAAAACAAGAAGGTGTGACGGTTAACTATTCGACCTTTGAGAATAATGAGTCAATGTATACCAAGCTGAAATTACTCAAAGGCACAGGTTATGACGTTGTGTTTGCTTCTGCGTACTTCATTGAAAAAATGGGAAGAGAAGGGCTGTTAGCCAAGATCGACCATGAGCAGGTGCCAAACATGCAAGACACAATGCAAGGTTTGCTAGGACAAGCGCACGATCCTAACAATGATTACTCGCTGCCGTATATTTGGGGCGTCACTGGGATCAGTTACAACGAATCGATGGTAGAGCAACCTGTGACAAAATGGGCAGACTTATGGGATGTGCATTATGAGCAACAAGTTATGCTGATTGATGACATTCGCGACGTGTTCGGTATGGCTTTAAAAATGAATGGCCACAGCGTGAACAGCAAAAATGAAGCGGAAATCAAACAAGCTTACGAGTCGCTGGTGGCGTTGAAAAACAATGTTCTGCTTTATAACTCAGATGCGCCACAGGTTCCGTATGTGTCGGGAGAAACCTCGGTTGGTATGCAATGGAATGGTAACGCTTACCAGGGGCAGGTAGAAATGCCAGAGCTGAAGTTCGTGATGCCAGCAGAAGGCGCGGTGTTGTGGATGGATAATTTCACCATTCCATCAGGTAGCGAAAATAAAGTGTTGGCTCATAAATTCATTAATTTTATGTACCAGCCGCAAAACCAAGCAGAAATCGTTAATAGCTTAGGCTACGCCTCTGCAACGAATGCTGGACGTAATCTGTTGCCGGATGAACTGAAAAATAATGCGACCATTTTCCCAGCGGAAGACGACTTGGAAAAAGGCGAGTTCATTAACGATGTTGGCGCTGAAACTTTAGCGATTTATGAGAAATATTGGCAGAACTTAAGAACTCAATAACGATAACAGGCGCGATAGCGCTATCTTGAAATAACTTAGTTCAATACTCTGAACCCCCCTCATCATTGATGTGATGAGGGGTCTTTTTTTATCGGCTAAACTGCTCGCGTCACCAAACAGAAATGCTTCTTGCCGCGCTGAAGTAGCCAGTATTGGTCGAAAAGTGGGAAGCTCAGACTCGGCTTTTCGCTGGAGACTTTCTCGCCATTAACACTAATGGCATTGTTATCTATCAGTTCTCTGGCAATGCGTTTTGAACTTGCTAATCCAGATTCAATAAGCAGCGTTACTAAGTCTTGTTGAGTACTGGTAATGCAAGGCAGACCGTCCAGTTCTAGCTGCTTTAATTCACTCAAACTCAATTGTTGAACATCACCACTGAACAGAGCCTGAGTGATGCGCTCGGCACTCGCTAAGCCCGCTTCACCGTGAACGAAGCGTGTCATTTCTTCAGCAAGAATACGCTGCGCCTGTGGCTTTCCTTTGCTTGAAATATCTTGTGTTTCGATTGCGGCAATCTCTTCACAACTCAAGAACGTGTAGTACCGCAAGAAGTGGTATACATCGGCGTCTTCTGCTGCCAGCCAAAACTGGTAAAACGCGTAAGGTGAGGTTTTGGTTGGATCTAGCCAAATTGCACCGCCTTCCGTTTTACCAAATTTGGTGCCATCGGATTTGGTGATAAGCGGCAATGTTAAGCCAAACACTTGCTCACTATTTTGACGGCGTGTTAAGTCTATCCCACTGACAATGTTACCCCATTGGTCATTTCCGCCGATCTGTAAGCTGCAACCATGTTGTCGGTTGAGTTCGGCAAAATCGTAGGACTGTAAAAGCGCGTAGCTAAATTCGGTAAAGGAGATCCCTTGATCAGGTCGCTGCAAGCGTTGTTTCACCGACTCTCGGTTGATCATAGTGTTGATCGAAAAGTGCTTACCGACATCGCGGAAAAAATCGATCACATTGATTTTCTGCATCCAGTCGGCATTGTTAACCAGCTGCATTGGCGTCGCCAGTTGAGGGTTCATCAGTTGCTGGATTTGTTTGGACAGATCATTCACCCAGCCAGTCACCGTTTCTTGCGAGTTAAGGTTGCGCTCGGTAGCTTTAAAACTTGGGTCGCCAATCATACCTGTTGCTCCGCCAATCAGAGCGATGGCTTGATGACCTGCATCCTGAAAGCGCTTAAGCATAATTAAAGGCACGAGGTGTCCGATATGCAGGCTTCCAGCGGTTGGATCGAAACCGCAGTAGACGGTTTGTGGCTCTGATAAAAGCGTTTGAATCAGCTCTAAATCACTGGCTTGCGCGATGAGTCCTCTCGCTTGTAAATCTTCAATCAATGTCATTGTCTTATCTGCCTGAGTTATTGTTTCATTCAGACTAAAGCGCGACAGTGCTGATCGACATATCCCTAAGGGGACAGTTTGTTATCTCACGCGGGTAATCAGATGATTTAAAAACAGCTGAAATAGCTCGCCAAGTGAAGAGACTTTCAACTGTGAGTATATCCGTTTGCGATGATTTTTGACCGTGCCTTGCACCAGTTCCAGTCGAGTTGCAATTTCTTTAGTATCAAACCCCTGTACGAGCAGCTGAGCGACTTCCTGCTCTCGTCGGGTTAACGTATCGGTGCCAAATGTTGTCAAAGCGTGTTCGATAACTTCTCTCAGATTGCCAGAATATGTCTCGGGATTAAAAACGGGCTCAGACATTGAAAACTCAGTTTGTTTCCAGTGTTGCTGGCACAGCGATTGAAGTATCGAAAAGTAAGGTTGTAATCGGTTTATTTGCTGTTTTGAGAAGTGTTTGCCTTCTTTCAGGTAGCCGAAATAGAATATTACCCAGGAATGAGCTTCTACTTGGATCAGCATACTGAGTTCATCTTTCCAGCCAGTCTGACGATAAAATTGGTCGCAATAGGCTTGGTAATCCACTCCCTTACGAACCACATCTTTTAGCGTAAAAATTCCTTGTTGTTTGCTGTCGTTTAACTTCTGGAAAAAGGGATCATTTTGAAACGAATTGGTGAGATAGCGTTGAAAGAGCAAATCACGCTCATTTTGAATCGAATCATAAAGATAAATAGGGTGTTTGTTTTCACGATATCCCAGTATCACCGCGCAATCAAAATCGAATAAAGCGCTGATCACCCGCATCAATTTCGGCGTGAAATTAGGCGTATTTAAGGCAGAGATGGCCTCTGCAAGGAGCGTATTAAAGTGAGTGTCAGACATGCGAAGTTGAATTGAAGTGGTTTCATGTAAGCATAACCAAAACCGACTCAACGAGAAAGGGGAGCGTCACCTTTTGCTTCGGCGGTTCTCCCCTTGGCTTCTATTTGTTCTTGAGTCTTTCACTTACTGAGAGTTGGTTAGCTCCTCGTTGACCCAGTACTTAGAACCAGACACATTGACATCGACTAACAGACCTTTTGAGTTCAACTGGTACACCGCGACACCACTGTTAAAGTGTGTGCTGAGTTCCTCTCCTTCATCGCCTGCAAGAGCCGTTGCCTCGCTGGACGCTTCCCAGCCTTCATTAACGAAAGTGTCGAAATCTTTTTGGTTTTCAAACAGCACCACTTGTTGATAAAACTTGCCGCCAGCGCCGAGTGCCAAGCCCATTCCGAACATGTTCATGTAAGTGCGTTTTTCTGTCTCTTTATTTACCGCAACGCCAGAGCCAGAGTTGGTGTGGAACAGTAAAGATAACTTGCGAGAGTCAAATACCGCGTAGCCATATGCTTGGTCGTAGAGTGCCTTCGCTTCCGGTTTTTCATTGAAGAGTTTGAACATGGTGCTGTCAGCCATCAAATCGACCGCTTGTCGTGCTTCTTCTGGCGTATCGCCTTCCATCAGCTCATCAATCTTTTTATCCGCGATATCAATCCACTCTTTGCTTTTTTCAATGCTCGCATCTGTCCATTCACCAGCCGTGTTCATCGCTTCTTCTGACCAGTTCATAAAATCTTGCCAAGCTTGTTTGGAATACGTTTTCGTACTGTCCCATGCCTCTTGTGCACCTTCCGCAACCGCATCACCCAGCTCAGACATCTTTTCGGAAATTTTATCCCAGTCTGCATGGGCCGGAGAGGCAAGTAACATTAGCGTTGTTAAGATAACGATCGGTTTTTTCATCGACTTCAATCTCTTGCGAAATGGGTTTCTTTCATTCTAGGTGAAAATCTGCAGAGGGAAAATTACGCATGACGCTAGGCTGCGAATATTGTCACGAACTCACGCAATATTGACATAAGGTCTTGCTACAGAATGCAAAAAGCCCCCAAACCGAAGTTTGAGGGCTTTAGATTAGAGAATTCTAACGCGAATTACTTGCTAACTTTACCTAGCTGCAACCAAGTATCGATAACCGTATCTGGGTTAAGTGATACAGAGCTGATGCCTTGCTCCATCAACCATTCCGCTAAATCTTCATGGTCAGAAGGGCCTTGGCCACAAATACCTACGTATTTACCAGCTTTCGTTGCTGCGTCGATTGCCATTTTCAGCATGACTTTAACCGCAGCGTTACGCTCATCAAACAAGTGAGCCACGTCGCCAGAGTCACGGTCCAGACCAAGTGTTAGCTGAGTCATGTCGTTTGAACCGATAGAGAAGCCGTCGAAGTACTTCAAGAACTCATCTGCCAGTACTGCGTTTGAAGGCAGTTCACACATCATGATAACTTTCAGACCCTGGTCACCACGGCGTAGGTCGAACTTAGCCAACAGGTCGATAACCGACGCTGCTTCGCTTGGAGTACGAACGAACGGGATCATGATCTCGATGTTCTTCAAGCCCATTTCGTTGCGAACGCGTTTGATTGCTTGAGTTTCTAGCTCGAAACAGTCTTCAAACACTGGTGAAATGTAACGAGATGCACCACGGAAGCCCAGCATTGGGTTTTCTTCATGCGGCTCGTAAGATTTACCACCAACCAGGTTGCTGTATTCGTTAGACTTAAAGTCAGACATACGAACGATAACGCGTTTTGGCCAGAATGCAGAAGCGATAGTCGCGATGCCTTCTGTCAGCTTACTTACGTAGAAGTCGATAGGATCTTTGTAACCACGGATACGCTGCGTGATTTCTGCTTTTAGCTCATCGCTTTGAGCATCAAAGTTCAGTAGCGCTTTCGGGTGAATACCGATCATCTTGTTGATGATGAATTCAAGACGCGCAAGACCAACACCTTCGTTTGGAATTTGAGCGAAGTCGAATGCACGATCCGGGTTACCCACGTTCATCATGACTTTAGTCGGTAGAAGAGGTAGCTCATCGACAGACGAACGCTTCACTTCAAAATCAAGATCGCCTTGGTAAACGTAACCTGTTTCGCCTTCTGCACAAGATACCGTCACTTCGATACCGTCAGACAGTTTGCTGGTTGCATCACCACAACCAACGATAGCTGGGATACCAAGCTCACGAGCGATGATCGCTGCGTGACAAGTACGGCCGCCACGGTTGGTTACGATAGCAGAAGCTTTCTTCATTACTGGTTCCCAATCTGGGTCAGTCATGTCAGTTACCAGTACGTCGCCGTCTTGAACCAGTGACATTTGGTCTAGTGAATCGACTAAACGTACCGCACCTTTACCGATACGTTGACCGATTGCACGACCTTCAACTAAAACGTCTGCTTTGTTGTTTAGCTCGTAACGCTCGATAACGTTCTTTTCGCTTTGAGAACATACGGTCTCTGGACGAGCCTGAACGATGTAAAGCTTACCGTCGATGCCGTCTTTCGCCCACTCAATGTCCATTGGACGCTGGTAGTGCTTCTCGATGATCATCGCTTGTTTTGCAAGCTCTTTAATTTCTTCGTCGTTTAGAGAGAAAGTGTTGCGCTCTTCATCCGACGTATCAATGATGTCTACTTGTTTGCCGATTTCTTGGCTGTTTGAGTAGATCATTTTGATCTGTTTAGAACCGAATGTTTTCTTCACGATTGGGTGAGCACCCGCTTCCAACATTGGCTTGTGAACGTAAAACTCATCCGGGTTTACTGCGCCCTGAACCACCATTTCACCCAGACCCCAAGACGAAGTGATAAATACCACTTGGTCGAAGCCTGATTCTGTGTCCAGAGTAAACATTACGCCTGAAGAAGCTTTGTCAGAACGCACCATGCGCTGGATACCTGCTGACAGTGAGATACCACGGTGGTCAAAACCCTGGTGTACACGGTAAGAGATAGCGCGGTCGTTAAATAGAGAAGCGTAAACGTGCTTCGTCGCTTCCATTACAGCGTCAATACCTTTGACGTTTAGGAAGGTCTCTTGCTGACCAGCAAAAGATGCATCAGGTAAGTCTTCCGCTGTTGCAGAAGAGCGAACTGCAACTGAAAGTTCAGGGTTACCTTCAACCAGTTCTTGATAGTTTTCACGGATATCTTGTTCAAGATCTGCTGGGAAAGGGGCGTCTAAAACCCATTGACGGATGGTCGCGCCTGTCTTACGCAGAGCGTCTACATCCTCAACATCCAGTTCATCGAGTAGTTGGTGAATACGATCATCCAAACCTTCATGGTCAAGGAATTTATTGAACGCATATGAGGTTGTCGCAAAACCATTTGGAACAGAAACGCCAACGTTAGCTAGGTTAGAAACCATTTCACCAAGCGAAGCGTTCTTACCGCCGACTTTGTCGACATCATTCATGGATAGGCCATTGAACCAGAGGGTGTTCTTTTGCATGTCTTTCTCCAGAAACATTGCAGCTTTTGTAGGGGGACTTAAGTCAATCTAAACAAATGCTTACTCGTTATTGTCAGTTAAAATCACAGAGGGTGTTTTTATAAATTGTGTAACCAGAGTAATAAGCTACTGAAATTTATAATTCACTATGAGCGACTTTTTCTGAACAATTTTCGACCATTCACTTGTTCAGGTTGATATCAAAGGCAATCGATTACGTTCTAGCTAAAAAAACTCAACGAATTTTCAAAGCTGTGGGGAACCTAACTGAAAGCCAAACTGATTTATTAATATTATGTTGACCATCCTACTCAAAAGATTTTGAAATATTAAACAAAAATGCAAACAAATACCCAAAGTCGTGATGTATTCTATGTTTCTGACGGTACGGCGATAACATGTGAGACATTAGCCCATGTTGTTCTAGGTCAATTTTCATTCATTCCTAATGAAAAAACCTTTCCTTTTGTGGAAACTCCAGACAAAGGATTGGATGTCGTCAAAGAAATAGAAGCTTCCTACCGCCGAAATGGTGTTAAGCCTCTGGTGTTTTTCTCTATAGTTGTGCCAGAAGTGCGGGAAATGCTGCTTGCGGCTCCTGCTTTCAGCTACGATGTGCTTGAAAGCATTGTGCAAAAAGTTCAGGACGACATTCAGATGGCACCTACGCCAAAGTTGCAGCGCTCCCGAAGTGTGGGTAAAGACTCCGATACTTACTTTGACCGCATTGCTGCAATCGAATATACGCTCGCCCATGATGATGGCATTACGCTAAAAGGCTTGGAGCAGGCAGATATCATTCTTCTGGGTGTATCGCGCAGTGGCAAAACCCCAACCAGCTTATATATGGCAATGCAGTTTGGTCTGCGCGTGGTGAACTACCCGTTTATTGCGGAAGACGTAAAGATGCTGCGCTTGTTGCCTGAGTTTGAGATACATCGTCATAAGTTGTTTGGATTGACCATTACCCCTGAACGATTGAATGAAATTCGCGAGAATCGTTTATCGGGCAGTGATTACGCCAGTGAAGAACAATGTAAATTGGAGTTGAATACGGTTGAAGCTCTGTTCCGAAGAGAAGCGATTCCCTACATCAATACTTCGTCGCTTTCTGTTGAGGAAATTTCGACTCGAATTTTGGAAAAGGCGGGAATGAAGCGTAGATTGTTTTAACGGGAAACCGTTCTAGACCGAAACGGCGTTCAGTCAGGTTTCAAAAATAAAAAAAGCGGCTTCACCCCGGAACAGATGGAAGCCGCTGCCAAAAGATGTGGATTACCAACGTTGGTTGGTATCCCTCACACCTTAACGCATAATCATTTGCTCACGACCAGGACCCACAGACACCATTTTTACCGGTACGCCCATGAGTTCTTCAATACGCAGTACGTATTTCTGTGCCGCTACTGGTAGCTCTTCAAACTGACGGCATCCTGTGATGTCTTCGCTCCAGCTTTCCATTTTCTCGTAGATTGGTGCTAGTGCTGCTGTTTGAGGCCAGATTGGGTTTTCGCTGTGATCGCCTTCGTAGCCAACACAGATTTTAAGATCGTTAAGACCCGTCAGACAGTCTACTTTGGTTAGCGCGATTTCTGTCGCTGCTTGTAGCTCAACCCCGTTTTTGGTTGCTACGGCGTCAAAGTAACCCATGTCGCGTGGACGGCCTGTTGTTGCGCCGAACTCACCTGCAAGTTCACGGAATGCATCTTGCTCTTCCATTGCAGTGATCAGCGTGCCTGTACCTACTGATGAACTGAATGCTTTCGCTACAGCAATTACGCGCTCTGGACGAAGAGCTGGTAGGCCACTACCGATACCTGCATACATAGAGACAACATTTGAAGATGTTGTCCATGGGTATTCACCGTAAACCAGGTCACGGCCAGCACCAAGTTGCGCTTCGAATAGCAGGGTCTTGTCTTCTGCTTGCAACTCTTTAAGAGGAAGCGTTACGTTACAGATAGCATCACGCCAAGGTGCAGATACTTCTAGTAACCAGTTCGCTAACTCTTCTGCCGTCTGTTCAAACTCAAATGTAGGGTAAAGCGCACGTAGTTGAGGTAGTTTCCAATCCATCATAAATTGAAGACGTTCAACTAGCACTTCAGGTTGCTTTAACCAACCAACAAGAATGCCTTTTTTCATCACACGGTCACCGTACGCAGGTGCAATACCTTGACGAGTAGAACCATATGCTTTGTCGCCTAAACGCTGTTCTTCTAGCGTATCTTCAAGTGCATGTAGAGGTAGACACAGTGTTGCGCGATCAGAAATGCGCATGTTCACTTTAACGCCCGCTTCTTCAACTTCCGCAATCTCCTGAGACAGCAACGCAGGGCTGATAACCATACCCGGACCTAAAACTGCCAAACAGTCTGGGTTGAATACGCCACTTGGAAGCTGGTGTAGCTTAAACGTGCCCAGGTCGTTAACCACGGTGTGACCCGCGTTGTTACCACCTTGGAAACGAATACTCGCAGAAGCTTGCTCTGCCAAAAAGTCAACGATGCGGCCTTTGCCTTCATCACCCCAGTTTGCACCCACAACAACGATAGACGACATAATTTGTACTCCAATAACAGACCGAAAAATCTTATGTCGCTCGCTTTAATAAGAGAAATTAATTATACTCATAGGCTTGATAAGAAATTCATATCGGAGTGGGCAATGTTGGATTTGAATTGGCTGAGGACATTTGTCACGTTGGCTGAAGTGAAACATTTCGGCAAAACGGCTACAGAGCTGCATATGACTCAGCCGAATGTCAGCTTGCACATTAAGCAGCTTGAGCAAGCAACACGGACGAAATTGATTGAACGAAATCCTGTGCAACTGACTCAGGCTGGAAAGCGCTTGTTGAATACTGCGCAACACATGCTGAACGAGCTGCAGATCTGTCAGTCGGATCTTAATGCAATTAATGATCTCACGCAGGGAACGCTTTCGATTGCTGCCAGCGATATTGTCTCGCGCTTGTTACTTATCAAACCATTTCAAAAATTCAAAAACGAGTATCCGGGCATCGATTTAGCGCTATTCAACACCACGTCATCTCAAGCGGTGGACTTAGTGAAACGTGCCCGAGCAGACATCGGTTTTGTTATCGCTCAGAAAGAGAGTCAACCGCTTCACTTTACCCCTCTGACCCAGATTCACTGGTGTGCTTTTGGCGACAATATCTTTGAGTGGCAGGAAAACAAAAAGGAAAGCCAGACGCTTATTCTGCTTGGGCACGATACTCGTACGCGAGAACTGATCGATGCTTCTTTGCCGGAACTGGAGCTGCCAAAGCATCGAGTGATGGAAGTAGGCAGTGTGGAAGCGCAAATCGATTGGGCGGAAGCCGGTTTTGGCACCGCGATTGTTCCGGACTTTTCAATTGACCCAAGGCTGAAGTTAACCAGAGAGGTGATACCATTGCCAAGCTTCCCCAACACAGACTTTGGCTACATCGTTCGCCAGAATCAGGTGTTATCCAAAGCGGCCAAGCAATTGCTGACCTGGGTTGGAGAGAATGTGTCAGTGGTAAGTTGAACTGGGTTGGAAGGGGACGTTAAACATGACTGTGAAGGTGATGTTAGAAACGCAGATGTTATAACGCAACAGGTGAAAACAGCCTGTTGCGTTTATTGAGTTAATTCAGCTATCAGCTATCAGCTATCAGCTATCAGCTATCAGTTATCAGCTGTCGCTAACGGTTTCGCTGTCTTTCTTATTGACCTGAAAACGCAGTATGTGAGTACGCTCAATCAGAACATAAAGGACAACCCCAGTTACTAGCCCCCAGCTTGCGCCATAGACAGCAAGAACCACGCCCATCATCCCGGCAATACCACGCTCAGTGTTATTGTTTAGCTGCTCTAGTCCTACCATCAGGCAGATGTAACCCGTTAATAGCAGAGTTAACGACAGCGCTATCGGCAGCACAGGTTGGAAGAAACTAACCAGTGGAAGCGCGAACAGAGCAATAAAACCGGTGATCCAAAACGTACCCGCGCCGCTGTAGATAGAGTCCATTGCTTCGCGCCCATGCTTGTAACGCTCTGCCATTGTTGCAGCAACTGCGGTCCATAATGGTCCGGCTAGGCCTGGGTATGGTGCGAAGAAAGCGTGTAAGGCGTTACGAATCGCGGTGACTAAATGAACACGGTCGATATTGTTTTCAATGACTTCATCGGTACGCAGTTCATCCGCTCGTTGCATCAATGATTGACCCACAATGATGTCCCCGAAGGCAATAATGTAAGCAATGACTGCGGTTGGAATGGCCATCAGGAATACATCTAAATCCGGGAAACCAATATTGAATGGTAAGTACTGCCACATTCCGACAAAGTCTGGTTGAGTAATTCCCCATTGGATATCAGGCATTGGGTATTCACCGACCAAAATGCCCACCGAAATGGCGATAAGCATGCCCGGTACCATGCCGTAATTAACGATTTTTTTCGCCAGTGGCACTCTATCAATCAATCCTTTGAAAGAAACTGAGAACATCAAATACAAGCAGACCAAACTACCAATGCTCAGAGAGATTGGAGTGGCAGCCAGGCGTCCGCCGCTGGAGATTTCGCCCATTATGGCTGCGATCCCGGCGCCGATGATGATCCCTGCCTTGAGCGAGTTCGGCACCAGTTTAACCATCGCGGAGCCCAAACGAGTCACGCCCAGGACTAAGAAGATGATAAATACCAGTAGTTGAAGAGCGAACAGCGCTTGTATCGCTTCTGGTCCTGGCTTGAAGTCGCCAAGAAAGAGTAAAACCACCGGAATACCCGGAGTGATCCAACCTGGCACAAACGGTACACCTAACATTGCTGGAATCATAAAGCCAATTCCGCATACCACTACGTAGGCCAGAGCGATGTCATAAGGTAGTCCGAGATATTTCTCTAAAAGGGGGATCATCGCTAAGCTCACTACAAACATAATTAACGCTTGCAGCATTTCCGCAAATTCCCAGCGGTAGTGAATGAAAGGCAGTCGAATTTTAAAAGGCCCCAGTGGCCAGTATGGTTGTTCGGTTCCCTGCTGTCGTTTATAAACTTGCATGGCGTCTTCCTTGTTGACGTTATCGGGGGAGTATTACTTTGCTGTGTTGCAGTAAAAGATGGGGAAGCAATGCCTCCCGATCTTTTACTTATTTATTTAGATTTATTATTTACTTAGATTTCTTTTGCCCAGTCGCGAAGAATGTACTTTTGCACTTTCCCTGTGGACGTTTTGGGTAAGTTGGTGAAGACAATGGTCTTTGGAATTTTAAAGCCAGCTAAGTGCTCACGGCAGTAGTCGAGAATTTCATTTTCACTCGTGAATCTGTTTTGCTTAAGAGTGATAAATGCGCATGGCGACTCGCCCCAGCGCTCATCTGGTTTGGCGACGACGGAAACTTCAAGAATATCGGGATGTTTGTAGAGAACGTCTTCCAGCTCAATGGTAGAAATGTTTTCTCCACCTGAGATGATAATGTCTTTAAGGCGGTCTTTGATCTCTATGTAGCCGTTAGGGTGGCATACACCTAAGTCGCCGGTGTGGAACCAACCACCCTCAAAGGCTTCTGCCGTAGCGCTTGGATTTTTCAGGTAGCCTTTCATTACGGTGTTACCTCGCATGAAAACCTCACCGATCGTTTTACCGTCTTTGGCGACTGGTTTGAGCGTTTGCGTATCGGCCACCATCACTCCTTCAAGCGTTGGATAACGGACACCCTGACGTGATTTTAGCGTCGCACGTTCTTCAAGGCTGAACTCATCCCAGCTTTCGTGCCACGCGCAGACAGTGACTGGCCCGTAGACTTCGGTTAATCCATAGACATGGGTAATGTTGATGCCCATTTTTTCCACATCGCCAATCACTTTTGCTGGTGGCGCTGCGCCAGCAACCATCGCGTTAACCGGGTGATCGATTGCTGCTTTGGCTTCTTCGGGCATGTTAACCAGAGCGTTTAGAACAATTGGCGCCCCACATAAGTGGCTAACTTTATGCTCACGGATCAGAGTGAGGACTTTTTGCGGGTCAACTCGGCGAAGGAACACATGTACCCCAGCCAAAGCCGTAATGGTCCATGGGTAACACCAGCCGTTGCAGTGGAACATTGGCAGGGTCCAGAGGTAGACAGGGTGATGGCCCATTGACCAGGTCATTTGGTTGCCGAGTGAATTCAGGTAAGCCCCACGATGATGGTAAACCACGCCTTTCGGGTTGCCGGTCGTGCCTGATGTGTAGTTGAGAGAAATCGCTTGCCATTCGTCTTCTGACCATTGCCATTCATAGTTAGGATCGCCTTCAGCCAGAAAGGCTTCATAATCGAGATCGCTGGTCGCTTCTTCTCCGCCGTATTCTGGATCGTTGACGTCAATAATCAGTGGCGGATTATCAATTAAAGTCAGTGCTTCTGTAATCACAGCATGAAATTCGCGGTCACAGACGAGTACTTTGGCTTCGCTATGTTTCAGCATGAAAGCGATGGTTTCCGCATCAAGTCTGACGTTCAGAGTGTTGAGAACCGCCCCGATCATAGGGACACCGAAATGCGCTTCTAGCATTGCTGGTATATTCGGCAGCATCACTGATACGGTATCACCTTTACCAATACCACGGCCGGATAAAGCCGAGGCGAGCTGACGACAGCGTTGATAGGTTTCTGACCAGTTGCGACGAATACTGCCATGAATGACAGCAGGGTACTCAGGGTAGACGGTTGCAGTGCGCTCCAAAAAACTCAGTGGAGTGAGAGCAATGTGATTCACTGCGCAAGGCGTAAGATCGTTATCATAGATTGACATTTAAGATCCTTTTTTTAGCTATTGGTGATTCCGTTATCAGATACTTTTTGTTAACAAGCGTGTTCTTTAAATTTAATGTTTTATTAACATGTGCTAGTTTATAGCATACCCGTATGAGTTATAGTAATAGCCTATAGTCTTATAGTATTTATCCTATATTTCTCTATGCTGGGTGTCAGAGTGGAAGGCGTAAGGGAAGAATGTTTTGATAACCACATCTTTGGAAGACGGCATGGAAAGCGAACGTGCACAGCTATACCTCAATTTATGGCTAAGTTTATTGCGTCAGGGTTCAGCCCCGGAGCAGGCTTCCGCTTTGCGTCGTTATGTCTCGACTTGGCCGGGTGTTCAACAGGTCTTTTGGCTCCCTTGGCAACCGTCTGAGCAGGTTTATACCAATGATGAAGATGGTCCTGCACTTCCGTCTGGACACGGTAATCCGCTGAATGCCAGTGATGATGGAATACGCGAACAACTGCAAAGCCAGATTTGTGTTCCCTTGCAGAATATTCGCCCTGGAGACTCTTGGCTGGCAGGACGTTTACGTCGTGCGGGGTTAGCTCATGGCGGGGTGATTTCTCTGATGCCAAAGGGGCAAACATCTGAAGGGGAAGCGTCTGAAGGGGAAGGGATACTGGTTGTCTCAACCGAGCAGCCTAGTCATGTCGCATCTGTGGCCGCCATGGGAACCTTACTAAAAACACTGCTGGCAAATATCTCGGCGCAACCATCTGAAGGCTTACTGCAGAGTGATCCATTACCCACGGTACGTTTTGATAAGCAAGCCAGGCCCAAGGCGATCAATATTTCCATGCAGAACCTCCTGTCTTGTCGAGATAATTTGTCTCTACAAGATCTGTTGCCAGTTAACTACGTTCAATTAATTGCCTCTTGTCTGAAGCAGGAAAGAGTCATAGCAGAAGTGGAATCTAAATTAGATGAACGCTACTTTCTGTGGCAGTTTTTCCCTGAGCCTTCAATAGGGTCTGTCATCGTTCGCTGTCGAGATGCAACACAAGAAATCCTGAATAAAAGAGAAGCAGAAACCGCCTCAAGGCTTTATCGCCTGATCACGGAAAATACGACTGACTTGATCTCTCGTCATCGACCCGATGGTGGTTTTTTGGATGCTTCAGCTGCCTCTTGGACTTTACTGGGATATTGGCCTGAAGAGTTACGTGGCATGCAAGTTAGAGAGATGGTCCACCCTAGCGACCGAGATTTGCTCATTTTGCAAATGGTTGAACCCTTGGAGCGAGATGGCTACCTGACTTTAACTTATCGTATTCGCCATCGTGATGGACACTATTTGTGGTTTGAAACTGCGTTTCGTGGCATTCGGGAAACGTATACTGGCGATGTGGTGGAAATTGTCGGCATATCGAGGGATATCACGGCGAGAGTAAGGGCAGAAGAGGAAAATAGACGACTGGCGGAAGTCGTCAGAGCCAACACGGACTTGGTACTGTTTACGGATTCGCACTGGCAATTAACCAAGATGAACCCTTCTGCTCGCACCGCATTGGGGATATGCGAAGAAGGTGAACTGCCGAATCTGGCTGATTTCCTGAGCCCTCAGGATTTTGACAGGCTTCGAGAGGAAGGTTGGAAGGAGGCCGTCCGACAAGGAGCGTGGACCAGCGAAGTGAAATTAACTCCGCTGAAGCACAAAACAGGTTTTGTCGCATCGTTAGTATTACTCGCTCACAAAGGTGCAGGAGGGCAGTATTACGCCTCGCTGGTTGCACGGGACATGACTGAGCGAGAGTTACGAGAGGCAGAACAAAGGCGTCATCAGGATGAGTTAGCGCATACTGCTCGCTTGGTTACGATGGGTGAATTGGCATCCGGTATTGCTCATGAGCTGAATCAGCCTCTGGCTGCCGTGATCAACTATGCGAGCGCCAGCCAGCGTTATTTAGAAACCCTTCCTCAAACTCCTCAAAATGCGGCGCGCGTTGCAGAAGGGCTGCAATTGATTTGTGGTCAGGCTAGCCATGCATCAGCCGTCATTAATCGTCTACGAAATTTTTTGCGCAAGAGCCCGCGAAATATTCAACCGTTAGACATCGATATGGTGGTGTGGGAAGCAGTGGGGCTTTGTGCGAGTGAAGCTAGTCGATATAAAGTCACCATCAATTATTGCAATGCAGAACATGAGAAACGACCGCTTGTATATGGCGATGCTGTTTTGTTGGAGCAGGTACTGATTAATCTGCTGCGAAATGCCATTGATGCCAACTGGAGTGTGCATCCTAATCAAGACTCAATGGTAGATATTAACGTGAGCACTAATGCGCAATGGTTGCTTATTCGTGTTAAGGATCAGGGACCAGGGCTAAAGCCGGACGAAAGTGACAAGCTTTTTACACCGTTTTATACCAGCAAACCGGATGGACTTGGGCTTGGGTTATCGATGAGTCGAACAATCGTGGAAGGTTTTGGCGGCAGTCTTGATGTTGAGCCTTCTGATCGCAGAGGATTAACGTTTTGTTGCTCATTGCCACTGCGTAGCAATAAAGATAGATCAGGGGAGAACAGTGGTCCCCGCAGCAACGCTTGTTAGGAGTATGACATGCAGAGTGAACAGATTGTATATGTGGTTGATGATGATCAGGGAATGCTCGATTCAACGGTTTGGTTGTTTGAATCGGTAGGGCTAAAAGCGGTGCCGTTTTCTTCCGGACAAGATTTCTTGTCATCATGTGATCCCGAGGCCAATGCGTGCGTTTTACTGGATATCCGCATGCCCGGGATGGGGGGGCTTCACATACAGGAAGAAATGCGTCGTCGAGGCATTAAACTGCCCGTCATTTTTGTTAGTGGTCACGCTGATGTACCCATTGTTGTGCGTGCATTTAAATCCGGTGCGGTCGATTTCATCGAAAAACCTTACAACGATCAGTTATTACTAGACAGCGTTCAGGACTCACTTCAAAGCGAGCCGAGTGTGATCAGAAGTAATGCTCAGCAATTGATAGAGGAAAAACTTAATTCGCTCACCCCTCGTGAGCAGGATGTTTTTTTGCCTTTAATTCAAGGTTATACAAGCCGAGAGATAGCCGAACAGCTGGAAATTAGCATCAAAACGGTCGATTTATACCGTTCTCGAATTATGAAACGTCTTGAAGCCAACAACTTACCCGAATTAGTCGGTATGGCGATTGTGGCGGGAGTGGTTGATCCTCTCGACTTACGTGCAAATAAAAAATGACTGGCGATGTGATGTCGTTATTTTTATCGCATGCATTTTTAGCCTCATGGTATGACCATGAGGCTAAGTACTCTAAGAAAATAAATCCTAAAAGTCGGTGTGGCTCAGTTGCTCGTGTAACGTAAAACTATTTCAGAGTATCTGCGTTGTCACTACACATTCGACGTTAAACTCGCGAAATCAGGCTTCTCTTTTTCCTGATTGTCGATTCTCCCGCTCAGGCAAGTGAGAGCCAAAGCGATGGCCACGATAACTGCACCTATCCATGGCGTGTGCATTAGGCCAGCGTTCGAAACGATCAAACCGCCACCCCAAGAGCCTAGTGCGATACCGACGTTAAACGCCGCAATGTTCAGACCTGAAGCGACATCGACAGCGTCAGGTGTGTATTTTTCTGCCAGCTGCACCACATAGACCTGCAATCCAGGGACATTACCGAACGCAAATGCTCCCCAAACTAAAATTGTGGCAACGGCCGCAATAGGGTTGACCGCACTGAAATTAAACACGATTAGAACAGTTGCAAGCCCGAAAAAAATGACTTTGAGTGCTTTAATTGGCCCCATTTTATCCGCCATTTTTCCACCCCAGATGTTACCCACCGCGACAGAAACACCGTACACCAGCATAATCAAGCCAATCGCACTAGAACCAAAGCCGGATACTTGTTCAAGAATCGGGGCTAAAAACGTAAAGGCGGTAAATGTGCCACCATAGCCTAAAGCAGTAATTGCATAGACCAGTAGCAAGCGAGGCTGAGTCAATACTTTTAGTTGTGAAGTTAGCTTAGTTACAGGTGGTTGTTTGAGGTTACTTGGTACTAAAAGAGCGCTTCCAATTAAAGCAACCAAACCTAGTACAGCGACGATCAAGAAGGTCGCCTGCCAACCAAAAGATTGTCCGATGTAAGTACCTAGCGGCACCCCTGTTACCAGCGCGACTGTTAAGCCTGTAAACATGATCGCGATAGCACTCGCTGCTTTTTCTTTTGAAACCAGTCCTGTAGCAATCGTAGAACCGATTGAGAAGAATACGCCATGAGCGAGCCCTGTAAGGATGCGAGCTAAAATCAGAGTGTTATAACCCGGCGCTTGCCATGCCATTACATTGCCTGCGACAAATAATGACATGACGGCGAGCAAAACATGTTTTCTATTCCACTTACCTGTTAAAGCGGTTAACACTGGTGCGCCAACGGCAACACCAAGGGCATATAAACTCACTAAGAGTCCTGCAGAGGGCAGTGACACTTGTAAGTCTGAGGCCATCGTTGGGATAAGCCCAACAATGACAAATTCGGTCGTTCCAATAGCAAAGGCGCTGAGCGTCAATGCAAGAAGTGCTAAAGGCATATTTATCTCCCTACTCGTTGAGTCATATCTTGTTGTTTAGAGAGCAGGATTATGCGTAAATGGTTTGTTGTTAAAAACATTGTTTAAGGCAAATTATATTTGTTATATATGCAATAATTTACTTGGTGTTTTACTAGTGTGGGGAAGGTGATGCTGACACGTTCTGATGACTTGGAAATTTTATTAGCGGTTGTTGATAGTGGTGGCTTTTCGGCAGCGGCAGAAGTTTTAGATATTCAATTAGCCAGAGTATCTCGTGCAGTAAGCAAGGTAGAAAGGCAACTCGGAGTATCGATATTAAATCGTACCACTCGTCGTGTAGAACTCACCGATGAAGGTCGGCAGTTTGTGGATTTAGTTCGAGGCGGATTGGCTCAACTCCAAAAGGCTGAGGAAGAGATCATATCACGTGGAGAATTGCCTAGTGGTAATTTACGCGTCGATGCAGCTAGCCCATTCGTGTTTCACCAGCTGGTCCCGCTTGCACAGGCATTTAAGGAATCCTATCCCGATATCCATCTGGAGCTCACATCAAACGAAGGTTTTGTTGATCTGATCGAGAAAAGAACTGATCTTGCTATTCGTATCGGCAAACTAACTGATTCGACATTACATGCCCGTCCGTTGGGAAAGAGTTCGCTCTATATTGTTGCTTCTCCAGACTATATTTCTCGTCGCGGGATCCCAAAGCTCACTGCTGACTTAGCCCAACACGATACTATTGGCTTTTCCATCCCAAAGACGCTAAACAACTGGCCACTAAAAGGGTTTGACCTGTTAAAACCAACTTTTACCTCAAGCAATGGTGAAACGGTTCGGCAACTGGTCTTAGCGGGTAATGGTATCGCGTGTTTATCGGGTTTTATGGTGAAAAAAGATATTGAAGAAGGACGACTCGTGTCACTTTTAGAGTCTGAACGATTTCCTGATATTGGACGAGAGCAAGTTAATGCTGTTTATTACAAGTCGTCTTCTGTTTCTAAGCGAATCTCGGCATTTATAGACTTTATTCAGCCCAAATTGTCACTATAAAATGATTTGTTAATTCTCAATCGAAGCGTTTTTTACTTCGCGATCATTTTTCGTTTTCTTCACAAATCAATACTTTACGTAGTAAGCCGGCTAGCTGATCTTGTTCTTTTTTTGTTAATGCATTCAGCATGTTATCCATGTTTTCAACATGCGCGTTTAATGCAGTATCAACCAGCTCAACACCTTTTGAGGTCAAGGTGACTTTGCAGCTTCGTCGGTCTTGTTCGCTAGAAATACGCTCTACCAACCCTTCTTTTACCAACTGCTCCAATCGTGTACTGACAGCACCTGAAGAAAGCATGAGTGTCTTATATAACTCTGTGGGTGTGATACCAGAAGGATCGCTGCGACGCATCGTTGCTAAGATGTCGAACTCGATGCTGCTTAAGCCATGTTCTTTGAACACCTTATCCATTTTAGTTTTCCAAGCATTACTGGTTCGGCGCAAACGTCCAATAACCCCCATAGAAGAGCAGTCCAGATCTGGTCTGACGCTTTTCCATTGAGCCAGAATGGAATCGACACTATCCAATGACATTTTTATCTCCTGTGTAAATATCTTTTCAAAAAGATACTTGATCGTAAAGTAAACATCTATTACTTTATAAAAAGTATCTTTTACAAAAGATACTTTTTATAAAGAATGTTGGAGGCGTCAGTATGCAAGGATTACATCAGATTAAGACAATCGGTTTGACTGCAATAGCACCGATCGTGTGGGGAAGTACTTATATTGTGACAACGGAGTTATTGCCACCGGAAAGCCCATTGCTTGCATCGACGATTCGAGCTTTGCCGGCAGGTCTGTTTTTAGTCTTAATTAGCAAGACGTTACCTGATAGCAAATGGCTGCTGCGTCTTGCGGTACTTGGTTTTTTAAATATCGGTTTGTTTTTCTACTGTCTATTCTTCGCAGCTACTTATTTACCAGGGGGGATGGCGGCGATAGTGATGTCTATCCAGCCTATGGTTGTGATCCTACTTAGCTGGAAGTGGCTTGAATCAGAGCTATCATCGCGTCAAATGTTGGCGAGTGCGGTCGGAATATTGGGCATTGTCTTATTAGTCATCAACAGTGCTGTAAAGATCAATTTGACGGGGGTGGCGGTGGCTTCTGTCGGCACATTAAGTATGGCGACAGGTGTTGTATTAACGAAAAAGTGGCAAAGACCCCAAGGCATGACCTTATTGGGCTTTACGGGCTGGCAACTGCTTTTTGGTGGATTCATGTTGCTGCCAGTGGCTTTATGGGTTGAAGGGCTACCTGAATCCTTAAGCTTGCCAAACTACATTGGGTATCTGTATCTGAGTGTGATTGGCGCGATTTTAGGCTACGCATTATGGTTTCGAGGAATCGAGAAGCTGCCACCGATTACGGTTTCTTTTCTCGGTTTTCTCAGCAGCGTATCTGCATGTGTATTGGGCTATCTCGTGCTCGATCAAACCCTTACTTGGCTTCAGCTTTTAGGGGCGATGTTTGTCCTAATTGCTATCGTTCTGGCGGCTCCTCGCGTGGCTGCGTCATCTAATAAATCTAATGACTTACTTTCTCCAAGCTTTAAAAAGGAATTAATATGAAGATTACCATCGTATCTGGTAGCCAACGTGCAAACTCGCAAAGTCTGCAAGTTGCAGGCTATTTAAAGTCACTTTCTTTAGAGCATTTCGATACCGCGGACATTTTGGATTTGCATCAACTTAACCTTCCATTTTGGAACGAAGGTGTTTGGCAACAAACTGAAGAGTGGCAGCAATGGATACCCATTTCCGAGACACTTAAACACTCGGATGCCGTGATTCTTATTACCCCAGAGTGGCATGGAATGGCGACGCCAGCGCTCAAGAACTTTTTGCAGTTGTCTACCGATGAAGAATTGGCACACAAGCCAGTACTTTTAGTCAGCGTGTCAGCTAGTGTAAATGGCGTGTATCCGATCAGTGAGCTGCGCATGACGGGAAACAAGAACAACCACGCGTGCTTTTTACCGGATCATTTAATCTTTCGCAATGTAGAGGAATTGATCACGACTGACCACCAATGTACCGACCAAGCTATGCATCAGCGTAATCAGTATACAATGACGTTACTCGCTAGTTATGCGCGGGCATTGGCTCCAGTTCATCGTGATATGGTCGCTCTGGGAAAGGCATTTCGCTACGGGATGTAACAGCAATCTATGCTTTGTTTTAATTGGTTTCATTCTTCTACTTCATCTTGACCAAAGACGCCTCTCTTGTATGGCGTCTTTAGTCTTTGATGTTGTCTGAAATAGGGAGGGTAACCCCAATATTAGAGCCGTTTTTAACGAAAATGTTGGGATCGTTGCATTTCACTGAAGAGGCTGGTCGGTTATTTACCGCGTTTGAGGTAATGTTTGTAAGACATCGTTTCTGGCTTGGAAACAATGCGTGTATATTCAAATACACGTCCATCTTTAAGAATACCAACGGATGAGATACACAATAGGGGCTTGTTCTCATTTACGCCTAATATCTCACACATGTGTTGAGTGGGCATTATGGCCTCAAAGTCTTGAAATGCGCCATCAATTTCAAAACCGAGTTCGTTTTCTAGGTAGGCGTATTTAGAGCCTTCTAGCGACATCACCTTCATTTTGGGATACATCGCCATTGGCATGTATGAGTCTTCGTAAACAGAAGGCACGCCGTTAATTAGCTTGAAACGACGGATAAAGTAGACCTTTTCACCACTTTCAATGTGTAAGATCTTTGCCAGATCTTCGTCGGCATCAATAAAAGCAAACTCAACAATTTTGTACTCAAGACTGCTGCTGGCATCCGTAAAGTATTCACTTGTACTTTTCAATTCCAGCATAGAGCCGACCATGGTTTTTCCAATTATGGTCGTTCCGGCCCCTTGACGCTTTTCCACTAAACCAAGCTGTACTAACTCTTGAATTGCTTTTCGGATGGTAATGCGACTGACAGAGTATTGATCAACCAATGCCTTTTCAGTTGGAAGCGTGTCACCAATCGCGAATTCATCGGAATCAATTCGGTTTTTTAGCTCCTGCATGACTTGTTTATACAGCATAAGTTACCTCTCTAATTTCTGATGAAATTATCACATCGCAAATAATACAAATCAATAACCTTTATTGAGTTGTATCGCAATTATTCGGTTTTAAAGCACACAATATACGTATAAAGATTATCTATAGGTCATGTTTTGTGAGCTTTTTCTCAAAGCATATCTTTTATTTGTATTCGATCACGTTTCACTTGTATTTAATTTGTCTCTTTTTGTGTCTGGGAGTAATTTGAATGTGTCGAAAGACGGAACACTGTGAAGATGAATAAATAACAAATTAAGGATCCTGCCATGTTGAGTGCGATACAACGTTTAGGCGGAGCGATGTTTACGCCAGTTTTACTATTTCCTTTTGTCGGGATATTAGTAGGGCTAACCATTGTTCTTAAAAACCCGGTTTTTGTTGGTGATTTAGCTGATAAAAGCGGTCTTTATTATCAAGTGTTACAAGTTATTGAAGAAGGTGGCTGGACCATCTTCCGAAATATGGCGCTATTGTTTGCCGTTGGATTACCAATTGGTTTAGCTAAAACCGCTCATGCCAGAGCTGCCATGGTTGTGATGGTTTCGTACTTATCCTTCAACTACTTTATTGGCGCGATGGGAGGTTTCTGGGGAGAGTTTTTTGGTGTCGACTTTTCTCAACCTATCGGTGGAACTTCAGGATTGACCGAAATTGCGGGCATTAAAACCATCGATACTGGTATTTTTGGCGCCATTATAATCTCCGCTTTGGTTACCTGGATTCATAACCGTACCTTTGAAAAACAGCTACCCGCATATTTAGGCATTTTCCAAGGTGCCTCTTTTGTAGCGATGCTTTCGTTCTTCGCTATGCTTCCTTCTGCTTGGTTAACGTTGTATGTGTGGCCTTCAATTCAACATGGGATTTTAAATTTACAGAACTTTATGGTTGATTCGGGTTCCTTTGGTGTTTGGTTATATACCTTTCTGGAGCGAATCTTAATCCCAACAGGTTTACATCACTTCGTGTATGCCCCATTCGTGTTCGGTAATGTGGCAACGCCAAATGGAATTGCTGTGGACTGGTTTACCAATCTAGAAGTGTTCACTCAATCTAGCCAATCTATGCAAGACCTTTTCCCTGCTGGTGGATTTGCATTACACGGTAACTCCAAGATTTTTGGTTGCACAGGTATCGCACTCGCGATGTACCACACGGCTAAACCAGAAAACCGCAAAAAGGTTGCTGCCTTGCTAATCCCTGCCACATTAACCGCCGTGATGGTTGGAATTACAGAGCCACTTGAATTCACTTTCCTCTTTATTGCTCCTTGGCTATTTGCCATTCACGCGTTGCTTGCAGGCACTATGGCAATGGTGATGTACAGCTTTGGTGTGGTCGGCAATATGGGTGGCGGCTTAATTGAATTTGCAACGGGTACCTGGATTCCACTGCTAGGTAACCATACCAGTATGGTGGTGACGCAAATCGCGATTGGCTTGTGTTTTACAGTTCTTTACTACTTCGTATTTAAGTACCTGATCGTTAAGTTCGATGTGCTAATTGCAGGTCGAGGTGAAGCCGAGATGAAACTGCATTCCAAAGAGGACTTTAATAAAAAATACGGAAATACGGGCAAAGACAATCAAGGTGCCAGCCCACTGCAAATCCAAGCATTTGAGACCATTCATGGCTTAGGCGGTGTTAAAAATATAGCCGACTTAAGTAACTGTGCGACTCGCTTACGCGTGACGGTGAAAGATGCAGATCAAGTCGAATCCGCTGAATATTTCATGAGTACTGGCGCGGTGAACTTAGTAAAAAGTGGCAATGCCGTGCAAGTAATCATCGGTTTGAATGTGCCCCAGTTACGTGAGGAGTGCGAAAAGATTGTTAATGAATATGAGCCAGAACTACAAGCATCGGAACTAACTCTTAGCCCGGCTCGCTAAGACCAGACGATTAATCAAAGAATTTTAAACCAGTATTGTATGGGCGGCTGAGGCGTCGCCCGAAAAAAGAGAGGCATATTATGAAAAAAGAATTCTCAGTTGTTATTGCAGGCGGCGGTTCAACATTTACTCCTGGCATCGTCATGATGCTGCTAGAAAATCAGGAGCGTTTTCCTATCCGTCAACTGAAGTTCTACGATAACTTTGCATCGCGTCAGGAAACCGTGGCGGAAGCGTGTAAAATTTTGCTGAAAGAGCGTGCACCGCATATTGAATTTTCTTACACAACGGATCCAGAAGAAGCGTTTACCGATATTGATTTCTGTATGGCTCACATTAGAGCGGGTCTATACGCAATGCGTGAGCAAGATGAGAAAATCCCACTGCGTCACGGTTGTGTAGGGCAAGAAACATGTGGCGCAGGTGGTATGGCTTATGGTCTACGATCTATTCCTGCTGTCATCGAATTGATTGATTACATGGAGAAATACTCGCCAAATGCTTGGATGTTGAACTACTCAAACCCAGCTGCAATTGTTGCCGAAGCGTGCCGTGTAATGCGTCCTAACTCAAAAGTACTGAATATCTGTGATATGCCTATCGGTATCGAGACTCGTATTGCAGAGATCCTTGGTTATGACGATCGTAAACAGTTCGACATTATGTACTATGGTCTTAACCATTTTGGTTGGTGGAAAGAATTCAAAGACGCAGCAACAGGTGAAGATCTTATGCCGCGTATCAAAGAATACATCACAGAGTATGGTTATTTGCCACCAAGTGCGATGAATGGCACTCAGCATACCGATGAATCCTGGAAGGAGACTTTTATTAAAGTTCGCGATGTGTATGCGCTTGATCCAGAAACCATTCCAAACACGTACCTGAAATACTATATGTACCCTGATTACGTCGTAGAACACTCGAACAAAGAGCACACCCGTGCGAACGAAGTTATGGAAGGTCGTGAGAAGGAAGTGTTTACCGAGTGTCACCGCATTATCGCTAATGGCACAGCGACAGATACGACCATCGAAGTGGAAGAGCACGCTTCATACATTGTTGACCTAGCGACAGCCATCGCGTTTAACACCAAAGAGCGTATGTTGCTTATTGTGCCGAACAATGGCGCGATTAGTAACTTTGATCCAACTGCGATGGTTGAGATCCCTTGTATTGTCGATAATACAGGGGCGAAGCCTTTACAAATTGGTGAAATCCCAGAGTTCCAAAAAGGCATGATGAACCAACAAGTGTCGGTAGAAAAATTGGTGGTACAAGCACACGTAGAAGGCTCTAAACAAAAATTGTGGCAAGCGTTGACACTGTCCGCGACTATTCCAAGTGCAAAAGTCGCGAAAGATATCTTAGAAGATTTACTTGAAGCGAATAAAGAGTACTGGGTGGAAATGAAATAATCACTAGTAACCAAAAATGCCCTGCGAGATCGGGGCATTTTTTATGGCTAAAAATAGATGATTGGTATCATTATTCTCGGTCATAACGTCGCATTTGCGCGATGTCGTCAGTTATGAAAACGGTGGTTATTGTGCGGCAAAGAGTCTACTGTTTTAGTGACGATTCACTAGAGTCCGCGAAGTTAAATATAATTTTTCTTTGTTTAGAATCGATTTCTTTCACGGTCACTTTGACTTGAGTACCTAACGTGAAGGTAGTGGTTGGGCTGGCAATTTTTTGTTTGATCGCATCAAATTCAAACTCCCCGTTCTGGAAACTTGATAATGGTATGAGGCCTTCAATTCGGTTTTCCTCTAACTCCACAAAAACACCGAAGTGTGTAACACCAGAAACGGTCCCCATGAAGCTTTGTCCAATGAATGGTTTCATATAATGACATTTTAGCGCCGACTCAACCTCACGACTTACTTCATCAGCTTGGCGAGATTGATGTGAACAATGCACGCTGAGCTGCTCAATCGTTTTTGTATCGTAAGGGTAGTTATTCTCTATGCCGGCTAGTTTGCGTATAGGGTTGAACTTCAATAACAGACTACGTAGCTTGCCATTACTTTGTTCTCTTAGTTTGGCTCGAATAGCGCGGTGAACGAGTAAGTCAGGGTAACGACGAATTGGCGAGGTAAAGTGCGCGTAAGCGTCATAAGCTAAACCAAAGTGGCCCATGTTTTTAGGCGAATACTCAGCTTGGCTTTGAGAGCGCAAGAGTAAGGTGCGTATTATGTCGCACTCATCCAATTCTCGAACTTGTTCCAATAACGAGTTGTAATCGTGAGAGGTTGGCTTATCACCGCCTGCTAACGTTAGCCCTCTGTCTGCAAGTAACATTCTCAATGAAGATAGCTTTTTCATTTGAGGGCCGGAGTGCACGCGATATAGGCTCGATATTTTATGTCGCTCTAAAAACTGTGCTGTAGCAACGTTAGCGCAGAGCATAAACTCTTCGATCATTCGGTGGGCGTCATTTCGAACAACTGGAACGATAGAAGCAATCTTCTTTTTGTTATTTAACGTAAAAGCGAGCTCTTGAGTGTCAAAATCAATGGCTCCACGGATTTTACGCTGACCAGATAAGTTCAGATACAAGCGATGAAGATTCACCAAATGCTGAGAGATATTATTTTTAGGATTGTTGCTTTGGTATTTTGTTCTCGCAGGAGACTGCATAACAATCCGGTTAGCTTCGTTGTACGTCAGCCTGGCATGTGAGTGAATAATCCCTTCAGAAAACTCCGAATCTAGCATGTTCCCTTCGTTATCAAAGGTCATCTCACATACCATCACTAATCTATCTTCATTAGGATTTAGTGAACACAAACCGTTAGATAATGACTCTGGTAACATTGGCACGACACACCCAGGGAAGTAAACGGATGTTGCACGCGACTGTGCTTCAAGGTCTAAGTGGTCGTTTGGCTGGACATAATGAGATACGTCAGCGATTGCGACGAACAGCTTCCATTGACCATTGTCCATTTGATACCCATAAACCGCATCATCAAAGTCTTTGGCATCATCACCGTCGATAGTGACGAAAGGTAAATCTCGGTAATCCACGCGAGATGTTTTGTCTTTTTCGTCGACTTGAGAGCCAAATACGGAAGCTGCATGGAGTACTTCCTTATCCCATTTGTCATTGATGCCATGGCGACGCAATGCCAATTTTACTTCGATTCCAGCCTCTCCCGCACGACCCAAGACTTCTGCGACTTCAACCGTGGTTGATTGTCTGTGATCCGGGTATGCTGTGACTTTACAATGAACGAGTTTACCGACATTTTTGGCGATGAGTTCATTTGGGGTGACATGGATGGTTTGAGTCAGTTTTGTGCTTTCTGGCACTAAATAGAAGTTAGAGCCTTTTTTCTTTAACAAGCCAACAATATGAGTCGTTTTACGTTCAACGATCTTGATCAAGCGGTGGTTTGAACGACCTTGCTGTTGAGCATTGCCTTTCAGAACCAGCACGATATCGCCATCGAAAACATGAGTCAGTTGATGTTTAGGTAAGAAAAGGTCTTTTTCATTGCTGTCGTATGTAACAAAGCCAAAGCCGTCAGCGTGAGTACTTATTTTCCCTGTAACTAAAAAAGCCTGATCGACTTTTTTGTAACCTCTACGATGAGTAAAAATCAACTGCCCGTCTCGCTCCATTGCACGTAAGCGCTTTTTCAAGGCGTCTTTTTGTGGTTTTTCATCCAAGCCCGCAGAGTGAGAGATCTGTTCATGGCTTAAATAGCTTTTGACTTTGTCGAACAAGCTAAGAATAAAATCTCGGCTAGGAATAATGTCGTCATATTTAGTGTGGTTTATTGATTGAGCGGATATATTTATTTTCATTTAATTCTCTTTTATTCGCCAATCGCTTTTTATATAAACCTATTTATATGAGTAAAGCACTAGGCGAAATGATTCAGATATGAATCACATTAGTTATTATAGGGGATTGTTTTTGGCCTTTTGCCAAAGATATATACTGAAATGACTTATTAGAAAGGTTGGTTTGCGTTGCAAACTGAATTTTAACGTTTAAGTTCAAGTTATTTGGGTATATAGACTTGGGTGAAAGACTTGCGATGATATAAAGAGGAGAGAAGAGGCACCGATGAATATCGATGCCATATAACGAATTACATTACAGTAACTTCGCCAGCTTGTAGGCCTTTTTTGCCTTGCTCGACAACATACGAGACTTTTTGGCCTTCAGATAGTGTTTTGAAACCAGTTGAGACAATTGATTGAAAATGAACAAACAAGTCTTCACCACCATTTTCAGGAGAAATAAAACCAAAGCCTTTAGTTTCGTTGAACCACTTTACTGAACCAGTTGATTTATTAGACATAGATACCTCTATATTTGTATAGTTTTAATATTAAGTTTATTAGCTAATAAGTGCTATTAGATGATTTAGAGATAAATACTTTGTCGCAGGAACGTAAACGAGGAAATCGATGAGGAACTGAGAGAAATTTGATCTTAAAATAATTAAATAGCTCTTTTCTTAAGAGCTGACGTGCAGTATACCGATAAAATTGATAAAGGCTAGCTTTTTAATTTTTTAATTTTTCCTTGTTCTTCAAGCATTCGTTTTTTGCAATAGAAAATGCAATACAGTGGTCAAGCTATAGTTTGTGCAGGCTTCATTGCAGGAGCAACAGTAAAGTAGTCATAGGCTGTGATTTTAAATTAGGTGTGCAATGGTTGTTCTAATCTTGTGATTTGTAATGATATTTAAGTGTTGCGTTCTTCTTGTAAAACCACAAGAGGCATAGAGACAGCCCCTGTTCTACTGAGGAAAATGGAAAATATCTATCTATTTATTGTAATGAGTGTATAGTGAGTACAGCTCCGAAACGTGAGCTATTAATGAAACATATAGTTCGAGTCTCTTCTCAGTTTTCTTTCGAGTCATATCGTTATACAACTCCCATAGCAACTTATTCTTTATCTTCCATTAAATAGTCTCAGTTTTGCTTTCAACTATTAACGAGGGTTAAAAAATAGCGTCAGCATGTTTAAGTATCTATCAGAAGATCACAAACTAGCATTCAGAACTGAACATGACCTGAAAGGTCTTTCAGCCCCAAATGTTATGATCGTTTAGATAACTTTTCATTGCTTGAAATGCTTATTTATCATCGTTAATGAGTACTAAAGTAGTATGTTGAACCAGGCTTATTTAAGCCAATACAAGCGGATATATAAAATATAGACTGCATGTTTAATATACTTTTGATAAATATGTTCAAACAGGAAAAAGAATGCGAAAAAGACAAGATAAATCGCCAAGAAAATATAAGAAAAGCGGCTATGAAGCGAAGTTTGAGCAAATGGTTAAAGAATACCATAGTGCCAAGGAAGTCCTAGAATCAATGGACGCAGGTTCTGATGAATACAACAAGCAGAAAAACCTCTGCGAATCTCTTTTTGCCAGTGCTGAACGTTTCTTTAAACAGAATCAGTAATATTATAAAGAACTAAATCGAGTTCTTATGGTGATTGTGGTGCGTAAGTATCACCGGCTTCCGCATCATTATCACATCCCTTATATATTCATGTTTATTACCAACCAAACTCCCCTAAAAAATGGCTGTCTTAATTTGCCACTAGCCAGTTTTGGGCACTATTACTTTCGCTTTGCTCCGCCAACCAACTGACCAGTTTGCCTACCATCGAATTGCGTTCGTGTTTTGGATTGAGCAGGTGATAACCATTTCCAGAAGCGACATAGCTGTCGAACGGCTGTATTAAGCGCTTTGATTTTAAGTCTTGCTCTGCCAGAGTAATGTCACCAATCGCCATGCCAAAGCCTTGTTGGGCCGCATTTACCGCCTGATCAAGCGTGGCAAAAGTCTGGTTCCCTTTGCCCTGAACATTGCGATATCCTCGCGACGCCAGCCACATCGACCAGTCTGATTGCTCCGTATTCGCATGAAGCCAAGTACAACGTTTGAGCAGGTTTAGCTCATCTATTGTTTCTTCTGAAACAGACAAGGCCATCTTTTCCCACAACTGTGGCGCACATACTGGAGCCAGAAGCTCGTCGAACAATAGTACTTGTTCAATGGTTTTATTGCGGATGGGTTTTCCGTACGAGATGACTAAGTCAAAACTATCGAAGTTGGGTATCGCCTGATGCTTGGTGGTTGAGGTCAGTTCGACATTCACATCAGGATAAGCTTGCTGAAAATTGGCGATGTGACCTAACAGCCATGTGGTAATACAGCTTGGTGCGTTCAACTTGATTCGGTTTGCACTATCCACCACTTCACGAATCGACATTTGTAAGCGATGAATGATTTCTTCTGCGAGAGGGATAAACTTCGCGCCTTCTGGAGTCAGAGCCAGTCCTCGTGCCTGACGATAAAACAATGCAACACCCATCAGACTCTCGATTGACTGGATTTGGCGGCTGATCGCGCCTTGAGTCATGTTAAGCGCTTCTGCAGCGTGAGTGAAATTCAGATGTTGCGCTGTGGCTAAAAACGCTTGCAGGTTTTTTGTCGAAGGGAGTCTAGTTTGCATGTCATCTATCCATGATTTTTTTGCATGGCTAGTATGCCTTTAATTCGATTTAACCGAAAGCGATTCTTGACTAATTTATTATCAATAAAGAAATTAAATACAGAATGAATACCAAATATTGATTAAGTATTCACATTGGGGTGATAAATATAATGTCATTAGCTGAGAAGTTAGCTCCTGAGAGCATAAAAAAGTTAATACCATATCAGTCTGCAAGACGCATTGGCGGCGCTGGGAGATTGTGGCTTAATGCGAACGAGTTGGAAGAGCCGCTGCTGTACAAAGAGCACCAGTCTCCACTGCATCGCTATCCGGATTTTTTGCCTCATGATATTGCATCTGCATACCAGGCTTACTGCTCAACGTCACAGCCAACACTGGCAGTGCGTGGTGCGGACGAAGCAATTGATTTGCTCATTCGTACCTTCTGTCAGCCAGGTAAAGACAGCATCGCGATATGCAGTCCGACTTATGCGATGTACGAGTTTTGTGCTGAATCATTGGCGATTGATGTTATCGACTCTCCACTGCTTTTGCCGAACTTTGATCTCGACGTTGAGAGTGTGGTTCAAGCTGCAGAGAAGGCGAATCTGGTATTCTTATGCTCCCCAAACAACCCTACGGGTCAGTTGTTGAGCTCACAAAAGATTGTTGACGTGTTAGAGCAGACACAGCAAAGCGCCATTGTGGTTGTTGATGAGGCTTATATCGAATTTGAACTTGACCAAAGTGTCGTTGAGCTAATTGACCGTTATCCAAACCTGGTTGTGATTCGCACTTTGTCTAAAGCTTTCGGTTTGGCCGCGGTAAGATGCGGGTTTATTATCGCTCAGCAGTCGGTTATGGATTTTGTCTACAAGCTGATTCCCCCGTACCCGATGCCAGACAGCTCAGCAGAAATCGTTCTCCAAGCGTTAAGTGCTGAAGGGCTAGAGAAAGTAGCGGCTCATACCCATACCCTGATTGAATCTCGTCAACGTTTTATTGCACGTATTGAAGGTCTTGACTGGATTGAAACAATTTACCCGTCGGCGACTAACTTTGTATTGATTCGCACTAAGCCGGATGTGAATCTTTTTGAATACTTACGAGAGCAAGGCATCGTAACGCGTAACCAGACTCATGAGCCTAGTCTGCAAAACTGTGTTCGAATCACGATCGGTTCGGAAAAGAGCATGCAGGAAGTAGCGGAAACTATTTGTAACTACACCAATCTAGTGACACCATCAATCGAAATATAATAAGGACATTACACATGAAAAAAATGCTGAGCGCGTTAGCTTGCACCGCCGCACTACTATCGACTCCTTTGATGGCAAAGGAAGTTCGTCTGGCTTCTGACTTTACGTACCCACCATTCAATTACAAGGATGCTAGTGGTACGCCGGTTGGTTTTGATATCGAAATCGCAGACGCCTTGTGTGCAGAAGCGAAGCTTGAGTGTACCTGGGTGTCACAAGGATGGGATTCTCTGATCCCGAGCCTGCTTGCGCGAAAATCAGACGTGATCATGGCTTCAATGCGTATTACTGACGATCGTAAAAAACGCGTACTGTTTACCGACAAGTATTACCAAACGCCAGCTCGCTTTGTTGCTAAAGCAGACAACAACATTGAGATCAGTGAAGCTGGTTTAAAAGATAAAGTAATTGGCGTTCAAAGCGGTACGATTCACGATATGTACGTGACGGATAAATTTGGCTCGGTTGCGACCATCAAACGTTATTCAGGTCAGGACGAAGTGTATCTGGATATGGCAAATGGCCGTTTGGATGCGACTTTTGGTAACTCAGACCAACTTGCGCTGGCGTTTTTAGACAAAGACATTGGTAAAGGTCATGAGTTTGTTGGCGAAGCTGTAACGGATAAAGCCTACATTGGTGAAGGTACGGCACTAGCACTGCGTAAGAATGATAAAGAATTGGCTGAGAAGTTTAACCAAGCGATCAAAACCATTCGTGCAAATGGTACTTACGACAAGATTGCTGCGAAATACTTCTCCTTCGACATCTACGGCGAAGAGCTTTAATTACCGATAGATTCGTTCCATCAAATCACCAAGGCCTACTTTGTTTAGCAAGGTAGGCCTTTTTATTAACTCAATACGTTAACGACATTTCATTCTCTGTGTGGCGAAAAGATGAAAAATCAGCAAGCTAAGTTTAAAATGTGTGTCTATTTCTGATGATATGACGCCTTCTATGCATTCAAACAAGCTCACCATTCCATTGCCTTCGCTGATTCACCGTATTGGTGGCGAGCACGCTAAGCTGGCCAAAATGATTGCGATGGAGAAGGGGTGTGAGTTGAAGCGTGTCCGACGTTCCAGAAACTGGCAGGTTTCTGGTGAGGCATTGGATTTGAAAACCTTTCTTGATCATCTCAAAGCAGAAGAGTCAGAGGCGCTATGTTTTGTGATCAACAAGATGGAAATCGGACTCGTGGCTCATCAGGATAAATTAGAGCCGCTGGAAGCCAAGTTGATTCGTTTAGTGGTGGAGAACCCTAACGTCACCCTGGCTGAATTAATGGCAGAAACCAATTGTACAATCGCTCAAGCTCGCACGGCGCGTTTTGATGCGGAAATGTTGTAATGGTTTATGTTTGAAACAGTCAAACAGTCAAACAGCCAAACAGCCAAACAGCTCAGTAAGATCATAAAAAGCCACCCCGTGAGTTATCATCGGAGTGGCCGTTGTGGTTTAGTCTTTGGTTAGCTTCAACCTAGTTACTTTTCTAATGCTGGTTTAGAAAGCGTCTTTTGCGTTTCTTTTTGGTTTGCTTGCTGCGCACTTTCGCTTGATGTTTCTGGTAACACTAACGTCATTACAATCGCTGCAATACCGCTGGTAGTTACCGGAGAGCCGAAAACGCTCTGCATGATTTTTGGCATACCTTCCAGAATTTCAGGAACGAGCATTACGCCAAAACCAATACCAAATGAAACGGCGAGTATCATTAGGTTTCGGCGATCTAACTCTTCATTCGCAATGATCTTAATACCTGCTGCTGCAACGGTACCAAACATGACTAAGGTTGCGCCGCCGATAACCGGTTTAGGGATGGTAGTCAGAATGGCACCGATGAGAGGAAACAATCCGAGAGCCACCAAAATAAGTGCGACAAAGTAGCCCACATAGCGGCTTGCAATGCCAGTCAGATGAATGACGCTGTTGTTCTGGCTGAATGTGGTGTTCGGAAAAGTATTAAATACCGCAGCAATCAGCGAGTTCACGCCATCGCCAAGTATCCCAGCTTTAATTCGTTTGAGATATTGTGGGCCCGACACGGGTTGTTTGGTGATAATGCAGTTCGCCGTAATATCGCCTGCTGACTCGATGGCAGTGATGGCGTAAATAACAGCGATTGGGACAAATGCAAACCAATCAAAATCAAACCCGAATTTGAATGGAACAGGGACGCTGACTAAAGGCTGATTAAACGCCCCTTCTAAGTTGACCATGCCCATAAAGGCTGCCAGAACATAGCCAATAACCATACCGATCAAGATTGACGACAATCTTACCATTAGGTTTTTAGAGCGATTTAAAACGATGATGGTGGTTAAAACAACCGTCCCCAAAACAAGGTTGTTCCATGAGCCGAAGTCTGGCGCGTTGAACCCGCCCGCAAGGTCGGTCATTCCGACTTTAATCAAAGATATACCTATCGTTGTTACCACGATACCCGCCACGACAGGTGTGATAATACGTTTAAGTTTGCTGATAAACTGAGAAAGGATGATTTCGACGAAGGCACCGACAAAACACACCCCGAAGATCATTGCCAGAATATCTTCTGGACCACCACCTTGTGATTTAACGATGAAGCCTGCCGCCAAGACAGAACTCAGAAACGCAAAACTGGTGCCCTGAACGCAGACTAACCCCGCGCCTATTGGGCCGATACGGCGCGCCTGTATAAAGGTGCCAATCCCTGACACGATTAACGCCATACTGATGAGATAAGGAACGTGCTCGCCGAGTCCAAGCACGCCGCCGATGATGAGGGTTGGAGTAATGATTCCGACAAAACTCGCAAGTACATGTTGTAGCCCTGCGTAAAGTGCTGCGCCGGCTTTGGGCTTGTCTTCTAACCCATATATGAGGTCGTGGGTTTCCTGTTGAGACATACTGACTTCCTTGTATTCATTATTGTGTACTATTTTATGAATACATCTGAGCAATCTTTGTGCCACAAACTTCCTGACTGGTTAGTCAAGTTATTCCAGTGGGTTAGGAGAAAACCGTGTTGAGTTGACGGAAAATATTGTTTCGTATTGGTGCAATAATGCTCAATTTAGTGCATGTACAACCCGTCACTTTTTTGTTTTACACACACTTAATCGATTGAAATTACCATAAAAAATTTACCATAAAAAAAGCCACCTAGATTTCAGGTGGCTTCAAATAGCGAGTGAGCAGAGAGGTTAATTCAAAACTTCTTTCAGGCGTTGTCGCTCTTCATCAGTCATCTTGGTTTTATTCAAAAATGGCATATCAGCACTTTCAACCGAGCGAACCAGAATTCTTGCTTTCCAGCGTTCGATATCTTGCCAGCTATCAAAAACGGCACCGCTTGGCGCGACCTTGAATACATCATCCGTTGGTGTAGAGCTATGACACTGGCTACAGCGCTCACTGATGATCTGTTTTGCGATCTTCTGTTCTTCAGTCAATGAAACTTCAGTCGCTATTGCTGCATGCGGGCTGTCTGCATTGGCGACGGTAGGTTGTGTCGCGTTGCGAGAAGTCGACTGCCAGCTCACTAACACTGCCAGAACCATCATTGCACATGCTCCGCTTAACAGAACGCTTGGTCTATTTTGCCCAATGTGTTTGAGGTTAAAGTAATGGCGAATATACGCGCTGATGATCATAACGAAAAATCCAATCAGCCAGTTCAGTGGATGTTGATAGATCATTGGATAGTGATTGCTGATCATCAAGAAGATTACTGGCAGAGTGAAGTAGTTGTTATGAATAGAGCGGCGCTTTCCTTCTAAGCCTGGAGCGGGGTCCACGGTTTCCCCTGCGGTAACTTGCGCCACCATTTTACGTTGGCCAGGAATGATTTTGTGGAAGACGTTATTGACCATAATCGAGCCAATGAGCGCACCCATATGAATAAACGCACCTCTTCCGCTGAACAGTTGGGTAAAGCCGTAGAAAAACAGCGCACCAAACGCGAGTAGTGCTGCACTGAACAGGGCTGTATTACGGCTCAAAGGTGAACGCATTAATGCTTCATAAACCACCACGCCCAGTAGAATGCCACCAACGCCAACTCCGACTGCTTGCAGAGACGTTAGCTCCATGACACGAGGGTCAATCAGATATGCTTGGGCGTTGAAGTAGTACATCCAAATCATCAACGCAGAGCCAGTTAACCATGTGGCGTAGGCTTCCCATTTAAACCAGTGCAGCTTTTCCGGGATTTTTTCCGGACCTACCTGATACTTGGCGACTTCGTAAAATCCACCACCATGTACTGCCCATAGGTCGCCTTTGATGCCTTTATCTTTTTTCCATTTTGGCGGTGTCTCTAAGTTATTATCCAGCCATGTGAAGTAAAAGCTTGCTCCAATCCATGCGACGCCACAGATCACATGAAACCATTTGATAAACAGCGCCAGCCATTCATACAGTTGCGGCCACATCGTAATATTCCTTTTTAAATTTTGATTCCTTGAACATGCGTTCGTTAAAGATTGTTCTTTGAGAGGGGGATTTGCCCAACTGCCTCACTGAAGAACAATCATCTCTTCTCTTTGGGGCGTTGCCCTCTAACTTCCTCGGTAGCTCGAATAAGAGAATGGGGATAGAAGAAGAGGAATGTGGTAGTTACCCTCGTCATAGACGTTGAAATTTACGTCTATAAGAGGAAAGAAAGCGCTACCAAACTGCGCATCACAATAAGGTGCGACAAGAAAGCGCAGCGTATAACCCTGTTTTTCCAGGATTAGTTCTGGGAACTTGGCGCGACCATCTTGATCGGTGGTGGCCTCCGCGAGACACATTTGGTCGTTGAGGCTAAATAACTGAACTTGAATACCAGCTGCGGGCTTTCCGTTTGCGGTATCTAACACGTGGCAACTGAGTTGTTTCATAACAAGGCTTCCATTCTGATTTTGCTGATTTTCTGTTGTTCTAGTGCTGCTTGATGTAGCTCTTCATCCCTCGAACGATTGATCCGGCCTTTGAGCAGGTTGAGCATTTCTTCTGCAGTCTTGTTGGTGGCACACACGATAAAAATGAATCCAAATTTGTCGTGGTATTTTCGGTTGAGCGTAAGCAGTTCTTGCAACACATCGGTAGAAGCCTGTTTAACGTTCTTTTGCTCTTTTTCGCTGAGGTCTTTGCCTTGTGAGTACTTCTTTTTCAGGCTATTGAGATCACCAATCATCGGGTGACCTGCAAATGCTTCCAGCCAGTCGTTTTCTTTTAACTTGGTAAAGGCAATCTCTGCGCTACGAAGTAAAGAATCTATTGAGTCAAACGGCATGCGGATTTTCATTTCTTGCTGCCAACGTTGGCTGGTGCAAATTCTTTCCAGCTGTTCATCACTTAGGCTCAAGGCAAGGTTTACTGTACTCATTGATGATTTTCCCTGATATTTTTGCGTGCGAGATTGGCTTGTTGCCATTGTTCTTCGTTCTGTTGTTTTACATCGGGCTGCATTTCATTATGTTGTTTGTTAGCTTGATGTTGCTTAAACCGTTCCATCAATTGGGCTGATACTGAGACCGCCACTTCCATTGGTAATTTGCCCGTGATGTCTGGATTCCCAATCGGGCAGGTGAGCTGATCGAGCAAGTTGACGTTGCTCAGCTGTTCTTTAAGGCGGAACCTGAAACGTTGGCTTTTACCTTGTGAGCCAATTAAGCCCACATAAGCAAAGCGCTTGCTTTCTAGCGCTTTCTGAGTCAGCTCAAAATCAAGCGCGTGGTCTTGCGTCATGATCAACACAAATGTGTTGTCTTTTAGTGTTTCGATTGCATCGACCGGATTGGCATGTAGCGATGTCTCTATTCCTTTTTGTGACAAAGGAGACAGCCATTCAGGACGACTGTCGATGACTTTTACATGGCAAGGCAATCCACTGAGGATACTAGTGAGTGCCTGACAAACATGTCCGGCACCAAATATTGCAACCTGTGGCGTTTGTGTCTGGAAAAATTCGAACATCACTTGCACCGCTCCGCCACAGCATTGTCCAAGATCCGCAGACAGGGCAAAGCGTTCTATAATTGGTTCAGCGTGTTGAAGCGCCAGGTTGTCACGCGCTTTGGCGATCACCTGGTATTCGAGGTTGCCGCCGCCGAGCGTGTCGAACTGGCCTTGAGCAGAGATAACCATCTTCGCGCCACTGGATCGCGGCACTGATCCAACATAAGCCAGAACCGTTGCAATACAGTAAGCCTGACCTTGTTGCTCAAGTTGCTGGCAGGCGGCTAACCAGTTCATGCCCGGGTTCGACAGGTAGGCATCATTGTTCGACGACATAGGATTCCTCCTGCATTGATTGCTCTTCAAGCCACTGTTGCTGATGCTCGCAAGCGTTAAGGATTTCTTCACCTGTTGCTGGCGCGTGTAGTGCTGGAGTGCATTGATGTTGACTGATTGAGGCTACTGCATCGTAAATTGCGCACCAGACACTGTTCGCGTGCATGAATGGCGGCTCACCAACGGCTTTGGAACGGTAAATGCTGTATTCCGGATTGGCCTGATCGTACAGATCAACATGCATTTGTTTCGGGTAGTCACCGATGGTCGGGATTTTGTAGTTCATCGGACTGTTACTTAGCAAATGACCATTTTCACCCCAGACTAACTCCTCGGTGGTTAACCAGCCCATGCCCTGAATGAACGCTCCTTCAATTTGGCCTTTATCGATTGCCGGATTCAGGCTATTACCCACATCATGAAGAATGTCGACTTTTTCAACGCGCATTTCGCCAGTTAGGGTGTCGATCGTGACTTCTGAACAAGAGGCACCCAGAGCGAAATAGAAGAACGGACGACCAGTGGCCGTGCTTCGGTCATAACCAATTTTTGGTGTTTGATAGAATCCGCTTGCAGAGAGCGAAATACGGTTCATATATGCTAACTGAACTAACTCTGCCCAACTGACGGGTTGTTGGTATTTCGGTGAGGATTCGATACCGACCAGCTCACCGTTGAGGATGTCTGCCTCTTCGATTTGATAATGCTCGCAAGCGAAATCAAGCAAGCGTTGTTTAATTTCCATTGCCGCATTGTGCGCCGCCATACCGTTCAGATCAGCACCTGAAGACGCTGCTGTTGGCGAGGTGTTTGGTACTTTATCCGTGCGGGTTGAGGTGACAAGCACCTTGTTAATATCGATACCGAAAGACTGAGCGACGATCTGCTGAATTTTTGTATGCAGACCTTGGCCCATTTCTGTCCCGCCGTGGGATACCTGAAGTGTCCCATCGGTGTATACATGGATAAGCGCACCCGCCTGGTTCAGGTGAGTTGCGGTAAAGGCAATCCCGAATTTGAGCGGTGTTAATGCCAGGCCTTTTTTAAGCACTGGATTACTCTGGTTCCACTGATTGATTTCTTCGCGGCGAGCGCGGTAGTGACTTTGCTGCTCAAGCTGTCGCATGATATCCAGCATTGCGTCATGCTGTTCGACTTCCATACCATAAGGTGTGGTTTTTGCTTCATCGCGATACAGGTTTTTGTAACGAACATCGAGAGCGTCTTGTCCAACCTGAAGCGCTAAGTCCTGCATCGCTTTTTCAATCGCGATCATCCCTTGGGGGCCACCGAATCCACGGAATGCAGTATGGGAAACCATATCGGTTTTGAGCCTGTTGCCAACCACACATGCCTGGCCGAGTGAGTAAGCGTTATCGGCATGGAACATGGCGCGATCGACAATTGCGTCGGATAGGTCAGGCGAGTGACCACATAAACCGTTTACTTCGATGTTTGCGGCGATGATTTGGCCTTGAGCGTCTGCCGCAAGCTGGTAACGGTTGTAGAAAGGATGACGCTTACCAGTGACCGTCATATCGAGTGAGCGAGGAAGACGCATTTTTACTGCTCGTTTTGTATGGTGTGCCCCAAGCGCTGCCAGACACGCCCATTGAGCCGCCTGACTTTCTTTACCACCAAAGCCACCGCCCATACGTCGCATATCAACCGTGACTCGGTTAAAATCAATGTCTAATACTTCAGCGACCAACTTCTGAACTTCAGACGGGTTTTGGGTTGAAGAACGCAAGAATATGCCACCATCTTCGGTTAATTCTGCAAGACTTACCTGACCTTCCAAATAGAAGTGTTCCTGACCACCGACATGGATATCGCCGTGAATATAAACCGGCGCTTGGTCAAAAACTTGTTGTTCGACTTTTTTACCCATCTGGTGAGTAGGCAAGAGGGGATCTTGTGATGCGGCTTTTGGATACGTCAGCGCCAGATCGCCCGTTTCGGTGTACTCCACTTTCGCCAGGCTTGCGGCTTTCCATGCTAGCTCATGTGTGGTCGCCAGAATGAGGGCAATAGGCTGTCCGAAGTACTTAATCTCGTTATTTATCGCCAGTAAGGGATCGCCTTTGAAAATGGTACCAATGTCCTTTTCTCCGGGAATCGAGGTCTCTGTCAGTACTTTAACGACACCTTCAGCGCACTCAACCTCCGATAAGTCGAGCTGTGCAATATGACCTTTGGCGATGGTGCTGGTGACAACAGCCGCATGTACGCATCCAGCGGGAGCAGCGTAATCATCAACATAGAGCGCTTCACCGCTGACCTGCTTATCGGCACTTTCGTGCTTGTAAGATTTCCCTACGACTTGTTGGGATTCAGGGAGTATGGTTTGCCCCGATTCAACCTGAGTTAACTTACGCATCTTGCACCAACCTTGTCTCAATGCTCTGAGACTCCAAATAAAAACGTTTAAGCAGGTTCTGAACCAACTTGACTCGATAAGTATTACTGCCTCGCACATCACTCAGTGGCTGAATCACCTGAGGTACCATTTCCTGAGCTTGCTGAACGACAGAAATCGACAATGGCTTACCAATAAATAGCGCTTCTAACTGGCTAAGGCGTACCGATTTTGCGGCTACTCCGCCAGCCGAGATGATACAGTTGGTGACGCATTGGTTAGTGGCAAACGCCATGTTCAGTCCCAATGTGACTGTCGCGATGTCATCTTCGTAGCGTTTACTCACTTTGTAGATAGCGTGGCGTTCGTTTTTAGCCAGCTGTGGTAAGTGAATCGCGCTGATCCACTGATTGGGCTGGAGGGCGGTCTGGCGGTAACCAGTAATGTACTCTTCCGGCGCCAGTAACACTTTGTCTTCGCCATCATCTAATTCAATCAGACCATGCAGGCTGATAAGTAGTGGGGCAATGTCGCCAATTGGTGAAGCGTGGCCAAGACTGCCTCCAAGCGTTGCTCTGTGGCGAATAGTCAAACTACCCAAGCGTTCAATCACTTCATCAGCGGTTGGGAAATGTTGTTTAATGAATTCATGAACCTGCGTCATCGGAACTGCCGCACCAATGCGCCAACCTGCCGAAGTTTCTGTGATTGTAAGTAAGTCATCGACGTGGGATAAGTCGATCAGTTGCGCCAGAGGTTTGTGTTGCTGAGTCACCTCTAATGATAAATCCGTCCCTCCTGCGATCATTTTTGCCTCTGGCATCTCTTTGATTGCCTGAGCGAGTTGCTGACGGTTCTTTGGGCGCGCATAGTTCGGCTCATTTGTGTCTGCAACTGAGGCCATCCATGTTTTTACGTTAGCTTCATGAACGCTAAGCGGATCATCTATATGGCATGCCGCAATCGAGTTTGCGGCTTCAATCAATGGGCCGTAGCCCGTGCATCGGCACAGGTTGCCAGAGAGATAATGGGTTGGGTTGTGAGGCGCGACTTCTTGCTTTGACAGCGCATAGAGAGACATCACAATTCCCGGCGTACAAAAGCCACATTGAGAACCGTGATGATCGACAACCGCTTGCTGCACAGGATGAAGCTGGTTGTTTTGTTTTAGGTGCTCGACGGTAATGATCTGTTTACCGTGCAGAGCATGAATTGGGGTGATGCAGGCGTTGATTTGTCGATAACTCAGTTTATCTGCGTCATCAGTATCAACGACGACTACCGTACAAGCGCCACAATCACCACTGGCACACCCTTCTTTAGAGCCTGTCATGTGTTTTTGTTCACGCAAGTAGTTCAAAAGCATGGTGTCTGCTTTTGCTGATGCCACTTTGACGACATCATTATTAATCATGAGCTCTAACATAACTTCCTCTATTCATTATTGTTAAAAACCTGTCCATATGGTCAACTCAAGAGCCCCAAATAGCTCGCGCAGTCTTGGCGAAAGCACAAGCTAAGGATGAATCTGCTATTTGTTTCGTCTTTGCATAACTGGCCGACTTGTTGGTATTAGCCAGTTGGTATGAGTACTAAAGCAAAAACCTGACCAATTGGTCGTATTTTTAAAAATAACTTTCCACTTTTAGCTTGAAGGCTTATATATCAAGCATAATATGCGTGCCAGAAAACCCCAATAATTTGGGGGGAACTGATGAGACGACTGGATTGTGTACAATTTTGGTGCTAACTCTTGTATACATTGCACTCATTTGATGCAGGTCTTGTTTGCTGAGTAATTCGGAACCCCGATATCAGCGGTTCGCTGAGCGCTCTCTGGGTTGGCGCGTATTTTGTAAAGTACTTTGTAGATAGGTTTATGAGTGTAAAGAGGCCAATGAGTATTTTAGCCAGCGATGCTGAACAGCGATTTACTTCGATTGGTGAAGGCAAAAAGTCGAAAGATAAGGAGTCAACTTGACGGTAGAAGCAGGGCAAACGAAACGAGCGAATGTCGGTGAGATCAGACGGCGTAATGAAGAGCTAATCTTACAAGCTGCGGCAGATGAGTTCGTTAAGCATGGCTATAAAGGCACCTCTGTTCAGGCAATTGCAGACAGAGTGAACCTACCAAAAGCGAACCTGCTGTACTACTTCAAGTCAAAAACTGGCATCTATAAGGCGTTATTGAAAGACATTCTCACGCTATGGAATGACGGTTTTTCGGAACAAGCCGCCATGCTACCGCCAGAGGTAGTGCTAAGAAATTACATCGTCGGTAAGATGCAATACAGCCGCACACACCCAAAAGAATCGAAAATCTTCGCGCAAGAGATCATTCAAGGTGCGCCTATTATTGCGGATTCCATTCAATTCCCAATGGTGAACTGGGCAGCAGGCAAAGCAACGATTATTCAATCCTGGATTGATCAGGGATTGATTCGTCCGGTCGAGCCTTTGCACTTGTTGTTTTTGATCTGGGGAGCGACCCAATTTTACGCCGACTTTGATACCGAAATCAGGCTGATTAAAGGTGGCCCCCTGTCGACAGAAGAATTTGAAAAAGCGCAGGAGTTTGTCGTTGATATGGTTTTAAGAGGCCTCAGAGTGACAGGGTAGTCGTGGTCGCATTCGCGTAAAAATGGCAGCGTACTGAGTTATTTCATAAATAGTATCAGCGCTGCCATTTTTATTCTGCTCTGAGTTCTACGATTTTCTTGGAAGTACCGTGAGTACACGGACGATGAAGGCATGCAACTCAACCATGTAGTTACTCAGGAATTCGGCTGTACTCTCATCGGTCACCACGCCATCTTCAGTAATGAGTCCCGGCTTAAATTGCACGTAAGCTTCGACGGTATTCATCAGCGGGGAGTTACAAAAACACAATACGCTGCGCAGACTTTGTTGCGCTAATGCAGTCCCGATCGAACCGGGAGACGTACCGATTACCCCTGAAGGCTTGGCAGTAAATGAGTTGTGTCCCCATGGACGACTCGCCCAGTCTATAGCGTTTTTCAACGCCCCTGGTATTGAACGGTTATACTCTGGCGTGACAAACAAAACACCATCTACATCGGCGATAGCTTGTTTGAAGTCTCGTGCTACTTGAGGAAAGTCGGCATCATAATCGGGACTATAAAGGGGCAAATCTTTGATTGGGATCTCTACTAATTCAAGTTCCGGCGGTGCCAAACGCGCCAGTGCTTTGGCTAACATCCTGTTAATTGAGTTTGAAGACAAACTACCGACGAAGTAGCCAACTTTGTATTGTGCCATGTTATTTATCTCCTTCTTCGAACCTTATGCCCAACGTTAAACCATGTGCTTTTGTCGCAATCTATCGACTAGTTTTGTTCCATGAAAAGTGTAGTTCAAACGCATGGTGAGCATCTTTTATTTGTCAGTCTTTGGTTCAACAAAGGGCTATTCAGGAACGTATCAGAGATTGTGGGCTACAGTATAAAGCGATGGTGAAAGGCGGTACACGTGCCATCTAGACAGGTAAAAATAACGGAGGAGATTATGAAAATATCTAAAGTATGTATACCTGTGCTTTTTGCTGGGCTCGCAACCCTATTTGCATCGTTTGCTTATGCGGGCCCACCGATCCAATCTATGACCATAGAGTGCAACTGGGGAACCTTGACCATGGAAATGATCAAAGAGAAAGACTTTGATCAGGGAGGTCACTCAGCGGATCCTTCGGGTGATGGTCATGGTCCAGGCACTCTCGATGAGCCGCGAAAAGGGCTCGCTAATGTCGTTGAGCAAGGAAACTTGCAATATACATGTCAGCTGATTGAGGATCTTTTATCTTAGTAAACAGTTTGACATTAGATATTTAGCCCACTTCGGTGGGCTTTTTACAGGCTAGTGTTTCGGATGGTATGAGTCACGCTGTTTTACTCAATATTCACAACAAGTTGATTCCAAACTGCTTTACCAACATATGAGTAAGGCCAAAGCAAACAATGGATACTAAGCAGCTTATTAGCAATGTGACCCAAAAAGAGTATTTAGCCAACAAGTAAGGAAAGAGCAGAAACATGGGTAACGTTGGTAGTACATACCAGAAAGTATAAAACGCATGATTAGAGAGTTTGTGGCTTCCCTGTCCCTCAATGTACATCCAGATCAAAGCTAAGATTGTGACTGTCGGTAAAGCCGCAACTAAAGCACCTAATTTATCGCTTCGTTTTGCGACTTCAGAAATCAAAACAACGACAGCCGCGGTGGTAAGGTACTTTATGACAATCCAAAGCATTCGTGGTCTCCTTGCCCAAAACGAAAGAATTTTTTGATTCAGCGTAATGACACTTAGTTTGTGTTAACCGTTTATATAAGAAAAACACCTTGAAGTCACAATTACTTTTTAACGTTTTGTTTACAAGTAAATAAGATCGTCATCATCAAACCATGATAGCTCTTGGGTTGCTTTCTCTCATTGAATGACTGCACCTGTCATTTTTGGATTTGTAGAGCCTTCAGTTTTAAACCGACTTTGATACCGAAAGCTTGATGACTAAGGTGGGTTTTCATCAATAGAAGATTTTGAAAACGCTTAGGCGTTCTTGGTTGAATTGGTTTTAAAGGGGCGTGAGACAGAGTCGCTTGTGAGTCGAATATACTGATTTATTCCACTATTCACTCTACCATTTCTTTTAGTTGACTGAGCTGTGGCTGAGGGGCTTTCCAGCTGAGTTCGAACACGATTTTTTTCAAAACCGCTGCTTTTGTATTTTCGTCATGTAAATTTGCTATGTTTTCCTGTAGGAGCTTTTTGATTTCATAGACTTGATGAAAAGAGGGATACACCTCTTCGGCCAAATCGAGGTAGTTTATTGCATTTGCAAAGTCTTCACTCACTAAAGCGTCGAAAGCTTTTGCCTCGTATTCAATTGCAGATTGATATTTCGATTTGTTTTCCTGGACGCTTGTGATGGTTGCGATGCCAATTTTACCTACACTACTTACATTCTCTTCTGTTGAACTCGCGAGGCCGTTAAACAGCTGCTCGGTTTCGGATTCATCGAGAACTAAAGCAATCAGATTAGTGGTAAGAACAACATGCTTTTCATCATCAACCAGTAAATCAGGCATGAGTTTATTAATAAACTCATACCGCGATGTATTCTCTTTGGATTTCTCTAACTCAAAGGTCTTTTGTTTTAAGTCCGCTTCCACCTTTTTTACATAGGCGTCAATTTCTTGCATTTCAGCATTTAGATTGAAATTCATGACGCTAAGAATAATGGTGATGATTGACGAGCATACGCCAATCCAAACCGTAATTTTATCTGACATGATAACTAAGAGCTCGCTAACCAAATTGCTTCAATTATAGTAATAAATATGTGATTTAGAGCATATGGTTCGCGGGGATGGACATATTCGTAACCCCTAATCGCTTTTTAGCCTATCTATGCCTGATTATCAGTTAGCGCCGTGACAGCGCTTTATTTCTGAAATCAGCGCTTTAGCCAAAGGTGAAGCCGAGTTGTTTTTTAACGTGATCAGCATGACCGGAATTTGATAGGTGTACTTTTCCGGCAGGATAGGCTTGAACAACCCCTTGTCGACCCAATTGCTGGCATAGTGCTCGGGCAGGTAACCGATAAACGCGCCGGATAAAATGAGATGAGCAATTCCCTCATCGTGATAGGCGGTAGCGCTATTTTGGTAATTCAGTGCATCGTTGCGAGTTTCCTTATCTCGCATATAGTTACTGGTGATCACTTCTGCTTGTTGTAAAAGTGTCTTGATTTCAGAAGGCTTACAGTCGAACAGCGGGTGGCCTTTACCGCAATACAAATAGTTGGTTTCATTGTGCAGCGGATAGTAATCCAGCCCCCTTAATTGGTGGCGACTGACGCCGATCCCGACCAGCGAGCGACCATTGGCTACGGACGTTTCAACTTCGCGAGCTTCACAGACGTTAATGTCGAACTGTAAGTTGTTGCTTCGGCTTTTTAATGACGACACTACCTCTGACACGCGGCAGCGCGGATCGTTGACTAAGGTGTCAATCATGGCAATCGTTGCTCGACCCGAGAGTTCGTTTTTCGAACTTGCGACGGTCGCAGCAAAAGCTTCACACTGCTGAAGTAACTCCAGCGATGCCTGGTAAGTCACATGCCCCGCCTCTGTCACCTCAAAACCGCTTCGGCCACGTTTACACAGCTTAAGTCCAAGACGTAACTCCAAATCAGACAAATGTGAGCTAATGGTTGAACGCCCAATGTTTAGGCGGGATTCTGCAGCTGATAAACCACCGCATTCGACGATAGCGACGAATATCCTCAGCATACGTAAATCGACATCTTGAACCTGCATGGAGTGACCTCTTTCTATGTTGGCTTGTTAGTTCGATAAAATCGGAATGAACTACGAACATTATGCTTTTATAAAACATCCAGAGCAAGCTAGCATAGGTCCATAAGTAACGTGATAGCAAAATATCGTATGTTAGGAGAACAAAATGACGTTTAGATATGGTGTAGACCGACTAAACTTAGATATCATAAATGGAATTGCTGACGGCAGCATCAAAGCGGAACTGTGTGAAGAAGCGCTGGATAAGATCAATGCAAGTCGTCGTAATGTAGACATCATCGCTGCATCTGATAAGGCGGTGTACGGCATCAATACTGGTTTCGGTCCTCTATGTGATACGCAAATCTCACCTGAAGAAACGCATCTACTACAAAAAAACCTCCTGATTACTCATGCGGTTGGTGTTGGTGAGCCAATTGCTAAACCAATCTCAAAACTGATGCTGATTACTAAGGTGCATGCGTTAAGTCAGGGCTACTCGGGCATTCGCTTAGAAGTGGTTCAGCGTATGTTGGCGTTTATCGAACTAGACCTAATCCCAGTTGTACCGGAGCAAGGCTCAGTTGGCGCATCAGGCGACTTAGCGCCTCTTTCTCACCTGTTTTTACCATTGATTGGTGAAGGCGAATTCTGGCAGGGAGACCGCATTGTTCCTGCAGCGGAAGCACTTCGTGAAAACGACCTAGAGCCTCTTGAGCTGCATGCTAAAGAAGGTTTGGCACTGATCAACGGCACACAGTTCATCTTGTCACATGCGATTACCGCGCTTACAAAAATGCGTTACCTTCTGGATCTGGCTGATTTGGCTGGCGCGATGAGTATCGAGGGCATGCAAGGCAGTGGCTCACCATTCAGAGAAGAGCTTCACCTGACGCGTGCGTTCGCAGGTAACATTGAAGTTGCAGCGCGTATGCGCCGTTTCTTCGAAGGTTCTGAGAACATGGCTTCTCATGCTGATTGTGTTCGTGTGCAAGACCCATATTCATTGCGCTGTATTCCACAGGTACACGGTGCTTCTCGCAACGCCTTTAACCACTTAAAAGAGCTGGCTGAAATCGAAATGAACTCTGTGACTGATAACCCGATCGTTATCAGTTCTGAAGAAGCAATTTCAGGTGGTAGCTTCCATGGCCAACCTCTGGCGATGGTATTGGATTACGCTTCAATCGCAGCAGCGGAGCTGGGCAACATTGCAGACCGTCGTTGTTACCTGCTTCTTGAGGGCTTGCACGGTCTGCCGCGTCTGTTGACCTCATCTGGTGGCCTTAACTCGGGCATGATGATTCCGCAATACGCGACAGCTGCACTGGTTACTGAAAACAAATCACTCTGTTTCCCACCGTCTGCTGACAGTGTGCCGACCTCAATGGGTCAGGAAGATCACGTTTCTATGGGTAGTATTTCAGGTCGAAAACTGAACCAAATCTTAGGTAATTTGGAAAAGATTTTTGGCATTGAGCTGATGTACGCTGCACAGGCGATAGAGTTCAGACGTCCGCACAAATGTTCAGATCTGATTGAAGAAAACTTCCAGATTATTCGTGAGAAAGTTGCCAAGCTAGAAGAAGACCGCCTGCTTAAGCCTGATATCGATGCGATGATCACACTGGTTAAAACACAAGCATTTAACGTGAACTAAGGGAGACTCACAAAATGGAAACAGTATTAAATTTTCAAGACCAGATTAAGCAAGGTATCCCTAGTACACTGCCGGAAGCAAAGCCTTATCCGGAAGGCGTAAACCGCGCGCCAAAGCGTAAAGACATTCTGAGCCCAGAAGAAAAGCAGCTCGCTATTCGTAATGCATTGCGTTACTTCCCGAAAGAGTGGCATCAGGAATTAGCAGCGGAGTTTGCTCAAGAGCTGAAAGATTTCGGTCGTATTTACATGTACCGATTCAAGCCAAGCTACAACATGAAAGCGCGCTCTATTTCAGATTATCCAGCCAAGTGTGAGCAGGCAGCGGCCATCATGCTGATGATCGACAACAACTTAGATCCTGCTGTCGCGCAGCACCCAGAAGAACTCATTACTTACGGTGGTAACGGTGCAGTATTCCAGAACTGGGCGCAATACCTGCTGACCATGAAATACCTAAGTGAGATGGAAAACGACCAGACGCTACATTTGTACTCTGGTCACCCTATGGGGTTATTCCCGTCGTCTGAAGAGGCCCCACGTGTTGTTGTGACTAACGGCATGATGATCCCGAACTACTCCAAGCCAGATGACTGGGAAAAATTCAACGCATTAGGCGTGACTCAATACGGTCAGATGACGGCTGGCTCGTTCATGTACATCGGTCCACAAGGTATCGTACATGGCACCACAATCACGGTAATGAACGCGTTCCGTAAGGTTTTGGAAAAAGGTCAAAGCCCACAAGGTAAGATCTTCCTGACTGCAGGTCTTGGCGGTATGAGCGGTGCGCAGCCTAAAGCAGGTAACATCGCAAACTGTATTACTGTGTGTGCAGAAGTGAACCCGAAAGCGGCGATTAAGCGTCACGAACAAGGTTGGGTCGATGAGCTAGTTGATAACATGGACGCACTGGTTGATCGTGTTCGCAAAGCTCAGGCTAATGAAGAAGTGGTGTCGATTGCCTTTATCGGTAACGTGGTTGATGTATGGGAAGCTTTCTACGAGAAGGAAATCTTCGTACACCTGGGTTCAGACCAGACGTCACTACACAACCCTTGGTCAGGCGGTTACTACCCGGTTGATATCAGCTACGAAGAGTCTAACCGTCTAATCCGTGAAGAGCCTGAAGTGTTCAAGGTAAAAGTACAAGAGACTCTCAAGCGTCATGCTGATGCGGTAAACAAACACACAGCTCGTGGTACTTACTTCTTTGACTACGGTAATGCCTTCTTGCTTGAAGCTTCTCGCGCTGGTGGCGATGTGATGGCTGAAAACGGCATCGACTTTAAATACCCATCATACGTGCAGGACATTCTTGGTCCTATGTGTTTTGACTACGGTTTTGGTCCATTCCGTTGGGTTTGTACTTCAGGTAAACCAGAAGATCTGGACAGAACCGATGAAATTGCTGCGGAAGTGCTAAGCAAGATCATGCAAGAGTCACCAGAAGAAATTCAGCAACAGATGCAAGACAACATTACTTGGATCAAAGATGCGAAACAGAACAAACTGGTTGTAGGCTCACAAGCCCGTATTCTTTACGCGGATGCGCAAGGTCGTATGGAAATCGCGAAAGCGTTTAACGATGCCATCAATCGCGGCGAAATCGGTCCTGTGGTTCTTGGTCGTGACCACCACGATGTAAGTGGTACTGACTCACCGTTCCGTGAAACGTCGAACATCTACGATGGCAGCCGCTTTACTGCTGACATGGCGATTCACAACGTAATCGGGGATGGTTTCCGTGGCGCGACTTGGGTTTCTATCCACAACGGCGGCGGTGTAGGCTGGGGTGAAGTGATCAACGGCGGCTTTGGAATGTTGCTTGACGGCAGTGACAGCGCTGAGCGCCGATTGAAGTCTATGCTTTTGTTCGATGTTAACAACGGTATCGCACGTCGTAGCTGGGCACGTAACAAAGAAGCTAATTTTGCGATTCAACGTGAAATGGAAAGAACACCGAAGCTTAAGGTGACGTTAGCGAACCAAGTTGATGACGACATTATCGAAAACTTGTCTTTCTAAGTAACTTGAAAGCAAGATAACAATAGAAAGAAACAAAAAAGGCAGCGAATTTCGCTGCCTTTCGTTTTTAGGTGTTGGTGAATTACCACATCAAATCATCAGGAACGACGAACTCTGCATATGGGTCATCTTCTGCAGGAATGTCGGCTTCAGGTTCTTTTTGATCGATAATCACAGACTCGTCACGCTGCGCAATTTTGTTTGCCACGCCACGAGGGATGACCACATAGCTCTCGCCTACAATCGCAATAGCCAGAATACCTTTGATCAACTGTTCACGAATCAGAGAATCAACGTAGAGTGATTTAACCAAAGTGCCGTCGGTAAAGTTGTATTTGATGTCGCCATCTTTCAAATCAACTTTGTTCATTTCGATCAGTTGATTGATTTGCGCTTTGATCTCTTTACTCAAACGTTCAGCATTCTGTTGTTCGCTCAACGCTTTATCTCGTTCTAACTGCTGGCGTTTGCTCTCTTCAACGGCCGCTTTGACTTCGCGTGCCTGAACGCGGGATTTTTTAGAGCCTTTTTTCGCTTTCTTGAGTTTTTTCTCGTTAACCAAGCCAGCTTTTAGCATTTGTTCTTGAAGGGTTAGTTTTGCCATGTTTAATCCAGTTAATACGCAATTTTGGCTATTTTAACCAGTCCTGATCAGCAATAAAAGAGTGAGGAAGGGAAGTGGGGCGAATATCCTAATAAAATGCCGGCTTTTGAGGTAAAAGCCGGCGTGTCATGCTCAGTATGTGTCACGTTTAAGGTGTTTACTTCGCGTTCCACTGCTTAGAGGTGACGAGGTTATCCATCACTTTGTTAACCGCTCGGTGCGCTTTAGCCACGATAGTGTCGACATCGTTACGACTGGTGATAAGCGCTGGGGCAAAGCCCAGAATATCACCATGAGGCATAGCCCTTGCGATCAGGCCGACTTCCAGGCAGGCGGCCGAGACTTGCGGACCCACTTTTAAATTGGGATCAAAGTGCGCGCGACGCAGTTTGTCTGGCGAGAACTCCAGTGCATGCAGTAAACCGATACCTCGAGAATCGCCGACGAGAGGATGATCTTGGAAGGTTTCCGTCATACGTTGTTGCAAATAAGCGCCCACATCTGCTGCGTTTTGAACTAAGCCTTCTCGCTCAATGATATCTAAGTTGCAGTTCGCCGCCGCTGCCCCCATTGGATGCCCTGAATAGGTATATCCATGGCCGATTGCGCCCCATAGGTCGGTACCGTTTTCCAGAACATTCCAAACTCGTTCGCCGACAATCACGCCTGAAAGAGGCTGATATGCCGATGTTAAACCTTTTGCGACCGTGATAAGGTCTGGCTTCATGTCATAGTGGAGTGAGCCAAAATCAGAGCCCAAACGACCAAAGCCACACACTACTTCATCGGCGATCAACAGAACATCGTATTTATCGAGAACTTTACGGACCGCCTGCCAATAGCCTTGTGGCGGCGGAACAATACCACCTGTCCCGAGTACGGGTTCTGCTATCATTGCTGCTACCGTTTCTGGCCCTTCGGCGAGGATCATCGACTCAAGCTGATCCGCACAGTATTGCGAAAATTCTAACTCTGATAGTGAATCATCTTCACGGCGGTAATAGTAGGGGGCCATGGTGTGCTTGATGCGTTCCAGTGGCAGATCAAAGTGGGCGTGGAACAGTGGTAAACCAGTCATCGAGCCTGAAGCGATACTTGAACCATGGTAAGCGCGATCTCGGGAGATGATTTTTTTCTTCTCAGGGAGGCCACGGACATTATTGTAGTACCAGACTAATTTGAGCTGGGTTTCATTCGCATCACTACCGGACATGCCATAGTAAACTTTGCTCATTCCGTCCGGTGCCATTTTGATAATGCGGTCTGAGAGTTTAACCAAGGCTTCATTGGTGTGTCCTACATAGGTGTGGTAATAAGCCAACTCTTTCGCTTGCTCGTATATCGCTTCCGCCATCTCTGGTCTGCCATAACCAATGTTTACGCAATACAAGCCGGCAAATCCGTCGATAAGCTCAGTCCCTTCTGAGTCGGTGATTCGAATGCCTTGTCCGCTTGATATGATCCTGCCCGGAAGCTCACCAGCCGCGTACTGCTTGAGGTGGGTTGAGGCATGAAAAACACGTTGACGATCGATCTCCAGTAGTTGTTGCGTTTTATTGTTCATAGTCCTTCTCCTGTTTATCTCCAACTTTCTTGTTTCAACAGCCACTCACGCTAGGCAGATTGCCTAAGCAGCAATATTTAATTTCGCTGAATTCTTCAAAGCCATGATGACTCCCCTCGCGTCCCAATCCTGACTGTTTTACGCCGCCAAATGGGATAGGGTGGCCAGTCATCTTGACGGAATTGACGCTCACCATGCCAAATTCCAAACCACGCATACATCGCCATATCTGGTGGATGTCATGTCCATAAACGTAGGCGGCGAGGCCGTATTCTGTGTCGTTACTCATGTCTATCACGGTATCTAAATCTTGATAGGGCAGCACGCCAGCGACGGGACAAAAGTTTTCTTCCCGGTAGACGGCCATTTCGGGTGTCACACCGGCAAGCAGGGTTGGCGCAAAGAAGTTTTCACCCGGAACGGAGTCGTGGTAACCCGCAACCAATCTCGCCCCTTTTTCAAGTGCGTCACGAACTAAATCGTGAGCTTTGTCCACCGCGGCACGATTGATCAGAGGTCCCATAGTGGTCTTGTCGTCTAAGCCGTTACCCAACACAATCTTGCTCATGTGTTTGGCAAAGGCTTCTAAGAACGGCTCGTATTTATCCTGCGGAACGAAAATTCGGTTTGCGGCCAAACAGTCTTGTCCGGCAGTTTGGAATTTTGCCTCTACGGCTGCTTTGGCTGCGGCTTCGACTCCCATATCGGGCAGGACAATAAAAGGCGCGTTACCACCTAATTCCATACTGCATTTCTTTACCGTTTGTGCCGCGTCACGCAGGAGCAATTTTCCTACTCGGGTTGAGCCGGTGAACGACAGGGCTTTTACTTTATCGGAGTGACACAGCGTCTTAGAGACCATGGCAGCGTCACCGGTGACCACATTAAAAACACCCGCCGGAAACCCGGCTCGATCGGCGAGCTCTGCCAGTGCTAAGGATGAGAATGGCGTTTCGCTCGCAGGCTTGATTATCACAGGGCAACCAATAGCTAATGCGGCCGCGGCTTTTCTCGTCACCATCGCATTAGGGAAATTCCATGGCGTGATTAATGCTGCAACCCCAATAGGCTCGCGAATTGTCGAAAGCTGGGCATTAGGTATATGGCTGGGAATGGTTTCACCGTAGCTTCGGCGTGCTTCTTCTGCAAACCAGCGAATAAAAGACGCGCCGTAGTCAATTTCACCAAGTGCGTCGCCTATGGTTTTGCCTTGCTCCATCACCATTAAACGGGCGAGATCTTGTTTGGATTGCAGTATCAGATCGTGCCAACGCATCAAGACTTCAGCACGTTGCTCTGCCTGCATTTTTCGCCACTGACGAAAGGCACGATCAGCATCATCAATCGTTTGGTAGAGTTGCTGCTGGGAAAGTCGGGTGGTATATCCGATGATGCTGCCGTCGGCAGGATTATGAACGGGATGGAAATTATCGCCACTTGTCCACTTGCCATTAATGTAGGCGAGTCCTCTCACCAAGCGTACGTCTTCCATGATTGCCATCATGTCATGCGACGCTTTGACTTCGTCGCCATGAAAGTTATGAAGTGCTGTCATAAGTCCCTCTCGAACATCGTTATCCATAGCTAAACTGTAATCGAGGAGGGGGATAAATTATTTCTGATGCGAAAGGCAGAACCGCGAGGTTTTTCTTTATAAATACAGAAAGTAGCGTTTTTTTCTGCTGAGATCAGATTTCACTTTTCCTTTCAGAACAGAACGTTTTGCTTGATCTCTAAGTTACCAGAATCGCGTTTGATGGTTTTAGTGACGATGTAGGTGAAGTAGCGTTCAATGCCGACTTCTGAATCCAGCCAGTTGTCGATCAGCCTCTGGTATTGGTCGATATCTTCGGATTGAACCTTGAGGATATAATCAACGCCGCCGCCTGTGGCGTAGCAATCGGTCACTTCAGGAGTATGCTTTACCAATTGCTCAAAACGTCTGAACGCCTGTGCGTTGTGCTCTTTGAGTGAGACTTCCACCATGACGGACGTTCGTTTAAACAGCACATCGGTATTCACTCTGGCACCATAACCTTCGATGATGCCGGCTTCTTCAAGTTTTTTCACACGTTCCCAGCACGGGCTGACGGACAGGTTAATTTCTTCTGCAAGATGAGATTTGGTGATGCGGCCATTGTCATGCAGAATCTGTAGAATTTTGACGTCGTAGCGATCGAGGCGCATGGTTGGTCTCCTCTTGGTTGGGACGAAATGCTGATGCTCTTTAGCTAGCCGTTTAAGTTAATACTCCGCAATCCTTCGCGATGACGGCGAGCGTGTCACCAATATTCACCATAGCAGGAAAACGGCGTGCAGCGAAAATGCCATCTCTCTCGGCACGATATTCTACTGGCACTTCGCCAGTTCGTTCTGTTGAATAGATTCTTACAATGACATCACCTTGTTTGATGGCATCACCAAGTTCAAACCTGTATTCCGCTATGCCTCTGTGCTGGCTTTGGACGTAACAGTCTGCATCTGGCATATCGAGTAACTGGGTGGGTTGATTTGGCTTTTCATAATCACCAGAAAGGTTGCCAGCAAAACGCAGGAAATTACGGATACCACGATCGGTATATTGAATGGTTTGTGGCGTGCTGGTGCCGCCTCCTCGAAGCTCTGTTGTCACGAATACTTTGCCCTGAGATTCAACCGCGGTGTCATACAAGCTGGTGGCGTCCATTTCGAGCATAATCATGGTGTAAGGTGCACCAAACATTTTCGCTCCCAATATGCAGGCTTCTTCCTGTTCTGGATTATCTAAGCGATGTGCGGCGGCAAAAGGGACGATGTCTAACGTTTTTCCCCCTGAGTGAATATCCAGAGCGAAATCGCACAATGGCACCAGATAGCGGGTGAAGTAGTCGGCGATTTTCTCTGTGACTGTTCCGGACGGGGTGCCGGGAAAGCTGCGGTTTAAGTTACCTTTATCGATAGGGGAAGTGCGGGAAGCATTCTGGACCGCGGGCAAATTCATCATTGGGACAATAATCACGCGCCCTTGTATCTGCTCAGGCTGTAATGAACTCGCCAGCTTTAACAGGCTGGTGATCCCTTCATATTCGTCGCCATGATTTCCCCCGGTTAAAAGTGATGTTGGACCCGGGCCATTTTTTATCAAGGTTATCGGGATCATTATGCTTCCCCATGCGGAATCGTCATGGGAGTAAGGCAGGGTCAGAAAACCATGTTGGATACCTTCTCGGTCAAAGTCTACGGTGGCTGTGATCGAGCTGTTTTGCATGCAAACTCCTTTTTCTTTGCTAAGTTCTTCGTTTCAACCCTTTTTAATCAGTGTTTAACAAACAAGTGGCGGGGGAAATCACACAATGTTTTTGCGCCAAGTCGGGTAATAACAATACTTTCCGTGGTCTCTAGGCCCCAGTCTTTAAACCATAGGCCGGGCATAAAATGGAACGTCATGCCCTCTTTCAAAACGGTTTTGTCGGTGTCGCGAAGGCTCATGGTCCGTTCGCCCCAATCGGGTGGATAACTCAGGCCAATGGGATAACCGCAACGAGCGCCTTCACGGGAAAAGCCCGCTTTATCGAGGACTTTATTCAAAGCGTTGGCGATATCAGCACACGTGTTTCCGGGTTTAGCGACTTCTAAACCTGCTTCAAGACCTCTTGTGAGCGCTTCGTCGGCACGTTTAAACTTGTCATCAGGTTCGCCTAAGAAAATAGTGCGGGATAGAGGGCAGTGGTAACGCCGATGTGCACCAGCGATTTCAAAGAAGGTCCCTTCCCCTTTTTTGAACGGCCTGTCGTCCCAGGTTAAGTGAGGCGCGGAAGCATCAGCACCCGAGGGCAATAGCGGAACAATCGCGGTGTAATCACCAAAATGATCCTCATGACCAAGGACCGCCTGACGGTTAATCTCTGCAACCAGATGATGTTTAGGCAAGCCTGGTTCGATCATATCAAACGCGACACGATGCATGTTTTCGACAATACGCGCAGCGCGGTACATGTAGGATAACTCTTGGTCCGACTTTACGGCACGGCACCAGTTAACCAGACCCGTTGCATCGAGCAACTGTGCGTTCGGCAAGTGATCAATCAATGACTCATAGGCGGTTGCACTAAAGTAATAGTTGTCTTTTTCTACGCCGATACGACCGCGATCCCAGCAACGTGGCGTCAATACAGCTTCAACCAGATAATCCATCGGGTGCAGAGGTGGATTCATGACGTAATGGTCGGGGTAGGAGGCAATGTTTTCTGCCGACATATACGCGGTTCTGTAAGCACCATTCGCGTCTTGGCAACGCCCGAACCATATTGGTTCACCTTCAGGTCCAACAATCACACATTGTGGTACATAGAAAGACCAACCATCATAGCCAGTTAGCCAAGACATATTGGATGGGTCATGGATAATGAGTACATCCAATTCTCGTTCGAGCATCGATTGTCGAACTTTGGATAAACGTTCTTGGAATTCCTCCAACGTAAAATGCATAGTAATGCCTCTCATACACTCTCCTTGTTGAAAATCCGATGCTCTTGGCCCTCGGAAATGAGGTCTCTGTTCTCCTATTCAGATCGCTTGGATCTGTCGCAATCTTTAACCATGGCTTGGAATCGATGGTTAAAAATATCGGTGCATTTATAAACTCCTCGTTATTCTTAATACTTATCAATAAAGACAATTGTGGTTGAGATTTGTACTCAGTGCTGCATTTTTTAATGTAAAAAACGCTGTCAAAGGTTTTGAGACAAAGGAGTGTTATCAGAATTGGAACTAATAAGATTCTGTATTATCGGCAATTTTCGAGGGAAGACTGTGAACTAATCACCTCTGAGTAAACGGGAGATATTGAGCGAGTTGGAGATAGGATTAGGGACAAGTAGGACGTATTTTTGCCTTATCTAGCCCGCGCCGATAAAGGAAAGCAACGCGCGGGTTAGTCAATTTTTAGGTGTCAGAGAGCGATCAATTCAATTTTTGAGTAGATTCTCTTACTTGCAGCGAGCCCTGATATTGGAAGTGTTTTTGAACGGTCTGCTGTTCTTTATTCAGCGTCAGTGCGGTAGTGATAGCATCGCGCGTGAGTTCTAAAATAGGTAGTTCCACGGTTGAAATTCGCGGTACCATAAAACTCGCTGTTGGGTCACCATCGATACCAATGACTGAAACATCTTCAGGAACTTTTAGTCCTTTGTCATGCAGTGCACGAATTGCACCGATGGCCATGGAGTCAGTACACGAAAAAATAGCGCTAAAAGGTATGCCGCTATCAATCAGTTTGATTGTTGCATCGTATCCACTTTCAGGATTGCTCTGGCCTTCATAAACCAGTCCGTCATTTACTTCAATGTCATGTTTGATCAAGGTTTCTTTATAAGCCGAAAGACGCTTTTGTCCTGTACTGCTAGACATTGGAGTTGTGATACAAGCAATCTGTTTATGGCCAAGATCTAAAAGGTATTGAGTTGCGACACGCGCCACTTGCTCTTGATCGAAATAAAAGCTGAATAACTTTTCATCGTCCAGAGCGCGATTGATGACGATAAGTTGGGTTTTCATTTCCTGCTGCAGAGTAGAAAGTTGCTGCTCAGACAAATGACGGCTGTAAATCAGAATAGCATCGCAGTTATGAGCGTTAAGGGAGCGCACTGCTTCCTCTTCGCCCTCTACATTGTCGCTGCTGTTCATCACAAACAATTTCTTGTCAGCTTTTTGCATATCCATCGCAGCTTCTGTCAGCATGGAACCAAAATAGTGACTTTCAAAATGAGGGAGAACTAAACCGAACGTATTGTAGCTGTTTGTTGCCAAAGCACGCGCAAAAGCATTAGGTTGATAGCCTAAAGATTTCATAGCCGCTAACACAGACTCACGAGTCTGATCTTTCACATATTCGCTTCCATTTATAACTCTGGATACGGTTGCCTTTGAAACACCTGCAGCTTTACATACGTCTTTGATTGTCGCCATTTTTTTATTCCCAAATACTTTGGTTTGACAGTTTACACTATTTGTCTGAGCGAAGGTAAACCGTTGTCTTATTTTAGACGTAAGTCCAATACGCACAGATTTATCACGAGGATTGAGAGCAAAAAATTGTCTGGCTTTGCTTGTCCTCACAGTTTTCTGAGAATTATCTTACTCTAACTGTAACCGGTTTCAATTGTTGGTGTATGCTAGTTATGAGCAACAGAAGTCTCTTGATAAGTATAAGTACATTTATGCTTTGCTATTCGTGATCTGACGGTAATGACTCCTACAGGATTTCCCTGTCAAAACAACCTAGTTCGAATCCTGCATCTTAAAGTCATTTTGATAACACTTTTCATAATTAAGGAACAGGAAACCATTTTGATAGAAACAATTATTTTTGATATGGACGGCGTGCTGGTTGATTCTGAGCCGTTCTGGCGCAAGGCGAAAGTCAACGCGGTTGCACGTTTTGGTGGGCAAATCACCGAGCAACTTGCTTATCAGAGTACCGGTCTTCGCATCGATGAAATCGCCAATTATTGGATACGCTACTGTAATTTAGATCCGAAATGTGCCCCTGATCTTGCAGATGCTATTTTGACGGAAGTGATCGGACAAATTAAGACGCACGGTCAACTTCTTCCGGGCGTGAAAGAATCTCTAGATTTACTGGCCAAAACGGGTTTGAAAATTGGGTTGGCTTCATCTTCACCTTTACGCCTAATCGAAGCGGTTCTGGAAACATTTGAAATCGGTAAGTATTTCTCGGTCTATGTTTCGGCAGAGCATCTGCCGTATGGAAAACCTCACCCTCAGGTGTACATGGATGCGGCAGTGAAGTTGAACACAGAGCCTCATAACTGCTTGGCTATTGAAGACTCAGTTAACGGTTTGATTGCCGCGAAAGCCGCAGGTATGACCGCCATTTGTGTACCTGAACCGGGGCAGGAAATGAATCCACGCTTTGGCATTGCAGATATCAAGCTGACCTCTCTTGAAGACTTTTCTACGTCCAAAGAGGTGGTGAAACTTCTCGGTAAATCAATAGCCTGATCTTGCACGGAATAGAGATTGGCTGACGGCATTCGCTGCAATTTAGGTTAAATAAAAGGGCTTCCCCTAGGATCTGGAGAAGCCCTTTTTTTGTTCCTAAAATATCTGCTTTGACTTAAATCCGTTATCTGCGGTCGTGGTTTATGAGCGATCTTCAGGACAAAAAAATGCACCCTTCGCCGGGGCTTAGGGTGCATTGTTCTATCTATAGTTTCTCGCTGGCGCTTTACAGTTTTTCACCGTTGCTGCTGATGACGTCTTTGTACCAGTAGAAGCTCTTCTTACGGCTACGGCCCATGGTTCCAGTGCCATCGTCGTGACGATCGACATAAATAAAGCCATATCGTTTACGGTATTCACCCGTACCGTAAGACACGCAGTCGATGCAGCCCCAAGGGGTGTAGCCCATTAAATCAACACCGTCGTAGTTAACCGCTTTCTGCATTTCTTCAATATGCGCTTTCAGGTAGTCAATGCGGTAGTCGTCGTTGATTTCACCGTTTTCTTCAACTTTATCTATTGCGCCAAAACCATTTTCTACAATGAACAGTGGCTTGTTGTAGCGCTCATACAGTTCGCAGAGCGAGTAGCGCAAACCGACAGGGTCAATCTGCCAACCCCATTCAGAGGCTTGAACGTAAGGGTTCTTAACGCTGCCGGTAAAGCCGCTCATTGAGCCTTCTGTTGTTTCTTCAGCGTCGGCTTTTACCGCGACCGACATGTAGTAACTGAAGCCAATATAGTCACAAACGCCTTCTTTTAAGATCTCCAGATCGCCGGGTTCCATCTTGATGTTGTAGCCTTTGCGTTCCCAATCTTTCAGCGTGTATGCCGGATATTCGCCGCGCATATGGACATCACTGAAGAAGAAGCGGTTACGCATCGCTTCTTGAGCTAGCATGACGTCATCCGGATTACACGAATATGGATAAATAGGTACCCATGCAACCATACAGCCAATTTGGAAGTCTGGGTTGATCTCATGACCCAACTTGACCACTTTTGCACTGGCTACCATTTCATGGTGAACCACCTGGTACATGCACTCTTCAGGGTTTTCCTCAACTGTGTAATCCACGCCTGAGTTCGAGTAGCCCCACAGAGGTAAATGCAAATCGCGTTGGTTATTGATTTCGTTGAACGTCATCCAGTATTTCACTTTGTTCTTGAAACGACGCATAACCGTTTCTGCGTAGCGAACAAAGAAATCGACCACGCGACGATCTTTAAAGCCCCCGTACTCCTTCGATAAATGCAGCGGCATTTCAAAGTGGGATAGGGTAATGACTGGTTCAATACCGTGTTTTAATAGCTCATCAAACAGATCATCGTAGTACTGTAAGCCCGCTTCGTTTGGTACTAACTCGTCACCTTTAGGGAAAATACGTGGCCAGTAGATCGACGTACGGAAACATTTAAAGCCCATTTCGGCCAGCAGTGCGACGTCACCTTTGTAGTGATCGTAAAATGCCGTAGCCTCGTGGTTAGGGTAGTGGTAACCCTCTAACACACCATCGGTAATTTTACGTTGAGTGCTTACATCACCACCGGACAACACATCTACGATACTCGGACCTTTACCATCTCGGTCCCATCCGCCTTCAACCTGGTGAGCTGCAACTGCGCCGCCCCATAAAAAGTTTTCAGGAAAAATACTACTCATCTTTACTTACCCTTAAGCCATTTGAATAACAGGCTGTCCAATTTCAATTTGTTTGTCTTCTTGATCTTGCTCGATCAGTTCAAGTTCGTACTCATCACTGTTCATTACGATAAACGGTGTGGTGGTGTCATAACCCGCGTTAGCAATGCTTTGCAGATCAAATTTGATCAGTGGGTCACCCGCTTTAACTTGTTGGTCAAGTTCGACCAAACATTCAAAGAATTGACCTTTTAGTTCTACGGTATCGAGTCCGACATGAATCAGTACTTCAGCACCATTGGTGGATGTCATTCCGACGGCATGCTTAGTCCCAATAACCGATGAAATCACAGCGTCACATGGGGCTCTCACAATTCCTTCTGCTGGTCGGATAGCGACACCATCACCCAATAACTTTTGTGAAAAGCTTTCATCGTTAACGCTTTCAAGAGGAATAATCTCGCCTTTTAATGGGCTAACTAACGTCGCTGTCTTTTTCATTACAGGCGATAATTCTGGCGTTACGTTTAAATCATTTTTTTGCTTGTCTTCTGCTTCTACTGGATCTTCAAAGCCAACAAAATAAACCAGAGCGATGGTAACAACGATGGTGATGCCTGTGCCCAGCAGTGCACCAGTAAATGAACTTGGGTTATCTGGGTTAATCGCGTTAACTACGGTCAGAATGCCTGTCAGCCCTGCATAAGCATAGTAGTACGTGTTGAACAGGCTCGCGACCGCTGCACCAATTGCGCCGCCGATACAGCCGCAGATAAATGGTTTTTTCAGTCTTAATGTCACACCGTAAATTGCAGGTTCGGTAATGCCGAAGAAGCCTGTGATGCCTGCTGAATAGGCGGTCGTTTTCATGCGAGTATTACGAGACTTTAATGCGACAGCGAAAGCGGCGGCCATTTGAGCCACAACGGCGATACCACAGAAGGCTTGAATTGAGTCATAACCAAAGTTTTCATAGTTTGCCAAGACGATTGGAGTGGTGCCCCAATGCACGCCAAAGATAACCAATACTTGCCAAATACCACCAATAACAGCTGCGGCGACGACGGGAGCAACGTCGTACAGTGTGTTGTAGCCAGTTGCAATCAGGCTTGCCACGAAGCTGGTTGCAGGGCCAATTAATACCAGTGTCGCAGGAACCATGATTAACATGCAAAGTAGCGGCGTGAACAGTTCACGAACGACATCAGGTAGGACGCGTTTAATGTATCTTTCTACATAGCTCAATGCCCAAACCATGAAAATAGGTGGCAGCACCGATGCGGTATAAACGGTTTTCGCCAGCGGTAAACCTAAAAAGGTTATTAATTCACCATCAGCGATTCGCGACGCCATGTCTGCCCAAGATGGATTGATGAGTGCACATGAGCAAAGAATCGCAATAAGAGGATTACAGTTAAAATGTTTGGATGCGGTGATGGCGATAAAAACAGGAAGAAAGACAAACGGTGTCCAGGACATGAAGTTCAGAACTTCAAATGCGCCAGTTCCGGCAACGCTTGGAGCCAGATAGTGGACGAAAATTAAAGCGCCCTGCAAGATGCCAGCAGCAGCAAGAATATAAACAAAAGGTGCGAAGATGGATGACATCGACGCAATAATAGCGTCCATGAGTCGCACTTTTTCAGTACTTTCAGACATCAATGAAGTATCAACTAACGATGACATTGCGGCATAAACATCTTGTACGTGAGTACCGATAACAACCTGAAACTGTCCGCCACTCATGACAACCGTAATAACGCCTGGCATTTCTTTAATTTTGTCAGCAGCACCATCAGGCGTTTCCTTTAACACCAAGCGCAGACGGGTCGCACAGCGTGAAAATCTCGTGATATTTTCTTGTCCGCCAACTTGCGCAAGAATGTCTTTCGCAAGCTGAGCATAATCTCTTACCGCAGCCATAATATTCACCTTTCCCTTTATTATATTCACTTACAGCTAAGCTTTTGGAACCGGTTTCAGAATAGTTCTAAAGCGCTTTTTACATCAATAGGGATAAAAAGCAATAAAGAATTGGATCACAGAAACAGTCGCCAGACGATTTAAAAACGCTATACGGATCTCTTTTTCTGGCGTTAAGAACACATTCAAGCGCGGCATTTAGGGTAAGAAATAACCAAAAATGATGATGCCAAACGTTGGAGTTGGGTTTATTTTCGTCATCAATCAGCCTTAAAAAATATTTTTAAGTATCGTTGTAACCGGTTTCATTTTGTGTTGTATTGTATAGAAATACATCTCGGAACTGAAGTGAACTTAGGTTTGAGTTGAGCGTTAAATAATTTAACTTATTGAATAATGGTGAAATAAATGAGAAATAACGTTTTTCCAGAAGATTTTATGTGGGGTGGTGCAACCGCAGCAAACCAATTTGAAGGGGCATGGAACGTAGACGGTAAAGGACCAAGTACAAGTGATATGTTTAGTGGTGGGACTCATACCGTTGCTCGCCGGATCACTCGCACTATTGAAGAAGGTGTTCACTATCCTTCACATGAAGCCATCGACTTTTATCATCGCTTCAGAGAAGACATTGCCTTGTTCGCTGAAATGGGCTTTAAAACTTTCCGTTTTTCAATTAACTGGACCCGAATTTTCCCTACCGGTATGGAGCTGGAACCCAATGAAGCGGGTTTGAAGTTCTATGAAGACGTTATTGACGAGCTTAAAAAATACGATATTGAGCCATTAGTTACGATTTCACATTACGAACTGCCATTTGGCCTAACTCAAGAATATAACGGCTGGGCCGGAAGAGAAGTTGTCGATTGCTATACGCGTTACGCGGAAACACTGTTTAAGCGCTTCAATGGCAAAGTGAAATACTGGTTAACTTTCAACGAAATCAACATCGGTACTATGCCTATCGGTAACTACTTAGGCTTGGGAATCCTTAACGAAGGTACCGAAGACTTTATTAATCAGGTTGACTACCCGCAGCTACGTTTTCAGGCTCTGCATCACCAGTTTGTCGCCAGTGCAAAAGCGGTAAAACTGGCTCATGAGATCAATCCTGAGAATAAGGTTGGTTGTATGATCTGCTTCCTGACCACTTACCCGTTCACGTGTAATCCTGAAGATATTGTACTTGCTCAAGAACACATGAAAATGCACAACTACTTCTGCGGTGATATTCAGGTGCGCGGTCAATATCCGTACTACGCAAAACGCTACTTTGAAGAAAATAACATCGAAGTGAAAATGGAAGCGGGCGATGCAGAGATTCTTTCTGAAGGAACCGTCGACTACTACACACTAAGCTACTACATGTCGAACTGTGTTTCCGCGGATTCAAGTAAGGACACGACGTCAGGTAACCTAATGGGCGGCGTGAAGAACCCTTACTTGCAAGCATCAGACTGGGGATGGCAAATTGACCCAATTGGTCTGCGTTACACACTGAATGAAATCTACGCTCGTTATGAGATTCCTTTGATGGTGGTTGAAAACGGTTTGGGTGCGTTCGATAAAGTCGAAGAAGATGGCTCAATCAACGATAGCTACCGTATTGATTACCTGAAAGCGCATATTGAGCAAATGGGTGAGGCAGTAAAAGACGGTGTTGAATTGTGGGGTTACACACCTTGGGGTTGTATCGACTTGGTGAGCGCATCCACTGGTGAGATGGAAAAACGCTACGGCTTTATTTATGTCGATAAAGACAACAAGGGTGAAGGTACCTTAGATCGTAAAAAGAAAGCCTCTTTCGATTGGTACAAGAAAGTTATCGCTTCAAATGGTACAGAGCTTTAACGTTTACTTAAGTCGTATAAGTAAATCAACCAACTGAAAGTAAAAGAGTGCTGCTATTAGCGCTCTTTTACTTTTTCTAATTTATGATCTTTTCGCCACTGACTCGGTGACTTACCCGTCCATTGACGAAAGTGACGGCTAAAGACCGCCGTTTCGGCATAGCCAAGTTGTAGGGCGATATCGGTAATACTTTGGATATTTTCATTAAGGCGACGTTCGGCCAGACTCTGCCTCACTTGTCTCAAGAGCAGGCTATAATTTTTCCCGCGCTCTTTTAATCTTATTTGTAACATTCTCGGGTGCATGTCTAATGCTCTGGCAACTTGTTCGACACTGCATTCACCTGTAGGCAATAATCGCCCAATCATATCTCTGGCTTGATCGCTCAGATTATCCGGATAGCGATTTTGCAGGTATTTAAGATGCTCCTGAAAGTGTCGATCTAACGCGTCTTCATCTTGATGGTTTCGAGTATCAAGCAGGCTCGCCTTGAGCATAATGCCGTTAAATTTCTCACCAAATCGGATCTTGGGTAACGGGGCTGAGTTGCCATTTCGGTTTTCCAAGCTGCCAAATTGAGTCAGGTACAGGGTGAAACTATTCATATCAATATTGAGTAAGTTCGCCATAAACCTAGCCATCTGCATGACACTCATTTGCATCAGTTGCGTTGTCACCTGTTCACTGTAGGTATCGATAGTTAAAGCAAGTTTCATCCAATCATCTTGTGGTGTCATCGAGAATTTAACACCGGAAGATTGCAAATAGAGGTAATCATTAGCACGTAATAATGCCTCTCTGACCGTTTCAGCGCGAGCGACCAGCATAGGTAAGTCACCTAAAGCATTAAAGCTTTGCCGTTGAGCCAATAAGACTCCAAACATCGGTTCCTGACAACGTAACGCTGCGACTTCCAGCAGTTCGGCCAGCCTCGAATTGGCGATGTAAGTATCGGGATCGCGGAACTGGGCAGCAGAAAGCCCTGCCTGTTTCATTATTTCTATCGGATTCTGTCCGTGTTCAGAAACTAAACTATCAAATTTGTCTGCTGCACCGCTTCTAACGATATACATATCTCGATTTTGAAATGTTAATGGTTTGTAAATCGCAATATATCAAATTTTATTCGCAAAAGGTCAAGTGAGTGTCAATGAGTTGATCTAAGTTACATTTTCATAACATATCGTAGAAGGGAAGCTAAATGGAATTGATGAACAAAACTGCGATCGTCACTGGTGCCGCTGGTGGAATTGGTCAGGCCATCGTAGGCAAGCTACGTGAGCAGGGAGCGAACGTGCTGGCTGTCGATATTTCAGAGCAGTCGCTTGACGTTTATAAAGACGCTGACCCGAAATCATTAAAAACCTTTTCGGCGGATGTGACGGATTTTCAGCAAGTAGAAGCCATGGTCAACTACGCTGTCGCGGAGTTTGGCAAGCTGGATATCATGATTAATAACGCTGGCATTGGTTTAGCGAAACCGCTGCTAGAGCATGATCCGGTTGCTGATTTTGAACCCGTTTCTAAGGTCAACCAAAACGGGGTTTACTACGGCATTTTGGCGGCAGGACGTCAGTTCCAGGCACAAGGCACACCTGGAGTCATCCTTAATACCTCTTCTGTTTACGCGCAAATGGCGGCGGAAATGACGTTCACTTACAACGTGAGCAAAGCCGCGGTCGACATGATGACAAAATGTGCAGCTTTGGAGCTGGCACCGTTGGGTGTTCGTGTTTGCGCCATCGCACCGGGTCGCGTGGATACACCAATGTTGCGCCAATATGAAGCGATTGGCCTTTGGGACCACATCCGCAAAGAGCAGATGCGCGATACCTTTACTCAGACAGAAGAAATCGCAAACGTGGTTGCATTTTTGGTCAGCGAAAAAGCGAATTGCATTAACGGTTGCACAGTCAGTGCATCAGACGGTTTCGAGAATTTTAAATACCCACTACTGGGCTAAGACGTGGAAGTCTAATTACAACAAAAGCGAGGAAGCAAATTATGTCATTACCAGAAGTTATTCAGCATCAGGATTTTCTGTTAACTCTAAACACCAATGAAGAGTCAATCATCAAAGATGCACTACCGGGTGTCGATGTTTACCCGCTGTTTCTTGACCCAGAAAACGGCACTTGGGTAATTCGAGCGAAGTTTAAGCCAGGAATTACACTACCTAAGCACTTCCACACAGGCGTGGTGCATTTCTACACGCTAAGCGGTATGTGGCACTACACCGAATACCCAGATCAAAAACAAACGGCTGGCAGCTACCTGTACGAGCCAGGCGGTTCTATCCATACATTCCACTGTCCAGAAGAGTCAGGCGGTGCTGATGGCTTTATGGTCATTCAAGGTGCGAACATCAACTTTGACCAAGACGGTAACTTCATGAACATCATGGACGCGGGTTGGATCGAGCAAGTGGTTATCGCAACGGCTAAAGCTCAGGGCATCACACCGCGTTACATCAAGCCAGGTGCGATTGCAGCTTTAAGCGACGAGCTTGGAGAGTAATTCCATGACAACAATGAACAGTATCGTAATGCAGGATGGCGGCGTTCACCTGCAACAGGTGGATGTGCCTAAACCAGCACCGGGCCAAGTACTTGTTCGTAGCTTAGCGTGTGGTATTTGTGGTTCAGATTTACACATCGCACGTCATACGGACGAAGTATTTGATGTTTACCGCAAGCTTGGTGTGATGTCAGAAAGCATGGATGACCATACTCAAGTCATGCTAGGTCACGAGTTTTGTGCGGAAATCGTCGAATACGGTGATGATACACAACAAGCTCTGCCGGTTGGTAGTCGCGTGACTTCTGTGCCGATCCTCATGAGCCAAAATGGCGCTGGTGTTGGTGTGACTCCGGGTATTCATGGTGCTTACTCTGAATATTTCTTGCTTGATGAAGCACTGCTTCTGCCTGTTCCTGAGAATGTACCTTCAGAAGCTGCCGCGCTAACAGAACCTCTGGCGGTTGGTTTGCATGCGGTGAACCGCAGTGACATCCAGAACGATGAAGTGGCATTGGTTGTGGGTTGTGGTCCTATTGGTCTTGCGGCTATCACGGCGCTTAAACTGCGTGGTGTTACCAATATTCTGGCGGTCGATATTCAAGATGAGAAGCTGGAACTGGCGAAAGAGTTTGGTGCAACGCGCACGGTAAATCCGACCAAAGAAGACGAAGTTGTCGTCGGTGCCGAAGTTGCAGCAGGTTCGCGTCTGGTTATCTTTGAGTGTGTGGGCAAACACACCTTGATTGATGACTTTATTCGCCGTGCTCCAGCTGGCGCTCGCATTGTGGTGACTGGTATTCATACCACACCTACGAGTATCAACTATGCTTACGCGACAGTAAAAGAGCTTGATCTACGATTCTCTTACTACTATCAGCCACATGAGTTTGAGCAATGTCTTCAAGCCATCGCGGAAGGTAAAGTGCCATGGCAGAAAATGCTGACGGCTAAAGTGGGTATGGATGGCGTTGAAGGTGCATTTAAGCAACTTATGACACCAAACGACCACATTAAAGTTGTCATCGAACCTTGGCGAAATGGCGAGTTACAAGTCGTTTAATTTAAGTTGATTGCATAAGGGTTTTTACCTTACTCACGCCCCAACATACACTTGTGTTGGGGCTTTTTTAACTGAGTAATTTAGCTCGCTGAGTAATACCTGAGATTAAATCAAGGTGTGGCTCGGAGGTTTCGCGCCGATGACGATAAATTCCTACCGTTCCCGGTTTTGGTTCGTTTGCCATTCTTAGACATTGCAATCCAAAGGATTCGAGATAGGGTTGCAAATGACGGGTATATGACATGACCGCTACACTCTCTTTCAACATATCAATACTGGCAAGTAACGAATCCACTTCGTAGGTTGGCCTGTCGTCCAATTGTTGTCTTTCGCGCTCATTCTGCTTTGGAATGGGATTATCGATAACGTGATTAAATTTTTTCGCATCATAAGTGACAGAGAGAGCAGGGTACTCATGCAGCATCTCGTCTGTGACGACTTTTCCTAACAGAGGATGATCGGGAGAAACGAAATACGCATCCACGGTTTGAAATAAAGGAATAAAAGTGACATCACACTTAGAAGACAACCCGACGATTTCATGACCGATAAAAAACTCAATTTGTTCGTTGATCAAAGAATCCATGAGCCCGAGGTGATTACCAAACTCAACATGCGTAGATGCGGATGGCAATTTAGAAAGGTGATCATTAAGCGCTTGTTTTACAAACAACGGCCACCACGCATCGCCCGTTCCCATCTTTATCTTGCCGACTTGATATTGCCTTCTTTCTTCAATGCTCTGCATCATTTGGTTATATTCGTGTTGCATCGCATTGCTGTGTCGATAAAGGATTCGGCCATATTCAGTTAAAACCATGCCATTGGGACGACGTTCGAACAGTGTTACGCCAAGATTCTCTTCAAGTTTCTTCAAATTACTGGTCACGGTCGGTTGACTAAGCCCCGCCAACTTTGCTGCGGCACTGATGCTTTGACAGCGAGCAACTAGTAAAAATTGCTGCAGAGATTTATCCATTTCTACTTACCCCTTTTTAAGCGCGGGGTATTTTGCACACTTTCATGGACGAATCACAAACTTGGCATTCAAATTTGTAGGAAAAATCTGAGATTCATAGATCTAAATCACCGTTGGAGGGTAGAGGTATAGATGTCATCTATAGCTAAGCGTTTTTTACCTATTTTTCTCGTAAGAATGCGTTCCTTAGACTAACGCCCAAAATAACAATCTAAGGAATGAACATGAAACCGAGCTTTATTGCGCTTGCTGTCGCGTCTTGTATTGGTCTGGCTGGATGTGGCTCTGATTCGTCAGAGGTGATTGAACCTGTCGACAAACCTATTATTTCAGCAGATTTATATTTGCGAGGATTAAACGGGGATTGGGGCACGGCTGACCATGCCAAGCTAAACTATTTGGGTAACAATGAGTACGAAACCGTACTTCGCGTCGCTCGAGGTAGTAATCAGTTTAAGATTGCTGATCCGGGGTGGCAGATTCAATACACCTATTTTGAGGAGCCCGCGGCGTTTGATGAAGCTCAGGATTACTTGCCAAAACCCGATAGCAATGAAGCGTGTATGAACGATGATTGTAACTCGGAGATCACGTTTGCAGATAAAGGCTACTACAAGTTTTCTGTAAGCTTTGCTGATGAAAGTCGCGCGACCATGACAGTGACAAAAGCAACCCAAGAAGAAGCAGAAAAATACTACTCTGATGCGATTTTAGATCCCGCAATGGTTCACGAGGGGCATCAGAGCACAGAGGTAAAACTGTTTGCCAATTATGATGACTCCAGCGACACCGTTACTTTCTCAGTGAAAGACCCTGGTGCAGAGATGCGTGAGTTTGGTATTTCAACCACGACCGAGCTAAGAGATGCTCTGGATCAGGGCGTGGTTGTTAATGAGCAAGCGGGGCCACGAGTTTTGTCGGGTGACGTGGCGTTCGATGCGCTGTTTGCATTGACGATGAAAGAGCTGGATCAACTTGCGGTTTCACAAATCCAAGATGGTAATTACAACTACAACAACCCAATTGAAGCCGAAGTTTTTGAGACGGGCGCAAAATGGCACTATGTCTGGACGCGAGATCTCGCCTATGCTGCGGATCTTTCTCTTGCTCTTATGAACCCAACTCGCGTTCAAAATGGCTTGAACTTTAAATTGTCTGCTTTCCGCGAAACGACAGAGCAACAGTACGATGGTGAGCAAATTGTACAGGATACTGGTACAGGCGGAAGTTGGCCGATCAGTACGGACAGAACCACTTGGGCACTCGGTGCTGAACGATTACTTTCGGCGCTGGATGGAGAAGAATACAGCCAGTTTGCTGAACGCGCTTATAAAGCGATCAGCAACACGTTAGAGGCCGATCGACTTGCTGCTTTTGACGTTAAATCAGGACTTTATACCGGTGAACAGTCCTTCCTTGACTGGCGTGAACAAACTTATTCCACATGGACGCCTGATGACGTGAATGCCATAGGCAGTAGCAAAGCGCTGTCGACTAACGTGGTCCACTACCGCGCGTTAAAACTTGCCGCGAAATTGGCCGAGCAATACGACTCGACTAATGCCGTGAAATACAGTGAATGGGCAGAGCAATTGAAGTCTGACATTAATGCCCAGTTCTGGAATGCAGAGCGCGGCATGTATGTGAGTTACCTGTTCGACAACGGCAAAGACATCGCCGTCGATAAATACGACATGCTGGGTGAGGCGCTTGCGATCATCAGTGGCATCGCGACAGACACACAAGCTAAGCAAATCATGTCGAATTACCCACACAGTGAGTTTGGTGTACCTGTTTATTTCCCTCAACAACCGGATGTTCCTGTCTATCACAACCGGGCAATCTGGCCATTTGTGACAGCGTATAGCTTGCGCGCTGCACACCAAACACAAAATGTTGCTGCGGCGAACAATGCAATTCAATCTCTGGTTCGTGGAACGGCAACCAACTTGTCGAACATGGAAAACCTAGAGTGGTTATCGGGTAAATCTTTCATTATTCACAGTGATCATGGTGAAGACCCAAGTCTTGATGGTCCAGTCATTAACTCTCAGCGTCAGCTGTGGTCTGTGGGTGGTTACCTGAATATGGTGGTGGAAACTATTTTTGGCATCCATACCGAAACGGGTCAGCTTGAGATAAAACCGTTTATTACCAGTTGGGTACGCAATCACTTACTCGCTCAGTCTGATGAAATCACGCTGGAAAATTTTGCATTCAAAGGGAAAACTTACTCGGTGACGATTGAGTTGCCTGAAGTCAGCGAAGATGAAACCGGCTACTATCAGGTAGAAAATGTCACTCTGGATGCAGATGGAAGCTACCGCGTGACATTAGGTGGATTGGTCAATGTTGAGAGTGAAGTAAAACTGGTCTCGGGCGTTGCACCATACGCCAGCGAAGATAGCCGTGTTTACTCGCCGAAAGAACCTAGCTTGGTCGCGACATCAGAAGACAATTCAGTCAGCATTGCTGTAGAGAGCAAATACAACGTGAACTTATACCGCAATGGCGATTTAATTCAGTCTAACGTGGCTGCACAGACATACACAGATGTGCCAGAAGGTTTTGCCTGCTACATAGCGGAAAGCATCAATGATCAGGGTTTCCGCTCAAACCCAAGTCAGCCTGTTTGTATCGGCGAGGAGATTCGTATCAAACTGGAAGGGGATTATCAGCCTCTGAAAGAGGATGTCTCCGTTGTCACCGTAAACAAAGATAGTGGCACAGTGAATGGGCTGGAGTCGTTCTCAGTACCATCAAGTGGTACTTACCAGTTTGATGCTTGGTACAACAATAATTTGGGCCAGCTTAATACGGGGATCACTAACGCCATTAAGCTGCTAGAAGTGACCAATGAGTCAGGCACCGTCGTTGGCCAAGGTTACTTGCAGATGGGGCATATTGGTGAAAACCAGGGCATGCGTTACTCAACACCCGTTGAAATCGCGCTTGAACAAGGTATGACTTATCAGATTGCCCTGAAGGATCATTTCAATATGAGCTATCTCAAGTCGAACGAAACGTACATTTACGCGGGCGGTATTGAAGGTGAGCTGAATGAAGCTCAAATTGCGGATATTCGTATTACTCCTTTGAAATAATTGACTCGTTTGGCATAAAAACAAAGCCGCTCATGTGATGAGCGGCTTTGTGGTTTTCAATCAGGTTAACGTGCCAGAGGCAGAGTTAGTTTGCTGGTTGTGGACGAGCCTTGCGACGCTGACCCGATGGCTTATTGCTGACTGGTTTAGCGCCTTGTGGCTTGCGATTACCTGCTGGCTTCCCGCCATTACCACTTTTATTTCCATTTGGCTTGTTGCCATTTGGTTGGGTGTTTGAGCGCCCTTGGCCTTCACGGTTACCTTTTGGTTTACCCGCTCCGGCTTGGTTAGTGCCATTTTTGTTGCCGCTGTTATTACCCTTGCCGTTACCATTGAAACGGCGTTTAGGTTTACCTGCACCGTTAGAGGCTTTTTTATCGGCAGGTTGCGTGTTGCTGCCTTCCGCTTGAGGTGCTTTTGGTTTTTTAGGTTTCTTTGGTTTTTTCGGCTTAATCGGACGCGTATCCAGTTTTGACTCTGGCACGACATTCGTTGGTGCGAAGCCATCAAGCTCTTTACGTGGCAACACTTCTTGGATCAAACGCTCGATCGCAAATAATTCTGGCGCTTCAATCGCACAAACCAGAGAGATCGCTTTGCCCACTTCGCCCGCACGACCAGTACGACCAATGCGGTGAACGTAATCTTCTGCAACTTTTGGCAATTCAAAGTTCACAACTTGTGGCAATTGAGGAATATCAATACCGCGAGCGGCGATGTCAGTCGCAACCAGCACACGAATTTCACCCGATTTAAAATCAGCCAGTGCTTTGGTACGTGCACCTTGGCTTTTATTACCGTGAATCGCTGCCGCTGGTAGATTTTGCTCTACCAGGAACTTAGCCAAGCGGTTTGCGCCATGTTTTGTACGCATGAATACCAGTACCTGTCGCCAGTCACCATCATTAATCAGCTTCACCAGCATCGGCGCTTTTTTCTTCACGTCTGATGGGTAAATACTTTGTTCAACAGTTCGTGCTGTAGAGTTTGCTGGGTTAACTGAGATCTCGACAGGGTTGTTCACCAAACCTTTCGCAAGGTCGCGTATCTCATTTGAGAACGTCGCAGAGAACAGTAGGTTCTGACGCTGCTTAGGTAGTAAATCGAGAATCTTACGAATATCGCGAATGAAGCCCATATCTAACATACGGTCCGCTTCGTCCAGCACCAGTACTTCCAGTTGGTCGAACTTAATTGCGTTCTGGCTGTAAAGGTCCATTAGACGACCTGGAGTCGCGACCAGTACATCCGCACCTTTACGCAGGCGCAGCATTTGCGGATTGATTTTTACACCACCAAATACCACGGCGCTCGTAAGCGGCAAGTGACGGCTGTACATGAAGACGTTTTCCTGTACCTGAGCCGCAAGCTCACGGGTAGGGGTCAGGATTAAAGCACGAATATGGTTACTACGAACGCGAGGTCCATTGGACAAACGCTCCAGGATTGGCAGCGTAAAGCCTGCTGTTTTACCTGTACCAGTCTGTGCTGCTGCCATGACGTCTTTCCCTTCCAATATTGCCGGAATTGCCTGAGCTTGAATTGGAGAAGGGGTATCGTAGCCTTTTTCCTGAATAGCTTTAAGGATTGGAGCAGATAGACCTAACGAGGTAAAACCCATATGTATGATTCTCAATTGTCGAGTTAGATAACAACACGTCGAAATTAGTTTCGCCGCGAAAAGTGCGACATTCTGAGGCTTTTATGCGCGAGCTTCAACTAATTCCGTATTTGATCGCCATCTCATTTTTGTATCCACATTCAAAATCGCCCTTTACCTCAACTTAACTTGAGGTTCTAGAGTGAGTAGTAAGGACATGAAAGCGAGAAGAAAAAAGGAAAACACCAATGAAAAGTTACGTTGAACACGCCAATATCTCCGTAGTCGATGCGCAGAAGACCATTCAATTTTTAATTGCAGCGGTTCCTGAGTGGACAGTACGTGGCGGCGGAAAAATTGATAACTGGTTTGGTCGAACGATTGAATGGTTTCACGTTGGCGACGACCATTCTTATATTGCGATCTCTTCAGGAGGGAAAGGAGAAGCGAACCATTGGACATCGCAATTTACTGGCGTCAAACATGTTGGGATTGTGGTTCCAGATGTAGAGGCGCTCATCGAACGCTTGAGGCTCGCAGGGTACGAACTGGATCATAGAGGTGATGAGCACCCGTTCAGAAAGAACGTCTACTATATGGAAGATCACGGCATGCAGTTTGAATTTATTGAATATTTTTCTGATGTGCATAGTGAGAGAAATGATTACTCTCACTAACTGATTTAAGACGTCTGGAGCAGGATTCACATCTTGCTCCTTTTTAAGTTACGTGCGTTTGGCTTGTGCTAAAAAAGCACTGGTTAGTTGCTGAAATAGCGCGTCAACAGCTGGCCTATCTGTGATGTGATCGAATAATGGTATGTGTACATCACCACGAATATTATCGTTGTCACCGCAGAGTTGGTTACACAGTCGCACTGGCTCAACAATTTCGTCGACATTGGCATCGATCAGGATGCAAGCCTGGGACAAGACGACTTTTCCTCCGCCTTTTTTAAGTAACACACGTTGTGCGGTTCCGACGACTTTTTGCCCTCCAATATTCAAATTGTACTCACCATCACAGTACGAGTATGGCGTCGCGTGCACCTCGACCTTAACGCCAAGTTGTTCAAAAAAGACCGTTAAAATTGAGCACAAATCGAGGTAGGCTTTTTTTATGTCGTAGGGTTGATCTTCTGGCCAATGATAGATGTGAGATAGGTTGATGATCCCCGGAACTTGAGGAACTGGAGCACCACCAGTTTTGCGGGAGAATAACTTCCAGCCGGTGTTGTCCAGAGCGTTTTTTAATTCTTCCGATACTGGCCATTTCCTACCTGCTGGTAATACTAAGGTCGGGCTTTTGACTTGCCAAAGAAGCAATACTTGCGAAAGCTGATTAGATTGAACCTGGGCGATTAGCTCATCTTCTTTATCAAAAACATCAGAGACTTCCGTTGCGACATAACGGATCAGTTTATTCTTTGCAGCCAAATATTATCCCTCACTTATTACTACCACTTGTTTTATCGCAGATACAAAAAGAATACTAGTTAGCATCTCATTGTTTGGGTTGTTTATCTCATAGAAGAAGTGTCAAAGCAGGCTGGTTAAGCCTGCTTTGTTCTCTTTAGTTTGTTTCATCTCTATCTTCGACTAGTTTATGTCAGCCGTCGCGATAGCGATTAAGTCGGTAAATGACAATGAAAAAGGCTGTTCTGTGTTCAACGCCTTGGCCGGAAACTCTATGCTTAATTGGGCATGTTCGGGAGCTCTTTGCACAAGTTGCGTGACGAACGTGCGAGTTTCTCCAGGTGAAATAGATAAATGTTTACTCCCGTGAGAAGAGAGTTCTGCAATGCCTATAGTTGGTATGCTGTTACCATCATTATCTTCAATACTGAGCAGAGATTCAGGTCTGTATAGAAGGTTTCCGCTTTCATTACGATAAGCGCTAAACGTATTGAATTGAGGCTCTAACTCGCCCTGAGCACCGATGTTCGTGACGGAGAAAGTTACGTTGGAACCGTCAAAGTCTTCTACTTTAACTAGCACGTTATCATTTTGATAGCTAGCAGCGGCAACTGCGCTTGCCTCTTCTTCGTTGTTTTGCTCGTCGTTATTACGTTCGTTCGATTCGCTCGGTTGTTTATTGCTTTGCTTTTTGAACATAGCGTAAGACTGATCTGCCATCGCGATGAGTGCAGGGATGGAGTAAAGGGTAAGACCTTCTAAATGGTCAAAATCTATTTTCGCATGCTGGGTCAGTTTATTATTTGGAAACTGGCAATAACCATCGATAAGGCTGATCAATGCCAGCTCATAGGTGCCTTTCAATCGCTCTGCTTCCTTCGCGGCCAGATTTAAATTTGATCTCATCCTTTGAATGTCATTGAGAGTACGTTTGGGATAGCGGCCATTGGGCGAAACATCATTAGAAACCGCTATCAGTTCTTCCGTTACAAACGGATTTTTTGCTGTCGGAATGACGGTAGTGACGTGGTTAGATTTCGTTATATCCTGACCGAGTAACATTACCATTTTTTGAGAGACTGACGTTCGGTTGGTTGCAAGTATGTTGTTGCAGTTTGGCGATGTTGCCGCGTATGAGTAGTAAACGGGAAAATAGGAAATTAGGACAGCTAAGCCCGTAACGACGAGTACTTTTGTTATTCGAGTTTTCATTCTGATAACCCCTCTGTCTCTTAGCGCGATAGACTGACGTATTGCCCCCAGTCAGCCTAATTGGTTCGCGCTTTCAGAATGGTTGTAATCAACTCCTAGTAGCAGGTTACCTTGTTATATTGCGTCTTCGTCACTTTGAAACTCTTTGAATCCGTACGTTCAAAAGTGCCTGATTTAGAGCGCATTAATGCTACAAAGTTGATGCCTTTTTCTGAAAGATAGACGTTACTTTTCTAACCATCAATATGCGGTTGAGAGCGTGAAGTGTGTCACATATAGAGGCGCAAGAAAAAACAGTTACTTACTGTAGAAAGTTGATTTGAAGGAAAAATATATTTTTTTGAAGGGAACTTTTTGTGGCACGAAGTTGGTGTTTAATAAATTAAAAAACATCAACAGTAAGTGTTCTTCGTTGGGTAAGTAAATCTATGCTTATCGTTTGTTTAATGCGTCAGCTAAGCAAGTTAAGGTAAGCGAAAATTCTTGAGCTGGCACGTTGGTAACGTTGAGTTGGAGAGCGGTTTGAGCTGGTTTTTATTTACCCACTCGTTACCTCTGATGAATTATGGCCTCAAAACACCTGCTTTGATTAGCGGTATTTTGAGGTCACTTTGGAATTGGTTGTACAACATTCTTAGATGAGGCGCTAGAAGTTCGCTTCGGTATCTGTACCCACTGAAACGCTCAGCCCACTGACGGAATCAAAGATACTGAATGCCTCACCTTCTACAAGTCCATCTTCCGAATCATCGTTCGCAGTACATGTGTAACCGACAGAATAGGTACCTGGCTCGACAAAGCCGAATTCATACGTGTAGTCTGTATTGTTGTCGGCTAGTGAAACGGCTGCTGCTGCGATTGGGTCGACTTTTCCTTCAACGCCAGCAAATGGCCCCATGTCTACTTCGGCAACGTTACCTTCATATAAATAAACCGCTTGAACATATCCGTTTCCAGTATCGGTATCGTTCACACAGCCTCCATACGTTGCAGATAATACAACGCCTTGGATATCACCAGTGGTGACCGTGTTAATCAGTGATACTGAAGTTCGTTGAATGCTATAACCTTCGTTTTGACCTGTACCATCTTTCAGGCCTCGACGCAGGTCAAATTCGACAACGTACTCATTGTTGTCGGGATTCACTGCGAATGTGTTATTGAAGAACAGAACTCCGGAGTTCTCTTCTTTACCCACACCTTGTGGGCAGGCTCCGTCCCCTTTTACCGTGAGTGGAATTTTGTTGCCTGTCAATTCATCGATGACATAGGAAGGGTAATCGGGATGGTCTCCATCGTTGGCAAAAACACAAAGCTTATAATTACCGACAGGAAGAAGTTCACCATCTAAAAGATCTTCCACATCACTGCCTTGTACGTCCAACAAGTTCACACTGAGTGGAATAGGATCTTCGCCTTCAAGAAGCAGTTCACCATCTTCGTCAATATAGTTCCCTTCTTCATCCGTTTTGTATACTTCAAAAATTTGGGGTGTTTCATCGTCAATGGATAAGAAAGCGACTTTGCTGAATGTAACGACCACTTCGGAGACATCATCAATGGGAGCATCGGATACAGAAAGTGTTACAGGTGTTGTCGCGCTAACGGAATCGCTGTCTGAATTACAGCCAAATAGTGCCATCGCCACTGCGACACCGACTAAGCTGAATTTTACGGTTTTCATTGGATGTACCTTCTCGCTGGAATTCTATTAAATGTAGTCGAAAAAGTAGTGAACGTTTTAGATGTCCTAACGTTTCAGTTGTTGGCGTTAGTTAAGTAAAAGTGTGGGCAATTCGACGATATATTGCCCGATGTAATGCTATGTTTATTAATGCACTGCTTAAAATATGAGCAAACATATACATCAACCATCCATCAAGAGGTCTATATGTTAGGTGAAAATCACTCATTAACTCATGAATTTCCAGAACATTTGGATACCATCTCCCATCTGTCAGCAAATGATGCATCCTTTGCTGAAAACGTGAGAAACTACAACGCTTTGGATAAAGAAATACGTGTTTTGGAACTGCAAGGTAACCCCATTGATGATCACGAGATGAATATACTGAAACATAATCGTGCTGAACTGAAAGATTGGTTACATTCCAGGATCATGGGTGCATAGCCAGCTAATGAGTATCGGCTCGTATCTAGGCATACGAGCCTTTTTTATTTTTGAACTGGCAGATGCCCAGTCTTGACCCAAATCACCGTTTCTTTTTCGACAAATGGCGTGTGTTCACTCAAGTGCGGATTTCGCATCCAGGTATGCTTGGGATAGATGCCGAACTCATCTTGAAACTCGCCAGATAAAACTAATATTTCTTCGCCACCAAAGTGTTGGTGTGCATGAAACTGTTCTCCTTTCGGCCATTTCACTAGCGCAACACGTTCATGACCAAATTCATGCAAAGGCATCACTTGCAGACCGCCAATTCCGGGGAGCCACTTTGCCTTATTGGTATTGATGCGTACTTCCGAAAGATCTTGCGGATCAAATTGGTTCAGTTTTACCAAAATGAAACATCCTTCGTTACTTAACGGAGCATGATGGCTACCTGGAGGGTTGCGAATGTAAGTACCAGCAGGGTAATCGCCATTTTCATCAGAAAACACGCCTTCAAGCACTAAAATTTCCTCACCGAACGGGTGATAGTGCGTCGCAAAGCGTGATCCAGCTTCATATTTTACAATACTGGTGGTGTGCCCTGATTCTTTCGCTTCACGCTCTAATGGTTTACGCCAAACGCCTTTGGCCGGGCTGGCAATCCATTCTTGCTGAGTTGTGTTAATCACAACTCTCTGAGTGAAATTCATATTCAACATGCTGAAATTCCGAGACCTATTTTTAGCAGTCCATATTCATTCTATACGTATCACACCCTAAACCGACTTAAAACCTACAGCAAGAGTGTATGAAAACTTGTTGGAAAAGGACGAATCCAAAGCTCCGACTGACGGATGTACTGAAAAATACTGACCAATTGTATCGGATCGCTCACAACTCGCTCTTAGAATTTATCTATAGTTTTACTAGCGACGCAAAGGCGTGCTAGAACGAGAAGCAAAAGAGAATACAGGAACAAGTGCTGAAGCGCAGGGTGTATTCTCAAAAATATAGGAACACCAAGATGAAACATGACAAAGTAGCCATTGTCACTGGTGCCGCTCGCGGTATTGGACGAGCGATTTGTGAGCAACTATTAGAAGATGGCTTTTATGTCATCGGGTTAGATATCTCTCCGGTCGAATGGAGCCAGTCATCACAGCTCACCAGCTATCAAGTTAACCTATGTGACTCCAAAGGGGTCAATGAAGTCGTAGAGAGCATCATTCAGCAACATCATCGCATTGATGTATTAGTTAATAATGCAGGTATTACTCGAGATGCTCTACTCCAGGATATGCTGGAGAAAGATTGGGACAGTGTCATTGATGTAAACCTAAAAGCGGTATTTTTATTAACGCAAAGTGTCGCTCCGGTAATGTTAAACCAAGGTACTGGCAGTATTGTGAATATCTCTTCCATCGTGGGTACTGATGGAAATATTGGTCAGAGTAATTATGCTGCCAGCAAAGGCGGTGTTATCTCTATGAGCAAAGGGTGGGCGAAAGAGCTTGCTCGAAAAGGTGCACAAATACGTGTGAATTGTGTGGCTCCCGGATTCATTGTTACTGATATGACCAAAGACCTACCAGAGAAAGTGATCAAAATGATGGAAGGTAAAACTCCACTAGGACGGATGGGGTCCGTTCGAGATATCGCAAATGGTGTTGCCTTCTTAGCATCAGATAAGAGTGAGTTTATTACAGGACAAGTGTTAAAAATCGATGGTGGCTTAGTCTTATAGTCTCTTCGCGCCGTCCCTTCATGGGGCGGCTATCTCCTGCCCCTAGCCATATCTGCTTGATTTATCTTATAGCGCTAAAGAAAAAACCATAACCAAAGGTTCTAATCAAACTCGTCTTGAGGGCTTTAAATTTATGGTTGCGACCTAATATTCTGTTTATGACCAAATGAATTCAAGACATGGGATTGAGTAACACACTACTGATCCTATCAGCCAAAGGCGCATTCAAACACGATAAGGAATAACAATGTCAAACGAGTACATACCACCAAAAGTTTGGACAAACGACAGTGAAAATGGCGGCCAATGGGCAAGCATCAACCGTCCGGACTCAGGCGCACGTCATGAGCAAGAGTTACCCGTTGGTGAGCATCCATTCCAGCTATATTCCATGGGGACACCAAATGGTCAGAAAGTCACCATCATGTTTGAAGAGCTGCTGGCTTCTGGTGTGAAAGAAGCGGAATACGACGCACATTTGATTAAAATCGGTGATAGTGACCAGTTTGGTTCCGGGTTTGTTGCGGTTAACCCAAATTCAAAAATTCCTGCGTTAGTCGATCGCTCTGGCGAAGAGCCGGTCAATGTTTTTGAATCTGGCAATATTCTTTTCTACTTAGCGGAAAAATTTGGCCTGTTCTTGCCTAAAGAAGGGGCAAAGCGAGCGGAAGTAATGAACTGGTTGTTTTGGCTACAAGGGTCTGCGCCATATCTTGGTGGTGGCTTCGGGCATTTCTACGCCTATGCACCAGAGAAGTTTGAATATCCGATCAACCGATTTACCATGGAAGCGAAACGTCAATTAGATGTTCTGGACAAACGCTTAGCGAACAATGAGTTTTTAGGTGGCGACGAATACAGTATCGCGGATATCGCCACTTGGCCTTGGTATGGCAACCTAGTTTTGGGACGAGCGTACGATGCGGCTGAGTTTTTAGACGTAAACAGCTACGAGCACGTAGTTCGTTGGGCAAAAGCCATCGATCAACGTGAAGCAGTCAAACGCGGTCGTATTGTTAACCGAACTTGGGGTGAAGAAGGCGAGTATCTTGAGGAGCGACATAGTGCACAAGATATTGATGACGTGTTAAAGCTAAAACTTTAGGCTCAATCCTATTATCCTGCGTACCATTCACGAAATTGGTGCGCAGTTTTCTATTCTGTTCTACGATCAACTCGCATACTTGAATCCATCAATGATGAATTTATTAGTCAATACTGAAAAGGATTAACGAAGCGTTACGCTTAGCAATATTAGTATCCACACCGGAAAAGACTTTTCTATTTAAATCTAGTTTGAAAACATAAACGTCATTAATATCTGACATAAGTGACATTTATATTTCATTTCTATACTTCTGATTTTGCTTTTTAAATCGATTAATTAGTTGTTTTTCTTGTCTACTCTTATTTATTTTTCCAGCCATATTATTGACCCTTAGCTAACAATATAAAATCAAAGAGACGCAATACTATCGCTATTGAAAGTCATATTTCGTTGATTTTCATTGCCCCCTATTTTCCAGTTCGCCAGCATGAACTGTGTTGTTGTTATGTCCGCACACGTGTTTTTTATAACCCGCCTGAGTGCGGACGATTTTTTATCTTCACTCACTACAGTATTAATGGCTGCTAGTGCAGTCTCGGGCAATTCTCTCATCATTTTTCTGGTTAACGCTATTTACCCATTAACTAAACATGGTATGAGCTATGTATCATAAATGGGTGTAATCTTTGAAACTAATTCTCATGCTTTAGAATTATGTGGTCCGGATTATGTTTTGCAACTTAAGTTGCAGTTAGTAGTGAACTAAATGCCTATACTTTTGTGCATGTAGTTGCCCAAGTATGCATGTGTGTAATGCACGTTGTCCGTTCATACTCAGTCAACTTTGTTTATCCAAGGAGGGAAGTGTATGAGAAACAAATGGGCACCGCTGTTTGCCTCACTTTTGATCAGTGCACCAACATATGCGATTGTTGGTGGAGAGGACGTTGAGATCGAAGAGCTAGAAAAAGGGAATAATTTCTCTTTTTTGGTATCAGTACGAGCCAGTATTTTAGCCGAGGATCATTCTTGTGGAGGGACTATTGTTGGTGAACGCTGGGTTCTAACTGCTGCTCATTGTTTGGTCGCGTCTAGCGCTAGCTTAGAAGATAGCAGTGAAAACGCCGATGTTTTTACGCTATACGATGTCGCCAAGCCCAAAGAAATAGCGATAACTGTAGGTAAGTATTACCAATCTAGTGAGAAGTATGACTTATCTAATGTTGATATCTCAGACATCTATAAAGTCACTCACGTTGTGATACATCCAGACTATTATCCAGAGCAGTCTGTTAGTGTAGAAATAATCGAGAGCACAGATAATACCGGTGAGACTGAGGTAATGGTCTTAGAATCAACCGCATACCAGAATGACCTTGCTTTACTCTATGTTGAACGAGCTTTCCCTTCTAGTGTTGTGGACATCGTAAGCTTAGGTGATAGTGTGAGTGACACGGCCTTATCCGACCTAGAAGATATGTGGGACTCTTCAGATCCAAAGCCAAATGTTAAAGTTGCGGGTTGGGGGACTGGTGAAGATGACACGATCATGAGAGAAACGGACGTATCCTTTTATCCGATGCCTCTGTGTTACGAGCGTCTTGAATCTGCTGAAGAAATGCCAATCTACCTCGAATCTCCAGTAGACCCTACGAAGCTATGTACGTTGCCTACTCAAAGTTTACCTCTTGGTGACAATATATACGGTAACGGCGCTTGTGTCGGGGATACGGGGGGACCGCTATTATTGCCTAACATAGATGGTTCTGCCTTTACCCAAGTTGGTATTATCAGTGCTGGACCAATTATTAATAGCGTCTGTAGCTCTGTTACCTTACCAACTTGGTATACCAACGTGTCGTATTACAGAGAGTGGATTGACTCGTACATTGATAGCAACGAACCGCCTGAAGTTGTTATCACCAAACCTGATTTTCTGATTGTTCCAGAGGAAACCGAAGATGGCGAAGATACGGTGACGGAAGGAGAAGAAGGTGAAACGGTTACAGAGGACGAAGAAGTCATAGAAGATGAAGAGTGTAACGCCTCGATTGAAGGTCAATACGTTGTTTTTTGTGATGACGATGAAGATGATGACAGTAGTGGCGGATCGTTGGGCTACATGTACTTATCGTTGATGTTACTTTTAGCGGCAAGCAGAAGAAAAGTTATTAAGCGCTAGTACTAATAAACATAAAAGAACGCCCCGAGTTAAGTCGGGGCGTTCTTTTTTAATTAAAGCGCTGCAAGAATTGTTTCTGCGTTACTCACTTCAAACTTCTGTGGTTCTTCAACATTAAGTTTGGTCACGACACCATTATCAACAATCATCGCATAGCGTTGCGAACGAACACCACCAAAACCGCCAGTATCCATTTCCAGACCAAGTGCTTTGGTGAAGCTTGCATCACCATCACCCAGCATCATAATCTCAGAGGCATTTTGAGCTTCACCCCAAGCGTGCATAACAAATGCGTCATTTGTTGCGATACATGCGATAAGATCAACACCTTTTGCTTTTAGCTGGTCTGCTAGAACAACATAGCCTGGCAAGTGAGCTTCTGAACAAGTTGGAGTGAACGCGCCCGGGACAGCAAACAACACCACTTTTTTATTCGCAAACAGCTCAGTTACGTCGTGATTTGCCATGCCATCGGCTGTTAGTTCACTGACAGTTGCAGAAGGTAGTGCTTGGCCTTGTTGAATCATAATTGTCTTCCTTTTGATATTCGTTATTTGTCTCAGTCAGTCTAGCGCTTAAGTTGAACATTAACCACTGAGGGTTTGTAAGGGTATACCCAAGTATTATTAACATTCTGAATTAAATCGGAAAGTCATTTGAGTATTCATGTCAATTGATAACGATTTAACGAGTCTCAATTTCTATAAAGAAGAATGACTTTCAACGTAGTTTTTTACTTGAGAACGATAGTTAGCTTTCATTTCGTCATCAATAAAACTCGCTTCTATGGCGTTAAGCGTGAACTGCGCGATTTCAGCGTTGCTCATTGGATGTGCCTGACTCACGGCGAGGAAATTGTCGGTCATGTAGCCACCAAAGTAAGCCGGGTCATCGGAATTAATCGTGACCGCTACGCCTTGACGGAGAAGATCGACAATGTTGTGCTGCTTCATGTCATCAAAGACACACAGTTTAATGTTCGAGAGTGGACAGACCGTAAGAGGCATTTTGCTTTCGATAAGTGAGGCAACCAAGGTTTTGTCTTCTACGCAGCGAACGCCGTGGTCAACGCGGCTGACTTCCAACATTTCAATTGCGTCAGAGATATTCTGAGCTGGGCCTTCTTCACCAGCGTGAGCAACCGTTAATAGACCCGCCGCTTTTGCTTGTTGGAATACGCGCTCAAATTTTGCTGGTGGGTGTCCCTTCTCAGATGAATCTAAGCCGACACCAATAATTTTATCGCGATGTTTGAGAACAGATTGTAGCGTTTCGATAGCGCTCTCTTCAGACAGGTGACGTAGGAAGCAGGCAATGATTTGAGAAGTAATGCCAAGTTGTTCCTGACCATCTTTTAACGCGCGACTGATTCCGTTTATCACGGTATCAAAATCAATACCGCGTTCGGTATGAGTTTGAGGATCAAAAAAGATTTCCGTATGAATGACGTTATCGGCTTTGCAGCGTTCTAGATAATCCCAGGTCAGATCATAAAAGTCTTGCTCTGTACGTAAAGCATTAGCGCCTTGGTAGTAAAGGTCGAGGAAAGACTGTAAATCTTCGAACTGGTATGCTTCGCGTAATTCACTAGGGGTCGAGTACGGGATTTCAATACCGTTGCGTTTAGCAAGCTTGAACAGCAACTCTGGCTCAAGTGAACCTTCGATATGTAAGTGTAACTCTACTTTTGGAAGACCTTGAATAAATGCGTTCATATTCCACCTTTTGTGTATTGTGGATGCAGTTACTCTAAGAATAGGTATTGATAGAAATAAGTCGAACGCTATTACAAAGAGTAAGATACATCGTGATCTCAACTCTTCGTAATCAGCACTTTGCGGGAGCTGGTAGAGACCCCCAAACCATATCATTGGGGTTATACGAAGCAAACGGTTGCGATTATACGCAAAATTATCAATTTGACTAGGGGTTTATTGGTGTCACTGAACGAGTGAAATAATCGGAGGATATTCAGTTAGGCTGTATAGAAGAGGATTTGGATAGAAAAGGCACTGTTCATGTGAGTGAAAGGCAGGCGGCGTTACCTTACACTTAACATGAAGAAAGAAGATGATGTTACTCTGTTAGAGATCAAACAATTTATCAAACTCTCTTTGTTCCATAATGTCTTCAATACGGCGTCGAGTTTTTTGCTTAATCGCTGCATTATTTTGCTCAGATTCTTTCTTTTCTTTTTCTAATTGTTTGTTACTTTTCTTAGCCATAAAAAGGCCTCCAACTTGAACGTGAATACTATCAATGCCTGAAAAATGTTTTATTTGACAATAAAACTTCCTATCTTTGAACCTTCGTCACACAGAATTGCACCTTCACCGTTTTTTTCATTATATTGGAAGTCAATAGAAACACTGTTGGTTTGAAGTTTTGGCAATACATGTCGCATTAATATATCGCTATTAAGTTGATGTATTCTGGCATTCCAAGTGGTTTGTGGTTGTTTTAAATTAAACTCAATTTCTAACATTTATTCTCCTGTTTCTTTACCGTTTTGTCTTTGTTAAGTAGTTGGTACCAATGCCTTTGACGGCTAGTTCTTCTAGAGGACATATTACTTTCCTTTTATTAAAAAAATATAAAATCGCACTGCCAAATTTATTTTAGACAGCACTAAGCTAAGCCATTAAATGGCTAAAAATTAAAATGGGATTTTTGAAGGGGAGAAGTTTGGTGCAGCATGAATATGCTACACCAAGAAAAGCAGTCTTATAGAGGAGTAACTTCAGTCGCTTGAGGACCTTTTTTACCTTGCTCTACGTTAAAGCTTACTTTCTGACCTTCAGTCAGTGTTTTGAAACCGTCAGCAACAATCGCGTTGAAGTGTACGAATACATCTTGGCCGCCGTTGTCTTGAGATAGGAAACCGAAACCTTTTGTTTCGTTGAACCATTTTACTGAACCAGTTACTTTAGACATAAAAACACCTTTGAAATAAACATTTTAATTACGAATTTTCGTGTGGATCTTTTTTAAGCTATTGAATGTTCAATCAAGAGGAAGTTGTACGCAGGTGTCTGAATGGGTGATTCAAGATTTTACTGAGAAGGAACTTAAACTAAATGTTGCATTAACAGCTCTTCTTTAAGAGCCAACGCCCACTATACACCGAGTTTAGAAAATAGCCACATTTATTTTTTGGTTGATGTTAGCCAATGTTCCAACAGTGAGCGAGCAGATAATTTGCCTCTATTTACACAACAGCGGAGGGAAGAATTGTTGTCATTCGAAAATATTGAACAATTAGCTCAACTGCATATGGTCATGATTATTTTTCTCCACACTACAATAACAGCATACCGATAGCCAAGTGATGCGAACTTGACAGAGAAAAGTGAGCGAGGCTTTTGAGGAGAAAGATTATGAGTAAAACAAGAGAAGTCCGTCAGATAATTCCTTCCCAGCCTACTGCGGATGGTGATGGCGTTAAAATTCGCCGAGTAGCTGGATTCAATAATGCCAGTTTTTCACCATTTTTGATGGTGGATGAGTTGAAATCTGATAACCGCGCTGACTATATCGGCGGTTTTCCTCCGCACCCTCACCGAGGTATTGAAACCCTGACCTATATGTTGAAAGGGCACTTTCAACATCGTGATCACATGGATAATGTCGGTGAACTTCGTTCTGGTGGCGCTCAATGGATGGCTGCTGGCCGTGGTGTTATTCATAGTGAAATGCCAATTATGCAAGATGGCGAACTGCATGGTTTTCAGATTTGGATTAATCAGCCAGCAAAAAACAAAATGCAACCTGCTCAGTATCATGATTTCCAGCCTGAAACCATCACCGAAGTGAATGACAAAAATGTCGGCTTGGTCCGTATTATTGCCGGGGAACTTAATATCAATGGGAACCGAACTAGCGGACCACTAACGAAAACGGGCGTTGATGCAACGGTTGCTGATTGGCGACCACATGCAGGCGCAACGCTCCAGCTTGTCACCGAGTCGAACCACAACATGATGCTTTATGTCTACCAAGGTAACGTTGAAACTCAGCAACGAGTCATAAAACAAGGCGAAATGGCGCTCTTGTCTCAAGGAGAGTGGGTAGAGTTGACGGCAAACGACGCAAGTGGAGTACTAGTTTTCATCGGCGAGCCGATTAACGAGCCAGTGGTTCACTATGGTCCATTTGTTATGAACAGCATTGAAGAAATCGAACAAGCGATCCAAGACTACAATGCGGGACTGTTTGAAACTTATTAGTTTTTGGTGGTTTACCGGGAACAAGAAATAAGAGAATTGGAGCCTGATTGTTGGGCTTACTGAAAAGCAAATACGATAATCCACTGCCATCGAATTTGCATTAGCCACGCCTTAGGGTGTGGCTTTTTTCTTTACGAAACCGATAATTTTAAATCTGCTCCCAACGCATAATGGCTTCTTTCCCAGCCTCTAAACCGAGATCATACGCTGCCCGTAATGGCTCCGGAGAACGGCTCAAGCGCTTCAATTTAAATGTCTCTGGCGGACAAACCTGAATAATCTCTATGCCTTCTGGCGGATTCTCAATAAGTGATAGGGCTTGATTGTAGCGAATGTCACGAGTCAGCATCGGATCAATCAAAGCAGGTGTAGCTTTCAACATACGTTTAGTTGCGGCCCCAAACCTTGATTTTGATTTTCGGTAGCTTGCGGGACGACTGCGCAATACCATGATTTTCGTTGCACCTCGTTTAATGGCTTCTGCAATAGGAATCGCATCAGAGACGCCACCATCAACATATCGTGTACCATTGAGTAATACGCCGTTGCGATAAAGGATAGGCAGTGCACTACTGGCTTTCATTGTTTCTGCCAGTGCATCGACGTCTGGAGTCAGGTATTCCGCTTCCCCCGTGTCCTGACGAGTAACCCCTAAGAAGAAAGGGCGTGGGTCTGCAGCCAGAACGGCTTTGTCGATGCCAAGCTCTTCGAGTGTGAGATTCCACATCCAGTCGAGATCCATCATATCTCCGCCAAGAACCAACCGACTCGGGTTAATAAATTCTTTACGTAGGCTGTAATCGAGATAGATTTTCAGATTTCTTCCCGGCATGTTCGCTAGGTAAGCCGCTAAGTTACTTGCTCCTGCTGACACTCCCCAAAAGCTGTCAAAGGGTGAGAAATTTTGCTCTAAAAAGTGGTCGAGTATGCCGCACGAAAAGACGCCCCGCATAGCGCCTCCCTCCACAATCAATGCGCGAGTACCTACTTGTTCCATCGGTATTTTCCATCACGTTTGGGTCAGATTGGATGACCATTAGCTTAACGTATTGAGTGATATAACCAAAGCACAACCAGGCACGGGGTAGCATTAGTCGTTGACAATGTTTGATTGTCAAACTAAATTTATATCAAGTATTTTGATCATCAAACAAATGAGCATTCAGGATGAAAGGTCACGCAATGACAGTCTCGCAGCATTCACATGATTTTGTGTCACATAACCATCAAGGTGAAAGACGAACTTTTTACGTACTGCTTCTTACGCTGGTCACTATGATAGTAGAGATTAGTGCGGGTACGTTGTTTGGTTCCATGGCGTTACTGGCTGATGGCTGGCATATGGGGACTCATGCCGCGGCATTTTGCATTACTTTGTTTGCCTATCGTTACGCAAAGCAGCACGCGAACAGTGAGCGATTTTCTTTTGGTACAGGCAAAGTAAGTGTTTTGGGCGGGTTCACTAGCGCAATAGCACTTGGTATCGTCGCATTGATGATGATGGTTGAGTCTGTACATCGGTTATTCAACCCAGAAACGATTAAGTTTAACGAAGCGATAATGGTGGCGGTTATTGGCTTGGTGGTAAACCTGGCGAGTATGTTGCTTTTAAAGGATCACCACCATCATGGGCATGAGCATCATCACGATCAACACCATGAACATCATCATGATCACAACTTAGCGGCGGCGTATTTCCATGTTCTTGCGGACACGTTAACGTCACTACTTGCGATTGTCGCCCTCATCATCGGTAAATTTTATGGTTGGGTTTGGTTAGACGCGACTATGGGGATTGTCGGTGCGCTGGTCATTGGTAAATGGACGCTTGGTTTAATTCGGCAAACGGCCCCGGTTTTATTAGATGAAAGTATTGATGAGCATTATCGACAAGATATTCGTGCAGAGCTTGCCCCTTACGCTGATGTAGTCGATCTTCATGTATGGAAAGTGAGTGGACACCATTATTCAGCGGCTATCGCGCTAAAGAATCGGAGTAACAAATCACTCGGTGAATTTAAACAAATGTTGAGTAAGTTTGATAAGATTCATCACCTTACTCTCGAATTGCAAAATGACTAAACGATGAGCGAATTAGAAAGATTGAATCAAATGTTGACTGAGTTCTACGATAAAATGTCGTCGTGGGAGCAGTCAGTTGTGAAAGAAACGGGTTATTCACTGGCTCAGGTCCATACTATTGAAGTTCTCGGCGGCCATGGTGCTCTACGCATGAAAGAGCTGGCTGAAAAGCTGGGCATCACAACGGGAACGTTAACCGTTCAGGTTGATAAACTCGTCAATGCAAATTTGATTGAGCGTTGCCCACACCCTGAAGATCGTCGTGCGATTGTGGTCAAGTTGACACCAGAAGGGGAGCTCATCCATCGTCATCATAATCAGCTGCATTTGGATTTAGTCCGAGATTTGACCCGACATATCGAGCCTGAGCAACAAGCCGTATTTCTGACCTGTCTGGAAAGGATGAACCGCGAGTTCTAGCCTGTCTAAACGCCTATATTATCGATAAAGCAGAGTGCGTATTAGCCTCTGCTTTTTTATCTAGCCTGCGAGACACCACTCTGTTGCTGGTTTGAGCCATTGTTTTTGTCTATTCCCCGTGCAAAATTTACTTTTTAAGTTCTTCTCTTCGCTGATTTTAATCGAAACTAACACGTTATATCTCTTTATTGCTGGCAAAATCTCCACCATCTAGGTGGATCTTGTCTATGCTTATAGTTCGGCTTGCAGAAAATTATCAGGGAAGGTGGGCGGCGAAACCATAGGGTAGATACGATATATAACAACCGTTTCTTTGATAGTTAGGTTGGTAGATATCATTGATTTATATAATAAATAATTAAAAGTCAGTAGTGGTCTAGGTATTAATTTATATTATTAGGCGACGCTATGAACACACAACCAACCATAATCGAGTACGCTTTAGCAATCATCGGCTTACTTTTGACAGGGGTTACCCTCTGAGAACCGTCTCCCAGAGGATAGCAAGTTTTATCGATTAATATTGAAGCGAGCCATTGCAGCTTCTTCTTTCGATACGACAGTTTTACCAATTGGCGCAAGGGAAATAACCGCCAGTTTGAGGTGCTGAAGTGCAAACGGAATACCGATAATGGTAACAAAACACGCAACCGCGGAAGCGACATGACCGATTGCCAGCCAGATACCTGCAAACACAAACCACACTATATTACCGATAACGCCAAGTGGACTGGTGCCTATGTCCATCTCGTTGGTCAGCTCATCACGTGAAATGGCTTCTTTTCCGAATGGGAAAAATGAAAAGTTACCCATGACGAAACAGGCGCGCCCCCACGGGATACCTATTATGCTGATAAAGGCCAGGATGCCGAAAAACCACCACAGCAGTCCCATAAATACGCCACCCAACACAAACCAGATGATGTTGCCAAGAGTTCTCATTCTATTTCCTATTTCTAATCGTCGATTTTAAATCGAGTTCATGCCACTGATGTAAAGTGACGTCATTGAATCCAATTTGGACATGATTATAAGTATGTCACAGGAATCTTAACAGAGTATGAATAACATTAATCTGAGCTAGGGTTTGGAAGTAACTAGTTGTAAGGCGGGAAGAATATCCACGCACACGATGCTTCTTCACTTAAGCTAAAGCAAACGAACGTGGATACCGTATTGACGGCGCTTAACGTAAAATGGCTTTCTCAATTTGTTGGCATATTGCTTCTGCTAATTGGTGGCTGGCGATATTGCGATCGACAATCGTATTCACCAGCTTTCCGCTTTCTATGACGCTAAACCAGTCTAATAGCATCCCATGGAAGCCTTTACTGGTTAGCATTGGCGTCCAATCTTTTAAGCTTAATTTTTGCTCTTGGTTTTCTTGCCAACGTTTGCCCTCGACAAAAGAGTCGAACTCGACCGCTTGGTTGGCGTAACACGCCTGTACTCGTTCGGTTGTGATGCCAAAATGGCGATTCATAGAAGCGTGCAGAAGTGCCTCACCATGTTGCCATTGCACATCCAGCCGGGCTAACTCAGCTCCATCAAACTGATGGGTGACGTAAACGTCCTGCAGATTGGCTTTAGCCACAATGTTCACACTGTCTAACGGATGAATGAAATCGTCAAAAATAAAAGTGCGAACGTCACCTGGCAAGTTATGTCGATTCTTTTCCCAGCGAAGTGACTTCAATCCGGTGAGTTCGCCCTTTTGGACGCCATGCATGTGTTGATTGTAGAGCGGGATATGGCGGCGATTGAAGCCAACATAAAGAGGCTGATTCGTCTGAGCCGAAATCTCATACAGTTTTTCGACCTCTGCGGCATTGTCAGCCAGAGGTTTATCTACAAAGGTCGGAATACCCTGTTTTAAAAAGTATTCAGCGATTTGAAAGTGGACACTGGTAGCGGCGTGTATCATGACGGCATCGACGCCGAAGTTCATAAGTTGCTGATAGTCCTGACAGGTTTCTGCGATTCTATACTGTTGAGCCAGAGCGCTCAGAGTTGTGGTATTTCTGGTACAAAATACCAAGTCAATATTGGGGAGCTGAGTGATAACAGGAAGATAAGCTTTTTGCGCAATATCTCCTAAGCCGATGATGCCAATTTTCATCTGGATTCTTCTCTTTGTAGTGACTAGCCGCCGAGTATAGCAAGGGTGAGGGTTAATTTGCTGGAGTGCTATGTCATAAAAAAGCCTGACTCACAATTTGTGGTCAGGCTTAAGGTTCTGGCTTAATTACCCAGCGGTAATGACTTATCTCTCAGGCATTTGGCGTGCGACATGTTTTGAAAATGTCCAGTGCACCGTCGTACGCGCTGGTTTTAACATCCATAATGCCTAACAACGAGTGGAAGACATTATCCTGAGAGTATTTACCCACGCTTTGCGCTTCTTGGCTCAAACAGTCTGTATTAATCTGCTTTGCCTGCTTAAAGTTTGGTGACATCCACATCATAAAAGGCACACGCTTTTGGGTGTCTGGTGCAAGGCTGTAAGGCATGCCATGCAGGAACATACCGCTTTCACCCAGAGATTCGCCATGGTCAGAGATGTAAACCAAAGCCGTGTTGTATTTGTCTTCCAATGTCGTGAGTTTATCGATGGTCTGTTCTAGTACATAGTCTGTGTAGCGGATGGTGTTGTCATAGCTATTGACTATTTGTTCGACACTACAGTTTTCGATATCGGCGCGAGGGCAATCTGGTTGGAAGAACGCTTTGTCTTTCGGATATCGCTGAAAGTAGGTTGGACCATGGCTGCCGATAAGGTGCAGCGTGACGACTCGGTTACCCTCCATACTATCTATTTCTTGCTCAAAGTTGTCGAGAAGCGCCATATCATAGCAAGTAGTGCCATTACACCATTGATCGGTCTTCGCTCTGTCTACCGCGATCTTTTTGACTTTATGGGCAACGTGCTTATCACCGCCATCGTTTTCTTTCCACATCACGTCTATGCCCGCTCGTTGCATAATATCTAACACATTGTCTTGGTTGTCTGCTTTGCTGCGGTCGAAGTTGTGGTGTGTCAGTTGGGAAAACATACACGGAAGCGATACCGCTGTTGCGGTGCCGCAGGAAGCAAAATCCTGAAAGGAAATCACGTCTAGCTTGCTGGTGTAGGGGTTAGTTTTTCGCTCATACCCATTGAGTTGATAATTTTGAGAGCGAGCAGTCTCACCGACAACAAAGACTAACAGCGTTGGCTTTTTCTGAGCTTGTGTTAAGGCTGCTGCGGACTGTTTGGCCTCGGTACCAATCTCGCGATAAGGCTCTGGTTCGGTAAGGTAAGTTTTTTTCACGTATCCGGCTGCGCTATAGACGAACTGAGTCGGGATGATCATCTTTTTCAGATAACTGTTGTTTCTGCCTACCGATGCATAGTCTTGATAATACAACGCTGCAATGCCCGCAATAACAGCAAGAGAGGCGATCATAGACACCAACTTGGTGATAGAAAAGTGCAAACATTGGCCGCTCAACGGACGCAACTTGGTATTGGCTACTACCAGCGCAGGTACGATACCCATTAATAGCACCCACAAAGCGGAATACGCACTGAAGTAGGAGCTGGCTTCGCTGGTATCTGTTTCAACAATATTGGCGATCATGCCGTAGTCGAACAGTGTGCCATAGTTGTAACTCGCGTAGCTCACCATGCTCGATAGAATGAGCAGTAGGATAAAAAACGGTTTCCCTATCCACGGCCAGCTGAACAAATTGAAAAGGAAGTTAAGTGCAGCGATAAAGAAAATTGGGATGGTAACAACAAACCCGACTTTAACGTTATCGAGGCTAGATAGAATCCCAATGAGCTCTTTGTAAATCGGGATATTGACAACAAGCGCAAAATAAAACGCTAATAAAAAAGAAAAGGTAACGTAAGAGATCCCTTCTCGTTGTAAATCAACTGTCTTCATAAATAACTGCCTTACAAAAAACTAAAGCAAAAATGACGCCCAGACAAACAGGACGAGTAGTAGTGCAACAAATACGGCGGCAGAGCCAATGTCTTTGGCACGGCCACTTAGGACGTGCCATTCGTCGCTGACACGGTCAACAACCGCTTCTACGGCGGAATTAATTAATTCGACGATTAAGACCAAAAATAAACTGCCGATCATCAGCACTCGTTCTAATGTTGTGACGGGCAAGAAGAATGCGCTGATCGAGAGAATGACGGAAAGGAGTAATTCTTGTCTAAACGCAGCTTCATTAATCCAAGCGGCTTTCAATCCTTGTAATGAATATCCGGTCGCGTCCATGACTCGGCGAATACCTGTTTTTCCTGGTTTCAAAATAGAGTTCCAATACTGCTTATTGATAAATGCATGCCTGGTTTCGACGTGCCCCAAGCTAGTGGCGAGATTAATAGGTCAGGCGTGAAACATTTGTGAATAGCAAGAACAGAATTTAGATGGGCGAGTATGATCTTTTGTGGCGATAACCAGTGACAATTGAGTTTCAAATAAAAAAGGCGCAATAAGTGCGCCTGAAAAATGATGATTGATGTTAACGTTAAGCGGTTTGCTCGCTGGTGCAAACGACGCTGTTGTCACTGCCAAAACCATTCGGAACGTAGGCATCGGCTTGAGGGTCGTTTTCCCATTCAGCTTCATTCAGCAGGTAGCGGAATTGAATGTTTTGTTCCTTTGGTAAGCGAGTTTTAAACTTAAACTGGCCGCTGGTTTTAACCAGTTTCATTGGTTCTGGCTGCCAGTTGTTAAAGTCGCCCGCAATTTTTACGGATTCACGCTGCTCTTTATCAAGCTCAAAGGTGACTTCAACTTCATCTTTGGTTTTAAAAAATCTTTTTTTAAGCATTAATTTTTTCCTTGTTTGTACAAAAACTACCCTAACTATTACTAAGGTTTCATACTGAATTCAAGTTTTATCAGCTACAAGACGGTAAAAAAGGAAAAATAATCAGTTGTATAAGTGGTGGGTTAGTGTTGACGCTTGTATGAACAGAACGTTTCTGTATGATGAAAATCATCCTACTTTTGAAGATGTTGGTATGCGTACCTTTAACCGTACATTGATGATGACATTAACTTGCTTGGTAGCCATGCTGCTAACGAGCCTTGCGCCTAATGTACAAGCAGAGACCATACCAAGTCAGAATCACAGTAATCAGGTTCCATTGAAAGAGCTTCAGGCTCAGCTTGGGGTTAATACTGACTGTATTGAGTCCTCAGAGAATGAACGAGTGCTCACGTCAGGGAAAGACCAACACACCAGTTGCAGTTCTTCATGTATTGTGAAGGTGCCTGTAACCTTGCCGCACAATAGTCTGATGCGCTTTCCTCACCGGCTTGCGCTTATTGGTAAATCTCCTGCCGTAAAAGCGGTATCGGTGATCTACCAGCCGTATCGACCTCCCATTGTTTGATTTTCTTCTAATCTAAATACAACGACTAATTGATTTAAGTAAGACGGCAGACTGCTGTCTAAAGGAAACAAACAATGAAGAAATTACTTGCGCTATGCAGCACCCTTTTACTTGCGTTTACGGCTCATGCAGCCCAGTTTGAAGAGGGAAAACACTACAAAGTGCTGGATGCAGAGAAGGCGGCGAAACCGACAGTGACAGAGTTTTTCTCTTTTTACTGCCCGCACTGTTATAAATTTGAAAGCTTGGTTGAGAACTTGAAACCAGCCTTACCTGAAGACGCGCGATTTGAGAAAGTCCATGTTTCATTTATGGGTGGGAACATGGCAGTTCCTATGGCGAAGTCTTACGCAACGATGGTATCTCTCGGAGTCGAAGATAAGATGATTCCGGTGATGTTTGCTCAGATCCACCAAAAGCGTGCGGCTCCTAAAGACGAAGCTGAACTAAAACAAGTCTTTACTGATTATGGTGTAGACGGTAAAAAGTTTGACGCAGCGTACAACAGCTTTGCTGTGAACTCGATGCAAAAGCGTTTCGACCAAGAGTTCAAAGCAAGCACGTTGACAGGGGTGCCGGGTGTGATTGTGAACAACAAGTACATTGTTATTCCCAATGAAATCAGTTCTTACGATGAGTATAACCAGCTAGTTAACTACTTACTGACCCTTTAAATATAAAACGCAAAAATGGCGACTTAATGGTCGCCATTTTTCTTAACCGTCAAGCAAACAGCACGATGCCATGCATCAACAAGACCCCGCAGGTGAGCTTTCCACGCATTCCCTGATAACCTTTTGGATCGATTTCCTGTTCTACCTTCCTAATCAATTTTTCAGAGAACCAAACGGCAATGTAGCCTGCGGCCAGGAGAAGAATGGCGGTGACGTAGTGAGTGTGTCCCTGCAGCAGGGCACCCCATGCGAGTAAAACAAACAGGTTACTCAGCACCAAAATATTGCGACTCAATCGGTGGTAGTAATGGTCGATTCCATTACCCCATAACACGCCCGACAAGAAGCTTAAGATAACCGCACTGTAGGCAATAAAGAATTGATGACCACTTAAATTAAATAAAGTGGTGTCAGTAATAATGAGCAGCAAACTAAGTAAGAATGGAATGAGTCCTAAATAGCCCAGCCGTAACATGGTAGAGCGTGTGGTGGTCATGATTGCTGTCCTACAGTTGTTGTTCAATCATATTAGTAAGCGTAGTACTTGTAGGCGATGTCGAACTTGGGAATGTGGCAATGACTTTGCCATCCTTATTAATCAGAAACTTGTAAAAGTTCCACCTTGGCGTGACGCCGGCTTGTTGGCTGATTTCGCTGAATACTGGATTTGCATCGCTGCCCATCACTGAGCTTCGAGCCATCATCGGAAAGGTAACCCCGTAATCGAGGTAGCAAATTTTTGCGGAATTCTCTTCGCTGCCTTTATCTTGGTTAAAGTCATTGCTTGGAAAGCCTATAACCGCGAAATTTTTATCTTTGTACGTTTGGTAAAGCGATTCTAACTGTTCGAACTGTGGCGTAAATCCGCATTGACTGGCGGTGTTGACGACGAGCAATGTCTTCCCTTTAAATTGCTCACACAAATCAATTTCATCAGTGGAGTTGAGTAACCTTTGTTTGCCCTGAAGAATATCTGGGCAGCTAGCAGCAAAGGCTGTAGAACTCAGACTGAGTAGCCCGAGTAAGACCAAGTTCTTTATTCTTCCTTTCATGCTCCGATATCCTTATTTGTTCACCTTAGTCAGTATAGTGTTACTCTGTAGATTAGATATCGATCAAAAAAGCCGCGCAATTGCACGGCTTTCAAATAAAATGGGGTGGGCGTTATGCCAGCTTCAAATCGAACTGGTTACGGTATGCGACCATATCTTCAATGGTAAGAACCGGCATATTGTGAAGACGACCAAAGGCAACAAGTTCCGGTGTTTTCGCCATCGTGCCATCTGGATTGGTCACTTCGCACAATACGCCCGCAGGCTGTAACCCTGCCATTTGCATCAGATCAATCGTACCTTCGGTATGTCCGCGGCGAGTCATCACGCCACCTGGGCGAGCGCGCAAAGGAAAGACGTGGCCAGGACGGGCAAGATCTTCAGGCTTCGCATGTGGATTTGCCGCTGTCTTGATAGTGGTAACACGGTCTGCAGCAGAGACACCTGTCGTTACGCCAACTTTCGCTTCAATCGAAACGGTAAATGCGGTTTGGTTTGCGCTGTTGTTGTTCACAACCATTGGTGGCAGTTCCAGCTTGTCTGCTTGAGCATCGGTCAGACACAGACACACGATACCACTGCACTCACGGATCATTAGTGCCATTTGTTCGTTAGTCAGGTGTTCCACTGAGTAGATGATGTCGCCTTCATTTTCACGGTCTTCATCATCAAGCAGAAGCACACCACGGCCTTCCTGTAGTGCGGTAAGTGCGTTTTCAACGCGAGTAATTGGGTCGCCGAATTCGGCAAGTAGCGATGACTGATTCATGGTTAACTCCTAAATATGACCAGAATCAGGGCGGTATGAGAGCTCGCTGTAAAATGCGATCAAAAAGAAGTGCACCAGTTCCTCTCAACGAATCGAGCAAGCGTACTGGTGTATTCTTATTCTCTTTCATCCGGACTATAACCGTCGGCTCTGGCATCTCACCAGATCTGCTGACCTCGACGAATCGAGCGCTCGCGGGCTCACTCAAAAGAGTATACCGCCGGTGGGGAATTTCGCCCCGCCCTGAGAACAATTAAAATTTAGCCAAGTCTTTTTTAACTAAGACTGACCAAGGGATAGTACTGATTTAACGATATTTTGGGAAGCAGATTGCGCTTTTATTACATAAAAATGTGCTATCGACGAAAAAAGTCGGTGCGAATAAAGTGGTCAATCTGAGCTGGGACGAAGGTGTTGTAGATCAGGCTAGTATGTGTTTGTTTTGCCTCAATATGATCTTGCATGCCTTCCAAACGGGTTTCGTCCACCGTTACCGTGCCGTCTGACATGGTATTATCACCGCGAATAAGCAGAGGACGAGCCCCGATAGGGACCGTGCCAGCGATACTTCCAAGCTTTTGGGGAAAGTCCCAGACGTCGTCGTGTTTGTTTAAACCGTGATGAGGCGAGTTACCTAAAAGTGCGCCCAAGCCAAGGTCTTGGATACGCGAAACAATCGACGCTCCTTTTAAAGGCGAGCCAATGGCGATAACGTGAGAAATCAAACTGGTGGTTGGTTTTCTATTTGCCAAATAACGCTTAATCATCAAGCCACCCAAGCTGTGCCCAACCAGTACATTGGTCGTCAGTGGATTGAGTGCATGGTCAATAGTATTAAACAGTGCATCTTCATTAATCGATACCGTGTTGTAACTTAGCACTTGGGTTTCGTAACCCAATTTACGCAGTTTTTGGCTAAGAGGCTGCATCACCAGCCCGTGCATATAAAGACCATGTAGTATGATGATTTTCATAATATCTCCAATGACGACTCCGCATATTGACCGACTAGCGTTAGGACATCGGCAAGGTCAATCTGCTTTAGGTATCCTACTCTAAATTAGGTATAACTACTTCTGATTTATCAGCAATTCCTGAACTTCTTGCTGTAACTTGTGGCGATCGAGCTGAACAGGGCCCAGTACTTGACCAATTTTGACTTCAATTTTGGACCAGAAACGTTTTGGTCTTTTAGTGAGTGCGTGTCCACCTTTATGGCTGAAAAATGACCCCCACAGTCCTTTCAACGCCATTGGTATCACAGGGACTGGTGAACGCTTGAGGATTTTTTCCACTCCAGGTCGAAACTCGCCGAGTTCACCATCTGAGGTCAAACGACCTTCGGGGAAAATACAAACGACTTCTTCGTTATGTAATGCCTGCTCGATTTGCTCAAAGGCTTGCTTGTAGGTTTCGGTGCACTTGCGAGGAGAGCAAATTGGAATAACGCCCGCATGACGGAACACGTATTTAAGAACAGGCATTTCACTGATGGATTTATCCATCACAAAACGTACAGGGCGGGTCGAAGTTCCCATCAGAATCAGCGCATCCACATAACTGACATGATTGGCTACGATTAATGCCGCTCCTGTTTCTGGGATATGCTGACGCCCCTCTACAGAAACGCGGTACATACAGTGGCTAAGTAAATAGCTGATAAAACGCTGCGTAAATTCAGGCACTTGGCGATAGACATAAATAGCGACTAAGAAATTACCAACCGCCATGATAGCGAAGAGCTCTACAACGGACAGGGATAAAACGCTAAGTACGAATATGGACACTAACGCTGACCCGACCATGAATAAGGCGTTCATGATGTTGTTCGCGGCGATTGAGCGCGCGCACTCGCCTTGGTTAGAACGAGACTGGATGAACGAGTAGAGCGGAACGATAAATACACCACCACTGACTCCGACGAAGAATAAATCCATCATCACGCGAATGTGTTTAGATTCTGAAATGAAACTTTCGACACTGTAATACTGGGCAGGTGATAGGTTGTATGAGGGTACTGCCCACAAAAAATCGAGTCCAAATAACGTTAGTCCCAGAATTCCAAATGGCAGAATGCCGAGCTCAACATGATCAAAAGAGAGCTTTTGACACAACCAAGATCCCATCGCGATGCCAATAGAAAATAGCGCAAGTAACAAAGATACGACGGTACTATCGGCAAAGAGATGCTCGCGGGCGAAGTTTGGGAATTGCGTAAGATAGGTCGCACCCATAAACCAAAACCAACTTATAGCTAATATCGACATCCAGATTCCACGCTGTTTTTGTGCAAGGTTTAGCGTCTTTTTCAGGCCAGAAATTGGCTCGAACTTTACTTTCTGATTGGAGTGGCTTGGCAACGCAGGAATATTCACGCTACTGATGAAACCCATTATCGAAAGGAACAAAACAAGGCACGAGGCGATAAGTGTGCCGTTTGGCATCGCGAGTAAAAGTCCGGCGGTTAACGTACCAACCAGAATGGATAAAAAGGTCCCCATTTCAACCCAGGCATTACCTTTGACAAGTTCACTGGCTTTTAAGGCTTGAGGCAGTAAAGCGTATTTCACTGGACCGAAGTAGGCGGATTGTGTTCCGGTTAAAAATAACAACACTAACATTAACAGGGCATTTTCAGTCATGATGGCAGTGGCGGCACAGGCCATGATCAGCACTTCGATAAGCTTCAGACGGCGTATCAACTTGGCTTTGTCCATACTATCCGCGACTGCACCAGCATGCGCTGAAAATAAAAAGAAGGGCAGGATAAACAGACCCGCAGCAAGATTGACAAACAGGTTGACGGAAACGGGTAATGAATCAATCAGACTGTAGGTGACCATTAATAAAAGAACATTTTTATAAACGTTGTCATTCAATGCCCCAAGACACTGCGTGACGAAAAATGGGAAAAAGCGTTTAGACAAAAACATGCTGGCTCCATATGCACATCATCAAACTAGATGGATGCACTTTATGTCTTCCCGATAGATAAGCCAGTTGTTTAGATGTAGTAACGTAATGTGTTACCTATAGTGGCTATTTATGTAACTTTACTCACTAAGGTTACCATTTTTATTACTATTGATTCGGTGTGCGTTCCCAGGGTTTAAACAAAGGAAACGTCCAGCGACGCATCGCGATAACCAGAGAGGTACCGTGTTTTTCATCCATCTCTAATGAATTGTCACTCTGACAAGCCTGATAAAATTCATCGATCACTTTTTGTAGCTTCTGTTGAAGCTTCTTGTTGGTCGGTATACTCATCAACCCAGTGGCCATTGCCAGCTTTTCACCTTCTGCAGAAAAGTAACTTTGGAAGAAGGCTTCCTGAACTTGCTGTTGAAAGAAGCGCTGGATTGGGCCACCAATCTGCCAGTTAAACGTCGGGGAGATACGTAAACGGATTTTGTTGCCCGGGAGTAAGTCGATAATCTTAAGCCGATCGAGCTGGGCCAACTTTTGTATTAGCTCTGGTTCATTAAACGTATATTGTTCAATAATTTGCTCAAATTGATAGCCATTCACAACACATATAGCGACCAGCAGTAATGCTTTGTCTTCAACGAGTTGTTTTTCTTGAACCAGAGTGAGTGATTCCAGCCCTTTATTGTGTGAAGCGGCAAGCTTAAACAGCTCGGCCATGTCTAATCCAATCAGTTGGCAGATGCGCTCAAGCCGCTCGAGACTAATGTGATGCCCTTCCGCAAGCAGCCTTTTTACGCTTCCTTCGCTTAACTCTAAATGCTGTGCGACGTCTGCGTAGTGCAAACCAGAGAGTCTCAGTTGACGTTTCAGCTCCTTAATCAGGGCATAACTTTCTGACATTTACTCTGCGACCTCTTCGCGTAATTGACCTAGATAGCTTTGCATAAATGCTTTGCGTCTTTGTGCCTCCTCTTTAGCGGAGGTGGTGTTCATGGTATCGACGATTCTAAATAGCTTGGTCTGAAAATGATCCAGAGTAAATTGTTGATCATCCAGTTCGCGTTCTTCCGCAAACATGTCTTGATGATCATACAGTTTGGCCTCGAACTGAGTACTGACCTGAATGCAGCGTGTTACGCCAATTGCACCCAGTGCATCCAGACGGTCAGCATCCTGCACAATCTTGGCTTCTAATGTGTTGGGACGAATGTTAGCGCTGAAACTGTGTGCTTCTATCGCGTGGGCGATATCGTCGTGGAAATGACGTGGGTAGTCGATACTTTCCAAAAATGCGATGGCCTTTTTAGCCGCAATCGCGGAGCTTTGCTTACGGTTAGGGTGATCTTTTGGGTAAGTAAAGCAGTCATGCAAATAGGCAGCGGGCAATACGACTTCCAATTGAGCTCCCTCTTGCTCAGCGAGCTTTTTAGCTGTTTTGGCGACACGCTTTACGTGGCTGAGATCGTGAGCGGCATCGATTTGCATCTCTTGCTGCATGAATTCTAGAAATAGGGGTTCTACTTGGCTTAATGACGTCATGGGTAATACTTCATACTTGGGGGTGAGGAAAGTATGCCCAACCCAATAACGAATTTCCAAACACGATGAATTTAATGAGACTTATGACCAAATAACGAAAATGTCATTTTGTCCGTTTTATCGGTGTGTGAAACGGTGAAACCAGAGGGTAATTGGATTTAGCGAAGACAGATAAAAAAAGAGCCAACCGCAAACAGTGCGATTGGCTTATATATATGAACAAAGTTGAGTTCACTAACAACGTCAGTTGGCTAGGTGACCCTCGGCTTAAGAAGGGTCACTTTAAACAATGCATCTAGCGTGCCAACTTTTAAATCCACTAAAAAGCGTGGTTTCTGTGAGTGACGTTGCCTAAACTCGGATAATATTCGCAATTTGCAACTGCGATATGCAATTTTTCTTTATTATGCTAATGATTGATTAATAAATTAGTACTAATTTCCTACAACAAAACCAGGCTAGCGGTGCCTAGAAAGGCAAAAAAGCCAACAACGTCAGTTACGGTAGTCAAAATCACCGACCCCGCAAGTGCTGGGTCTAATTCTAACTTGTCCAAGATTATTGGAATCAACACACCGAACACAGCTGCGGTGATGATATTGACGACGATAGCCAGAGCAATGGTTCCGCCAAGAATCGCGGATTGGAACCATAATCCTGCCAAACCACCAATGATCACTGCCCACGCTATGCCGTTTAGAGAGCCAATACCCAACTCGTTTTTAAGTAGCTTGAAACGGTTTCCGGGCGTGATCTGATTCAGTGCCATCGCGCGAACCATTAGCGTAAGTGTCTGGCTACCCGCAATACCACCCATTGATGCGACAATCGGCATTAATACCGCCAGCGCCACTACTTGGGCGATCACGTCTTCAAATAGCCCAATCGTGACGGAGGCTAATATGGCCGTCATTAAGTTAATCCCTAACCACACGCCGCGTTTCTGGGAGCTTTTAATCACCGGAGCAAATAAGTCGTCGCCTTCATCCATACCGGTACCTGCCATCAAGCGGGCTTCGTAGATTTCACGTTGAGTACTCAGGGCAAATTGCCAGTCCACTTCGCCGATCAATGTTTGGTCGGCATCGGTCACTGGTAAAGCGGAAAGGGTACTATGCTCCAGCGCCTCTACCGCTTCAGGTAGCGACATTTTACTATCGAGGACCGTCACAGCTTCTATCGAAAGGCTTTTCAAGCGTACATCGGAGTCACTACGCAAAATTTCGAAATAGTTAACCGTGCCACGAAACTGCTTATTACGGTTAATCAAATAGACCTGCTGCGGCATGTCGTAGCTGTAACGATCCATCAGTTGCTTGGCAGTGCCAACCGTGATGTTAAAAGGTAAGGTAACGATTTTTCGATCTGCCCAACGGCCAATCTCTTCATCTTCATAAGCATTGGCTTGATCGTAAAGCTCTAACTCGTCTTTCTCGATTAATGCCAGTGCTTCATTAATGATTTCTTCTGGCAGTGAATCTGCCCACTCGATCAGAGAAAGGTTGTCTAGCTTGGCGAGTGTCAGTTTAAGTTCGACTTCGGATAGTGCGTTGATGATCGAAAAACGCACGTCAGCACGCATTTCAGTCAGTACATCAATATGTAGTTCTAGCGGTAGCGCTCTCCATAACCGAACACGATCATTGATGGTGAAAGCTTCCAGAATCAGGGCGATGGAACCGGGGTCTAAACCCTCTTCGATTGACGCATTGAGTGTTGCGACTTGATCCGCTTCTTCAGCTTGCCCAATTTGTTGTATGAGAATGGAGAGATCTTGAAACTTGCTCACCGAGCACCCCGATAGTTTGTTCGTTTAAAGAATAGAGATAGTGTTCGAACCTTCACTAATAACAATAGCGAAGAATGGCGTTAAACGTTCGACAAAACTAAAGTACGCGAAAGTAACAGAAAAACAATAGGCTACTCGACTTTGATATTGAGATAAGGCTGTACTAATTTGCGAATGTTCACTTTGGCACCAATTCGTGCCGCCAGCAGATACATCCCCGCTATTTTTCGGTGAAGGAAAATGGCATCCGCTGGTGGCGTGTGCCAGTAATCCTGCTCCATGCTGAGGATCTTACCTGCGTCACGTAACCTCTGAGCAAGGCCGCTGGCTTTAAAGTCATAGTCTTGATCAACTAACATGGGTTCACATGCCATCTTGACCAGTTCCCAAATTGCTTTTCTCTGTTCTGGCAGGATGTCTTGACTGAAAAAGCCAATCTTCTCCAGAGCTTCGTTCAGGCTTTGTTCGTCATGGTTAATAACCGCGGAGAACGCCTGACGATATCCAGAACTGAATTTTTCACTGTATTCGCGAGTGGCACCAAAATCTAACAGACCGATTTGCTTGGTTTCTTCAAGATATAAATAGTTGGCAAAGTTTGGGTCGGTCTGAACCATTTTGAAGTCGAATAGCTCGCGGAAAAGCAGTTCGAGCAGGTTGTGCATGACGGCATCACGGGTATTTTGGTCAGCGTTTACGATGGTATCCACTGGAACCCCTTCGATATATTCCATCGCTAATACTGATTGTGAAGAGCTTTCTGGGTGAATTTTTGGCACAACAAAGTGAGGATGTGCTTTTAGTGCCTCGTAATAACGTATGGCGAACTGTGCTTCACGTAAATAATTGGCTTCGTCGTGAAGCTGTTTTTTCGCTTCTTCTAACAGCCCTTTATAGTCTACAGATTCTGGTATCAGACCCACGACTTTAAGCAGTGTGCCAACGTTGTCGACGTCACTGTTGATGCTTTTGCGAATACCAGGGTATTGGACTTTCACCGCAAGCTTGTCGCCCGCATCACTGTATGCCTGATGCACTTGTCCTATGGAAGCGCTGGCGATCGGCTTGAAGTTGAAAGCAAGAAACTCTGATTTCCAATTCGGACCAAGCGCGTTTTCCATGACGCCGTTTAACTGCTTGGCTGGCATTGGGTCGGCATTAGAGCGCAACCTTGAGAGAATATCGGCTAACTCGGGTTCGAGGATATCACCCGCATCCATCGACAACATTTGTCCGAGTTTCATCGCGGCACCGCGTAAATGAGCAAGCTGATCGGTCAGTCTGGTGATGTTTTGAGGCGTCAACAGGAGGTCTTTCGCTTTAGGTTTGTTGCCCTTGGCGAGTTGTTTAGTACCTTCTGCAAGCACATTTCCGGCGACTCTTGTAGCAAGAGAAGCAAATTTACCGAATCTGGAGATGCGATGCGTAGGTAAGTTTTTTTCCTTGTCTGACATTGAGAGCCTCCCGTTTTCTACATCCCAACCACTAAAGAATAGCGCTTTCAGTTTTAACCTTTTGTTATACGGGAAAACAGTGTTATTGGATACATTTGAAAACAAAACCGCTGGTGGTGCCAGCGGTTGAGGGGAGCTGTTTAGATAAGCAATATGCTTATTGCTTAGTTTTCGGTTTCAGAACTATGCCAACGATTTGAATACGCACTGCTGTAATCCGGCGTAGTAATTTCCTCGTACAGATCTGGGCTGGTTTCCAGAGGGCCAACGACAGTTCGGTAAGGCAGTACGCCAGCCCAAACCGGAATATCCATATCCTCAGCATCATCATTCACCCCAAAATTACTTATTTTCACAGACGCTTCTTTAAGTGAGATACGCAGCAGCATGGTTGCGCTCAGCTCTTTTTCATTGCTCAGCCTGATCTGTTCGGTTCTGCCTGGTGCGATTTGCTCAATGAAATGGTTCAACAAATCATTTTTTTCTTGGTTATCTGGCACGATTTCAAATTGGCCAAATACAACGGCACTGCGGTAGTGCGCACTATGGTGAAACGCAGAGCGAGCCAGTACCCATCCATCGAACAGTGTAAAAGTGAGACAGGTTTGATCGCCTTGTTTGAGTGTACGTAGCAGCCTGCTGTTGTTCGCGCCATGAATATAGACAAACTCTCCCACACGCCAGGCCAGCATCGGAATCACCACCGGCCCAGACTCATTGGTGATCGCTATATGGGCAATCAAACTCTCATCGATAATCGCATGCAGTTTTTCAACTTCGGAGACCGCTTTATGTGCGCCTTTCTTTATTTGTGTTCTTTTCGTACTTGATAACATTACTGCTCTCCTTGGCGTCATCCCATAGTTGGGACCTCAATATTTTTTTATCAGTGTCGAGTTGCAATGTACCGTCTAACTGGTAGTTTAAAGAGAGCCAGTTTTAAACAATGGATGGATCCGGTTTGTCTTTGATTGATGTGGGTGATTTATGTGTAAGTTCAGCCAATGGAACGCTGCAGCAATCGGTGTTTTTTGCGATTCGGGAAAAGATCGTCAAAGGTCTTTGGCCTAAAAATGGAAAGTTGCCTTCTACACGTAAATTATCTCAAGAACTCAGTCTGAGCAGAAATACGGTTATATCGGCATACGAGCAATTAGTTGCGGAAGGGTATCTGATTAGCCAGCAGGGCTCGGGATTTTATGTCGCAGTAGAATTACCCGAACAGTATTTGCCGGAAAAGGTGTCGGTTCAGTCCGCCAAAGCTCCTTTAATAAAATATGACATTAACGCGCCATTTGCCCCTGGAGTTCCGGACTTGGCCGCGTTTCCTAGCGCCCGATGGCAGAAGTATCTGAATCGTCATCTGACGCGGACGTCTTTGCTTGGTAATCAACATATCCAAGGAAGCTGGTCACTTCGTTGTGCTTTATCGGCTTATTTAGCTTCAAGCCGTTCGGTTAATTGTACCCCTGAACGAATCATCATTACTTCTGGAGCTCAGCAAGCGCTGAGTATTGCAACAATGGCAACTCTGAATCGAGGCGACAAGGTATTGATGGAGCAACCTGGCTACGCTCAAATGCGCAAGTTAATTCAGTTTCAGCAGTATCAATTCGAACCGCTGTTGGTGAAGGAAAAGTATGGATTCGATATTGATGTGGTAACGAGCAGTGATGCGGATGCTCTCTACATCACACCAAGTAATCAGTACCCAATGGGCACCACTTTGAATACCGAACAGAGAGGGAAGATAATCGATTGGGCTGTTCAGAATTCGTCCTGGATTTTAGAAGACGACTACGACAGTGAATTTCAGTTCGCCCATCGCCCGTATACCAGTCTACAAGGGTTAGCCGCACAAATGGGTAGGGATGATCGCGTTCTCTACGTTGGCTCTTTCAGCAAAGTTATGTTTAACGGTTTAAGGCTCGGATATCTTGTGGTTCCAGAAGCGCAGGTAGATAAATGTTTGATGGTGAAAGATGCGTTAAGTGGCGATTCTCCCAGCCACGTCCAAGAGGCAATGGCTGATTTTATTGCTGAAGGGAGTTTGCTGCGCCATATCCGAAAAATGCGACGGGTTTACAAAGCGAAACATGAGCAGATGTGCCTCTCAATCCAAGCACATTTTGGAAGCAAAGTAAGCATCATAAGTCAGGCTGCCGGACTGCATATAACATTAAAATGGCGAACGGGCATTGATGAGCTGACATGGACGAAACGCGCCGAAAATGACGGCATCGTATTACGTCCATTAAGTTACTACGAGCACCCAAGCTACCAAGATCGTGATTGGAATGGCGTGGTGCTCGGTTATGGCAACGTGGCTTTAAAAGAAATTGATCCGCTTGTACAACGTTTGTCTGAGCTGTTTTAAGGGGTTATTCAATCACTTTTGATTCGCGTTTTGATCTTAATTGCTTCCATGGCAATGACAGCAGGACAAAAATCGTTAGCGCATACAGCATGGACCAACCTAAGCAGACAAAGACGCCAGTGCAAAGAATCAGAGAAATTCCAGCCAGAGCTTTGCCAACGCCTTGCAGCAGCTTGTATGCCGCGAGCATGGCAAGCAGATAAACCAGCACAAAAATGCTGTTCGCGAGTTTAAGGAAAAACTCTAAATCAAGTTGAGATAGTGTACCTGCCACACAGGACACAAACAGGATGAAGCCAACCAGCAATGTTGCAGAGGAAGGAACGCCCCGATGCGAGACTTTCGCCAGTTTGCTGTCTGGACGATATTCACGAGCTTGACTCCAGACCATTCGGGACAAGCTTTGAGTGTATAAATTGACACTGGCAAAACAAGCAGAAAAGCCGATCACGCTGATGATCCATTTGGCACTGTCTCCCAGTAGCTGCGCACTTAGCCAAGGTATGGAGGCATTATCAAACTGAGGGGTGCCATAAGCGCCAAACTTTAATATCACAACCGAACATGCCCAATAGGTTGCGCCAGCAACGAAACATCCGACAATAATCGCGATAGGAAAGTCGCGTTGTGGGTTCTTAAACTCTTCGCCCATGTGTGCAAATGCTTCTATGCCGACAAAACACCAAAACATCACAGCAAGCGCTGAAGTAATAGGCCAAATCGAGTCGGTTGTGACGGCAGGCATGGTTAGGTCAACACTGCTGATTTCTCCTTTCCATAGAAATGCACCAACCAGCGCAAATACACTCAGTGCGATCACTGTTTGCAAACGCCCTGATGACTTTGTTCCTAGCAAGTTAACCAATATCAGCAGCGCGATGGTGAGTACTTGAGCGAATAAGTCATTGTTTAGTGGCTCAGGCAGAAGTTGTTTGAGAAAACCAGCGGCAAGTGCGATAGCTGCTGGGATCCCCACCGGGATCACACTGACAAACAGCCAGGCAACGCTACTTTCTAATTTTGCATTAAACGCTTTTCGGACAAAGAAAGCGGTGCCGCCAGCGTTGGGATATCGCTTACCTAATTGAGCAAACGTCAGAGCAATCGGGCAAATTGCCGCGAACAGTAATATCCATGCCCAGAGTGAAAAATGCCCTGCAATACCTGCCGCAATCGCCGGTATCATAAATAGACCTGTGCCCATCAATGTGGTGGAAAGTTGGGCGATGCCGGATATAAGTGAGATGTCTTTTTTGAGCTGTTCCATGCTGGTCTCTGACGGTGTCGAACTAAGGGAAGTCTAAGAATAAATGAGTTCTCAAATACAAAATGCGTTACTGCACCGCCAATATGACGGTTGTTTCAAATAATTCCAACAAAATGTTGGTTTCTTATGCATTTAAAATCGTTATAAAATGAAGAAAATAAGGAAGAAGCGGTAAGTTTATGGACAAGTTTGATCACAAGATCATTGATATTCTCCGGCACAATGCTCGGCTGTCAGTCACTGAAATCGCAGAAAAAGTGAACCTCTCTCGCTCGGCGGTGACGGCTCGAATTCGTAAGCTCGAAAATGACAAAGTTATCTTGGGTTATCATGCAGAAATCGCCTCTAATGAAGGGGATTCAATCTGCGCTTATTTTGCTCTGAAGTTCGATACTTCCACCTCAACGTACTACTGCGAATCTTACGCAAATGAGTTATATAAAATTGATGGGGTGAAATGGTGTCATGCCATTAGCGGAGAAACCGATATGATGGTCTTTGTCGAGGTTCCCAACATGAACCGACTGAATGAGGTCAGAGACCAAATTCAACGCTTTCCCGAGCTTCGCCATCTCATGACTCATACTGTATTAACCGAGTTTTTTAATACCACTGGGAATAAGTTCGTTAAGTGATCGGCAAAGCCAGACGTAAGTACCATTCAATCGGATAAACAATGCTAAACCACATCAATTTAAACTTGCTGAGATCCTTACATGTTTTGCTCGAAGAGTGTCATGTAAGCCGCACTGCCCAGCGACTGAACATCACGCAGTCTGCGGTGAGTCGTCAGTTGGCTCAACTCCGCGAGCTGTGTGGTGATCCACTTCTTATTCGCCAGGGTAATCAGCTGATTCCTACACCAAGAGCGATAGCGCTAAAAGAAAAACTGGATGCGTTACTTGCGGAATTTGACCATCTTTTGGATGACAAGCCATTTGAGCCCAAAGACTGGCAGGGAGAACTCGTGATTGCGTCGAGTGATTACGTTGCCCAATATGTTCTACCGGATATAGCGTCGCACCTCAGTGAGTTCGCGCCACAACTTGATATGGCTTATCGGCTTTGGCAGCCAGACTTTCTGGACAAACTGCATGAGCTCGGCATTCACATCGCTTCTTCTATGTACCCCTCCAAACCAGAAGGCGTATCGAGCATCAATATCGGCTCGGATAATTCGGTTTGTCTGATGAAAGATTCTCATCCGCTGGCTAAGTGTAGAAGTATCAGCGCGAAGCAACTCGTCAGCTATTCGCACATTAAGGTGACGGGAGGTGGTGACAAGGACTCCAGTGCTGATCTGGCGTTAAAAGAGATGGGTCTGGAGCGTCATATCGCATTTAAAGTGCCTTTCTTCTCTGCAGCCGTAAACAGACTGGTAACAAGTGACAACCTTATGGTCGTGCCGGAACATATTGCGCTGAACCTTGCCAAGCATTGGCGTTTAGTCAATAAGCCACTGCCTTTTGCAACCCAGACACATGAATATTGGTTGATGTGGCATCCAAAATACGACACCGATCCTGCCCATCGTTGGGTTAGAGAACAAATTCGGACAGTGATGAAGCTATCGGAATACTCTATTCATTAAGTTATGATTTCAAGTCATAACCTTTATGAAAAACTTTGATTTCTATTTATATCCCTTCACTTGATAGATTGATACCAAATGAGGAGAGGATTTTATGACACTAACAGTTTGGCTATCACTTTTTACCGTATGTTTGTTGGGCGCTATGTCTCCAGGGCCTAGTTTGGCGATTGTCGCTAAACATGCTTTGGCTGGTGGCCGTCTTAATGGGTTGGCGACAGCGTGGGCACACGCATTTGGTATCGGGATATATGCATTTATTACTCTGATCGGTTTGGCTGTGGTTTTACAGCAAAGCCCGCTACTGTTTAAAGCGATCAGCTTGGCGGGGGCAGTGTACTTGGCCTATTTGGGGTTTAATGCTCTGCGTTCGAAAGGCGGTGTAGCGGCTAAGCTTGAATCTGGGCAGGAAACCACCGTTGCACAGTCGGCAAGAGAAGGCTTTTTTATCTCTATTCTCAGTCCTAAAATTGCACTGTTCTTTATCGCCTTATTTAGCCAGTTCGTTGCTCTGGGTAATGATCTGAGCAACCAAATGATCATTGTTGCTACGCCGTTTATCGTTGACGGTTTGTGGTACACGTTCATTACTATCGTACTCTCGAGCTCGCGAGTGGTTGATCGTATTCGCTCAAAAGCGGTGTTGATCGATCGCTTGTCTGGCGTCGTGCTTATGTTGTTGGCTCTGCGTGTGGTTGTAACGATATAAATTTGATTTCCAGAACATAAAAAAAGCACCCAGCTTGTTCAAGGCTGGGTGTAAGCAAGGAGTTTCTCAGGAGCTTTGTTAGCTTTTGGGGACGAGGGGGTTGAGAAACACTTTAATTCTCTTATCGGCGAACTTCTTCAAATTCGCCTTCTATCGCGTCTGCTTTTCCAGAATTAAATTCATATTCTTGCTGCATCTCTTTCTGCATGTACTTGACGCGCTTCTCAATACGTTTTCCGGTAATCAGTGCCGCGATGGTCAATGGGATCGCCATGATAAGGCTAAATACTAAAGCAAAAAGGCCTGTAATCAGTGCTAGTGCTGTAACGATGATCCGATTCATAAACTTGACCTCTCTATTCGTCTATGTGTTCAGATTACCCCTGTGAATATGAACGAAACATGAACAATCGGGCTCACTATGTCTGAGGAATGTCAAAGACTGAAGAAAGTTAAATCGTATGAATAAAAAACGCCTGAGGGGAAGCTCAGGCGTATAAATGGGGAGTTAAGATTAGTAGTGCGCTTTCGCGCTTATTATAAAGAACAAATGTTGAGGTATAGTTCGCTACACCATGTGGTTAACGTTGTGGAGCAATGTTCACCTATCGAGGGAATGTTTGGTAACGAACACCCATCATTTGTTCCATACAGTGCACAACTTGGCAGCTGTAACCGAATTCGTTGTCGTACCAGATGTACAGTACACAACGCTTGTCTTGTGCGATAGTCGCTTGACCATCAACTACGCCAGGGTGACGAGAACCAACTAAGTCTGTTGAAACGATTTCAGTTGAGTCTGTGTAATCAATCTGTGCTGATAGCTCAGAATTCAGAGCCATTTCACGTAGGTAGTCGTTAAGTGAATCACGATCCACGTCTTCACCTAGGTTTAGGTTTGCAACTGCCATTGAAACGTTTGGCGTAGGTACGCGAATCGCGTTACCTGTTAGCTTACCAGCTAGCTCTGGCAGTGCTTTTGCTACTGCTTTTGCTGCGCCAGTTGAAGTCAGAACCATGTTCAGAGATGCACTACGTCCACGGCGATCGCCTGAGTGGAAGTTATCGATCAGGTTTTGGTCGTTAGTGTAAGAGTGAACCGTTTCGATGTGGCCTGAAAGTACACCGTACTTATCGTTCAACGCTTTCAGTACTGGTGTAATCGCGTTTGTTGTACAGCTTGCTGCTGAGATGATGGTGTCTTCTTCTTGAATCACAGATTCGTTTACACCAAATACAACGTTCTTGATATCGCCTTTACCTGGTGCAGTCAGAAGTACTTTCTGTGCGCCGTTACATGCTAGGTGCTGGCTTAGACCTTCTGCATCACGCCAAACGCCTGTGTTGTCTACAACAAGTGCGTTGTTAATGCCGTAAGCGGTGTAGTCAACTTCGCTTGGGTTGTTTGCGTAGATGATTTGAATGAAGTTACCGTTCACAATCAGTGCTTTACGCTCTTCATCAATGATGATGCTACCATTGAATTGGCCGTGTACTGAGTCACGACGAAGTAGGCTAGCACGCTTCTCTAAGTCGCCTTTTTTACCACCACGTACAACGATTGCACGAAGTCTTAGTGGGTAACCAGGGCCGCTCTTTTCAATAAGAAGACGAGTTAGTAGACGCCCGATGCGACCAAAACCGTAAAGAACCACATCGCGAGCTTTCAGAGAAGAATCTGCATCACGAGCACCTTGAAGTGCTGTTTGTAGGAAATCATTTAGTGAAGAAGTGTCTTCGTGCTCATTCCAATACTTAGTTGCCAGATGACCAATATCAACGCGGCTAGACGAAATGCTCATTTCACATAGTGCTTCAATGATAGGCATTGTTTGCTCTAGAGAAAGAGGGCTTCCAGTGTATCGTCTTGCTACGCGGTGAGTTTTGAGAATGTCGATAGTTGTGGCGTTGATAAGCGTCTTACCGAACAGAACCACTTCAATTCCTTTTTCACGATACAGCTTACCGATTAGAGGGGAGATAGATTCAGCAATCGTTTGGCTAGTTTGCCAGTCTTGGAGATATTTCTCTGGACTCATTGTTGTATTGGACCTTTCACGTTTTGGGGGCTAACCATACTCGCCGCTAGTACCTCTACGGTAGAGCGTAGGAGTCTGGTGGTAATGTAATCGGGTTGTAATAATTATGGGGCGGATTCTACGGCTGAAGGGCTTATTCTGCTAGGAAAAATAAACCTAGTGAAAATCACTGTTTTATGGCTTATCTGTGGAGGATTAATGTGACTAAGGCGTCGTATTTAAGGTGTTGACATTTTTAAAAATGCAAACTTATTTTGCGATGATAATGCTTACTATCATGGGTTTTGATTGAAATATAAGATCTCATTTACATAAATATGTGATGTGAATCGATAACACAACTCTGGAGGTAAACATAAAAGTCTTAATTATGTTCTTTATCAACTGAGACTAATGGATGGGATGAAATGTGCTTCTGAGGTTCAGATTTAATATCAAAAATTTGCATCAAATCACAATATGAACTGGGATTTATAGCGCCAAAAATACCATTAACCATATAAAGATTAGGTTTATTGTTCGCGAGAAGAGCAAAATCATAATGATCATTCGAGCTAGGGAGCCACAAAACGGGTTCAAATTACCAGCCCTGTGAGGAGAGGTTGTTGAGGTTTATCAATAAATCGACGATTAGCTGCGATAAATACTATACCTTAAGTGACGCTGTCACAATTATGAGTCATAAATTGTGGAACACGTAGCGCAGCTATTCTTTCGCTATCTGGCGTTGTTTATTCAGATAAACCTTGTTTAAATCGATTAGATAAGCTGAAGTCACTTGGCGTTTACGATCAAAATTAGAAGGAAATGACATGTTTAATCTCGCGATTATTGGGACGAACTGGATATCTCAACATTTTGTTGAAGCAGCGATACAAACGGGGGAGTTTCGTCTCAAAGCCGTATATTCGAGAGAGTTTGACAAGGCGCGTTCATTTGGTGCGCCATACCATGCGGAGACTTGCTACGACAGTTTAGACGCTTTGGGCAATGATCCGGATATTGATGCGGTTTACATTGCTAGTCCAAACTCGCTTCATGCACCTCAAGCGCTGCAAATGCTAAAAGCGGGTAAGCATGTCATTTGTGAAAAGCCGATGGCCTCAAATTACGCCCTTGTACAAGAAATGTTTAAGTGCGCTGAAGAAAATGAAGTCGTGCTTTTTGAGGCATTTATGTCGCCTTATACTCCCAACTTTACTGTGTTGAAAGAAAGCCTGCCTACCATAGCTCCGTTAAGACACGCTACGATCAGTTATTGCCAGTATTCCTCTCGCTATCAAAAGTATTTAAACGGTGAGAACCCGAATACGTTCAATCCGGATTTTTCCAATGGTTCGATTATGGACATCGGCTATTACTGTCTGGGGTCGGCAATTGAGTTGTTTGGCGAGCCAAATCAGGTTCAGGCCAGTGCGGTTGTCTTGCCATCCGGTGTGGATGGATGCGGGAGTGTGACCCTTGCCTACGACGATTTTAACGTCAACCTTCTGCATTCAAAAGTAAGCGACTCGCTTATTCCAAGTGAATTTCAGGGTGAGCAAGGTAGTGTCCTAGTCGATATGATCTCCACGGGTCGTGGCGTCGAACGCATTCTTCGTGGTAAAGAGAAAGAAGTACTGACCCTGCCACAAACCGAAAACCACATGTTTTATGAAGCTAAAGCTTTTGCCAAGCAACTTAAGTTAGGTGTGATTGATGAGAGCACCAAACAACGTTCATTGACGGTAGCAAAAGTCCTGACTGAAGTCAGAAGACAAACTGGCGTTGTTTTTCCAGCGGACAAAATAGCTTGATGTATTAGAAGGCTGTATTTAACTCAACGAATGAAGCCCTCAATATAGAGGGCTTCATTATTGTGATATGTGATCTTATTGGTTTATAGACTTAGTACGCGTTATGCCTTTCGGACAGCGATGCGATAGTGCGACGATAAGTGAGATAAGCAGCGATGCCTGCGCAGATATTACCCAGACAAGCACCAAGCAGAAGACCTCTGATTCCCCCAAGCTGAGAACCAACCCATAAACACGGCAGGAAAAAGACGAACAGACGTAACGCCGAAACGGTTAGCGCCGTGTATGACTTACCTAATGCATTACAGATAGAAACCATAAGCATACATACGCCCAGAGAGCCTAAGCTAATCGGGACGATCATCAAATGCATTTCTAACACTTGCTCAACCTGAATATCGCTGGTCATTAATAATGCCAGAGGATTCGCGACAGCAAAGGTAATAACGGCAATTAAGAGCTGGAAGATCAGAATAAACTTAACCGCAATACTCACCAGCGATTGAATATCATCATAGTTTTTTGCGCCAAGTAATCGCCCTACCATTGGCGGTAGAGACATAGTTAATGCGAGTACAGAGACAATGGCGAAAAACTCAAAACGCGATCCCAGCGCCCATGCCGCGACGGCAGCCGTACCAAATCCAGCCAGTAGCTTAGTTGCGAGCATGGAAGACAAAGGAGGTAAGAGTTGGCTTATCATCGCAGGCCCCATGATATTGCCGATGGAACGGACACTCTTCACTACGTTTAGATCTTGCCATTGCGTTGTGGCCCAATGGCTCTTTTTGACTCGTGGAGCCACGACCAAAATACCAAAACTGAACGCGACAATTGTCGCAAGCGCTGCGCCATTAATGCCGAGATCGAAGGTAAATATGAAGATCGGATCGAGAACTAGGTTCACACCGCTGGTGATCATCATCATGGTGCCTGGCAACATGGTATTTCCGTGGGCTCGACAGATGCTGTAGTAAAAGTAGAGGAGGGCACCAGTCCAGGAGCTCAGTAACCACCATGGCCAGTAACTATCGATGATAGGCATAACCGTATCCGGTGCGCTGAGCATGGATAATATCGGGTAACGAAGCAACCAAATTAACACACTGATTATCGCAACTCCTACCGAGCCTATCATCAGGACTAAACCGCCAAGTTGTTTAGCATAGCGTGTTTCATTGGCTCCTAGTGCTTTAGAGATAACCGCTGTTGTTGCGATGCCTAAGCCAACCTGAATACCGATCACGACCATTTGCAGTGGCAGTGTGAATCCTTGTACCGCCAAAGGTAAGACGCCAAGTTGGCCGATAAAAGCACTGTCCACAAGCTGAAAACTCATCAGTGATAAAACACCAAAGAGCATGGGCCATGTCATCGAGAACAATTGCTTGGCTAATGTAGGTTGAGGACTGATCGTAGTTGAGGACATAGAAAGCTTATTCAGTTATTAGGTTTGGGATAACGTTGGTGCAATTGTACACACCACTTTAATCCGTGACAAAAACAAACCCCGAGCAAGTTGTCTTACTCGGGGTTCAAATTATAACAGAACTATTGGTGTTTATTTCTTGCCGCTAGTTTGCTTGTCTTCTTCCGTCAGTTCACGAATGCGACGGCTGATGTCACGACGTGCTTTAGAGATTTCTGCGCTCTTGATGATGTGGTCATCAACACGATCTTCGTAATCTGCTTTCATGTTTTTGATGATCGCTAAGATGTCGTCGTGAGTCATCTCTGGCTTGATGTAGTCTAGAAGGTTTTCTAGCAGGTCTACACGTTTGCGGTTATCACGAACTTTTTTCTCGTTATCAAGAAGCTCTCGTTTCAATTTATTCTTGCGACGAGCTTGGTTAACGATTTCAAATACGCTACTCATAGTTCCCTTTCCTAATTTGTGAATATCTTTCTCGATTAAAGCACAACATCCCGTAGCATAACAGTCTTTAGATCAATCACGACGATGAGTTGAACACTTCTCGACCAATCATTGTGTGACTTGCCTTACAACAAGAAACCATCTCAGTTTTATGCCTGTTGAGCCTGATTTGGCGCACCTCAGAGCAATGGTGATTTCACGCTTGAAATGATTCATGCATTACAATTCTCGTGTTTGAATTGGCAGCCACCGCGAAACAAAACGTGTCTTTGTGCGACTTAGTTTGGATAAATATGTGTTTGATACGGGGTTTGAGTAAATCGATGCGTTGTCATGATTGAGCCTTCACTATATTATCAGCATCATTAAATACAAAATGATGACACTTGATATGGACTCTCGTAACACTGCGGAGCAAGTCGACAGTCAAGATAGTGAACAAGTCACGAGTTCTTTGGCTGAGAAGTTAAAAACAGCATACATCAATGCACGCGATCAACTTGAACTTACAGAAGTTGAACTCAATCGTTCGAAAATAATGATGATTGATGAAGATGGTAATCTGAGAAAAGTACCTATTCTCTCCGAGCACTAAGTCCTATCCCGATTCACAAAAGGGGTCAGGTCTTAGTCTATGCTTTAGCCTGACTACCTTATATTCAAGCGCTTTCTAACCTGTTCAGGTTTCAGCCTGACCCTCTAGAGCGGCTTGAGTATAAAATTCAAATGCAAAAAATAATAAGGAATGCATTATGAAAGTTGAGCTAACGGCAATAGAAGCACGAGTAATTGGTTGCCTGATCGAGAAAGAAGTGACGACTCCCGATCTTTATCCCCTTAGTCTGAATGCACTTACCAACGCATGTAATCAAAAAAGCAATCGTGAGCCAGTAATGTCGTTGTCCGAGTCTGATGTATTAGATGCGGTAGATGCGCTGATTGAACGTCGACTAGTCAGTGACGAAAGTGCTTTTAATAGCCGAGTGAGCAAATATCAGCACCGTTTTTGCAATACAGAGTTTGGCGACCTGAAACTGACTGAGCAAGAAAAAGGCATTGTATGCTGCATGCTGTTGCGCGGGGCTCAGACGCCAGGTGAGATTCGCACCCGAACTAACCGCCTGACGACGTTTCGCGATGTTAAAGAGGTGGAAAACGTTCTGGAACACTTAGCGAGCGAAGAAAAAGGTCCATTAGTCGTAAAACTGCCACGAGAGGCTGGTAAGCGTGAATCTCGCTACATGCATTTATTCTGCGGTGAAGTGGATGTCTCTGCTATCGAGACAACAGCGACTGTGTCACCGAGCTCAGATCGTGTTAGTCAGCTTGAACAAGAAGTGGCAATGCTTAGAGAAGAACTCGAAGCTTTGAAAGCTCAGGTAGAATCTCTGCTTTGATGAGTGATTGTGTCGAACAAGTTTGGAGTGTTTATCTGATACGAAATAACCGGAATGCACTCTATTGTGGTGTAACCAACAATATTGAACGCCGGTTTAAACAGCATCAAGATGGCAAAGGCGCTAAGGCACTAAAAGGTAAAGGGCCATTAGTTCTGGAATGGACCATGAAATTTGATTCCAAGAGTCTGGCGATGAAAGCTGAGTATTTTATTAAGCAGCTAGCTAAAACGAAAAAAGAGCTATTAGTTGAATCAAAAGCGTCTCTTGGCCTAGATGAACACCACAGCTTGATATTTACCGTTCGTCGTTAAACGCCGATAAATGGTCGAATAAACGCATGACACCGACTTACGAAGAGCCGCCGATTCCTATAAGGCGGCTTCTTTTTATCTAAAAGATGCGTTCATAATGTTATGAAATATAATGCAATATTCGTTTGTTATGTAAGACTCATCTGACGCATAATGCATAACGAAGAAAATGTTATTGAAACCAGTACTTAGTGGAAGGTAGATTACAATAGTTCAACGCGCCCAAGTAACGGATGACTCGGCTAGATAATAAATAGAGTGAATTAGACTCGATATAAAACTAATAGAGCAACAGATGAAAAAAGAGTTAATATTCTCCCTTGTATTAGTAGCTGGTATTGCCCCAGCAGCACATCCATCGCAAGTCCTGAATGGATATTGGGAATATCAAGAGTTTCTGAAAGAATTTCCGGAGCAAAAGCAACTAACCAACGCACTGGCTGAAGCTGTCAGAGAAAAACCGATTCCGGTGACTAGCGATAAAAAGCGTGAACTGAAGATTTCTGTCGTTTACCCAGGGCAGCAAATCTCAGATTACTGGATCAGAAACATAGATGCTTTTGAAAAACGGTTAGATAAGCTAAATATTAACTATCAGCTCAATCAGGTTTTTACCCGTCCAAACGCCGATATCAAACAGCAAAGTCTGTCTTTAATGGAGGCTTTGAAAAGCAACTCGGACTATCTCATCTTTACGCTCGATACCACCAGACATCGCAAATTTATTGAGCATGTCTTAGATTCGAAGAAAACCAAACTGATCTTACAAAACATTACGACACCAGTAAGAGATTGGGATAAACATCAGCCGTTTCTTTATGTTGGTTTTGACCATGCTGAAGGCAGCAGAAAACTGGCGAAAGAGTTTAGTCAACGCTTCCCCCAAAACACTCACTACAGTGTGCTTTACTTTTCAGAAGGCTACATCAGTGATGTAAGAGGGAACACATTTATTAACCAGGTAAACCGTGACAGCAACTTTGAGCTACAATCTGCATATTACACCAAGGCGACAAAGCAGTCTGGGTATGAGGCGGCAAAAGCCAGTCTGGACAAGTACCCTGATGTCGACTTTATTTATGCTTGCTCAACCGATGTCGCTCTTGGTGCCGTTGAAGCGCTAGCAGAACTCGGGCGCGATGATATTATGATTAATGGCTGGGGAGGAGGCTCTGCAGAGCTAGACGCCATTTTAGATGGAGAGTTGGATATAACCGTCATGCGTATGAACGACGATACTGGTATTGCGATGGCAGAAGCCATAAAGTGGGATCTGGAAGGGAAGTCAGTACCAACTGTATATTCTGGTGACTATGAAGTCGTCACCACATCAGATTCTCCCGAAAGAATAGAAGCCTTAAGAAAGCGCGCATTTAGATACTCAGATAATTGATGACAAACACATCAACCAGAAAGCGTCGCTCTTTGTCGACGCTCATAACTAAAATTATAATTCTCGTTCTTGCTCCGATAATTTTAGGCATATTCGTTCAGAGTTATTACTTCTCCAAACAGATTATTTGGCAAGAAGTCGACAGGACAAAGCAACAAACATCTGCCCTGATTCTGAATATTTTTGACAGTCATTTCGCTGCGATACAGATCCACCACGACAGCAATTCTAAAAGCGATGTGGTGCTTGATTTTTATACTAAGCGGGATGAAGAAGCCTTAAATTTCTTTTTTCTGAGCATTGACCAGAGTGATCCTGCACACACGCCTGAAATTCGCTTCCTCACTAACCATCAAGGCATTATCTGGGATGACGGAAACGCCCATTTTTATGGTATTAATGACTCGATACTCGATACTATTTCCAATAGCGTCACATTCACCAATAACTGGTACTACATTACGTCACTAACGCCAATGGGCGCTCGTCATTTGCTGGTGAGAAGAGTCCCCGTACTTGAACCCACAACGGGCGAAGTGATGGGTTACTCCTACAATGTTGTCGTTTTGGACAACAACTTTGGCTTGATGGAAAGGCTGAAAAACGAAGGTAACGTCGATAATGTTGTACTCATCTCCAATAACTTACCTCTAGCCAACTCGTTGGCTGGTGATGAGTCTTACAAAATATTTGATGTTCTGAAACGTAGAGAATCTCAAGAGAAGCTCGACCAACTATTGATTATTAAGACACCAATTGAGGTGAATGCGGCTCATACGGATTTATCTCTATTGACGGTTCAGGATAATCAAAGTGTCGTTACCCTGCAGGTTCAGCATCTTTTGGCGATGATGGCTTCGGTTATCGGGATGATCTTGATCGCCTTACTGACCAAAGAGTGGATAGAGAATAAAGTAGCAGAACAGCTTGACTCCTTAATGTCGTACACACGTTCAGCTCGCGAAGAAAAAGGGTTTGAGCGATTTGGCGGGTCAGATATCGAAGAGTTTGATGATATCGGGACGACGCTAGAAAACACTTTTGAAGAACTTGAAGCACAAAAACGCTCGTTCCGTGACCTGTTTAACTTTGCTTTATCGCCGATCATGGTGTGGTCTGAAGCTGGGGTTCTGATACAAATAAACCCAGCGGCGAGAAAAGAGCTGGTGCTCGAAAATGATAATAAAACCATGCCTCCCGTGTTTAAGAGCTTTAAGGAAAAATTACTTCCTCACCTGCGTATGGCATCGCAAGGCGCAACTCTTACCGGAGTGAATGTACCAATTGGCGAAAAAGTGTATCGCTGGAACTTGTCTCCCATTCTGGTGGATGGCGATCTCAGTGGGATCATTGTTCAAGGACAAGACATTACAACGCTTATCGAGGCTGAAAAGCAAAGTAATGTCGCCAGAAAAGAAGCAGAAAAATCCGCTCAAGCTCGCGCTGATTTCCTCGCTAAGATGAGTCACGAAATTCGAACGCCAATTAACGGTATTTTAGGTGTCGCTCAGTTATTGAAAGGTGCCGTTAAATCGCAAGAACAGAGTAACCAGATAGACGTGCTTCGTCATAGTGGTGAGCACTTACTTGCTGTTTTGAATGACATTCTAGATTTCTCGAAAATCGAGCAAGGGAAATTTAATATTCAAAAACACTCGTTTTCCTTCACCGATACCGTTCGCACTTTAGAGAATATTTATCGTCCGATTTGTGAAAGTAAAGGCGTGGAACTGGTTATTGAAAACCAGTTGGATCCTCAAGTCGCACTCTTTACCGATCAGGTTCGCCTCAACCAAATTATGTTTAACCTGCTCAGTAATGCAGTCAAATTTACGCCATCAGGAAGTGTTCGGCTAAGCGCGGTATTGGATCAGTTTGAAGGGGTTGAGAACAGTGTGCTGGTGGTTGAAGTGTCCGATACGGGTATCGGTATCGACCCGAACAAACTCGAGCAAATGTTTGAACCGTTTGTGCAGGAAGAGGAAACGACAACGCGTGAATACGGTGGTAGCGGTTTAGGGCTGACAATCGTCAAAAGTTTGGTCGATATGTTAGACGGTAATGTCCAAGTTTACAGTCAAAAAGGGGTTGGAACGACATTTGTTGTAACGTTGCCAGTTAGAGACCGTGAACGTCTTTCAAGTGAAAATAAACCCGACCAACATATCAACCCTGAAGATATGTTTAATCAAACGTTGAAAGTCCTGCTTGTTGAAGACAATCATACTAATGCGTTTATTTTAAAAGCCTTTTGTAATAAGTATGAAATGCAGGTTGAATGGGCAAAAGACGGGCTCGAGGCCATCGAACGGTTAAAGCACCATAGCTATGACTTGATCTTAATGGATAACCAACTTCCGCATCTCGGTGGTATAGAAACCACAAAAGAGATTCGCCGAAACCTCAAACTAGGCACGCCGATTTATGCTTGTACGGCAGATACTGCAAAAGAAACAGGTGATGCGTTTATGGAAGCGGGGGCGAACTACATCTTACTCAAACCGATTAAAGAAAACGCATTCCATGAAGCGCTGTTGGATTACAAACAGCGATTCTTAGTCGACTGGGTATAAGAAACACATCAGCTCCTATCAGGCACAACGCAAGTTGTGCCTTTTTTATTACCTAAGATCCCTCTGCAACAAACTTCTCTCCTTGAACTTAATGTGATTTTTGTCACAAAGTTATTTACTTAGCATGCTAACTAATTTATATTACTTAGCATGCTAAGTAATTGGGTGTTTGTAATGATTCAAGACATCGACATTTTGAGAGAGCTTTCCGTTGCGGAAAAGTTATCTCGCGTCTCACGTTTATGGAAAATGGTCGCAGACCGAGAGCTTGAGCCACTGAACCTGACGTATCCGCGCTGGACTGCCTTATGGAAGTTACATCGCATGGGGGACAACGTCAGCCAGAAGCATCTCGCGGAAGCACTAGAGATAGAACTGTCGTCATTAATGCGAACCTTAAAATTACTCGAAGAGCAGTCTCTGGTAATACGACGTTGTTGTGAATATGACAAGCGCGCCCGTATTGTCAGCCTGACTGATGACGGTAAAGCTCTTATTACTCAACTAGAGAGCCGAATCTATGAGGTTCGTAGAAAATTACTGTCGGACATTAATGATGATGAGCTTAAGGCCATGGGATTAATCCTAGAGCAAATTGCTCGCAATGCACTCGATACACTTAGCGAATAAGTCAGAAAACCTAAAAAAGAGAAGTTGAATCCTATGACTCCAGACCAAAAGTTCGCGCGCTGGATTAAATATTCATGCGTAGCGTTTGTCCTTGTCTTTGCTTACTTTCTAATTGCCGACCTGGCAATGCCTCTTACGCCTCAAGCAATGGCAACTCGTGTGGTAACCAAAGTGGCGCCTCGTGTTAGTGGGCAAATCACAGAAATCTACGTCACAAACAATCAGGAAATCCATAAGGGTGAAGTACTGTTCCAGATCGATCCACAGCCTTACCAACTGGCGGTTGAACGTGCTCAGCTCAATCTGGATCAGGTGATTCAAAACAATGACCAGCTGGATGCATCAATCGCCGCTGCTAAAGCGGATGTGGAAGCGAGCAAGATTGTTGCAGAGCAAAAGGTGAGAGAAGCGGCGCGTTTGAATAAGCTGTTCCACCGAAACGGTACTTCTCAACAGCAACTAGATGATGCGCAGAGTAGCGCTACTGCTGAAAAAGCCAACCTGTTAGCAGCACGTGCGCGCCTGAAGGAGCTTGAAGTAAGCCGTGGTGAAATAGGTGAAGATAATGTCAGCGTGCGTGTTGCGCAGAACCAACTCAAGCAAGCTGAGCTCAATTTGTCTTACACAAAAGTTATTGCTGAGCATGATGGTATCGTTGCCAACCTTCAGTTGGAAGTGGGTGCTTACGCCTCTGCGGCAAGTCCTCTGGTTGCATTAGTTTCAGATGACGTTGACATCATTGCGGATTTCCGAGAAAAGAGCCTGCGCCACTTTAATCGTGACAGCCGAGCATTGGTTGCTTTTGATAGCTTGCCGGGTGACGTTTTTGAAGCTCGAATCACAAGTATTGATGCTGGCGTAAGTTCTGGTCAGTTCGATGCTGATGGACGACTTGCCACACCGACAGAGACGGACCGTTGGGTTAGGGATGCACAGCGCATGCGTTTGCATTTAGCGATTGACGATCAAGAGCAGCACTCGTTCCCTGCCGGAGCGCGTGCAACCGTCCAACTGTTGCCTGAGAATACGATCTCTGGGTGGTTTAGTAACCTACAGATTCATTTCTTGAGTGCTCTGCATTACATCTATTAATCAGGAGGTGGTATGAAGTTATGGGACCACCCCATGTCTGAGAATGATCTCAGGCAGTGTCTTCGAATCGCCACTGGCGCTACGATAGGCTTTACCGTATGTAAACTTTTCGGCTGGAACTACGGTGTGTTTTACACGGTAACGCCTATGCTGCTGCTCGGCATGGTTCCTGTGATGAGTTTGCATGCGGCTAGGCAGATGATATTTGCCGCCTTAGTTTGTGGCCTGGAAGTTGGTATTCTTGCTGGACTGTTTGGCAGTCATCCATTCATGATGACGATGATTGCATTTGGATTATTTCTGTACAAATTTGCTTGTATGTCGAAGGGAAGCTTATTCCTATTTGGTGCGAGTAGTGTATTGAACCTCAGCATCATGCTGCACTTTTCCAGTTATGTCAGTACCGACCTAAATGATCTTATCTTCAGTAATCTGGAAGCGAATGTTCTTTCAGTTGTTGTTGCGTATTTAGTGACGTTTCTCATCCCAGATGCGGAGCCTCGTCAGCCACCAGCCAGACCTTCGGGGCCGAAGAAAAGCCACCGCATGCGTCATGAAGCTTTGATGGGAGCAAGCATCGTAACCATTTCGTTTCTGGTTTTCCAGGTTTTCGACTTAAGTGACTCTCTGTCGGCGCAGGCGACGACGATATTGCTGTTGTTTCCGATGCATTGGAATGGTGCCCTAGGTTATGCTCGTAAAAGAGCGATGGGCACGTTACTGGGGGTGACGTTCGGTATTACCAGCCAGCTAGTGCTTTATGACTGGTCAGATACCTTGTTATTTGTCGTACCTCTGCTGTGGATTGGCGCAATGATTTTCAGCTATATGCACGTTAAAGAATCCAGTGGATCCGGAGCGGGCTTTGGTGGACTCACCACGTTAGGCATTTTATTTGGTCAATACTTAAGCCCAGGTGGTGATTTGATCTTTAGTGCGTTGTATCGGGTGAGCAGTATCCTGTTTGCCATTGTTGCAACGCTACTCGTGACCTATCTGATACATCGATTCCTCAACAGCTTCGAAGCAACTCGCTTTGGCGAACAATAGCCGTTCAAGTTGCTTTTAGCATTAAACGTTAGTTGCTGGACAGAAAATACTGTTCCAGCAACGCTACTTTCAGCTGGTCAGTCATTGCGATTGGCTTTTCAAACTTAATGCCAATGATCCAGCCTTTGGCTAACTTTTTGATGTTTGCGATTAAGCAATGATTGTCGCTGCCTACATAAGCACTAAGTGCTGAATCAACCCTGACGTTATCACCCACTTGGAATTCCGGTTCAAATAAGGTCGAGATGCCAATCCCAGCTATCGAAAAGTCAATCAGGCTTCCGTCGTAGACATGACCGCCATGGTCAATAGTGCAGTCCATTTTCAATTTGTAACGTTCAAATTCGCGCACGGGTTTTGTGGCAAACGTCGTCGGTATTCGGACGAATAAAAGAGGGGATGGGTGGCTAATGTGCATTAACACACTGGATTTGAATGCAACTACGTGCCCGAGCTCCGTGTCTGATACACCACGAACAACGACGTCTGCATTATTGAGTCTTCTAATCGCATGATCTTCCAGCAGCTTTGTTGGAATATCAATAATCAGATAGGCGTTTTCTTTCAAGCCCAAATAAGTTGTAACGTATGAGCTGCTCTTTTGAGGACCAAGTTCCATCTCTATGGATAGCTTAGTTCCTGGTTTCAAGAAATGACTCAGTTCATCTTTCGTGTGCGTTGCTGGCATGTCGTCAAATAATATAATCCCTTATTGTTTGGGAGGCTATCAGAACACCATTTGTTCAGGCAACATACTTTATGTAAATAACTGCCTATTATAGCTTTTTAATCTCTTCAAACACCACGCTATCCTCGTTTTAATCCAAAAGTGATTGCAAAGTGACCACTTGTCTAATAATTCCATGTTCGCAAAAATTAAACTTGTGGTCACAACAACCTGTTTAAAAGGCTAACTTATGCTAACGATGTACTGGCGGGCGATAAGGTTGGCTAAGGTCATTTCTCATAAATATCTGGCTCGCGATTATACTGCCACACGTTACTAGCGTTAGGGCAAGCCATGTGAGTGTATCGGGTTGCTCACCAAAGATTGGGATCGCCAGCAACGTAGCAATGACTGGAGTTAAAGAGCCAAACGCTGCACTGGCTTCCGCACCAATGATTCGGATCGCGTATATAAAAGTATAGGAAGCGATTAAGCCAGCGCCTACCCCTTGAAGCATGGTGTGCCCGAACAGTTCTTTCCATGGCCAGTACTTCATTGGTGTGACGGCTAAATGGCTGTCTATCCAGCCGAAACCGACCGCGATGATAAGCAGTGCTAACGAGATTATCGCTACAAAGCCAGCACAGACATGAGCATTCAGGTTGGCGACACGCGCGCTGATGGTAAAGACCGCCCACATCAAACTGCCAGTAAGAAATAGTAGATGTCCTTGTAATTGTGACCAGTTGTAATCAGTGCCCGTATTGGAAAACAAGAAGACAAAGATACCCAACAGTACCGTCGTTAGGCCAAATAAACGGTGTTTACTTAATGCTTGTTGATAAAAGAGAACAGCGATGGCGGAGACAAATAACGGTAATGTGCCGGGTATCAGAGCACTGGCATGAGACACTGGGGCGAGGTGCATCGCGCTACCAACGAGCAGTAAGTAAGGCAGCCCACTCCCCACTACAATGCCTGTTAAATATTTATTGGGAATAACGCTAATGGTTTTTCTGTTCTTTAGGACAAAAGGGAGCAAAACCAAGCTGGGAATCAAGAATCTGACTAATGCGATATCGGCTGGTTGAAGTGCTGAGATTGCGCCTGCTTTGAGAGAAATGAAAAAACCGGACCAGAGAAGTAAGGTCACTAATATTGCTGCGTATCCCAGAATCATGCTTAACATATCCAATTTGTTATCGATTTGTTCATTGTCGAACAAAAAGGACGCTCAGTGGTGGCAAGTTATGACGTGATTTATTTTAATGTTAGTGAAAAAACGCGTATAACGTATAAATGTTGATGATATTTGGCAGACAATGAGAAATGGACAAAATAGACAGGCAGTTGCTTAACCTGATTCAAAAAGATGCCACTCTGACGACGGCTGATCTCGCTGATCAAGTGGGGCTTTCACCTTCTCCATGCGCAAGGCGAATAAAGCGTCTTGAGCAAGAAGGGGTTGTGAATGGATACCGGGCTATATTATCCCGCGGTAAGGTTGGCATCGCGATGACGGTATTTGTCGAAGTCAGTTTGAATAACCACCAAGCCTCTTCGATTGATGAATTTGAATATTCGATCGTTGAAATGGACGAGGTCATCTCATGTCATGTGGTGTCGGGCGCGTACGATTATTTGTTGGAAGTGGTCAGTAAGGATCTTGAAGGCTATGAAAACTTCACCAGAAAACTACAGAGGTTGGAGAACGTCAAAGACATTCATACCCATTTAGCCATACGAGAAGTAAAGGGGAATGGGAGCCTTCCGGTTTATGCTTGATCAAAAAAGCGAAGTCCGTTTACTGACTTCGCTTTCGAATTCTTTACGATTTATTGGCTATTTTTGTATTGTGATATTTCACAATTGCCGGTCCGTCTATCTACTTTAAATGAGAAAGCAGCTGAATGGTATTCCCTCCCATCGCTCCAAATTGTTTCTCCGAAGATTTTACAAAGGTCCAGATCACTGATTGAACCGAATTGTTTTACGTGCCTAACTACTGACAAAAACTTGGCTTTAGTAGTATTAGGGTCTTGCCTGTTACTTAGTCGATTGATAACCATTTTTGTAGCATCATCCCAGCCAGTTGTGACTATTTGTTAAACTTTATTAACGGCTAAAGTAACCAATTATTAGCCACAAGTAAAGCATTATTGTGACCTATGTCTCTTAAAATTATCCAGATTGAATGCAAATGATTCAAATTGGTGCGGCAGATTATGGTGTGGCCGAATTTATGTTTCTTTGATGTTTCGCAGATGTTAAAGCGCTTGCTTCTCTCTCGTAGACTGAGGCTAAACCAAGATAAAGTGAGGATAATTTAGTATAGTCTTCAGCAAGTTGATTCGCATTCGTCTGATACCACTCCGCGGTAATCTGGTTTGACATCTTTTCTGATAACTTACAACTTTGAGCTAATTTCTCCCAACCGTTGGCGGACCACTGAGATTGTGTACTGAGTTTGGTTATTTCACTGGCTTTTTGAGTTAATTCTTTACGGTATTGTATAGATGCGTCCAGCTGAGTTTGGAGCATATCTCGACGAGACTTTACGCGCCAAAGCATCACTAGCTCGTTGGGAGAAAACTCCTTGGATAAGAGTGGTCGTTGTTTATGTTCAATCAGAAGTGCGTTGAAGACTTTGACATGCTGATTGTACTTAGACTCTAGCCTGTTGAATTCATTCAGATTATCATTCCATGAAGACGGGGTGCATGGCACATTTGAATAGCATACCGATGGGAAGACGAAAAGCAAAAGTATCCATTTAAGCTTGTTTATCATTATTATTCACGTTAGTTAAGCGACTCTTTTAACTATAGTTTATTGCTGGCGAAGTATAATCAAGTATCTTTTGGGATATTTGCCCAAAATAGAAGGGAAAAGATATGAAGAAAGCGCTTATCGTGATGATGGCTGTATTACTGCTTGGAGGCGCTGGTTTTGGTTATTATTTCTTCTTTATGCAAAAGGATCAGCCAGAACCGACAACAGAAGCCTCTTCTCCTGAAGCTAAAGTAAAAGAAGAAGCGTCAAAACCTGTCATGGATTTGGAATCTGTACCGCCTGAAACGACCGAGTATTACGTGATTGAACGTCAGGTTAGCGCGTACAACAAACCAGACCATAACGCGTTAGTTGTTGATACGATCTACAAAGGGGAAAAGGTCGTCGTTTTGGAAAAGTCTAACGGTTGGTATCGCATCTCCGATTATCTCGTTTATGAGGACGGCGGTGAAGAAACGGCGGAATGGTTAGATGCAAAAGGGCTGTCGGATGCTGAACCAGTGATTAAAGAGCAAGAGCGCTTAGAGATACTCGATGGGTATTTACAGAAGTCAGACGATTTAAAAGACAATCTAGAAATATTTCGCAACAAGACACAACTGCTGTTGGACGACAATACGTGTGAGCCAGAAGATTTCACAGAACTTGGCGGGTGGGTTCGTTCTGTGACTTACAAGCAGCGAAATGTGTACTTCATATACTGTGGTGGTTTAGAGCAGGAAAACAAAATCTATCTGGACGTCAATAGTGGCGAAATATTCTATCGTTAGATGCAAGGCGTTTACGTAATGGCAAAGATGGAATCAGAGATTTAGATCTTTTTAGTTGTTCAGCTTGATCAATAGGCATACTATCATCGGGCCGGGTGAGTAAACTCGGCCGTGTTTTGTTTTAGTGAGATTTCATGCCTCTGATTTATCTTAGAAAGCTATTTTTTCTGCTGCTTGCAATGGTATTACTGCCAGTGCATGTTTCGGCTGCCCAAGCAGATCAGAAAGCTCACTTACCGCATTTCAGTAAACTGCAGCCTTTTGTTGCAGCAAGCACATCCCCAATTTCAGACGATGATTTTTCTGAGGCGTCAGAAGAGTCCACGCGCGCGCCGGTATCTGAAGGTCATGCAAATTCAGATTCGTCGGCGATATTTAATTCGCAACGTTGGCTCTCTCATGTCCGAGAAGGGCTTGATGAAGAAGATGTCGATTTTGTCGGCGACCTCAATGCGCCTTTCTATGCGGATGTTGGCTATAGTTACAGCCTGATCAATATTAACTGGCGTCAAAACCAGTCCATTTTTCATCATTTCACAAGCGACTATCGCCTTTCTGGTTGGAAAGAAACCAACGCGATGTATGTTGCTCTCAATAGTCAGTTTTCTGCCTAAACACCATCACTTTGCACATTCTGTGCAATCTCAACACGACGACGGTATTCATCAGAACAGATCTGTGTTCTGAGCATTCTTTATCCTGGATTATTTTCTGGGCGTAGGTTGTCGTGTCTTGACTCTATCAAAGTAAATCTTCACCTAAGGGTGAGGGGATGATGTTTATATGAAGAAAACACCAAAACCAGCCAAAAGTAGAAAATTACTAAACCACTATTCTGCTTGGAAATATGTCGTGCTTATTGCGACAATCATTATTCTAACGCTGAGTGCCATTCCGACCTGGTTTGGCGAGCAGCCATCGATCCAAGTGACCTTCGCTGACCCAAACCAGAGTGAAATGTCACTGGTACAACTCAATCAATTGTTCAAAACGAACCATATTTCTACCGACAGAATCATCGAAAAGGATGGCAAAACAACCATCGTTTTTGGCAGTGAAGACGCACAAAGTAAAGCTCGTGCTCTACTCAATAAACAGTTGGATAAAGAGGACAGTATCACCTTCTCGTATGTCTCTGTTGCGCCAGAATGGTTGAGCGAGATGGGCTTTAACCCGATTAAGCTAGGCCTTGATCTTCGTGGTGGTGTGCAGTTCCTGTTGAATGTTGATGTAAATAAAGCGTTCGAAGAGCAAAGAGACGCACTGATCGATGAGATCAAAGCTGACCTGCGTGACAATCGAACACGTGGCGTTCAGGTTCGCGCTGAAAGTGGTAATCGTATTGCCGTCAACAGTGAGAGTGAAAAGGCACTCGCTGATGTAAACCAGTTCTTGCAGCAAAATTACCCAGGCTGGGTAGCAAAAAGCTCAGTAAGAGGATTCGTGCTGGAGCCTAGTGAGCAAAATATCCAGGAATTCCAGTCCACGACGTTACAGCAGAACCTGAAGATCATGCGTGGTCGAATTGAAGAGCTGGGTATTACGGAAGCACTTGTTCAGCGTCAGGGTAAAGAGAGCATTCGTATTGAGCTACCTGGTGTTCAAGACCCAGCACAAGCGAAAAATGTGATTGGTGCAACGGCAAGTCTGGCTTTCTATGAAGTGAAAGACGCAAGCAAAGCGCAAAGCAGTCAAGATTTGGTATTGAAAGACAATGATGGCCGCACCGTGACACTGAGTAAGCGTCCGGTCCTGACTGGTGAGCACATTGTGAACGCTCGTGCTGGTGTGGACAAAATGGGCATGTCAGAGGTAAACATCTCGCTTGACCATGCTGGTGGTAAGAAAATGAGTGACTTTTCTGCTACCCATATTGGTAAGCCAATGGCGACGGTTTACCGTGAATACAAGACGAATGAACGCGGTGTAACCGAGCGTAACGAACGTGTCATCAGTGTTGCGACGATTCAATCTCAGCTTGGCAGCCAGTTCCGTATTACTGGTGCAGGAAGCATGGATGAAGCACAGCAACTGGCACTTTTACTGCGAGCTGGCTCTCTGACCGCACCGGTCACCATTGTTGAAGAGCGCACCATTGGTGCTTCTCTTGGTGCCGAAAATATCCAAAATGGTTTTGCGGCACTGGCTTTAGGTCTAGGACTAACGCTGACGTTTATGGCGCTTTGGTACCGCCGTTTAGGTTGGGTCGCGAATGTGGCTTTGTGTGCCAATATGCTTTGTTTGTTGGGGCTGATCGCTCTGTTACCGGGCGCAGTTCTTACTCTGCCGGGCATCGCAGGTTTAGTGCTTACGGTCGGCATGGCTGTTGATACTAACGTGATTATCTTTGAACGAATTAAGGACAAAATGCGCGAAGGCCGAAGTTTTGCACAGGCTATCGATCTTGGTTTTGACAGCGCATTTGCCACCATCCTTGATGCCAATATTACTACCATGATTACCGCTGTGATTTTGTACGCGATTGGTAACGGTCCAATCCAAGGCTTTGCTTTAACGCTAGGTTTGGGTCTGTTAACCAGTATGTTTACCGGCGTATTTGCTTCTCGAGCAATGATCAACTTAATTTGGGGCCGCGATGCCCGTCGTGATGTGAGGGTTTAATCATGGTCAAAATATTACAGCAGCATATTCGTAAAATTCGCTACTTTACTACCTTAGTTTCACTAATTTTAACTGTGATTGCGCTAGCCGCGTTGGGAATGAAAGGGTTAAACCTGGGCCTCGATTTTACCGGCGGGATGGTGACAGAAGTTAAAATAGACAAGCAGTTAACCAATCAAGATTTGCTCAGTGCATTACAGCCTGAATTGGGTGAATCGACATCTGTGACACGTTCTGGCGAAGAAGGTCGCTGGGTTATCCGTTATTCAGCGCCAGAACAAGGCCAAAAGCTACCAAGTGTTGCGGATGTATTAAAACCGATTTCGCATCAGGTCGATGTGGTCAGTAACAGTATCGTTGGGGCACAAGTTGGTCAGGATCTGTTTGAGCAAGGTGGTCTCGCGCTGCTCGTTTCGATCTTAACCATCCTGGCTTACTTATGTTTTCGCTTTGAATGGCGTTTAGCCAGCGGATCATTATTCGCCCTCGCACACGATGTGGTGCTTGTATTAGGTTTCTTTGCGATTACTCAGATGGAGTTTAACCTCACCGTTTTTGCCGCAATTTTGGCGATTCTTGGTTACTCTCTCAATGACTCGATCATCATCGCTGACCGAATTCGAGAACTGCTCATCGCGAAGCAGAGCTGGAAAACAGAAGAGATCAATGATCAAGCTGTCATTGCGACATTTTCTCGTACCATGGTGACATCCGGAACCACATTAATCACAGTCGGGGCATTGTGGATCATGGGCGGAGCTGCGTTGGCCGGATTTTCTACTGCTATGTTTATTGGTGTTCTATCTGGCACTTGGTCGTCTATTTCAATTGGTACCGTTTTACCAGAGCGATTGAAATTGGAGCCAAAACATTATTTACCAGTAGAGATTGATACTGCGCCTTAATGCATATTTGTGTTTATAGCTAAGAGAAAAACGCCACTCGTTCTGAAGTGGCGTTTTTTATTTCATGGGAATGGAAATACTATTGTGGGAGACAGAGAAACTATTTGGGAACGCTATTAGAGCGCTATCAGAAGTTAGCGCTATACCATTAACTCATTAATAGCCAAACTCCAACACCCATCATCAAAGTGCCAGCGACGCGATTCATAAGACGTACATTTTTTGAATGACCTAATACACGCTTTAAGCCTTTTCCTCCCGTTGCATAAAGCGACATGCAAATGAATTCAAACATCAGAATAATGGAAATTAAAACGGCCAATTGAGGCGCAAGTGCAGCATTCTGATCAATAAATGGTGGGAGTAGAGAAATCATAAAAGCCCAGCCTTTTGGGTTCGCAATCGCAGTTACGAAACCTTGAATGACTAAATTCCAGTTGCCCTGAGGCAAGGCGGATTCTGTCTCTAGATTGATTGCTAGTTTGCCTCGGGAGCGCCACATTTCAATGCCTAGGTAAAGCAAATAGGCGCCGCCGATAAATTTAAGGACGATAAACAACCACGGATAATTAAGCATAATTGCCGCTATGCCCAGCACTGCTGAGATCGACACAAGGGCAACCCCTGCGAGCTCACCCATCATCATCCACAATGCGCGGCGATACCCGACACTCATTCCTAACGTGAGAGCAAGTGTCATACACATCCCTGGCGTAATAGAGACGAAAAAGAAGGTAGGGATGAACATACTAAGCAATGTCATATTCATAGGTGGTATCGATTAGCTAATAAAAGGACGACTCACAAAGATAGTGCAAAGTCGTTACAGATGCTACTACTAACTTTTAATCATTTTTATATTTATATTATTGAACTTAATTAATTATATTAAAGTAAAATACATCAATGTTTAATCAGCGCGTCATATTAGTGCGCTTGCACCAGCTCGGAGCGAAGGTTTTAATTTGATTGTTATAGTTATAAATTAATTATTAGTAATAGTTCTCTTTTACAGTTCATATTCCAAGTTTAATTACGATACTAAAGAAGCTGTTTTAAACGTGTTAAACGTTTACATTAATATAATCAATAATTAATTTTGAACTAATACTCTATTTTTTGTTTATAAAACTCTTGGTAAATATTAAATATGATCTTATTTCACTAAATGGTGTAATTTGTTCTTGCTTTTATAAATTATTGATTTTTATGGTTTTTTGTGGTTTTCGTTTGAGTTTGTCTACGATTTAATTTCATTTTAAAACAATGACTTATATTTAATTGCTAACTATTTAACAATTATTTAACCTTTCATTGTTTGTGAGATCTAAATCAATAATACGAAAATAGACTATAGTATTATTTGAAATGTAATACTTATGGATTAAATTAAAATAAAAGGCGTTAAAGGATTTCTGCCGAATAAATTATTAAACAATTAGATTTTGTAATTAGTAGTTTGATTTATTTTCCGATAAAGAATGGAGTCGTCAATGAATAAAGTCGCTTTGATCACCGGGTCAAAAGGCGGAATTGGTTCCGCAATTTCCTCTCAACTCGTCAACGATGGCTATCGTGTCATCGCTACTTACAACACTGGCAACTATGAGTGTGCGTTGGAGTGGTTTAACAGCAAAGGGTTTACCAAAGATCAGGTTCGCCTTTTAGAGTTAGATGTTACCGACACTGCTCAGTGTGCAGAAACGCTAGCCCTTTTGCTTCAAGAAGAGGGGACGCTTGATGTTGTTGTCAACAACGCAGGTATCACTCGTGATGGCGTCTTTAAGAAGATGACCGCAGAAGCTTGGAACGATGTAATCAATACCAACCTGAATAGCTTGTTCAACGTTACTCAACCAATTTTCGCAGCAATGTGTGAAAAAGGTAGCGGGCGCATCATCAATATCTCGTCGGTTAACGGTCTGAAAGGGCAGTTTGGCCAAGCAAATTACTCGGCTGCGAAAGCAGGCATGATCGGCTTCTCTAAGGCGTTGGCTTTTGAAGGCGCACGTTCAGGCGTTACCGTTAATGTGATTGCTCCAGGATACACAGGGACACCAATGGTAGAGCAAATGAAGCCAGAAGTGTTGGAATCGATTACTAATCAGATTCCAATGAAGCGTTTAGCGACACCAGAAGAAATTGCAGCATCTGTTAGCTTCTTAGTGAGTGATGCAGGCGCATACATCACCGGCGAAACACTGTCGGTGAACGGCGGCCTTTACATGCACTAAGGATAGAGATAGAGATGATGGAAAAAGTTTATATCGTAGCAGCAAAGCGTACACCTATTGGCGCATTTGGTGGAAGTTTAAAAAATACTTCAGCAGGCAATCTGGCAGCAGTCGCAATTAAAGGGGCGCTTGAAGCTGCAAATCTCGGAAGCGACAAGATTGATGAAGTGATTGTTGGTAACGTCGTTAGTGCTGGTCAAGGGATGGGCGTAGGTCGTCAGGCAGCAATATTTGCGGGTATTCCGGAGTCTGTACCAGCGTATGGCGTCAACATGGTTTGTGGTAGTGGCATGAAAACCGTGATGGATGCGGTTTCTCACATTCGCAGCGGTGATGCTCAAGTGGTTGTTGCTGCAGGCGTTGAGGTGATGTCTCAAATCCCGTTCATCGTTCCTAGTAGCGTCCGCGATGGGAATAAAATGGGCAACATGGAACTGAAAGATCTGTTGATCACCGATGGCCTAACGGACATTTACAATCAGTACCACATGGGTGTGACTGCGGAAAATGTGGCAAAGGAAGTGGGCATTAGCCGCGAGCAGCAAGACGCGTATGCTTTAGCCAGCCAACAGAAAGCGGTCGCCGCGATTGAAGCAGGCAAATTCAAAGATGAAATCGTACCGGTTGAAGTAACGCACCGCCGTGAAACGATTATTTTCGACACAGACGAATACCCTAAGGCAAACGCGACACTTGAAGGCTTGAGCAAGCTTCGCCCGGCATTTGATCGTGAAGGTACAGTCACAGCGGGTAATGCATCAGGAATCAACGATGGTGCGAGTGCGATCATCGTGGCATCAGAAAGCGCGGTTCAAGCTCATGGTTTGACACCTCTGGCTGAGGTTGTCAGTTATGCGCAGTCAGGTATCGATCCAAAGATCATGGGGCTAGGGCCAGTCGAGTCAGTGAATAAAGCGCTCAAGAAAGCAGAGCTTAATATTCAGGATATTGATGTATACGAGCTGAATGAAGCCTTTGCCGCTCAGGCTCTTGGGGTGATTCATCAGTTGGCGGAAACAAACCAAGTTCCAGTCAGTTCGATTCAAGATAAAGCAAACTTTAATGGCGGTGCGATTGCATTAGGTCACCCACTTGGTGCCTCTGGCAACCGAATTCTGGTCACTTTAGTTCACGAACTTCATAAGCAGGACGCCCAATACGGTGTAGCTTCACTGTGTGTGGGTGGCGGTATGGGGACAGCTGTCATTCTAAAAGCAATTAAGTAATTTTTTTAAACGGACATTTATATTCATTTATCTAGGAGATACACCATGTACACTGATTTTTTCAAAACATTCAGCGATCAAACAGAAAAAACGCTAGAACCTTACTTGAAGTTTAACAAGCTTGTGACTAAAAACGTTGAAGTACTAACTGAGCTTCAACTTAACGCGATGCGTACGTACAGTGAAATGGGTATTACGCAAATGAAAGCAGCGTCAGAAATCAAAGACGTGACTTCTCTGACTGCGTTCAACAGCCAGCAGCTAAGCGTACTGACTAAGCTTTCTCAACAAATGATGGATGACAGCAACAAGCTGCAAGCTATCGCAAAAGAATTCAAAGAAGACGTTGAGAAAATGACTTCGGAAAATCTTAAGACTGTTACTCCAGCGTAATTTGTCCGATTCTCGCCGCCCCTAGATTTGGGCGGCGTTGTTTTTTCCGAATATAGGAGTAAGACTATGTTTCAACACTTCTTTTCGGACTATCTTGTAAAGCTTCAGGAAACCAATCAACAATGGTGGCATGATTTCGAAGTCAACAAGGCAGTCGTGAATTCTCCTTTGAACAAGGCTATGCAAGAAGTGAACTTTGAGGACACTGCCAAACTGTTTGAACAAGCTGCCAATCAACCTGCTGCTATTCTTAAGCTGCAAGCTGAATGGTGGGAGCAACAACTGCAAATCTGGCAGAACGTTGTTCTGGCAGGTAACAAGACGCAAACAATAGAAGCAGAAAGGGGAGATAAGCGTTTCTCTCATGAGGATTGGCAAAATGAGGCGATGTATAGCTTCATCAAGCAATCTTACCTTTTGTTCAGTAAAACGTACTTGGACACCATCGAGTCATTAGAAGGCTTAGATGAGAAGGCAAAAGAGCGAATTATTTTCTTTTCCCGCCAAGCTATCAATGCCCTCTCCCCATCTAACTTCATTGCGACCAATCCAGAGCTTTTAAAACTGACACTTGAACAAAACGGTCAAAACTTATTAGTAGGTTTAGAGCAGTTTAAGGAAGACGTTGAGTCGAGCGCGGATATTTTAAAAATCCGTATGACCAACAACAATGCTTTCCGTGTTGGTGAAGATGTCGCCACCACGGCAGGTGATGTGGTTTTCAAAAATGAACTGTTTGAGCTGATCCAATACCGTCCGGTGACGGAAAAGGTGAATGCAACGCCATTGCTGATCGTACCGCCGTTCATTAACAAGTACTACATTCTGGATCTCACCGAGAAGAACTCGATGGTTCGCTGGTTGCTGGAGCAAGGACACACTGTATTTATGATGTCCTGGCGTAATCCCGGTAAAGAGCAAGCGAACGTTGAGTTTGGCGATTATGTTACTGACGGTGTGGTAAAAGCTGTCGCAGCGATTGAAGACATTACTGGTCAAGAGCAAGTCAATGCAGTTGGTTACTGTATCGGCGGGACCGTTCTTGCAAGTACTGTTGCCTACTATGCGGCGAAGCGCATGAAGAAACGCATTAAATCCGCGACCTTCTTTACGACGCTTCTGGATTTTTCTCAGCCGGGAGAAGTGGGTGCCTACATTAATGATGTCATCATCAGTGCGATAGAAGCACAGAACAACGCGAAAGGTTACATGGATGGCCGTTCTTTAAGTGTGACATTCAGTTTGTTGCGTGAGAACAGCTTGTACTGGAACTACTACGTGGACAATTACTTGAAAGGCAATAGTCCGGTAGATTTCGACTTGTTGTACTGGAACAGCGATAGTACCAACGTGAGTGCTGCCGCGCATAACTTCCTGCTTCGAGAGCTCTATTTGGAAAACAAACTGATACAAGATAAAGGCGTGAAAATCGGCGGCGTTTGGATGGATCTGAATAAGATTAAAATCCCAAGCTACTTTGTATCAACCAAAGAAGACCATATCGCACTATGGCAAGGCACGTACCGTGGCGCTCTGAACACGGGTGGTAACAAGACGTTTGTACTAGGTGAATCTGGGCACATAGCTGGTATTGTCAATCCACCGTCTAAGGGCAAGTACGGCTATTGGTTGAACGATACGCTAGAAGACTCTGCCGAGGAATGGCTAAGCAGTGCTGAACGTAAAGATGGGTCCTGGTGGACGCATTGGAACGAATGGCTACTTCAGTTCAATCCAGAAGAGCAGGTTGAACCATTCCCTGTTGGCTCTGAAAACAATCCTGTGATTGATGAAGCGCCGGGAACCTACGTTAAACAGGTATTGCCTGTGAAATGACCTTAAATGGTTATGTTTCCTTCCGCATTATTATTTTGGCGATACTCTTGGCGGCCCTCGTGGTCGCTTTTTTTTATCTGGTCCGGCGTAAAACAAAACAGCGCTGAGATTATCCCAGCGCTGTTTAACGATTGATGCATGAACAAGTTTGGAACATGGTTGCTTTCGCGTATCCATGCATTGCGTTGTTTGGATTACAGGTTCTTGTCTTTACCCAGCGACAACACCCATAGAGAAACGGCAGCTACGCCAACAAAGCCAGACAAGATGATTACTGGCATTGCGCTGTATCCTAGGATGTGCCAAATCACAGATTCTAGTGTACTCATGGTCAGTTCTCCTTATTGCCAGCCTTCTACGCCGTGCATATCAGGTAATTTGTGTGCGATACCTTTATGACAATCTACACAGGTTTTATCGCCTGAAGCCAACGCTGTAGAGTGTTGAGCAGAAGCACGAGAGCCTTGTTGTGAATAGTCCATAAAGTCGAACTCGTGGCAGTTACGACATTCTAAAGAGTCGTTTTTCTTCATACGAGCCCATTCACGTTCTGCCAAATGCCCACGACGTTCCTGGAATTTCTCTGGCGTATCGATAGTGCGCAAAACATAGTGAGCAAACAACTCTTTTGAAGCCTGAACTTTACGTACGATCTTATCTGTCCACTCATGTGGAACGTGACAATCTGAACAAATCGCTCGTACCCCAGAGCGGTTTGAGTAGTGGATAGTCTCTTTGATCTCAGCAACAATTGGCGCGTGGCAACCAGAGCAGAACTCTTCGGTGTTTGTCGCTTCCATTCCCGTGTTAAATGCGCCCCAAAACAGCAGACCGCCAGCAAAACCGAGGAATAAAACCACACCAGCGGCAGCTTTGCTTGGGCTCTTCAGTCTATTCCAAAACGCTTTAAGTATTTTCATAAGTAACCTCTTAGCACTCGCGTTTCATTTACTGAAGCGAATCTACAGCTTGGAATTCGTTTTCCACTAATGGCTTCGCATCGGTTTGCGGAACGTGACACTGCAAACAGAAGAAGCGACGAGGAGAGACATCGGCAAGCACAGCGTCTTGACGGTTAACATAATGGGTTACGCTGATTTTTGTCGCGCCAGAGTCTTTCGCATTTTTCCAGCTATGGCAGGCAAGACATTTATTCGCGTTTAAAGACACCTCATAGTTACGAATACTATGTGGTATCAGCGGTGGCTGATAAACAAAGCTATCCTCAACGATTTGATCTTTTGGGAAGTCTTTAAACTCGTCAGCAGGGCGAGTATCTTCAAGTTGAGACATGCCACGCAAAGATTCTAGTCCACCAGTACCACCTGGGTTGTTTAACTCAGCTTGTGCAATGCCTGTCACCAAAGCACCTACAGATAAAAGTGCGACAAGTAATTTTTTCATCGTTTCTTCTCCGCCTTTAAGGCTTAAGTTCTTTTTCAGGCCGCCGCGTGGGCGGCCGTTTTATTCGATATCTGAAGGGTTAAGCAATCTTAGTGATTTTGACCGGGCACTTTTTGAAGTCTGTCTGTTTTGACAGTGGGTCAGTTGCATCAAGGATTAACTTGTTAATCAAAATACGAGCATCAAAGAACGGTACGAATACCAAACCTTGTGGAGGGCGGTTACGACCACGCGTTTCTACGCGTGCTCGTACTTCACCACGTTTATTGGCGATCAGTATTTCTTCGCCGCGACGAACATTACGTGCTTTCGCATCTTCAGGATGCATGTAGCACACCGCATCTGGAACCGCTTTGTAAAGCTCAGGAACACGGCGAGTCATGGTACCAGTATGCCAGTGTTCAAGAACACGGCCTGTACATAACCATAAATCGTATTCGGAATCTGGCATTTCTGGTGGCGCTTCGTATGGTGCGGAGATGATCTTGGCTTTACCATCCGCGTTACCATAAAAGTCCCAACCAGAGCCTGCTTTAGCGTATGGATCAGAGCCTTCTTTAAAGCGCCATTGCGTTTCTTTACCATCAACCACAGGCCAGCGTAAGCCGCGTACAGTGTGGTAAACATCGTAAGGTGCTAAGTCATGACCATGACCGCGACCAAATGTTGCATATTCTTCGAACAGGCCTTTTTGAACGTAGTAGCCGAAGTGATGAGAATCGTCGTTTAGTTCACGCGCTTCTTCAACAGGGAACTTGTCGACCTGACCGTTTTTAAACAGCATGTCATACATGGTTTTTCCACGGTATTCAGGTGCTTTTGCGAGTAACTCTTCTGGCCACACTTCTTCCATCTTAAAGCGTTTCGCGAACTCCATGACTTGCCATAAGTCTGATTTCGCTTCGCCTACCGTACCAACTTGTTGATACCAGGCTTGAGTACGGCGTTCTGCGTTACCGTAAGCGCCTTCTTTTTCAATCCACATTGCGGTAGGAAGTACCAAGTCGGCCGCTTGCGCAGTCGCTGTTGGGTATGGGTCTGACACCACAATGAAGTTTTCTGGGTTACGGTAACCAGGAAGACGCTCAGTGTTAATGTTCGGACCCGCCTGCATGTTGTTGTTACATTGAACCCAGTAACAGTTCAACACACCGTCATTTAGCATTCGGTCTTGAAGAACCGCGTGGAAGCCTGGTTTTGGTGGAATGGTGCCTTCAGGCAGTTTCCAGATCTTCTCTGCGATTTCACGGTGTTTAGGGTTTGCTACCACCATGTCTGCTGGCAGACGGTGAGCAAAGGTACCTACTTCACGCGCAGTACCACAGGCTGATGGTTGACCAGTCAATGAGAACGGACTGTTACCCGGAGTCGCGATTTTACCGGTTAGCAAGTGGATGTTGTAAACCAGGTTATTCATCCATACGCCGCGAGTATGCTGGTTCATACCCATAGTCCAAAGTGACATCACTTTTGTGTTTGGATCCGCGTATTGCTTCGCAAGCTCGATGAGTTTCTCTTTTTCTACACCAGAGATTTCCGACGCTTTCTCAACGGTGTACGGAGCAACAGACTTTTTGTACTCTTCAAAAGAGATAGCAGTCAGTTTGCCTGAGTTTGGATTTTTAGCCGCTTTTTGTAACGGGTCGTCATCACGTAAGCCGTAACCAATATCGGTGTCTGCTTGAGTGAAGTTGGTGTGCTTGTTAACGAAGTCCCAGTTTACCGCGTCATTTTCGATGATGTAGTTGGCGATGAAGTTAGCGATCGCAAGGTCAGACTGAGGATTGAAAATGTAGCCATGGTCCGCCAGCTCAAATGAACGGTGGTAGTAGGTAGAAAGGACGTTGACTCTAACATGAGGGTGGCTCAGGCGACGGTCAGTAATACGTGTCCACAGTACAGGGTGCATTTCTGCCATGTTAGAACCCCAAAGAACGAATGCATCTGCGTTCTCGAAGTCGTCGTAACATCCCATCGGCTCATCAATACCAAAGGCGCGCATGAAGCCAACTACCGCAGAAGCCATACAGTGGCGTGCGTTCGGGTCGATGTTATTTGAACGGAAGCCTGCTTTCATCATTTTTGCTGCAGCGTAGCCTTCCATTACGGTCCATTGACCAGAACCGAACATACCGACACTAGTTGGGCCTTTTTTCTCTAGCGATGCTTTCCACTTCTCGGCCATTGTATCGAAAGCGACATCCCAAGAAACTGGCGTAAACTCGCCATCTTTGTGGTATTTGCCATCTTTCATGCGCAGCAATGGCTGTGTCAGACGGTCTTGACCGTACATGATTTTAGACAGGAAATAGCCTTTGATGCAGTTCAGACCTTTGTTTACCGGCGCTTCTGGATCACCTTGTGTAGCGACCACTTTGCCATTTTGCGTACCAACTAGAACAGAACAACCTGTACCACAAAAACGACAAGGCGCTTTGTCCCATGTGATTTTGCTCTGGTCAGAGCTGGCAATCAGGTTTGCGGCAGAGGCTGGTAGCGTAATACCAGCTACGGCAGCAGCTGATGCAGCCGCGTTTGCTTTCACAAACGCACGTCTTGTCATTTTCATACTTCACCCTCAATTTGGGAATGTTGTGTTCCAGTGTCTTGGTTATCTGTTTGTTCAAGTTCAGTCTCAATTTGGTGGTAAACCAAGACGGTACTTAAGACATTCGGTAAATTATTAATCGCATCGATAGTATCGGTAATGAATCCCTGGTTTTCGGTCTCCAGCACCACAACGATTTTGCCTTCTGGACTGTCACCGTATATCTCGGCGTTTTCATACGCTTCGATCTGGGCCTTGATCTCATCCAGATGCTCTGGCAGTACGTGTACTACCAAACTTGAAATATGCACTTCATTTAGAGACATATCGTTCTCTCAGTTATTGCCTTTCTATGTGTACGGCTCAGGCTGTTATATTGCTCACATTGATGGATGAAGTAGGGCACACAGAGACACATGCGCCACATCCGTTACATTCATCAAGGTTTAAATTTGGTTGCGCTACTTTCCCAAGCTCCAATTTGAACTGAATCGCCATTGGGTCGCACATATCACCGCAGCTGCGGCATTCAACGTTTTGTTTTGCTAAACAGTTGTCATTTATTTGTGCTTTTGCCTGCCAAGGTTGCTCTGTTTCTGCTAAAAATAGTGGTTCGGGACAGGCATCTGCGCATTGATAGCAAAACGTACATTCATCAATGCTAAAGTCGACCGAAGGGAAGCCGCCGTCACTTTTAGTTATAATTTTAGTTTCGCAGACATCGATACACTTACCGCATCGAGTACAACCATCTGTAAACTGCTCAGGTTGTGCTAACCAAGGTAAGCGTACTGCATCATTGGTGTGCGTTTTTCTTGCAAAGAGTCTTCTTCTTGAAAGGTTTACCACTTAACCACCTCAATGCGGATGTTCATCTTAAAATTTGGTACTCAAATAAGCTTAGCCCACAATTTTCATTAATAAACTGTCATTAACGCTAACGAAATTGTAGTTTTTGACATATTCGTATAAATACCTCCAAGGGGTTAATTGGGGGGTAATATTGTTTTAGATCAATTAATTCTGTCGCGAGTGATCACATATTGAGGACGCTGAAGCGTCACGGGCTCACTGCATAAGCCAGTCGGACAATAAAGTAAGGAATTCAGATTGTTTAAAAATGTGAAAAAGTCGGTAACTGGGACGATTGCATCTGCAATGCTAATCATTCTGCTGTTATCGATTGCTACCACTGGATTCGCTATTTTCACGCTCGCGTCTAGCCTCAACGATGCTGAAGCGGTGAATGTTGCAGGGTCAATGCGCATGCAGAGTTATCGGTTGGCTAATGATATTCAAATCCAGTCGCTAGATTACTCGGATCATATTGAAACTTTTGAGCGTTCGATTTATTCACCTTCGATGAAAGCGTTGCAAAACTGGTCAGTACCTGAAGACATCACCCAAGACTATTACGGATTGATTGCTCGATGGCATGAACTCAAATTAGTTCTGAAGCGAGAGGATCCGAGCGACTATCAAATGTTGGTTGCGGGGTTTGTTGCGCAGATTGATGCGTTTGTGTTTAAGCTGCAAAACTTTTCAGAACAAAAGTTGATTAACTTAGCGTGGGTCGGTGGCCTTGGTCTTGGCGGGATTCTGTGCGCAAGTGTCTTTGTTGTTCTCTTTGTCCGCCGCGAAGTGGTTAAACCGTTGCGATCTTTGGTCGTCGCGAGTGAGCGGATTAAAAACCGCACCTTTGATATTTCGCTTGAAGTTCAAAGCAATAATGAAATGGGCATACTAACACGTACTTTTAACCGTATGGCTACCGATCTTGGTAAACTCTACCGAGGGTTAGAAAAAGCGGTTGACGAAAAAACTCGTAAATTGCAGCAGGCGAACCAGTCTCTCGAAGTGCTGTATGATTCATCAAAAGAACTGACGGCTTCACGAATCGGCCAAGATAATTTTCAGGCTATTTTACAGCACCTTGCAAGTCTGGAAGGTATTAAGGCGGTTAAGCTCGAGATCGAGCAGGTGGGGGAGCCAAATTGGATTCTTGCCGAGGGGGAAGAGTGCTGCCATGACTGCGATGAAGCGTGCCACGCAGATCCGCTCGTACTTGATGGAGAGCACTTAGGGTACTTGTATTGGAAGGCAGGACTGCCGTGTCCAAATGAAACGCTAATTGAAAACTTTGTGCAGATTCTTTCCCGAGCAGTTTATTACAATCGAGCTCAGCGACAAGCGGAACAAATATTGTTGATGGAAGAGCGGGCTACCATCGCGCGTGAACTGCATGACTCACTGGCTCAGGCTCTCTCTTACCTGAAAATTCAAGTCGCTTTGCTTAAGAGAAGCGTGAAAAATTTGCCGGATGAAAAGGCAATATCACAAGCGAATCAGGTGATTGCTGAGCTGGATACGGGGTTATCGGCTGCGTATACTCAGTTAAGAGAGCTACTCACAACCTTCCGCTTAACAATAAAGGAGGGGAGTTTTGGGCAGGCATTACAAGAAATGGTTGCTACATTAAATGAACAAACGGCGACTAAGATATCCTTAAACAACCGTCTTTCTTCAACAGAATTAGATGCGCATCAACAGGTGCACTTACTGCAATTGATCAGAGAAGCGACCCTGAACGCGATAAAGCATGCACAGGCGGATAATATTGTTATTCAGTGCCTCGATTATGACGGCAAGATCACTGTAACAATAGAAGATGACGGAGTAGGCTTTGATCATCAAGACCAAAAAATTAATCATTACGGTATGAGTATCATGCAAGAGCGAGCAACAAGACTGCATGCAGATCTTCATGTAGTCGCGTCGAAAAACAATGGTTGTACCGTAACATTAGAATTCCAACATAGTAAGGAAGTAAACATTGACAGCGTGTAAAGTAATGCTGGTGGATGACCATCCACTAATGCGACGTGGTATTCAACAACTTTTAAGTTTCGAGCCAGAGTTTGAAGTTGTTGCAGAAGCGAGTAACGGTGCGGACGCTGTTGCTAAAGCGCATGAACTGGAACTGGATTTAGTGCTTCTTGACCTCAATATGAAGGGAATGTCTGGTTTGGATACGCTGAAAGCCTTGCGAGCTGACGGGTGTGAAGCGCGCATTGTTATTTTAACGGTCTCGGATAGCCCGGCGGATATTGATGCGATTGTTCGCACCGGTGCCGATGGGTACTTGCTTAAAGATACTGAGCCAGATGAGCTGGTAGAGTTATTAAAGCAGGCTCATAGTGGTGACAAAACATACAGTCAGGAAGTAGCAAAGTATCTTAGTGAGCGCGGCGAGCAAGAAGACGTATTTGATGCGTTAACCGAACGTGAAAGCCAAATACTCAAAGAAGTGGCGAAAGGGTTTCGAAACAAACAAATTGCAGACCGTCTATTCATCTCAGAGTCGACAGTCAAAGTGCATATGAAGAGTTTGCTCAAAAAACTAAAAGTCCCTTCTCGCACAGCGGCTACTGTTCTCTATTTAGAACGTTTTGGCGATAGCAAGTAGCAATGATCAAACCCGCCTCTATTATGCATAGAGGTGGATTTTCAATAATCTGGGCGAATAGAGTACAAGTCGCTAATATGCTTCCCACATCCTAAATAAAATTCATAAGCCGAGTCTTTGTTCTCGGCGTCAACCATCATGCGGAACATTCTTCCCTGTTCAAAATATAGAATTTCATATTCTACACAGTTATCAAGTTGCTCAACGGCAGCCATACTTAGCCTCCATAAACTATCCTAGAATTATTCAAGCAAATTATATGCCGTTTAGGGAGCGCTATTCGATTTGTTTTTTAGCCAACCAATACGCTCTAATTCACTTTTTTGCGGATAGTAGTGATCAAAAAGTTCTTTTCAAACTCTATATTCTATTAGGGTGACAACAAATATTTGTCACATCAAGGTAAGTTTGCCGCAATATTAAGTGATACCACTGATTATAGAGGGTAAACAAAAGAAAAGGGAATTCGGTAAGTGATTAAATTACATGACGTATCTAATAAAGTACTTCGGTACAGCCTTATATTGATTTCCATTTTTGTCCTGGCTGGTTGTACTAAAAAGTTTTTCTATAACAATTTAGATTGGTTTGTCCTCGAATATCTGGACGATTATGTCACGCTCAACCAAGAGCAAGAAAGTTTGCTAGAAGAGCGGTTGTTATTCTTAGCAGAGTGGCACAAGCAAGAAGAGCTGCCTCGTTATGTCGACCATTTAAAGGAAATGGAAACCATGACAGAGGAAGACATTACGTTAAATTACTTACAGCAAAGCCGAGAAAGATTCCGAGAGCATTATAACCGCATTATTAGTAAGGTCGCGCCCGAATTGTTCTCATTAAGCTTGTTATTAACGCCGCAGCAGCAACGTGAGTTTTTACTTAACGTACAAAAGGACTATAAGAAGAGAAACGCTAAATATGCGGATAAGACAGAAAAGGAAGTGAGAAAGATTGTTTTTGAAAATACGGAAGAGTGGGTGACAGAATGGATAGGAGAGCTAAATGATGATCAACAACGCTATGTGACGCAATTTTCTAATCAAGTTATTCTCAATAGCCCTTTATGGCGTAATTATCGAGCATCAATATATCAAGAGCTCGAATATATGTTCGACAATAAATCCAACAGTGTTATTTATCAGAAAGTGTTCATGCAATTAATGTTTGAGCCAGAAAGTTTTTATAGTGACCAACTATCTCAAAATATGGATCACAATCTCGCGCTGGTGGACCAACTCACCCTTTCGCTCTCTAAGTCCATGACGGAAAAGCAGTGGAACCATTTTCGCGGCGAGGTTGCCCAGTGGCGTGAGTTAGCACAGGAGCTTCTCGATTGAACGGTAGGATTAGCTCTGTTTTTAAATAGAAAATGATTCAAAGCAAGTTCTTATTCTACGTTGGGCGTAACATGCTCAGAAGCCTAGAGTAATGAGAATAATTATGAAGCATTTAGTTGAAAGATTTCTTCACTACGTCACGTTCAATACCAAATCAAACCCCAAAGTGACGACCTGTCCAAGTAGTCCGGGGCAGCTCGTTTTTGCACAACATTTAAAACAGGAAATGATTAACCTCGGCTTAAATGATGTTGTTTTAACGGACCATGGTTACCTTATGGCGAGGTTACCTTCTAATGTGAATTACGATGTGCCCGCTATCGGTTTTATCGCGCATATGGATACTGCGCCAGATGCGTCCGGTAAAAATGTTTCGCCTCAGTTTGTGGAAGACTATCAGGGGGGCGATATTGCGCTGGGGCTCGGTGACGAAGTGTTATCACCTGTTCAATACCCTGATTTGCATCAGCTTCATGGTCACAACCTAATCACGACCAATGGCAAGACCCTTTTGGGCGCAGATAATAAAGCAGGCATCGCGGAGATATTATCGGCCATTGCGATGCTGATTGAAAACCCTGATATTCCTCATGGCGATATTTGTATTGGATTCACGCCCGATGAAGAGATCGGTCGGGGCGCTGATAAATTCGATGTTGAAAAGTTTGGTGCGCAATGGGCTTACACCGTTGATGGTGGTCCTCAAGGTGAACTTGAATATGAGAATTTCAATGCAGCGACCGCTGACGTTGTTTTTCACGGAGTCAGCGTTCACCCCGGAACCGCAAAAGGAAAGATGGTCAACGCGATGAACCTGGCGGCCAAATTTCAGGTTCAGATGCCGGAAAATCAAACGCCCGAAACCACAGAAGGTTATGAAGGCTTCTACCACCTTAAATCAGGCAGCCTTGGCATTGCTCATAGTGAGCTGAGCTATATTATTCGTGATTTTGAGCGAGAAGGTTTAGAAAGTCGTAAAGCTTTTATGCGTCAGCTCGTCGATGAGATGAACGCCGGTCTGAAACATGGCTGTGTAGAAATCAAAATCACAGACAGTTACTACAACATGCGTGAGATGGTTGAGCCTTATCCGCATATTATCGACCTTGCAAAGCAAGCGATGGAAGCATGTGATGTTGAGCCTCTGATTAAACCAATACGAGGCGGAACCGATGGGGCTCGTTTGTCATTTATGGGGCTACCCTGCCCAAATATCTTTACTGGCGGATTTAACTTTCATGGTATCCATGAATTCGTGTCAGTAGAAATGATGGAAAAATCGGTATTGGTGATCGCCAAAATTGCAGAGCTGACGGCGAAGAAATACCAAAAGTGATAGTAACTACCGCGAACAAATAGAAACAGCCCAGACGATATCTGGGCTGTTGTGTTTTTAGTGTTACTTTAAATGAAGGTTAACGAACGTCTGTTCCTTCAATTTCGATTTCTTCTAACGGCAGCCAGTCCACTTCTACGCCAGCTTGATCGAACATATCCTGACTCACCTGAATCTTATCTCCCCAGCGAGACAGAAAATCTTCTGATTGCTCTGGGCAATGTACGCGTGAGATGCCAGTCTGAATAATTTTTGCCGCGCAGTTAGGGCACGGAAAATGCGTGACCCAAATGTCACAGCCGTCTAAATCACGCTTAGAAAACAGAATAGCGTTTTCTTCTGCATGCAGTGTTTTTAAGTATTTAAGTTCTCGCTCATCGGTATCCACGCTGTCGGAAACCCCGTGTGGATAGCCGTTAAAGCCAACAGAAACGATACGGTTTTGCTTAGTAATTACTGCACCTACTTGTGTGGAGGGATCTTTACTCCAAGACGCCACCAATTCGGCCATTTGGTAAAAACGTTTCGCCCATTTAGAAATCATGTACATCCTCTCGTTCGAAGGCTTTGAAATATCGAAATGATAACTCATTTTGTTGTAAAAAATAGTCAAAAAACGAGTGCTGACGCTTAATTGCTCACTTTTCATCGTTCTGTCAGGTAAGGGAGTCTGGTCGACAGGCTCTAGATGTTGGTGAAGGGGGAGAGAAAAGTAGTCATACACTGCGTTGATGTTTGATGGATTTTCATACTCCAGAATTAATAAAGATCATAAAAAAATTTCCATCGCATCACGTTAATTTTACTTGGTTTCATTTAATTACAATTAGAAACGATTTGCATAATTTATGTAGGAGAATTCGCACTCTACAGACGGTAAGGTTGAAGGGTTTTTTAATAATATCCTGTTCCATAAAAATGGTAAATACATGCAAAAGAAAACACTCGTCGCACTAATAGCGGCCACTACTATCCTTGCAGGATGCGGAGAAGTGAAAAATACCCAGGGAGGGAGTCAGGCTCCTCTCGTCGTGACACAGGATGTCATTGTTATCGACTATCAACCAAGCAAGTCGTATATCGGCCGAATTGAAGCGGTAGAAGATACCAATATTACCGCTCAAGTCTCAGGCTACCTGAAAGCGCGTCATTTTGATGAAGGGCAAATGGTAGCAAAAGGCCAATTGCTTTATACCATCGAGCCTTCTTCTTTTGAAGCTCAGGTAGCAAGTGCGAAAGCAGCATTGGCGCAAGCTAAAGCATCACTTAAGAAAGCAGAGCTTGACCACCAACGCGGGAAAAATTTGCTTCCTCGCGGCAGTATTTCTCAGTCAGAGTTTGACGCTCTGACTGCGGCGCTATTAGGTGCCAGAGCGGAACTTGAAGCAGCTAACGCCCAGTTGAAATTAGCGGAGGTTAACCTCTCTTATACCCAGATTCGTGCACCATTTAGCGGCCGTATCAGTGATACCAAAGTAAGTACTGGTGATTTGGTTTCTCCATCATCAGGGGTGTTGACCACATTAGTTAGCCTTGATCCCGTTCACACCTCATTCAGTGTTAGTGAGCGCGAACGTCTGGCGATGGGTATGGACAAAGTAAAAGGGGATGGCTCCGCGGAATCCAGTAATGTAGAAGTACAGCTAGAGCTGGAAAATGGAGAATTCTTTGAGCACTTAGGGCAACTCGATTTCTTGGGTAACCGCATTAATACCCAAACTGGCACGATTGCGATGCGAGCGATTGTCACCAACCCTGATCATAAGCTATTACCGGGTCAGCACATCAAAGTGAACTTGCGCGATAAGAACACAAAAGATGTGATTGTCGTGCCACGTCGCGCGGTACAAACGGATCTGGAGGGAGATTTTGTAATGATCACCACTGAAGGTAATGTGGCTGAGCGACGTAACGTTGTGCTGGGGCCGCAAGTAGAGCAAGGGATCATTATCCGTGCTGGTCTGGATCAAAACGATTCGGTGATCACACAGGGCTTACAGCGTGTTCGCAATGGCGTAGAAGTGAGTATTCAAACTCCGACTGAAGATAAGCAGTAGGGGGCAGAATGCTAAGTCGTTTCTTTATACAAAGACCTAAGTTTGCTCTGGTCATTTCCATTATTTTGACCTTGGCAGGGGCTATCTCATTAGCCATCCTGCCAGTTGCAGAATACCCACAAATCAGCCCACCTTCGGTTAGCGTGTCGGCGTACTACACTGGAGCCAGTGCTGAAGTTGTCGAACAAGCGATTGCAGATCCGATAGAAACCTCTGTGAACGGTGTAGAAGACATGATTTATATGTCTTCGAAAAGTGCCAACGATGGCTCTTACAGTTTGAACGTCACTTTCGATGTCGGAACCGATCCCGACATGGCGCAAGTTAACGTTCAGAACCGAGTATCGCAGATTGAGTCCAAATTACCACAAGAAGTACGCATGGTAGGCGTGACGGTTAAAAAGCGTTCGCCTGATCTTCTGATGGTACTGAACTTCTATTCTCCAGACGGCAAGTATGACGACCAGTTCTTGATCAACTACATTAACTTGAATGTAAAAGATCAGCTTGCCCGCGCTAAAGGGATCAGTGAAGTTAACGTGATTGGCGGCGGTGAATACGCGATGCGAGTCTGGTTGGACCCTGAAAAAATGGCCAATCTCAAGCTGACAACATCAGATGTGTATTCTGCGTTGGCCGAGCAAAACGTTCAGGTCGCGGCTGGTCGAGTAGGCGCCGCGCCATACAATAACCCGCAAGAAGTACAGTTCAACCTAGTGACAAAAGGTCGTTTAGAGAGTGTTAGCGAGTTTGAAAATGTCATACTTCGTGCCAATTCCGATGGTTCAACCGTTTACTTAAAAGATGTCGCTCGTGTGGAACTGGGTAAAAAGTTCTACGACGGTAATGGTCAGTTCCGTGGTCAAGACGCGTCTATCGTTGCGTTGTCCCTTCAGTCAGATGCCAATGCGCTGGAAAGTGGCCAAGCGGTAATGGAACTGCTTGAGCGTTTGAGTAAAGACTTCCCAGAGGGCATGACGTACGAAACCAGTTATGACACAACGGTGTTTGTTTCTGAGTCAATTAAGGGGGTCGTCAAAACACTGATAGAAGCGATTTTATTGGTTATCGCTGTTACGTATCTGTTCTTAGGCAGTGCGCGTGCCACGTTGATTCCAGTGGTCGCGATTCCTGTGTCGTTGATCGGTACGTTTGCGATCATGCAAGTAACAGGCTTTACCATTAATACTGTTACTCTGTTTGGTTTGATTCTTGCGATTGGTATCGTGGTGGATGACGCTATCTTGGTTATCGAAAACGTGGATACGACCATGGCGAAGGATCCAACCATTTCACCGCGTAAAGCCACTCTGCTTGCGATGAAAGAGGTAACTGGGCCAATCATTACCTCAACCTTAGTGCTTCTTGCCGTGTTCCTTCCGGTGGCAATGCTACCTGGTATTACCGGTATCATGTATCGTCAGTTCGCGCTGACTATCTGTATCTCGGTAGTGATTTCATCAATTAATGCGTTAACTCTTTCACCTGCGTTATGTTCATTGGTGCTAAAGCAAGGTGGTGGCAATACGGCAAACTGGTTCCAGGCCTTTAACCGTGGTCTAGAGCGTGTGACCAAAGGCTATGGTCAGATTGCAGGCTTCCTGGTGAAGAAATCACTGTTGCTCGTGACTTTCTTTATTGTTGCAGTTGCGGCGGTATCTTTCTTTGCCAAGACAACCTCCACTGCATTTGTTCCTCAGGAAGATAAAGGGATCTTGCTGGTGAATGTTCAACTACCAGATTCTGCGTCATTGTCTCGTACTGAAGAGGTAACGCGTGAGCTAATGCAAATGGTAGAGCAGGAACCTGGTGTTGACGGTGTGACTGTCGCAAACGGTTATTCATTCATGACGGGAGCTGCCGCTTCAAATGGCGCTTCGATGTTCATTAAATTGCACGACTGGGAGATGCGAAACGCCTTAGATGGTGACCACTCTGCAAATAGCATTGCTGACCGTATCAACGGTCTTGCTGCGATGAAATTACCACAGGCAGTAGTGTTTGCGATGGGGCCTCCTGCGGTTCCGGGTATGGGAGCTGCGTCGGGCTTTGAATTTGTGTTGGAAGATACCTTGGGACGCAGCCGTACCGACTTGTCCATGGTGATGGGTGAGATGATTCAGGCGGCAAACCAAGCGCCGGAAATTGCTTATACCTTCAGTACATTCCGTGCCAATGTGCCGCATTACTACGTTGATATTGATCGTGAAAAGGCGCAGCAACTCGGTATTTCATTGTCCTCAATCTTCCAGACACTGCAAGGCAACTTAGGCAGTTTGTATGTGAATGACTTCACCATGTTTGGTAAGAACTTCCGAGTGACCATGCAAGCGGACAGCCAGCATCGTAGCAGTATGCAGGACTTAGAACGTTTCCACGTGCGTACGGCTGGTGGAGATATGGTTCCGCTAAGCACACTGGTTAGTTATGAGCAGGTGTTTGAGCCAGATGTTGCATGGCGATACAACATGTACCGCAGCGCGATTATTCAAGGCCAACCAGCACCGGGTTATTCAAGTGGTGACGCGATCGCAGCCATGGAGCGTGTCGCGGCAGAGGTTCTGCCTCAAGGTTACACCTATGAGTGGACGGGTATGGCTTATCAGGAAGTGCTTGCTGGCAATCAGGCGATTTACGCATTTGCATTGGCACTGATCTTCATTTACCTGTTCATGGTGGCACAGTATGAGAGCTGGAGTATCCCGCTGGCTATTATTCTCGTCGTGCCAGTTGCGACACTCGGTTCGTTCCTCGCACTGAACTTAACTGGAACGCCGTTGAACTTGTATGCACAGATTGGTCTGGTTCTGCTGATAGCCTTAGCCGCGAAGAACGCGATCTTGATTGTGGAGTTCGCAAAGCAAGAGCGCGAAGAAAAAGATGTGGACATCGATAGTGCGGCGGTGAAGGGTGGTACATTGCGCTTCAGAGCGGTAAACATGACGTCGTGGTCATTTATCTTAGGTATTTTCCCATTGATTTTTGCTGCTGGTGCCGGGCATGTGAGTCAGAACTCTTTGGGCATTTCCCTGATTGGTGGCCTGCTATGTGTGCTTCTTGCAGGTACATTCCTGATCCCGGGTTTCTATGCTCTGGTTCAGAAACAGCGTGAGAAGGTGCATGGCGGCAATACTAAAATGGTCCCTCTTGATGATGAGTAGTGATGATCAAATGTTGGTCATCGCCCTTTAAATGAAAAAGCCTGAAGTGTCATGCACTTCGGGCTTTTTATTTGGAACTATCTTAGCGGATTAGGCGACGCGAGTTTTAAACTCTGCAACGGCATCATCCATATCATGAGCTTGAGCCGAGACGGAATCTACTTCCAGTAAGCACTCTTTTGCTGATTGCATATTATTTTCTGAGATCACATTGAGCTCATTGATTGAGTCGCTAACCTGATTCATCACAATACCTTGCTCCTCAATCGCAGAAGCAATTCGCTCTGAGTTCCCCTGAATCGTATGCATGTCAGTGATAATTTGTTGCAGGCTAGCGTCCAGCTGCTCAGAAGCACTCAGCGTTTGTTGCCCTTGATCGTTACATTGGTCGATATCGGACACGACGGCCGACATTTGCACCTGAATATCGGTGACCACTCGCGTTATTTCTTCAGTAGATTGATGCGTACGACTGGCCAGTGCTCGAACTTCATCAGCAACCACGGCGAAACCGCGACCTTGTTCACCAGCACGCGCAGCTTCGATAGCTGCATTAAGCGCGAGCAGGTTAGTTTGTTCTGCGATTTCCTGAATGATATTTACCGCGCCTCCAATCTTAGCGACATGCTGATTTAAAGAGCTGATAGATTGTTGGCTGTTAGATAAAATGCCACTCAGCTGGCCAATATTCGTCACAGTGGCTTCGACGACTGTACGTCCTTGCTCTGCATTGTTGGCGGCTTGATGAACGCCTTCTACCGCAACAGACGTACTTTCCGATATTTCACCGATGGTCGCGACCATCTGTTGAACTGCTGTCGCCATAGAGGCGGTGTGATCGGTTTGAGTGTGAAATTGCTCCATGACGCCTTCAAGTTCACGGTGCATATTGTCGGTGCTTGCGGTCAGTTGCATCGACTTCTCTTGCGTGTTCTGAATTAAACGCTCAAGTTTTTCCAGCAGATCATTAAGGTGATGGCTGATATCAAACAATTCATCTCTACCCGCCAGACCGGAGCGTATTGATATATCGTTGCTCTCGCTGATGGTCTTTATTGTTGTTAATAGGCTACTTACGCGAACGTTAATTGATCGAGATATTTGCCAGATAAGCACAAATAGAACGATCAGTACCAGAGCCGTAATGACTTGCTTAATGGTGCTCATACTCTCTTCGCGCTTAGTGGCTGCAGAATCAATCATCGACGAGAAAGTATCGAACTGCGTTTCTACTGCATGAGAGAGTGCTCGAGTCTCACCAAGTAATCCTTTGTTGTAAGCGACCCCGTTGATTTGTTTCTGATTCGCAAGTTGCTTTGCAACCTTCATCAGTTCCGGTGCATCAATACCACCTAGCGAGTTAGGTTCGAATTGACCTGCCTTTACCGCGTTATCAAAATGAATAAGTGCCAGAATCTGCTGGTGGTCGGCAAGTTTTTTCGCATCGAGCAATAGCGGTTCATATCGTCCTAAAAGTCCACTTTCACTGTTAAGACCATATTGTTGAGAAGCGGATGCCAGAGTCTGAAACCCTCTTTGGTAAGCCAGCAGGTCTGTTCTTAGCTGATGACTTGATGGGAGGTCATAATGCGTCAGTATTTCAGCAAGTTCCTCTTCAAGTTGGATAAATAGGTCAACATTGTCGTTAAATTTTTCTAAGTACTTTAAATCGCTACGAAGAAGAAAGTCTTTCTCATTACGTCGCAAATTTAATAAGCGAATTTCCAAATCACCCACATGCTTAATGGCGTGGTTAAGTTCATTACTCTGGTTGGCGAAATGAGATGAGGTACCCAAAAGGGTCACAATGCCTAAAATGGCGATAGCTCCTAGGAAGTAGAGTTTTTGCCGAATAGTCATATTGTTTTTTCCTGAAAAATTGCTCGGGCGTATTGAGCTGCCGGTGAGATGAAGATGAAATTTTTACTTTGTTATCTGCTTTTGCTTAATACTGTACTTTCTTACGTTGCTGCTTTTTAGTGCCCTGCTTGTTTTTACTGTCAAGGCGACGACGTTGTGAAGCGCGAGTCGGTTTAGTGTTAATGCGCTTCTTCTTTTGTATAGCAGCAGATTCAATCAGTTCTTGCAGCCGATTCAGAGCGTCTTCTTTATTTTGTTCCTGCGTGCGAAACTGTTGTGCCTTAATAATAATCACGCCATCTTTTGTGATACGGTTGTCTGAAAGCGCGAGTAATCGCTCTTTGTAAAACTCCGGTAAAGTTGAGTGACGTATGTCAAAGCGCAAATGAATTGCAGTCGCTACTTTATTAACGTTCTGCCCACCATTTCCTTGAGCTCTTATTGGGGATAACTGGATTTCCCATTCCTGAAGTGTGACGGAGTTCGAAATTTTGAGCATGATAAGAGAATGCCGATAGGGACGATTGAAAGAGCTGATAAATTAACATTACAGATGTAAGAATAGAAGAAAAGACATGAGCACGATTGATTTCAGGTCATATCAGGGGTTCATCTTCGATATGGATGGTACCTTGCTTGATACGATGCCGGCCCATCTTGCTGCTTGGCAAGCAACCGCCGACCGGTTCGATTTTCCATTTTGTCAGGATTGGTTCCATAGTTTAGGTGGTATGCCGAGCTTTAAGATTGTCATCGAATTAAATAACAAACATGGGTTATCACTTGACCCTAAGCAAGTTTCTAAGTTTAAGATGGAAACCTTCTCGGCGATGGAATTGCACGGTGAGATTATCCCTTGTACTAACGTCGTGTTAGAAGAGTATCGCGGTTTTAAAAAAATCGCAGTAGGGACGGGGAGCCAACGCGACAGTGCGATGCGTTTACTCAGTCATGCGGGTCTGTTAGACAAGCTGGATACAGTCGTTACTGCTACAGATGTTGAAAATCATAAGCCGTTTCCAGACACATTTCTTATGGCGGCAGAACAACTCGGTTTAGATGCGTCAGGTTGCCTAGTTTTTGAAGATACGGAGTTGGGTAAGCGAGCTGCACATGCGGCAGGGATGGATTGTGTCATGGTCGACGGTGATGAGCTGGTATTCTTCGCTAAACCGTAAATAAATGAGAAGCTTAACCGTTAGCCATTTGTATATTGTGTGATTGCCATTAAAAAGGGGTGCGTTTGCACCCCTTTTGTCAATCAATATACTGATATCACTGAGCTTATGGTTGAACCATTTCGATTACTTCGTACTCGAATTCTGGAACCACAACTTCAACACGACGGTTTAGAGCGCGACCTTCTTTAGTGCTGTTGTCAGCTACTGGGTTTTCTTCACCCATGCCAGACACAGTCAGACGGCCTGCATCAATACCTGCTGCTGTTAGGTAATCAGCAACCGCTTGAGCACGACGCTCAGACAGTTTTTGGTTGTATGCTGCTGGACCTGAGCTATCAGTGTAACCTGTAATCTCTACGTTAGCTTGAGGGTATTCGTTCAAGTGTTCAACGAAGTTGTCAAGACGTCCAGTAGCTTCAGGTGTAAGTTTTGCACTATCAAACTCAAACGTACCTGAACCGTACTCTTCTTTGTGAGTTTTCATAACTGCTACTGGTTCTGGCTCTGGCTCTGGCTCAACTACGGCCGCGACTACAGGAGCAGCTGCGAATGTGTAGTTAACACCAACAGAGAAGAAGTTTGCGTCCATATCGTCCCATACGTCATCAGACATATCTTGGTAACGTTGGTACTCAGCGCGTAGGCTTAGGTTGCGGTTTAGAGCGTATTCAGCACCTAGCGAGCCTGTTGGAACGAAATCTTTTTCGTCACCAGACATCATGTAAGCACCACCGATCTTAGCAAACAAGTTAAAATCGTCTGAAAGAGGTAGGTTTAACTTAGGTGCAAGAGTCATTGCCCACAGGTCGCCATCGATAGTATCAGCGCCTGCAGCTGTCTTGAAGTTAGCTTCGTAGTTACCTAGGAAGTCTACACCGTATTCAAGATCAAAATATTCATTAAAGCCATAGCCAACGTGCATTCCGGCCGCGAATGCTTCATCATCACAAGGGCTGTTTAGATAGCAAGCATCATCGAGTGTACTCATGCCCACTTTGCCCCCGATATACATTTCAGCTTGCGCAGTGTTCAAAAGAGCGCTACCACCAGCTACCACCGCTGCTACTGCAATTGCTACTTTGTTCATAATGTTTCCTTGTATTGATTGCATATTAATTTATACGTCGTGTTATCAAAATTAAAGAAAAAACCAGTTATTATAGGAAATTAGTTTATTAGTTAATTCATTTCATATCAAGCAACAAAATATAAGAACTAGCTATACTTTTCTGTATTCAATACCTCACAAACTTCTGATATTTCTTACATTGTAGTAAAGATTTTTAAAGGTATAAGAAAATATATGATAATTTTGAACTTTTTTCCGTAAATAAAAATTTACACTGTGTTTGTTATTTAACACTGGTGGATTGTTTGCATTTATTTGCAAAAAGTGATTGAAAGTCTACGGCTAAGCCGATAAGTTACTTGCATCGAAAGTCAAAAATGAACCACAGCCCTTGTTGCTGCTTGCTTTATGAACAATATTGCAATGCTCTTAGTAAGCAAAAAGCTGGGTCATTAACAACAACCAGGATGTAGAAGTAATGTTTCAAACTGATGATGTAAGAATAAATAGAGTAAAAGAACTGTTGCCACCTGTTGCAGTTTTAGAGAAATTTCCAACCACTGAAACCGCTGCTTCAACTACTTTTGATTGTCGTAATGCTATTCATAACATCTTGGAAGGAAAAGACGACAGACTGCTTGTTATCGTGGGCCCATGTTCGATCCATGATCCGCAAGCTGCTGTTGAATACGGTAAAAAGCTGAAAGTACTTCGCGACGAGCTAGGTGAGCAGTTAGAAGTTGTGATGCGAGTCTACTTTGAAAAGCCACGTACGACCGTAGGTTGGAAAGGACTTATTAACGACCCGTACCTTAATGACACATACAAACTGAACGATGGTCTGCGTATCGGACGTAAACTGCTTCTTGACCTCACTGATATGGGATTACCAACAGCCAGTGAGTTCCTTGACATGATCACGCCTCAATACGTTGCTGATCTTATTAGCTGGGGCGCGATAGGTGCACGTACGACAGAATCACAGGTACACCGCGAATTAGCTTCAGGTTTGTCCTGTCCGGTTGGCTTTAAAAACGGTACTGACGGAAACATCAAGATTGCGACTGACGCAATTCGTTCGGCAAGTGCGTCTCACCACTTCTTATCGGTAACCAAATACGGCCACTCTGCGATTGTTGAAACCGCAGGTAACCCTGATTGTCACATTATTTTGCGCGGTGGTAAGGAACCAAACTACAGCGCGGCTCATGTTACCCAAATTAAAGATGAGCTAGATGCAGCAGGTCTGCCTAAGAAAGTGATGATCGACTTCAGCCACGCTAACAGCTCAAAGCAGTTCAAGCGTCAGATGTTGGTATCGGATGATGTATCAGAGCAGATTGCTGGTGGAGAAGATGCTATTTTTGGTGTGATGATTGAATCGCATCTGGTAGAAGGTCGCCAAGATCTTGTTGATGGTAAGGCTGCAACTTATGGTCAGTCTATCACTGATGCATGTATCGGCTGGGAAGACACTGAAGTTGTGTTACGTCAGCTTTCAGATGCAGTGAAAGCGCGTCGCAATAAGTAACACTTCTTAACCATATATACTTATAAAGAGCCAGAGGTCGATGCCTCTGGCTCTTTTTATTTTTTGCTGACAGACATACCGATCTGAATCCACATGCAGTTTGGTTATTCCCGCGTAAAAACTGCTTAGCGCCTGTGTTTTCTTAAAGGCTTGGCCAGTCCTTTGAGTGCATGCAATTGCGTAAATTTCTCTGTGTTTACTCTTAAGAAAAGTGAGGACTTGCCGTTAAAGAGTTACCCGTAGAGGGTCGTGAATCAAATACTTCGTAATAGCTCAACAAATTATTACCGAATGATAACTAAAAATGTGAGAAGCATTGTCTATGTCAGTCAATTCAAATAACAAAACTCAGGAGACTCTGGTCGGAGAGTTTGAGGAACTGGTATCAACTACGAATTTGAAAGGTGTTATCACTTACTGTAACGACGCATTTTGTCGTGTTGCAGAATATACAAATGAAGAGTTGATCGGCCAAAATCATAACATCGTGCGTCATAACGATATGCCAAAAGGGGCGTTTGGTGACATGTGGGCTCGTCTTAAGCAAGGTAAGGCGTGGCGTGGCATGGTCAAAAACAGTACTAAATCTGGTGGATATTATTGGGTTGATGCTTATGTTACGCCAATATATGAACATAATCAGGTCGTAGGCTACCAGTCTGTTCGTGTTAAGCCAAAACGTGAATGGGTTGATATTGCTGCTAAAGCTTATAAGAGTATGAAAGCGGCAGAGAAATCCGGTCGAACTTGGTCTTTAAAGATCAATGAATCGTTACGCTACGCTATTTTGCTTGGTGCTCTGAGCGCCCCAGGCGCTGCTTACGCTCTGTCTGCTGAAGGCCCTTTAGCTTGGATCGCCAGTCTCTTGCCAGCTGGTGTGTTAGCCCTGCTATTTCGCCAAGAATTGATTGATACTCCTCAACAACTTAAAAAATTACAAAAGCAGTACGACAGTGTTAGTAGGCTCATATACTCGGGTGATAGCGCGTTCTCTATAGCGGATTTCCATATCAAAATGCTGTCAGCTCGTATTCGAACAGTGCTGGGGCGTATGACAGACTCCGCTTTACCGTTACAAGAGTGCGCCGAAGATCTCAGCCAGACAACGGCTGAAGTGCATGATGCGCTCAATCAGCAAAATATCGATATCCATAGAGTCCGAGATGCCATGCAAGAGGTTGAGATCTCGGCAAACTCTGCTTCATCCACAACCAATGATGCACATCTATTGATTGATGACACGCTAAAATCGTGTTTGATGGCAAAAGAGACCATCATTCAGACCCACAGTAATTTGACCCAGCTGAGTTTACAAGCTGAGCAAGCCACTGAAACGACGTATAAATTAAGTGATCAGGCACAAAAAGTGAGTCACTTGATGGAAGAAATTGGTGGCATCGCTGATCAAACCAATTTGCTGGCATTAAATGCGGCGATTGAAGCAGCAAGAGCGGGTGAGCAAGGTCGAGGCTTTGCCGTAGTAGCGGATGAAGTAAGAGCACTTTCTGGCCGTACTTCTAATGCAACCGAGCAAATACAGGCATCCATCTCTACCATGTTGTCGACAATACATAGCTGGCAACAAGACATTTTGGCGAATAAAGAGCAGACGGATACGTGTTCTGAAGTTGCAAAACAAAGTACGGTACGTCTATCGGAAGTCGAACAGATGATGCAGACCATGAGCGGCTTAATGGTTGATGTGGCTCAGACCGCGGATAATCAGTTAAAACTGGCGAGTGACGTGAACTTGCATATCCAGTCTATCGCCTCGACGGCGGAGCAAAACCTGGCGGCGACTCATTCTGTGGAGAAAAACAGCCTGCAGCTAAAAGAGCAGGTCAAAGATTTCTATCAACTGGCGCTTCGATTTGAAGATAAGCCGTCGTAAGAATTCTCGTTTATTCAGACAATAAAAAGCCCCGCTGTATTAGCGGGGCTCTGTTTTTATACCAATTGCTTGAAAGCTAATCTTTGATTAAGCAAGCAATTCTTTCGCTGTGTTTACTACGTTTTCTGTAGTGAAACCGAACATCTTGAACAGTTCGCCTGCTGGTGCAGATTCACCGAAGGTAGTCATACCGATGATCTTGCCGCCGAAGCCTACATACTTGTACCAGAAGTCTGCGATGCCCGCTTCGATAGCGATACGCGCTGTAACGTCTGATGGCAGTACTGCTTCACGGTAAGCGGCGTCTTGTTTGTCGAATGCATCGGTTGATGGCATTGAAACAACACGTACTTGCTTGCCTTCTGCAGTTAGCTGCGCTGCTGCTTCAACCGCTAGCTCAACTTCTGAACCTGTTGCGATAAGGATAAGCTCTGGCTTGCCTTCGCAATCTTTCAGGGTGTAAGCACCTTTCGCGATGTCTGCAACTTGCTCTGCAGTACGCTCTTGTTGTGCTAGGTTCTGACGAGAGAAGATAAGTGCTGTTGGTGCATCTTTACGCTCGATAGCCAGTTTCCAAGCCACTGCTGATTCAACCTGGTCACATGGACGCCATGTGCTCATGTTTGGAGTCAGACGTAGAGAAGCCATTTGCTCAACTGGTTGGTGAGTTGGGCCATCTTCGCCAAGACCGATAGAGTCGTGCGTGTAAACCTGGATGTTCTGAACTTTCATCAGAGCAGCCATACGCATTGCGTTACGAGCGTATTCCATGAACATTAGGAACGTTGCACCGTAAGGAACGAAACCGCCGTGTAGTGCGATACCGTTCATGATCGCTGTCATGCCAAACTCACGCACACCGTAGTGGATGTAGTTACCTGAGAAGTCATTCGCTTCAAGAGACTTAGAGCCAGACCACATAGTCAGGTTAGAAGGTGCAAGGTCAGCAGAGCCGCCCATGAATTCAGGAAGCATTTGACCAAACGCTTCTAGCGCATTTTGAGATGCTTTACGTGACGCAATGTTTGCTGGGTTTGATTGAAGATCAGCAATGATTTGGTTCGCTTTCTCTTCCCACTCTGCAGGCAGTTCACCGTTTACGCGGCGTTTAAATTCAGCTGCCAGCTCAGGGTATGCTGCTTCATAAGCTGCAAATTTCTCGTCCCACGCTGCTTCCTTAGCTGCGCCTGTTTCTTTCGCTGACCATTCTGCGTAGATTTCCTGCGGAATTTCAAAAGGACCGTACTCCCAACCTAGTTCTTTACGTGTTGCTGCGATTTCTTCTGCACCTAGAGGCGCGCCGTGACAGTCGTGTGAGCCTGACTTGTTAGGAGAACCGAAACCGATGATAGTTTTAGTACAGATTAGTGTCGGACGAGGGTCTGCTTTAGCTGCGATAATTGCTGCGTTGATTGCTTCAGGATCGTGACCGTCTACCGCTGGGATTACGTGCCAGCCGTACGCTTCAAAACGCTTAGGTGTATCGTCAGAGAACCAGCCCTCAACGTGACCATCGATAGAGATGCCGTTGTCATCCCAGAATGCGATCAGTTTGCCAAGGCCTAGTGTGCCCGCCAAAGAACATGCTTCGTGCGAGATACCTTCCATCAGACAGCCGTCACCCATGAATGCATAAGTGAAGTGGTCAACGATGTCGTGGCCTTCTTTGTTGAACTGTGCAGCAAGTGCTTTTTCAGCCATTGCCATACCAACTGCGTTAGTGAAGCCTTGGCCTAGAGGACCAGTTGTTGTCTCGATACCTGGCGCGTAGCCGTACTCTGGGTGACCTGGAGTCTTAGAGTGAAGCTGACGAAAGTTTTTCAGATCGTCGATAGATAGCTCGTAACCGCTCAAGTGCAGTAGAGAGTAGATCAGCATTGAGCCGTGGCCGTTTGAAAGAACGAAACGGTCGCGGTCTGCCCATTCAGGGTTAGATGGGTTGTGGTTTAGGTGAGAGCGCCAAAGAACTTCAGCGATGTCAGCCATACCCATAGGTGCACCTGGGTGGCCAGAGTTAGCTTGTTGAACACCATCCATGCTTAGTGCGCGGATTGCATTGGCAAGATGTTTACGATCCATAATAGTTACCGAATAAATTTAATTCTAGGAAAGGAAAATTAAGAGGGGAACTCAAACGTTCCCCTTTTGTGATTCTGTGTAATTACAGCTTAGCTGCGATCATGTCTTCAAGTTTACCTTGGTCAATCGCGAAGTTACGGATACCTTCCGCAAGCTTCTCCACTGCCATAGGGTCTTGGTTGTGATCCCATAGGAACTCTGAATGAGTCATTGGCGCTGGGCGCTCTTGAGTGCCTTTAGAGTCAACTAGCTTCTCAACAACTTCGCCTTCAGCCGCTTCTAGTTCAGCAAGTAGAGCTGGAGCGATAGTTAGACGGTCACAGCCTGCTAGTTCTAGGATTTCACCGATGTTACGGAAGCTTGCGCCCATTACTACTGTGTTGTAGCCGTACTCTTTGTAGTAGTTGTAGATCTTAGATACAGATAGTACGCCTGGATCTTCTGAAGCTTCGAAGTCACGACCTTCCTTCGCTTTGTACCAGTCCATGATACGACCAACGAATGGAGAGATTAGGAATACGCCAGCTTCAGCACATGCACGAGCCTGAGCGAATGAGAATAGAAGCGTCAGGTTACAGTTGATGCCTTCTTTCTCTAGGATTTCAGCAGCGCGGATACCTTCCCAAGTAGAAGCCAGTTTGATAAGGATGCGGTCGTTAGCGATGCCAGCATCGTTGTACATTTTAACTAGCTGACGTGCTTTTGCTACGCTGCCTTCCATATCGTAAGAAAGACGTGCGTCAACTTCTGTAGAGATACGGCCAGGGATAGTTTTCAGGATTTCTTTACCGATGTTTACAGCAAGCATGTCACAAGTGTCTTGAACTTGTTGAGCTTTGTCGTCGCTCTGTGATTTTGCATACTCGATTGAAGCATCGATTAGAGGAGCGTACTCAGCAATTTGAGCGGCTTTCAGAATCAGAGAAGGGTTAGTTGTTGCGTCTTCTGGCTGGTATTTTTTGATTGCATCGATTTCACCAGTGTCAGCGACTACAGTCGTCAGTTTACGAAGTTGCTCTAATTTGTTGCTCATTCCGATCATCCTATTTCATTGGGCTCATACTTTGCTGTCAGTATGAAAAGTGCATTTGCAAGCGCGTTAGCCAGCGGAAGTAGAAATCTGTTCTGCTCACTAACTTTTAACTTTTCAGCGTTTGAACATTTGTTGTGAACATTTGCTCTAACTCTGAGTAAATGATGCCTCCATAATTATCTGATCTGTGCGAAAAGTCAATTGTTGATCTGGGGGGAAAGTGACATTCATCAATTATTTTTTCCCGCCTTGGCCCACTATTATCGAGATAAACGTTTGCCCATATAGCACATGGCTTTTAAGGGTATTAACGAAGCCCTATTTTAATCTGAGAATTTGTTTTTGTGATGAGCAAATGTTGAAGTGAAGGGCGGGTGTGACATATGCTACGCTCGTGAGCGCTTGTAATGGCGTTGAGTATTTGCTCGAGTGAAGGGCACAGATAAAATACAAATCAGGTTGAATATGAGTAAATCTATTAACGATGTATCTGATGAAAGTACCGATCTTCTGACTGAGATTTCGGTTGCTTACTACCAAGATGGGGCAACACAAGAAGAGATCTCGAAAAAGTTTGCTGTTTCCCGCGCGAAAGTGGGACGTATGCTAAAGCAAGCAAGAGATGAAGGCATCGTGGAGATCACAGTTAAATATCACCCGGTATTTAGCGCTAAGATTGAGCAAAGGCTGATCGAACGTTTTGGTGTGAAGCGCGCCTTGGTGGCTTTAGATCAGCCAAGCGAAGAGCAGCAAAGGTTACAAGTCGCTGGGCTGGTATCTAAATACATGGCGAGCACGCTACAAAATGGTACTGTAGTGACGGTGGGTCAGGGGCGCAATGTGTCTGCAGTCGCGCATCACGTAGGCGTTATCCCTCAAAGAGACGTTAAGTTTGTTTGTGGTATCGGCGGTATTCACCCACGTGGAGGCATGTTTAACGCTGACCATATTTGCCGTCAGTTCGCCAAAAGCTACGGCGGCACATCAGAAACGCTATATGCACCAGCCTATGCAGAAAACCGGGAGCAGAAACTTGCTTTCATGCAAAACGCGACGGTTAAGCAGACTCTGGACCTCGCGCGTAAAGCCGATGTGGCTCTGGTTGGAATCGGCGACATGAGTGAAAACAGCTATATGGTCGATCTCGGTTGGTTTACGGCAGAAGAAGTCGTGCAGTCGCGAATGATGCAAGGTGTCGTTGGAGATTTCGCGGGGTACGATTTTTTCGATATTAATGGCGTATCCGCAAAGACGGTGATGAGCGACCGTATTATCGGTCTTGGCATTGATGAATTTCGCTCCGTTTCTGAAGTGATTGCCATTGCTGCCGAGAACAGTAAACCTTTGGCATTACTCGGAGCTTTAAGAACTGGCGCGATTGACGTTATTGCCACTAGCGTGAGTAATGCATTAACGGTACTCAACCTAGATGAGCAAATGAACGGCAAAACAGTATCGGATATTTAGTACGAATAATGTGCAATTAATGCAATACGGTTGCGAGTGTTTAGAAATCACTCGCAGCCTGATTTCCTTCCTAAATTTAAAGTATTAGTTTAAAGCATTCCTCGCGCCCCATTGGACCCCGATTAGCTCGGAGGAAGTCATGAATAAGACACTTTTCTATTCGCTGGTGATGATTTTATATTCACTTGTGCTTTTTAAATAAACCGGAATTTACGGTTTGTTCTAGTGATCCGTTAAAATAATAATTCAATAGTAATTTATTGATTTTAAATATGACTTGTTCAATTTTATCACCCTGGTTATCTCCTTTCTGATCACATAATTCTTGTTGCAGTGTGCATTTTTAATGATTGCAAATTGAAGCAAAGTATATAAATATTAGCCCGCACTCGCAGTTCTCCATGGTTGGAAGAAGAACAATTTTCATTGTTTTGTTGCGAACTCAGTCAGGTTAGTCGTCGTGTTCTCCCACGCATTCTGACTGCGATAAAGTACAGGGAAAGTTTCAATCCGTTTCTGAGTGGCACACAAATAGCGCACAAAGCTCTCATTTCATCTCATTCTCGTTTGCTATTTCTCCCTGAGCACACCATAACTTTATGAAGTATATCCAAATGACTTCAAGAAACAGGGTCAGAGCGTTGCCGTTTCTGCGACTCAAAGATCTCAAGGTTATTTGGCTATAACAATCAATCTAAAAGAACAAGGAGCATTTATGTACCAAGCACTAAGGAATGGGCTAGTGGCACTTGCTGTCGTATTTTCAGCATCAACGATGGCGGAAAATTACACTATTGGTACCGGTAGTCAAAGTGGTACTTATTACCCGCTAGGTGGCATGTTGGCTAAGATTTGGAGCGAGAATCTCCAGGACTTTAATATGCGCGCAGAAGTGACTGCGGCCTCTGTTGAAAACACCATTAAAGTCTCTACCAATAAACAGCTTGCTGGTATTGCTCAAGGCAACGTTGTGCTGCAAGCGTATGAAGGCACGAAACCGTTCCCTCGTAAGATGGACGTTGCGGTGTTGTTTGCACTTTATCCAAATGCTGTGCAGTTCATTGTTCCTGCAAACTCAGACATTAAATCGGTTGCCGATCTAAAAGGTAAACGCATTTCTCTTGGTGCGCCGGGCTCAGGTACTCGCGTTAGTGCAATCAATATCCTAAACACATTGGGTGTGACAGAAGACGACATCAAAGCTCAGTCTCTGAACTACACTGCGACCACTAGTGCTATCGCGAACAACCAGATTGATGCTGGTGTCATCGTTGGTAGTGTTGGTGTTGGTGCAATCACTGAACTTGCTCTGACTCGTGACATTCGTGTACTAAGTTTCAGCGATGAAGAGCTGAAGAAAATTGCGGCAGATTACCCTTCTTATCTAGAGCTTGACGTACCTGCTGATGCCTACAACAAAGTGCCTGCATTTAAGGTGCCAGCGGTTTGGAACGTTTTGGTTGTGAATAAAAATATGAGCGAAGATATGGCTTATGAACTGACAAAAACGACGTTTGAGCACATCGATGAGATTCGTCAGGTATTGGGCGTAACTAAGTTCACCACCATCGAAAATATGACCAAACTTGACGGTGTTCCTCTACACCCAGGTTCTGAGAAGTACTTTCAGGAACAAACCAAGTAATTCGTATTAAAGAAGTAAAACCAATCCACTGCGGCACTTGTCAGTTTTCAATTTGAACGCATGTTCAAGCGCTTAAGTGGATTGAGATAAAGTTACATGGAGTAAGTGATGAGTAAGATTCATCCGAGTAACCAGAAAATTACCGACGTGATACTTTCGATAGCCGCCGTTGCGGCTATCGCTTTATCTGTCTTTCAAGTTTGGCAGGGGATTGTCGCCAGCCTATCGGCGCCAGTATTTCGCCCAGTTCACGTCAGTTGGGTCTTAGCGATTGCTTTCTTGGTTTACCCGACCTTCAAGTCCCGACATTCTGTACCTGTTTACCTGACGGGAAGAGTGATTGATTTTGTTCTCGTTGCCCTAACTTGCTGGGCTTCGACCACTATTGCCATGTTTGACTACGATGACATCAGTTTCCTGCTTGATGGTTTAGGATCGGTGGAACAAGCGGCGGGCGTTGTTTTAATCGTAATGCTGCTTGAGGCGACAAGGCGTACTGTCGGGCTGGTGATGGTAGTGATAGCAGCACTGTTTTTAGCCTATGCGATGTTTGGTGATGTATTACCCGATAACGTCGCGAGCAAAGGGTTCTCTGTAGAAGAGATTGTTCGCTTCCACATCTATTCGACCAATGGCGTTTATGGTGCGCCGCTAGCGATTGCCGCTGGTGTAGTGTTTATGTTCGTTTTATTTGGCGCGTTTTTGCAGGTGACTGGTGCTGGCCAGTTTTTTATCGATATGGCATTTGCTCTGGCAGGTAAATATCGAGGTGGTCCGGCGAAAGCGAGTGTGGTTGCTTCTGCGGCTCTCGGCTCCATTTCTGGGTCAGCAATCGCAAACACCGTAACCACAGGTGCGTTAACCATACCGATGATGAAAAAGCTCGGTTACAAGCCAGAGCAAGCAGCGGGCATCGAAGCGGCTGCATCGACTGGTGGGCAGATCATGCCACCGGTAATGGGGGCGGGGGCGTTTGTCATGGCGCAGTTTACCGGTATCCCATACAGCGATATTTTATTGGTCTCTATCGCTCCGGCTATTTTGTACTTTGCCTGTACCTTGCTCTATGTGCACCTGATGGCCTGTAAGCTAGGTCTTCAGGGGATGACGGTAACTGAGCAGATTTCTAAAGTGTTGAAAGATGGCTGGCACTATTTACTGCCACTTGTTCTGATCACTGCACTGCTAATGATGAGCTACTCTCCAGTGTTGGTTGGTGTTTTCGGGTGTGTGGCAATCCTGTTAGCGGCGATGACGCGTAAGCATAGTCGAATCAGTCTCAAACTATTTATTGAAGGCTTGAGAGAAGGTGCGTTTCTAGCTATCCCTATTTCTGTCGCCTGTGCAACCGCTGGTATCGTGGTGGGTGTCGTTGGTCAGACGGGGATTGGTCTGCAGTTTACACAGTTCCTGATCGCAATGTCGGGCGGCCACTTGTGGTCGGTATTAGCCTTGATTGCGGTTGCTGCCGTGGTTCTCGGAATGGGGTTACCTGTAACGGCGGCCTACATCGTTCTGTCAATTATGGCGGTTCCTGCCCTGATGGACTTTGGCCTGGGAGTACTAACCGCGCACATGATCGTCTTCTGGTTATCGCAAACTTCAAATGTGACGCCGCCAATTGCGCTGGCTGCATTTGCGGGAGCGGGGATTGCGAATGCATCACCAATGCGTTCTGCGGTGCAGGCGTTTAAACTTGCTCAGGGCTTTTTCCTCATTCCGGCAATGATGGCCTTTTCTGGCCTGATCTGGATTGAAGGTGAACCGATGCACTTTGTGATTGGTGTGATTTCGACAATCAGCCTTTTTGTCGCCTTTGCGGGTGGTATCGAAGGGCGTCTGTTCTCACCATTACAATACTGGCAACGTGGTGTTTTACTGGCGATGGCTTTAGGTGTGCTGTTTATGTCAGACATTTACCGATTGGTAGCGCTCGCTGTGATCGTCGTGATCTGTATGATCAACTATCGTCAGCCGGAAAAACCCGCTTCTCAGGCATCATGATGAGAAAGTAGTGATCTTACTTGTATCTAAAAGAAGAAAAACCGCCGTCATTTGAGGGCGGTTTTTGTTTTCACTGTTATGCAGTTTCGTGACTCGTTTGTTTGCTAAATTTCGATTGGCAAGTGAAGGCTTGAACCCCACTCCGTCCACGAACCATCGTACACAGACGCATTTCGCAGGCCTAATTGATGCGCGGCTAACAACAAAATGCAGGCAGTAACGCCTGAACCACAGCTGAATATAAGGCGTTGGTCATCTTGAATCGTAAGATCACTAAAAACTTGCTCTAATTCCGAAACGGGTTTGATGTGGCCATCCGTCATCAGCTCCTGAAATGGTAAACAGATTGAGGTTGGAATGCGTCCGCTGCGAAGGCCAGCACGTGGTTCCGGTACTTCGCCTAAAAAGCGCGCTTTAGAACGTGCATCAATAATATTTGCGCTTTGATTTTTTGAGTGTTCGAGTACGGTTTGCGCGTCTAAGAACGCTTCTTCAAACAGAGTCCCGGCAAATGTACCTAATTCAGAAGGTGCTGAAAGTGAATCTACGACAGGGAAGCCGCTGTCTATCCACGCAGGTAATCCGCCATTGAGGACTTTTACGTTATCGTGTCCCATCGCTTTGAACATCCACCACGCCCTAGGCGATGCAAGCGTTCCAGAATTATCATAGACGACGATAAGATCATCTTTATGCAGGCCAAGCTGTTGTGCGCTGGAATTAAATCCATCTTCAGTCGGCATCATATGTGGCAGCGTGGAATCGGGTAGACAAAAGTCGTTGTCATAGTCAAAACGCAGTGAGCCAGGAATCCATTTATCGGTGATCTTCTTTCCCTCAGAAGGGATTTGGAAGCTTATGCTTGCGTCCAATATTTTCACATTGGGTTGGCCTAATAGGGCACTTAATTCCTTCGCGTCAATCAATGTTTGCATCGTTAAATCCTTATTATTAATACCCATATGATCTGGAGACACGCTAATCACAACGAACAAATGAGAATGACTGTTCAATGGTTGTTTCTGTGGCTTGGCTTAATGTTACCGTCGAACCGACAGGGCATACCACTGATGTTGGAACAGAAACGCGTTGTTGGCCAGTCTCGGGTGAGTTGATAGTCAGGTAGCGACGCTGACCATCTAAAGATTGTGTTAGCGTGTTATTTATTACGGTTGCCGTCACGGTTCTCTCAGTGTTTGAAGCGCTTAACCAGAGAAGCAGTAAAACGGCGGTCAAGCTGATTAGAACCAAAATGTATTTTTGGGGATTGTCCAAGATTGAGTTCCGTATATTCAAACCTGAGTAATCTTACTGTTTTACAGGAAAATAAATGTCTGTTCAAAGTTGGATGCCGCTTTGCGCAAAAATCGCTTTCGTCCCATAGCAAAAAGCTCAACGATAGGTTGAGCTTTTGAATGTTATCTCGCTAATTACAAACCGGGCAGGTTGGCATTTTCATTAAATTCATCTCTCGCCAGGACATGCTTAGTGCGTCAAGTATAAGTATTTTGCCTTTTATTGGCCGACCGTAATTGGCGATCACTTTAATCGCTTCCATCGCTTGCACTGCGCCGACAATGCCAACCACTGGTGCCATTACCCCAGCCTCCACACAGCTTAAAGCATCACTGCCAAACAGGGCACTTAAGCACTGATAACAGGGTTGTGCTGGATCATCGTACGTGAATACGCTTACCTGACCTTCCATACGGATCGCTGCACCGGAGATTAACGGCGTTTTCGTTGCGAAGCACAGACGGTTAAGCTGGTTACGCGTCTCTACGTTATCCGATGCATCCACAACAAGCGTATGTTGTTCAATCAGGGATTGCATTTCTGCATCATCAAGACGCTTGGCAATGGCATCAATGGCGATGTGAGGGTTAAGCTCTCGTAGCGCATCGCGGGCTGAATCAACCTTGTTACGACCGATATCGACATCGTGATGCAGTACCTGACGCTGAAGGTTAGACAGCTCGACAATGTCATCATCAACTAATGTCAGCTTACCAACACCCGCAGTCGCAAGGTACTGACTTGACGCACAGCCTAGCCCGCCAGCACCAAGAATCAGGACTGAGCTCTGCTTGAGTGCTTCCTGCCCGTCAAAATCAAACTGACGCAGAATGATCTGGCGGTTGTAGCGCAGCATTTCTTGATCAGAAAGAATATCCACGGCGCAATCCTAGTAAAGTGTTGAGTTGAATAGTTGAATGTTTACCGTCTCACCGATTTCAACTCGGCCACGTTCGCGTTCAAGTACAACAAAGCAATTAGCTAAACTCATGGAGCGAAATGCACCAGAGCTTTGGTTTCCTGTTGTTTCTACAACGAACTTACCGTTTTCTAACGAATAAATCCCGCGCTGGTAATCGGCACGTCCAGGTACTTTCTTGAAAGCCGTCTTAGTGATCGCAGGGATGGATAATGGCTCTTTCCACTCTGTATGCCCGGCTAATTTAGCCAGCATTGGTTGAACCAAAACATACATCGTCATCATTGAAGACACCGGGTTGCCTGGAAGACCGCAGAACCAAGCTGTGGAAAGTTTGCCAAAAGCAAAAGGTTTACCCGGTTTAATCGCTAGTTTCCAGAAGCCGATTTCGCCCAGCTCTTCAAGAATATCTTTGGTGTAATCGGCTTCACCTACACTCACGCCACCCGATGTGACAACCACATCCGCCAGTGTTTGTGCTTGCTCAAATGTCGCTTTAAGAGTTTCTGGACAATCAGGGACGATGCCTAGGTCTACTGGTTCACAACCGAAATTTTCGATCAGAGGTTTAATACCGTAACGGTTGCTGTCGTAGATTTGACCCGCTTCAAGCGACTCACCTAATGGTTTTAGCTCGTCACCGGTAGAGAAAAAGGCCACTTTTGGTTTACGCACGACAGTCACATGACTGACACCTAAAGAGGCGATCATTGGAATATCGCGAGGTGTCAGGCGTGCGCCTTTGGCGAGTACGATATCACCTTGCTGGATGTCGTCACCAGTAGGGCGGATGTTGTTCTGAGGCTCTACATCAGTTTGGTTAAACAGGATTCCAGAATCCGTTACTTCCGTGTTTTCTTGCATGATGACGGCATCACAGCCTTGCGGTATTTGTGCGCCCGTCATGATGCGAACACACGTGCCTTGCGGCCATTCACCTTCAAATGGCTGGCCTGCAAATGACTTTCCAGCTAAAGGCAACGTTGATGACGCTTGAAGATCTTGAATACGGATTGCATAACCATCCATTGCGGAGTTGTCGAACGGAGGTACGTGAATTGGAGATAAAATGTCTTCGGCAAGTACATAACCCAATGCTTCAGCGAGTGGCAGAGACAAAGTCGTTTGGATTGGTTTGATTTGCGATAGCATCTTCTCCATCGCTTCTTCAATTGGCATCAAGCCAGGTGCGTCGCAGCAGCCCATTGAGATAGTCCTATATTCTTATGTTTTGAGGCAACTTTATCATAAAGTGACAAAGCCCACCGATAAAATATGGATGTAATTATTCAAAAATCCGAGTATCCTTGTCACCCATCCAAAAGGGGTAAAAAGTCCTCGTGGAGTCGAGAAAACCGCTCAGTCTATTTTTGTTATGTGTTTTGGATATAAATCACTAAACTGAGCGACCGAAGCGCAAACGGAATGAATCAACGAGAAATGTGTTTCAATCTGAGAGCGGCAGTTATGAAAGAGGAAGTGTAATGTCAGGTCTTAGCGAGTCAGCGAAGTTAGTAAAAGAAGCGCTAGAGCAACGTGGATTAGAAACGCCAATGCGTCCTAATAACGTAAGCCGTGAAGAGAAAAAGGAAAAGATCGAGTACCACATGCGTGAGATCTTAGGCCTCCTTCAGCTTGACCTTACGGATGATAGCCTAGAAGAAACACCGCATCGCATTGCAAAAATGTACGTGGATGAAATTTTCTCTGGTCTGGATTATTCGAACTTCCCGAAAATCACTGTTATCGAAAATAAGATGAACGTGAGTGAAATGGTTCGTGTGAAAGACATCACTGTGACCAGCACTTGTGAGCACCACCTTGTGACAATAGATGGTAAAGCTGCTGTAGCGTATATTCCTCGTGGCAAAATCATTGGCCTGTCGAAGATTAACCGAATTGTACGCTTCTTTGCTCAGCGTCCACAGGTTCAGGAACGTATGACACAGCAGATTCTTATCGCGTTACAAACGCTTCTAGAGTCTGACGATGTGGCTGTGACGATTGACGCGACGCACTACTGCGTGAAATCACGTGGTGTTATGGACGCAACCAGTGAAACAACGACCACTGCGTTGGGCGGTATTTTCAAGAGCAACCCAGCGACACGTGCCGAATTTCTGCACGGTTTACGATAAATCGAATTGAAGAAAAAAGGATGGCCGATGCCATCCTTTTTTTATGCTTGTTTGGAGCGGGATCTGACAATTTCTGGCCAGTACATTTTCACATAGCCTGCCGACACCCACACGACCAATACCGTAGCAATACTTAGCTCTAAAAAGCCAAAATCATGCAGCCAATTCCATTGCGGGTGTGATTCTGCAAAAAATGTGGTTAATCGGTGCATGGCAATTGCACTGATAACCGACGGGAATGTGACCGCTGCTATAGACGGTTGGAACTTCAATCGCAGTAGTCGGAAATAACACAGGTAAATTAGCAAGGTCATTGTGATGGCGATACCCGCTAACGCTCCTGTGAGGATTGGGTCTGGCTCAGGGAAGTTCACTAAATAGGCTGCTAGTGACAAGTTCACAGGAGCCGCCATGATCGCCAGAGTAGGGCGCGCCTTTCTGGGTAACGACCCAAAGAAAACCAAGCGGTATAAAACCAAAGGCAACATAAAGAAATAAATGCCAATGCACATTAGCGCAACGGTTTCTGAGAACACATTATGCCCGAATTGAGAGCCAGCGAGCGAGCTACTGATTATCCCCACAGGGTACAGAAACCAACTGGGAACAATATTCGACATTTTAAAGTTAGTGAGCTGAAAGCCGAAAAAGAGCACCATCATAGAAAAGTGGAGCAAAAGTGCTAAAAACCACAATGGGTAAGCAATAATAGGTGACACAGAAGCAAGGTAATCTGTCAGGATCAGAAGTGCCATGCTCATCGGCGCCATTAAACTGCCGCTCAATGGATTACGAATATCGACGATGAATAAGCGAGGGCTAGTCGCATATTTGATCAGCACCGGAGCAAGTAATAGAGCGCCAAGTGACGAGAGAAATGGTCGAATCGGTTCACCGATAGCTGGGACGTAAAGCGCCCAGGCTTGACCTAAACCAATAATACCAAGTGCCAATGCTGCCTGAGAGGGAGGGACACTATAAAACTGTACAAGTCTTCTCCAGTTCAAATCTACTCCGAAATGATTCTATTCGTATAAAACGTTAATACCGACCTAGCTTTCTGAAAAGGTTTTACCTGAAAAAATATCTCAGTGTCTATTTTTTGCTCAGGTTAAACAAAGCCAAATGTCATGGAACAATTGCTCTATCAGGCGCGAATACTAGCAAGTTTTATTGGTAGTTACTCATAAAGGTATAGGGGAACGATCATAGAATGGCAATTTTGTGAGTTTGGTATCGAATATTTGGTAAAAGATGTAAAAGTAGCAGGTAATCGGCTCCAAACAACCCTTCCGGATAAAAGATTATTTGGAGCGAAAAGGGGACTAAACGCTTAAGACGCTTGATTTTCTGGTAGATCTTGTTGACGTAGCTTGTCATTTTTAAGCGTACGACGAAGTAACTGACTGTATATCGGTTGTCCGCCTAGTAACTGGGCAATAATTACTGCGCCCAGACAGGTAATGATGAGCGGTAAAATAAGGTAGTAGTTATTGGTCATCTCGATAACCAGCAGAATGCCGGTGATTGGAGCACGTACGGTTGCTGCAAATAAAGCGCCCATGCCTGCGATCGCAAACATGCCCGGTTCAATATCTAGGGCTGGTAGCAGCACTTCTGCACTAGCACCAAATGCATAACCAAATAAGGTACCCAAAGCAAGCATTGGCGCGAAAATACCGCCAGGCGCACCAGAGCCAAAACAAAGTAATGTTGTTACAACACGGCCAACAAACAGCAGCACTAACAGTGTGATGGAGTAGTTCCCGTTGGTTACGTCGGGGATGAGTGCGATGCCGCCACCCGTCAATTGTGGCACGTATAAAAGCAGTAAACCGAATACACCACCTAGAATCGATCCTGTAATAAGGTAACGTTTACGATCGTTTTTGTGGATAGCCACAAAGCTATCTTGAGCGATGGTGATGAGTTTATTGAAAATAACGCCGAATACACCAAACAAAGCCCCTAGTAGTAGGAACAGCCAAAGAGACTGTAATGCTGGTGGCTGATACTGAGGCATGGTGATCACCGCATCTTGACCGTTGATCGCCCGAAACACAATGTTGGCCATGATGGCGGAGATGATCACCGCACGAATGGAAATCAATGAATAGCGAAATTGAGGGCGCATCTCTTCAACGACAAACATGATGCCTGCTAACGGCGCGTTAAACGCCGCGGCCAAGCCACCTGCCGCGCCTGAAGCGAGCAGAGAGTGCCTTGTGTCGTCATCTTTTACGCGGAAAATATCTGTCACCATTCGACCGACAGCACCACCCATTTGTACCGTTGGACCTTCACGGCCTAATACCATGCCTGACCCTAGCGCACCCATACCACCGAAAAACTTCACTGGTAGCACGCGCCACCAACGAACTGGACGAATATTGTCCATCGCGCCTTCTATTTCAGGGATGCCGGAACCTGCAGCCTCGGGAGCGAAACGGTGAACAAGGAAGTAGCCAACAAAAGCCAACATGGCGCTAATAAGTACGGCTGCCAGCCATAGCGGTAACATGCTACCAATTTCACTTTTCAGCCATTCGGTACGAGTTTCAGAAACGAGGTGGACGGCATGTTCGAAGTAAGTTCCGACAACGCCGGCAAGTATGCCTACGATAGCGGCCATTAACAAAACCGATATTGGTGTCGACCCTCGAGAGATAAACTGGTTAATCGCATCTTTCGGCACGTGCGCTAACACAGACTTCACAATTCTCTCTCTCTTGGTCATTAACGGTTTCTCCTGCTTCTGTTTGATGGGACGGAGGAAATTATACGCCCGGAAGAGTCTAGACCTAATCGGCAAAGTTGCAATTTAGCTTTCCACTATTGGTAGCTCAAAGATTCTGACTCGATAGTATTCGCAAATATTGTGCTATTGATCTCATATCTCACGTTGTTTTTTTACAGAGAAAGCTTGTTTTCTGAGAAAAATGAACCATGCTTTAAGTGTAAAGCAACATGACTGCTTCAGAAGGAGGGATGTGACGTTTTACTCACAATTTGGATGGATTCAAACCCTACGGTAATTCCTCGTTTTAAGTTTGGGATGCATCTGTAGACTTCCCGATTCGCACACTCACGATTGAGTAACGAGGTAGAGGCGCACTTGAAATGTGCGCCTTCTTAATGTCTGTCATCTTGAATTGTTAGAGTTTATTTGTTGCACCCTGCTTGATAATTTTTCATTCCACGTTAATGTTTTGCCAACTGTTGCTGCCTTGATAAAACCCAATGCGTTTCTTATCCCTTTTCTTAATTTCCTTTTGTAGTGCTTTATTGCCGCAGTCCACCTTGGCGATGGATAATCATTGGTGGCACGGCGTATTGTCTGATCAACCCTTGATTCAGGTAAAAAGCACCGTTCAAAAAGGTGGCCTTTGGTATCGGTGTGATACCGAATGGAACGATTCGGAACCGTCTGTTGATACGCTTTGTTTAGACGAATTTAGCTACTATCACCAGCATTTGTACGGTGAAGTTATTTTACGTCAGGAAACTGCTGAATTTGTTTTTTTGGCGCAATTCCAATGGCAGAGCTGGAATGACCTAATTCTTAACTTAAGAAAAGATGGCTTGGTAATAAAAAGTATCCATTTTGATGATCAAGAAATGGATGTGCTTAGCTCGCTGAAAAATAAGTCAGCAGACGATGTAGATAAAGAAGTCATCTTAATGATGAATCGTTACCCACCAGAAGCCAATCGGAGAATTCAGTGGGTAAGATCAAGTGAGTTTCAATCAGCGTCTCCAAGTTTGGCTGTGTCGCTGATTAGTGATGGTGACATGATCACGCTTCGAGTTACGCGCTTTTAGGCTCGTGCTGATTTCTGTTCTCATGATGCAATGAGAGAAACGTTGCCATTGCAGACTCATCTAAAAAGCCATCCGCTTTTTTATGTGAGCGCAGATATTGGTAACCAGCGATAAGTTTACGATGCATCTCTTGCTCATCTTCTGGCAGTGTTTCGTTCATCACGTGTTGAAAAGCGAGTTTATACGCCTCCAAATCCACCACTTCAGCGCGGCGATAAAGGTACCCGCACCCTGTAGCCAACCATTCAAGAGAGCAGTTTGCTCGCATCGCAATTTGGTTCGCTTTTGTTAGGCTCGGTTCACTACCTTTTAAATATTTTCTAATCAAGGCTTCTGACACTTCAACACGGCGTGCAAACCCGCTGATGCTTTCTTCGCCAATTAAAGTCGATAATCGTTGGGCAAAAGACATATTTCGTACTCCAGTTCGAATTGCGAAAGTTTACCCGTTGAGACAGCGCGAAAACAAGACTAGGATGAAAGCAGATTAAATAAAGGAGAGAACCAATGGTTGCAAAAGTAGTGACTGCACCAAGTGGCCCAGAATTTTCAGAACTGGTTCAAGGATACTGGCGCGCTGTAGATTGGGGAATGACGGCTCAAGAGCGTTTGACCTTCCTTAAGCAACATGTGGAACTAGGTATTACAACGGTTGATCACGCCGACATTTATGGTAACTACGAGTGTGAAGCGCTGTTTGGTGAAGCACTAACGTTGGACAAAAGCGTTCGTGAACACATTCAGATCGTAACCAAGTGTGATATCAACTTATGTGGTGATAAAACGCCAGAGCGTAAAATCAACCATTACGACACGAGTTCTGCGCACATTTACCAATCCGTGAACAACTCACTTGAGCGTTTAAATGTAGACGAAATCGACGTTCTGCTTATTCACCGCCCAGACGTTTTAATGGACGCTGACGAAGTGGCAGAAGCATTTTCAGAGCTGCATAAAGTGGGTAAAGTGAAACACTTTGGTGTTTCAAACTTTACGCCGCGTCAGTTTGAGTTGTTGCAATCGCGTTTGGGCAAACCACTCGTGACAAACCAAGTGGAAATCAACCCACTTAACTTTGAGGTTGCGCACGATGGTACGTTGGATCAGATGCAAATGTTGCGCACCCGTCCAATGGCTTGGTCTTGCTTAGGTGGTGGCTCTATTTTCAGCGGCGATAGTGAACAGGCGGTTCGTGTACGTAATGAGCTAGAAGCCATTCGTGAGGAAGTCGGTGCGGCCAGTATTGATCAGGTGATTTACGCTTGGGTTCGTCGTCTGCCTTCTAATCCAATCCCAATTATTGGCTCTGGTAAGATTGAGCGCGTTCAAACGGCTGTTGATGCATTAAACATCGAGTTGACTCGTGAACAGTGGTATCGCGTTTGGGTTGCATCTAAAGGACACGGTGTGCCATAGAGCGCCCTCACAGCATCAATAATTGTATTAGGCATCCACATTGGGTGCCTTTTTTGTATACTTATTTTGTGTGCTTGTGACGAAGAATGTGGTTATGGACTTTAATCTTGCTTTAAAACTTTATACAGCAGAACAAGTCAAAAATGGTGAAGTGATTGCTGCGCAGATGGCTGGCGTTTCAATGTATAGCTTGATGCAACGAGCTGGGATGGCCGTTTACGAGCAATTTCTGCATCTCTACCCCAGAGCAAAGAATGTATTGGTCGTTTGCGGTAAAGGCAATAATGGTGGAGATGGTTATGTTTTTGCTTCTCTCGCTAAGCAAGCCCAAATCAATGTGAAGGTATTTCAGCTTGGAGATACTTCTTCGCTTACTGGCGATGCTCGCTGTGCTTACGAAGATTGGCAAACCGTTGATGGCCAAAACAGCAGCTGGGATGACTGGAACACCGCATTACTTGAAGCGGATGTCATCATCGACGCAATACTGGGGACAGGGTTGAGCGGTGAAGTGAGAAAAGAGTATCGCCGCTATATTGAGCAAATTAACCAAATTCGGTGTCCGGTTATTTCGGTCGACATTCCCTCAGGATTATGCGCTAACACTGGCTCTGTGTTAGGTGATGCCATATACGCAAACCACACGGTTACTTTTATCGGTGTCAAACAAGGTTTAGTGACGGCCCAGGCGAGAAGTCATGTGGGTGAATTGCACTTTCGTGGCTTGGGCGTCAATGTAGAGTTTGACTCTATAGAAGAGGAGAGTGCACTAGGTATCGATCACAAAGTCATCCCTCGACTTTTACCTCCACAAAAACCAACCGCTCACAAAGGCGATAATGGTAAATTGCTTTGCGTCGGGGGCAATCTCGGAATGTCCGGCGCGATTCGCTTCTGCGCTTCGGCTGCTGTGCGCAGTGGATCGGGACTGACTGCAGGGATAACCCATCCAACGAGCCTAGTGCCACTGCAAATCGCTTGCCCAGAAGTGATGAGCCAAAGTATTACCGCTGATGAGTTGCGGAATACCGAAAATGAACTGACTAAGCGAATTAGATGGGCTGATGCGTTAGTTTTTGGCCCTGGATTTGGCGATGATGAGTGGGCATACCAAGCTTATCAATATTTGTCTCAGCCGCATAAACCGAAAGTCGTCGATGCCGACGGGTTGAATATACTGGCGATGCTCAGCCAGCGTTATGATGGAACGTTAGTATGCGATAACCAACGAGTGATGACCCCACATCCGGGAGAAGCCGCGCGTTTGTTAAATGTGACCACGCAAGACGTTGAACGAGACCGGTATTCAGCCGCTAGGCAGTTGCACGAACGTTTTGGTGGCGTGGTGGTACTGAAAGGCGCTGGGACGCTCATTTATGATGGCATACGAATGTATGTCTGTCTGGCTGGTAATCCGGGGATGGCAAGCGGAGGGATGGGAGATGTGCTCTCTGGTGTTATTGGTGCGTTGCTGGCGAAAGGTATACCAATCTCTATCGCTGCCAGATTAGGCGTCATGATCCATAGCCACGCGGCGGATATCAATGTGAGCCAATATGGCGAGCGAGGATTGTTAGCCAGTGATGTCGTAGAAACGCTTCGCGTTGCCATGAATCCATGAAATTTTGGTCCGATTTTGTGAAAATCTTTGTATTTCAAGCTGCCGATTAGGGTATTACGTGCGTGGAATTTGATGGATTTGAGATATGAAACGTCTGAATCAGGTCACTGAGACGCAACGGTTTGCGCAATCGTTTGAGAACCATGACATTTTAACTTGTTGAATTTGTTAAATAAGAAAAAGATTTGATGGTTTTAGCGGTGTTTTTGATATGCGATTTTCAAGATGGTAACACAAAAAAATTTCAAATATCAGACTTGTAGGAAATAAATCACAGCCTATAATGCTGAAAACCGGAGCGTCTGCCAACGCTCCGGTTTTTTTGTGTCCGAAGAACAGTGAACTCGTCTGCCAACGACTTCACTACGCACTCTGAGGTGACACATAGACATATGAATCAAGGAATTACACAATGCGTATCGAACAAGAACTTAAGTTAGGTTTCAAAGATGTACTGTTTCGCCCGAAACGTTCTACCCTTAAAAGCCGTTCTCAAGTAAATTTAACCCGCGATTTTACATTCAAGCATAGTGGTCGTCAATGGTCTGGTGTGCCTGTAATTGCAGCGAACATGGACTCGGTTGGTAGCTTTGAAATGGCTACTGCGTTAGCTGAGCATGGTGTAATGACAGCAGTGCACAAGCACTACACTGTGGAAGATTGGGCGGAGTTTGCGAAATCAGCAGACAAAGCAACACTGAACAACGTGATGGTGTCTACCGGTACGTCGGATGCAGACTTCCAAAAAACCAAGGACATCATGGCACTTTCTGATGAGTTCATTTTCATCTGCGTTGATATCGCCAATGGTTACTCAGAGCACCTCGTTGAGTATGTAGAACGCGTACGCGCAGAATTCCCAGACAAAGTTATCTCTGCTGGTAATGTTGTTACAGGTGACATGTGTGAAGAGCTAATTCTTGCTGGTGCAGACATCGTCAAAGTGGGTATTGGCCCAGGTTCAGTTTGTACGACACGCGTTAAAACCGGTGTTGGTTACCCGCAGCTTTCTGCAATCATCGAATGTGGTGATGCGGCGCACGGTCTTGGCGGTATGATCATCGGTGATGGTGGTTGTTCTTGCGCTGGTGACGTTTCAAAAGCATTCGGTGGCGGTGCAGACTTCGTTATGCTTGGTGGTATGCTGGCTGGTCACGAAGAGTCAGGCGGTGAAGTTATCGAGAAAGATGGCAAAACCTTCATGAAATTCTACGGCATGTCTTCTAAGAGCGCTATGAACAAGCACTCCGGTGGTGTTGCAGGCTACCGCGCAGCTGAAGGAAAAACCGTACTATTACCTTACCGTGGCAGTGTTCACGGTACTATCCAGGACATCCTTGGTGGCGTGCGTTCAACCTGTACATACGTAGGCGCAGCAAAGCTTAAAGAGCTAACGAAGCGCACGACGTTCATCCGCGTACAAGAGCAAGAGAACAACGTATTCGGTAAAGAGTAAGTCGACTGAGTATCGGAAAAACCGAAGAGTTAAGAGCCGTATTTTACGGCTCTTTTTTTGCCCGAAATATGGCAAGTGGCAGCAAAATGGCAGCAGAATAATATTTTTTTTGGCTGTAGTTTATAAATTGCTTAGAGGATTGCGGGTAATGGCCTCAGATAAATGGTCTGGTGCGAAGTGCGCGTAGCGCATCGTCATTGATATATCTGCGTGGCCGAGTACATCACGTAATACCAAAATGTTTCCCCCATTCATCATAAAATGACTGGCAAACGTATGACGTAATACGTGCGAGGCTTGCCCAGAAGGTAACGTAATGCCGATTTTGTTTTTGAGGATGTAGCAAAGCGGGGTATAGCACTCTTCAAACAACTTTCCTGATGTCGGCTTGAATATCTCCTCGTACAACTCTTTGGAGATAGGAACAGTGCGATTCTTTTTGGTTTTTGTATTGGTGTACGTGACTTTGTACTGGGAAAGTTGACTGCCTTGTAGTTGCGCCGCCTCGTTCCATCGTGCTCCAGTCGCCAAGCAAAGTTTCACAACCTTCACCATATCTGAAATAGGGTGCTGTTCTGCATGATCCAGCAATAAGCTAATCTGCTCTTTAGTTAAGAACGTCATAGCTCTTTCAGATTCTCTGAAAGGCTTAATATCGTCTAGCGGGTTTGGTGCGCTCCATTCACCAAGCTCTTTGAGTTTGTTAAATACCGCTTTAAATCTCGCAAGTTCTGAGTTGAGCGTAGAGATGCTTGGTTTGCCGCGCCGCCATCGAGATTCATCCACGAAGACCAAATCACCCGCCATTCGTTTGCTGCGATAATTTGAATACACTTTAGAATTAAAGGTCGATGCGGTTGGATTTCCCATAGCGCGCACCATGTGGTGAAACTTATTAATAATCACATGACCATTAACCAGAGTTTGACCGTAGTGTGCATACCAATGGTCAACTAAGTCAGACAACCTGCGGTGATCGGCTTTTTCACCCAGCCATGGTTTATCATCCACTTCATTCATTATGAAGCGTTCATAGGCTGCAGCTTCCCCTTTAGTTGCGAACCTTTTTCGAATACGTTTACCGTCGCGGCCATGAGGAAAGCAATGACACAGCCAAGGTTTTTTGCTGCCGTCTTTAAGGTTTCGGATAGACATAATGGAATACAATTACTGTTTTTATATACAGTAATTGTATTTCGTGAATTTCTCAATGTTTATGCTGATGGAGGAACGAACAGGAATGACAAACTCGATGCTCACTTCGCAAGATATCGACTTGTCTTGGTAGCGAGTTACTGCGTCGTGAACACCATAATGTGTTTCAATTTTCGTTATCGTAGGGTTGAACACTTTGGCATGCCACTAAGCCACTTCTTTATGGTCTTTTTATGACGAAAACGACATGGCCTTTTGAATATACGGAGTCGCATCTTGAATCATATGACCCGCTAGTTCGCAGTCGTTTATATCTGATAATTCGAAAGCACTAGCAGCTTGGGCTTGTGCTGTTAATAGAGCTAAGCCTACAACCATTGAGATACTTGTTTCATTATTCTTTTCTTAATGTCACCGCTACGCGGCCAATCACTTTTATATCTTCTTCTGAAACTTCAACGGTGCTGTCACCAAACACAACAGCCAGCTTTTTGCCTGGTAAGCGTTGGATATGGTTTATCGACAACGTCCCGTCGGTGTCTATTAAATATTTGCCCGAGGCGGGGTTCGTAGTGCCTTTATCAACAAGGAATAAAGCTTCATTAGTTTCAACTTCAATCGTCACTTCAGCATTGAGGTTAAAGCTGTTAAATCTTCGGGTAGCGTAGGGTAACTCACCAGTATCTAAAAGCTCTCCATTGGTTAAGCAATAGCTTTTTATCTGGACTGAGTTGTGTTGCTGTGATGATGTAGTGTTTGCTACTTGGGCAGTACTTTTTGTAGCTGAGTGAGCCTTAAATCGGTCTTCAGGCTTTAAAGCCAACTCCTCCATAGGGATACCCAAAGCTAGATGAGCTCTAACCATGAGTTCATGAGATGTTCGGTTATGAGTATTCCAAGTGCTAAATGTGCTTTTTGGTACGTCATATACGAACGCCATCTCTTGATAGTTCTTACAACCCGTCAAATTCTTCAAATTTTCTGTGAAGTCAGTGCCTTTTAAGTAATCAAAAGGTGCTATTTTATGAATGCTCATCACTTAAAGTTCTCATTTTCGAATTAATTTGTCATTTCTTGTTGAAAGTTCTCAAATGACGATCAATAATCCGTGTGTGTTTCGGAAGTCACGCCGACCAAAGCAAGAGACAACCGAAGAAAATAGATATAAATATAAGGATATCACCATGTTAACGTACAAGATACCTCCACTAAGTCCATATGTCACTTATGAAGAATACTCCCGCCTTACTGGTTTGCCAATTGGCACCATCAAGCAATACGTGACGGAAGGCCGCGTAATCATCAAGCCAAAAAACAAACGCCGCGATAAGCCGCTAATTAACATGGTTGCCATGCATGAGTTGGCGGCTCGTGAAGCCATTGCGGTTTTAGGTTGAGTCGGTCGAATGAACTTACATTCGGATACGAACTCTTTCGGTTTTTGCGAGGAGGCTAGTATGGAAAACTTAGAAACATTTCTATTAAATCAATCAATAGATCAGATACAACAGCGCTTTAAGCGGATTGGCGCCGAAGAGCAGCGTACGATATTGCAACACCTAGAGGCTATTGCAAAGAAACAGTCTCCTCCTGAGGTGCATCGCCCTCAAACAGCTATTTTGGCTGACATACGTGAAGCAATGGAAGGAGACCGCGCCCGTGTATTCTTCTCTCATTCGTTTGTCAGTTGGTACCGCTCTGGAAATGCCAAATGCGTCCCGCAACTTCATCACTGGTCTTATTTGGATTTTAGTAATCGCAGTTTGTTCCTTGAAATGCTCACGCTTCGAGATCTCGGTCACTTCGACGACGAAGAGTTATTTCAGTTTGAACAATATTGCCTGGATGTCATGGGAGTAAAATCATGAGTTACCTATCGGTTCAGATCCCTATCTCTAATGTTGATGAAGCACTTCACCTTCAAAATGTAGCTGCGTTAAACATTGCTAAGTACCGAGACAATCAGGTTGAGGGGCTGGAGGCGTGTCAAAGTAACTTGATTCGCATTTGGCATGATGTACACAGTCAAGCGGGCGCTGCACTAACGAAATTCTCTAGCGAGATAGAAGAATGATTTGCCTATTGTGTCCTGAGGGGCTCACGCAAGAGCCCCTTTAAGTCATCGTACCCCTTAACGTTATTTCCAACACAGTCGTGGCTCGGTGGTAATTTTTGTTTGTGACAAAATCCATCGATAGCTATGGCTAGTGTGTGCCTGTCAAGGTTTTCCATTGATTCCTAATCATGACCAAATAACATTTAGGCAGGTTGCTATGCTCCCTCTAAAAACAACGAGCAATTCGTTTCAGCGGTTGCTCGCTGAAGCCCCTTATTTGTCCAGATGTAGCGATAACAAAACGGCGATGCTTGTTCGCCCAAGGCATTATGCTGTCCGTTGGCCCTATATGCAGGTCAATCGTAAAGATATGTGCTCTTGGTTAGTGTTCGACATTGACCATGAAGACCAAGAACTTCCCAATCCTTACATTTGGCAAGATGAAGAATTACCAGCTCCCAATCTCATCGTTCGAAATCGGCACAATAATAAAGCTCATCTGTACTACGCGATTGTTCCTGTTTGTACTAGTGACAATGCGAGGAGTAAGCCCATCCAATATCTTAAAGCTGTTTACCTGGCCATGGCTCTGCGTATGAAAGCTGATCAGGCTTATTCAGGACCTGTGGCTAAAACGCCTTTTCACCCTTGGTGGCAAACGACAGAACTTCATTCTCAAGTCTATGAGCTTGGAGAGCTAGCTGATTCTGTCGAGCTAGAAACACCTCTACCTTGGGGTGAGGCAGCATACCTAAATGATGTATCTCACTCCCGGAATTGCACCTTATTTGAACATTCTCGTCACTATGCCTATTCGATCATCAGGGCAGAGCGCAGGGAAGGGAGCTATGAGAGTTTCAAGCGTCGGATCTGTCATTTCGCCACCTACAAGAACTACTCGTTTGATGGCAAGTCTCCTTTGAGGCATAGCGAAGTCATGTCTGTGGTTAAAAGCGTCTCTCGGTGGACCTGGGATAAGTATTACGCGGGTTCAAAGGTTAAACGCGGAGTAATGAATTTACCGAGTGACTTGAATACGAAACAACGACAAAGCTTAGCTGCGACGAGAACACATCAAATAAGGCGTGAAAAAACAAAAGAACGCGTAATTAATGCGTGTCGACTTTTATTGCAGAAGGGTGAAGCACTTAATATCACCACAGTCGCAAAAGCTACACGCCTTTGCCGAAAAACAGTGCGTCGCTACTTTTATGAAATTCATTCGTTAGTAAAGCCCAGTGAAGGTATCGGAATACTTCCCATTTCATCGTTGTTAGGTTTGATGAAAAGTGGTCCTTATGCTGTACATCAGATAACTGCAGTTGAGAAAGACCCATTGGTCGACACTAGTGAGAAATGTAAGGCCATCAGTTCAAGTCGAGCTCCTCAGAAGTGGGCCGCTTATTTGAATGTCATTGATGGCTAGTGATATGAGTAGATCCGCCATAGCGTTCAAATGTCACAGGCACAAGTTGCGAAAGCTATGGGTATAAAACAACCAACTGTTGCCAGCCTGGAAAAGAAATGGCAAAGACGTAAAATTACTTTCCCTAAAGCGATATGTAGAAGCACTAGGTGGTCAATTACGCATACATATTGAGATGCCTGATGGTCATCACTTTGGTATGAAAGTATAACTTTCCGCTTCTCATAAAATTGATCTGAATGGATAAGCCACTAGTCATTGCTACTGGCTTACATTTTCTACATACCAGATTAGATTACAAAGATTAGATCATAAGCTGTGTTTGAAATGGTTGTGTTTGAAATGGTTGCGTAACGCATATCTGCCCCAAACTGCGTTAGATTAACTATTCATTGCATTTCGATGATGCACTCTTTGACTAACTTGAAGTAAAGCTTCTATGGATAAATTTGTCTAGTTGAACGGTGGTAGTTCACTGTTCTGTGGGACTTGACCTTCTCTCAATGGTTAAACAGTGCTACCTAGATGTAAACGAATATCAAAATTAGAACCTGTTCTTATGAAGCTGACAATAAAATCCCTATTTTATTATGGTATTACTAGTTATCTTTAATTTGTAATCGTTATCACAATTTTGCTTTTTTGGGGCCTGGATGTAATAAAAATACGTTATGGTGACACCGTTATATCTTGATGTCGTTGTATACCGTTTTTCTTTGGCAGGGATGTTGAGTGTGTAACTAGTCATCAATATGGATTTAGAGATATCAAATGAACACAAATGATCATGCTCCGATTGCTCGTTATTTAGCTGATGAAATGCGTTACGAGTCGATGCCATATAGACGGTGCGGAAACAGTGGTTTACTTCTGCCAGCACTGTCACTCGGGCTATGGCATAATTTTGGTGAGTATGACTCGTATGCAAATGCGCGTTTTATTCTTCGTAAGGCATTTGATTTGGGAGTCACTCATTTTGACTTAGCGAATAACTACGGACCGCCGTATGGTTCTGCTGAAGAAACACTTGGCCGGATCCTGAGTCAGGATTTAGCCAGCTATCGTGATGAACTTATCATCTCCACTAAAGCTGGATATGATATGTGGCCAGGGCCTTATGGTGTTGGTGGGTCTCGTAAGTATCTTGTGTCGAGCATTGATCAATCTCTAAAGCGCATGAAACTTGATTATGTTGATATTTTTTATCATCACACTCCTGATCCTGACACCCCTTTGGAGGAAACGATATCTGCGCTAGATATGTTAGTTCGCCAGGGGAAAGCATTGTATGTGGGTATTTCGAATTACTCACCAGAGCAAACGGATCAAGCACTGAAATTATTTGATCAACTGGGTACACCGTGCCTTGTCCATCAAGCAAGATATTCAATGTTTGAGCGTCAGGTAGAAAATGGCCTGCTAGAAACACTAAATCACGCAGGCGTAGGTATGGTCGCTTTTTCTCCTTTAGCGCAAGGACTACTAACTGAGAAATATTTGCACGGCATCCCGCAGGGATCTAGAGCAGATAATCAGCGTTCTTATCTAGAAGCCAACTTAGTTGAACATTATCTACCAAAAATTAAAGCCCTGTCGAATATTGCGAGCGAGCGAGGACAATCTCTTGCACAAATGGCACTTGCTTGGCTTCTTAGTGATAAACGTGTTTCTTCTGTTTTGATTGGTGCAAGCTCACCGGGCCAACTGTGTGAAAATGTAGCCGCTGTGAGGCATTTGGAGTTTTCAGAATCAGAGAAAGAACAGATTCAAGGTATCCTTTTCTGAAATGACAATATCAGTATTTATTGCGGTAATAGATACGTATTAATTCAAACTATAGCTTCGTTCGCTCTTTTTGATTGTACCCCTCTAACCATAGAGGGGCTTGGAAAATACTCTGCTTTGAGTTATTCAAGAAAAGCGTCAAGAGCTTGAGTAGGCTGGCGCGTATTTGGATCCCATGCACCTAAAGTATAACCTTGCCAACTATATGCCTGTGGCTCCCAGTAGAAAATCCCAATGCCTTTACCTTGATTAACACTACGTACTTTTTGGATCATATCGGCAACGATAGTCTTTGCTTGAGGCTCATCCCAAGGCACACCAATTTCAGTGATCATCACTTCCGTTCCGTAGCGCTCGACCATATCATTAAGATTAGAGAGGCATTGATTGTTTGCTTCTTGCCAAGTAAGGCCAGTAGCATTCTTGGGATAGGAAGATGCGCCAGTAACATCCCACCAAGCACTGTTGGATTGTAAGCCATCAAGAATCCACCGGAAATTAGCATTGTCGTGACAGTTGGCTAAATGGACGATGACCTTAGCGTCTGGGAATACTTCTTTGGCTGCGTTGCGTCCGCTATTAAACAACCAAGCATAGTTACGCATGTTGCTTGAAGCCATTCCTTCATTCCATAGCATTCCGTTGTTGGTTTCATTACCGACTTGAATCCATTTTGGTGTTATACCTGCAGCTTTTAAGGTGTTGAGTGAGTCTCTAGTGTAAGACCATACTTGTCCCATTAAATCTTCGAAGCTCAGTTGTTGCCATTCTGCTGGTTTCCATTGGTTGCCTGGATCGGCCCAAGTGTCGCTATAGTGGAAGTCAATCATCACATCCATATTCGCGTCTTTGGCCCACTGCGCCTTGACAATTACATCATCCAGTGAGCTGTAATAACCATCACTGGGATTAACCCAGACACGAAGACGTACTGCGTTCATGCCATGGTCTCGTAATATTGAAAGGACATCTTGTCGATATCCCCAATCGTTGTAGAACTCGTAGCCACTGTCTTCCATCTGAGTTATCCAACTAATATCCGCGCCTTTAATAAACGCGTGAGAATAGCTCGATGCTACTAATGAGAAGAAGATAGATAGTGTTTTTAGGGTATTGTTCATCGTTTCACCATTTTTATATATTCACGTTTTCGTCATTTTTTAAACGTAAATAATATAGCAACGGATTTTAGTAATGAGGTGATGTATAAAAGTGTTAGTGACTATTTTAATAAGGAGATTTACGTAGTTGTGATTGTGGATAAATTATCTAAGTAAATTTACTTAGATAATTGTGATTATGATCCATCTACAAATTTATTAAGTCAATTTTATCATCCGTGATGTATTGAAGAATCATAAATTAGCTCGAAGTTAGTTAACTTTAAAACTGTCTCGCCATATGAATTCATGACCAAATAAAACCGTTTTTCTGTATTTTCTGCCTTCCATTTTTTCAATAAACATATCTATTGCTACTTCTCCCATTTCAAACGGGAACAGTCGCATTGTAGTAAGGCTTGGACTCATATGCCGGGCTGACGAGATATCATTGGTTCCGATGACTTGTATATCGGTTGGAATGGTTAACCCTGCCTCATAAATGGCTCTATAAACACCAACGGCCACCATATCTGTCGCTGCGTAGACCACGTCGGGAAGTTCATCGAGTTGTAGCATTTCTTTCATTGCTTGATACCCCGACTCGATGCAATACTCTTTACTCACTTTACATAGCGCATCGTGATACAAACCGTTTTCTTTGGTTACTTTACGAAAAGTATGTAAGCGCTCCTCGTTATTGCCAATAAAAGCAGGTCGTTTACAACGGCTTTTCAGTACATTTTGCATAACGTCATTGGACAACGCCAACCGGTCAATTAAGACTGCATCGGTTTTGCTACCTAAAGGGTTCGAGTCAACAAATATGATATTGTGGTTAGCTTGATATAAGGTATCTACAACATGTTTGGAGAAATGTCCGACTGCAATGACGGCCGGAGCGTTTTCTATTAGATTTATATTAGTATCGATCTGGTCTAAATGGAGTGTTCTTAAATCGACGCCTTTTTCTAAGCAACGATTTTGAATGCCAGCACGAATAGAAGTGAAATACGGGTCGTCTATTTCTTGTGTCGGAGTCAAAAAGTTCAACATAACAACATCACGTACGCCAAGTGGCTCATTCTTTTTGGTTGCTTCATGATGAACAAACTGTTTTTTACTGCGTTTAGGGGATTGATAACCAAGAGACTCTACTGCCTCCAAAATGGCCCGTTTTTTGTCTTCACTTACAGACAAAGTAGGGTCTTCGTTAAGAAAACGCGAAATAGTGGAAGTAGAAATATTCGCTCTTTGTGCAATGTCTTTAAGTGTAGCCAAAAGATTACCCTATATTGTTTTTATTAGACAGCTCTATCACGCCAAAGAGTATTTTGAATGCTCTTTGGCGTTAAAACGTTAATGTGTTGATTGTACAGAATCAAATGTAATGACGTTTCCATCAGGTTCAAAAATGTGTAAATGGGAAGGTGATGCAAATAGCGAAATTGACTCACCAGGCTGTACTTGTGTGTCCCCATGATGAAGGTATTTGAAGTCATCCACGCCGCCACATTGGCCAAAGATGTAAGTCATTCCTCCCAGTCGCTCGACCACTTCACATTGGAACGCGAGTGTGATCAGATCTGGATTGGTCGTGAGGTGTTCTGGTCTAATGCCTAGCGTCAGCTGTTTACCTATTTCAACCTGTGCTGCTTTTATCGGTAACGTGATTGAACGGCCCACATCCAGACTCACTGTTAAGCTCGTTTCATCCCAAGCTTCAACGGTACAAGGAAGAAAATTCATTTTAGGCGAGCCAATAAATCCGGCAACAAATCTATTAATTGGGTTATGGTAGAGATCCATTGGTGAGCCAACTTGCTCAACTTTACCATCACGAAGCACGACGATCTTATCTGCTAATGTCATGGCTTCGACTTGGTCGTGCGTTACGTAGATCATGGTTGACTTAAGTTCTTGGTGTAGCTTTGCAATATGAAGTCGCATGTCGACGCGTAATTCTGCGTCTAGGTTTGATAGCGGCTCATCAAATAAAAACACTTTTGGATCTCGAACGATTGCTCGGCCGATAGCAACGCGTTGGCGTTGACCACCAGAAAGTTGGGCAGGCTTACGATCCAGCAAGTGTTCCAACTGCAGTGCTTTACCGACCAACTGCACTTTTTTCTCTCGCTCTTCTTTTGGAACTTTGTTTACTTTTAGTGAGTAACCCATATTTTCTGCAACAGTCATATGCGGGTATAGAGCATAAGACTGGAACACCATCGCCACCCCTCGTTCTGATGGCGGAGTGTCGTTAACGACATTTCCCGAAATAGATATCGCTCCATCACTGATGTCTTCCAGGCCGGCAATCATACGCAAGAGCGTTGATTTTCCGCAGCCCGAAGGACCAACAAACACCACAAACTCACCTTCTTCTATCGACAAGTTTACGTTGTGAATGGTTTGGGTATCGTCAAAACGTTTTACGACATTGGATAATTGGATCGAAGACATTTTAAATTCCTCTTAAATGATAATAAATAAAGTGTGTGATCTAATTCGTCTTTTATTTAGTAAATTTTATTTTCACTTGTTTGTTTTATCACAATAACTGCTAGCTATAGTGATTGAAATCACATCAATGAATAACCTGTATGGAAAAAATAACACAAAGGAGCATATTTGCACCATAAATTTTATTTTTTACCAAAAACGAAAGGCGTGAAATTTTATGGATAATAATAAATTTAGTAAAAAAATATCTGCTCTCGCAGTTACTGCTCTATTTTGTTCGCCAATGGCGTTGGCGCAGCAGTCCTTATTAGTCTGGGAAGACATTCAAAAGTCTTTTGGTAATGAAGAAGCGGTCGCAGCGTTTGAAAAACAACACGATGTGAAAGTGAATGTGCTTGAAATGCCATATGGCGGTCAGGTCGAATCTCTGCGCATGGATGGCCCTGCAGGTACTGGCCCTGACGTCGTCTTGATTCCACATGATCAGATTGGTGGGGCGGTTATCCAAGGTTTACTTGCTCCAGTTCAGGTCGATAACGCTGTTACCGATACATTTAGCCAATCTTCTATTAACGCATTGACTTACAATGGTGTGTTATACGGCTTGCCAAAATCCGTTGAAACCGTATTTATGGTCTATAACAAAGATCTTATTTCTGAACTGCCTGAAACGATGGACGAAATATTTGAGCTATCTAAGAAGTTTCGCGAAGAAAATAAATACGGTTTACTGGCAAAATGGGATGAGCTTTATTACACCTACGGAATTTTAAACGGTATGGGGGGGGATGTTTTCGGCAAAAAAGACGACGGCTCATATGACCCAAACAAAATATTATTGAATACTCCAGGGGCAGTAGAAGGCGCGAAATTCATTCAGAAGTTCTACGAGTCTAAAGTATTCCCTACAGGCATTATTGGTAATAACGGGCTTAATGCTATCGATTCACTATTCACGTCGGGCAAAGCAGCGATTGTTCAAACCGGTCCTTGGGCGCTCCAGCCTTATAAAGAAGCGGGGATCAACTACGGTGTAGCACCACTTCCAAAATTGCCATCTGGTGAGCAAATGGGCTCATTTATGGGCGTGAAGAGCTACAGCATTTCCACTTTCTCGAAAAACAAACCTTTAGCTCAAGAGTTTATTACGTTCGTCAATAATTATGATAATGCCAAACGCCGCTTTGAGCTAACTGGAGAGGTTCCGGCAGTGACAAAATTGGTAGACGATCCTGTTATCAAGAATGACCCAGGAGCAAGTGCTGTAGCGATGCAATCCATTCACGCTACGTCTATGCCTTCCATTCCAGAGATGAACGAAGTGTGGGGCCCTGCGAACAGCGCGCTTCAGTTGATCGCAACCAATAAACAAGATGCGAAAAGTGCACTCGACTCTGCGGTAGACAGCATCAATATGCAAATCGAAGCTAACCACGCAATGATGGGTCAATAATTTAAAGATATTGTTCTGGCGAAGCAATTGTCGGCCCTAGTTACTCGTCCGGGGCTGACAGTCGCCAGAAGTTTTCCGAAATGGAGTTGTAAGTGATGTCTGACATGAGTGAACATTTTGAGCATAACTCGGGGCTATATCGATCCCAACGGTTTACTGCCTCCTTATTTGCAGTAATTCCTGGCTTTGGCCAGTTTTATAACCGACAGTTTGTAAAAGGCATGATGTTCTTCATCTTGCTAACAAGTTTTTATGCAGTAACTCGTGATTTTATTTCCCACGGTATGTGGGGTCTTGTAACACTTGGCGAAAACCTACCAGAGGACAACTCAGTTTTCCTACTCGCAGAAGGTATTATTGCTTCGCTAGTGGTGGTATTTGGTTTAGCGGTTTATGTACTCAGCATTAATGACGCCTACAAAAACGGGCAACGGCGTGATGAAGGCCGTCCATTGAACTCACTGCGTGTTCAGTATCGCAATGTTATCAATGCTGGCTTCCCGTATCTGATGATAAGCCCGGGTTTTATCCTTTTAGTCTTTGTTGTTGTGTTTCCGATCATCTTTGGTTTTGCGATTGGTTTTACTAACTACAACCTGTACAACTCACCGCCTGCGAAGCTGGTTGACTGGGTTGGATTGAAGAATTTCTTCAACATTTTCCAAATTAACTTGTGGCGTAACACCTTTATCGATGTGTTGCAGTGGACAGTCGTTTGGACATTAGTTGCATCAACATTGCAATGCACAGTCGGGGTTCTGTTGGCGATTCTGGTTAACCAAAAAGACCTTAAATTTAAGCCTCTGATCCGTACAATCTTTATTCTTCCTTGGGCGGTACCTGGCTTTGTTACCATCCTTATTTTTACCGGGATGTTTAACGACAGCTTTGGTGTCATCAACAACGTGATTCTCGACTTCTTTGGTATTGAGCCTAAAGCTTGGCTGACAGACCCATTCTGGACGAAAGTCGCGCTCATCATGATCCAAACCTGGTTAGGTTTCCCATTTGTATTCGCCATGACAACGGGGGTTCTACAGGCGATCCCTAATGATCTTTATGAAGCTGCGACGATGGACGGTGCAAGCAAATTCCAGCAGTTAAGAACCATCACTTTACCTCTGGTTCTGTACTCAATCGCTCCAATTTTGATTACTCAATACACGTTTAACTTTAACAACTTCAATATTATTTATCTGTTTAACAATGGGGGGCCTGCTGTCATTGGTAGCAACGCGGGCGGCACCGATATCTTGGTGTCATGGATTTACAAACTGACGATGTCTTCATCGCAATACGGTATTGCATCTGCCATCACTTTATTACTGTCGATTTTCGTTGTGGGTATTGCTCTCTGGCAATTCCGTATGACCAAGTCATTCAAAGAAGAGGCGAGATAACAACATGAGTATTAAACGTAGTAATCGCATCCGATTGACATTGAGTTACGGCCTGATTCTGTTGGTATCAGTGATCATTATTTACCCGTTAGTGTGGACGGTTGGTGCGTCGTTCTATCCAGGTAACAGTATCATGGGGGAGTCTATTTTCCCTGAGAACCCGACTCTGAGTCACTATGCCACTTTGTTTGCTAATGACAAAGTGGCTTACCTGACCTGGTTCTGGAATAGCTTGAAAATCAGCTTTTTGACCATGGTGCTTACGCTGATCAGTGTGTCATGTACGTCATATGCGTTTTCACGCTTTCGCTTTAAAGGCAGAAAAAATGGTCTAATGCTGTTCCTTCTTTTGCAGATGATCCCTCAATTTTCCGCCCTAATTGCGATATTTGTTCTAGCGCAGATGTTGGGGTTGATTAATAGCCATCTTGCATTAGTACTGGTTTATGTTGGTGGTATGATCCCGATGAACACGTATTTAATGAAAGGTTACTTGGACGCGATACCGAAAGACCTGGATGAATCAGCAAAAATGGATGGTGCGAGTAATATTCGTATTTTTTTGGAAATTATACTGCCTATTTCAAAACCAATTATTGCAGTAGTGGCCTTATTCTCTTTCACGGGACCACTAGGCGACTTTATTCTTGCAACAACCATTTTAAGAACGCCTGAAAATTATACTTTACCTATCGGTTTATATAATTTGGTCGTAGAAAAAATGGGTGCAAGCTATACCACGTATGCAGCAGGTGCTGTGCTTATTTCAATACCTGTAGCGCTTCTTTATCTATCACTACAAAAATACTTTGTATCTGGCTTAACAGCAGGTAGTACAAAAGGCTAATACTAGAGAGAAAGGTATGAATAAAAAATTTAAGGTTGCACTTATTAGTGCGGCAGTGGCTTTGGCTGGCTGTCAATCTGTAAATTCTTCAAATAATAACAGCTCTGATGTTAATACTGATGCGGATAATATTGTTATAACTGCACCCACACTGAGATCTGACTTTATTCGTGGTATGGATATATCCATGTTGCCTGAAATAGAAAAATTAGGCGGGAAATATTACGAAGATGGCAATGAAAAAGAACTGATTCAAATATTAAAAGATAGTGGTGTTAATTCTATCCGCGCACGTTTGTGGGTAGACCCAATGTCAGCCACTGGTGAAGTATTTGGTGGCGGCAATAACACGTTAGAGCGTTCCATTGAGCTTGGTAAACGTGCTCAAGAAAACGGTATGTCATTCCTGCTTGATATCCATTACAGCGACTTTTGGGCTGACCCTAAAAAGCAACAAAAGCCAAAAGAGTGGGAGCAACTTACGTTTGAGAACTTAACACAGAAGGTCTACGACTATACAGCAGAGGTGATGAAAGCACACCAAGCTGCGGGTGTCGTGCCAGACATGGTTCAAGTTGGTAACGAACTGAATGGTGGCATGCTTTGGCCTGAGGGTAAGAGTTGGGGTCAAGATGGTAAGGAATTTGACCGTCTATCGCTTCTCTTAAAAACCGGCATCCAAGCGGTGCATGACAACGATAGTGGTAAAGACATTCAAATCATGTTGCACCTCGCAGAAGCAGGTGACAACGGTCTATTTCGTTGGTGGTTTGATGAAATCACACAGCGTGGTGTCGATTTTGATGTGATTGGTATGTCTTACTACCCGTGGTGGCACGGCCCAATCGATAAAGTAAAAGCCAATATGAATGACGTCATCAGTCGCTACAACAAGCCTGTCGTCCTGGTCGAAACGTCTTTCCCTTTTACCACTGAAAATGGTGATTCGTTAGGTAATAGCTACTCCGAGGCAGGGCCGATTGAGGGATACAGTGTGTCAATCGAGGGGCAGGCGCAATATCTGGCTGACATCATGACGCTGCTTAATGAACTGCCTAACGAACAAGGTTTGGGGATTTATTACTGGGAGCCAGCATGGTTACCAATCGATGGGGCAACATGGTCAACAGGCGCTGGCATGGACTACAGCGGGGACAAATGGGACATGGGCAACTCATGGGAAAACCAAGCACTGTTTGATTTTGAAGGCAATGCATTACCGTCATTGAAAGTATTTAAAGGTCAATAATGAACAATAAAAAACACATCATTCCCAAGATAAAAGGCTTGCTCCATGGAGCAGATTACAACCCTGAGCAATGGTTAGACAGACCAGATATTTTAGCGAAAGATATTGAACTGATGAAGCAGACGAATTGCAACGTTATGTCTGTCGGTATCTTCAGTTGGTCTGCTCTTGAACCTGTTGAAGGTGAGTTTCAGTTTGAATGGCTGGATAACGTACTGGATAACCTGGCAGACCATGGGATTTCTGTATTCCTGGCGACACCGAGTGGTGCGCGTCCTGCCTGGTTGTCTGAACGATACCCTGACGTCCTGCGAGTCAACAGCGCCCGTGTTAAACAACTGCATGGAGAACGTCATAACCATTGCTACAGCTCACCGAATTACCGTGAGAAAGTAAGCATCATGAACGCTAAATTGGCTGAACGTTACAGTCAACATCCTGCGGTGATAGGCTGGCACGTTTCAAACGAATATGGAGGCGATTGTCACTGTAATTACTGCCAAGAAGAGTTTCGTTTGTGGCTGAAAAACAAATACGGCTCCCTATACAATCTTAATAAGCTGTGGTGGAGTGCGTTTTGGAGTCATACTTACACCAGTTGGGAACAAATTGAATCACCATCTCCCGTTGGTGAAAACTCCGTTCACGCACTGAAGTTAGATTGGAAACGATTCTGTACTGACCGCGTCTCGAACTTCTGTGAGCACGAGATTGCACCGCTCAAGTCGATTAATCCTGATCTGCCTACGACGGCAAACTTCATGGAGTACTTTTACGACTACAACTATTGGGAATTGGCAAAGTCAATTGATGTTGTTTCTTGGGATAGCTATCCGCTTTGGCACCGTGACAGCGATGAAGTTGCGCTCGCTTGCTATACCGGGATGTACCATGATTTGATGCGCACACTGAAAAACCAGCCATTTTTACTCATGGAATCAACCCCAAGCCAAACTAACTGGCAGCCAATCACTAAGCTCAAAAAAGACGGTGTCCATCTGCTTTCCTCATTGCAAGCAGTGGCTCATGGCTCTGATTCTGTTCAGTACTTCCAGTGGCGAAAAAGCCGCGGCTCTGTAGAGAAGTTCCATGGTGCGGTGATCGACCACGTTGGTCATGCAAATACTCGTACTGGTCGAGAAGTGACAGCCGTCGGTGAGTATCTTAAACAAATTAATGATGTGGCGGGAACGAGTACGCAGGCCGAAGTGGCGATCATTTTTGATTGGGAAAACCGTTGGGCAATGGATGATGCTTCAGGTCCTCGCAATGAAGGCATGCACTACGAGCAAACCGTGTGTGACCATTATCGAGGGTTCTGGCAGCAAGGTATCAGCTGCGACATCATAGAGCAGCTATGTGATTTTACTCCTTACAAGATCATTGTTGCGCCTATGCTGTACTTAATAAAGCCTGGCGTAGCAGAGCGTTTGGAAGCGTTTGTGGCGCAGGGTGGGACGCTAGTGGCGACTTATTGGAGTGGCATTGTTGATCAGAATGATCTGTGCTTCTTGGGAGGCTTCCCTGGCGGAGAAGGTAGCCCTCTGCGCCGAACGTTGGGTATTTGGGCTGAAGAGATTGACTCACTCTATGACCATGAACGCGTATTGTTTGAAATGGAAACGCACTCTGGTTTTGGCTTCAGTGGTGAATTCAAGGCCAAGCACTTAATGGAACATATTCATTTAGAGACGGCAGAAGCTTTGGCTTATTACCGTGAGGATCTATTTGATGCTTGTCCGGTCATTACTAAGAACCAGCTTGGTAAAGGTTGTGCTTATTACATCGCTGCACGTACAGAGACAGAGTTTAACGAGTTATTTTACATCTCTCTTGCTAATTTACATGGAATCCGCAAGCCAATTGAAAATGTGCCTTACGGGGTGTCAGTGACAACTCGTGAAGATGAACAGTCTCGCTATTTGTTCATTATGAACTTTTTGAATGATCCGCGAGATTTGAAAGTTCCGCACGGGAATTGGATAAATGCAAATACAGGTGACGATATTCAGGAGAATATTACACTTCAACCCTATCAAGTCATCGTTATCAAAAATAATAAATAACTATCCCGCCTGATTATTCAGGCGGGCAATAAATAACAATATTTAAAAATGAGATGAAATTCATCTTAAGGGTAAGTATTACCTAAATAAAGGATATGGCGATATTTACCCAGCCAATAACTCAAAAGTAATACAAAAGGAAATTAAAATGAAAAAAGCAACATTGACAGTCGCTATTTTAGGTTCTCTATTCGCCACTCAAGTTTCAGCAGTCGATTTCTACGGTTACGTACGGGCTGGTTTGGGAGCCAGTGCTGATGGAGGTGGTACCAAGGGCGGAGATGAGTTTTACAAAACGACATTGGGTCGCTTGGGCAATGAGTTTGACACTTATTCGGAAATTGGATTAGGCCAAGAGTTATTCAATGCAGATGGTCGTTCAATGTACTTTGAAAGTATGTTTGAAATGTCATCGGACGGGAACCTAGAGTCTGAAAATAGTAAAGATGACAGTGCCAACTTTGGAATTAAGCAGTTGAATGTTCAAGCGAAGGGCTATATTCCTGCTTCACCTGATGCCGTTATCTGGGCTGGTAAACGCTTTTATCAACGTCATGATATTCACATTATAGATACCAAGTACTGGAATATTTCTGGCTACGGTGTGGGCATTGAAAACATCAAGTTAAATACCGGTGCGATTTCAGCAGCGGTTATCCGAGCTGATAATGAGTTGGCCGAGTGGGATGATACTGGCAACAAAACGAGTTACGGAGATCTGAATACTTACTTCTTAGATTTACGTTACGCTGGCTTTAGCCCATGGGAAGGCTCCTGGACTGAATTCGGTGTTGACTATGCAATGGTTAACCCAACGGATGAGCAAGAAGACGCCGCTGAAAACTTCGATAACGGTTTAATGTTAACGGCTGAACTTAGTCAGAGTTTCGCATTGGGGTATAACAAGTTTGTGCTCCAATATATGGACAAAGGACTTGCACAGAACGCTATCTCACAAGGTGGTGGCTGGTATGACATCTGGAGTGGTGATGTCAGCGATGCAAAAGGGTTCCGTTTTATCAGTACTGGTGATTTGAATTTAGGCAAAAATGTCGTGATCAACCATGTTCTAACTTACGGTAACGTGAAAGATCATGGTGACTGGTTAGATAAGGAAGAGTTGTTCTCATTTGTAGCTCGTCCAACTTACAACTGGTCGCCATACAACAAGACTATGTTAGAGGTCGGCTACTTTGACCAAGAAAAAACTTGGGATTCAGGCTCTGAAGACAAGTTTAGTGGTACAAAATTCACTATTGCACATGCTATCTCAACGGGAGAGTCTTTCTTTGCTCGTCCAGAAATCCGATTCTTTGCGACTTATTTGAAGGACAATGAGGGTGACTCTTTTGACAACAATAAGAGTAACGATACGATCAACTACGGTGTGCAAGTCGAAGCCTGGTGGTAACCAATAAAAATTGCCATTTTACTACTTAGATAGGCCTGTTTAACTCCATTCTGGCCTATCTCAAGCTTAGGCTTGAAACGCTTATTAGTAGTGTGCTCTTAAAGTGGGTCATATTTTACCGAGGGGGAGGGGTATGGCGATGTTATCATTTTAGGAGCTTTTTTATTTGTACTTGTCTCTGAAATTTCTTTTTAAAAAAAATAATATGATTTTTCTTGTTTTCTGACTCGCAGTATCTGTTCATCACTTCTTGTTTTGAAAAGCAAAACTAAAATTTTGCACTTTTATATAACGCAAACCGTAAGTAATTGGTAGGGCTGCGCCCTTAATCGTAACGATTACATTGCTTGGTGGTAAATTTGATCTCTTTTCAAGTTTTATTCTTATCAGATTAGAGTTGTTACTACCCATCTTCAATTCAGTTAGATCTGATCTGGCTCATTTGTGCCCCTTTCCGTGTTTATACCATATACTGACCACGGCTGATAGTTGCCATTTTGACTAAAATTTTCTTATGGTTGTATGATGACATTACCGTTCTCAAAGATCCTAAAACGTACTATGTGATAATCTCATTTTTTCTATTTTCCACATGTTTTAAGTGAGCCTAGTTATGAGTTCTTCAATCATTTCAAAGTTTCCGAATCTTATTCGAGTTGGGCATGTCCACCATTTTAAGAAGAAAGAAACCTTGCTCAATGAAGGCGATATCTGCGATTCGGTCTTTATTATTGAGAAGGGCTGCGTGAGATCTTGGTTTAATGGTGATGGTCATGATGTGACTTTTCAGTTCTTCTTTGAAGGGGATATAGTCACTTCTTTCGAAAGCCTTAAGCGCAACCTTCCTGCTTTGTACAATATTGAAACTATAACAGAGGCTCGTTTACGCGTTATATCTAAGAAGGAGCTAGTTCAATTACTCGATAATGATAGCAACATAAAACAGGCTGTTGATGATTTCATTACAGAGCGTTTGTATCACTATCAAGCGTTATTCATATCTCGGATAAAAAATAATCCTCAGCAAAGATACCAAGAACTACTCGGTCTTCAGCCAGATATCTTTGATAAAGTACCACACCACTATATAGCGACCTACTTAGGTATGACTCCGGTGTCGCTAAGTCGAATCAAAGCAAAAACTAAGTGATCCGTTAACAATTGTTAAGGCTGTAAATCTGCATATCGATAAAGTGTTCATAACTCATGACAATAAAAAAGGTGAACACAAAATGAATACAAAAAGTCTGAAAGTAGGTTTTATTGGCCTTGGTAAAATGGGATCTGGTATCTGCGAGAATATCCATAAAGCTGGATACCAATTAACGGTTTACAACAGAACGATATCTAAAACTCAGCCGTTTCAGGAGCGAGGTGCAACGGTCGCGAACAATATCAAGGAACTCGTTGAACAATCCGATATTATTTTTACCAGCTTGTTAGATGACAACTCCATTATTGAGTTATCTCTTGGTGAAGGTGGCATTCTTGATTCCATGGTTACGGGGAAAATCCATGTTGGATTAACCACTATCCAACCCGCTACCGCCGACAGACTAAAGTTAGAACATGAAAAACGTGGTTGCCGTTATATTGCAGCTCCGGTTGTGGGGCGTCCTGATGCAGCAGCGGCGGGTAAGCTTATCACCTTCCTTGCTGGCGAGCCGTCAACTATAGAAGTAGCTCAACCGATAATAGAGTCATATACAGTGAAACAAGTACCCGTTGGCACAGTTGCTAGCTCAGCTAATGGGATGAAAAAATGTGTGAATTATATGGCTATGGCGCAACTTGCAATGTTGGGTGAAGTATTTACATTTGCAGAAAAAAGTCAGCTAGATAAAAGACAAGTATTAGCTGTTGCCCAGATGTTTTTTGCAGGAAATGAAGCAATGAGTTCTTACGCTGAAAAAATTGCGGTCAGAGATTTTGACACTGTTGGGTTCGATCTTACTGCAGGTTTAAAAGACGCATTAATATTTGAAACCGCATTCACTGCTTGCGGTGTAAAACCGTCAGCAATTCTCGGAGCTAAGGACAATCTAGTCGCAGCAAATGCAAACGGATTCGGACAAAAAGACTGGAGTGCATTGACAGAGATATCTCGACAACTCGCGGGACTCACTAACTAATGTGTATATCTTAACTACGTTAGATGGATAGCGCTAACGTAGTTATGCCCCAAACCTTGTTGAATGTTTACTATCAACAGTTCAATCGGTGCTTCTTTGACTTATTTTATCTAATATATCTAGTTTGAGTTCAATTTAGTATGAACCAGCATGTAGCGCTCTCGCCAGTACACCATGAATTAACACCTTAATATCTTTAAAACCTGAATCATTCATTAACATCGCAGTATTTTGAGCAATTAGCTGAATCCATAAACTGGATAACGTTCCTTTGCTTTTTACAGCACAATAATTACTTCATGGTCGCTATTGGCTTTAGGCTTATAACCGTAGACCGAGTAGAATGAGGCTTTTTCACCTCATTCTACTCGGTCTACGGTTGAGGTCATTTCTGATTTATAAACCGAATGGTAGCCCTAGCAGATACCAAATAAAGTACAGTGAACTCCAGCCTGTTAGAATTGCGGCGGCATATGGCATAGCAGCAGTTAACAAATGACCCAGAGAGAACGACTTGTTGTATATCTGAATCACAGCAAGGATCAGCGGCAGATACGGGTTGATTGGAGAAATAACATTGGTTGACGAATCACCCACACGGTAAGCAGCTTGGATCGCCTCAGGCTCAAAACCGACTAGCATTAGCATTGGCAGGAATACTGGTGCCATCAACGCCCATTGTGCAGAGCCACTATAAACAAACAGGTTAATGGCAGCGGCTAATAGAATAAAGCTAACAAGAACCAACATTGGTGGCATGTTTGTATGAGCCAGCCAGTCAGCGCCGTTAATTGCCCCAACAAGTGCCAGATTTGACCAGTTAAACACCGCAATAAATTGAGCAACCATAAATACGATGACGATAAAGCCACTCATATCGCGTACGGCTTCTTCCATTAATTTCGGGATATCCGCACTGCGCTTGATCTTGCCGACCAGAGAACCATAAGTAATACCACACAGTGCAAAGAAACCAACAATGATTGGCACGATGCCTTTAATAAAAGGGGATGGGAGTAATCCTCCGTCGGGATTACGCAAACCGGAACTTTCAGGCAAAACAAGCAGAGCGACCACCGCAATATAAGCTAAAGCGACCAAACCAGTTTTGCGTAAAGCATGACTTTCTTTGTCTGTTAACTCCTCAACATGTTGCTCACCGCTTTGCGAGGTCATCGGGTATAAGCGGTCTAACATAGGTTCCGTGTATTTATCGTTCATGAGGGTGATTATGGTGGTAATCACAGGCACAGAAGCGCACATGAAGAACCAGTTCGCTAATATACTTACTTCATAGTCAGGGCGTACACTTTGAACCACTTCTGTTGAAATGCCAGAGATCAACATATCGGTGCCAGCAATGAAAAAGTTGGCACTGAACCCCGCAAAAATAGAAATAAACGCAACGACGATACCCGCGATTGGATTTCGGCCAACGGTGTTGAACATGATGGCTGCTATAGGTGGTATCAAAAATACTGCGGCGTCAGAGACTAAGTTCCCAATGATGGATGTGATTATCACAGCTGGCGTTACCAGACGCGGAGACACATTGGCCAGCATACGTTTGATGGTGGCGTCAGCTAACCCTGTTTTCTGAATCAGGCCCAGAGCGAGTACCATGACCAGTACCAGTCCCAATGGACGAAAGGAGGTGAAGTTCGTGATGAGTTTTGTGAGCAAAAATGCCAGTCCATCCCAGGTTAACACTGAACGAACTGAAATAAGCTCGTTGGTCACAGGGTGATGAACGGGAGCAAGCCATGCACTCATTACTGCGGACAATACCAATGTCACGGCGAATAAAATGAAAAACATAATAAACGGGTGAGGCAGGGTATTTGCTAGAGCCGCGATACGGTGCATGATTCCAGCATTGTTGTAGGATTCCATATCTCTGCTTTCTTCCATGAGGGTCTCCATTCTTCCTTAAATATCTATTGCGTGTTCAGTTCTTTCTCAACCAACCGGACGAAGTAACTTGCACCTGCTGGGATAATATCGTCATTAAAGTCATAACCTGGGTTGTGGACACAAATCCCCCCAGCCTCTCCTTCAGAGCCGTTGCCGAGCAATACATAACATCCCGGTACAGCCTGGAGCATGAATGAAAAGTCTTCGCTGCCAGACAGAGGCAAACAATTTGTGTTAACCATCTCTTCACCAACCACTTCTTTAGCCACTTGTGCGGCGATTTGAGAAGCCGTAACGTCATTAATGGTTGCTGGGTAATTTCCTTTATGGAAGGTCACACTCGCTTTAGCGCCAAAGGTTTCCGCCGTTCCTGTGACTATCTGTTTGAATTGCGCAATAGCTTTATCTCTAACCGATTGTTCAAAAGTTCGGATACAGCCCATCATGGTGGCTTTATCGGGAATTACATTGAAGGTTCCAGAACCCGCGTGAAGGTCGGTGAATGACACTACAGCCGAATCCAAAGGAGAGATACTTCTGCTCACGATTGACTGAGCACTGGTAATAATAGTGCTGACAATCAGCGTAGGGTCTATGACGTTTTGAGGTAAAGCAGCGTGCCCGCCTTTGCCTGAGATTTCGATGCTGAATCGGTCTGAACTTGCCAGAAGCGGGCCTTCTCGTAGCCAGATTTCGCCCTGGGGAATGCCTGGCATATTGTGTAGCCCATACACATGTTTACATGGAAAGCGCTCAAAAAGGCCATCATCAATCATCGCTTTCGCGCCCGCAAGCCCTTCTTCTGCTGGTTGGAAGATGAAATAGACAGTGCCTGAAAAATTGCGATGTTGAGCAAGGTACCAGGCGGTCGCCAGAAGTATCGCGGTATGTCCGTCGTGACCACAACCGTGCATTTTTCCATGATGACAAGATGCATGTGAGAAGGTGTTGCACTCAGACATTTGAAGGGCATCCATATCAGCGCGTAAGCCAATGCTGTCTGATGAGGGGTGTTTGCCTTTCAATACGCCGACGACGCCAGTTTTGGCGATGCCAGTGTGTACTTCGTCAAAACCCCATTCGGTCAGCTTTTCTGTTACAAGCGCCGCAGTTCGCTGCTCTTGAAAGCCCAACTCAGGATGTTGGTGAATATCTCTTCGCCATGCGGTAAAGACTTCATTGTACTTTACTATCTCTTCAATCATTGTTTATCTTCCTGTTGATATGGCATAACAAATCATTATAAAAATGGTTTTGGGTAGCCTTTCTTTTGTTTGATAAACTATATAACGAACATAAAAAGTACGAATAATAACTTGTTTCTATTGAACCATAAGGAAATGTTATGGCTTTTAGAGGGTTTACCGACAGCCAGATAGAAGCGTTTTCATGGATTATGAAAACCGAAAGTGCCACAGAAGCCGCAGGAAAAATGTTGATCTCTCAGCCAGCTGTTAGCCGATTGATTAAGCAACTGGAAGGCCGATTGGGGTTTGAGTTGTTTGAACGCCACAACAATCGGTTGCTCCCAACACGTAAAGGTATTTTGTTTTATGACGAAGTAGAGAAAGTTTATGTGGGGTTAAATCATTTGCGGAGTTTTGCTGAAAAGCTGAGAGACAGGGAAGTAGGTCAATATCGAATTGTCAGTATGCCTTCTTTTTCGACAAGTATGGTTCCGGATACCGTTACGAAGCTAACGCAGACATTTCCTGATCTTGAAATCAGCCTGTATTCCTATCGTTCCAGCCAGATAATCGAAGATATGATCGCCCAGAGATTTGATTTCGGTATCACAACGGATTTAGCGCAAGACCCGAGGTATCAGAGTTTTCAATATTCGTTGCCTGCTGTTGTGCTGATTCCTGTATCTCATCCGCTCGCGAATAAAAAAATCATCGATGTTGAAGACTTTAATAATGAAACCCTGATATGTGGTGAACCGGGTGAACAGAGTCGCACCCTGATTAACCAATGTTTGACGGATAATGCCGTTAAACCAAAAAAAATCTTAACGACTTCTCTTGGTGATATGGCAATCAGACTGGTTGAAAATGGCACCGGACTTTCCGTGATTAATGCAGTATCTGCCAGTGATACCAAGCTGACTGGTTTGGTAGCAAGACCGTTGTCCTTTAATATCACTTATGAGTTTCAGATGATCTTACCATTAGAAAGAAACATCGAATCCGCAGTTAATAACGTTAACATTGAGTTAGTTAGGCTAGTTGAAGAGAGAATTAACCAAGCAAAAAACTTTTTTAGTCTATAGAGTGATGATACGTAATACAGATGCTGTATACCGCTACGGTGGTGAGGAGTTTGTCGTAGTGTTATTACAATGCGAACTACATAAAGCAGCCCAGATAGCGGAGAAGCTTAGAAAGAAAGTATGTGAAAAAATTTAAGTTCTATCTTGGAAGTAACTGCACAGACATTTCGGTATCAATTGGCTGTTCTAGTTTATCTCAAGCTAATAGTGCTGATGAGGTTTTCAAACTGGCTGATAAGGCTTTGTATACAGCAAAAGAAAATGGTCGAAATCAAGTCTGTATTGGAGAAGCGATCAATAAATGCCAATTTGGAACGTGATGCATCCCAATTGTTATAACCTAGTCACGTTGAATACTATTTTGCAACTGGACACGGTTAATGTTTCAAATGCTAACTTAGCAAATCATCAAACACGTTTGTCCAGAGCCTTCACAGTGCACAAGTACTAGTAGGACAATCTCTGCGGGATGCTAGATAACAAATTCCTGCCCCATCGCGTGTTTCAAATTGGGTAGTACATCTCTGTAAACCCGCACCAATTAAGAACGGTTTTAGTATAGCATTAACAGCTAATGTGCACGAAATTTCATATAATCATCTTGCATATCGCATGGTTAATCGTTTTAATGAATGAAATAATTCAGTTAGGTTGATCACTTATGTATACAGTAACAAATGATGAATTATTACCGGTTGTTGAAAGGATAGATGTTGCTATTTCGTCTCATCGGCAATGGGTAAGAGGTCTGATGCGTACAATTACTTGCCATACTATGCCTACAAAAATAGACTTGTGTAAAGACGCCCACTTATTGTGCGCATTTGGTGAATGGTATTACGGTGAGCAGCCTGCCGAGCTAAGAGAAAGCCAGTTTTTCCGTGATATCGAAAATCTACATCGATTATTGCATGAAAGTGCAGCGGCAATGCTCCGGAGTGAAATAGACGGCAAAGCAATCACTAAGGTCCAATTTGATTCATTTTATTACAATCTTGATGAATTCGTGGAAGCACTCGAAAATTTAAAAAAAGAAATCAATACATTATTATATAATCGCGATCCTCTAACTGGTGCATACAATCGCCGCTCACTTAATGAAGAGCTTTTTAAAATCAAGCAGTTGATCTCTTCAGAAGTTAATAATGCATGTATTATCATTTTTGATCTTGACCATTTTAAATCAATAAATGATCGTTATGGTCATCGTGCTGGAGATCAAGTATTAAAGCAAACGATAGAAGTAGTGAACCGAAATATGCGAAATCTAGATAAGGTTTTTCGATACGGAGGCGAAGAATTTGTTATCTCGCTAATCCAAACAACGCTAGAGGATGCGTATAAAGTTGCTGAGCATATGAGAAGTGACATTGAGGCAATGGAAATACTGGTAGCAGAAACAACCATTAGAGCAACAGCTTCCTTCGGAATTGCTGAAATAAGTTCAAGCTCAAACATTTTCAACGCTATTGAAAAAGCGGACCAAGCACTTTATCAGGCCAAAATAAATGGCCGAAATCAGGTTTTAATATCAAACGATTGACACATCCCAAGGAAATACTAATGCAAAGATTTCCAATCAGGTTGATCTCGAACTTCTGGCACAAAAGCGCCCCTTTTTCATTTAGAGTGATATCAATAGCGAACCTAAACGTTATTAGTTAAGGCAAAATTGATATCTTTCTTAAACACAAGTGCGGCAAAAAAGACAAAGTTAACAGGAGGAAAAAATGCGAAGATCAATGAGAATAATGCTGCAAGCTTTGCACTAGATAACTTACGCTTCCCTAAGTAGTAACCAGTCACCATGTTCCCTATAAGATATAGTGAGAAGATTACTGCTCCAATTATGATGTGTCCCATTCCGCGCTCCTATCTGATCATCAGGTAAAATAAAACACCAGATGTAAATCCAATAACGCTTGTGTTTTTACGCAAAAAAATACTAATTATTCCCTTCACAATTGAATCCTTTCGTTGGTTAATCAGATATCAACAGTATTAACGTATTCATTTAATTGTCAAATTTTGAATGGTTGCTGAAAGTACAGGCAAGAAGCTGCTTTTGGAAAATATACATATCAAACGGTTGAGGTGTTTCAATATACATCTTCAAACCTGGGAGCAAAGATTTAGGGTTATACGTCTAAATCGTTTCTGTCCATGGGTGTTTAAGCTCGTACTGTCGCTACAGCGATCGAAACTGAAACTGTTGCAATTGATAGCCAGACTTTATGTTGACCAATAGCATCTAAGAGGAGGTCAACATGAGAAAGTTATCTTCAGGAAAATGTAGCGGTATAAAAAGGCCATTCAAGCTTGAAGAAATCTGGCGAATCAGGACCAGACTTGAGCTTGAAAACGACCTGATGCAGCTTGCTCTGCTAAACCTAGCCATTGATAGCAAGCTGAGAGCGAGTGATTTACTAAAGCTGCACGTATACGATGTTTCTTCGCAAGGAGTGATTTATGACAGGGTTCAGTGCATCCAGCAAAAAACGGGCACTGATGTACATTATGAAATTACTCCTAGAACTCAGCAAAGTATCAGTCGCTGGATCTACTCCGCATCCCTAGAAGCAAGTAGCTTTTTGTTTCCAAGTTGTCGCCGCAAAGGGCAGCCCATCAGTTACTCATTTTATCGTTCGATTATCAGGTGTTGGGCTGTAAAACTGGGGTTGAATGCAGACTATTATGGGACTCATTCAATGCGTCGCACTAAAGCTACTTTGATCTATGCCAAAACAAAAAATATTAGGGCGGTACAGATTCTATTGGGACATTCGAAGCTAGATAACACGATTCGTTACCTTGGCGTTGAACTGGAAGACGCTTTGAGGCTTTCAGAGCAAACAGATTGCTAGAGGCATTGATACAGGCTTTTCTCTATCGCTGAAAAGCCTTTGCCCCAAACCTTTTTAGCACAAGAATCAGGACTCATTTCTTTTGTCATAACTTGGCCTATTTTTGGTAATGCTAAAAGTGGCTACGATACTGGTGGCTATTCCAGTAATAATGCCTAACTTCAGTCACAGTTTATTCAACAATTACCCTATATAGTAACTTGCATATAATCAATACACTGCTCCGATTATAACTACAAGTATATATAAATCGCCCCCATGGAGGTCTCTATGCCCCAGAATTATGATAGACATATCAGTAATTTGACCAAAGACACTTACGCTTTGATATTGGCAGGTGGTCGAGGTAGTCGTTTATTTGAACTCACTGATTTTCGAGCAAAACCTGCTGTATATTTTGGTGGTAAGTTTCGTATTATCGATTTTCCACTATCAAACTGTTTCAATTCAGGTATTCACCGCGTAGGTATCGCTACACAATACAAGTCGCACTCGTTGATCCGTCACATTAGCCGCGGTTGGGGAAGCCTTAGGGCTCAACAATTTGTTGAAATTTTACCTGCTTCACAACGAACGGGCGATGACTGGTATGCTGGTACAGCGGATGCGGTATATCAAAATATTGATATAATTCGTTCACATAGACCCAAGTACATTCTAATTCTGTCTGGTGACCATGTATATCGTATGGACTACGGCACTCTACTAGCGGAGCATGTGGCAAATAACGCAGATATGACAGTCTGCTGCCTAGAAGTTGATACTGAAGAAGCTGCAGGTAGCTTTGGTGTTCTGACCGTAGATTCCAAAAACAAAATAGTCGCTTTTGATGAGAAACCAGCTCAACCTAATGAAATTCCGAATAAACCGAATAAGTGTTTGGCTTCAATGGGCAATTATTTATTCAATGTTGATTTTCTTTTTAACCAGTTATTAAAAGATGTGGATGTCCAAGGATCCACCCGCGATTTTGGCCACGATATCATTCCTTCAATCATTAATGAGAGTAATGTTTTTGCTTACTCTTTCAAAGATCCAGACAGTGAAAATCAGCCCTACTGGCGTGACGTGGGTACACTTGACTCATTTTGGGAAGCCAATATGGAACTTGTTACACCTAAACCACAACTTGACCTTTATGATAAAGACTGGCCGATTTGGACATATCAAGAACAGCTTCCACCTGCTAAATTCATTTTTGATAATGATGAACGCCGTGGTATGGCCGTAGATTCAACGGTTTCTGGAGGGTGCATTATTTCTGGTTCAACTATTAGAAAATCATTGTTGTATTCAAGTGTCCATGCCCACTCATACAGTCTTATTGAAGAGTCAGTACTGTTGCCTGGCAGTCAAGTTGGTGAACACGCTAAACTGAAGCGAGTTATCCTTGATAGTTATTGTTGTATCCCGGCCGGTTTGAGCATTGGTTATGATAAGGAACAGGATGAAGCCAATGGTTTTCGTGTTACGAAAAAAGGAATCACCCTAGTAACTAAAACGATGCTGGAAAATCTTGCTAAATAAACGTACTGAATAATTTTTTCGAAATACGAGTCAAAGACATCGCATGGCTAAAAATATGGCACACGAGTACAAATAGTCTGACACCCAAATTATGGTCTTATCTTCACCACTCGGAGATAAGATCACGTTCCACCTAAAGACATACCCCCGCGGCTAACAATTGTTTCATCCACAAAAATCGAGAAATTGGTGTGTTAAAAAGCGAACCTTATGATGAATTTTAAAATAAGAATGCCCCCAAAATCGTTTAGAGCCAGTACTCTATACGACTGATGCTCCATGTGTTTGACCTACTAAAAGTAATCCCTTTTACACCCTATAAACCCTAAAAACATGCCATCTATTTGATATATGCATCAGTTGCACATATTCGATTGTGCTAGCATCCAAAAAGTCATGCATTACAACACATTAAAGGAGAAATCATTGGCTAGACGAGGTAGTGGTTTACGAACGGCGATAAAGGTTGTTAAAGCAATAGATAGAGCTAACAAACAAGCTGCTCGTGAATCCCATCGTATGCAAAAATTCTCTTATTCAAATGTGTCTGCCAAATAAGTTACGATTCATTTTAATCTTCTAGATTAAATGTTAAAAATGTAACAACACCCAGTAACTTTGATGATTTGACTTGCATTTCTCATTCCTATGAACGGAGGCGCAAACTGGAGCAATGAACTACTTAAAAGCACCACTAGTCGGAAGAACATCAATGCAAGCGAGAAAAGCATTTTTAAATACTGAGTCCGACTATACTGTTTGGGTCAACGTAAGAAAACGCAATCACTGGTAACAAATGCCATCTACATGACGCCATTTATTGGTAGGTGGTTGTTCATCATTGATAATCAATCACTTAAAAAGTGCTAGAAAAAGCGGATAGCGGGAATACTACCTACCCCTTTACAAAAGTACTATCTAAGATTCATCATTTCGGGTGGAAAGCCGATAATAGAGAATGAATAAACCGACGATGATTTAGGTTTTACCTTCGATACTACTTCGCGACTCTACTTTGGATAGAGCAGGATCAGTCGTCACCGTTGACTTTACCTAGGATAAGAGCGTAATTCTTTTCAAAAGAATCAAGTAAAAACAGGAGCTGTACATGCTTATTACATTTCGCTGCAAAAGCCATGCTAACGTCACAATGTTCGGTGACATTGGGCTGCAACTGATAAAGATGATGGGTCATAGTGGTACAGTACCCGGTGCTATTCTTTCCCCAGATATCCCTGAAGCACTTTCTAAATTAACGTTTTCACTCGCTGCAGAAAGTACAGCGGCTCAAAAAAACACCTCTGCCACTGGAGATGATGAAGAGGAAGCTCTATCTGAACAGGTAGTAAGCCTCAATCTCCGCGCTGCTCCATTAATAGAACTATTAAAGTCTGCGATAGATGCTCAATGTGACGTAATGTGGGATACCCCATAACATTTGCTTCAGACATACTAGGGTATTTGTCTAATTTACATATTATGCATTTAATGGCTTTCCCTAACCGTCTACACCACGACTTGTCCAGGAAGCTTACGCAGTGTAGGGAAGCATTATGTCTATGCGGTACATCACGTGAATAACCTCGTAATTCTTGTTGGGCTCACATTGGCAGCGGGACTAGCTATGCCTTTCGGCGCGCTTCTGGCCAGCATCGGAAAATTTAAGTCACGATTGTTCGAGGCCGAGTTCAGTCACAGCATCACAGCATTTGGTGGTGGTGCTCTATTGTCTGCTGTAGCTCTCGTATTAGTTCCTTATGGTATTGCCAAGCTTGACCCGTTGATAGCATCGACTTGCCTCCTGGTTGGTGGGGTCATTTTCATGATGCTTGACGTGTATCTTCTAAAATTTGAGACACCTGCTAGTCAACTCGTTGCGATGCTCCTTGATTTCATCCCTGAATCCATGGCGCTTGGAACTGCATTTGCAATCGGAAGTACAGATGCGGTGTTGCTTGCGGCGCTAATCACATTGCAAAATATCCCAGAGGGTTTTAACGCATATCGTGAGTTAAACAACTCTTATCATTTTGGTCCGAAAAAAATCATGGCCATTTTCTTTTTAATGGCATTTCTCGGTCCTGTTTGCGGGGTGTCCAGCTATTTGTGGATGCAAGACCAAGCTATTGCCATTGCTGTGATTGTGCTTGTGGCTTCAGGAGGTATTTTATATTCCGTGTTTCAAGATATCGCTCCAAGAGTAAAACTCGCAAAACATTGGTTGCCCCCGATGGGCGCGGTGCTAGGTTTTGTGCTTGGCATGGTTGGAGTGATGGTGATCAGATGATTGAATAACGAAGTGTCATTTTTGGAATTGATTCAACTATGACAAGGTTCCAATTCTTCAGGTAGATTAGTATCGTTGCTTAGGGCAGATACAAAGCTTTCCTTACTTATGATCTAATGTGTACTGTAAAAGTGGCTACGACTACGACACTGGTGGCTATTCAGCTTTTTTCAACAGGTAAGCTCATACCTCTAAACCTTTCAAAGCGTTCTTTCCAGCGTATAAGTTATAGCAGTATGGAAAAACTAATAAAATTGCCTTCATACGGGACTATATAACCTATAATAAATAGGTGAACTTGTATAATTTCATATAATGATGCGTCGTGTTGTATTTGTAACACAAAGAGCTTATTCAAGGTCTACTGTAGATACTACAGAAAGGAGTTATGCGTGTTGTTGAATTCTATTTTATGAGAAGTTGAGATAGACTTCCCACCTTAAGGTAACGCTCAATAATTAATGGTAAATTCTGCACAATTGCCTCGAGTTGATTGAGTGATTCCTACCTCATTCAATTTATATAGGTCAAAAATTCTTGCCTATATCGGAGGGCATTCTCATGCTCCAAAGTAGCCATTCTTCAGGAAACCCCTGGGGTGGAGGGAAACAAGATCCCCCACATTTGAACAGAGCTTTTTATACTATTCTTCATCACTTCAAGAAAATTTTTATAGGTGGCGGGCCTTCAAGCTTTTTTACTCCATTTGTTATTTTACTTTTAGCACTCACTTTATGGTCAACATTTTATACCGTTCCAAGTGACTCTGTCGCTGTCATACAACGCTTTGGTAAGTATGTAAATAATGTTCCTGCGGGGCTCCACATCAAGATTCCACTTGGTATTGATACGGTAAAAATAGTTCCAGTTAAACGGCAGCTAAAACAAGAGTTTGGTTTTACGACGCCAGAAGCTAATGATCCTCACCAAAGTCCAAGAGTGAACGATCGTCGCCAAGAGACACAAATGGTCACTGGTGATTTAAATGCTGCCCTTGTGGAGTGGGTAGTTCAATATCGAATTTCTGAACCCATTAAGTTTTTGTTCGAAGTCCGGAAACCTAGTGAAACACTTCGATATGTTTCTGAATCCGTAATGCGTGAAGTTGTCGGGGATAGAACTGTGGATGAAGTGATCACAATAGGTCGACAAGAAATTGAATATGAAGCGCTTTCAAAAATGCAGGCGCTCTCAACGAAATATGCCTTAGGAATAAGTATTGACCAAGTGCAATTGAAAAACATCAACCCTCCTCAACCTGTTCAGGCATCATTTAACGAAGTGAACCAAGCCCAACAGGAAAAAGAAAAGCTTATTAATGAAGCTCGCCGAGATTACAACAAAGTGATCCCTTTAGCTTTAGGAGAAAAAGATCAACGGATCAGAGAGGCTGATGGTTATCGTTTAAAACGAATTAATGAGGCTGAAGGGGATACAGCTCGCTTCAATGCATTATTGTTCGAATACGTTAAAGCACCGGAAGTGACTAAGCGAAGAATCTATCTAGAAACAATGCAAGCTGTATTACCGAATATTCGTGCCAAAATTATCATTGATGAGCGAACAAACAATATTTTGCCTTTGCTCAATCTCAACGATACGCAAGGAGATGCACAATGAGACCGATTAAATTAGGAGTCATAATCGCATTAGCCTTAGGTGTCTCTCTTAGCCTATACAGCGCACTTTATACGGTGAGTGAAGTACAACAGGTCATTATTACACAGTTTGGGAAACCGATAGGCGAACCTGTGGTGGATGCCGGGTTGAAGATAAAAATACCGTTCATTCAGGAAACTAACACAATAGATAAGCGAGTGTTGGAGTGGGATGGCAACCCTTCCGACATGCCAACAAAAGATAAGCTGTATATTTCTGTTGATTTATTTGCTCGGTGGCGAATTACCGATCCACTTCAATACTTTTTACGTCTTAAAGATGAACGTAGTGCTCAATCTAGGCTTGATGATATTTTAGGGAGTGAGACGCGAAATGCTGTGGCAAAACATGAATTGATCGAAATAATTCGTACAAATAAAAATCGAAAACCGTTACGAGATCCCTTATTGAGTGATGTTGAAGGCGAATTGAAAATTGGCGCCCTAGTGCCTATTCAAAAAGGTCGTCAATTAGTCGAGCAAGAAATATTCTCTGCAGCATCAGAAAAAATAAAAATCTTTGGTATTGAATTACTCGATATTCGCTTTAAACGTATTAATTATAATGAAAGTGTCCGCCCTAAAATTTACGAGCGAATGATTAGTGAACGTCGGCAAATTGCGGAACGTTTTTTATCTGAAGGGAATGGTGAGGCTGCGAGGGTTCGTGGTGACCGAATTAGAGATTTAAATAAAATTCAGTCCGAGGCCTATCGTAAAGTTGAAGAGATTCGCGGGCAAGCCGATGCCCAAGCTGCCGAGGTTTACTCGCTAGCCTACAATAAAAGCTCTGAAGCGAGACATCTTTATGAGTTTACACGAACGATGCAGGCTTACTCGACCGTCATTTCAGAAAACACCACGCTTGTTTTATCTACGCATAGCGATTTATTCAAGTTTTTGAATAACATCGAAGGAAACTTAAATACCACAGTCGACAAGCAATGAGTAAACGAGAAAAAACAACTATCAATCGGATTCAACTACCGAGAGAATATATTGATTGGCTGTCTCAGCCTGTAACCCGTTTTACACATATTGAATCTGCTTCGGGTGTTGTGCTGTTTATTTCCACGTTGCTTGCTGTTGTGCTCGCCAACTCGAGTTTAGGTGAGGCGTTTTCTCAATTCTGGCAGATTCAGTTGGGAATTACTGTCGGGGATTTATTGTTTGAGCGTTCAATACACACATGGATCAATGATGCAGGAATGACCTTGTTCTTCTTTCTCATTGCATTGGAACTCAAGCGCGAGTTGATGTTAGGTGAACTCCGTAATCCTAAATTAGCCGTCCTTTCTATTGCTGCCGCCCTAGGCGGTATGCTGATTCCCTCTTTTTTCTATTTGCTTTTACAATTTGGTGAGCCCGGGCAGCGTGGTTGGGGCACGGTCATGGCAACGGACACCGCATTTGTGATCGGATGTTTAGCTCTGTTAGGACAAAGGATTCCAAATAGCTTACGCATATTCATGTTATCAATGGCTGTGGTGGATGATATCGGTGCTATCGTTGTTGTTGCCATTGGTTACGGTAGTGAGATTGATTGGTTATCTATCACTTGTGCATTGATAGGCTTTGTTGTTATTCGAATCATGGGTTTTTTAGGGATTCGTAGTCTTGTCCTTTTTTCTGTTGTGGGGGGAATGACCTGGCTAGCTGTTGATATGTCTGGCATACATCCGACGATTACTGGTGTCATTATTGGACTATTAACACCAACGAGTAAATGGGTGAGCAAACAACATCTTTCCATTATTATTGATACCGTGATGAAATCGTCTACTAAGATGCAGTGGAGTGGCGATACCGCAGAGGGAGTCGCTTTGCGGACTGCAGCAGCTGCAGCTCGTGAAACACTCTCACCGGTTGAGCGTTTAGAAATGTTACTTCATCCTTGGGTCGGGTTTATCATCCTGCCGCTGTTTGCCTTAGCCAATGCGGGGGTTTCGTTAACAGGGGCAAATCTAACGTCTCCAATTTCTCTTGCCGTATTTTTGGGTTTTGTTTTTGGAAAGCCGATAGGTATTGTGTTGTTAAGTTGGATTTCATTAAGACTCGGTTTAGCGATACTGCCAGAAAATCTCAATTGGGGAATGCTCTTGGGGAGCGGGATGTTGGCTGGTATTGGTTTTACGATGGCATTGTTCATATCGGAGTTGGCTTATAGTCCTGACCAAATTAATGCTGCAAAACTTGGAATTTTCTCAGCTTCCATCTGTTCAGCTTTACTCGGTCTCACTTTTTTACGTTATTTCTCTGTGAGAACAAAACAGAACAACATCTGAATCTGAAATGTATAGACACTCTGCGGTGATAAACTACCGCAGACTGCTACCCCGGCACCTAAGACGCGATACTTCACTATGAAATTTTAGGAATATTTGCTTTCAGTTGCTTCAGAACATACTGAAGAATACCTCCCGAGTTAAAATACTCCAGTTCCTTAAGGTTATCTATACGAGCAATAACAGGTATGGTGAGTTCAGCACCTTGCGCTGTTACCACGATAATATTGAGCTCCAATAAGGGCTTTATAGGTTCATGGGGGGCAATAAAAACAGTCTCATTACCCTCTAAAGTCAGTGAATTTAATTCATCTGGTCGCATCAGTTGAAGAGGCAGTATGCCCATACCGACTAAATTACTACGATGAATTCGCTCAAACGATTCCGCGATGACCGCTTTCACATTCAATAACAAACAACCTTTTGCCGCCCAGTCACGACTAGAGCCTGAACCATAGTCTTTGCCTGCAAATATTACCAACGGAACGTTAAGTTCGATTGACCTCCTGCTGGCGTCGTAAATAGGAATGATGGGAGGCGCTTTCTCAGTGGTTGACATGTTACAGTCATCCAGTTTGGTATCGCCGTAACATCGCGTGACACCGCCTATCGTCGGGGAGGCGATTTTGTTTTCCAAACGTACATTTGAAAAAGTCCCACGAACCATGATGTGATGATTTCCTCGGCGTGAACCATAGCTATTAAACTCTTCGGGTGTGATGTTTTTTGAAAGTAGATATTGACCCGCCGGACTATGTTCTGAAATGCGGCCTGCTGGTGAAATATGGTCGGTTGTAATTGAATCCCCCAAAATGGCTAATACACGCGCTGATTCAACAGGAAAAGTCGGCGGTGGTATTTCCAAAAAAGGAGGGCGTTGTATGTAAGTAGAGCCTTCGTCCCAAGGGTAGCAGGGGCTATCTTTCATTGACAATTGTTCCCACTCTTCATCACCTTCAGTAATGTCGCTGTAGCTCAATCTAAAGTGGCTCTCATGGACTTGATTTAGCATTTCATCCAGCATGGCTTGGCTTGGCCACAGATCTTTTAGATAGACGGGCTCGTTGTTACTATTGAGCGCAATTGGGTCTTTTTCTAAGTCAATACAGGTCGTCCCCGCTAACGCAAATGCGACGACTAAAGGTGGCGAGGCAAGCCAGTTTAGGCTAACAGAGGGGTGTACTCTACCTTCAAAGTTGCGATTACCTGATAATACCGCCGATACATTCAGGCTGTTTTCCGAGATCTCAGTTTCAAGATTGTTTTTTAATGGGCCAGAGTTACCAATGCATGTTGTGCAACCGTATCCAACTCGATGATATCCCAATAGGTCGAGGTAGTCTTGCAAACCCGTATCATTGAGATATCGAGCGACAGCTAATGAACCGGGGGCGAGAGAAGTTTTGACGTAGCTAGGAACGGTTAACCCTTTTTTAACTGCTGCCTTAGCCACCAAACCCGCAGTCAGCATAACAGCGGGGTTTGACGTGTTAGTGCACGAGGTGATAGCTGCAATGACGACATCACCATGATGTAAGGGTCTGGATGAGCCTGGCTGGTTTGAGTTTACGGCACCTTCAATAGCACATTGGTCAAGAGTCGCTTGCTTAATGGCGCTGATATTAAGTCTGTCTTGAGGTCGTTTGGGCCCTGCTATTGAGGTACCGATGGCAGATAAATCGACTACAACATTTTCGTCATACTCTGGTGAAGGGCAGTTTGTATCCCACCATAGCTCTTGCTCTAGAGCGTACGCCCGCACTCTATCAATCAGTGAAGAAGGGCGGTTTGTGAGGGTTAAATAGGCGATAGTATTTTCATCAATTGGGAAAAATCCGCAAGTGGCTCCATACTCTGGTGCCATATTGGCAAGCGTTGCTCGGTCTGCCACCGATAGAGTGGCTAAGCCGTCACCATAGTACTCAACGAACTTACCGACCACGCCATGAGACCTTAACCTTTCTGTGATCGTCAAAACCAAATCGGTCGCAGTCACACCGGGACGCAATTGCCCATCAAGACGCACTCCGACAACTCGTGGGATAGCGATATTTAGTGGCTGACCAAGCATTGCAGCTTCGGCTTCTATGCCTCCCACTCCCCAACCCAACACGCCTAACCCGTTTATCATAGTGGTGTGGCTATCGGTTCCTATTACCGTGTCTGGTGTTAACACTCTTTTTTCGTCTTCGCGCACAACTTGAGATAGATATTCCAGATTAACTTGATGGCATATCCCCTTACCGGGAGGGATCACTGTCAAGTTACGGAAGTTTTTTTGTGCCCACTTTAGAAATGTATAACGCTCTCTATTTCGTGCCATTTCATGTGCACGATTTGTTTGTATCGAAGATTCTGAACCTGATTGATAAACAATTAACGAATGGTCAATGACAAGATCAACCGGACATTTAGGTGTTACATAACTCGGATCTCCGCCTTCTTGAGCTACTGCATCTCTTATTGCGGCTAAATCGACTAAAGCAGGTATCCCAGTATAGTCCTGCATCAGTACTCTACTAGGATAGAAGCTCAATTCTGATGAATGACCGTTGTTCTCTGAGTCGAGAGCCTTATTTTTAAAGAGCAATGCTTCAATAATTCGAGATGACTCTTTTAAATCAGAGGTTTGTCGCATTACATTTTCAATAAGCAGACGTTTAGTTACGGGAATTTTGGACAGGTTTACTTGATAATCTTGGGCAAGTTTTTTTAATGACCAGTATCTATATTCTGTACCTTTTAAATTCAGTGACCTTAGATATGTTTGGCGCCATGTTTTCTCGTTAGTGGGTATCATGATTTGTCTCCTTTCAATGATGGTTGACCTTTATAAAAGGCACCTCCTTGTCATAGACTGTTTTCTGGGACATTTTTATATTTCCCATATCCAAATAGCTTTGATCAGCTGAAAATCTATAACCTGAAAGGATCAGAGTTGAATTTCGAAAAGAAGGAAGAAGTTGGAATGGACTTTTACCATCAAACAATAACTAGACAAAAAATGAAGGCAAAGCTTTTGATTGTTATGCCTTCAGCCGTATCTAGATGAGAGCCACGTTTGTTGCGTGCGGTCCTTTCTCACCTGGTTCAACTTCAAAACTTACTTTTTGTCCTTCCAAAAGGGTCTTAAACCCATCAGACGAAATCGAACGGAAATGGACAAAAATATCCTTGCCATCACTATCTTTGGTGATAAATCCAAAGCCTTTATTCTCGTTAAACCATTTTACTGATCCAGTTTCTCTGTCAGACATATATACCTCGACTAATCCTATAGGTTAAGGCTCTGATAACTCGAGCCATTTCATAGTCACTCAAGAGGGCTGTCGCAGAAGTTAAACGAAAAATTTCGAAAATAACTGTGAAAGGAAACTTGTTTTATAATGAAAAAATAACTCAAATTCGCGGAGCTACTTTAAGTATAAGCCTTAAATTGAAAATAGTTAGTTTAGTCTTCGGTCATATTTTAATTTGGTTGTAAGGTTATGATTTTAAAAAATATCAGTAAGTTTCTAATGCGTTAGCTAACAAAAAATGACTTTATGCCGACTGCGAGCAAATAGCCGAAGTTGCAACAAGCTGGTATTTGCGATACTTACAATAATTAACAATTTGCTAATTTAACTAGTGCTGTTACTCACTTTTGTCTATTTTATGCTGACTTGTGTAGTATCATTGTTTCTTTCATAGCCAATGTGGATGCGGTACGAAATGCAGTTAACCATCAAAATAGGATTATATGTGGGCAAGTTACCTAAACCGACACAAAAGCAGAAACAACTTGGTCTTAATCCGAAAGGAAAAAGGATTAAGCGGATACCAGAAGAGTTGAAGAGAAAGGATGTCCACAAACGAATAGAATATATTGAGGAACAAAAGACGTGGGATAAGGAATGGGGATTGTGAGTTCAAGAAACCTCTCTGAACTTATCAATACGACACTCCTCATGCATTCTGAAAAACTGAGTAACTTGGAAAGAGACATGCTTGCAGGTTTACTCGATCAACTCTATTGTGAACAGGCTTTGACAGACAAACAAATTAAACTGTGTCAAAGGCTAATACGAAAAACTAATCAAGCCTGTGTATTTATTGATGACACTCCAAACGAACCGTGATTGCTAGGCAATATCACTCTTCGATGCTATCAACCCAGCCTTGCTCAGGCGTCAATCGAGTCAGCACTTGATCCATTAAATCTTTGATTTCAATTTGGTCAGTACCCTCTGGCGCATGATGCTCTGCTGAGCGCTTAGCGTTGGTTAGGTTTTTCATGAAGATAGCTTCGCTATCCATCACAGCGTGTCTCACGTTGAAGTAAGTGACCTGGTAGGTCGGCATAGTATTATTCCTTCTCTGGGGGCGTGAAGATGTGATGCTTTCAATATAGCACTTTTTCATGCTATAGCGTTCTAACTGACTTAGCCTTCTTGATTAAAATTGACTAGTCAACTCACTGATTATCAAGAAATATGAACGCAAAGCCTACTTCTCATCCTTACAATATGATGATGCGGGTTCGGCTCTCGCTGTACGCTCCAAATCCACAAACCAACGCGCACTATGACTGACATTTGTCATCGCCCACCATTGTTTAAGCAACTTAACGCCGCTCTTGCTATGATGTCCCTCCCAGACATGTCGTGGGTGCTAATGATACTTAGAGATTATCTATTGAAGAGCACGGTCTTTCTATGGGCAAATATTGAGCATGCCTTGAGGGGGGGGAATAAACAAAATACATAGTGCAACACCCATACTTTTCCTAATACCTAATAGTCTAAATAGAGTAAATTGCCTAACCAACTTTTGTCCATTTCTGAGTTGCGATACAACTATTCAGTGTGTGATCACCAAGCGATTCTGTCGTACCGCAAGACGAGTTAAAGAAAGATGAGTTAAAGCGGGCTGGCTCACTGCGGGGGTGGTTGCACAGTTGATATACCCTACGTGCGTGAGTCAGTGCTATTTTTTCAATAAGAGTTAGTCAACACTTAGGTTTTACGCTGGAATAGGTGAAGCCAAGCCTCTGAGTGACGGTTAACAGCCATTCGCAAGCCATCAACGTTATTACGTTCTATCCTAGCCAACTACAACAAGGTTACAGCCGCATAATTGTTCCCGCACGGGCTGGCCGAAAGGTCAGTTCGTGTTATTGGTGAGCGCGAGTCATAGTGCTTATTGTGTTCAGTCATTAATCGCATTCCTTTTAACCGTCTCCCATCAGAACCTGGTCTACCAGGGTATATAAACGCTGCGCGCCCTTGCAGACCAGAACCATGACAGTAGGCCGGACAGTCAGGCGACAACAACATGAACACAAGGATATAAGCCATGACTGAATCAACTATCAACTACACGGACACTTCACTATTTACAGCGCAGGAGCAGGAAGTATTGTCTCATGCAGCTGAAATCCTAAAGTCAAAACTGTTTGTTAGCGAGCAACCAGCTCTCACTTCTCCAGAAATGGTGAAGCTCTTTTGTCAAAACTCATTAGCTGCTAAGGAACACGAGGTGTTCGGCGTTATCTTCCTGGATAACCAGCATCGAGCTCGCTCTACCGCTGAACTGTTCACTGGCACTGTTGACGCAGCTTCAGTTTACCCTCGCGAAGTCGTCAAAAAAGCACTTGCTGAAAACGCAGCCGCAGTTATTTTCTACCACAATCACCCTTCGGGTGTTGCAGAACCTAGCCAAGCTGACCGTCGCATTACGCGCCGCTTAATCGACGCACTCACTCTTGTCGATATCAAGGTTCTTGACCACTTTGTCGTGTCTTTTGAAAATACCGTTTCATTCGCAGAACGCGGCTGGATTTGAGAACGGCGGCTTATGCCGCCTTTTTCTAGATATAGACATATCAGTTACAGCATATTTTGATTTATAACCCAAGGTTAAACAAAATGTTTACTGATTGCATTCAGTCTAAAAACTGATATGGAAATGCGAATGAATATGCATTACGTTTCGTTTTTTGGTCGATAAAGGTGCAGATAAGTTGAATAAAAACCCACGCGATGTCATGTTGTCTGCTTTAGATATCGTTATTGATGGTGTAGCAAATAGTGAGGCTACAGAGAGTAATCGAGCGGCAGGTGCATACATAGCAGGCTTAATATTGACGGATGCGAAAGGGCGGTTGGACTCCGAAAAGAAAAAAGCCATCTTGAGCATTATCGAGATGGTTTGCGATACGGAGAGTACTGCCCATATGTCGAAGTAATTTACAACATAGATAATTGATGTTCGAGCTGTAGTCGTTCCTCTGGCAGCAACGCCTTAAATAAGTTAAACGCAAGTTGGTATGTCGTTTTTTCCGATGGGCTCAACGAATGGCTATAGTTCTGTTTCTTTACGACACCTAAGCTAATCACTGCTTTGCCACTTTTCTACAGGTGGCTATTTTGGGCTTTTCCACATATCCACATGAGGAAGACAGGAGACCGCGAGGAAATATCTCCTGCCGATTGTGGGTATGTGAAAAAGCCGGTATGCGTACTCACAACGCGAACGCCAATAGATAGAAAACACCACCTAAGATACTGCCAACGAATAGCGCGTTGATAAACAGGGCAGCCAAGATGAACCCTTTATTTACCGGAATGTAGCCACTAAGCTGATCCTCGATTCGCTTATCGATGGCTTTCAATAGCTGCTCATATTGCTTTTGCTGCTTTTGAATAAGCGTTTCATTAAACGCTTTATGTGACTGCTCGATGCCAGCTCTTAGTTGTTTACTGTGATGCTCCACTTCGCTAGTGATATCGAGGACTCGGTTAATCTTCTGTTGAAACGAGGCATCAAACTCACTCGGTACGAGTCTCATGGCCTCGCTTAACGCGAGAAGTTCTTCTCGAATATCTTCCAGTTCGAGAACAGTAAGTTGTTTGGTCAGTTTTGGGTATGGAAAGCCTTCACTCATACGTCATTCCTTTATCAATCCAACAATACGACGAGTTTTTTGTACTCAACGTCTAATTTGTCAGCGAATGATTTGGCGAGGCGGTGGCACGACTTCTTGAGGGAAAGTCCCGAACGCGTCTCCTTGTCTTTTGTTTCTCGAATGACCTTTCGATAGTCAGTGTCGTCATTGACTGCCTCATGAAACGAGCTGCCAATCACCTCAAGCAGGGTGAATACTTGCGAATCAGGGATCACCAGGCAATCTTGAATCGTTGGGGTGGCAGTTTGTTTGAGAATGCCTGATTCACATAACTGTTTAAATTGACTCTCTAGTGGTAGCGAGGTATCGACGCGGTTCAATATCACGCCAATTCGATTCGGTTCTACTTCCATATCTAACAACTCATCGATGGTATTCCATGTGTCTTTTTGCTGCTTGATGTCTGGCGTGACTGGCAGCAAATAAAAATCGATATCTTCGTGGGCGCCAGTATTTTCCTTTATCCCTTTAATAAAGGTTTCGATATTAGACGAGCCAATATCGATGATCGCTTTATCAAGAATATCGATCCTCTCAATGACATTGGTCATGTCTTTTGCGGCTAACTTTTCTCCAGTTGAACCATCCTCATTAATGGTTTCAACTCGAATGAGCTCAGAGTTTGCAATTCTTGGTATGAGCAAGGTATTACAAATAGTGCTTTTGCCTACGTTGCCAGAATTATTAAGAACGGCGATTTTGATGTAATCCATATTGTTTCCTCTTTAGGTGTGATTACTTTTTCGATTTGAGGGAGTTAAAGAACATGCGTAACGCTCTCGAATTGGGGAGGGTATTACTGGCTTTCCATTGCTTAACGTCCTCAATGGAATATCCATGCTCAACAATTTCCCTGACTAATTTTTCAGCGATATCGGGAATGATCATTTTCCACTCAATAACATCAATGCTCTGTTGTTCGCTTTGTTGTTTCGGAGTAGACAGTGTTGCTGGCGTGGGCTCAGTTTTCACTATGCAAGTGGCATCACTTCTCTGGTCATCACCCTGCTTTTTCTTTGCTCGAAAAATCATGGAATGAAAGTGTTTTAAAGCGATTGGTATGTCGCAACTACTCAGCAATTGTTTATAACTGACGCCAAACTTACTGAGTGTTTCAATGGCCGATAAATGCTCATCAACAATGCTTTGCTTATTCCTGTTTCCCTGGTTTAGCTTCTCTTTGATGCTATTTGCGGTTTCTATAGTGAGTTTATTTATGTCCATTTATTACACCTTGAAAGACTATGCGAATACAAAGTGAAGATAATGCGAAGATTATCCTAAGTTATTTTCGTTTACGTGTAAGAACATCATGAGACAATGCGAAATATATTGAAAGCTAATATGAAGAAATAAAAAACCCGTTTCGAGTTTTTTATTTGTCCATAGGCACGCTGTCGAATGTATACATTCGCGTACCAAGGGGGTAACATCCCCTTGAACCCCTGAAACTCGACGAGTTTATTTATGGAAAAAGAAAGTGCCACTATTCATATTCAAACGAGGCTGACACCTTCTGAATATGATCCGTTTAAAACCATCATAGAGAACTTTGATATTAAAAAAGCGGAGCTTTTTCGAAAAGTTATTTTGTCGAACGAGAAAAATATGGTGGAAGTGAGTGGGTCAACCAAAGAGACTGACGCACAAAAGCGCATAGTTTTCCTCGCCAATAAGACCTCGAATAACATTAACCAAATCGCCAAAAAGCTCAATCAAGCCTACCGTGGCGAGGTGGTAAGCGAGCGGAACTACGTGAAGGTTTTGAATGAACTGATTGGCGTTCGTTCTGCTTTTGAAAAAGGGATGGACAAGTGTTAGTTCGCGTTCGCGGTGGTAAAAGTGGTATCGCTGAATATTTGCGTGATGGCATGAAATCTGAGAGAGAAATGCACCGTGACCAATTAGATAAACGTATTTGTATTGACGGTGATTTATCGCTTACCGACACCATCATTAAAACCATGGAAAAAACAGATAAACCAGATAATTATTTTCATGTTACTTTTAGTTTTGCTGAAAGAGATATCTCCGAAGGAATAATTAGGGATGTGTATGAGGAATATAAGCGAAACATTATGTCTGCGTTCAAAGACGAAGAGTTTAATATTTACGCTGAAATACATATCCCAAAAATAAAGTCTTACGAAAATAAGAGTACAGGGGAAGTGGTTGAACGTTTTCCTCACGTTCACGTTGTAATACCTAAGAAAAACCTACTAAATGATAAAAACCTTAATCCTTATGGATTTTACAAAACAAACTTAGAATATTTTGACGCTATTCAAGAACGTATTAATTCAAAGTTTAAATTGGTATCGCCATTTGACAATCAACGCGTATTTAACATTGACCAATCAGAGCTATTGGCGCGTTACAAAGGCGATAACTTCAAAGGCGAAAACGCCAAGCTAAAGTCCGAGCTGTTTGACGTTATTCAAGAGAAAAACATCACCAGCATGGCCACGTTCAAAGAAGAACTGACCAGGTATGGAGAAGTGTCGGTTGGTAAAGCCGGAAAGCCTGACGAATACCTAAAAGTAAAACCTCATGGTTCAACGCGCAATGTCCGTCTGACGGACAATTGTTTTCGTCCCGACTTTATTCAGAACCGGATCTTAAAACGGGAAAAGCCTAGCGAGAAGAAAGTCAAGCGCTTGGTTGAAGAGTGGACGAGCAGTAAATCTCATGAGGTGAAGTACATTCATTCAGCTTCTCCTAAATTGCGTGAGCAATACAAGGCGCTACCAACTCAACTGAAAGGAGAGTTTTTAAATGAGCAACGAGAACGATACTACCGACAATATGACCTTAGCAGCGGAACCCGACTTTCAGAGCGAAACGGAGCAAGTCAGCGGAATATTCCAACGAGCAGACGGACGCGTGGTAGAGAGCCTGGTCTTGAACGAGGCATCCCAAGAGGATTTACCGATCTCCCCAACGGCTTGCCAAGTGTGTCCCAACTCAATGTGGCTCCAGCAGGACGAGAACGGCGAGCTAGTGCTACAGAACTATTGCATGTTAATGCATCGAATCATTTGGAAATCCAACCAACCCGTCGAAGTCCTGAACTGCGACGGACTGGCTATGAACCTCGCAGACGACTAGTTCGCCTTTCTGTTTACCGAAAGTCTTCACCTAACGCGACACTTGCTACCGTTAATCGACTTAAAGCCAAGGCGCAACACAGCGAGAGTTACGTGACGCAACTGTTCGACGCCTACCAAGAAAGTCAACAAGAGCAAAACGAGATAGGTCGTTTTCGCACTATCAGGCAAAACCTAAAGGCCGAGAACCTACTTAACCACCTAGCTGTTTCTCACGGTTTGGTTAAAGACCAGTACCGCCACTTCAAAGCCAAAGATGGCTCAGTGCGTATCAAAGCCGAAACGCGAGCTTATAACGTTAGCGATTTTTGCACCAAGCACTTGGGGCTGAGTTGGGATGAAACCAAAGAAATCTTAAAGAACGTGTACGGCCAGCAGAGGCAGCAACTTGCGCAACAGCAACGTGCTCGCCAAGAGCAGCAAGCCGTTAATTCCATCGTGTTTGTTAGCAATAGAATCACTCAGAGTTGGAGGAGAAAGAACCCGCTTGATGAGTCCATCCGATTGCTCAAACACTTGCAACGCAAAGAGTACATTGGAGAGTTAACTATGTCATTGAACGAACTAGAGCGCTACCGCGCACCAGAATCAAAAGACAACGCTATTCATTCAGCCAACGAGAGCTTTAGTGCAGTAGAAAGCGCTAAGCGCATCATGAAGGCGAGGGAGACAGCAGCGCAGATCACGTTGACCATGAATGACCTGGTCGCGAGCAAGAATGATTCGAAAAAGTATGTTTATTTCTCAGATAAGAATACAGGTGACAAGCTGTTTCGTGATGACGGCGAGAAAATCGTCATGCACAACAAACAAGCTGACATCAACCATACCGCAGCGGCGCTCACGCTCGCCGCAGAAAAGTTTGGGGTGGTGAAAATCAATGGGACAAAAGAGTTCAAACAACAAGTGATCGATGTGGCGGTGAGTAAGGATTTAAACATCGTGTTTGCTGATAAGAAGGTAGAAGCGGAGTTTGTTCGTCGTAAGGAAGAGCTGAAACGGGATTCAACCGTTGCAGCGATGGACAGCGCTCGCTCGAAAAATGAAACGGCATCTGATCGTAAAGAGCGAACGGATAATGGGGCACTGACCACGCAGCAAAGAGAAGAAGTGCTTAAACCTGCTAAGTACGATGTGAATTATCAGTGGGATAAGCTCAGCGGTATGCTGAAAGTGACGATCAACGGTGAATCGCCAAATCGCTTTGAGCAATCTGCGGTTGAGAAAATTATGAAGAAAGATGCTTTCTTAAAACACTACACTATCAAAGAAGTGCAGTTTGGGTTGATAGACCAAAAGAAAGCGGAGGGTGTTCAGCCTGTGCCTAAAACGTATGATGCTCAAGCTAATGTTATTGAAAGAAAGGATGAACACCAAAGCCGTTACATGAAATAGTGACTTATGCAGATCATCGAGAATTTGGCTGGGAAAATTTACTTTCATACCCACCAAATTGTCGTTTATGTAGAAGCTGAGTTTGGTATTCGCTATACCGTTGCGGACATGAACCAACGGTTACATCACAATGGATTCTCATACAAAAACATCCAAGGTGTTCCTCGAAAGCTTAACTTCGAGCAACAACAGGTTGTGTTGAGAATTACCAAGCCCTAAAACTGAGTGATGTTTCGTGTTATTTATGAATGTCGTTCATCCAACTCAATCGACTAAATTGATTTACGGTTAGATCTGTAAGGGGCATTGAAAATTGATAGCCTGTTGCATACTGTTACTTAATAGAGTAACTACAACCCTTGTACTGCCTTAGCACTAGTTAGGGCAGTGCAACTGAAAGCTGCCTTAAAGTAAGTTTGCAGCAACTTAAACTTTATGTTTCCAAATCACCATTTGGGATATTTTTCCTGCGAGTTAGCTACACAAGTGGTTTTGTTATGTATAATAATCGATTATTAAAAATGTATATATTAATAACTATTGGTTTCTATTAATGCTCAATCCTATTTGGCTTAACACTTTTAAAACATTGGTCGATGTTGGGCACTTCACCAAAACGGCCGAGTTGCTCCACATGACGCAACCTGGGGTAAGCCAGCACATAAATAAACTAGAAGCTGCGTGCGGTTATCCTCTGATAAAGAGATTTAACAAGAAGTTTGAGTTAACCATCTACGGGCGTAAAGTTTACGACTATGCTGTCAAACACTTTGAAGAAGAGTTTGAGTTATTACAGAATTTAGCACACGACGAACCTTTCCGAGGCCGCTGTACTATTGGCTGTTCGGGAACTTTCGCTTGGTTGATTTATTCAGAATTACTTTCTTTGCAAGCGAGTTATCCAGACTTATCCATTGAGTTAGAAGCAACACCAAACCAACGTATATTTGAGCAGATACTGCAGGGGAAATTGGATATAGGTCTAGTGACAAAAGAGCCTAACCCTAAATATTTCGCGAGCCGTATTGTTGGTGCGGAGTACCTTGCTCTTGTGCTGCCGCTTTCCGCAGACGAAAGCTTGCCGATAAATGAAATGTTAATGGAGTTGGGAGTCGTCCGTCATCCAGATTTGGCTCACTATTTCCAAACTTATGTTGATCAAGCGAATAATGATTTGCTTCGTTTGGTCGATTTAGAGGATGTTTCGACACAAAGCTATATTAACCAAGTGCATCAAATATTGGTTCCTATAGCTAAGGGTATCGGTTTTACGGTGGTGCCTCGATGGTGCGTCAACCTGTTCACAGCCAAAGAACAGCTAAAAATATTCAATATTACCGCAGAGATACAGGAGCCTGTGTACTTGGTTAGCAAACTTAATTCACCACTGGCTAGGCGTTATGAACAGATCATTAGAGTTATCGAGAACTCTTTTGATATAGGTTGATGTGAGTTAAGAACAACTATTCAGAAGATATTAGCTTTTTGGCCCTATATCTGACCTAGGAATGAATACAAAAAGGTTGGCATCAGAGCCAACCTTTTGCTTTACGTATTTAATTATTCATAGTCTGAAGCGTAAGTGTCTTCGTAAGAGTGTGAGTAGAACTCAAACAGGTTGCCAAATGGGTCTTCCAGATAAACCATCTGTGCTTGTTTTAGCTCGTCTTCTGGATGGTAACGCATGATGTCCATACGGACTTTACCGCCATACTCTTCAACACGCTTGATTGCGGTATCAAACTGTTCTTTTGGTAGCTGTAAGCAGAAGTGGAATATACCTAGGCGAGAGAATTCTACTTCATGACGTTCTTGACGATCTTTCATCTCAAACAGTTCAACACCTATACCATCTGTCGTTACCAGGTGAGCGATGTTAAAGCCTTTAAACCCTTCACCGAATACCGCAATGCACATACGGCCAATTGCAGACTCCCGTTCTTCAATCACTTTAGTGTTGTTCATTACAATACGAAGTCCTAGCGCTTTAGTATAGAACTCAACCGCTTTGTCCATATCACCAACCATGATACCTACGTGATTCATTTTCATAATTTGTTCCCAATACCTTCAATTTTGTAACGATCGTTTCGATAGATGGGAGTATATGGATGTATATAAATTAAATTAAATTATCAATAGTTATTAAAATGATAATTTTAAATTATACTAAAACGTGAAATGTAAGATATCTCTGCATTAGAAGTGTACTATTTTTATAGGACATCTAATTCTTTGACGGTGACTAATGGGCTTGAAAGGTACTTTAAGTACATCCAAAATTAAAAAGAGCTGCATAGCGCAGCTCTCTTCAAGTGAACAATAGATTATTTCAATCTATCTTTGACTCCGTCATCTGGTTAGTCACTCTAACATATCTGCAATCTCAAAATTGGCGTTGTGTCTTGCTGCTTGGATATACTCATTGCACTCTTCTGTACTAATAGACCACGAGCCATTTTGGGTTCTAGATACTACTTGCTGCAAAAACTCTGATTGCCCTGCTGTATAGTTCCAAGCTAAGTCACTACCATATTGCTTGCATAAATCCACTCCGCTTAAGTTTGAAGCATCCGTTGATGCATAAGCTGATAGTGTGAATAGACATGTACTGAGTAAAATTATTCCTTTCATCTTAGACCTCCTCATATTCAGTCTACAAATTAAGAATAGTTTCAATCGATGAAAGGGCACTGCTCTTTACATTTTTTTGAATAAGGTTTACGTAGCTTTACGTTTAGTCTTGGTTCTGATTTTAGTGGCCATTCAATGACCCTAAACGAGGTGATGGTGCATATTCGGAGAAATGTTTGAACTATTAGAAAGAGGGAAGTATTTGTACTGGGAATGTAGAATTAAAAAACGCGGCCAAAGAGTGGCCGCGTTATTTATAATTAAAGGATTAGCTTTCTGTCACTGGTTCAGATGCTTGCTCAGCGCTTGAATCGACAGCCTTAACAAGTAGTAGACCAACACCACCAACAATCGCGCCACATAGGATGAAGACTAAGCGACCCCACAATGGGTTAGGTAGTAGGGCCATAAACATAACACCTAAACCTGCTACCGCGATCAGTTTGCCCAACATTTGACGCTGTTTGTTATCGAGTTTCTTCTGTGCGACAGATTCTGCTACAAGAGGCGTTGCTAGGTTGTCAAAGAACTTGTCTACATCAGCTTGACGCTTCTCAGTTAGAGGTTTGTAGAAAATAGTCGACAGGATGAAGAAGCCACCAGTCAGAACAATGTGTCCTACTAGACCAAGAGCTACTTTAATATCAGACCATTCACGCTTAGTTAACTCTTCAAGACCGAAAGTTGAAGACACCATGTCAGCTGTGATAATGAAGCCAACAACATAAGACACGATACCACCTACAATCAGAGTACCCCAACCAGCCCAATCTGGAGTCTTCTTAATAAAGAAGCCTAAGAATGCTGGAATTGTCATTGGGAAGCCGATAAGCGCACCGACATACATCATTGTGTCGAACAGGCTCAAACCTTTCAGAGAGTTGATGAACTGCGCGATTAAGATGATTGCGATACCAAAAACAGCTGAGGTGACTTTAGATACAGTAACCAGCTCTTTCTCAGATGCCTGGCCTTTACGTATAACGGGTTCGTAGAAGTTCTTAACAAAGATACCTGAGTTACGGTTAAGACCAGAATCCATTGATGACATTGTTGCTGCAAACATAGCGGCAACTAACAAACCGACCATACCAGCTGGCATGTATTGTTCTACAAAGTAAAGGTATGCGAAGTCACCGGCTTTGCTGCCCGCTTCTGGGTATGCTGCGGCTAAATCGACACCTTGGCCTGCAATGTACCAAGACGGCATAAACCAAATAAATACACCACCTAGCATTAGAACACATGCAAGCAACGCTGCTTTTTTCGCATTCTTTGAGTCTTTTGCTGCAAGGTAACGGTAAGAGTTCAGCATATTGTTAGTAATAGAGAACTGCTTAACAAAGATAAAGAATGCCCAGATGCTGAAAATGCTAAGGTAGTTTAGGTTGTTACCCGCTACAAAAGAACCGCCTTCTGCTACAGGGAAGTTTGAAATGATTTCACCAACACCACCGCCTTGAACTACTGCAACGACAGCACAGGTAACGGTTACTGCCATGATGATGACCATCTGCATAAAATCAGAGGCAATTACTGCCCATGAGCCACCAGTAACTGACATAGCAAGAACAACCAAACCTGTAATCCAGATAGTTGCTGTCATGTCGAAACCGAAAATTCCAGATGCGATGATAGCCAAAGCGTTTAGCCATACACCTGCTGAAACAACACTGTTTGGCATAGAGGACCAAGTAAATACTTGTTCGTTCGTAGTACCAAAACGCATGCGGATTGCTTCGATTACCGTTACAACACGTAGTTGGCGAAACTTAGGAGCAAAGTACGCAAAGTTCATGAAGTAACCAAATGCGTTTGCCAGGAAGATTATAGCGACCGCGAAACCGTCGTTATATGCTTTACCTGCCGCACCAGTAAATGTCCAAGCGGAGAACTGCGTCATAAATGCAGTTGCACCCACCATCCACCAAAGCATATTACCGCCGCCTCGGAAGTAGTCACTAGTGGTACTTGTAAAAGTTCTGAACATCCAACCTATTGCGATTAAGAATAGAAAGTAGATGCCTACAATAATAGTATTGAGTTCCATCTTTAGACCTTTTGATAGTTGTTTAATGTCTGTGTGCTAATAGTAACTACCGCTCGCTTTAATTGTAGTACAATAAGTCAAAATCGTGACCAGTAATACGGAATAAGTGGTTTAATTAATCATACAAGTGATCATCGTCAGATATTGAGTCTTGATTTTTCAATGGAGCCTTAGTTACAAGTGGGTAAAGAGTTTTTTGAGTGAGCTAGAACCTAGTGATTGGTTTTTAACCTAATCGAATGTGCTCAGAAAAGTCGTAAAAATTTAGGGTTTTTAAGGAACTATCGACGTCTTGTAAAAAAAAGCCCACACAAGCTGCTTGTGTGGGCGAAAACGGCATGGGTACCGTTTGAGCCAATGGCTCTGCTGGTTGGCAATAGAGCAGTGAAACGTGGTTTTGGGTATCGCTAGACAATACTCGAGGGTGCATTGGTTAACGTGGCTGCTCACGATTCACTGTAAGATCTTCGACAATAATTGCAAACCCAATAAAACTAAGCTCAATAAAGTGCTGATTTGTCTAGGAGCAACAAATCTTCGTTTAGGGCATCATGTCGAACTGCTATCAAATGCTTCTTAGCTGCATGAGTAGTGATTCTTTACATAACAATGCTTAAAAACAATGCTATTGTAATACAAATAAGGGAGGGTGGGGTTAATTAAAAGTGTTAACAGTGTCACGATATTGCAGCTTTAAGATTGATAGTGATAGTGATAGTGATAGTGCTGGTTATCTTGTATGTACAGTTAACTTTCTAAGATGCTCTCATGTTTGCCTATTTTTCTTTGCGACATCTTTTTGAAATATATTGGCTTCATCGGGAGGGCCATTAGGATTATAAAGGCTGAGGTATTGAGACCTGGTATCTCGTCGACCGAGAACGCCAAACGGCGTTGACGTTTCTCTAAACGTAGCCAATTGGTGAAGTACATCTAAATCCAGAAAGAGAAGCTGCTTAATAAGCAAGTAAATGATGACAACTACCTTGAAAAACGCCGCCCCCAAATATTTTCAGAGAGATATCTGAGAGCGGCGCAATCAGGTTCCCGAGATCAAAAGAAAGATCGCGGTAGAAACATCAGAATTTTTCATAACAGAATACTTTGTGGTTTAAATACTCAGACGGTAAAGGGTACCTATCGTCGTCTTGGCTTGAGGAGTTATGCGGGTTTGTTGAGCGAGTAATAATTCAGCGGTGGCAACTGCGTCTGCCAGTGCGTTATGACCGTTGTATGCAGGTAGTCCATAACGTGCTCTTGTCGCGGATAGTGTCACATCATATTCATCAGGGGAGTTGATCGCTTTTTGTAACCGCTTTTCAATACATAATGTGTCAATCCAAAGCAGAGGAGGTGTATCGATGTTGAATACGTTTAGCAGATACTGGTTGATGAAGTTTGCTTCGACCAAGCAACCGTGAGCAACAATCAGTTTTCCTTCTGCCACTTTAAAGAATGACCTCATCGCTTCATGGATAGAAACACCATCGGCGAGCATTTGTTGCGTAATATGATTAACTACAGCGGTTTCTGGCTTAATTTTTGAGTCGCTGTGAACGTACATGTGCTTACTTGTAGATAAGTCAATGTGGCCGTGTTTAACTTCAACCCAACCAATCGACAAAATCACTTCTTCTTCACTATCTAGACCTGTAGTTTCTAAATCCAAAACAACAAATTGTGTCTCCGAAGCAAGTTGGCTTACGGGTAATTGTGGGGAACGTAATAGATTCTTTAGATATGTAGGGAGTCCTCGTTTTTTAGCGTAACTGACTCGTTTACGATTCATTCGCTCAAAAGGGTGGAGGTATTCAACTAAACGTTTCATTAACGACTCCCAAAGCGAACTTTTGCTGCTTCTTGTAAATCGGCAATGATACGAAATGCATCTTTTAAGTGTTTACGCTCAAAGCTACCAAACGAATTTGGATCGATTTGGTTATTAGGTTCTTTGCCATTCTTTAAAGCGTCCAATTGGTGTGCAAATCGGAACGAAAGGATGAACTGGTATGCATTGGTAATGTTCTTATAGGAATCATCGCTTAACATGCCTTTTTCATTAGCAGCCTTAAATCGTTCGTCAGTGGCTGTAAGATCGCACTCTACGGCCAGACCATAGATCCGAGCTAGATCAATGATTAGAGTGATTGCATATTTTTTTATATCTAGTGTTTTTTTGTCTTCACCGGATTTTTGCAATACCAAGCTGTTAAAAATACCCAGTGGCGGGTTCGTATTTACTGCATCATTAACTAGCATAGAAAGAAACTCTCGGTTCCCTCTAATATTTGAGTGCAATTCATCACGTAATATACGTTCAAACTCTTTGTTTCCGTATACGGTACGAATTTCTAAAAAGACACTAATATTGAGTAGTCTTTCATACTCCGGGCTGGCTACCCACTTCTTATAGTATTTTTTCCACACAGTCAGTGTTTGGCACCACTTAGGGGTAGCGGCCATGAACTTGCCTGGGCATAACGGATAATCACATTTGTCCAAACCATTACTCACCATCATGGCGAGATGTTTGAAATAGATGCGATCGTTATCTGTTGCTTTTTCTTCTAACACGATTGCACTGTCTTGATCAGATAACATGTGTACTTCATTACGGGCATGAGAACCTGCCACAATCCAAGAGAAATCACAGGGTGGAGTACCTAACTTATCAATGGCAATTTCTATTAAGCGACGGGTATAAGCGTCCATAATCATTGTCATCACTTTTCCAATGATTTCTGGTGAAACACGTCCCTCAACTAAAGCTTCAAATATGGCTTGGCGTTCTGAAGTGAAACTAGAAAGTGCCTTTACACTGCCGGCATACTTAATTTTTTCGATTAGAAATATCGCCTGAACACGATGATTCTGAACTAAGTGTGTTGTTGTTAAAACGCCAACAACCTTATTGTCTTTTACAAGCGGCAGATTTCGTATGTTATGTTGCATCATAATAGAGGCAGCATGCAGCACTAGATCCTCAGGATGAATAGTTTGGGGATCTGGTGACATTACTTCAGAAATTGGATTGGCAATACTTAAACCTTTCGCAATGACTCGTTTGGTCATATCCCGGTCAGTAATTAGGCCTGCAATTTTATCGTTTTGGTACACAACTGCACAGGGAGAACACTTATCTAACATCTCGTTCGCCACTGCTTGGATAGATTGATCTGCGGTGACAATAGCCACTCGACCGCTGGCTATATCTTCAACCCGGCGAATAAATAGCCCTTTTTCTTTATTGGACCAGACGACATCCAATGCTGATTTCAATCTAACTTGGGCTTGAGATGCAAAGTGCTCTGCGCATTCAGGGCAGGCGGTACAAAGCTTTTGAAGTGCTGAGTTAGGTATCACGTAAACCAGTGAATGTTCTATAGCAATCGCTTGGTATTCTTTTCCGTTTTCTACTTCATTGCCTAAAAAGGTAAATCCAAATAGATCTTCTGGGCCTAGTTTGGCTCTCAGTACACCGTCAGATTTGCGTTGTTCGATTGACCCAGTTCGAATGATATAAAGCGATTTTTCACGTTTGGAAGTTCCCTGATCAACGACTTCACCTTTACTGAGATAAGTAATCTGAACGTGAGACGCCAGTTCACGAAGCGCTGTTTTAGGAATTTTGTCAAATGGGTCTATCTGACTGATGAACTGTAGGATGTTGGGAAGCAATGAGTCGGTCATACTACAACACTATCGAAAGTTAATTTGTATTACTATATATCAAAATATTGGGAAGGTATCATCCATAAATGGAAATTAGTTTCGAGTAGCAATAAAAAAGCACGCGTTAATGCGTGCTTTACAAGATATTTATTGAACTCAATGTTTAGCTTGCAACAGGTAGTCGATGTTTTGACTCAAGTAAGTGGTTAGCTGATGCTTGACGAGCTTTATCCGCATTGCCAGCCATAATTGCTTCGTAAATATCACGGTGTTCATTGATACATGTATTACCTTCTTCAGAGGAATGAGCAATAAAGTTAATAAACATCGTTGTTAGAACATGGCCAAACGGCAAGAAAAAGTCGTTTCCAGTTGAGTTAAAAATGATGCTATGAAAACGGATATCGACATCCATCCAACGTTTTTTATCCAATTCGTCTTCTTTAGCAACTTCTAACATATCTTGAAAAGCTTCAGAAAGTTGGATTCGTTGCTCAGCCGTTGCATTCTTTGCTGCGAGAGCACATGCCTCTGGTTCTATCGCACGTCGTAAACCTAAAAACTGGTGGCAGAATTGATCGATCTCTGTGAGGCCATCCATCCATTCTATTAATTGTGGATCTAAGAAATTCCAGTACGCACGGTTTATCACTCGAGTTCCAACCTTCGGACGTGACTCTAATAAACCTTTAGAGGTTAATAGTTTTACAGCCTCGCGTAATGCAGTGCGGCTTATACCAAACTGCTCACAAAGTGCCATCTCTCCTGGAAGGATAGATCCTTGAGGAATCTTACCTGACAAAATGCTACGCGCAATTTCGCGAGCTACTTGCACGTGAAGGCTTCGTTTAGAACCTGAAATAGAATGAAATTCGCCAGACATAAAATCACTTAATTTGGTTAAATATGTATTATTTAAGTAGCACTATAACACTCCTAGTGTAGCTCACCAAGCAGATGTTGACATAATAGTAGAGGGGCTCACATATGAAACTGTACTATTTATAACGTCATTGTTAGCTCTTTATTTCTTTATGATTAAGATTTTTGCCAATGCGTAACTACTTTCCAACTCTTTAGAACAATGCCGTTACAAAAAATCGATGATAGTGATAAGTCACACAAACTTTAAGTGAATATGCCAAATTTGTTTTCGAGTAAAGAAACTAAAAGCATAAGTGCTTTCACTAGATATAATGTTATTGTATTATTTATTGGTAGTGCGGCATTTAAACCGCACTACTGAACAATTTCGTTCCAAACGACGAATATCTGACCTTAAAATGCCAGTGTCGTCTGGTCTTTTTAAATTTTATCCATATTAGTCGTGAATGATTTAAGTGCATTGCAATGAGGAGCGCAAATGGCAGAGTTTGCTCTTGTAGGGAATTCTAACCACAAGATACATGTACAAGTGGCTAGACAGATTGCTCGTAAAATATTGTCGGAAGAACTGCGTCAGAATGAAAAACTCCCGAGTGAAATGGAGTTATGTAAATTATTCGGAGTGAGTCGTACCGCTTTACGCGAATCGACCAAACTGCTTTCTGCAAAAGGGTTAATTCTATCCAAACCGAAAGTAGGTACAACAGTACTTCCGAGAAATTACTGGCACTTTCTTGATCCTCAGCTTTTAGAATGGATTCAAGATTTAGAGGACACCAAGCCATTCTTATCTCAGTTCTTAGGTTTAAGAAAAGCGATTGAACCTGAAGCTTGTGCGTTGGCTGCAAACAATGCAAGCGCAGAACAAAGAAAAGAGTTGTCAGTAATTTTTCAGCGTATGTCTATGGCGGCTAATCGCCATGATTACGAAGACTGGATAATGAATGATCACCTGTTCCATCAAACGATATTCCTTTGTACTCGGAATCATTTCTATATCCCTTTCAGCAATATCCTTTCCACCATTTTTAAGCTGTTTATTGATGAATCAGTGGAGGGGGGGAGGTTTTGCCTAAATGAGCACCGTTCTATTTATGATGCCATTATGGCAGGTAATCAATTTCAAGCTCGTTTGGCTTCGCAAATACTGTTAAATGATGAAAACCAGAAACTCTCTAAAGTAGTCAATGGATAAAATAAACCAATTTAAACATCGTATTGCTTATAAAAACGTGAAGTTTAAAAGCGACAAAAATCCTTGTATTGAACTCTCTCCTAAGGCTCAATAATGTCTTCTCAGTCTTATATTAGAAAAAATTTATCACTTGCCTGGCCGCTAGCACTTAACGCATTACTCATGCAGTCAATGTTAATGATTGATACTTTTCTTGTTACTCCACTTGGTGAAGTGTCGCTTGCTGCAATGGGTATCGCGACTACGGTTATTTCGTTTGTTTTGGGAATTCAAATGGCCTTGGCCAATGGCTCTCAGCTGGTTCTAAGTCGCGCGGTAGGCTCGGGGAAGAGATTCTCTTTAAACAAAGGATTCTGGGCTGGTTTAAGCATCAACGTTTGTGTCGCGATAATTTTCTGGACATTACTAGCTGCTTTTGACGAAGTACTGATAAGCTACTTAACTGATAATAAATCGCTTTATGCAGAAACTCAGCGATATATTGGAGTAGCGAAGTACATCATCATATTTAACGCTATTACACAGATGATGATCGCGCTCTTTAACGCAATGGGGAGAACTAAAGTCCCTTTCAAAGGATACCTGATCGAGCTCCCTATTAATGTCGCCATGTCTTATGTGCTTATTCATGGGCTCTTAAGCTTTGAAGGAATCGGCGTGCAAGGTGCAGCGGCTGGCAGTTTAGTTGCTATTGCTTTACGACTTTTGTATCTGACAATGTGTATCAAAGTTGATGATTCCATTGTTTTGTCGATGAAGAGCCTCGATGCTTCACTTAAGAGTAATATTCTTAATCACTTTAAAGAAATACTCCCTGTTGCCGCAAATGTGACTATGTTGCAAACGGGCGCCACGATTTATATGTTGCTGTACTCACAGCTTACTCTTAATGCCTACGTGGCGATGACAATTGTAATGCCGTGGGTTAAAGCCGGAACACAATTTATTACTGCTTGGGCACATTCTTCAGCAATTACCATCAGTCAGGCGATTGGCTCCCGGCAAATGGACGAACTGCGCAAGAATGTCGATATCAGTATTGATATGGCAGTGATGATTTCAATTGTATCTGCGGTGTTATTTTTTGCGCTGAGCTTTGTATTATCAGATTTATACCCAGATTTAGCTCCAGATACTTATTTAGCGCTTTCTGCCATTGCGCCTTTGTACATATTTCTTCCCGTTGTAAGAGGCTACAACACAGTGCATGGCCATATATTAAGAGCACTTGGGAAAACAACGGAAGTCTTTAAGATAAACTTCACGGGCCAATGGATTATATCTATCCCACTGTGTGCGTGGGCGATCTTATATTTGGATCTTTCTATTTTCTGGGCGTTTGCTGTGATGCCTTTTGAAGAAGTTGTTAAAGCATGGCCATTCAGGCATTTAGCTCGTAAAGCGTTAAATGAGTTTGACCTGAAAAATGCAGATAAGCTTATGTACGATTAATCAACTTTTCCATTTAGGTAGAACTTTACAGAAGGTTTCTACCTACTCTTTCTAAGTTCCTTTTTCTTAAGAAATTAAGCAAGATCACAGATGTTGTAGAAGCTTCTTATAAATTGTGATCGGTAAAACACATCGTGACATATTCGCTCGCATAGTTTTCCACTTTCCTTACTATATGTATGACAATATTACATATAGTAAGGTTTGACGATGAAACACAACGTACTAATCGCCGCAATGGCTTTAGCTCTGCCTACATTCGCAATTGCTTCTGACTTAAATAATGGCATCGATTACCCAGTTCCAGCTGATAAGTTCGACATGAGAAACTGGAAAATCACTATCCCTTCTGACATCAACGAAGATGGGAAAGTAGATGAAATTGAGGGAGTTGCGATGCTGAGCTATTCTCACAAGGATTTCTTTTTTCTAAATGAAGAGGGGAACTTAGTTTTTGAAGTTCACAATAAAGCGGTAACGACAAAGAACTCAAAGAATGCACGCTCTGAGCTACGTGAAATGCCTCGTGGTGCAGACTTCTCTATCAATACCGATGATCTACAAAACCATTGGGCTCTGTCTAGCCACCCTAAAGCAGCCGAGCACAGCCATGTTGGCGGTGTGTTAGAAGCCACTTTAAAAGTTGATCACGTGTCTGAGCACGCTAAATTCCCAGAGAAAGGACCAGCTCACTCTGTTGTTGTTGGCCAGATTCATGCGAAAAAAATTGATGCACGAATCAAAGAAGGTAAAGGTTATGGCCATGGTAACGAACCTATCAAGATCTTCTATAAGAAGTTCCCAGGTCATGAAATGGGTTCAGTATTCTGGAACTACGAGCGCAACCTAGCGAAAAATGATCCAAATCGTATTGATATTGCTTATCCAGTTTGGGGCAATACATGGGACAACCATGACGAGCCGGGCAAAGCTGGTATCGCTTTAGGTGAAGAGTTTAGCTACAAGATAGAAGTAGTCGGTACAATGATGAACCTGACGTTTGAAACAGCACGTCACGACACCGTGACTTACGCTATCGACCTGAGTAAAGGTGTGGATGACAAAGACTTCGAACACGGTTACGCGGAAGACATGTTTTACTTCAAAGCAGGTGCTTATGGTCAATGTAGCGTAAGTGAATCTCATCCAGTATGGGGAACTGGCTGTGCGGGTACTGGCGATTTTGCTATCGATAAGAAAAACGGTGACTACAGCAGCGTGACGTTTTCTAAGCTTAAGCTAAACGGCAAGTAAAGCGATTAATCCGTAAAGCAGTCACCCCGTAAAATAATTTAACGTCAATCTAAGCCTCGCTACTCTAGTGGGGCTTTTTTAATCTTTCATGCCTGATATCTTACGGGTATTTAGGCATTTCTAAACCAAGGTTTCTGGTCAGTTCTGGATAGACTTTACCATAGGCCTTGCTACGGCTTTCCAAGTCTTATATTAGGCTATTTTTATGGCGACTAAGCGATTGGCTTTGAACTTAAAAGAGGCAGTCGGAACAGGAAGATGGTAGGAGGAAAAGAAAAAACCAGACCCGAAAGTCTGGTTTGATGCTGTGGAGCTTTTGGAGAGGTTAGAACTGCTCTGAATCGATATTGTCGAAGTAAGCTTTGTTACCTACACCACTGTTATCACCGACATAAAGGGTGAACTGTGATGGTGTATTCGTTGCGTCTAAACCAGTTGCAGATTGTTTCGGTGCGTCTACTGTCGCGCCATTGATTGACACGCTAATGTCATCACCATCCCACGCTAGAGACATAGAATTCCATGAATCTGTTGTAATTGAGCCAATTTCGATGTCATCTGTACCTGCTTCCGCTTCGACTTTGCCGCTGCCAGAGATTCTTAGCTCGTAAAAACGGTCTGAGTTGTTTTTACCCGAACCAATGTTGACGTAAGTGGTTTTGGTATTATCAGACGGAACAAATACATCAAATGATACACTACCGCTAGTCAATGAACCTGCTGCAAATTCACGAGCGACGATAGGTTTGGTTGATGAATGGTCGTCACTAATTAACAACGAGTTAGGACCGCTGTTTGCTTGCGCATCGCTAACTACTGCTTCAGCAACATCTTGTCCTGAATTTGAATCGGTATTGTATTCAATCCAGCTTGGGTTAGCATCGCTGATGTTTGTACCTACAGTGTAAGAATCAAAGTTCTCAGTCACGTCACCTGTTGGAGTTTCTGGGCTGGTTTCACCGTCAGAGATTACCGTAGCTTCGGCGGTAGCACTGTTGTAAACCGTAGCTAGGTTTACGCCCGGAGCGTAGCTGTCAAAATCTTCTTCTAGAACCAATTCTTCAGTGCCAGAATCGCTAGAGTAAACTTTCAAGTTATCTGCATTCAGTTCGAAGTTGGTCGTGTTACCATTGTCACCCAGTCTTAGTGAAATGTAGGTAACTGCAGTACCATCCGCGACAGGAAGCATATCTCCAATTTGCTGACCGTTGACTGAGAAAGAGAAGAAGTCTTCTACCCACGCCACTTCTAATTTAAGGTTTTCACCTAACTCAAAGGTATCGCCCGTTTCAGTGAGGCTACCGCTAGCATCACGATATTTAATTTTTCCGTTTTCAAACGCCACTTCGCCATGCAAGTTAGAGTTTGAGGTTTTCTCTGCGTAGAATGAGATGTAAGCGTTGTCACCAGAGCCATCGGCTTCTTGCACTGTATCCGCGTGCTCTTGATACGCCAAATCTACAGTCAAACGGCCATTTAAAATTTCAGAAACACTGGCTGAATCCACAAGCTTGATACGTAGCTCACCAGTATCTTCTTCTGTGCCGCCTTTGTTAGTGTCCAGAATTTGTACGATATTATTGACGCCAGCTTCACTGTTTGCTGCTGCAACTGCATCGGTAACGTCTACATTTTCTGATTCATCACCACCAGAAAGATCGCCTTCGTTAGTACCTGAAATTGTTAGAACACCATCGGTAATGTCGAGGCTACCGGTTAACTCTGCCACGTCCGTTAGGTCGGTTGAGTTACGGTAAAAGTTGAAAGTAAGTGTTTCTGCGTCAGTGTCTTCGGTATAAGTGGAAGTGTAAATCGTGTAGGTGCCGAAGTTGTCGTCATCGTTGTAGTACTTTTGTGTGCCGTCTTTAAAAACATACACGTTTGGTAGATCGTTCTCGTCACCAGATGCGGCTGCCGATACAGGTGCTGAAATTTCCCACATGCCCTCACTTAATGCAGACTCAGTTTCCGCTGGTGGTGGAGTGGTAGGAGTTGATGGTTCGTCTCTCAGATCGGTATTACATCCAGCTAACAAGCCTGTAGAAATAGCAATTGCTGCTGCAATTTTTGTTATTTGCATAATAGGTACTCACTTTGATTTATGTCTGTTTGATTAATGTAGTATTGTTAGACAAATAAAATTGAGCATCTAGGGAGAGGTATCAATAGGATGATCTCACTCACACTCAGTTCAACTAATGCGTGTTTAATTGATAAATAAATCACACAAATGTTCGAATTGGTGTCGTTGAATTTTCTAGATTAAGCTACGAAGTTATCACTCATATAGCAGCTGTTTACCACATAGATAAACCGTTACAGCCGAGGCTATTGTTGCCGGTAGCTTTGATTGTAAACACCAAAAACCACGTATTTTTGATGCGACGATATGTGTTAACTATTTGATTTTATTGTGTATTATTGTTTTTGTGCTAAGAGGAAAGCATGGTGGAAATTGCTCTTTGTAAACTACAGTAAGCTCTGTTTATGAATAATTGAACACTCATTATAGATAATGAAGGTGAATAAATAAAAACAGGACTTAGTTAACAGTTAATGGAATATAGTAATACAAATAGTCTAAAAAAATAACTTCCATGATGGATATCACAGAACTACAATCCAGCTTTGACTACTATTTGTCATACATTAATTCAATATCATTTAATGCAACTCTAGGGATTAAAACCAGATCCCGAAATAAATATATACAGAGAGATATAATCATGAAAGCAGTTACTAAAGTATCCCTACTCGTTACGTCAGCCCTGTTAGCAGGTGCCGCTTCTGCTGCAACCCTAGACTATCGAGCGGAATATAAACACGAAGATGAAACTTACGCTCAGCGCATTAAAATTGGTGGAGGTAAAAAAATCACTGATGATATTCAATTGGGTTTTGGTGTAGAGCAAAAATTTCAAAGCAATGATAAGTCTAATTTTTGGGACCAAGTTGAAGCCGGTGATTCTGAATTCGACTGGGGCGTACGCTACCAACTTAATAAACAATGGTTTATACAACCGGGTATGCCATTAACATTCGGTGATGAAAAAACGACGTACAAACCTCAAATTCGTGTTGGTTACAAAACTTCTTTTGGCTTAAGTACCGCTTTACGTTACCGTCACGAATTCCAAGTTTATACTGACGACGCTGGCAATAAAACATTAACAGATGGAACCTCAGTTAGTGTTGCTGGCAAAACCGTTGAACAAGGAAAATGGACACTAACCGGTTCGTACGACATGCGTCAGTTTGGTAACGAGTACCTTGATAACGTTAAGTTAAATTACGAGATTAACTACAATAAAAACTATGACGAAGTGCGTCTTTCTGATGGAAAAGACTCTGAATGGGATGCTGGTATCATTGTTGGATACCAAATGGGTAAATTCCGCCCTTACATGGAATTTTGGACTGTTGATTACGGCTCATCAGCAGAAGATGACCGTCAATTAAGAACACGTCTTGGTCTTAAGTACAGCTTCTAATAAGCCTTTAAGTTTTTTGCATTATCATCATAGGTGAACGATCACATGAAACATATTTTCCTTAAGAGCTTGTTAGCTTCTTCTGTACTTGTTGCTGTTGGCTGCAACAGCACAGCAACCATGGTAGACCCATTCCCAAATAACCAAGAAATCGGCGCTGACATTCTGACTCCTATTGCAATCACGGCTAGTAGCCATGATGGTAATGTGCCAGAGAACTTACTTGACCAAGATATTATGACTCGCTGGGCAGCGAACGGTGACGGTGAGTGGGCTATGTTGGATTACGGCTCAGTTTATGAGTTCGATGCAATCCAAGTTTCGTTTAGTAAGGGGAACGAACGTGTTACGTCATTTGATGTTCAGTTCAGCATAGATGGTGAAAATTGGGTGACGGTTATTGAGGGGGCACAAAGCTCTGGTCGTGCTCTTGGTCTAGAACGTTTCCAGTTCGAGCCTGCAGTAAAAGCTCGTTATGTGCGTTACGTTGGCCACGGTAATACCAAAAACCAATGGAACTCAGTTACTGAACTAGCGGCAGTTAACTGTGGAATCAATGCGTGCCCAGCAAGCCATGTCATTACTGATGATGTTGTTAAAGCAGAAGCGACTATGATTGCTGAAATGCAAGCTAAGGAAAAAGCGCAAAAGGATCTCCTTAAAAATAATCGTAAAGGTGATTTCGGAGAACCAATTGTTCGCCCTTGTGAAACGACTGTGACGTGTGACCTAACTAAAGCGATGCCTTCCCCTACGTTGCCAGCAACTCCAATAGCCACAAATGCACCGGGCCAAAACTTTGACCTGACGCGCTGGAAACTGACGACGCCATTTGATCATAATAAAGACGGGCGTGCTGATGATATCGATGAGTGGGATATGGCAAACGGCTTCCAACACCCGGATATCTTCTTCACCTCTGAAGACGGTGGCATGGTGTTTAAGAGCTATGTAAAAGGTGCGCGTACCTCTAAAAACACTAAGTATGCACGTACAGAGCTACGTACTATGCTACGTGCTGGTGAGAAGTCCTACAGTACAAAAGGTGTGAATCCAAATAACTGGGTATTCAGTTCAGCGCCAGTAGAGGATCAAAAAGCAGCAGGTGGGGTAGATGGCACGCTTGAAGCAACTCTAAAGATTGACCACGCAACAGTCACTGGTCAGTCACACGAGGTTGGTCGCTTCATTATTGGCCAAATTCATGATAAAGATGATGAGCCAATTCGTCTTTACTACCGTAAGCTACCAGATCAACCAACAGGTACGGTTTACTTCGCTCACGAGAAAACTAAAACCGGTACAGAGGATTACTACGATCTAGTCGGTGATATGACTGGTGAAGTCGGTGAAGACGGTATCGCACTTGGTGAGAAATTTAGCTACATCATTGATGTGAAAGGCAACACAATGACGGTTACGGTAAAACGTGATGGTAAAGATGATGTTGTTCAAGTCGTTGACATGAGTGACAGCGGCTACGATGAAGGAGGTCGCTACATGTACTTCAAAGCTGGTGTTTACAACCAGAATATGTACGGTAATCCAGACGATTACGCACAAGCGACGTTCTATAAGCTAAAGCAGTCTTTCGGTAAATATGAAGGCTAGTTTGACGTAATTTAATCTTGGTCTGTTGACTTACTGAGCCCCCAGTTTGATTACTGGGGGCTTTTTCTATCTGATACAAGAAAACCATTGATAGTGTATTTGTTGTATAGGGTCCCTATTTCTCTAGTAGCTTTCCCTGTCTGTTTCTCTGTGCTGTTCAGGTATTTCAGAGAATAAGCTAATATGTTGGTTTACAGTGATTAATTGTATAAAAATGGAAGGTGTGTCAATGTGTTGGCAATTACAGCAGCGCTCAAACAAGAGCGCTGCTTTTTTAATAAAGTATTAGGATTTAGATTCAATAAAGTCTAATTTATAGAAATGAGCTTCACTCATGCCGTTTTTAAATTGGTTATATACCCCTGCTTTAAAGTAAGACAATAAGTGGCGCCAATAGTCTATATCATGCTCAACCTGAGTTTTTCCATCGACAGAAATTTTTAGCATTTTGTTGCCAACTGTAATATCAAATGCTGTCGTTTTATCGAGGGGAGCTTTACCTAAATCGTATTGCGTGTAGGCAGCATCGGATTTACAAAATGGTTTGTCTTTATTTTTAGCCCCGAACGAGCCTTTGCAAATCACGGCATTGTTTTTGACGATGGCCCAATAGTGCCCTTTAACTCCCTTAGCATCTTTTTTCCACACGACTCTAAGTAAAGGGTGAGGTACATTATGCGTCCCTTCGTTATCTAACCCTTTGTTGTGGACTTGCAGGAAGGTAATTTCATCCTGTTTACCATCAGAATCCTTCATTGATGCCAAAGGATCGATGATCTGGACTTCCGAGCTTAAGGTATAAAATTGGTTAGGGAGATCCGTTCGAAAGTTTTTGTGTACCCGAATTTCATTGCGCAGATGATCATTTTTCATCTTAAAGACCAGAGCTTCACTTTGTTTATCCACAAAGAAATATGGATTCACTATTCCTGTAAAGTCACCATCGAGTGCGAAATATTCTTTGTTGCTCTTTTTGCCTTTAGCATCAGAAATTTGAAGCTCGGATGCTTTTAAGACCGATTGATATTGAGGGTAATCTACTGGGTGCCCTAACTTATCGTTTAGATCAGTAAAGGTTACATTAGCTGAGGCAATGGAAGACATTGCGATTAAGGTTGAAAGGGTCAAATATTTAAATTTCATACAACACACCTATTTGTAATACAAGATTATAAATAATAGGCGTGCTGATTGCTTTAAATCTACAGGTAAGTGTTTTGGGATTGAGGTTTTGTGACTTTGGTTGAGAAGTTTTTGTCAATCACACGTTGTAATGTGAAAGAGCCCGAAAGAGATATCGAGCTCAAGAAAGGAAAGTAAGAACGTTAGACTTTAAATCGGCTCATCAAGGAGTTTACAATAGCGTTAAACTCCTTAATATCTTGGGATTCATTGACTTGATTCTGACTCAGTTCATTTAGTTGTATAACAATATTTTCGATTTCATGGAGATTTTTTGTGATGCTTTGAATTAAGGTGTTTTGCTCCACTGACGATGTTGAAATGTCATCATTAAAGCGACTGACTGTAGCCATTTTCTCGTTAAGTTTGCTTAACATCTTCACTGCTAACACTAATTGTGTGCGAGTTTTGTCGCAGTTAGATTTGGTTTGATCTATGGAGTCAACCAGTCCTACTGATTTTCCTCTCAGGCTCGCGAGTGCCTTATCAATTTCAGAGGTGCTTTCTTGAGTTCTAGTCGCTAGCGCTCGTACTTCATCTGCTACAACAGCAAAGCCTCTGCCATGCTCACCAGCGCGCGCAGCTTCAATTGATGCATTTAGCGCAAGTAAGTTTGTTTGCTCGGCGATTCCACCAATCACAGTAACAATAGATTGAATGGCTTGGGTTTCACTATCCATGGACATAATGTCTTGTGATGTGCTGTCAATTTGATGCTCTAGTTCAGAAATGTAGGTTTCCGTCACTTCGTTTATTTGTTTAGTTTCATCACTAAACGAAGCCGCATCGCGTGCAGCAGAAGCCGTCGCATGAGAATTTTTTTCGACTTCAATTGAAGCTCGCGAAAGCTGATCAATGGTGGACACCACCTGGACGGTTTCATTGGTGTGTATTTGCAAAACGTTGTGAGTATCACGGCAACTCGCTTCGATGCTCAGTACCTTATTATTGAGCTCAGCATTCTTTTGTTTTACTTCGTTTATCATCTCTTGAAGACCACTAATAAAGATATTGATGTCTCTAGCGATTTTTCCCAAATCGTCATTCGAGTTTTCTTTTAGGCGTTGGGCTAAATCACCGTCACCACGTGAAAGATCGTTGATTACTTTTTTCAATGAAAGGATTGGTCGGTATAAATTATTGAGGATGAAAATCATCAATATGATAGACGCAATAATGGTGGCAAATATCACAGTTCGAGCGTGAGACATGACGTTATCCAATTTGGATAAAGCATGTTTGGGATCCATGATGGATACCATGTGCCACTTTTTCTGTGCGCCAATATTCACGACTTTTGCCATCAATAGTACGTTTTCTCCATTTAACGTCCCCTGAATAAATTGTTCTGGCTGTTGAGTCGCTTTGTCTGCATTGATGTTGGCATTCAGATCAGACATGGCGGTTTGGGCTTTAATATCCTCGAGCGTCGATGCGATAATCATTCCTCGATCATCAACTAAAATCCCTTTGGCGAGATAAATTTGTTCGAGTTCCAGCAGTTGGTTTTCCAGCTCATCAAACCGAATGTCCGCCATAATAACCTTGTTAGGGTACGCAAACATCGCGCCCATCATCGGGGTATTGGTGCTTTTGGTGAAAAAAATATCACTAAAAGATAGGCCCATTTGTTGTTTGGCTTGTTGATACCAAGGTCGGGTGGTTGGGTTGTACTTTTCTGGAATACCAATGCCATTTGGAAAAGATTCTGATGGGCGAGAGGTATACGTTCTCCCGTCATCAAAACCGATCACGACTTTATCAATACCGCCAAGAGTGGCTGCATAATGCATCAATACCTGATGTTCAGTGCTAAATTGACCGGAGGATATTTCTGTCGCAACGGCGTTTACAGTATCTATGGTACGCTGCACATGGCTTTCGATTTCTTGCGCTTCGATGGTGAGTGAATGCTTAATTTCACTAAATACATTCTGTTCGACTTGTTCTTTAGCCAATTCCAAAGAAAACCAGTTCGAGCCAACCATCGACAGTGAGCTGACGATGGTGACTAATAAAATGAGTTTGCTTTTGAACCCGAGATGGAAAGTCCGTTTATTCTTGTTCATCATTTTTTCACGCTGCAAGTTGATGGGAACATGGTTACTTGAATATAAAATTTCTACTTATAAATGCTCAGTACTCAACGCACTGAAGCTCACATCAAACTGCTCACCTTGATAAGCGGAGCTTGGTTTGAATTGTGGGTAAATGCCTGCTTTGAAGTAGAAAGCAATATCCGGTGATGCCCAGCGCTGTGAAAGGGTATAAGTACGTCCGTTGGTGGTGTTCGAATACGCTTCTCCCCACTGTAGAGAGTGCGATACCATATTGTTGCCATCGTGATCATAGGTAGCTAAGAATAAACCGTCTTGTTCTGCTCTAATGGTGTATTGCCAATCCTCATGGACGGAGTAGGTACCAAGGTTGAGACTAAACGAATTGCAGCTAGTGCAACTTTGGTTGTTTAACGCATAGTCGTCGTTGATGATGGCTCGGACGGGTTTATCGTCGCCTTCCCATTGTAACTTGACTAAAGCTTGGCTAATTTTCCAGCCATGAATTTGCCCTAATATGACTTTCGGTCGCTGTAGGCTAAAGTCGATATTTGGGTAGTCATTAATTTTCAACTTAGCTCGAAGGGTATGAGAGGTTGCGTGGGTACGAGTGTCGTTGAGGTACCAACTGGTGTCTTCATCGCTGGTGCTACAATCTGATGTTTCATTGCTGATATATAGCTCACGCAATTCAGAACGGATGTAGCTGGAATTAGCGGTTGAGGTGCCGTAGCCCATATCCGCACGAAAATGCATATTGCCATCTATCACATTGAAATAGGAGAGTTTTTCCGTACTGTCATAGACATCACTGCCGTTAGATAAAATGTCCTTGCTTGATTCGCAACGCTCAGGCTCTAACTCGGCAGCGCTGTCTCCGCCCGTTCCATACCAGTTATTTTTGCTGCTTGGAATGGTTAGCTTCCAATCGTCGATATTCCACGCGAGTGCGTCAGTATGTTCAGCTTTGGAGAGCGCTAATTGCTTAAACTGGACTTTGGCTTCCCCGTTTTCAAATTGGTTGTACACACCGGCTTTAAAGTAGCTTAAAAGATGCTGCCAATAGGAGACGTCTACGTTGACCTTTTGTTCATCATCGACTTTGATCGCCAGGGTGTTTTCTGCAATTTTGATTTCGAATCGAGTGAAGTTGTTGAGATCGGCTGCACCCAAATCATAACGCTCATAGGAGGTGGCGTAACATGCTGCGGAGTCCGTTGCTTGGCTACAATCTAACGCATTGTTTTTGATGACCGCCCAATAATGTCCAGTGATGCTGTTTCGCTCTTGCTCCCAAACAACACGCAGCAAAGGGTGGGGAATGGAGTTAGTACCGGATGTATCCGTTCCTTTGTTATGAACTTGTAGAAACGTGACTTCATCATGGTCTGCAGGTGAGCTAGCCATTGCGAGGTCGATTTCTGGCAAACGCACTTCTGCGGTCAGAGTCCGGTTTATACCCGCCTCAGAGATGTCGAAATTTTCCAGTTCACGAACTTCAGATCGCATTTTGTAATTCGACATTTTGAAAACGAGGTAATTAGTCTCACTGTCTACATAAAAATAGTCGCTTTTGTAGCCAAAAAATGCGCCATTTTTCACGTCACTGGTCTTATTCCCCTCAACACCGCGAGGGTCAGAGACTTGTAAATCTGAATTGTCTAATATGTTTTGAAATTTAGATATTGAGTATGGCGCTACCATGTAATTATCATTATCAGGGGTCGTTATCTCTGAGTTTGTTGAAGGTGACGAAGAACCGCTGCCGCCACATCCGATTAAGCTGATCCCTAATAGACTGAGTAGAGTAAGTTCAGTTAGTTTCATATTATTGTTATCACTTAAGCTATTGTTTTATTTGTTCGAATAGATTGGATTAAGACAGCATCTTTAATTACGTCGTCTTATTTGTAATACAATATCACTATAAGCTTTAAGCGCATCATTTGAGTGCTTTTTCGTCATTAAAATGTTAGGTAGGTCTCAGTCAGTGAGGGGGAGAGTGTCGGTGTGATGCTCAAAGAAAAAGGGTAAGCCCAATCAGAATTATGCTTACCCGAGTGGTTAGGGTGGTTATTTAGATTTACCCGTACATAGGGTAAATCATCAGCTTGGTTGAACCGTTCGTTAAGATTCCTGTTTTAACTTTGCCTTGTTTTTCATCTTAATGGTTGAAAATACAGAGAATACGGCGAGGGCCATAAAGGCTAATGCAATTGGTCGTTCATACAAAAATGACCACGAATTATCGTACATTAGTAGCGCTTTTCGTAGGTTTGTCTCCGCCATCGGTCCTAGTATGATTGCCAGCAAAATAGGTGATGATGGAATGTCCATCTTGCCTAAAACAAATCCCAGAAAACCAAACACTATAGCAATGCCGACATCAAACATCGAGTTGTTGATCGCATAAGCGCCAACGACTGACAGGAAGATGATGATAGGGATCATCAATATTTTAGGAACTTCAATGATGCGGCAAAAGAAGCGAATACCAATTAATCCGACGATGAGCATCACGATGTTGGCTACCAGCATAGAGCTAAACACACCGTAAACCACATCAGGGTTTTGTGCAAACAACAGTGGCCCCGGAGTCAGGCCCTGAACGATCAACGCGCCGAGTAGAACGGCAGCAACCGCATCCCCAGGTACACCAAGCGTAAGCAATGGTACTAAAGAACCACCGGTAACTCCGTTGTTACCTGCTTCTGCTGCAGCTAAGCCTTTTACAGAGCCTTGACCGAATTCACTTGGGTTTTTAGACGCGCGCTTTGCTTCGTTGTAACAAACAAACGCTGAAATATCAGCACCCGCACCGGGAACCGAACCGATAGATGTACCAAGAACACCACTTTTAATCGCAGTCGGCATCATCTCTTTCAAATCTTTCTTACTGAGTAGCTTGTGGTCGAATTTAGGAATTTCTGCACGCTTTTCAGTCAGTAGCTTTTCTATTTGGTTAATGGCTTCGGATAAAGCAAATAAACCAATTAACACCGGAATCACATTGACGCCACTGTAAAGATCCATCATGCCAAAGGTGAAGCGCGGTACACTACTAATCGGATCAAGGCCAACAGTTGAAACAAGCAAACCAATGGTACCCGCGAGCAAGCCTTTAAGAATATTTTGCGCTGACACACTGGCAATAATAGTTAAGCCAAAGAGAGCCAAAGCAAAGTATTCTGGCGCGTTAAAGCGCAGCGCAAAGTTTGCAAGCAATGGAGCAATGGCGATCAGAACAATAGTACTGATTAACCCACCGACAAATGATGCGACGGCAGAGATACTTAAGGCTCTTGCCGCTTGACCTTTTGCGGCGAGCGTATGCCCATCTAATACGGTTGCGGCAGAAGCTGGCGTACCGGGTGTCTTTAGAAGTATTGCAGCAATCGAACCACCATAAATACCGCCAATATACACGCCGATCAGCATGACTAACGCGGGGGTTGAATCCATTCCAAATGTAAATGGCAACAATATTGCGACACCCATTGTTGCTGTTAATCCAGGTAATGCCCCAAGGACGATGCCACCCACGACACCAAAGACAAGTACTGGCAGTACCGCAGGGCTAAAGGCGGTCAAAAGGCCATTCATGAGATGCTCTAACATAACGCCCCCTTAATAAAACAGACCATCTGGTAGTGCGATGTAAAACACTTCGCCAAATAGATAGTAAATGGAAAAAACAAACACCCAAGCAACGACGTAGTAAAGCGGTTTCTTTATTTTGAAAAACACCAAGTAAATCGTAAAGGCAATCAGACTGGCATACAGATAGCCGATAATGCTGATCAACACGGCGTAGCAACAAAGAAATATCAAGCCAAATAATGCCATTTTAGACAAAATAGGCTGGCCATTGGATTCGATTTTTTTCAGTTTGTATTGAACAAGCAATGCAATACATATGATGATCTGCATTATCACAATAACCGTAGGGAAAAATTGAGCATTGACGCTCGCGTCTTGAAATCTTGGCTGCTCAAATTGAGAAATTACTGCCAGAATTATCGCGCTAAGCACAATAATAAGAGAAGGGAAGATCACGCTGCGATTGATCATAACGACACCTCGATACAACAAAAATGGGAGTACCACAATTCAGTACTCCCAATAGTGCTTAAATTAATTGATTAGCGTGCTAAGCGATTTAGTGTCTTCCTCGACAAATTTCGTGAATTCTTCTGCGTTCATGTTATGGATAGTCATTGCACCTTTTTCCATAAACTGTTTGAACTCGTCAGATTCCATAGCTTGGTCAAACGCCTTGCCGAGTGTTTCGATAACCTCATCTGGTGTGTTTTTCGGTGCACCAATACCGCGCCATGTACCAGTGACGACATCTACGCCTTGCTCTTTCAGGGTTGGAACGTCAGGAATGTAAGAAATACGTTCTTCAGACATTACACCGAGTGCTTTGAGTTGCCCGGAACGTAATTGAGAAATGGCTTCCCCAGGCGTAACCATAGTGACATCGGTATGATTACCCAGTACTGATGGAATTGCTTCAGAGGCACCGTTGTAAGGAATAGCATTGAGTTTAATCTTTTGGTCTTTTTCTAACGCCATTAGGTAGAAGTTTGGCGCCGCAGTGGAGGCGAATTTCACGATGCCATCGCCTTTTTTCGCTTCTGCAATCAAATCATTGATGGTGTTATAAGGGCTGTCTTTATGAACCAATACCACAGCAGGATCTAAGTTGACCAAGCGGATGAGTTTGAAATCAGATGCGTCGTGTTGCATTAGGCCCATTTGAGGCAAAGACGCGATTTCACGTGTTACCACCGTCAGTGTGTAACCATCAGGACGTTGTTGTGCGCCAAAACTCATGCCTACCGCACCTGCACCACCCGTACGGTTCATCACCGCAATGTTTTGGCCCAGAATGTCCTTTGCTGAATTCGCTAACGTTCGACCGACGGCATCTGTACCGCCGCCAGCACCAAAAGGAACAACGAGACGAATATTTTTACTAGGGTAGTCTGCAGCGACTGAAGTTGCAGAAGCCAGAATACCTGCTGAGAAAAGTAAAGACTTAAGAAGTTTATTCATGGTATCGACCTTTTGTTTCCGTTAGTTTCTATGAGATTGTGTAGGGTTATTGATTTTATTGTTTTGATATTCACTCATGCAGAGTTGCTCGAAGGCAACGGCAATCCATCCTGAAACCAGCATGTCATACCATTGTTCTACGCCACTACATGCGACAACGATATCGCCGTGTACAAAGGAACCAAAGAACAGCAAATCTCCTTCACGAAGTGACGAAGTTTGTTGTGTTTGGTTGTGAATATTTGGTCGTGAGTTTCGCCAAGCTTGTTGGGCTTTGTTTCTGGCAAACTCATCAAATGGGATGGTCCAATCTTGTGGTGAACCTAAAGAAGTTTGGTACAGAATGGCACTATCAAAAGAAGATTCCCAAGGTTTAACCCGAGGATCCATAATGACAATGTGCAATTCCTTACGGTTAGTTCGCTCAAACAACTTTTCGATGGAAGGAAGCACTAGGTCAACAGCGTCCTTCGCAATTTCGATATGGCTTTTCATCGATATTTTCCTTCGTTCTTACCTGAACTTACAATACAAATAATATTGTATGATTTATCTATGTAAAACTGGATTGCGAAGTTCTGATGTGTAGATCACTATCGTTGAAGTCGAACAGTGCGGGAAGTCTAATTTATGTGGTTAAAATGCCCAGATCATGCGGGGTAGATCAAAGTTTTGGAGTGACAGAAGTAGCGTTAATAAATGATATTGAATGATAGATGTACCGAATTGTACATTTACTGTATTTTGAGCAAAAAGACTTAAATAAAAAGCCGGACTTCATGTCCGGCTTTGGTCTTAGTTCCCGATTTTTTACATTAATTAGTCCGCAAGTGCGAGCTAGCTAATTTGTGCGAATGCGCCTTCCCAAGTATAAGTCACACCGCCGAACTCTACGCTGTGCGTCGTGTTCTGTTTATCTTCATCTAAGTTACAAATTGCGAAGTGGTACGTGTTGCCTGTGGTGGTATGCAGGCGAACCACGGTTGCTACGTCGTTGCTTCCAACTACGTTTACAGATTCCACTAGGCCACGAGCGCCGACGGATGCTTCAATCGATTCGTTAAAGTAGCCGTGTGTTTCTAGTACAGACGCAATCACATGATTTTGTCCGGATTGGCGAATAATTAGTGCAGGCTCGCTTTTCAAGTTGAAATCATGATCGTTCGCACCAGTACGAGTGAAGAAGACTTCTCCGCCATTGGTCGCGCTGGTAATCAAGGAGTAGTAGCTGTTATCGTGTAGCCAGCTTACTAATGAACTGCCTTCGACTTTTCCTGAACCCAGGTTCCACAAGTGTTGATAGCCGTTATCTGCACCCATAGGACGCAGTGTGCTTTCAACTTGATAGTCGAAGTCTGTACGCATGATTTGACCAGAGTAGTGTACAGGGAGATCGTACTGGTGCTCTTGATCGGCTTTGATGTGGTAAACATCAATGATCAATGGCTTTTCGAACTCAGGCAGATCAGCCAAAATAATGCTGCGTTGCATATCAACATTGTCGTAGTAACCCGAAATACGGCCACTCATGCCTTGCAATTTCTCGTTGTCTACGTTGAAGAAGTGCTTCGCACCAAACTTGCTTTCTGCACGGGCAGTGTTGAATTCGTTTTGTGTTTTTTGGTCAACTGTGACCGTGTTGTGTGCAACGGTTTGTTTACAATAAGATTTGTTTTCAGGAATGTAGCGGCCACCAAATTTAGGCTCAACGTTAACCCAGCGACCATAGCCGTAATCGTGCAGCACCTCATGGCCACGGTTAAATACGCTTAGATGTAAGCCGTCATAATGACCGTGATCCAACGCTGAGTGGTACTGGTGATCACTGCCGTGCTGACCAAACCAAATCAATGCCATGGTATCTGCGGTTGCGCTATTGCCGTCTTGCTCGTCGCGATGGCGAAGAATGCTCACGCCGCCTTTTTCACCTTTTGGACCGTCGGTAACAAACAGACTGCCCCAGTTGAATGGCTTGATATTATCGGTTGCTGCAACCGCATCAGACAAAGTCTTACCTGATATATGCACCCACACATTTTGCTGGTGGTCTGCCATGCCGAGTAGTGTTTCAGATTGCTCGTAACGATGGAAACAGACCGATGTTGCCATGATCACGCCTTCATCATTGATTGAGATCGTCTTTGATGAATCGTTCAGAGCTGGCAAAGTGCCGTCTGGGAATGCAGTTTTAAATACTGCATAAGACGTGGTTTTGATCACCGAATCGTTAAATTGGTAAATTTTTAGTTCTGGCTGACGACGTTCAATTGCTTCTGCGAACAGGTAAATTGGACGCAATGAGAAGCGGTGATAATACGGACCTTCCATGTAGTAGCCATCTGGCGAGAACAGTTGATCTAATTGGGCTAGGAAGCCACCGCTGACTTTGTCCAGTTTCAAGCCGTAAAGGGCTTTATCTACCGATTCCTGATCGTTAATCGCATAACCACAAATGCCGACTGCCGCTACCGCCCACAACCCGTGGTTGTGAACGATGTCGAAGTCGTGACCGTAAGTGACCACAAACAAGTCAATCATCTGTTTGAACAGATCGTTTTCGATCAGTGATTTCTGCTCTTCTGCTAACGTGTGGTAAATACAGCTGTACGCACATGACGCATACAGCATCCACATGTTTTCGTTAAGAGTCTGGTGGAAGATCTTACCCGGAGGGTTAGTGTCGCGGCTGGTGTTGCTTTCTAGCGTTGGGTAGATCTTAGCGTATGCAGTCAGCATGTCCACGATGTAGTCACGGTATTTTTGTTCACCTGTAATCAGGAACAAGCGACCCGCTAAGTCAATGTGGATGTAGTTTTGCTTGTGGCGGTTATGCTCGTAACCACCACCTTCACCGTGCCCCGGAACCTCAATGCCGACTTCTGCCATGTAAGCGTCTGTCTGTGCGATATCACGAGCTAAGGCTTTCCCTAACAAGCTATCTGTGCCTAGAGTTTTGCTGAGCTCTGCCGCTTCTTCAAAGTTTAATAACAGCGGTTGGTAAGACTTGGTTTGAGTGCTCATTAGTGTTTCTCCTGCTCGAATGTATTTGTTTCTACTGCGGTCACTTCAAGCGCGTAGAAGCCATTCCAGCTGTATGTTTTACCGTTAATTTCAACTTGGTGCGGGGTTTGCTCGTCTGCACCTAATACATTGCTGATCATTACTGTGACCAATGAGTTTGCTGTTGTGATTTCTACAATGCTGCCTACGGTGTTGTAGCCGACGACATGAATGTCTTTCACTTGGCCGCGTGCGTTGACAGATTGCTCAAATTCTTCGTTAAAGTAACCATGTGTTTCTAGCACAGATGCGAACAGGGTTGACTCCCCTTGGCTGCGCAGGATGAATGCTGGTTCACTACGTAAGTTAAAGCTAGGGTCATTTGCTCCAGTGCGAGTGAAAATAACTTCATTGTCGTTGCTGGATTGAGCATTGCTGCTTGTGCCTAACCAAGTGTAGTAAGTGTTGCCTTGTAGCCAACTAACCAGTGCGGCGTCTTGTACTTTTCCGCTCGCAACTTTCCAAAGATGTTGGTAACCGAAATGCTCACCAAGCGTACTCAACTCTGCAAAACTTTGGTATTCGAAGTTGGTTCGTACGATCTGACCATCATATTGATGTGAGTAATCGTATTGGTGTTCACCTTCCCCTTGAACGCGATAAAGATCAAGCAGCAATGGCGCTTCTAACTCTTCAAGGTTGAGAAGAAATACGCTGCGTTGCATATCTGTATTTGGGTAATGATCGTTAGCAAAGGCGCTCATACCATTCATTTCTGAGCCTTCGACTTTGAAGAAATGTGGCAAGCCGTGTACTGCATCGGCACGTTCCACATCAAAGCCGTTTTGGCATTGCTCATCAATAGTGATTGCATTGTGAGCGATAGTCTGACGCGCGTATGATTTGTTCTCGTCAAGGTAACGACCACCAAATTTTGGCTCTACGTTTACCCAACGGCAGAAGCCATATTCTCGCAATACTTCTTGTCCACGGTTAAAGAAACTAATCCCGAGTGTATCGAAGTTACCGTGTCCCATACCGTGTTGGCCGTAGTTCATCACGAGTTGAGAAACATCGCCCGTCTTATCTTGCATGCGGATAAAGCCTTGCGCGCCGTTATTGCCTTCAGGGCCTTCGTTAAGTTCGACACTTGGCCAGAAAGGTAGACCGATTTCGCGTTCTGCGCTTGCTTTCTCATAAGCTTGTGATAGTTCAAGGCCACATGGGTGCATCCATACCGCGTTTTGGATCTTCGCCATGCCTAAAATATTGTCGTTCAAACCATAGTGCTGGCTATAAATGCTTACGGCAACTTGCACACCTATATCGGTGATACCCATAGTGCGTGAAGCATCGTTGAGTGCTGGAAACTCGCCGTTAGGGTAGGCGGTAGCTAGCAGTGCTTGTATCGTATTACCGATCACTTTGTGTTTGTAATTAAAGATATCCACTTCTGGCATATGGCGGTTAATCACTTCTGCAAATACACACAGAGGACGAATTGCGTATCGATGATAGTACGGGCCTTCCATGTAATAACCCGACGGAGCGAACAGTTGCGAAATCTGTGCTAGGAAGCCGCCAGTGTTATTTCTATCGATGCCATAAACAGACATTTCTAGATATTCGCGTTTACCAATCGCCAAACCACAAATACCAACGGCAGCAACTGCCCAAATACCATGATTGTGAATGCGATCGAAATCGTGTGCGTATTTCACGGTAAACATGTCGAGCATAGGCTCAAAGATGCGCTCAACAACTGTGCTACGTTCTTGTTCGGTCATAGTCGACGCCACATAAGAGTATGCGAGACTGGTAAACAATAACCAGCAATGTTCATTAAGGATTTGATGGAAAAGACGACCAGTTGGGTTGGTGTTTTTCTGAATATGGAAATCGAACGTCAGGTACTTTTCTGCATAGAGCGAGAGAAGATCTTTCACAAATTGAGCGTACTTTTCGTCTTGCGTGATTAAGAATAAGCGACCAGCTAGATTCATGTAGGTATAATTTTGCTTGTGGCGGTTATGCTCGTAGCCGCCAGCCTCTCCATGGCCAGGAACATCTAATGGCAAACGCATAAAAGCATCGACCTGCCTACGATTTGCTTCGATTGTTTTACCCATTAGGCTCGGTTTGCCGACTTCCTTTCTAAGTTGTTCGACTTCTTTTTCAGTCAACAAAATCGGTTGTGTAGTCATTTCTTTACCACCATCAAATGAAGTGAGTTAGCTATTTTAACTGGCTAATAAAGTAATACAATATTAGGTTTGTTGGTAGTGGGTGGGTTGAAAAGGTAGATAGATATCACGCGATTTTATTTATATTTTTGTTTTTAAAGGAATAAATATGCTTCATCTAATGTTAATTCAATTTTTTAATTGAATTTTTAAGTAACTTTCTTTCGTTTATATATGATTAACATCACATAAATTTGGCAATATTGTATGACAAATTGTCATGCTGAGGTATGCTAGTTATCAATTTAGCAGCCCGGTAGCTTCACTCTGAAGACTTGTTTTTTTTAAAGCGACACTAATGAGTGATAAGGGTTGGCGTTAATAAAGACTGTTAGGAGCATGACAATGAATTCTTTCTTTGTATTAGATGAGCACCCGTGGGAAGAGCTAGGCGGTGGTATCAAACGTAAAATTGTAGCGTACACGGATGATTTGATGGCGGTCCACTTATGTTTCGATAAAGGTGCCATTGGTGCGCCTCATACTCACGAAATCCATGACCAAATTGGTTATGTTGTTCGTGGTAGCTTTGAAGCTGAAATTGAAGGTGAGAAAAAAATCCTTAAAGAAGGAGACGCGTACTTTGCACGTAAACATATGATGCATGGTGCGGTTGCTTTAGAACAAGACAGCATTCTTCTGGATATCTTCAACCCTGCGCGTGAAGACTTCCTTAAATAACAAGGTAAGCAAATGAAAAACTTGAATATCGCGGTTATTGGCGAATGTATGGTTGAATTGCAAAACAAGGATGGCCAGATTCAACAAACATTTGGCGGCGACACACTAAATACCGCTCTTTATCTAGCTCGCTTAACGAAAAATTATCCCGTCAAGACTAGCTATGTGACGGCATTAGGTAATGACCCTTTTAGTAAGCAAATGCTGTCAGCTTGGCAAGAGGAAGGCATTGACACAAGTCTTGTACTAAAAGTTGATGAAAAACAACCGGGTATTTACTACATCGAAACCGATGATACTGGTGAGCGTTACTTCCATTACTGGCGTAATGATGCTGCCGCTAAGTTTTTGTTTGAACAGAACGAATCTCCGGCTTTGGTTGATAGTTTATTTTCGTATGATGCAGTCTACCTAAGCGGTATTACGTTAGCGATTTTAACTGATGAAGGTAAAACTCAGCTGTTTGACTTCCTAACGCGCTTTAAAGCTCAAGGTGGTCAGGTCATTTTCGATAATAACTATCGTCCTAAATTGTGGCATAACCAATTATCTGCGATGTCCTGGTACCTTAAGGTTCTTCAGTTTACGGATATCGCCCTATTAACTTTTGAAGATGAACAATCGCTGTTTGGTGATCGGGATCTTGAACAGTGTATCGAAAGGACATCGGCAGCCGGAGTAAAAGAAATCATAATCAAACGAGGCAGTAAAGACTGCCTAGTGATTGCTGACGGTGAAGCGAAGTATGTTGCTCCGGATAAAGTAGATAATGTTGTTGATACTACGGCAGCAGGCGATTCATTCAGTGCGGGCTTTCTGGCGAAGCGACTTACTGGTGGCAGTGCGGTTGATGCAGCGTATTCAGGCCATTGTATGGCTGGTACGGTAATTCAGCATAAAGGTGCGATTATTCCACAAGAAGTTATGCCAACACTTCATTTCTAATTTAGTTGCGGCCAGATGAGTGAAACCTTATGGCCGTAGTCACTTATTAAACTCTGTTAACTACGAGTACATTATTATGACGACCTTAAACGAACAACTAGCGAATTTAAAAGTAATTCCTGTTATTGCAATCAACAAAGCAGAAGATGCGATTCCTTTGGGTCGTACTCTAGTTGAGAACGGAATGCCTTGTGCAGAAATCACGTTCCGTACAGATTGTGCTGCTGAAGCCATCCGTGCTATGCGTGACGAATTTCCGCAAATGCTAATCGGCGCTGGGACTATTCTCACCAATGAGCAGGTAGACCAAGCGGTTGAAGCAGGTGTGGATTTTATCGTCAGCCCTGGTTTTAACCCTCGTACCGTTCAGTACTGTATCGATAAAAATGTTGCGATTGTACCGGGAGTGAATAACCCAAGCCTAGTTGAACAGGCCATGGAAATGGGACTTCGCACATTGAAATTCTTCCCAGCTGAACCCTCAGGCGGCGTAGGCATGCTTAAAGCGTTGACTGCTGTTTATCCTGTTAAGTTTATGCCGACTGGTGGCGTAAGTTTGGGTAACGTTGATGAGTATTTGTCGATTCCTTCAGTGTTAGCATGTGGTGGTACTTGGATGGTACCAACGAAACTGATCGATGAAGGTAAATGGGATGAGCTCGGTACACTGGTTCGTGATGCCGTGGCGCACGTAGCATAATCATCTCACCTTTCGGCGAATATGAGCTAAGAGAAAAAGAAAACGAGCATATCAAAATGTTGGTTTCAGGGAACTAGCACCTTAGGTGTTAGTTCCTAGCAATAATAAAAATAATCGAGAGAGGGTTGATATAAATGCAAAATTCAAGACAACCGGAACCCGTTTCTTCGATATTAAAAGTTTTTAATATCTTAAATTTATTGAGTGAGCAAAAAGAAATTGGTCTAGCTGAATTGTCACAGCGTTTGATGATGTCTAAAGCAACCACTTATCGATTTCTTCAAACCTTAAAAACACTCGGTTATGTTGGTCAAGATGGCGAGTGGGACAAATATTATCTTACATTACGCTTATTTGAGCTTGGATCTAAGTCACTTGAGTATAAGGATCTTGTCTCTATTGCTGATAAAGAAATGCGTGCGATTTCAGAACAAACCCACGAAGCGTTACATTTAGGTGTACTGGATGAAAACGCAATTATTTATATTCATAAGATAGACTCAGACTTCAACCTGCGTATGCAATCTCGCATTGGGCGCAAAAACCCACTGTATAGTACAGGTATTGGTAAGGTCCTGCTGTCTGGTCGTGATGAAATGATTATTCGTGAAGTTCTTAAAGACGTTAAATTTGTTAAGCACACTGAAAAAACGCTGGAAAATGTTGAACAACTCTTTGCCGAACTCGAGCGTGTTCGTGAACAGCACTACGCAGAAGATAACGAAGAACAAGAACCTGGTTTACGGTGTATTGCCGCACCGGTGTACGATCGTTTAGGCAGCATTGTTGCAGGATTATCGCTCTCTCTGCCAACCATTCGTTTTGATGAAAAACGTAAGTCGTATTATGTTGGCCTATTGCAGACTGCAGGTAAGAATATTTCAAAAGAGCTTGGATATCACAATTATCCGATATAAGAAGTAACTCAGCATCAATAATGAACCGTGAAATCATTTTCTGGCACTTAAGTGATTGGCACAGTTATGAAAGCGAGCTTTAGAGCTCGCTTTTTAGATCTTGAAAAGGGGCGTGATTTTTGTTTTTTGAAGAAATTGCCAACATTTATTTGTATTACAATAAATCAAAGCTTTCAAATAAGTTAAACGGAACGATACAGTCTTAGTATAGTAATTTAAAGGGATTTCTATTATTTTAAAATTTTGACAACCTTTGTTTTAGATCACAATTAAAGCATATTGTAGTACAAATAGGTGTGCGAGTGGAGTACATTAGCCGCCAGAAACAAATAAACTTTTAAGGCTGAAAAAATGACTATTGATACGCTTGTTGTTCTTGCCTACTTCTTCTTTTTAGTAGCTATTGGTTGGATGTTCCGTAAATTCACAACATCAACCAGTGACTACTTCCGTGGGGGTGGCAAAATGTTGTGGTGGATGGTTGGTGCAACCGCCTTCATGACGCAGTTTTCAGCATGGACGTTTACAGGTGCCGCAGGACGCGCATTCAACGACGGTTTTGTTGTTGTAATCCTATTCCTAGCCAATGCGTTTGGCTACTTCATGAACTATATCTACTTCGCACCTAAGTTCCGTCAACTTCGCGTTGTTACGGCAATAGAAGCTATTCGTCAGCGCTTTGGTAAGACATCTGAGCAATTCTTTACATGGGCGGGCATGCCAGACAGCTTGATTTCCGCAGGTATTTGGCTGAACGGTCTCGCTATCTTTGTTGCGGCAGTATTCAACATCCCAATGGAAGCGACAATTGTTGTGACTGGCCTGGTGCTAATGCTAATGGCAGTAACTGGTGGTTCTTGGGCGGTTGTTGCATCTGACTTTATGCAAATGCTGGTTATCATGGCGGTAACTATTACCTGTGCTGTTGCGGCTTACTTTCACGGTGGTGGTATCACGAATATTGTGGATAATTTCCAAGGCGACTTCATGCTGGGCAATAACCTGAACTACGTGAGCGTGTTTATCCTTTGGATCGTCTTTATCTTCGTTAAGCAATTTGGCGTGATGAACAACAGCATTAACGCATACCGCTACTTATGTGCAAAAGACAGTGAAAACGCGCGTAAAGCAGCGGGTCTCGCATGTGTGTTGATGATCGTTGGGCCGATCATCTGGTTCTTACCACCTTGGTATGTAGCAGCATTTATGCCAGATTTCGCTGAACAATACGGTTCGGTTGGTGGTGATGCCGCGTATCTTGCTTTCGTACAAAACGTGATGCCAGCGGGTATGGTGGGTTTGTTGATGTCGGCAATGTTTGCGGCGACTATGTCTTCGATGGACTCGGGACTAAACCGTAACGCAGGTATCTTCGTGATGAACTTCTACAGTCCAATACTGCGACCGCATGCGTCTCAAAAAGAGCTAGTGATCATCAGTAAAGTCACCACAATAATGATGGGCATTATTATCATTGGTATTGGTCTGTTTATTAACTCCTTACGCCATCTAAGTCTATTTGATATCGTATTGAACGTTGGTGCCTTGATTGGATTCCCTATGCTGATTCCAGTACTACTTGGTATGTGGGTTCGTAAAACGCCAGACTGGGCGGGTTGGGTTACTCTAATCGTTGGTGGTTTCGTTTCTTACGTCTTTGGTATCTCTATACAAGCTGAGGATGTTGAGCATCTATTTGGCTTAGAACAAACACTGACAGGCCGTGAATGGGCAGACTTGAAAGTCGGCTTGAGTTTGGCTGCACACGTTGTGTTTACAGCTGGCTTCTTCCTAGCAACCACTTTAGTTTACAAAGGTCGTTCGCCAGAGCGTGAAGCGGAAGTGGAGAAGCTATTTGAGAACTGGAACACACCGGTTGTGGCAGACAGTGAAGAACAGCAACACTTAGATACAAAACAGCGCGGCATGCTTGGTAAGCTTATCAGCGTAGCGGGCTTCGGTATTCTTGCAATGGCGCTGATTCCAAACGAACCAACGGGTCGACTACTGTTTATCTTGTGCGGTGCGATCGTTCTCTCGGTCGGTGTACTGCTGGTCAACGCAGCACGAAACCCAAAGAGTGCAAAGTTAGCAGATACCAATAACTAGTACTGCTATACGCTCAATTTGAGTCAATAAAAATCCCACAATGTATTTTTCATTGTGGGATTTTGTGTTTGAGTACTGAAGGTGTCGTAATAGCCAGAAATACGATGGATGTTTGAATATTAAGTACTGGTTATGTGCTATGGGTTTTTTGGACTGTATTCTGTTGGAAATGGACTGCCACCGATCTCCTAGACAAATTTCGGCTATTCGCATAGAGTCAATTTTGGCAGAGCATTTAGGGAGTTAGACAATGAAACGTCAGCCACTAAACGTACTTGATGAACTCATGAAGCAAGAAAAGTTGAAGTTAGCACAGCAACGAACCGCTGAGATGTTGTTAGAGTTAAACCCCGCCAAAATACGTCGTAGCGTGTAAATGTCTTAAGCCCCAGTTGCTATAGCATTGGGCATATAGCAGTCGACGGTTGCGAGTTTGGAAAAGAATGGAAAAGACATTAAGCTGCTTTTACCTAAATGGTGCGTAGAAGCTCTTGGAGGGCAATTACGTATTGATATAGAGATGCCTGACGGTCACCATTTTGGTATGAAAATATAAAGTGTGCATAAACATAAAAAAGCCTGACTCCGTACTCTGGAAACAGGCTTTTTTAATTTGTTAACGACTTAACGCTTAATTAAGCTTTAAGAGCAGTGAAGTAGTCGAAGATCACTGGTACGTCGTTTTGGCCAAGGCCTTGATCAACCGCTGCTTGTAGGCTCTTAGATGTACCTTCAGCAATAAGAGATTGAGTACCTAGCTCTTCACATAAAGCAAGGAAGTAGCCTAAGTCTTTGTTTGCATTTGAAACAGAGAAGCCAAGTTTTTCTTCGCCATCTACTGCGTAGAACTTACAGAACTGCATAAATGGAGAGTTAGATGGGCCTGCTGACATGATGTCGAATAGTTGTTGGCCGTCAACGCCTGCACGTTTAGCAACAGCGAACGCCTGAGACATAGTTGCAACAGTTGTCATACCCATGAAGTTGTTCACAAGCTTGGTTACGTGGCCTGAACCTAGTGCGCCTAGGTGGAATACGTTTTCACCTTGCTCGTCCAGTACAGGCTTCACTTTGTTGAACGTTTCGATGTCGCCAGCTGCCATGATGTTAAGTAGACCATCTTTAGCGTGAGCAGGAGTGCGGCCAAGAGGCGCATCGATCATGCCTGCGCCTTTTGCTGAAAGGTCAGCGCCGATTTTCTTCGTAGAAGCAGGAATTGATGTACCGAAGTCGATTAATGTTTTTCCTTCAGACATGCCCGCCAGGATACCAGTGTCACCGTAAACAACTTTTTCAACAACCTCTGAAGTTGTTAGGCAAAGCATCACGATGTCACTTTTTTCAGCTAGCTCTTTACCAGAAGCCGCTTCAGAAGCGTTACCACGAGCCAAAACTGCGGCAACTGCATCTTTATTAAGATCCATTACGTTAACTTCGTAACCACGGTTTTGTAGGTTTTCAACCATATTTCCGCCCATCAAGCCTAAGCCGATGAAACCAATGACAGGTTTAGTCATTTTGAACTCCAAATATCTTATTGTATGATTTTATAGTCCCAATAATAATCACTATTAGGAATTTTGCAATGGGAATTTACGACCATTCGGGCTTAGGCCACAGTTTTTCTTCAAACTGAGAGTTAGGTTAGAGTAGCTCTATTGTAGATCAGATAGTTACATGCATAAATGATACAACATTAACCGTAAATTATTTTAGTGGCTGGTGAATCGACTTGCTTAATTTGTGTTTAATGTCTCTTTGTGAATCCTTAAAATAGTAATACAATAAGGTTTTTTGAATAATGGCTGGTCACTTATGTATATTGGAAATTTAACTCAACTGGATTTCACCTTCTCTCTTTCGCCAAAGTTAAGAGAAATCATTCTTGATGTGAAAGAGCGGATTCGATTCCCTCTGCCAATCGGTAAATATGTCATTACCGAAGATGACGTCTTCTTTATGGTTGTGGATGACAGTACTCAATTATTAGAGTCCCGTCGTTCAGAAATTCACCGTGATTACATAGATGTTCAAATTTTGCTAGAGGGCGAAGAGGTGTTTGGATACAGCACCCAACAGTTTGAGGGTGTAGAAGAAGATCTGCTTGATGATAAAGATGTTGCGTTCAGCGAGAAGGTTATCAATGAACAATTTGTCAAAGTATCCTCAAATGAGTTTGTGGTCTTTTACCCGGGTCAGCCGCACAGGCCGTTAGTTGCAGTAGATGCAAAGCCTGCGAGCGTCAAAAAAGTGATTGTTAAAATTCACAAAGATTTTCTGTAGGCATACTTCGTCAGAGTTTAATGAAAGCCCTCATGTTTAGGGCTTTTTAAATCTGTAGTTAACACATAAATCTTACTCTGGATGGTTAGCCAGAAACTCTTCCAGTTTTTTAATCATCTCTGTTGAGCCAACAAAGAAGGGTACACGTTGATGTAGCTCAGTTGGCTTAAGATCCATTATGCGATTAGCACCATCCGAAGCCTGTCCTCCGGCTTGTTCCATCAAGAATGCTATGGGGTTACATTCATATAGAAGGCGCAATTTTCCTTTTGGATGGGTAAGCGTTCCCGGGTAGAGGTAGATACCACCTTTTAGTAGATTGCGGTGAAAATCGGATACCAGTGAACCGAGGTATCTAGAGGTATAAGGTCGTCCTTCTTGGGGCACGATATCCTGACAGTATTTAATGTATTTTTTTACACCGAGGGGGAAGCGGGTGTAATAGCCTTCATTTACCGAATAACAATGACCATTTTTCGGGGTTTTGATGTTTTCATGGGAAAGGTAGAACGTGCCTAGTGAGGGCTCATAGGTGAAACCGTTGACGCCATTTCCTGTTGTGTAAACTAGCATCGTTGACGAACCATAGATCACATATCCGGCTGCCACCTGTTTGTGACCTGGCTGCAGAAAGTCCTCTTGTGTTGGAAGTGAACCTGTCGCTGATAAACGACGGTAGATAGAAAAAACAGTCCCGACCGAAACATTAACGTCTATATTGGATGAGCCATCAAGGGGATCAATGAGAACGACATATTTGGCATTTGTATTCAGCTGATTACTGAAAATGACCGCTTCATCTTCTTCCTCACTGGCAACACCGCATACCTGTCCTCGTACTTCTAATGCTGTTTTAAATCGCTCATTGGCATAAACATCGAGTTTTTGTTGGGCTTCGCCTTGAACATTATCGCTACCAATCGCACCGGTAATATCACCTAAACCAGCTTTGTTAATCTCTCGGTTTACGATTTTAGCCGCGAGGCTGATAGAAGAGAGCAATGACGACAACTCGCCATTCGCAGCGGGAAAATCTGCTTGTTTCTCAACGATGAATTCTCCTAAAGGACGCATTGCGGACATGGTGTTTCCTTAATCATTTAATAAAGAAGAGCTTATAAGTTGTGTTGTTGTACTGCTTATTGGGGAAGATTTTCTAGAGTACAAGCTGACGGCATGAATGTTGGTGCCATAAATTAAAGCCGCAGCTAAGTTGCCGCGGCTTTGAAGATTTTGAACCTTAGTGAGGTTAGATACCTAAAGCCTGACCGCCACCAATTTGCAGTGTTTCTGCAGTAATGAATGATGCATCTTTACTTACCAGGAAAGAGATAGCAGAAGCCACTTCCTCTGGTTGACCCAAACGACCAAGCATGATGCTGTCTGCCCAAGAAGCGAATACTTCAGGCTTAGTTGCTTTGATTTGCGCATGGAATGGTGTATCGATAGTGCCCGGAGATACGGCATTAACACGAATACCAGCCGGAGCTAACTCTTTAGCTAAAGCGCGAGTTAACGTATGAACAGCCGCTTTTGAAGTGCCGTAAATACCAGCGCCTGGACCACCTGCATTCCAAGCGGCGTTTGAAGTGAAGTTGATGATTGACGCGTTATCAGACTTTTTCAGGAACGGAATCGCTGCACGTGATACGAAGAAAGCACTATCAAGATTTAACGCCATAACTTTGCGGAAAAATTCTGTTTCCATACCTTCAATTGGGCTGCGGCCGCCAAGACCACCTGCGTTATTAACGATAACGTCAATTTTGCCGTACTTTTCACCGATAGCATTGATGTTTTCATTGACAGCATGTTCATCAGTCACGTCAAAACCATAGTATTCAGCTTTAATCCCTGCATTATAAAGTTGAGCGACACACTCGGTACCTTTTGCATCTTCGATACCGTTAAGAATGACGATGTACCCATCTTGACCAAGACGTTTCGCAACTTGGAAACCGATGCCGCCTGTACCACCGGAGATAAATGCAATTTTAGTAGACATAATGGTGTTCTCTCATGTTTGTTGAATTGATAAGGAGTCTTCTTACTCTTTATTTAGGGTATTATTGTAATACAAATTAATTTAATAAATAGAAAATCGCCTGTAATGAGATACAAGTCACGTACTTTCTTTTTGTACTGACGAATATCAGTGGTAATGCCATAGATGCCTTCTTCGGTCTGCTTAGTGTGTATCTAATCAGGGCACAGGCATGCTGGGCTGATGACTACTATGACGCTATAAATACAGTCTAGGTCAAATTGAAGTAGGTATTGAATGAACGGTATACCGGATGGGAGAGTTGTTTAGCTATAAGATTCATGTCACGGAAATGACAAAAAAAGGTCATTTGAGATTTTAAAGGTTTATTTGTACTACAATAAGATCTATATTCTGGGCATTCCTCTACTATTTACACAAAGAGAGTTCAAATGAGCAACCAAAAGTCTCTTGACGCTATTAGAAAAATAAAGCTGGAGAATGATACATCAGCTGGAAACCTTGTTGACTTATTGCCTATCGAAGTACAAAAACGCGAATTCGATCTGTCATTTCTAGACACCTTGAGTGAAGCTCGTCCACGCCTTCTAGTCCAAGCGGAACAGCTTGAAGAATTTAAAGCGAAAGTACAGGCTGATGCGTCTCACTGTATGTTCGACGATTTCTATAATAATTCCACGGTTAAATTTCTTGACACTGAACCGTATGAAGAGCCAAAGCCTTACCCAGAAGAGACAGTCGGAAAAGCTTCTCTATGGCGTCCTTACTGGCGTCAAATGTATGTTGATTGCCAGATGGCGCTTAACGCGACTCGTAACTTGGCTATTGCCGGAATCGTTAAAGAAGATGAAGCGCTGATTGCGAAAGCCAAAGCATGGACTCTGAAGCTGTCGACTTACGATCCTGAAGGCGTCACGTCTCGTGGTTACAATGACGAAGCGGCATTCCGTGTTATTGCTGCTATGGCATGGGGTTACGATTGGCTACATGCTTACTTTACCGATGAAGAGCGCCAGCAAGTTCAAAATGCACTAGTCACTCGTCTGGACGAAATCATGCACCACCTGAAAGTGACGGTTGATCTACTGAACAACCCACTGAACAGTCACGGTGTTCGTTCTATTTCTTCTGCTATCATCCCAACGTGTATTGCACTTTACCACGATCACCCGAAAGCGGGCGAATACATCGCATACGCCTTAGAATATTACGCTGTTCATTACCCACCATGGGGCGGAGAAGATGGCGGTTGGGCAGAAGGCCCTGACTACTGGAATACACAAACAGCTTTCCTGGGTGAAGCTTTTGACCTCTTAAAAGCTTACTGCGGCGTAGACATGTTCAACAAAACTTTCTACGAGAACACCGGTGATTTCCCACTCTACTGCATGCCTGTTCACTCTAGGCGCGCAAGCTTCTGTGATCAGTCATCCATCGGTGATTTCCCAGGTCTGAAGTTGGCTTACAACATCAAGCATTACGCAGGTGTTAACCAGAAGCCGGAGTATGTTTGGTACTACAATCAACTTAAAGGTCGCGATACTGAAGCACACACTAAATTTTACAACTTTGGCTGGTGGGATTTTGGCTACGACGATCTACGCTTTAACATTCTTTGGGATGCCCCAGAGGAGCATGCGCCGTCAAACGATCCGTTGTTAAAAGTATTCCCAATCACAGGTTGGGCTGCATTCCACAACAAGATGACTGAGCGTGATAACCACATCCACATGGTGTTCAAGTGCTCTCCGTTTGGTTCTATCAGTCACTCACACGGTGATCAAAACGCATTTACGTTACATGCCTTCGGTGAAACGTTAGCGGCGATCACCGGCTATTACGGCGGCTTCGGTGTAGATATGCATACGAAGTGGCGTCGCCAAACGTTCTCTAAAAACTTACCTCTATTTGGTGGTAAAGGTCAGTACGGCGAGAACAAAAATACAGGCTACGAAAAACACCAAGACCGTTTCTGTATCGAAGCGGGTGGTAATATCACGGACTACGATACTGAATCTGATGTCAAGATGGTTGAAGGTGATGCAACAGCATCTTACAAGCACTTCGTTCCTGAAATCGAATCTTACAAGCGTAAGATCTGGTTTGTTCAAGGTAAAGTCTTTGTAATGCAAGACAAGGCGACGCTTTCTGAAGAGAAAGACATGACGTGGTTGATGCATACAACGTTTACAAACGAAGTGGCGGATAAGTCGTTTACTATTCGAGGAGAAAAAGCGCATCTAGATGTGAACTTTATCAACGAGTCTGCTGATAGCATTGTCTCTGTGAAGAACGTTGAAGGCTTCGGCGATGTTGACCCGTATGAATACAAAGACTTAGAAATCCACCGTCATGTTGAAGTGCAATTTAAGCCGTCTAAAGAGCACAACATCCTAACTCTTCTTGTTCCTAACAAGAACGAGGGTGAGCAAGTTGAAGTTTTTTATAAGCTGGAAGGTAACGTCTTGCTTCTGACAGTGGATGGTGAAGCCGTAGAAATTAATTTGTCATAATTGACTGTTTCTTCAAAATAATTAACCCAGCTTCGGCTGGGTTTTTTTATTTATTCTGTCTTGAATAGAGCAAGTTGTGTATTAAAGCGAAGACTGAGGGGCTTTCAGAACTTCTAAAGCTAAGTCTACGGTCTGCCTCAGATTATCACTTCCTAATCGACCTGCGCTTACAGGACCTAGTATGTTGTTGTACAGAGCAAGTTGCTTTTCAAAAGGGAGTTTTAGTTGTTCATAGAGTGTTTGTCGAATTCGTGCATGCTGTTCAGGAGCGTTTTCGATAAGGTTTTGTAATGTAGAATAAATTATATCGCGAGTTTGTTCCATGGTTGTCTTGAGTGTAGTTAGTTGGGGGTATGCTAATTATACTCAAAGAATAATATCTTAATGGGACTTAAATCATACAATATTACATTATTTGAATTATTGTGGATTCTGTTTACTAGAAAGTGGATAGCTAAGTTCAATAAGTGAAGTTCTTCAAAATCTCTGCTTGATGAAGTGAAGCTGAACTGCTAACTAACCACTGGTCGAGTAGAAACCTCTACTGCAAGTGTTTCATAAAGTCTTTTACGACGGGGCTTTAGCTCAATTAACGCCAATGCATTTCTTCTATGCTTCGCCCTCAATTGAACGCAACTGAGTATGCACCGTTTTGCTCGAGATTGGAGAGTTTGTGTTTATAGAAACCATTCCCCTCATTGTCTTTGTAGGTGACCTCCTACCCCTTCAAAGATGGCTTAGTGAGTGTAGGCTTCTCCACGATATAAACAATCATAATGCCTCCTAGAGCGCCGTTAATCCTGCGGAATAGGTGTTTCCGGAGGTATCAAAATAGTGCGTTTCACCGTATGGTTGGCCATCGATATAGGTTGTGACATAACGAATGGTGCGAGAGCAGTATTTCGGGCTTCTTATGCCTTCTTTACCACTGATGCGGCAACTCGTACCCTCAATGATTTTGCTTGGTTCAATGTCGTACTTTGTGCATTGACGCCAATCATTTCGCTCGTGCCACCGAACACAGACTTTTTGTGGAGGGATGTAAGCCGCAAGGCCATTTTTTGCGCTCATATCTGAACCGTTAGGGCTGCCATGAGGTACATCACCTGAGAACAAGCAGGATGCGAAGTTCGGTAATGGGGGCTTAAACTTTTTGATCCGCTTAACGAACGCTTTCTTAGCGCTACTGCAACCACTGGGAAAGCCCGCAGGCAGGCAGAGCCAAATCGCACATTCATCGTCGCTTGCGGCGTATGTGGGTTGAACAGGTAATAAAAAAGCCGCTGTGATAGCGGCCATAAAGAGTTTATGTTTCATGCGAGGTTCCTCGATGTAAGTTAAGGAGAGGGATTTCAGGGATATTCGCCTCGGAATATTTCACTCGTTCCGCGAACACCGGCTCTTCAAAGTAAATGATTTTCTCTGCGATGAAGGGACGTTGGTTCTCTTTTAAAATCAGTATCTTGATGCCGAGGTCTTTTGCTTTCGGGTGCTTTTCAAAGCCAAGCTCAACGATTTCATGCGGCATCATCAACGGGCGTTTAAGCTCATCTTCACTGGTCGTTCGGCTTGAACTCTTGCCCGTACTGCGGCTGACTTTACGCTTTTTCACTGTTTTAGTACCCAAGGTGTCAGAGAGCAGACGAACGTTTTCGTCCACTTCTTTCGGTGGGTAGACCACCTTGACGCCGTGGTTCTTACGAATGTTCTTCGCGTTCTCTCGGCCATAGACTTCTTCGAGCTGGCCTTCGTCTTGGTAAATGGTCAGAAATCGCAGGTTATAACCTGCGGTATAGCTGATCGCTTTTTCGATTTGTTTCACTCGGCCAAGGGCGGTGAACTCATCGAGCAGTCCCAAACACTGATATTTCAGGGTGTCGTCATGCTCTGGTAGGGTGCGGGTGTTTTCTGAAATTAGCTGTTCGAAGAACAAGTTGAACAGCTTGCCAAAGTTTTTGAGGTTGGCAGGTTGACAACCAACATAGATGGTCATTCGCTTCTTGCGAAGTTCACGAAAATCAAAATCAGAGCCGCTAACCGCTGCCGCTGTGACGCGGTCGCTGAATATAGCCAATGGACTGAGCAGGTTACTTTCGACGCTCGAATACGTCTCTTCGGCCATCGATAAACTGTTATTGAACTCAAAACGCGCATCGTCCGAGATGTAGTCATTTTTTAGCTCTCGGCGCATCCAAGCTCTAAGGCCGCCATCGATGCCGCCAAGATTCAGCACGTAAGGCAAAGAGGGCGTGATACCTGTGATGGACTCCGTATCGAGCATCCAACAACTGATCCCCTTAAACAATTTACCTGCCAGTTCATTCCAAATATCACTCTTATCCCCAGAAACTGGGTATAAGCTGTTAGCAATATTCAGCACATCACCCACCCGAAATATTTGGCTCCGGCGAACATAGTCGTAGGGGTTCCAGCGGTGGGTGCGCAGCTCTTCGCGCTCTCGAGCTTGCTCATCTACCGCAAAACCATCAGGCGCAAACATGAAAACATCTTGGCCACACTGTTGGCGAAACCCACCACTTTTCACTAAGTTCTCGAATTTAATGTCTACGCAAACCAGTGAGTCAGGGTAAGTCACACAGTTAGGAATAACGATGCCAACCCCTTTACCACTTCGTGTTGGGGCTGGTACTTCGACAAACTGTGAGCTCGCAAGCTCGATGAAGCGCCCTTTGAAGCGTCCCTTTGGCATCTTGCCTAATAGGATGCTCGGTTTCCTGTTTTTGGCTTTGGGGTTAGGGAAAAGGCCGGAGTTCACCAAATCCTTATCGGTCGCAAACTTCGCACTACCGTGGATCTCTTCTCTCTTTTGGCTCGCAATGGCGATCACGATAGCTATCAGTGTCGGGAGTAAAGTAATGGCAATACTGACTGTCACACCTATCACTAGGAATTTCTTGATTTCAGGGTTGTGGCTGTAGGCTTGCCACTGGTCAAAGAGGCTGTGATAAGTCAGGTGATCTAACGAGATACTGGTGAGCTTGTAATAGGCAGCGCTGCCGCCATACAAACCACCAATAAAGCACAGCAGGGTAAAAAAAAGGAACATTGAGAACCATGCTCCTTTTTTCTTTTTGGATAGCGCCATGATTAGCCCTCGCTTAACAGTCGATTCTTCTCGACGGGGTCGTAGTAGAGCTCGACAAGGTGAGTGTGTTTGAAAAAGGCAATTACATCGATGCTGGTTCGGATAGTTCGCATGATGTGTTCATAATCCAAGGTCTGGCCGACCTCAGATTGTTTGACCAATCCCGCCAGTCGTGCGGGTGTTGAGTAACAGTCGTTGGCATGAATGGTGGTGATTGAGCCTTCGTGTCCGGTGTTGAGCATTTCAAGGTATGTCCATGCCTCATCACCGCGCAGCTCGGCCAACAAAACATGATCGGGTTTCATTCGCATACAAGATTCGATGATTCGTTTGGGTGTTAAGCCGCCTTGTTTGTAAAACAAATGAAGGTGGTTCGGGTGGTGAGGTAAATCCAGCTCGTGCACATCCTCAATCGTGAAGAGACGCTTATCGGACGGGTATTCATCCACCATGGCCTTCATCACCGTGGTTTTGCCTGAACCTGTACCGCCAACCAATAAAATATTGAGCCTGCTCTTTACTGCCAGGCTAAAAAACTTCGCCATATCGCCAGCTTGCTTGAGCGTGAGAAGCTGTTCTTGAACCTGTGTTAATTCAACACGGTTCACATCCATTTCTTTAAAGCCTTCGAACCGCCCACTTTCTTGATAGCTCGAAAGGGCGAATCTCGTCACGGAGGGTTTTCGGATGGTCATGCTGACAATGCCGTTTTCAGTCGCAGGTGGAATTGCAATCTGACCTCGTTCGCCATCGGGAAAAATGACTGACGCGACCGGGTTTGCTTCACCAAGGGGAATGGTCAGCCCCGCGAAGGTGGCTAAGGCTTTCGCGAGATTGCTGCACATACTCAATGATAAGTTTGGGAGCGCGTCACTCTCCCAACCGTTGCCACGGTCAAACCACACCTCATTAGGGCGATTAATGGCGATCTCTGTAAGCCCTTCTAAGTCTAGGTAGAGGCGCAGTCCGGTCATGCTTAATAGTTGATTGACGGTGGCGGCCTTATCGATGGTGTTCATGATGATCCTCTTCGGTGTTGAACGTCCTTCGCTGCTCAATTGCTTTTTGTACCTCAAGCCAATAAATGACGAATTGCGGGGAGGCGTGAGCAAGGCGTTAGGGTGAAGTTGAATAGGGAGGTAGTTGGCCTGTCGGGTCTAAATTTCTACATATAGTTCATTAATGTCATCCCTAAGACCAACCAAATGAGCGGCTATTCGAAGGTGTACACACTCGACATATCAATGTCACGGGCGACAATGATGTTGATGCGTTGACCAATCTTGGTGTAGCCCGTTGGCGAGATATTGATGCTGCTTTCTAGCGCTTTTTCAGCCATGTTACTGGCATTCTCGGTAGAGCTGTCAAAGGTAATGTCACCATTAGAAGATGCAGCTTTATCTGCCAGGGCGCCAAATGCATCATCGAGGAAGGATAGTAAGATCGCGCCACCAAAGCGCTCTTTAAAGTGATTGTCGACCCAAGCTTCATTGCCACTGGCGCCTAGACGACCCGCGCCAAGTGAATCGATGCGAATAGAGATCCCGTTGGGTGTCTCCATATCAGCCCATGTGGTGAATAAACGATTTTTACCCGCTTCTAACTGAACGCTTTGCGACCCCGTCAGTAGTGAACCTCGTTCGACCAGTAACGCTTTACCATTGGCACTGTACACATCCTGAGTGACGCGGCAGGTTACGATGCCCTGATAGTCAGAAATAATCTGACTGTATAGCGCACAAGGAATGACAGAGCCGTGTTTCAACATAAAGTCTAAACTCCCTTGCTTACGTTTAGAGGCACGACCCATTGCAAAGGTAGGGGCGTCATAGCTATTGTCATAAGTGGCAGAGTCGGCACTGCTTTGGTAGCTTACAGCGTTGCCACTGTCTACATTGACCATGAGACCACCCATCAAACGGCGCTCTTGTGGTGTCGGTGGCGCGTTTTTGTCTCGCTTCGAAATTGTGGAAGGTTTTGGCGTTACGGTGGGCTCAGGAACGCCCGTTTTAGTGACAGTGACAGGTTTGTGTTGCTCAGCTTCAGACTTGGCTTGCTTGAGCTCTTGCTCTCGTTTCCATTTTTTGGCTCGTTCCTGCTGCGCCTTGACCTTTTCGTGTTCACGTTTCGCTTTCTCAAACCAAGCGCTATCGTTACCAACAGTGCCTTTTTCAACGCCAACCACTTCGGCACTGGCTTCTGGCTGCATTGGTTGCTCTTCTAATTCCGCTGCACGGAATCGATTGACAGCAAAAAGAACACCAACAGCGACGACCACTAAGGCTAAGATCACCAAAGCGATGACAATGGTCGCTTTGTTTTTCTTCTTGCGACCGCTGACCGTGAGATCGCCACGGTCAAGGTCTGCGCGCTCATAAGCGCTTGGGATGGTGTTGTTATCACTCATGACTCATCCTCCTTGATCACACGAGTCGCTTTAATCGAGCTCGCTTTTTGGTTATGGCCAGCAAACTCGACAAAGTGGGAAAGGATCCCTAAGACACGTTCGCCAAGGCGCAAACGGTATTCGTTGGCGATTGAGTGGATCACGATGGTGTCTTGCTCAATGTGGTAGTTCACTAAAGACTCTTTGCCATCGGGGTTGATTTGGTAAATCACAGGCAGTTCTGCATTTTTAGAAAACTTCATGCAGGTGAATCGCCCATCGTCCCATGCATAGGCAGGAGCCAATTCTTCATCACCCCACTTAACGTAACGGAAGTTGTAATTACCATCGGTACAAGGCGCTTTGAGAGGGGAGGTGTTGGCGTTCTTCGGTTTTGGATAACGCATTTTCACCACATAGAACGGTTGTTGGTTGGTGAACAGTTCAAATGAGTAGGTGCGCCCCAAATCGCTCACAATGGTTAAGTTGGTATCGGGCTGCTTGGCCTGAGGTTTAAAAAAAACATTGTTTCCACGAACATTAAACCCCCACGCGGCAGCGTCACCCATCCCTAAACCAGAATGTTCCCCGACGATGGTTTCATTGTTATCTAGCTGAATGAGTGTTGCGACTCCCACTTTGGTGCGTATCGCAATCACATCGCTAGGGTCATAGTCGGCATACACAATGCGGCGGTCTTTGCCTTGATGCTTTGGCAGCGTTAAAGCGCTGCTGGAAAACGCCATCAAACAAGCTAAAGAGACAATAAGTCGTTTCATCATTGGATCACCCTGTTTTCTTGATAACTGGTGACTCGGAAACCAAGTGGATTAAGTTGGCGCTCCGATTCCTTTGTGATTTCCTTGAGGTAATCAAAGGTGATGGTTGTGCTCCATTTGGTCGGCAGGAAACTGGTGTCAGGGGTATCGTCACTATTGAGCACCACTTTAGTGAAAAACACTTGCGCGAGCATTTGGTCCTGGCGTGTCGGCAAGAACGAAATCGCGACGTCTTCTAAGCGGATTTTTTTATAGTCCTTGAATACTTCAACCGGTGAGTTCTTCGCACGTAGTTGTGTGCTGTAGGCGCTAAATACATCATGGCGACTGGTGAGCTTGATGTAATCAAACGCATCTTGAACCGTCTGCCATTGGTAGGCGCCGCGAGTGATAACATAACGGTTTAACCAATGTTTATCTAACGCTTCGCCGTAGGTGATTTGTCTTGCGTCAGCGAGCGGTTGGATGATTTGTGACATGCCTGTTTGTGGGTCGATGTAGAGCAATCGATAGTCTACAGTTTTGAGCGGCATCATCACCACAATCGTAATACCAAGTATCAACGCTAGAACGCCTGAGCCGGTTGCGACTTTCCATGCGGTCTTAGCGGATGTTTTGGCGAGCTCGACACGGTCTTGCTCAAATAACTTGATCTCATTGAGATATTCATCGGCTTGCTTTTGATGCTTGGCGGTGGTTTTCTGCTCGGCCTTGGCATGATTGTTTGCCAAAGCAGAATCGATGGTTGTGCTCATGACATTTCTCCTTGGGTGTACAAATCAGCAAGGTTAACTTTGGAAGGATTAACGGGAGTGATATCGCCTTTTGGCTCTGGTGGCGGTGGTGGGGTGCCAGAGCAACCCACAGTCAAACACGCCACCAACAAGAAGGTGAGCGTCTTCATATACTGTCCTTATTTAGATACAAAAAAACCGCGTAAAGCGGTGCGGTGTATAGGGTGAGATAATGAGGGTGTTATTAGCCTGGTCTAATTCGGTTTTTGGTTTGGTCATACAAGGTTTTACCTGCGTTATACGTGCTTTGTCCTGCTTGTTTGGTTGCTCCCGCTCCGCTTTTTGCTAGATCACTAAGGCTTCGCACACCCATTCCCATATTGCTGACCAAGCCATTGATACCAACACCACCGGAAAGGGATGAGCAAAACACAGGAATTTGAACTGAAATTAAGATGCAGCAACCAAATAGAATAAACATTACAAAGATACTGCTTAGGGTCATTTTGTCCTCGCCACTGAACACGATGTAGTTAATGGTTTGGGTGAAAATGCTGAATGCAAGAGGGTAAACGATGGTTAAAAGCACATAATTAAAACATTGCCCCGTCCAAGTTTTAAACATACTTCGCGTTGAAGGAAAAAACGCAAACATAATGAATAGTGGTCCGAGGATGAGTAAGAAACTAACCATAATCTTAGCAATTAATAGGTATGAGGTCGCCACCAGTAAAAAGGGCATATACCCTAGTAAGATTAGGCAAGCAGAAAAGAGGAAAAGGATCGAGCGAGACCACGAATCGGTTAACCCAAAATTAGCTTGATTCCATACCGCATTGAATTGTCTCAACATGGTTTCAAACATAGTTTGCAAGCTCCCGCTTCCTGTACTGCCAAGTAGCGCGTTAGAAATATCATCTCCTGAGTAGTACACCATAGGAACAATGCTACTCAAATACCATGAGGTATTAAATGCTACGGTGGTACACAGCGCAAGAGAACCAATAAACTTTACGGACTCCATTATCATCATGTTTTCAGCATCACAGAGCGCCTGAAAAGCAAGGTAGATAGCATATAAAACAACACACGCCCCTATTAGGGGCGTGATAGTGGCTGCAAATACCCCAACGAAACTGGCTATATTCTGCTGTGTAATCTGATGAACAAAGTCGAAAAGAAGATCAAACATAGAGCCTCCTAATAGGAAATACCGTCCCCATTCGTGAATTGGTCGAAACTATTACCAAGCAGGGCTTTTCGAGCATTTTTACAGTTCTCACTTGGTGTGGCTGAGCTTTTTTCACACTCACTATGGACGTTGTTCGCCTCTTCTAAGTGCTGTGAGTAATATTCAGTAGTCTTAGTTTCATTGCCGCATCCCGTAAGGGTTGCAGAGATGAATAGTAGAGCTAGAAGCCTTTGCATAAGTCACTCCTTAATTAATAGGTAATGCCATCACCACTAGTGAAGGCATTGTACTGCGCGTTAAGTTGTTGTTCGTTCTCAAGGAGTCGCTGCCGCTCTAGCATGTCTGATATTGAATCCATCATGCGTTGCTCGTTTTGCATCTGCATGGTTTCAAAGTTAATGCTGTTAGCTAAGTCTTCTTTGGCCGCTGGCGTAGTTGCCGTTCCAAATTGACTGAGTAGCCGACTCATTCGTTCGTTGCGTTCAGTGCTACGCTTATACAGCATTTCCTGAAAACGAAATTGTTTCAGTTGCATATCGTAGCGTCTTTGTATCACCGGATCGTCTGAATAAAGGTCTAATTCAGAGCGCAAGTCAGATATATCGTCAATCGCGTCATACAAATCGTTGTACGTGCTGAGGTCGATCACATCGTTTAAGTTAGGGTCACTGAGAATTTCTTCAAATCCATAGTGACCTTCCACCATCGACTTATAATGGTCTGCCTGGTTTTTAAGTTGATTAAGACGGTTGCGTGCTTCACTTATCGACTGCATAAACTCTTGTGCTCGCTGTGCGCTATCAACCACCATCTGAGTGATACCCGCAACATCAACTACAGGGATACCCGATGCTTGTGTTGATGTGTTCAGTGTCAGTGCAATACATAGGGCGAGCGAGGTTCGTTTGAGCATAGCTATCTCCTTTTTAGCAGTTCAGGTATCCACAAATCAGGTTCATTACCCACCTCTGCACGAATGGTCTCGCACAGCACAATGTCATCGGTAGAACCTGAAATAATCGGTAGAAACTCATCAAAACCACCTAAATCCAGTTTCGCAAAACAACTGGTGTTAGATTGCTTAATGAGCATGATTCGGCTTTGTTTATTGAGCGCTTTGAGCTTAGTGAACTCGCCTTTTGTCAGGTTACATTGCTTGTAAGCGTCATACTCTGCATCAGGGTTAGGCAAATACACTTTGGTTGCGGTTTGTTGGATGATGGCCGGAAAAATTTCACACTGAATGGCATCTTCTGGTGACTGTGACGACAGCACCATAAACTCATTCATCAAACGCCCTGTTTTTAACGCACGTTTCATCACCGCCTGGGTGAGAGGGAAGTTCGCTGGCATCCAGAACTCTTCAACGATGGTTTGCAATAGCTTGCCAGACTCTTGCATCAGCTCTTTTAAAAAGAACAAACAGGCAAGAACTGGCTCACTGGCTGGGTGGACATTGCCGCTGGAATCTTTCTCCAGTAGCAAGGTTGAATCAAAGCCAATGCGCTCCATTGCTTTCGGATTGAACTGATTGTGAGGTGAGTCTAGGCACCAGGCGAGCTTGCCGTTTTCACTGCGACACCATCTACTGAGTCTCATACGCAAATCCTGATCTTGAATGGATTGCAACATCATACTGAGGCCGCGCATCGGAGCGTCAAAGTGCATCACGCTATCAATTGCATCTTTGATTTCTTTTTCATCATGGGCGCTGATATGACCTTGTGAATCTTGTGCCAGTCGGCAGACAAGACGGTTCAAAAAGCTAACCAGTTTCGGTGTATGCTCCAATTGGAAAGGGTTGATACCCGTATCTCCTCCTTCCTTAATCGAGAAGTATTCACCATTAAACGCACGGATAAACAGCTCGGTTGAGCGCTTATAATCGATACAAAATATTTGCTGATCAAAGCGAGTAAAAAAGCCAGTAAGGGTGGCTTCCAACGTAGTTTTACCTGAGCCAGACGCACCAAGGATCATGGTGTGTCCTGCGCTTTTCTCTCCTGTATTGTCCTTGCCCACCTCAGAGGCATGGCAGTTAAAGTAGAACAAGGAGTTCGATAAGGTTTTTAAGGGAATGATGGCACTACCATCACCAACCGGATTGCCAGATGCTTTGCCTGTAGAGTAATTGTGTAATGACCATGTAGAGGCAAGGTTAGCGATAGTACGAGGCGAGGGCTTAATTCGCTCTTTCGATGCTGGAAGGGCGCTAAGAAACGAAAACTGCGACTTGAGGTTTGAGCGTTTAAGTACCGTTCCTTTTGCTAAGAACTGACCATTTAAGTCAGCGCTATCCAACAACACTTTATCTGGCGAATTACCAATTACGGCCAGTGACGCGTGATAGTCACCAAAACTGACTACGCCAGAGGCAACATAATCTCGCGCCGTTTTCAGTTCCTCTAACTCATGCTCGGCATTGTCACTGGATTCAATAAGGTTGGTTTGCTTATCAATCATTTTTTGAGCCTTGACAGATTGCATGAAAATCATAGATTGAGTCAGAACAAACTCTGTAGGTTGACTCAAGATGAAATCCCACATGCCCATTTCAGTTGCTGTAGGGAGCGCATCGAGCTCGAAGAAGGTGGCGAACTTAGTTGCCTCGTTATTTGCATTGCGAACTTCGAGAAGGTCGTGACCGAAATGCCAGTCACTATGACCGATATAGTCTCGTACTTTTTCGGAGGTGAGGGGTTTTGGTTGGTCATTGTAGTTGAGCAAGTAAGAAAGGAACTCAACATGTTCACAACGGTGATCATTACTCACTTTTAGCACCTTACAATCAAAGCGCTTCAATGCTGCTGAGACGGTCTTGATAATATCACTGATCTCATCTTCTCCTTCCGCTAAGGTACCTTTGTAATTAAGTACAAAGGTGATGTAGTAACGGACACTGAAAAAATCCTCACCGGAAAAGTCTTGCAGGTAGCGTTCAGAAAAGCGCTGCATAAAGTCACTTTTGAAGCGGTAGTTTGCTTCAAAGTGCTCTTTGCGCTTAATGATGTGCGTCCACGTTGCAAGTTGACTGCCGTACTTTCTGGCAAGGGTGCTGAGGATGTTTTTTACTAGCTCAAAAGAGGATTTGAGCGTGTTGTATGACTCTGACTCGAAGGGAATTCCATTAAGGCTTATGGTCGCCATGATTTTTGAATCGTCCAAAGAAATCATGGAACGATTGATAGGGTAACCATAAGCAGGAAGTCGATCAGTCATGGGTATTGTTTTTAAACCATTCACTGACATGCTGCTTTCTCCTGAAAGGGTGGTTATCGATGGAGGTGAATGAAATGGTGTTGGATTGGCAGCGAAGGCGAGTTAAGAAACCTTTTGCCTCCCATTTCATATCATCAATAGCTCGGCTGTCTTCCATGCTGCGAATGCGGATGTAAAGCGGTCCCAAAGCAATAAAGGCTGGAAAACCCAGCCCTTTTACTCCGAAGAAACTCAGACCAATCCAACCAGTAATCAGCATGAGCAAAGCGCCCATTATTAGCGGGATAATAGGAATGCCAAGCATTAAGGGCTTACGAGCCAGTGAGTTATAACTGGCATATTGTTCTCGTTCTTCGTTATGCATGCTTAGCTTCCCCAAATTGACCAAGCGTAAGTGACAGCAGCAACGATACCGCCAGCACCCGCAGCTTTCGTGATACTGATGCCAACATCGCCCCATGTCTTTTTATCCATCAGAGCCAATATCACCATGACGATGCTGTATAGCACCACTGCTGAACCAAGAAGTTTGTATGCCCATGATGCGATTTCTTCGACCCAGTTAGTGGCTTCATCCAGGCCACCTGCGGCGAGTGCCGGATAACAGAAAAGAACCAGCATCATTGCGATGAATCCGGCTTTTAGGTTGCTGTGTGGGTGCGAATTTGAATTAAGAGTTTTCATTAAACGTTTCCTTATTAATAAGAGAAGTCACCAAACACATCCCAGGTATGGGCTTGCTTTGGTGGATTCGGTTTTGAAGGTTGAGAAGACTCAGAGGCTGAGTCGTAAGATTCAGAAATGGTGGTGGAGGGGAGTTTCTTAGCTCGATTGAATTTTTCAACGTAGCTCAGTCCTTTTTCTCCTTCACCTTGATAGCCTCGTATGAAGTTATTGGAGTAATAACAAGAGGCGGCATCATCAAGTAGTTGTTGGTGTGCCTTGTTTGGTGCTCGCGCTTTTGCGCGGTGGTAACACTTAGCGTAAATATCCGCTCCGACCTCAATGTTTTTGCAAGCGTCAAATGCGGTTTCGATAGTCATGCCATAGGCAGGAAAGTTGTCTTTAAAGATTTGCATCAGACCCAAACTGTACTTAAATCCTTGTTTTTCCAAATTAGTTGCGATTTGGATAGCTTCAAGTTTGGTTTTGGGTTGATTAACCGGTTTGGCTCCGACTACGGCGATAGCGTAGGGATTTCGTGAGCTTTCGTTATCGATAAGGCGTTTGAGGATGCTTGCATCAACTTGGCTTTGGCAGGTATTGAGTAGAGGGATTAACGCGCTCAACTCAAGGAGCATGGTTTTCCTCCTGTACGACACCAACCGCTGAGATGGTTGGATATCGTTGTAAGTGGTCTTTTAGTCGAATCGAGTATTCATCAACTAAGGTTTTCACCTTATACCTGCCTCGATACAGACACGGTACAACGCTTTTTCTTACCCTAATGGGGAGCTTAATGGACGTTCTGAAAACTATGCTATCAAGCCTATCTTGAGGGCTGTGATGAAAGCGCTGCACGTGGTCAATTAAGCGAAGGCAAGCCTCTTTTTTTAAGGAGCGAAAAGAGCGCCTGGATGCTTGGCTCAGAAGGTCGTAAGTTTGTTGGTCGAGGGTCAATTGTCCCTCAATGAGATCTTCTTTATCCATGTTGATTCTCCTTCTATTGTCCCAAGGTTGGATCTTTTTGGATAAAAAAAGCGCTAAGGTTTAGCGCGAGGCTTCATATGTTGGTCGAACTTAGATAAGTGATCTTTTAGACGAAATCGAGCTTCTTTGCGTTTCGACCTGTCGTTCGTTTCTGCTGATTTTTCAAGAAGTCGGTTGGTTTCCGCGTCCATTTCGAACCAAATTCCAGTTGGGTCTTGATTTGTGTTTTCTGGCATTTCATTTACCTCAGCGCTAAGAACTCGCGAGCATGAAATCGTCGGAAGTGATTGCGAGTTTGCTCTAGTTCGATGCTTTGTGGTGTTCGTTCTTTTGTTGCCTTATCTACCTTTGATTGAGTTCTCAGATAGCGATAAGAACGAAACCGTTTGAGTTTATTGGTCATAACTATTTCTCCTTGCGTGATTGCTCTTTCACTTTCATCGGCTCAGAGCAAAACCGAACCCTGCCCGTTTGCAAGACGTCGGGTGTGTTTGGGGAATATTTCACTCCACTAAGTTTTAGTGGGGCTTCCCCGTCGATAAAACTGATGCAGTGGAGCACGTTTCCAACGTTCTGTTGCGGAGTCTTATCTGCCTAGGCACAAATTGATAAAGAGCGATGTTTATATGTATATATATACATATGTATTGGAGTCGGTGTCAAAGTTAGGTGATCGAATTTTATGCGCGGTAATTCACAGTTTTGATATTCTCTAAAAACCAAGTGTGTTGTTTTAAATGATTGTATTTGATGGGTATTTTTATGTTTTTGTCTAGGGTCGGTTTTTATCGGTTGCTGTCGTCTATATGACTATGAAGGAGAGGAAGGGGAGTGGTGGTGTCTTTTGGCGCTGCTATTTATATGTCCATCTTTAGATGGGGCTAATACTTAACACAATGAACTTCATTTAAGATAAATGGCGGAAAAGTGTAGGAAAGAAATAAAGTTTGAGACTAGGTACGACAGAATCGCTTGGTGATCACAAGTTACGACACCGGATTGCAGTCTGCTCGGGGACAGAAGCGCCTTAGGTGAATACTGATAAGTTGGGAAAGGAGTTAAGTCAAAGTACAAATCGTCCATAGTGATCAAAAAGAAGTTACTAATCATCAGTATGGTAGAGAGAGTTGATATCAGAGTTAGACTCAACAAAGCGGAGAAGAGCCGAAAAATACGGTCAACCTGTTCTTAGTCCTACTGGTACTCTATATTGCCGCTGGCACGGAAAGCGGAGAGATTTTGGTTAGCAGACAGCCTCGTATACCGGAGCACTGATATTTCTGATTTAGTCGACCACCACACAGCCTTCAATAAAAAATAGCTTACATTGGCTGCTTGAATTGATCGAAGTAGGACTTATGTATATAAAATCTGGATCGACTCTGTCACCAAAGCCTGAGTGATTTGTGATATCACTCGAGAGCGAATCCCTGCGTGTTGCCAATATAGGGGGGAATACAGCGAAGCATCCGGTGCAATATTTACTAATTGTTTTGTTTCGAGCGTATTACCTAAAAAACCCTCGAGGGTTACACACCACCCCATTCCCAGCCTGGCCGCTTCAACAATCCCTGACGCACTCGGCAAATAATGCACGTAATTGGGCTGAACTTCGTGACCTGTTACCATTTTAATAAAGCGTTTCTGCAAAAAGTCTTTACGGTCATAATCAATCATGGGCGCGTGTTGAAACGCTTCTATCGTCAATCCATTACTAAAATAGCGCTCGTACATAGCAGGTGTTGCCACTGCACAATAGCGCATCTGCCCAAGTTCATGCACAACACACCCTTGCAATGGCCGGGGGTCAGAAGTTAAAGCACCAATCACGTGACCGCTTCTCAGGTGTTCTAAGGTAAAATCTTCATTGTCGATTCGAATATCAAACTGATAATTGTATTTATGAGAAAGCGGAGCCAACGCATTGAGTAGCCAAGTCGAGAAAGAGTCTTCATTAACCGCAATCGACAACATGTTCGAATGAACTGCTGAAGATTCCTCAGGTAGAAAGTCGTCCATGACTTCCGCTTCCAGCAAGGACATCGGTTTCACCCGAGTCAGCAATTTTTCTCCCGCAGGGGTCGGTTTGCAGGGAGACTGTCGAACTACCAGCAACTGACCAACGCGATCTTCCAGCTGTTTGATACGCTGTGAAATGGCTGAAGGTGTCACTGATAATCGCTTGGCCGCACGCTCAAAACTGGTTTCTTCGATCACAGCAATAAAAGCGACAACTTGTGGGGATAGTAAACTCATGGACTCTTATTAAGAATTTCTTAACTTAGTTAAGATTATATCGATTTTCTAATCTTTATGAGGCATACATACTCTATCCGAACGAAAAAAACATAAATAAGGAGACGTATGTTCATTGCTTCAGCCATCACTGGCTTTACTACCGGGGCCGGGTTACTCATGTGTATCGGTTCACAAAACGCCTTCGTTCTCAAACAAGGTCTGTTACGCCATCATCTATTTGCCGTTGCGTCAATTTGTATTCTCAGTGATATTGTGTTGATTTCATCTGGCATCGCAGGATTGGGGACCCTAATAAAACATTGGCCCAATTTGATGGAAATGTTTCGCTATGCAGGTGCAATATTTTTAGCATGGACAGCGCTATCTTCTGCCAAGCAAGCTTGGCATGGAAAAAGTCAATTGACTCCTTCCGCCGATGGTCTGCCGCAAACCAAAACAGTGATCTTAACTTGCCTTGGGTTTACGTGGCTTAACCCACACGTATATCTTGATACTGTATTTATGATCGGTAGTTTATCTATGCCCTATTCAGGAGTTGAAAAATGGAAATTTGCGATGGGCGCTTTATCGGCCAGTGTAGTGTGGTTCGTTGCGATTACCTACGGCGCAAAAGTTTTGTTACCTCTGTTTCGTAATCCGCATGCGTGGCGCATTCTTGATGCCGTAGTGGCGATGATGATGGGCTATTTATCAGTGTCGTTGCTCATAACACCACTTCCGTAAATCCCACGTCCCACTGTCATTTATGGAAACTTCGGGCATAAGTATCCAGTAAGGTGCACACCGAGATTTTGACCATATATTAGATAATGTAGGGCAAATTCTGACGGAATTTATTGGTCGCGAATCTGATCACAACGCGTAAAGGGGCATAGGCTTTTCAGAAATAAAGAAAAGCCTGTTGTGTCTGGTAGAAATTAAATCACTTTAGATATGAAAGGTAGGTTGCGGGACTTATCTTGCCAAGGTAGGCCATACCCAACCAACAGGTCATCACTTTTCATTTCATAAGCAAAGTATTGAGGAACTGGAATATCTACTCGACTGGGTTTCACAAACAGTGTTGCTATTGATAAAGACTTAATATCAAAATTGTTGATTAAATGCTCAGTCAGGCGTTTCATTGTCCCTCCGGATTCAATCGCATCATCAATCAAAATGACATTTCTTCCCGTAACGTTGATGTTCTGGTGATACACAATTTCAGAATTATTGTTTCTATCTCCGGGAGTATGCGGGCAAGAGATATAATCCATACTGATATCAAAGGATAACTGGCGAACAAGATCTGCCGTAAATAATATTCCGCCAGGGACAACGGTAATCACGACAACATCGTGAAATTGTTGATTAAGCTGTTGAGCAACACGTTTTACTCCTTCCTGAACCTGAGCTTCATTCAATACTACTTCACCAACATATGGAATTGTTTTCATTACTTCGCTTCCTTCTCTTCTGGAGTCGTGCCCGATGAACATTTAAGTTCACGAATAACACGAGCGGGATTACCACCAATGACCAGGTTGTCACCAAAACTCTTAGTGACGACACTTCCGGAGGCAACAACCACATTGTTACCCAAAGTGACACCCGGGTTTATCGTCGCATGCCCACCAATCCAGCAATCATTTCCTATGTGAATCGGCTTTGCAGACTCTAGCCCACTGGCTCGCTCAATTGGGTCAAGTGGATGTGTCGCGGTATAGATACCCACTTGAGGTCCCAGCATACAGTTATCGCCAAAACTCACTTCGGCACAATCCAGAATGACGCAATCGTAATTGGCGAAAAAATTGGAGCCAACATAGATATTGCAACCGTAGTCGCAATAAAAGTTTTGATGAATCGAGATATTGTCACCCGCTTTGCCCAGTAAGCTTGTCAGAAGCTTCAAACGGCTTTCTTCTTCCTCAAAGGAAGAATGATTAAATTTATCAATCAATTTCCTCGCCCGGGCACGCATTAGACTCAAATTGTTATCACTTGGATTATATAGCTCTCCAGCGAGCATTTTCTGAAATTCATTCACAAATCATTACCTTGCCTAAATTGAAAAAACTGAGGTGATGCGATTAATACTTTCACTTATGGTCAAAGATTGCCGTTTTATCGAATTCACTACAACGCCGTCATCGGTAGTACTCACAAGCAAATTTTCGTCACTGGGAAGACAAGAACTGGTTGGTTCTTTTCTACTTTGAATAACAACCATTGGAATATCGCCACAGAGTTGTGACTCAAATAATGAGGAATCCAGGTAAGGATTATTGCCGGTTGACACGTGAATAATCCCTTCACACCTCTGCTCTATCAGTGCCTGGAAGGTTTTCAATCGAGAGAAGTGCTCATTCTGGTTTCGCAGCACTATCAGAGGCTTATTCAATTGACTCATTCTCTCTAAGAGCTGAGAAAGAAATTCTGTTACTACAGGGTTCTTATTCAGGCTTTCAGAGATGATGACTCCAATGACAGAGTTCTTTCTTGTCGTAAGCGCTCGTGCCAGTGCGTTAGGACGATATCCTAACCCCTCCATTGCAACTGTTACTTTTTGAGTAATTTCAGGTGATACCGCCAGACCATTAACCACTCTTGATACACTTGCTTTAGATACTCCCGCGGAATTTGCAACATCCTGCATCGTTACCATCGCACAACTCTCCATACAAATTGGCTAATCTTTAATTTGTCAAACCATCAATGACTACTCGGAAGGGAGTATACACAAAAACAAACAATAATGAATGCATATAAACAAGTAAAATGTCCATGTGTTGATCTTTTTATTCACTTGTGTTCTTATTCTTTCAGTAAAACCGATCAAATAAATGGGAAATGCAATAATGATTAAACTGATTATCACTGATATGGATGGCACTTTTCTAAACAGCCATGGTGATTACAACCGCGAATTATTTCAGGAAGTCGTCACCAGCATGCAGGAGCATGGTGTGAAATTCGCCCCTTGTACTGGTAAGCAAGTTGAACGTGTTGAAGAACTATTCGGCGAGCAAAGCAAAGATTTTTGGATACTCGGAGACAGTGCTACTCGTATCAAACACCAGGGAGAGTTTATTTATCAATCTCTTCTCAACAACACATTAGGGCTTAATATTATTCAGCAATTAGAATCCATCGAAGGTTCACATATTGTGATTGCGTGTACCCCCGAATTTGCCGCTATCAAACGAGATACACCCGAGCATTTACGCACCTTAGTGAGACGTTCTTATGCTGAGGTAAAACTGGTCGATTCATATGAAGATATTGCTTCTGACTTCGTTAAGATCACTGTTTATGATGAGAATAAACAGTGCCCAACAATCCGTCCTCAGCTTTCTCACTTTGACGAACACGCCTATATCGTTGTCTCGGAACCTGCATGGATCGATATCGCCAATGAAGGCGTTCACAAAGGTACCACTGTTGAAAAGTTACAGTCCATCGTCGGAGCGACAGAAGCGGAAACCATGGTATTTGGAGATGGATTCAATGATATTGAACTGATGGAACGTGCTCACTTTAGCTTTGCTATGCGTAACGCTTTTGAGGAAACGAAAGCGGCGGCAAACTACATTACCCGTTCGAATGATGAGGATGGTGTGATGCATACGATTTTACAGTTCTTAGCACTCCAAAGAAAATAATAATCGGCTTTTTAAGTGGGCGTGACGAAAGGCGTAACCAGTTAAAAACTCGAATTCCGACAAGCATAAACGAACAGATATGAACATAAAGCGTGTTTGTTTATAATGAATGTCATCGCTCATGAATAGAAAATGATAATGGAAAAATTTTCACCAGAAGAACGTCATCAGTTAATCCTGAATTTACTGGAATCTCATAACAAAGTAATGGCAACCGATTTAGCCGTTCAACTTGGAACGACCGAAGCCACTATTCGTCGAGATTTACGTTTTCTTGCCAATGAAGGATTGTGTAAACGAATTCATGGTGGAGTGCTGTCTCTCGTACCACCGACAGGGACACAAGAGCAACGCCTGGAAAACAGAAATAGCGAAAAGCAAGCTCTGGCGCTCGCCGCATTAACCATTATCAAAGCCGAACAAGTCATTTTCTTAGATGCCAGCAGTACCCATATGTTGCTCGCAAGCTTGTTACCTAACGATATCGGTTTAACTGTCGTTACCAATAGCCCGGCTATAGCTACCCGATTACTGGAAAGACAGCATATTCGCACCATTCTTATTGGTGGTGAGCTTAATTATGCCGTTGGCGGTGCCATAGACATTACAGCGGTAGAAGCGTTAAGCAAATTTCGATTTGATCTTTGTTTTATGGGGATTTGTGGTTGGTCATCTGAAGCTGGATTCAGCGCTATTCACTATCAGGACGGTGAATTCAAACGCCATGCAGCGTCTAAAGCCGGAGCGATTGTTGCGTTATGTACAGAAGACAAAATCGAGGCATTAGCTCCGTACCCATTTATGACGTCTGAAGATGTTGATTATTTAATCTGCTCTCCAAACAATACCGTGGCAAAAGACTATTTCAGCCAATTAGACTGCACCGTGATTACCAGTAATCCTCTTTAGCGGAAAATTTTAAGACTTCTAAGGTTGATATGCAGACTGCCATTCGGATAACTTGAATTAGGTCAAACTGCAACCTTAGAAACTCAGCATCAAAACAATCCTGAGAAACTTCGGGGCAGAATGTTTCAGTGCGATCAGGCTGAAACTGTGATCAGGCTGAAACGAAGATGAGCAATTGTGAGTGACGACCCATAGAGCATTCTGACTTTTCGGAGTACTTCGAGTATTGCAGCCATACGACACCCTACATGTGGCTGACCAAATTACCTTATCCACCACAAATAGTCTTATTAGCAAGGTCTGACAACGAACGTTGGGAGTGCAGGGCGGGAGTGTCAATTAGTGAGGTAACACTCCCAACACCAATTAAGTGTTGTGTGCCTTTCACGCACAAAAAAGCACCGCTATTGCGATGCTTAATATTTGAATTTTTCTATGCTTTGGCTGGCCCAGCAAGGCGTCCATAAGCAGATTTAGGGGCCTTTACCTTTAAAGCTTTAGCAAATGATGACTTACTTTTAGAAGCGTGAGCCTGCATACGCTTAATAGCTTTGTCTACGTTCACATCATTTGTTTTGTTTGTTGCTACAGTCAACATAATAGCCCCCCTTAGTTGCTATAACTATAACCGATTATAATCCAGTTGGAAAGCTGCTTAGTCTTCATCGGTCACAACGCGCTTGAACAATGCGTTGTTCCTTGGATCAAATGGATCACGTTCATCAAAGCCTAATTCACGATAGTAGTTTAGCAAATCTTCGTCATCTATTGGGTCTTGAATCCCAATCCAATCGGCTTCAATAGCAACAGCAAATAACTCTGCACAATGTGAAGCTATGGGAACAATGAACCCTTTTAGGGGGTTCTCAGCTTGACCACCTTGAATATAGTTGATTTTAACAACCAGCTTTCCATCACTCGCTTTGCCGAGCATAAGGCCACAAAGTTCTTCATCATGCCATACAGCAAGCTCTACTCTGGCCATATGGTCTCTGCGATATTGATTTCGTACTTGCCGCCAATCCCATCCTATTTGGCGATTTACCGGCATTTCCCACTCATCTTGAGAACGGAGAGCATCTTCGCTGATTTCAGTTAAATCAATATGGCCAATAAAGTCTGGCTCGAATTGTTCAAAATCACTTTGAGTCTGTGCTAATGCTGCAAGTCTAATCTGTTGATACTTATTAGAAATAGCTTGGTTATTCATTCTTAGATATCTACTTGCCTTGAATGATGGAAAATACTATCACGTTTTTGGTGTTCAAGCATATGACGATAGTTAGACGACCAATTACCTCTTAATCGTCACACAATGCCGCCTTCCATTTACCACTTCAACTTATAATCAGGTTAATGGCAATATTGAGGGGTTAGACTGAGCAGGGAAGTATAATTTTTCGAACAGCTGCATTCAGATAACTTTTTTGTAGGGAAAATATACATTAACAGAATGTGTATGAGCTTTTGCTTTAGATGATTTCGGGGAGTTTTGATTTAGAAATGGAAGCTTAGCGATGAGATCCCTGTCGTTTTAGTATGCTACTTTATTACTTGGTATGAGACTCAGTCGCTCCCCCACATCAATATTTAACAAAGCAAACTTAATTCAAATAAAATGGCAGCATTTGTGGCAGCACTTGTCATTTTAGGTCGGTTTTGGTCGGTTATTTTGATATATTTATACTGTTTTTATGGACAGGTGGTTTGACCTAAGATATTGATTTTTATGGTTGTTGTTGTTTTTGTGCGAAATTATACGGCATGTCTTCTCAGTCGGCTATGGACAAGCATTCAGGCGGTGTGGCTAAGTACCGCGCAGCTGAAGGAAAAACCGTACTATTGCCATACCGTGGTAGTGTTCACGGCACTATCCAAGACATCCTTGGTGGCGTGCGTTCAACCTGTACATACGTAGGCGCAGCAAAGCTTAAAGAGCTAACGAAGCGCACGACTTTCATCCGCGTACAAGAGCAAGAGAACAACGTATTCGGTAAAGAGTAAATCGACTGAATATTGGAAAAATCGAATAATTAAGAGCTGCTAATCGCGGCTCTTTTTTTGCCCTAAATTTGGCTAATGGCGACAAAGTGGCGACAGAGCTCTAAAAAATTTTGTGGCGACAGGCTATAAATTGCTAAGAGGGTTACGGGTAATTACATTAGATAAATGATCGCGAGCGACGTGTGCGTAGCGCATTGTCATCGAGATATCAGCATGGCCTAATACGTCGCGCAGAACCAGAATGTTGCCACCGTTCATCATAAAATGACTGCCTTTTAATTGTGCCGCTTCGTTCCAACGCGCACCAGTGGATAAACACAGCTTAACAATTTCGAGCATGTCAGTTCGTTCGTGTTGGCCTACGAGAGAGAGTAAATCGCGGATTTGTTCTTTGATGAGGAAAGCCATATCACGTTCTGAATCTTTAAATGGCTTCACTTCTTTTAGATGTTTTGGAAGCTTCCATTCTCTTAGCTCTTTGAGTTTATTAAACACCACCTTAAAGCGAGATAATTCTGAGTTGAGTGGCGATACACAGAAAAATTTTGCCCTTAAGTGTCAGGATAAGAGCAGAAATAAAACTTGTTGTGATGAGGACTGCAGAGACTCTAGCTGACATTTTCGCCTATTTTAAGCAAATAAGATGTCATTTTACTTTCTCTAATCTGGTGGAAACGGCTTAGATCTATATTTCTAAATTGTTTCTGCCCAAAAGAGTGCAATAGCGTCAAATCGGTCCGTGTGAGTTGAAATGCAGAGTTGATTGTCACTATGCTGACTTTTTGTATGTGACCTGTAGTATTGTGTCTGAGGCAATTGGCTTAGATATTTGTACTCTATTTGCACGTTTATGTATAAAAGTCATTTTTAATCAATGACTTGCATTGGATTTTAGTCAAGGCTTGGCTTCAAGTCTCTATCTCTCCGCCATGCTCGAAGTCTCGTCGTCAGACTGGGCTTTTTTCATTTTGGAGCTAGGTAAATTGAGTATGAGGATTTATCTCCATACTCAGAAGAATTCAAAGGTGAAGCAGTCAAACAGTTTGCTGAAAAAGTTCAAAGCGTTGCCGGTGTTGGAATATATACCGTGGCTAGAGCAGTGATGGCACACTTAATCTCTGCTGATTGATCGAGAGACTAAGCGTGCCAAATATCATATGTGCTGATTGCCGATGCGGTGAGACGACAGCAATATACTGGTTTCTGAGGTAGAAATACCGTTAATCTCTCTGATCCGGCACAGCACACTGTCAAACTCTTCCAGCGAGCGTGCTTGCAACTCCAATACCATATCCCAACGCCCGTTCGTTGAGTGAATAGCGCACACGCAGGGCTCACTCATCAGCTCTGCTCGTACCTTTCTGGAGGTATCCCTTTCCAGAACAATGCTCATCAACGCCCTGACCATCGCGAGTTGCTCATTGACACCACTTGAAACCAGAGTGGTATAGCCATTGATGATTCCCCGTTTTTCCAGCCGAGTCATACGGTTTTGAATGGTGGCACGGGAAACGCCAACGGTTTTTGCCAGCCAGGCGACGGGCAAGCGAGCATTCATTCTCAGGTGGCCTATCAGCTGGCGGTCTATGTGGTCGATAGAATCCATGTATATCCTTTTTCCTACCTGAATATATCAAACTGGTAGCAAATGTTATCATATTGATAACTAAGTTATCAATTTATATGTATTTTGTGTCTATTATTTAGCGTTGCGACCCACGATAATGACGTCATCAAAAGCGTACTTGTTGTGAGGAAAATATGACCCGATTTATTGATGTTGATTGCCTTAGCCGGCATGTAGGTGCTGTAGGTGCCGATAGATTCATGGAAAAACTAGTGGCGTTTATCGAGCAGGATTTCCTTCGCTGGAAAGATTTTGACAAATCGGCCAGACTAGCAGCTCACAGCGACATCGGTGTAATAGAACTAATGCCAGTTGCCGATGCTCAGCAATATTCTTTCAAATATGTGAACGGTCATCCTGCCAACACCGAGAAAGGTATGTTGACGGTCATGGCATTTGGTGTGCTGGCTGATGTAGACACCGGTTATCCGGTTCTGCTTTCTGAACTGACGTTGACCACAGCCCTACGCACGGCTGCCACCTCGGTGATGGTCGCAAAAAAACTGGCCAGAAAAAACTCCCGTACCATGGCCCTGATTGGCAATGGCTCTCAAAGCGAGTTTCAGGCTCTGGCCTTCCATAAGCTGCTAGGGATCAGTGAAATACGCTGTTTTGACGTTGATCCGCTGGCAAGTGAAAAACTCAAGCGTAACCTTCGCAAAGTGGAAGGTCTAACCATCACCATCTGTAATTCGGCGAAAGAAGCGGTCAAAAATGTCGATATCATCACTACTGTTACCGCAGATAAACGTCTAGCGACCATTTTGACCCCGGACATGGTGGCGCCCGGTGTGCATATCAACGCTGTGGGGGGAGATTGCCCCGGAAAAACCGAGCTACACATGGACGTTCTTACACAAGGTAGAATATTTGTTGAGTTTGAGCCTCAAAGCCGTATTGAGGGAGATATTCAGCAACTGCCGGCAGAGCACCAGGTGACCGAGTTTTGGGAAGTACTTAGTGACACTAAGCCAGGAAGAACGTCCGATGAGGAAATTACAATCTTTGATTCGGTTGGTTTTGCATTAGAAGATTACTCAGCGCTGCGCTTGCTACTTGATATTTCCCAACAAAACAATTTGGGTGAGTTAATCGATTTGGTTCCGAAACCTGACAACTCAAAAGATCTTTATGCATTGTTATATCAGGATGAGAATGTTGAATTAATGCAGGCTGTTTAATGAAAATATTAAGGCATATTTAGCTGGTCACCAAAACCCAACTTAGCTTCGCTCTTATTGGATATTAAACGCAAGTGGGCCCGGGGGATTATTTCTTGGGCCCATTGTAAATTGTTATTAATTAACGAGTTAGATAGGAAGTATTCGTATAATTAATAAATGGAAGGCCAGTGAAACTTCAAGAAAATAATATCGATGCTATTTTTTATCGGACAATAAGATAGTTATTAAATGTTGTTTGATAATTTAATTTTTACATGGATTTTACTAATTTCACAATTCAATTCTTTGTGAGATTTATACTCAATAATTAAGAGTAAGAGGGATTATGAATAACGATACTCCAAAAATACCCTTCACCATGGCAATTTTTCCGATCATCCTGATGGTCGGTGCCATGTTAGTAACTATTGTCATATTTGAAGGTAGTCCACATATACCTCTAGTATTTGGCACCATGACCGCAGCGCTGGTCGCCTGGATGCATGGTTATAAGTGGCAGCATATAGAAGATAGCATCTACAGTGGCATCAAATTGGCTCTCCCCGCCGTCGTAATCATTCTGCTGGTTGGTATGGCCATAGGTGCTTGGATTGGTGGTGGCGTTGTAGCAAGCATGATTTACTACGGGTTGCAAATACTGTCTCCATCTCTGTTTCTTGTTTCCATTACTCTTATCTGTGCCATAGTGTCTATTGCCATCGGTAGTTCGTGGTCCACCATGGGCACCATTGGTGTTGCTGGTATGGGCATTGGTGTCAGTATGGGTATTCCCGCTCCTATGGTTGCAGGAGCCGTGATATCCGGTGCCTATTTTGGGGACAAGATGTCTCCCTTGTCCGATACCACCAACCTGGCCGCGGGACTAACCGGCACCGATCTTTTTGAGCATATTAAACATATGTTCTACACTACCGTACCCGGCCTGTTGATTGCCCTAACCGTATACTGGTATCTGGGCCAGAGCTTATCTGCTGGCGACGCCGAGTTTGAACAAATCAGCACGACCATGGCCATATTGCAGGACAACTTTGTTATTTCTCCTTGGCTATTGCTAATCCCAGTCTTCGTGATTTTTCTCGTCACTCGGAAGGTTCCAGCCCTGCCAGCCTTATTCGCGGGTATTTTGTTAGGTTTTCTGAGCCAGATCTTCATTCAGGGTGGCTCTGTGGCGGAAGCAGTGAAAGCACTACAAGTCGGCTTCAGCATTGAAACTGGTAACGACATGGTCGACGGCCTGTTCAATCGGGGCGGCTTGGAATCTATGATGTATACGGTCTCCATGACCATTGTCGCCATGACTCTGGGAGGGATACTGGAAAACACAGGAATGCTGAAATCTATTGTTGAAAAAATAATCAGCTCATCTAAGTCGGCAAAAAGCCTGATCCCAACCACTATTTCTTCCTGTTTTCTGACCAACGCAACCTGTTCAGAGCAGTATATCTCTGTCGTTGTGCCTGCAAGAATGTTTGCCAGTACCTATCAGGAAAAGGGGCTGCACTCTAAGAATCTGTCCAGGGCACTGGAAGATGGCGGTACCCTGACCTCCGTGTTTATTCCCTGGAATACCTGTGGCGTCTTTATCCTTGCTACTCTTGGGGTTGGTGCCTTTGAATACGCTCCCTATGCAATACTTAATTTTGTGGTTCCCATGATATCCATCATCTTTGCATTGACCGGTTTTTCCATTGCTCAGCTGCAAAATACCAATGACGAAACAAACCGTCACAGTGAAATGCGTGATGGTGTTGATCCACAAAGGCAGCAAACTAATATCTGACGTTGATAGTTACGTTAAATAAATAATGGCTCACTTTAGGTCATACAATTGATGAGCAATTCATTGAATGGATTGTTCATCTTATAAAGAAGCGTTTGAAGTTTTTAACGCATCTCTAAACACCAAGGGTCTGGACTATCTTAATCTTATGATCATTCATATCCTTCAACCATGGCCTCATGTCGGTATTGAAGACCGATTTTAGGATTACCATTATCTAAAACAACCAATCGTGCACACATGGAAAACAATACCGACATTGATTTTGTGATATCAGCGAAGACATAAAAATGTTAAATGATATGCACAGGATCCAAGAGTAGGGTGATGTCAGCGCTGTCACTGTCTAGCAGAAAAATAACTTAATTTCAGTTGGTTAAACGAAGGAGTAGAAAGGTAAGAAGCCTTGCCATTCTGTTTGATTGTTCTAGGTGAAAAAAGATCTAAGGTTTTTTGCAGTGGCATTTTATGTTACGAATAGTACTGTTGAATAAACGATTTTCGAATCTGTAATCATCATAAGTGGAGGCAATTATGGCATTTAAAACTCCGCCTTTAACGACGACAGAAGCTAAAGAAGTTCGCCGTGTTGGGTTTGAGATCGAATTTACCGGTTTAACCATAGGGGACGCCACCCAAATACTGCAAAAGGTTTTTGGTGGTGAGCTAGAGCAAAAGTCCGCGGTAGAATACGTTTTACATACGCCTGAATACGGTAAGTTTAAAGTTGAATTAGACTGGGAATTTCTTAAAAACACAGCGCTGGAAGCGAAAGTTAAAGATGATGGCCACGAGTGGGTGGATTTTTTACATCAACTGGCGTTATCCGTGGTTCCATTGGAAATCGTTTCTCCGCCATTCCCAATTGATAAGCTGGAAAAGTTGGATGCGCTTATTCCAGCATTGCGTGATGCTGGTGCTAAAGGAACCGATGATTCAGTTGTTGCGGCTTTTGGCGTCCATATTAACCCAGAACTACCATCGCTAGATGTTCAGACGGTTCACTCCTATTTGCAAGCGTTTGGGTTACTTCAATGGTGGCTAAATGAAGCGCACGACGTTAATTTAGCTCGAAAAATCAGCCCTTACATCCAGCTATATTCTGAAGATTATGTTGAACTGCTTCTCGACAAGACCTATCAGGATATGGATGCGTTGATCGATGATTATCTTCTTCATAATCCGAGCCGAAATCGTGCATTAGATATGCTTCCACTATTTGCCTTTATTGATGAAGAAAAAGTCAATAATGCCGTGAAGGATAGCAAAGTAAATCAAAGGCCTACATTTCATTACCGCTTACCCGATTGTTTGATTGAAAATACAAATTGGAGCTTCGCGACGTCCTGGAATATATGGTATCTGGTCGAGGCTTTAGCTGCCGATACGAAGGCACTGGACTTTTTATCTCGTCGTTTTAAAGAAATGTCTCTGCCGCTTATCGGTGTCAAACGTAGTGATTGGATTAAGGAAGTCAGTCAGTGGATAAAAAGCCGAGAATTGGGGTAACAGGTAACCATCGTAGTTGGTCTCCATCGTGGTGGTGTACAAAACTCGCGCTCATACTAGCAGGCGCAAAACCTGAGAGAATCAGCGTTAAGCACCAGAGATCAGGGAAACCACTCGATGGTCTGATCATTGGCGGCGGTGATGACATTGACCCTGAACACTATGGTGGCGAAGCCAGTGAGCGGGATGAATTTGATCCCGAGCGCGATAAGCTAGAGATAGAGTGGATAAAATGGGCGCTAGAAAACGAGGTTCCAATTTTGGGGATATGTCGCGGCGCACAACTGCTGAATGTTGTGCATGGTGGCAACCTGTATGCGGATATATCGACGCTACGTAAGCGGACCTATAATCGTCCGGGTTTGCTACCCACTAAGCAAGTGTTCGTCGATAGAGAGTCAGATCTGTTTTCTTTGTTTGGTAAGCCTAAGTTGAGGGTTAATAGCCTACACCACCAAGCTGTAAAAGATGTTGGAGATGGCTTACGTGTTGCTGGGCGAGATCTGGATGGTTTTGTTCAAGCGATCGAAAGCACGCATTCCCAGCCTATCAGGGGTGTTCAGTGGCATCCCGAGTATATGTTTTACCTACCTAGTCAGTTTAAGTTGTTTCGCTGGTTAGTCAGGTTAAGCCGCTAATTATAACCACCAAAGCTATAAATAATGTCTTTAAATATTATTTACTGGATTTTTGATAGCGTTTCATAGCTAATCGATATTCTTTTGGCGTAACGTTTTTATAGTTTTTAAACTGACGATTGAAGTTCGCTTGATTGATGTATCCTACTTTTTCTAATATTACTCGTATTGGATAGTCGGTGTAAGCGAGCATATCACAAGCTATATTTAAGCGAATTTTCTTTAATCTCTGGCTAAAGCTTTCATTAAAGTGTTGTGCAAACAGTCTTCGCACACTGCTTTCGCTTAAAAATAAATGGTTGGCCAGAGCTTGAAGTGAAATATTCTCGTTAAAATGAGTTAATAAGTAAGCTTCTGCTCTTCCAATCTTATCATCGACTCGTTTTTTCTCATCGTTTGTTGCATTGATGATAGGGTTTATTAATCGCACGATATTATTATCCGCGATTAATAGGCAAAAAATTTCAATTAAAATTGCAAGTCGGTTTGGGGGAGGAAGTTCAAGTACATTCGAAAGAAATTTGACAACTTTGTCTCCCGTTTGCGCGGAAAACTGTAAACCTTGGTCAGCTTTTTCCAGTATTTCTTTTAGTGGGGTTAACTCTTGGCAATGGTGAACCAGTTGTTCGATCCATGATTTTTGAAACCAAATAACATGAGTTTCACACTGCCCATTGCTAATCACTGAGTCTGAATAGATGGCGTGAGGTAACCCAGGGCCGATAAGAATAGTGTGGTTATTCTGTATTGCACTATTATAATTTCCTACAAAACAACTACCTAAAAAATTGCGGTGAATCGCAATTTCATATTCCTCATGGCAGTGCCAGTCGTAACTCTTTTGAGGTTCGACAATTTTTAAGTAGCGCCAAGAAGCACCTATTCGCTGTGGAACACGCTCTAATTTACGTTTCATAATATATTCAAAAAATATTTATTAATCACTTACTTCAAGAACAATAACAAAATCTAAGCGGAAAGTACTTATAGTTGAACGAATCGCACTCCTACTAAAAATCTCTGACTACTAAAATGTCGTTATCCAATCAACGTAAGGGTACTTCATTATGGTAATTTCAAACAAAATTAAAAAAATGATTGCGGCCAACCGCAAATTATGGATAAAAGAAATGGTATACGGATATCGTATTCCTCGAGATTTTCTCTGGAGGCATTATGGTTATCAATCACAATGGGAACTGGAAAAGGATTTGATGTACTCTTTCCAAAACCTATCTGAATATCAAAACTAAGCTTGATAATCGGAGTGACTAAAGTCCTCAACAACATATGCAGATTAAAGGGTATTTTACATAGTTATTTTTAGAGCTTATTTAGGCCATATGGAATACCCTTTCTGTTAACATCCACTCAATTTTAAATGATGGCTTCCAAACATTCGTCACTTTAGTTGATACGAACCCTGTGACCTAATGCTCCGAGCCTAGTTTACTCAGCGAAGCGCTCAGTACTGTAATAAGGAGGATCGCTGCGCCTAACCATTGAACGCTGGTTAACACTTCATTCAGCCATAGTAGGGAGAAAATAGCGCCAAACAGAGGCTCACTTCCCATAAGCAGTGACGCTTTTGTTGGAGAAATTTTCCGTACCGCATAATTTTGTGCATAGAAGGCAAACAATGTACAAAACAGAACCAGAAAAGAAGTCGTAAGCCAAAATTCCGGAGCCTGTGGGAAGAGGGCTTGAGTGGTGGGCTCATGAGATACAATACTGATTAAGCAGGCATTAAATGCAACAATGAATTACTGAATACACGTTAGAGTGGTATTGGTTATCTGTTTTCCATGAGTCAGTTTCTTTGTCATGATGACCATAACTGCCCTCAATGCCGCCGCACACAGAATATAGATATCCCCCTGATTGAATGTAATTTTGAAACCGTGGTTATTGGTTAACATGAGTACACCTACTGTACTGAATAAGCACAGCCACATCAGTGTTCGATTTGGTTTTCTTCTTCCTATTAAGGTTTCTAGAAGCAGGGTAAATATGACATTCAGGCTGATAAGAAATGCTGCGTTAGAAGCGGTTGTCTGACTAACTCCATAAACTTCAAAGAAGAAGATTGCCGCAAGGATGGCTCCAGTCGGTAGGGCGACTGGCCAATCTCTGTTTTTGCCATGAATAAAGTCCCTGACCATCATTGGGAGTAGCAGTAAAAACGTCCACCCAAAGCGAATCGCTATAAAAATGGACACCGTTGTATAGGTAATGGCACTTTTTGTTAAGCCATAACTTGTCCCCCAAACAATGGCGACTAACAGGAGCAGTAGTTCGGGGATATTGAACAATGAAAGCCTTTCTCTTATCGCTAAGCTAGACACATCTTTTCCTTATAAACCTTGTATGAATTGACTCGATCAATATCCACTAGTACGTTATGTGAAACAATGGATAGATTTGGAAAGGACTGTTGCGTTGTGGACACAAATAAGCTCATCGCTTTACTGCCGGAAATGGCCGTTTTTGTTGTCGTTATTGAAGAAGGGAGTTTTTCTAAAGCAGCGGAAAAGCTCGGTGTTGCGCCTTCATCTGTGAGCCGTTCCATCTCTAAGCTGGAGAATGCTTTGTGCCAAAAGCTCCTTGAACGAACCACCCGAAATATGCGGTTAAGCATTGCGGGAGAAGAAGTTCACGGATTATGTATGGATATGCTTAAATCTGCGAGATTAGCGACAGATGCTGCTTTTTCCTCTCAAAGCGAGGTCGCTGGTGAAATCAGAATTGCCGCCCCCAGAGCCTTGGCCAGCCAAGTACTTTCGCCGTTAATTCTGGACTTCTTACAAGAATATCCCAACGTCTCGGTACATTTTGTTGTTGAAGACCACTTTATTGATCCTATTGGGCATGAAGTCGATATGGTGATACATATTACCGATAAACCAGTCGAAGGCTTAGTTGCCAAAGAATTAGGAACGAACCGATTACTCATTTGTGCTAGCTCGGGCTATCTGGAAAAATTTGGCTACCCTAGGAGCCCTGAAGAGTTGTCTGCCCATCAATGTATACGTTTGGGTGAAAGTCCTGTTGACAGGAAATGGGTCTTTGGCCAACAAGGCGTGATTCGTACCGTTAATATCGATGGACGACTTGCCGTCAATCATACCGAAATCCGTAAAGAAGCTGTTTTACGAGGGATGGGTATTTCGATTTTCCCTGAGTTTTCCATTGATGCGTTGATACAGTCAGGAGAGGTAGTGGCGCTATTTCCAGAATGGGAAGTAAAGGGAAGTTATCAGGGAAAGATAGTTGCTCAGTATCCTCAATCCAGATTCATTCCTCGTCAGTTAAAATTGCTGGTGGAGTACCTTCACAGTAGGTTGAGTGAAACAGCAGTGAGTTCTGACTGATTTTTATTGCTCGATTGCGGGCAACGAAATATGCGTTGTGATTAGGCATAAGTGTCAGTTGTTGAAGATCGACCCGCTACCAATCGGTAACGGGCGAGATGAATTTTAAGCCGCGTCCGAGAGAGTCGTGGCCGTTTTTTCAGCCACTTTATCGCAGATGTAGTTGCCGATTGGAATTGCGGAAGTCGCGGCTGGCGAAGGCGCATTACAGACATGCAGTGAGCGCGGGCTTTCAGCAAATAGGAAGTCGTGCACTAAAGAACCATCTTTAAGAACGGCCTGAGCACGGATACCTGCGGGATAAGGCTGGAGATCGCTGACTTCTAGCATCGGACAATATTTCTGCACCATTTTCAGGTAACCAGGTTTCCACCAAGAGTTCCAGGTTTCTGCTAACCCCGTTTTTAAGTGCTTAAAGCTCACTTTCCAGAAACCAGCAAAGGTCACCATATCTCTGATATCACGCAGGGATACATTGAACTTTCCATATCCTTCTCTTTTCCATCCTTGTACGGCATTAGGACCAACAGTTACGCTGCCATCAATCATCCGCGTCAGATGCACACCAAGGAAAGGTAAGTCTGGATCTGGAATTGGATAGATGAGGTGGTTGACGATCTGGTTGTATTTCGCTGGCAAGCGATAGTACTCTCCGCGATAAGGGACGATTTGAAAATCGGTGTCTATATTGAGCATGCGCGTGATGCGATCGGCCATCAGTCCAGCGCAAGTGATTAGAAATTGGGCATGGTAAGTGTGGGAAGTGTTACCATTTCGACAGTGCAGAATAATACTGTCGGCGGTTTCTTCAATATCCTGAACTTCCGTTCCCAGTTTCAGTTCGCCCCCACAGGCTTTAAACTCTTCCGCCATTTTCTTCGTGACCAGACGATAGTTAACAATGGCAGTCGATTTGACGTAAATAGCGCCGTTGCCGGTAATATTCGGCTCTCGTTTTCGCAGTTCAGCTTCATCAAGCAGCTCTGCTTCAATTCCATTTTGCGCACAGCGTTCATACAGGGCTTGCATTCGCTCATATTCTGTCTGGTTTGTTGAAACCAACAATTTGCCGCATTGATCGTAAGGTATGTCATGCTTTTCACAAAAACTGATCGTCTTTTCAACCCCTTCTCGACAGAACTGGGCCTTCAGGCTGCCAGGTTGGTAGTAAACACCAGCGTGAATAACACCACTGTTATGTCCGGTCTGATGCATGGATACTTCTGATTCTTTTTCTAATACCAAAACACGTGCGGTTGGGTAGCGCTGCTTCAGTTGCCATGCTGTTGATATTCCGACAATTCCGCCTCCGAGAATCACATAGTCGTACGGCTTTTCCATTGAAATCTCCAAAATAGTAGTGCCCGTGTTATTGCACACGGGCTAATTATTGTTATTTAGTTTGGTGGTGCCAGACCGTTCCCTGGCTCAGTAACATTTAGCGTGAAAATGAACCTCTCTGGCGAAGTAGTTCACGACTTAGATCTGGGTGCGGGACAAATTTATCTCGTCCGTGTAGCCAACGATGGTTGTGAACAACCAGCATAGAACCGACGTTGACACGTACATTGAAACAGTTCGGATCATTTTCAAGAGACTCACCAATTTCATACAGGTACAAACCTTCACGTCGATTTTTAGGTTTCGCAAATTGGTCAATGAACAGGAAGTGTGGTTTACCTTCTGCATCTTCTTCAAAAAAGACTGGGTGCTCAATGTCATAACCGGTATTTTTGCTTGGTGGCGCGCCCCAAGTAATGTCTTGCTTCGCCATTGGATGATTATAGAATTTGTCTAGGTCCTGCCAGTCATCAAGATGCAGTAACAGCGAATCGCCGCCTTGCATGTTGCTCTCTTCCATTTTCATCATCAATACGAAATCCGTGCGTTCATCGACGTAGGTGCCGTCGTTGTGCATTTCCATACGGCGGTGAGCCTGGCGTAGGTAGCTGTCACTGTCGTCAACGTTACGTACAGTAAAACGAGCATAATATTTACCGTACATGGCATCAAAGTTTGGCAGACCAATCATGTGCGAAATTGCCGTAGAGAGTTTGACGAAGTAACGACGCTGGATCTCGGTGTCTTTATATTCTGCTCGTACTTCATCACAAGCTTCGAGAAGAAATGCGCCTTGATTACGATCATCCATAATCTGAACAAGCAGCTTACCGAGTTGATAGTCGGATGCTTTATCCAGTGCTTCCGCTACAGCAAAGCGAAGAAATGGCTTGTACTCAATGGCTTGAAGATCCCACTCACAAGTCAGATCATTAAACTTCTCTAATAAGTCCTTTCCAAGAGTAATCACCTGCAAACGGCCATTTACCGGATGTGGGTTAACGGTGATGCCTTGTAGTTCTGAATTTACGCTGTCTTTGATGCTTAGTGTCATGGTTATTCCTTTTATTTCAGCAAAAGATGTCCCAGTTCTGCTTTTGATTCTTAGTGGTAGATATTGCTTGTCTACCACTTGGTGTTGAGCGGCCTAATGGGGAGCACCCTGTTTATCCGTGGTTCTTTCCTGTTGCAAAAAGGTTAACAGTGTTAGTCCTATATGTTCAATATATCGAAAATATACTTTCAATCTATAAAATAGATGGATTGCGTATCTAGCCGGACGAAAATGCCGTTTTTGTTCACTTTTATTAATAAAAGAGATTCTTTTCATCACTTATTGATATTGAAAACGCCATTTTTCATCTTTTTTGCAGCAACTTTTATTTATTAATATCTCAAAAGCCAGGATTCGGGTTTGTCAGTGTTGTTAATGGTGTGTAAAAGCCGACATGGAGTATTTATAAGATCAATAACGTGAGGACATTATGAAAAAAACAATTAAAACGATGCTGCTATTTTCCATGTTAAGTGTTGTGGGTGGCGCTCAGGCAGAAAATTACACTATAGGTACAGGAAGTCAGAGTGGGACTTACTACCCATATGGTGGCGTTCTGGCAAAAATCTGGAGCGATAACTTACCTGACTTTAATATGCGAGTTGAAGTGACGGCGGCTTCAGTAGAGAACACCATCAAAGTGGTTCAGGATAAGCAATTGGTAGGTCTCGCGATGGGTGACGTCGTTATTCAGGCTCAAGAAGGAAGCAAGCCGTTTTCACGCGCACTAGATGTTGCGGTACTGACGGCACTTTATCCAAACGTTGTGCAGTTTGTCGTGCGTGCAGATTCGGGTATCTACTCACTGAAAGATTTAAAAGGGAAAACTGTCTCTCTGGGCGCGCCAGGTTCAGGCACCAGAGTGAGCGCAAGAAGTATTCTCTCTGCATTGGACCTTGATGAAGACGGTATGAATGTTCAGTCACTTAACTTCTCTGCGACTGCTGAAGCTCTTGCGAATGGTCAGATTGATGCCGGGGTTTTTGTCGGTGGTACTGGGCTGGGCGCGATCACTGAATTGGCTCTGACCCGAGATATTCGCGTGCTTAATTTCTCCGCTGAAGACATGAAATCTATCATGGGTGCGCTTCCTGCATATCAGTCAGTGCAGGTAGAGCAGGGCGTGTATAACGGTGTAGAAAGCTTTACGGCACCAGCTGTTTGGAACGTTTTGGTTGTTAACCAGCGACTTGACGAAGAGTTGGCTTACAACATGACCCGCTTAATTTTTGAAAACGCGTCAGCATTACAAAACTCACTCAGTGTTGCAAAATTCACCACGGTGGAAAATATGAACCAGCTAAGCGCTGTGTCTCTGCATCCGGGTGCCCAAAAGTATCTTCAAGAGCAGCAGAGTAAGCAAGCGCAGTAGGGCAGGTCAGTGAATGAAAGACAATAGAAACTGGAACCTGTTGGTTACCGAGCGTCTGATTGCTGTCGCCGCTATTTTTGCTGTGTCGTTATCTGCATTTCAGATTTGGCAAGGCATTACAGCGTCGTTAGCTGCGCCTACTTTTCGCCCCATTCATATTAGTTGGGTGTTGGTATTGGTATTTTTGGTTAAGCCTACATTCTCTTTAAACAGAACAACGTTAGTCTACCTGCTTGGGAGAATGATCGATCTGTGCTGCATGGTACTTACCATCTGGGCAACCTGGCGTATTAGTGTATTCGATTACGATGATATGAGCTTTCTGATGGATGGTCTTCAGTCGACGGATACATTTGCAGGCGTAGTCGTCATCGCGATGTTGCTTGAGGCGACGCGACGTACTGTTGGTGCCGTGATGTCTTGGTTGGCAATCGTCTTTATTCTCTATGCAATGTTTGGCTCACACTTACCGGATGCCATCGCAAGTAAGAGTTTTTCTATTGAAGAGATGATTCGCTTCCATATTTTCTCGACTAACGGCGTGTACGGAGCACCATTGGGAATTGCCGCAGGCGTGGTATTTACCTTCGTGCTATTTGGTGCCTTTCTTCAGGTTACCGGAGCGGGTCAATTTTTTATTGATTGTGCCTTCGCTTTGGCTGGTAAGTATCGCGGTGGTCCGGCGAAGGCAAGCGTGATCGCTTCTGCTGCGCTGGGTTCGATTTCTGGATCAGCCATTGCGAATACGGTTACGACGGGCTCGCTGACCATTCCAATGATGAAAAAGCTAGGTTACCGACCAGAGCAGGCGGCTGGCATTGAAGCGGCGGCGTCAACCGGTGGGCAAATTATGCCGCCAGTGATGGGGGCTGGAGCCTTTGTTATGGCGCAGTTTACCGGCATCGCTTACTCAGAGATCCTTCTGGTTTCGATTGTTCCTGCCATTCTCTACTTTCTTTCAACGTTGCTTTATATCCATTTGATGGCGTGTAAGCTCGGCTTGAAAGGGATGGCGCAAATAGAGAGCATCAAAATTGTTCTGGTCCGAGGCTGGCACTTCTTAGCACCATTAGTCTTTATTACGGTGCTATTGATGTTGAGTTACTCGCCTGTTCTGGTCGGAATTGCAGGGTGTGGCGCTATTCTTGCTGCGGCTATGGTGCGTAAATCGACGCGAGTTTCATTGAAGCTGATTTTACAGGGAATGAAGGAAGGGGCACTGATGGCTCTGCCTATCTCTGTGGCTTGTGCTTGTGCAGGTATTATCGTTGGTGTGATTGGACAAACCGGCATTGGTCTGCAATTCACTCAGTTCCTGCTTGCCATGTCGGGCGGTCAATTATGGTCGGTTCTCGGGCTGGTGGCGTTAGCTGCGTTGGTTCTGGGAATGGGGCTACCGGTTACTGCTGCGTATATCGTATTGTCAGTGATGGCGGTACCAGCACTGACCGATTTAGGTGTGAGCTTGCTTGCCGCGCATATGATCGTTTTTTGGTTGTCACAGACCTCTAATATCACTCCGCCGATCGCTCTGGCCGCGTTTGCGGGCGCTGGTATTGCAAATGCGTCACCAATGAAATCTGCGATTCAGGCGATGAAGTTGGCGCAAGGATTCTTCTTAATTCCTATTATGATGGCCCACGGCAACCTCATCTGGTTTAAAGAGTTCTCATTGTTCCCATTTGTTCTTTCAGTCGTCTACACACTCGCCTTGATCGTTGCGTTTGCGGGCAGTATTGAAGGCAGGTTGTTTAATCCTTTGTCCAAGGTGGCAAGGGGGATCCTGTTCGTCAGTGCGCTTGTGTTGGCATTTGGCGATAGTGATGTGATTAACATCGCAGCCACAGTGGGTATTCTTCTGGTTACCGTTTTGAACCAACTGAAAGTATTGACACCACTCAAAGCCAGTGCTGATTAGCGACATTTCTGGATAGTATTGCCCTCAGTCGTACCCGGACGGCTGGGGGCATTTTTATATCTCGCTATTTGATTCTTTTAGGTTGATACCACTCTTCCATAAACTTCAAAAACGCACGCGATGCATTAGACAGGTAATGGCTGCTTTTCCAGCCAATACCAAATTCGACTTTAAGCGCGGGATTAAATGGTACGCAAACCAATGGCTCATTTTCTTGCACTATTCGTCTCAGGCATGTGCTGACACCGGCTTCTTTCTTAACTAAGGCTTTTACGAGTTCGATTAAGTTGGTCTCAAAGCGTATATCTGGTTTTAAGTTGTGCTTTCGGCTGTAACGACTGACGGCTTCACGCAGCAAATATCCTTCCCGAAACAGAATAAGCGGTTGCTCGCAAAATTGTTCCAGAGTTACGTTCGATAATTGGGCAAAAGGGTGGCTCTCGTTAACGCAGGCAACGATTTCTTCTGGGCACAACGAGACGTATCTCAGTTGATCAACGGGTTTATCTGTGCGAACAAATGCCAAGTCTAAAGCGCCTTCTAAAAGCATTTTTTCCAGTGTTGCCGTGCCGTGTTCCTGAACATGAATACGAATATTAGGGTAGGCTTGGTTAAAGGCTGACAGTGCTTCAGGGAAAAAATAAGACCCAAGCATCGCAGAAACACCAAAATCGATCTTGCCGCGTTCGAGCCCTTTTAGCTCATCCATTTCAATCTGGGCGAGTTCAACATCTTCCAAAATCCTTCGCGCATGGAACAGGAATCTCATGCCATCAGAGGTGAGCTGAATCTGTCTGCTGCTTCGATTGATCAACTTCAGACCGATTTCTTTCTCTAATTTTTGCATGCTCACGCTGAGTGCCGACTGGGCAATATCCAGTTGGTCGGCAGTTTTGGTGAAGTTGCCGTTCTTAGCCAAAGCTACAAAGTACTGAAGACGTTTGATGTCCACGTGACGTTTCCATGAGGTTTATGATGCGAACAAAATAGAATGCAATATACATTCTGGCGATTGAAATATAGGCTACAATCACTTTTGGTTATTATGAAGAGAAAAGCAATTAAGAGAAGATTACGATCACAGTCTTAATGCTTCTGCCGTGGTTTATGGCAATATTTAGGGCTTGTTTACTGGCTGTCCCACATCACGTCACATTGATCATCAATGGCAGATTTCAGCAGTTCAACAAGCGGCATTGCTCTATGACCTATCGATACGACCGGTTCTGATTGCTCGTCATCATCGTCTGCTTCTTGGACGGATTTATTCTCTACTTCTGCTGCTTTGGTCAGCGAAGCGGTTAATTTGGCGAGCGCTTCTGGCAGGTCTTGAGATGAGATCGAACCGGGCACAGTGCCGCTATGGCCCATCATTTTTATCATATTGAGGGCAATATCGCCGAACATGGTGATATTGGCATGGCTTTTACAGCGAAAGGTGATCAGCATGGCTCACTCCGGTTTTTCCTGATTATATTATACCAATCGTAGTAAATAACTGGTCAATCTAGCTTGTTAAAATACTCGATAGCAGCGTTAACATTTTTGATTGTAGAGTAACTACTTATCGAAAAATGTTGCCTTGTTCTCAAGCATTTTTCCTACGTTATTTCTGACCACTTACTCACTGTGATTGTTATTCACCAGTTTAACCGGAGTTTACCTAAATAGTGGAGTTAATTCTTTGGGGAAGCGGAAAGCGCGAACGCTCTCTTGCTTAATCAAATACGTTTAATCAAACAGGCTTTTAAAGAATCCACCGATTTGCTTCGGTGCTTCTGCTAATCCACGACCGATTTCTTTGAGGCCATCTTCCAAAGGCTGCAGGCAGTTAGGGCTCGTTTCTCCAGTTTCACTCCAAACAGGTAAACTGACTTCGCCGAAACAGCTTTCTCTTAATCCACCCTGACTATCAGTGCTGTAGTTTGCTAGCCCTATTTTCTCTGGCTTAGTTTGATCGATTGACTGGTAGCCGGCCTTTTTAAGGTAATCACCATAGATTCGTAACGGGCCACTCGATCCTGTCAAAGCAACTGGATTATTATCGTCGCGTCCTACCCAAATAGTCACGACATCTTGGTTATCAAGCCCGACATACCAACTGTCACGCCCTTGGTTTGACGTACCAGTTTTACCCGCGAGGTGAGCACTGCGAGGCACGATCTGATTTAAGTAACGCGCGGTCCCTTGCTCGACGACTTGTTCCATTGCATATTCGATCAGCCAAGCCGCCTCAGGTTCCAATACTTTTTCTTGCTGAGCTTGATGACGATAAAGTTCTTGCCCATGTTCATCGAGCACCGCACTAAGTGCGAACAAGTTTTGTTTTTCACCCTGATTTCCTAACGCCTGATACATCTGAGTGACGTTCAGAGGGGAAAGTGCCAGTGCACCCAGTAACATCGATGGCACTTGTGGGACTTGAGTCTCTTTGACACCTAATGACACCAAGGTGTTGGTTACCTTATCTAATCCAATGGCCATACCGAGGTTCACGGTCGGAACATTGTAAGAGTGAGCTAGAGCTTGGTAGAGGCTCACCTGACCGCGATACTGGCGATCGTAGTTTCGTGGTGACCACTTCTCATTATTTTGCGTTTGGATAGTAATTGGTTTATCCGCGAGGTTCGTACCTAACGCGTAGTGTTCTGGCTGTGCTAATGCCGTGACATAAACTGCTGGTTTTATCAGCGATCCAATCTGACGCTCGGCATTTATCGCACGATTAAAGCCATGGAAATTCGGCTGGCGGCTACCAATCATCGCGCGGATTGCACCGCTTCGTTTATCGGCAACGATCATCGCAGTTTCTAAAGACTGGCCTGCTTTCTTTTCTAAGTTGGGCATAACGTTGTAGACCGCTGCTTCTGCCTGACCTTGCACTTTAGGCTCGAAGGTCGTGAAAAGACGCAAACCGCGACCACTGTTGTAGTCGATGCCATCCTCTTTCAGTGATAGCTTTATGTAGTCAAAGTAAGGAGGCTCAGTGGTACTTCCTTTACCCTGAACAGCCAGTGACAATGGTTTCTGAATCGCGCGTTCGTAATCACTCGCTTCGAGATCGCCAGTGTCGACCATCATTTTTAGCACTAAGTCACGGCGCGCTTTTGCTCGTTCAGCGTAACGCCAAGGGTTGTAATAAGAAGGGCCTTTTACTAAGCCGACAAGTAACGCTTGTTGATCAAGGCTCAGCTCTGCTAACGGTCGACCAAAATAATGTCGTGATGCTAAAGCAAAACCGTGAATCGCATTTTGACCGTTTTGACCCAAATAGACTTGGTTTAGATAAGCATCAAGCAACTGCTCTTTGCTGTAGCGATAATCCATGATCACCGCTAAGTAAGCCTCTTTAATCTTACGAACCAAGCTGCGTTCGCGAGTTAAGAACAAGTTCTTCGCGAGCTGCTGAGTTAAGGTACTTCCGCCTTGTACGTTCCGCCCGGCAGTAACGTTGGCTGCAAAAGCGCGGGCAATAGCGACAGGGGATACACCGTCGTGCTGATAGAAATCACGGTCTTCGGTGGCAAGTAACGCAGCGACTAATGTCTCTGGCATGTCATCTTTGGATACGTAAATTCGTTTTTCGGTGTTGTCACCGTCGAGCATCCCTAAAATTTGTGGCTCGATCTGCAGTACGCCGAGATCATATCCTGAGGTTTCATCGGTGATCTTAACAATGCGTTTGCCACTAAATCGAATGCTTGTCTGCTGCGCAGGTTGCTCACCTTCAGGAAAAACGAATGGTCGACGAATCAGCCTTATTGTCTGGCCAGAAATACTATATTCACCACTCTTTGTTGGCTGTGCGACTTTACGATAATTTAGCTGCTCCAACTCACTGAGCACTTCTTTCTGGCTAACCTGCATAGCAGGGCTTAACACCAAGTGACGTGCATAAACAACATTAGGCAGTTGCCACATTTGGCCTTCAAACTTGCTCGCGACCAGGTTGTTGAACTGCACTCCGAAGTAAATAATCGCTATAAGGAGTAATACAGCGCCGGCGAAGAGTACTTGGATCAAACGGCGGAACCAGAGTGTTTTCGATAGTGGAGACGGAGTGTTAGCAGGCATCTTTGTTTATGTTACGCGTTAAGGATAGCCGTGAAGCGTAGCCTGATGTTTGTTCGCTTATGTCATTAAAACGTTAACAGTCTCAATTAAGGAACACAAAGAGCAGAGGGAAGGGTTTATTGAGTGGTTATGTAGGCGTTATAAGCAAAAAGCCCACCGAAGCGGGCTTTTGAATTCTATGAAAGTTATGCGGTAACCGCAGGGCTCGCTGAAAACTCTTCAGTATCGATTTCTACTTGTTGAGCAGCGTTGTAGCGCGTGCCGGAGACGTTGTCATTGTTGATGAGTTGTCCCATTTTTTCTAACAGGTTGCTAGACAAACTCACCGACGTTGCCGAAACATTCTCGGTGAGATGGTCGATATTCGTCGTGCCCGGAATAACATGAATATGATCGTGTTGATCCAGCACCCAGCGTAGAACGATGCTAGCCAGACTTGCTTTACTTAGCTCAGTGTCAGACTCTTGCTCGATCAATTGCGCCAGTTGTGTCACAAGGTGCTGGTTATGCGCAAAGTGCTCACTATCGAATCGAGGCATGTTGCGACGGATATCTTTCGGCGTAAAATTCGTCGGAGAATCGATTTTACCCGTCAAGATTCCACGCCCTAACGGACTAAATGCAACAAAGGCAGTCCCCAGTGCTTTACATGTTTCCAGCACTTTGATTTCAGGGTTGCGAGTCCAAAGTGAGTACTCAGATTGCACCGCTGCAATTGGGTGGACTTGAGCGGCTTTTGTTATTGTCGCTGCGGACACTTCCGACAAGCCGATTTCACGAATCTTGCCTTCTTCAACCAGTCTGCTTAGTTCGCCGACACTTTCTTCGATAGGGACGGTTTTGTCCCAGCGATGAAGGTAATAGAGGTCAATGACGTCTGTGTTTAGGCGTTGTAAGCTGTTCTCAATGTTTTTACGCAGCGCTTCAGGACTACCATTGATCTCTTTCTTACCTTCTTCGTTAATGAACATGCCACATTTGCTGGCCAACACATATTCATCTCTTCTATGCCCAACGGCTTTGGCCACCAGTTTTTCATTGGCACCGCCACCATATAATGTCGCGGTATCTAGATGGTTGTAACCGAGGTCCAAGGCATGATTGAGTAAATGAATGCTCTGTTTCTCATCCGGTGGTGTTCCGTATGCATGAGACAGGTTCATACATCCCAGACCCACAGGGTTACATTGAAATTGGCCAATTTTCCGTTGTTGCATAGTAAGATTCCTTAGCTGTGTTGTCCTTAAATGAGCTGCTCTTCGATGCGGTGCAGTGTTTCCATTGCTGACAGGCATTGGGCAACACTAGAGTTCGGCTCTTTACCGGTCTTAATCGCTTCGAAGAACTCACGGTCAATCAATTCAATACCGTTGTTTGACACAGTAACACCTGTCAAATCAATTTGGTTGTCATAGCCGTCATACAAGTCATCGTAACGAGCAAGGAAAGTACCCTCATCACAGATGTAACGGAAGAACGTACCAAATGGACCTTCGTTATTGAATGACAGAGAAAGCGTACAAATCGCACCTGATGGTACTTTCATACCAATGCTCATATCCATTGCGATGCCAAGATCCGGATGAATTGGGCCTTGCATGCCTTGAACTTGTGATGCGGTTTCACCAGTTTGATATTGGAACAAATCTACTGTGTGACATGCATGGTGCCATAGCAGGTGATCAGTCCAGCTTCTTGGCTCGCCTTTCGCGTTAGTATTGGTGCGGCGGAAGAAGTATGTCTGCACATCCATTTGTTGGATGTTTAGCTCACCAGCCTGGATTTTATTGTGAATCCATTGGTGGCTTGGGTTGAAACGGCGAGTGTGGCCTGCCATTGCAACTAAACCCGTTGCCTTTTGAGTCTCGACCACTTTGTAGCTGTCTTCGATGTTATCAGCCATAGGAATTTCGACCAAAACGTGCTTGCCAGCTTCCATACACTGGATAGCCTGAGATGCGTGCACCTGAGTTGGCGTTGCTAAGATAACGGCATCAACGTCGTCACGAACAAGTGCTTCTTCAAGTGTCGTTACACCAACAGCCTGTGAATCATACTCATTGATCAGAGCATCAAGCTTGTCTTGTTCTGGAGAAACCATAACTGATACGGTTACGTCGTCGATATTTTGGATGGCTTCTAAGTGCTTACGGCCAAAGGCACCAGTTGCACCAACTACACATACTTTCATAAATAATCCTTTATTACACTTGGTTAAGAGGTAAGGGTATCGTTTGATTGGATGGGTGACGCTGAGTGCTCCATCGTATTCAAAATTTGATTAGATAACTGTTCTAACGTTTGATTCTCGACAGTTACATTTACATCTGACATCCGTTGATGCCAGTTGATTGCGCCGCTCGACATACTGGTATCGATATCAAGTGAAGCAAGTGTCTCGACTACTGATTTAAGTTCTTCGCTACGTCGTTTCCCATGAGTGAGCATTCTTTCCATATGGTAAACCGCCAATTGCGACAAATTAAGTTGTGGGTAGCTCTTTTCCAGTGACTCAACCACATAGGGCGCGACCCCGGCACGATGAGCAGCAAGCATACATTCTGTTGTTAATGCTTCCAGACCTTTCACCATCGCTGAACGTAACATTTTTATTTGTGAAGCATCGCCGACCTGCTCTGAAATCACGGTTACATCAAAACCCAAATACTGCAATTGTGGTGCAACCAGAGTGGCTTTTTTACCAGAAATATACAGTGGGATTGGCTTTGAATTTGCTTTTACCGGACTCATTATTGCAGCGTCAATATAGGCTGCACCTTGCGACTCTACCAATTTCGCATTGTGTTTTTTCACTGCAGGAGCACACGAGTTACAATCTACGACAAACTGCTTTTCTGTCAGCGCACTACTAAGCGGTGCTAAAGCCAAGTTTGCCTGATCAGGTGTAACGAGAGAAAAAATAACCTGAGCGCCACAAACGGCTTGCTCTGGGTTAAACGCGCCATTGACCTGAAATTGGATGTAATCCATCAGTTTTGCTTCGCGTGTAGCCTCATCGCGTGTTTTGATATCAAAAGCACTGATCACGTCCGGTGCATTGTCACCAGCGATGCTGATAAGTGCTTGAGCGGCTTCACCGAAGCCAATAAATGCGGCACGAGTTGTTTTCACCTTTGATACCCGAATATGTTGCTTCACCGAAAACGACTGTAACATTTGGGTAAAAACACGAATAATCAAAAGATGATATTAGGTATTCAATTTTGAGAAAGCGCTGCCCGATTTAGCCTGACATCTTCAAGCCATTCTTACGCAGAAGCGATACGAAATGCGTCTGTACCGTAGTCGCGTACCAGTTCTTACGCATGGTAAGGCCAATCGGTCGAGACTGCTGGCTGCAATCAAAAGGTAAAATCGTAAAGTGGCCTTCGTCCAGTTCACGTTGAATTTGATGTTGAGAAAGGACAGACAGGCGATCGCTGCCCAGTATCAGTTCTTTTACAAGCATCTGCGAACTGGCTTCTACTAAACGTGAAGGGGGCTCCAATCCACCATTAATGAAGATGTCTTCAAACATCTTGCGTCCTGGCGTATTAGCGCTGGAGACAACCCAACTGGCTTGATGTAAATCCTGCAGAGTGACATTCGCTTTTTTGGATAGCGGGTGATCGTGGCGCGCAAAGACTTTGTTTTCTGATTCAAACAGGGTTTCCTGACGAATATCGGTACTCGGAATCGGAAATCGCAATGCGCCGATCAGTACATCAATTTCACCGTACTTTAAGTGGTTGAGCAAATCGGAGTAGGGGCCATCGATAACCTGAATCCGGCAGTCTGGATAGCTTTGGCTGAATTCATTAATAGTAATAGGTAGCAAACAGGTACGAGCTAACGGCAGACAGCCCACTGTGATCACACTGTTATGACGGTCGCTAAGTGCATCGATCTCTTCGATTCCTTGCTTTATTTCCACAAATGCGAGCTTACAAGCTTTGACGAGTGCGGTACCGGCTTTGCTTACGACGATACCATTACTGATTTTTTCGAATAAGGTGACATCCAAGATCTCTTCAAGATCTTTTGACGCGCGGTAAACGGAAGATTGGGACACCTCCAACAAGCGGCTGGCTTCGGTAAAACCCTGACCATCCGAAACGGCAACTAACGCCTTCAGGTGTGTCGACGTCATATTGTATAAGAATCGATGAACGTTGCTTTTGCGTTGCCCTTTGGCGATCTTCAGTGTCTCAGAGATCCCATGCTCAATATGATCTAACGCCCTATCAATACGAAACGCGAAAGCTTTACCTTGCGGAGTCGGCGTCATGCCATCACTGGTACGTTCAAATAGTTCACTGTGAATACTCTTTTCGAATTTTGAAATCGCTTGAGTGATGGCTGGTTGGGAGAGAAATACGGTCTCAGATGCCTTACTGATGCTGCCTGTCTTGACGACTTCAGAAATGGCGCGTAAGTGCCGAATATTTGGGATGTTAAACATAAGACCGCCTGTAAATGAGCAATGTAATTCTCAGTGTTGAATATGCAATTCGGAAAACCGGTAACGCTGATGGGGCAACGACCCTAGAAGGTGAACCCACATTAACTTTTCACTTATTTAGACATGTTTAAGCACAATGCTAAATGTTTAGGTTACTTTCTTGTTTATAAATTGTGACGCCAATCTCCTATTTGTAATTGTATACAATGGAGGGTGTTTATTTTTTATTTAATATTTCAACGCTATAAAATTTGGTTTAATTAATTGAATTTATTAGATTTAATTTTTGATTGTTCTTAATTGATAATTGCCCCTTTATCTAAAAATTGAATGGCACTTTCACTATATGAATTATAGGTCATCTGGGGGGAGTGCTAGATTGTTAATGCCATGAAACAGGAGGTTCACAGAATGAGAACAATAAAAACATTATCACTTTCTCTCGCACTTGCTTACGCGGGAACTGCCGCATCATCTGAAATTGAAATCACTATTGGTCACGTTGATTCTCAGGAATGGACGACATCTAAAAAAGGTGCTGCTACACAGGTCTTCAAGAATCTTGTTGAAGCGGAATCTGGTGGCCGTATCAGTGTCAATGTCTACCCATCTAGCCAATTGGGTGGTGAAACTGAGCTACTACAGTCAGCTCAGGAAGGCATGTTAACAATGACGATGGTTTCTGGGGCTTACAGCAAGCTGTGTAAAGAAGCGAGTGTGCTTGAGATCCCTTACTTGTTCCCTTCAGCTCCGGTTGCATGGGAAGTTCTGGATGGTGAGTTCGGTAAAAAACTGGGCGAACACTGTCTCAAGCAGACTGGGCTTCGTAACCTCGCTTACGGAGAAACTGGTTTCCGTCATTTCACCAACTCTAAGAAAGTCATCAGCAGCCCGGAAGACCTGAATGGGTTAAAAATCCGCGTGATGACCACCCCTCTTTATATCGAAATGTTGAAATCGGTAGACGCAGAACCAACACCAATTGCTTGGCCTGAAGTTCCGGCTGCACTGACGACTGGCGTAGTAGACGGTCAGGAAAACCCTGTTGGTGTTATTGCGAACAACAAATTCTACGAGCTGCAAAAATACATCACGCTAGATGGCCATGTGTACGGCACTGACTTTCTGCTAATCAACGACGATTTCTACACTGGCTTAAAAGCAGAGGATAGAGAACTGATTGACCGTTCGGCAAAAGTAGCAAGTACGGTAAGTCGCGCTATCCAACAAGTGAACTCAGCTGCTGGCCTTGAATTACTGGCGAAAAAAGGCATGACAGTTACGTCACTAACGGCGGAACAGAAGCAGAAGTTCAGCGAGAAAACTCAGCCTGCTGTGATCAAATGGCTAGAAACGACGATTGATTCAAAATGGATCGATGAGGCACTTCAAGCAGTAGACGCTGCTAAATAATTTTAGGTAAGCCGTAAAGCCTATTACGGGCTTTACGGAATTTTGTGGAGAAAGGCTATGATAGAGCGATACAAAAAGCTGCTGGCTATCCTTGCTGGCACTTCATTGCTAACAGTCTTTGTAGTGATGTTGTTTAGCAGCATCAGTCGTTATTTTTTCAATACCTCAATCTTATGGGGTGAAGAGCTGTGTAAATACGCCATGATTTACGGCGTTATGTTTGCTACAGCAATCTGTTACCTCGATGAATTACACATTAAATTCTCAGTTCTTAGCTCAGTGAAGTCAGCTAAGTTCCAAAAAGGATTAGAAGTCATTACTGACATAGCAGTGTTTGCGAGTGCATTGATATTGATTTGGTCAGGTTATTTGTTTGTTGCGAAGCGCGGTGCCATTGAATCACCGGGTATTGGGATCAGTATGTATTACTTCCAATCAGCACTAGTGGTTGGTGGTGTGTGCTTACTTATCGCAGCATCACTTCGATTAGCCGCTCATCTATCAGCTCTAACCGGGCGTGCACCCTGTCTAAAACGTAGAGATGTATAAGGATTTACTATGCCATCTATAGCTTTGATGGGCACCTTACTGATATTCGGTGTTCCGCTCGTATTCACAATCATTCTGGCGATGTCGTTTTATGTCACCAGTACACCAATTTCAATTAGCTTAGTTGCTCAACGCATTTTTAGCGGATTGGATTCCTATTCAATTCTTGCAGTGCCTCTGTTTGTTCTGGCTGGTGAGCTGATGAACAAAAGTGGTATCACTACGCGAATTATCGATTTTGCTAATGCGTTAGTCGGGCACTTCCGAGGCGGACTTGCTCAGGTAAACATCTGGTCGTCAGTGATGTTTGCAGGTATTTCTGGCTCTGCGGTTGCAGACACTTCTGCTCTTGGCCGTGTGTTTATTCCTCAAATGGAAAAAGAGGGATACAGCAAAGAGTTTTCGTCCGCATTAACTGCTGCGTCATCTGTTATCGGCCCAATGATTCCGCCAAGTATCCCGGTGATTATCTACGCGTTAATCGCAAGTGGTGTGTCGGTACCAGCGCTCTTTTTAGCAGGGATTGTACCGGGTATTCTATCTGCGATTGCACTGTCGATATTTGTTTATTTCTACGCAACACGCCATAAGATTCGCAGTAACGTTGTCCGTCAAAGCCGCCGTAAAGCACTGGTAAAAGCGTTTGTTCCATTGACCATGCCGGTATTCATTCTTGGTTCAATTCTATTAGGCGTTGTCACACCGACAGAAGCCGCTGCTTTTGCTGCATTTTACGCACTGACCGTTGGGATGTTTTTCTACAAAACACTTAAAATTAGTGACTTACCGGAAGTGTTTATTCGCTCAATGCGTGACTCATCTATCGTATTAATTTTGATTGCGGTCATTTCCGTTGCTAACTGGCTGCTGACTTTCTCACGTGTACCTCAGTACATCAGTGCGCAAATCATCAGCACGATCAGTGACCCGGTTATGTTCCTGATTATGGTTAACCTGATATTGCTGGTGGTTGGTCTATTCCTTGAAGGGATTGCGGCAATGCTTATCTTGATTCCAATCTTCCATCCAATCGCGATGAGTTTCGGAATCGACCCTGTTCACTTCGGGATTGTGGTTATTTTTAACCTGATGATCGGCTTGATTACGCCACCACTTGGTATTTGTCTGTTCGTTGCCAATACCATTTCCAAAGTGGGTGTTGCGGCTATATCAAAACAAATAGCACCACTGTTTTTGCTCGAAGTTGTCGTGCTGTTTTTTATTACCTTCGTGCCTCAAAGCGTGCTGTTCTTACCAAAAATGTTTGGCTACTAACAAGTACTCAATATGGCTGTGATGGACGTTCTCCTGCCGCTCGCGATGATAGTGGCGGCAGGGTTTTATACGACAAAAATTCGCTTTTTCTCTCAAGGTTTTCATGCGGATATAGGTAAGTTAGTTTTATATTTCTCGTTGCCTGCTGTCATATTGATTAATTTGTCGCAACTGGATATTAAAAATGCATTAGAACTTAACTTTTTATTGGTATACGCAATTTCAGGCATTGCCTCAATGGGCTTTGCGTTGGTCATAAGTAAACAAGTATTAAAATCTGATTGGAAAGATGCATGTATAAATGCATTAGGTAGTGGAATGCCAAATAGTGCATTTGTCGCTTTCCCAATTGTTTTATCATTATTTGATGGCCAATTTATTGAAGCCTTTCTAATGTGCGTTTTGGTGGAGAATCTTTTATTTATTCCACTTTGTTTGTTATTTCTGGAAATTAGCCATAGCGTTAAAACTAATACGTTTGATCAAATGAAATCAATCGCTAAACGTATTAGCAGTAATCCAATAATAATTTCTATCGCTATTGCATTAGGTATAAATTTATTAAATATAACTTTGCCTGAGTTTGTTATGAAAAGTGCCGATTGGTTTTCTAATACAGCTGTCGCATTGGCATTGTTTGCTATCGGTGGTGCATTAGGCCAGTCATTCAAGCTTGAAGAAAAAAGACGCACCGCTTTGGTTGCCGTTAATAAACTCATTATTTTTCAGGTGGTTGCGATTGGTTTGTTGACCATATTTCCAGTCGATGAAGCGCTTAAACCAGTACTGATTATATTTGCTGCAGCGCCGATGTTAACCATCTACCCAATATTGGGTGCTATTTATCATCAACAAAAATTTTGTGTAAACACGCTTGTCACAACAACGCTGGCTTCCGGAATTTCTCTGTCCATTGTTGTTGCAATGTTTAATTCATAGTGAGGTGAGTGTCTGGCACCTGTCAACGCCATGCTTAACGCCTCCCTATACGAGATATCAGCCTTTGATTGGCTAGGAGTTAATTTATGAAGTATTCAATTGCCACCGTTTGTTTATCCGGTACGCTTGAGCAAAAAATGCATGCAGCGGCTAAGGCGGGTTTCCACGCAATCGAAATTTTCGAGAATGATTTGACCCAATACCGAGGCACCGCTCGCGATGTAAAACGTATCGCTGATAGTCTGGGGTTAGAGATTTTAGTGCTGCAACCGTTTCGCGATATGGAAGGGCTACCACCTGAGTTACGCGATAAAAAATACAAGATGATGGAGCGTAAGATCGACCTCGCCCATCAGCTCGGTACTGATCGTTTAATGATGTGCAGTAGCGTTCACCCGCTGGCTTCCCCAGACAGAAATCAGTGCGCTGCAGATCTGCATGCGTTGGCAGAACTGGCTAAACGTGAAGACATGAAATTAAGCTATGAAGCGCTTGCTTGGGGTCGTCATATCGCAGACTACGATGACGCCTGGGATATCGTTAAGCGAGTGGATCACCCAAACTTGGGTATCGTACTTGATACATTCCATATGTTCGCCCGTGGTAACACGCTGGACACGTTAAAGAACGACATTCCAGTTGAAAAAATTGGTCTGGTTCAATTGGCTGATGCGCCTAAGATGCAAATGGACATTCTGCAGTACAGCCGCCATTATCGCTGCTTCCCTGGTCAGGGTGATTTCCCTATTATTGAGTTTGTTCAGGCACTTAAAGACAAAGGTTACGACGATTACTTGTCGCATGAAGTGTTTAATGATGAGTTCCGCTCTTCGTCTCCAATTGAAAAAGCGATTGATGGTGTGCGCTCTTTGAAATGGCTTGAAGATCAGAGCAGTGACACGTTTGAAGCGCCTGAAGTGAGTGATATAAGTTTTGTGGAATTTGCGGTAAAAGAACGTGAAAATAATCCGTTTACTGACATCATCGAATCGCTCGGCTTTAAGAAAACCCATTGTCATAAAAGCAAAAATGTTGACCTTTACCAACTTGGTGATATCAACTTCGTATTCAACTATGAGAAAAATAGTAATGCGAGTAGTTACTTAGAAGGGCATGGTGAATCGGTCTGTGCGCTGGGTGTATTAGCGAAGGACGCAAACCGCTTAGTTGAACTGGCAAAGCGTTACAATAGCCCGACGATTTATCAGGCGCGCCAAGAGAATGAACTGGATATCCCGACGCTTAAAAGCTCAAGTAATCTGCTTATCCATCTGCTTGATCAAAACCACGCAGAGAAGTTCTATGACGTCGATTTTGAACCGCTGACGGATGGTGCTGCCTATAATGACAACCTAATCCGTATCGACCATATGGGGCAGGTGGTGTCACCTGAAACCTTGTTGTCTAACTTGTTCTTCTACAAATCAATTTTTGGCTTTGTTCCGGAAGAGAGCTACGACTTACCAGATATCAACGGCCTGATCACCAGCCGTACGATTACCAGTCCAAACGGTAAGATTAAGTTTGCGTTAAACAGTACGAGTGCGAAGCAGACCTCTGCTCAGCGTTTTTTAAATGCGTCAAATGGGGCGAGCATTAACCAGATTGCCATCCAATGTCATGATATTTTCGCGGCAGTAAAAGATCTGTCGCCAATTTATCAGTTGAAGATACCAAACAACTACTATTTAGACATTCAAGCTCAGTTTGATTTAAGTGACGAGTTTATTGCAAAACTTAAAGAAAACAACATCCTATACACAGAGGATGACACAGGCAGCTTCTTGCATTTCTACACAAAAGAAGTCAATGGACTGTTCTTTGAAGTGTTACAGCGAGTTGGAAACTATAAAAAATATGGCGAAACCAATGCGTTTATTCGCTTGGCATCCCAGTCTTACCATGATTAAACATTAGAAATAAAAATCAGAATAAAAAATAGGTGCTTCATCGAAGCACCTATTTTTTTATTTGTCTAATCTTTGAAATAACGTCGGGAAGTTATTTCTATCATGTTATTTTTCTAGCAAATAGTTAATCGCCAATTGGTAGCCCTTTGTGCCCATACCAATAATGGTACCAGCAGCCACCGGAGAAATGTAAGAGTGATGACGGAACGATTCGCGCGCGTGTACGTTGGTAATGTGTACTTCAACCACAGGAACGCCAACACCTGCGATCGCATCGTGAAGGGCGATTGAGGTATGCGTGTAAGCGCCTGGGTTGAAAACAACGCCAGCGAGTTCACCAGTTTTGTATTCAGCCCCAGCTTTGTGGATGGCATTAATTAACTCACCTTCAATATTGCTTTGCAGACATTCGACGTCATAGCCGAATTCTGATGCGAGTTTTTGACAGCGGACTTCTACATCCGCTAGCGTTTCATGACCGTACTTCTCAGGTTCACGAGAGCCCAACAGATTAAGGTTTGGGCCGTTTAATAACAGTAACTTAGGCATAATGAGAACCTTTGCTTAGCATAGCTGAGTGAAATGCGATTCACGGAACTCTGCTAACTCGGCAGGGCTTGGTTTGGTATTAGTAAATAGAGAAAATGCGTCAGTTGCTTGATGGAAAAATAGTTCAAAGCCGCTGATAATAGAGACGTTTTTCTCTTTTGCTGCTAGAAGGAATTGAGTGTCGACAGGCGTATAAACGGCATCGAAAACCCACTCTTGAGAGCCAATCCAGCTTTCTGGAATAGGGGTGCCTGGCATCGAGTAGTGACCGACTGGAGTGCAGTTTACCAGACCATTGGCCAGCTTGACGTAAGACTCAAGTGATTCGCTATTTGCCGTTGTCACCTGTAAGTCTTCGTCAGACAGTTGATTAGCAAGTGCCTGGGCTTTTTTCTCATCCATATCAAACAAAATCAGCTCTGATGCACCTAGATCAACCAGTGACATCGCAACGGCTTTACCAACGCCTCCACATCCAACTAGCACAACTCGACCAGGTGTCTGCTCACGTGAATTTCGGTAAGCCTGAATGAAGCCTGAGTAGTCGGTGTTGTAAGCGATAATTTCATCGCCTTTTTTCACTAATGTGTTTGCTGCCTGAACGCGTTGCGCTGATTTGTCGAGTTTATTCGCTATTTCAATGGCGATTTCTTTAAATGGGTAAGTGACATTTGCCGACTGAATTTCAGAAGCGAACAACGCCGTTGCTTGAGATTTGAACTCTTCAATATCCCCGCTATCAATACTATTTAATTGATAGCTAAAGTTAATATTTAAATGCTTGGCAAGCTCGTTGTGAAAATATGGGGATTTCGACCGAGTTATATTTTTTCCAAATAAACGGCATTGCATAGTAAGTACTCCATCTATTAATGACAGGATAAGGCTACCACACGTCATTTTTCCATTGATAATTATATTTTTCTAACACCTATTCATTTTTGTTGAATGCTTGTATTTATTGGCTTTTAAGTCGATTTGTTAACAATAGAAGTAAGGCATCTATCTCAAAAACTTATACCGTAAAAATAAATTGAAATAGTCGAGTTGTTATCTCCGTCGTTATAGTAGTTATACACAAGTGAATTCCAGATGCAGGATTCAAGTCGTGGTTGAATTTATCAGCCAAGACATATTCACAGAACTAAGCATCTCGAGGTTATTTGAGTATAAAAACAAAACAACAGAAGGAATTGATGAGATGATAATCGATTGCCACGGCCACTATACCACTACACCACCGCAAGTCGGTGATTACCGAGAAAGCCAAAAAGCAGCGGTAGCAAAAGATCCAAAATACGTTGGAGACAAAGGTACTATCAGTATTTCTGACGATGAGATTCGCGAAAGTATTGAAAACAACCAGCTTCGTCTGCAAAAAGAGCGCGGAACCGATTTGACTATCTTCTCTCCTCGCGCAAGTTGGATGGGACACCACATTGGAAACGAGCATACTAGCCGCTTCTGGACAGAACATCAGAATGATTTAATTCGCCGTGTGTGTGACCTATTTCCTAACAACTTCGCCCCTGTTGCTCAACTTCCTCAGTCGCCGGGTGTGACGCCTTCTAAATCGGTACCCGAATTGGTTCGCTGTGTCGAAGAAATGGACTTCATCGGCTGTAACCTAAACCCAGATACCACGGGCGGCTTCTGGAAAGATGCGTCTTTGGGTGACCGAGCGTTTTACCCACTTTACGAAAAAATGGTTGAGCTAGACGTTCCGGCGATGATTCACGTATCTGCGGCGTGTAACTCTTGCTTCCACACCACCTCTTCACATTATCTGGGTGCGGATACAACGGCATTCCAACAGCTTCTGATGTCGGATGTATTTAAAGATTTCCCTGAATTGAAAATCATTATTCCTCATGGTGGTGGCGCAGTGCCTTACCACTGGGGACGTTTCCGTGGTATTGCACAAGACATGGGTCTTCCACCATTAGAAGAGTCAGTTCTGAAGAATATCTACTTCGATACTTGTGTATACCACCAGAAAGGCATTGACCTGCTACTAGACATTCTTCCTGCGGAAAACATTCTGTTTGCGTCTGAGATGATTGGTGCAGTACGTGGTGTCGACCCAGAAACTGGTCACTACTTTGATGATACCAAGCGTTACATCGACGCAAGCGATAAGGTCAACGACGAAGAGAAAGCACTCATTTTTGAAGGCAACGCTCGTCGTGTATTCAGCCGTCTGAAGGCATAAGGATTAATATTATGCAAAACAATGTTGTAGTTCAGAATATTCAACGTGCAGACAAAGACGTGATTGAAGGTCTGCGTAAATGTGGCGTTGCTACTATCCATGAAGCTCAAGGTCGTCGCGGCCTGCTGGCACACTACATGCGTCCTATCTTCCAATGTGATGCTGTCGCTGGCTCAGCACTGACTATCTCAGGTGCGGCTGGTGATAACTGGATGATGCACGTGGCGATCGAACAAGCTCAGGACGGTGATTTCCTAGTCTTTGCGCCAACTTCGCCTTCTAACCACGGTTTCTTTGGTGATTTACTGGCTACTTCAGCTCAAGCGCGTGGTGTGGTTGGCCTAATCATCGAAGGCGGCGTTCGCGATACGCGAGATTTGCGTGAAATGAACTTTCCGGTTTGGTCAAAAGCCATCTTCAGCGAAGGCACCATTAAAGAAACATTGGGTTCTGTGAACGTTCCAATGACCTGCGCAGAAGAAATCGTCTACCCGGGTGATGTTATGGTCGCTGATGAAGACGGTGTTGTGGTTGTTCGTCGCGACGAAGCAAAACAAGTACTTGTAGCCGCACTGGATCGCATCGAGAGAGAAGAGGCGAAACGTGTTCGCTTAGCAAACGGCGAACTTGGCCTGGACATCTATAATATGCGTGAGCGTTTAGCAGAAAAAGGGCTCAAATATGTCTAACCAAGCCCCTTGTATGTGGATGAGAGCGGGTACTTCAAAAGGCGCATACTTTGTTAAAAGTGACCTGCCTTCAGACCAGTCTTGTCTGGAAAGCTTTCTTCTCGCGGCAATGGGCTCACCTGACGAGCGTCAAATTGATGGGATTGGCGGTGCCGATCCCCTGACTTCTAAAGTTGCGATCGTTGCGCCATCTGAAAGAGATGGTGTGGATGTAGATTATCTTTTCTTACAAGTGTTTGTGGATCAACCATTGATCAGCACTAAGCAAAATTGTGGCAATATCTTAGCGGGTGTAGCTCCATTTGCGATAGAGCGAGGCATCGTGGAAGCCCAAGAAAAGCAAACGACAGTAAGAATCTACATGGAGAACACCGATCAAATCGTGACGGTCACCGTGAATACGCCCAATCGACAAGTGACCTACGAAGGTGACTGTGAAATTGATGGTGTTCCAGGTAGCGCAGCACCGATTGCGGTTACGTTCGAAGATACTGCCGGATCAACTTGTGGCGCACTGCTGCCGAGCGGCAATGTCGTTGATGTGATTGACGGTGTTGAAGTAACGTTAATTGATAATGGCATGCCTGTTGTCGTCATCAATGCGGAAGATCTCGGTATTTCGGGCGATGAAAGCCGAGATCAACTCGACAATAACGCGGAACTAAAACAAAAGCTGGAATCAATACGGCTACAAGCTGGACCGTTAATGAACCTCGGTGATGTTTCCCAATTATCGGTACCTAAAATGTCATTGGTTAGCAAAGCCCAGTATGGCGGCGCTATTTCTACTCGTACCTTTATCCCTCATCGCTGCCATGCCTCGATAGGTGTACTGGGAGCCGTAAGTGTTGCGAGTGCGTGCATTTTAGCGGGTTCGCCGGCACAAAAATTGGCATCAATCGAGCAAAGTGAAACTTTAGCGGTAGACGTTGAACACCCGATAGGCAAAATGAGCGTAGTGTTGGATGTAAAAGAGAACCAAGTCCAAGCTGCAGCAATTTTGCGTACCGCCCGTAAGTTGTTTGACGGAATCGTGTATACAAATAGATAGAATATAAGGACTGACCATGGACAAGGATTATCTACCTTTTCACCCTAATCCAAGCAAACCCGAGTTTAAGGTGCCGGAAGGTGCTGTGGATAGCCATTGCCACGTATTTGGCCCAGCAAGTAAATTCCCTTACTCGCCAAAACGTAAGTACACGCCGTGTGATGCCTCTAAAGAGCAGTTATTCGCACTAAGAGATTACCTCGGCTTCAGCCGCAACGTTATTGTTCAGGCGTCTTGCCATGGTACAGACAATGCTGCTTTGGTAGATGCGCTCAACACCGCTGGTGATTTAGCTCGCGGCATTGCCTTTGTCGATGAAACCGTCACTGACGAAGAGCTGCAACTGATGGATAAAGCTGGCGTTCGTGGTGTGCGTTTTAACTTCGTGAAACGACTTGTTGATACCGCGCCAAAAGAAACGTTAAAGCAGATTGCAGAAAAAATTCGCCCACTGGGCTGGCATGTCGTTGTCTACTTTGAAGCGCAGGATATTGACGAGGTTGCGCCATTCCTGAATGAACTTGATATGACTGTTGTCATCGACCACATGGGTCGTCCTGATGTTTCTAAAGGCGTCTACAGCGAAGAGTTCGAGAAGTTCATCAACATGATGGAAAGCAACCCGCAGATCTGGACGAAAGTGAGCTGTCCAGAGCGTTTGACACTTACTCCACCAGACTATTCAGACGTAGTTCCTTTCGCTCGTGAGCTCGTTGAGCGCTTCCCTGAGCGTGTTTTGTGGGGTACTGACTGGCCGCATCCAAACATGAAATTACACACACCAGATGACGGTCATCTTGTTGATGTGATTCCAAAAATCGCGCCATCGGAAGAGTTGCAACAAGCGCTGCTTGTGACTAACCCGATGAAACTGTACTGGCCGGAGGAAGTTTAAAATGTCTTATCTTGATAACAAGTCCTCAATTGAAGGCACCGTTCTGTTTGACGGTGAAATGGCTCGTAAAGGTTACGGTCTGAATAAGATGTGCTTTTCTCTCAACACGGCTGCAGCTCGCGAAGAGTTTCAGCGTGATGAAATGGCTTATTGCGATAAGTTTGGTCTGACGGAAGAGCAGAAAGTCGCGATTCAAAATCGTGATGTGCTTGGCTTACTGAAGTTAGGTGGAAGTATTTACTATTTGGCTAAGTTTGCTGGCATGCTTGGTCTGAATATGCAAGATATTGGTGCGATTCAAACCGGCAAAACGGTTGAAGAGTTTAAGCAAATGTTAGTCGACGCGGGGAAATAATCATGGCAAAAATTATAGGTGGTATCGGTACTTCACATATCCCTGCTATCGGCAAAGCGATAGAGAACAATCAACAGCAGGAACCGTACTGGAAGCCGTTGTTTGATGCGTATCCTCCGATTCTTAAATGGTTAGGGGAAGAAAAACCAGACGTTGCGATTCTGTTTTACAACGACCATGGTCTTGAATTCTTTATCGACAAAAAGCCAACGTTCGCGATTGGCGTGGCAGACCGTTATGAAAACGCCGACGAAGGTTGGGGCATTCAAACGATTCCAGATGTGAAAGGGTCTCCAGACTTAGCGTGGCACATTTCTAACCACTTGGTTGAAAATGAATTCGACATCACGATTTGTCAGGAAATGAAAGTCGACCACGGTCTGACGGTTCCTATGCAGCTTCTATGGCCAAATTACTCGTACGACAATGTTCAGGTTATTCCTGTTTGTATCAACTGTGAGCAGCATCCAATGCCTTCTCCAAAGCGTTGTTACGACCTGGGTAAACAGATTGCTGCGGCAGTTGAAAGCTTCGATCAAGACTTGAAAGTGGTTGTACTTGGCACTGGCGGTCTTTCACACCAGTTGGACGGCGAGCGAGCAGGGTTTATCAATAAAGAGTTCGATCTTTACTGTATGGATAAGTTAGTTGCAGAGCCTGAATGTCTGACTAAACTTTCTGTCCTTGACCTTATCAAAGAGGGTGGTGCTCAAGGCCCTGAACTGAACATGTGGCTTGGCATGCGTGGAACACTGCAAGGTGAGCTGAATGTGCTACAAAGCAGCTACCACGCACCGATCTCAAATACCGGCTCCGGTACGATGTTAATCGAGTCAAAATAGTCGTTAAAAGACTTGTTCATTCTCTCCTTGTTAAGCGGTCCAGATGGGCCGCTTTTTTTTGACTGGCGGTCCTTAACTTAGTTCGCTTTTTGCTTATCTCTTTTCTGAAACTCACAATTGGACAATACCTTCTTAGAGTCATTACGTAAATTAGCGGAATACGAATAACTTCAAGTATGGGAAAGCTCATTTTAGGGAAGGTAAATTATATGTGCACATCAATTCTCAGCTTCACTAATATAGAGAAATAAGAAGAATGCATATAACTATCTATTAGATTAAATCGCTACTTTAGCTATCAGAATAAGATAATTAAAAGTACACAGACAAATCCGATAAGTTCGTTTTGCCTGTGTACTTTAATGTTCTATAGCGTTACTTATACCCAAGGGGCAAGAGGATCGGCTTGCTCCATTATTACCTTTAGATCTGCTTTTGGCGGGTATATCAGTTCATTTGTAATTGAGATTTTAATTGCTTTAGCTTCTTCTTTTATCGATTTGACTTTCTGATCCCAACCTTCAGTAAACACAGCACCCCATGAACCAAGGTCTAAACAGGTAACATAGTTTTCTTGTTTGTATGGCAAGTAATCACAATCCAACAAGCTAGCTGCTACATTATGCCCAGCGAACTTACCCATTAATATTGCGTGCTGGCAACTCATAAGAGCGTGATTGCCTTTATCATCCGTCGCTGCGTAGGCTACATCACCGGTTGCGAATACATTCGACTGCTCTTTTACTTTCAATGACGGCTCTACAATTAATCGGCCCTGAGGTCCTTGCTGTTTCGAGAACATGTCAGTCAGATCATTTGCTTTAACTCCGGCCGTCCAAATTACGGTATCTGACTGAATTTCCTCACCAGTACACAGTAGTAAGCCATTTGAAGTAATTTCTTCAATTTGCGCATTAAGCATCCATTCAATCTCAAGAGCGTCCGTAGCTTGTTTGATTACATTCTGAAGCTCTTGGCTGTAATTGGTGCCGATTTGATTGTTACGTTCAACGATAATTACTCTGACCGGTTCACTTTCACCAAACATCGCTTTGAGCCTGGAAGGCAGTTCCGTAGCAATTTCAATTCCTGTGAATCCCCCGCCGCAAACCACAACAGTATTGCGAGATTTAGATGAAGGCTTACTTGCTAAATCGTTAATGTGTTGTTCAAGCAATGATGCGGTATCGATTTGATCGAGGTCGAAAGCATTTTCTGTAATACCTTTCACCATGTCTCTGCGGAGGTTTGAACCTGCCGCTAGTACAAGTCTGTCATAGCCCTTAGTCACAGAGTGATTCTTTTCGTCTAGATAAACTACTTGTTGTTTTTCTGACTCGATATTCGTGACTACACCTGAAACAAATTTAACCCCTATCGTATCGAATACAGGCATCAGTGGAGATACCAGTGTATGTACTTTTGATTCATAAAAACGTGGACGAACACGTAGCTCTGCCACTGGAGCAATAACGGTAACATTGATGTCATCCGCATTCTTTAGCTTTGCCAAACGCGCTGCACTTAAAGCTGCCCACATACCCGCAAACCCTGCACCTACAATCACTATTTCTTTGTTCATTTGAGATTCCTCGTTAGCTTCTGTCTCATCATTTTTTCGAAGCATACAAGAAAAAATAAACTGCGACAACATTAGTCGTAGTTTATTTTTTTGATCAATTTCTTTATGCTTATAGCAAGTGAGTGATTTACACTGCCAAGTGATTAGATATAGAGGGAAACTCATGGCTTTTTACAGCTCGGGCGTCGAGTACGGGATTCACTGTTTGGTGAACATGGTTGATGAAGAAGGTATGCCTAGGGAGATGTCAGTTCGAGAAGCAGCAAAGTTGCAAGGCGTACCTTATGATTATTTGGGAAAAATATTTACTAAGTTCTCAAAAGCTGGGCTAGTCGAGAGTTCGGAAGGTCGCAAAGGTGGCTATAAGCTTGCTAAGTCTCCAGCAGACATAAGCGTGCTTGATATAGCGATTGCAATTGATGGTGAGAAATCTATTTTTGAATGTAAAGAAATCCGTCAGCGTATGAACATTTTCACCGATGACGTACCGAGTTGGGCATGCGAAGGCATCTGCGGTATTCATTCAGTAATGAGAAAAGCTCAGTACCAAATGGAAAAAGTGTTAGCGGAACAATCTATTTTAATGCTTTCTAAACAAATGTATGAAAAAGCACACTCTACCTATGCTATAGAAATTAAAGATTGGATAGACTCAACTCGAAGTCCTGAGAATAAAGCTTAGCCCCCGACCACGATAGATGTATGGCCCATTTAACCTTAGAGTTAGCTTAGAATTCATAGCTTCTGTTCGTAAAAACCTCAGAAATACTGCTGAGGTTTATTAAAAATGACAACTTGAAGATGAACTATTTACCTAAAACTGGTAATTGTAAGTAAGACGCATATTTCCCCACCACAATGAACAATGTGTTGACCCTTATTTGCTCCTACATACTCATCTATTGCAGGCATCAATGTTCCCATAAGGTTACGAGAACTAATCATAAATCGAATTTGTTCTCCAGGATAAAAAACTAATCCTAATGGGGATAAATCGACTTCAATTTCAACAAATTCACCTTTAGATAATTTTTCTACTCTGTCAAAACTATGTGCCGGTATTTCATCAGTTCTTCTATTATCACTTGTCGAAAAGATGTAATTTTCTTAACAATCTCTTGCTCTTCGGGAGGGCAAAGTTCACCCGTGTTTTTGAGCACCACCTTAGACCATGGGCAAAGTCTACAATGAACTCCACCGAATCAGTTTCCTAATCAACGAAGACGGCGTGATTGAACACGTTTTCAATAAGTTCAAAACCAAAGACCATCATGAAGTTGTTTTAGACTACCTAAACAACAAGTAACTCTTAATTTGCAAACGGAGTCGGTTCTACTAGTACCGGCTCTGCTTTGGAACCGCTTAACGAGCTTTCGAACTGCTATGTTCACTCGATTCGCTTGGTAATTAAGGTACGACAGAATCGCTTGGTGATCACAAGTTTCAGTCCGATCAGGCTGAAACGAAAATGGACATTTGTGAGTTATAGGATGTACTAAATTAGATAAATACGGATAAAGAGGAGTATCAGTCTTTGGTTCTCTCTAGCTATTTTTGCGATGGAAACGTTAAAGGATTGATAAATCCAGACCTAAAATTTATTTAAATAGGCCTGGATTTTTTACCTATTTATTCTGATTGGACTAGAGCATCTAATGCAGTTGTTAGATAATCATAAATTTCTGTTTGCGCTTCGCAGTCAGTAATCCAATCTCGCTCTTTCCCTTTAATATCCGGTTCTCCTCTTAATGAACAACCGTCGACCCGAGAAATAGCACTTTGTAGCTTAGACACCGCCTCCTCGTTATCTCCCACATTCAGTGCGACTGTTACTTGGGTTAAGAAGTTAGTTATAGCCTGTTGATTTCCAATGGTTGTAACTTCACTTGTGTCTAATTCAACCAACACATCATTTGCTTCCACCACTTCAATTTCCGCAAATTCTTCAGGGATTGTAGCTGTCACAATTACAGTATCGGGAACTCCTTCACCTAGCGAATCACTAACAGTCAACACTACTTCGTATTCTCCCTCTTTATCTGGCATAAACGAGGGGGTTACCGAGTCGGTACCAATAATAGATGCTAAACTTCCTTCAGGTAAGGATACAAAATTCCACTCATAGCTTAGTGTTTCCATTTCGGGATCTGAACTAGCGTTTCCATCCAACAGAACTAGAGTGTTAATAACGACTAATTTATCAGCTCCAGCATCCGCACTAGGTGCAATATTGTCAGTGCTGATGAACACTTCATCATATTCACTAAGCAATCCTTGTTCATCGGTAACCTGCAATTTAACCGTGTATTCTCCCGGCAAGTCTGTTGTTAGTGTTGGCCTAGCTGTATCGTTACCAAAGAACCGTTCAACAGCCGAGCTACCATCGGGCAGGTTCACTACAGTCCAATTAAACTCCAGTAACTCTGTTGGCGTATTATCATCGAAAGAACCTGTACCATCTAATACTATGCTTTCCCCTGCTCGAATGGAAATATCAGCCCCTGCATTGGCCACGGGCGCTTCGTTTGCGGGCTCAAGATTCTTAGGACGCGCCAAGATAGTGGTTCTGTAACAATCTTGGTAGTCATCGGCTTCGCAGACAACTGCACCAAATACCACTTCACCTCGATCATTAAAATCAATTTTGTTAGCGTTGGCAAACTCCGCTCTATGAAGGATTTTACCATCCGTGGTCAGAGCGTATGTGATTCCATTTTCAAAAACCGCAATGGGGTCATTTACAGGTGGCCCCAAGATTTCGCCATTGGAGGAAACCTGTGGGTCGACAATAAGTAGCTTGTGCCCAGATGAAGTGTAAGGTGCGATGAGCACTTGGTTTCTGTTGTTGATCTTTGAAGTAGTACGGAAATTTAAGTATTCATCTCCTGTTTGTATAATTTTAACCGTCCCAGTTCGTGAAACGAGGTAAATTGCATCACTTCTATCCTGTTCATTAATTGAAGTAGCCACGGCAATACCAGATGAATTAATACCATCAACATTTCCATGCCCAAAGAAGCCCCATATGTTAGGGACATCCATAGAAGTAAAAGGTCCATTAGTATTAATGTTATACCAGTAAAATCGAACACCACCGGTGCGTATTTTGTCTGCATATAGCACATCACCATTTTCCCCGACAACCGGATAGATATGAGCTGTTGTTAATTCGTATGGGTCAAAAGGAATTGTGACAGAGCGAGTAGTCGTACCATCTAAGATAAGAAGTCTGTGTGCAGATATATCGTAATCATAATAGCGAGAAGCCATCTGTCTGTTATTGTTAACATTATGAGGGGAGTAAGTATTAGTAATACTATTGACTTGCATAAGTGTGTCAACGTCCCCTGATGGACTAAGTCCACGGACAAAAGTGGTTTGCGGCTCTTGTTGGTTTTCCGCAAAAATAATCAATCCATCGTCGTTAATATCAAAAGTACGAGGGTTAAAGTAGGATCCCTCTGGGATTGCAAGTCCTAATGCGCGTAAGCTACCATCCCGATAACGGTACGCGTCAAGTAGTGGTGTCGCGTTATCTCTAATATAAAACGTTACTTCACCCTGATTATTGATGGAGGCACCCTGATGAATTGCCGACCAGTTACTTTGCATAAGATCTTTGAGTGGGGCTCCGATATCTATGTAGTCAAACTGGTGTTCGCTGTAAGGTACTAAAGAATCCAATCTCACTGTCACACCCGCATTACGACCAGTAGAATGATCGGCAGAAAACATACCAAATTGCACGTATGTACCTGAAAGTAGAGGAAACGGTGGTGTATTTAAATCGTCAGATGTTACCGAACCAGTGGGAAGGAAAAAGTTAAGCCTTACCATATCAACCGTAGAGCCATCACAGAATGGCAAGCAGCCCGTTATTCCCCACAAATCAGCGGCAGGAGCAGACTGTGTGGAGATGACAGGAGTTATCAAAACGGCTGGCTGATTGACTCCAAAGATAGCTGTCATTGATAAGGCAGGATATTTGCCTTGATAATCAACAGAAGTTGCAGTATCAGCTGTCGCAGTGTCATAGGAGAAGTCTATTATAAACGGATCTCCTACATTACCATTAAGTGGCAACTCTGATATATCACCAGTGATGTTAGTTACTACACCTTCAGCTCTATATTGTAAAACCTCAGCGTAGCTAAATGTCACTGAAAAGGTTGCTAAGATAAAGATTATAAATCTGAAAAAAGTGCTCTTATAGTTGTGAATCAATCTATTCTGCCAAGCACTATTTTCGCCTTTGCATCTTTCAAAATTAACCAAATATATAGAGTTCAATAGTCTGCCCCCTAATTGGTTTAAGGTATCTGAAGTCATAGTGGTTCTCCTCTCATTATTCTAGTATTCATAACTTTCAGGTGTAGCCATTAACGAACACATCAAACCAAAAGAAACCCTAATATTTTTAAGTAGATAAATTCCTGCCACGATTTACTAGTCATAACATTTAAACCAAGATCCTTTCTGGCTGATAGCAACGGAGTATAGGAGGGTGTAATCGGACAAAAACTATCAAAATTGATAGTTTTTTAATTCTATTCATAAACTATCCTCTTTGTATCTATTATTACTTTCTTTTTGAAGTCGTAATAGTGGTAATTTTAACTTTTGGCATGAAGGGTATTCTAATGGTTAAGGTAATAAACATTATTAACAACTTATTAGTAACGTGTATATTAACCATAATAGCTGCCGGTGTTAATGCTCAAGCAGTCAAACACGACGTATGTCATTATGATAATAATGGCGGCTATTATGAATTAATAAATATTTCATTTAAGGCATTATCAGCCCATAAAAATCATGGTGATGCACTGCCTGGAGAACAAATACCAACTAATCCTGGTTACATATTTGATGATAGTTGCCAGCCAATAGCGGCTAGCACATGCCCATGTGACTTTAGCTCAGAAAGCCTCGCGACTCTGGGCATTGACGGCTCTCAAGAGTCATGTGTAAACGATATACCAGGCCAAGAGTTAGGTATTCGTGTTGTAGGTGTAAGTACTTCAGTATGGGTGACTGACACAACTACATCTCCTAGCTGCCACGGCTCTACAAATGGCTCCCAGGTTATATACTCACCTTTAGAATTTAATAGTCAGGAATTTGAAGATTGCAAATCGGATATTAGATTGCGGGCAGAAGAACTCGGAATAGATACAGTTGCTGGCTGTTTATAGAGAAATATTATTCATTCATTACTTAATTACAAATGAAAATACTAATTTTTTATTATTTATTCATAAACTAACCTCTTTGTATCTACTGTTATTTTACTTTTTATCAAATTAATTATATTAAGTACTTATGAAATAATAATTATAATAGTTAAGGTAATAGATCTTATTATCGATGTGTCTATAACAATAATTTTTATATCTGTAACTCTCGATAATAAAGAAAAGGATAAGGTGTATTATGTTATTTTGTCGTGTAAGAAGGATTTTTATCTTCGCTATTTTTATTTCCGCATCTACATTGGCAAGTATTGACTATACAAACTATGTAATTGTTGGAGGAAAACAATGGGCTCAACCAGTTGATTTTATGGGTTTAAATTGGAATGATATAAACCTAGTATGTCCAGAAATTAATGGAGGTTTATGTTTTGAAAATACTGAGTTGAACGGATTTAATATGTCTGGTTGGATATGGGCAGACCGAATTGTTCTATCAGAGTTGCACACTCACGAAGATATTGGTGTGACATTATCAGCTAGCGATTTAGTAAATCAACGGTATATTGAGCCGGACTCAAGTTGGGCACCTGCTTTTTTTTCAATATTCACACCTACATTGCAAGGTGCAAACTTTAATTACTTAGCAGCTCTAACTCGTGAATCCATCCCTGCTCAACCAGGAAACTTCTATCTACAAGGTGTAGAAGATTGGTCTTTACCATCGACAAACCCCGATGTTGCAGATCTAAGGTATACATGGAGTAAATCATTAACAGATAATCGATTTGGAGCTTGGTTTTATAGATCTATCTCTATTGCAATTGATATTAAGCCGGGTAGTGAGCCTAATTGTTTCAATATCAATGATCGTGGGGTAATACCTGTTGCAATTTTGGGCAGCAATACCTTTGATGTTAATGAAATAGTATATGAAAGCTTATCTTTTGCTGGCTTAGACGTTCGAGTTAGAGGTAATAAAGGCCCGCTATGTCATGTTGATGATGCTAATGACGACGGATTGTCTGACTTGGTCTGTCAATTTGAAGATAACGAGGAAAACTGGAGCCCTGGTGATGATATCGCTTCGCTTACTGGTACATTGGTTAGTGGAGTGGAGTTTGAAGGTGAAGATTCAATCTGCGTAGTTCCTTAATCAAGTTCAAAGCACATTGTGCCTCTTGGCCTCAAGCTCAGTAATTTAACCAAGCAGGCTAAGTAAATATCGGAGATAGAAATTGTTATATATTAATAATTTCTATCTGCTTTATTCTGTGCTTTCGAATCAGTTGTTACTAAACATAAATATCCAGCAATCGATTAGCCTTGCACAACATTTCTATTGTAGTGGTTTTTGCCCATCAACAAGAGCAAAATGATCATTGTCAATATTAGTTTGGAGAGGTACTTCCTCTCCCTTAGATTAGCACTGAAGAAGATCTTTATTTTCCAATTTCTTGTAAGGTTTGATTCAGAAGGTTAATCAATATTTACATTCAGTAATCGATTTACCTTAGATAACATTTCTATCTGATTATGAGATGCAAATTTGCGTAACAGATTTTTTATATGAAAACGCACAGTAGTTTCAGAAACACATAATTTATTCGCAAGTTGTTCAGTTGACAACCCGTTCATTATCCCACTTAAAACATGAGACTCAGCTCTACTGACATCAAATGCCGCCTTCAGTCTATCTGGAGAGCCCAAATTCCGATTTGCTGCTAGAATAAATAACAAACATCCGACTTGATGGTTCAACCAGTCGTAAGACTGTTCATTCATTTTCCAAGGAAGACAAATGACCATATTTTGATGGTCACCCTCTTTAAATGGGATAAAGCGCCCAAGAAGCACTTTGTTTGAGTACAACGTTTCAGCAATTGTTTTTTGTAATGCAATATTTGCTGAATGGTCTGGCAATATGACACGAAAATTTTGTTTCATGTTATTCATATTCCTCAGATATTTTTGAGCCTTGCTATTGCTGTGAACAAGTTGACCATTATTAGAGAGGAATATTACGCCAGCTGATAAGTGCTCAAGAGCATCTAAACACATCTGCTGTGCAATCTTAGAATCAAACAAATGCATATTGATTAGAAAAGCTCGTTTTAAATGAGGTGTTAAACATTTCATCATTTCTAAATCAGCTATGGTGAAAACGGAATCGTTTTCGCTCCTTACAACTGACAGCCATCCTCTTTTTTCCTCATCTTTATAAAATAAACAACAATTAAAAAAGGCATAGCCCAGATTTTTATAAAACTCTTCATACGGAAAACATTGATATAGAGTTGTAGAATCCCACACATTTTGAGTCAAAATGGCACTACTAGCAGGTATGGTTTCATATATTTCGGTAAAATTATCCCTACCAATATAATTTTTTTCGTACAATTCTATATCAGATAAGCTAACCCCATTACTATAAATGTTTCTGAATTCGGGTTTTCGAGTATCCTCTAAACAAAAGTTAACACTATGTCCTCCAACTGAAGATTGAATCTTTTCAGCCATAGGTATCCATTGAAGAGGATCACTAGCAGCGCTATATATGTCATCTATCAGCTCTAAAACCTGTTCAGGTTTTACTAACCTGATCGTCATACCTTATCACCCTTTACCTTGTTGGATAATCTCCTTGCCAAAGACGTTGTAAGGGCTGCATTTAATATTAACTAATCTATCAATATTAGTTCTCATTTGTGATATTTGTAGGTACTGTAAGTCTATATGGATTAATTATTATGTAATAAGCTGAAAATTAAGAAATTAAATCATGGTTGTCTTGCTTGTTCTTAGGAAAGCTGTCGCTGAAAAAGATGTTGCAGTCAGTTCAGTGTTAAATTCAGTGTGGTATTAGAAAAAGTATCACAAACTTAGGGTACCATTTCCAATAGAGTAATTACGTTAGCTTGCAATGGGGCAAAAGTAAGTTTTATAACGCAAGTTGCGTCACGTCACCTGCATGATTGATTTGTAATGCAGAGAGGAGCAAATTTAAGTAAACCGCTGTGAGTTGGTTAAATCGGCTTCGTGACAGAACCTATAAGCTATACATCAAACGAAATAGTTGTATTTGTCATTTTCGCAATTAGCCCACTTACTCTTTTGCGCATCTCCCGTCTATCAACAATCATATCGAGTGCACCATGCTCTAAAAGAAACTCACTTTGCTGAAAGCCTTCAGGCAATTTTTCCCGCACCGTTTGTTCAATAACACGACGCCCGGCAAATCCGATTCTGGCTTTAGGCTCTCCAATATTGATGTCACCTAACATAGCCAGACTAGCTGAAACACCACCATATGTCTGATCTGTGAGTACGGATATATAAGGTAATCTGGCGATCGACAGTTTATTTAAAGCAGCACTGGTTTTAGACATTTGCATCAGAGACATAAGCGACTCTTGCATGCGAGCCCCACCACAAGCAGAGAAGCATACTAACCCGCAATTAGCTTCAATTGCAGCATCTACAGCCTTAACGAAACGAGCACCAACAACGGAACCCATCGAGCCTGCCATAAAAGAAAACTCAAATGCGCAGGCAACAATCGGTAAACCCATTAAGTTTCCTTTCATCACAACTAACGCATCTTTTTCTCCTGTGCTTTTCTGTGCCAAAGCAAGGCGTTCCTTATATCGTCTAATATCTTTAAAGTTCAACAAATCTTTAGGCTCATGCTCTTGGGCAATCTCCATGCATTCGCCCTTATCCAGAAAGGTTTCTAAACGACGGCGCGCCGCCATCCTCATATGGTGGCTGCATTTGGAACAGACGGATAAATTCTCTTCCAAGGCAATACGATACAGAACCTGATCACATGATGGGCATTTGGCCCACACCCCTTCTGGAATCGACGCTTTACGGGTCGCGTTCAACTTGTTTTTATCTAATAACTTTTCTAACCAACTCATAGCAAACCTTTGTAGACCATTTAAATTTATAACCATTGTATAAGCCTGTTTTTGGTAATAAAGTCACTTGTATGGGTTTAATAATCCAACAAAATGGGATTAAAGATATGTTTGATAAAATTGACCAGCAGTGGCTAAAAAGTTTTCACTGTGTTTATGAGAACAATAGTTTTAAACGAGCCGCAGAATTTCTCAGTTTGCCAACATCGAACGTCAGCCGCCATATCGCTTTACTGGAAGAGAAACTAAATACGCGACTATTCGACAGAACCACACGACGAATCGCTCCAACAGATGCAGGAGACCATCTTTATCTACGTACTCAACCATTAATCGAAAGACTGGATGACGCGCTTGAGGAAGTAGCTCAACACTCTCAGGAAATCATTGGGCAACTGAAAGTTTTGATGCCCGATTCACCACATTTAGCTCAAGCAGTGGTTTCTTTCTGTGCCCAACACCCCTCCATATCATTATGTTGCGATACCAGCATAAATCCAAAGGAAGACTTCCTGGATGGTTTCGACATCATCTTAAGTTTTCACCGAGGAAAGCTCGACGACAATAACTGGATAGCGAAAGAGATCAAACGTTGGACAAGTGCTGTTGTGGCATCCCCCAAACTCATACAGAAGTATCCAAAACCTTTTAAGGTTACCGATTTAAAACATGTTCCATGTATCAATACCTTTACCGCGTTGAATGGAACACCATGGATCTTCAAAAATGCTGAAGGTGCGCTAGTTACTCAAAAGGTACAGTCTTCATTTAAAATCAACAGTGGATATCTAGCTAAATCAGGCGCATTAGCTGGGTTGGGGTTCGCGATACTACCAACCGAATCCTGTCGTAATGAGATAGAAGCTGGTTCACTGGAAATAATAGCAATGGAGTACGAACCTGAAGATTTGGTGTTATATGCCTTTTACGCTTCCAGAAAACACTTGGCAAAAAAGATCCCAACGTTTATTGAACACCTAAAGCACCAAGCACATTAATATAAAAGTACATATGCAGACGAACAATGGCTGTAAAAGGCTTAGTCTGAAACGCGTATTTTAATTTAGGTGATTATCTACTTAAATTGGTTACTACCCCGTATCCGAGGAAAGTAAATTCTGAGAGTTTTAGCATCACATTCTAGTTCCCAGACATAAGGAAAAGTTTGATGATTTCGATCGAGCGCTCTAAAACTGAGTAAATATGTTAACAAAGAATAGGGCAAAACTTTATTAGCCTGAGGCGAGCTGAAAATAAGGATACCTAGGTATCCTTATTTGGGGGAGGTTGTTACATGTCAGAGGGTATTATTTCGTCGGCTTTGGATCTTCATATGGTAAGCCTACGTATTGCTCGGCAATCATCGTTTTACCTGATTCGCTATGTAGGCAGTAATCCAGTTCAGATGTCATCAGGTGACTGAATATAGCGCCATCCGTGTTGTTCACGCTGAGTTCGTCAAAGTCGTGCAGCATGTTGGTCATCCACCACGAGAAACGCTCGCCGTGCCATACTCGGCGTAAGCAGATATCTGAATATTGCTTGATGCATTCCATATCGTCATTTTTGTACACTTGGGTCATGATCTTGTACAACGTCGCTACGTCAGAGGCTGCCAGGTTAAGCCCTTTGGCACCTGTTGGAGGTACAATGTGTGCAGAGTCACCCACTAGAAACAATCGACCGTATTGCATCGGTTCACACACAAATGAACGCAGTGGCGCGATACTTTTTTCGATACTAGGACCGGTTTGTAAGTTTTTGCTCGCTTCAGCGGGTAAGCGTTTTTTTAGTTCGTCCCAGAACTTGTCGTCACTCCAGTCTTCTACTTTATCTGTTGCGGGAACCTGTAAGTAATAGCGTGAACGAGTGGATGAACGTTGGCTGGCTAAAGCAAAGCCTCGTGGGTGTTTACAGTAAATCAATTCGTCATCAACAGGTGGGGTATCGCTTAGCAGCCCAAGCCAGCCGAATGGGTAGACTCGCTCATATTCTTTACGGATGGTATCTGGAATCGTTGGTCGTGATACACCATGGAAACCATCACAACCGGCAATAAAATCACATTGCAACTCGTAAAGGGTACCTTCGTGCTCAAATCTGACCGCAGGGGAAGTAGAGTCAGGCGCGACTATTTCGGTAACGGGTGCATCATAAAAGCTTGGTAGACCGGCAGCACTTCTCGCTTCCATTAAATCGCGGGTGATTTCGGTTTGTCCGTAGCAAGTCACGACTTTGCCGCCAGTGCGTTCTTTCAAGTCTATTCTGGTACTTTCACCGTCGACACTGATTTGAAAGCCGTCATGGATGTGTCCTTCTTTATCCATACGAGCGTTACAGCCTGCTTCTTTGATAAGGTCAACAAAACCTTGCTCAAGGATGCCCGCACGTATTCTGGACAGGACATGATCAGCAGTTGAACGTTCTATGATGACATTATCGATGCCCTGTTTCGCAAGCAGTTGGCCAAGTAAAAGACCTGAAGGGCCAGAGCCAATAATTGCAACTTGTGTTTTGATAACTTCCATTTTAAGCACTCCGCTTGTTTGATTCCTTGTGTTTCTATTTTGTTAATAAAGTGTGATTCTCTCCATTCACATACAGGGCAATTTCTTGTACTTTTAAGTCATATATGGATATTTTTTTGATCGGTTGGGTGAGTGATGAGTTCGATATCTGATGTGCCAAGGTTCTTCTTATATGGAGAAGAGAGTGACAGCAATAATTCCGAGTTTGTTCACGTGGAGACCATTGCTGCTCGCAGCGAAACCAGAGGGTGGCGTATTAAGCCACATCGACATGGAAAGCTATTCCAAATCTTAGTTTTGGATAGTGGAAATGCGGAAATTTCTTTAGATAATAAAAAGATAAATGTTAACAATGCCAGCGTGATAGCAATTCCTACTGGGGTGGTTCATGGCTTTGTTTTTTCACCGAATACGGAGGGATATGTTGTCAGTATCGCGGAACCGATGATTCAACATTCGGCGTTATCGTACGCTGAGAGTGTATTTGAGACCGTGCTGGATAAACCAAGAGTGCTCTCATTTTCAACCGAGGATAAGGTTCTTACTCAACTGCATGATTATTGTAATTTATTGTCATCTGAACTGAATGCACACGATGTGGGAATGAGACAAGCTTCTGAATGGTTAGCAAAGATGATCTTATTGACTCTATTCCGAGCAATAAAGCAACAAGACGAAGAGACTAACGTTGGTAGCTCAATAAATAGTCACTACTATCAATTCCAAAAACTACTCGAGAATAACTATCGTCGTCATTGGACTGTCGCTCAATATGCGCAAGCGCTGCAAACGTCTGTTTCGACGTTAAATCGCGTATGTCGCAAATCAAAAGGGGTGGCGGCAAAATCGATTATTGCAGAGCGACTGTTTGTGGAAGCGAAGCGCAGCCTTCTGTATACCCAATTGCATGTTGACCAAATTGCCTACAATCTGGGATTTGAAGACCCTGCGTATTTCTCTCGCTTCTTTAAGAATAAATCTGGGTTGAGCCCGACATCTTTCAGACAACTCAACCCATTCGACACGGAATATTAGAAAACGCTTGGATTAAAAAATATCTAGGTCATTACCGAGTACGACTTCTCCGTCGTAGCTCGCCTGAATTTCTTCCAATACGGATTCGATAGGCGCGCTGTAATGGAGAATGTGGCTAAGCACCAGCAATTTAGGTTTTGCTTCTGAGGCAATCTTTGCTAGCTCACTGGTTCTGGTGTGGCTTGTTGAGTGGTATTTTTGCCAAAATTTAGAAAGCTTCGACAGCCCTTGTTCGCTGATCACTTCATGCACCAAAACATCAGCGCCTTTCGCGATTTCGATCATCTTGTCTGAGTAGGCGGTATCGCCACTGATAACCACAACCTTGTCTGGCGTTGTCACTTTGTAGCCAAAGGCAGGACGGATATCACCATGAGGAACGGTAAACGCTTCGATTGTGACGCCATCTTGATCATAAACGGTGTTACTTTCGGTGTATTCGGTTACGTTCATCTGGTAGTTGGTTGGATCTTTTAACGGCTGTTTACCACTTGTGCGTAAACCAATATCAACCGACAACATGTCATAGTAGCCCGTTACAAATTTTTCCGTACCAACTGGGCCATAAAGCGATACTTTGTCGTCACGTCGCCACCAATAGGTTGCTGCCAATTCCGAGATGTCCAGAATATGGTCACTGTGAAGGTGTGTGATGAAAACGTGTTTGATGTTGGTTGGGTATAGGGCTTTGATGCCTTTCTTTTGTGCTGCTTCAATGGCTTTTTGAACCATGCCGCCACCCGCATCAAAGATAAATGCCGTATCGTTATACACTACAGCGGTTGATGGGCCAGAGCGGTCAGCATCAGGGACTGGCGTGCCCGTTCCTAACAAGATGACATCGGTTTTGGCTGATGCACTGACGGATAACAGTAAACCTAGGGCGCAAGTTATCGCAGGTACACAAATACCTGATCTAAAGATTTTCATTAGATTCTCCGGAAAGTTGAGTAGGGGATAGAGCCCTCACCACATTCCGTGTGATGAGGGTGATAGGAATTATTATAGAAGTCCCAGGGCGAGTGATGGGAAGCCGATGATTAATAGCAGGCGAGTGACGTCTGACATAACGAATGGGAACACGCCTTTGTACATGTCCTTAATGGATACGTCCGGTGCTAACGACTTGATGACAAATACGTTCATCCCTACTGGCGGCGTAATCAGCCCCAGTTCTACGGTAATTACCGCAACGATACCGAACCAGATTGGGTCAAAGCCTGCCGCTTCGATGAGTGGGTAAACCACCGGCACTGTCAGTAGCAACATCGCAATACTGTCCATGACACAACCTAATAGGATGAACAGCAACAGCACCGCAAACAGAACCATGTAAGGAGAAAGCTGCAGGCTATCGACCACTTCCACCAAGGTGTAAGAGATTCTTGAAACTGAAAGGAAGTAGCCAAAAATTTCTGCACCAATGATCATGAAGAAGATCATGGACGAGAGAGCCAGTGTTTCCTCTACCGCTTCAACAAATTGTTTCCATTTCATTCCTCGGAACAAGGCGATGACTAATGTACCCGCCGCGCCAATAGCTGCTGCTTCGGTTGGTGTAAACAGGCCAAAGTAGATACCGCAGATGATGAAAGCGAAGATGCCGGTGAAAGGAACTAAGCCTTTAAGCCCTTTGATCTTCTCTGCAAATGACGTTTGTTCACCTGGCGTTGCTAGCTCTGGTTTTAGCCAAACTGTGATAGCAATAGTCGCACAGTATAAGAACAGGCCAAGTAACCCAGGGATTAGACCAGCGATGAACATGTCACCCACAGACTGCTCTGTGATCAAGGCGTAAAGCAGAAGCGCGATAGACGGTGGGATCATGATGCCTAGAGTACCACCTGCCGCAAGCGTACCGGTTGCCAATGACATCGCGTAGCCATTCTTTTCCATTTCTGGCAGGGCAACGCGAGACATACTCGCCGCGGTCGCCAGAGACGAACCGGAGATAGCCGAGAAAACACCACATGATGTTACTGCTGCCAGTGCCATACCACCACGCCAGCGACCAAATAGCGTTCTCGCACCATGAAACAGCTCTTGAGACATCTGCGCTTTAGAGGCAAAGACACCCATGAGGATAAACATAGGAATCGGGCTAAAGCTGTAGTTAGACAGGGTTTCAAACGGACCGCTATCCAAAATCGCCATCGCTGAAGGAAAAGCAACAATAGATCCGAACCCAACAAACCCGGTTACCGCCATGGATAACGCGATAGGAGCTCTGAATGCTATCATTACTAACATTAACGCAATACAAATTAGACCAATCGTTGAAGCATCCATTAGACTAACTCCTCTTTGTTTCGTTGTTGCACGTTACTTTTTTTGTCGCTTGACTTTGCTGGTTCATTACCGCCATTTTTTGTCGCTGGGGTATGGCAGTGAAAAATAAGCTCACCGGCGATGATCAATGCGCGGATTGCAAGTAGCGCTGTGGCGACAACGACTCCCATATAGATATATTCCAGCGGGATTTGTAAGTCCTGAGTGGTTTCTCCAGTAAGCGCGGCTGATTCAATTGCGTCAAAGAAGCGCACTGACATACCCGCGCCCAGTAGTGCAAAACCTAGGTTGTAGAAGGCTTCAAGGTATATCTTCACACGATGATTCATTTTCTCAGTAAACAGGTCAACAATGACCTGAGATTTGGCTACCGAGTGAGGCATAGTCAGCAAAATGGCAAACAGCAAACCAAACTTAATCAGCTCTATGCCGCCAACAAAGGTTAAGTCAACACTGCCGTCTGTAAAATTAAAAACCGCACGAGTGATAACGTCAGCAAGCGTGATGAACATCATCGACACTAAGATAAAACCTGCGCCCAAGTGAGCGATATGTGCTGCGCGATTGACTAGGTTGATGAGTGTTTTCATAGTCTCATTCCCTTAATTCAGGCTGAAAGGCAGCGGTTAGTTACTACAGTCTTGCGACAGTTCCATTGCTCGCTTGTAAACATCACGTGCGGCTAGGCCTTTCGATTCCAAGTCCGACAAGTAGTTTTCGATCACTTTGTCGAAGATTGGTTGCCAGGTTGTTTGGTTGTTTGATGCATCAATACGGTTGATTGTGTGACCCGCTGCTTTCGCTTCTTCAAAGCCTTTGTTATCAAGATCATCAAATACTTGTGCCGCAATGTTCGACCAAGCGGCACCTGAGTTTTTGTCGATAACCGCTTTAAGCTCATCATCAAGAGAGTTGTAGACATCGCTATTCATCGTCACGATGAAGGCTAGCGAGTACAACCCACCCACTTCAGTGTGGTTTTCTGCCAGCTCGTTAATTCTGAAGCTCTTCACGCCTTCCCAAGGTAGAGCAACACCATCAATCACACCACGTTGAAGCGATTGATAAGATTGCGGCGCAGGCATACCGACAGGTAGTGCACCAAGCTCTTCTAGTAAGCCACCGATGACGGCAGTTGGACGACGAATGCGAAGGCCTTCTAAGTCGCTAGGCTGCTCAATATTTTTTCCTTTTACGTGCAGTAAGCCCGCACCGTGGGTAAATAGGAACAGTGGTTTTGAATCCTTGTATTCATTTGCAAACGCACCTTCTTCGTATAGCTTTTGAATCACACAAGAGCCTTGAGTTGCGTTTTGTACCACCCCTGGTAGCTCAACGATTTGAGTCAAAGGAAAGCGGTTTGCTGAGTAACCTTGCACTGTTGCTGTCATATCTAAGATACGGTGTTTAACGGCATCATATTGTGCTGGTGGCTTGGCTAGAGTAGAAGACGGATATAACTCTACGTTGATACGGCCATTAGAATCGGCTTCAACGGTGTCAGCCCACTTTTGATAAATCTCTTTATGAATATCAGATACTGAAGGCCAAAAGTGTCCGAATCGCAATGTAACATCTGCGGCGAAAGCAGGTGAAGCTAGCAGAAGTGATGACAATGCAGTGGCAGCAGTCTTTTTAATAATCGTATTCATACTTAAACGTCCAATTGTTAGTAGAGTGTTTTCGTAAAGCGCTCTTTTAGTCAGGCTATTCTTTTTCTTGGGGCTGAATAAAATCGTCAACTTTTACCCGTCAGAGGTTTTTACCTTATGTAAGATGTTAAGGTTAAGTTAACACTTGATTCGCCATGACGTTAGTTAGAAAAAGGAAAAGGCTATTCAAATTTTGAAATTCTGTGACTTTAATTAGAGGGAATTTTCGGGCTAGAAATTAAAAGTTATAGGGGTTAGATGATTGATATAATTCATGTTTCATAGTCATGTTTTAGGTATTAACTCCTGATTATTGGTTATGTTAATACATGAAAAATGCTTGAGTCAGAAAGTAACTATAATTTGTGTTACATAGGTGTTTCTTAGGAGTGTGATATGTGTGGCAGGTTAAATGTGATCAACGAACCGCTTTGTCGAATTGTTTCCGAGCAGCTAGGTATCAGTTTTAAAACGGAGACCAATAAAGACCTAAGACCGACACAGATTGTTTCTACGGTTGGCGCTGTACACGGAGAACTTCAACAGCTCGATTTACCTTGGGGAATACAACCCGACTGGGCGAATAACCTGATCATAAATGCCAAAGCTGAAACGGTGGCGGTCAAGGCCACATTTGCTCATGCATTCGAGTTTAACCGAGTGGTGGTTCCGTGTTCAGGTTGGTATGAGTGGCAAGAAGAGAATGGGAAAAAGGTCAAATATCTGTTCAGCCCAGGCGAGAGTGATGTTTTATACATGGCTGGCATCGCCTTGAATGAGGCTAAAGATCTGGTCACATTAACAACAGAGCCAAATAAACAATGCAGCGAATTTCATCACCGCATGCCTTTGTTAATTCCTAATAATGAAGTCTTGAACTGGATAAGCGGAGAAGGCAAAAGCGTATATAAGCTGTTAGATAATCAATTTAATGAAACGTTGACGATCAAAAATGCAGACTAGTTTTGTTTAAAAGGTGATGCCAAACGCTTGGCATTTACCGTTGTTGAATTTAATAAAATTGACTTGTTGTGCTGTTGGTTATTCCAAGCGCGATGATTTAATGATCTTTGAAGTAAACCCCGACCCTTCTACGCCATTAAAGCCAAATACGCCAAAATATGTGCTGGCAAAGTCTCATCTGGCAAAAAGAATCTCAGAATATATGCAGTGACTTTCATCGTTGTCTAATATCAAAGGATGAAAATAATGACTTAAATATATGGAAGCCGGGGCTTAGTTGATGCGAGCACAGATTCAGTCTTTGACAAAGAATAAGAACTTCAACGAATTACTTTTTTCTTCAATCTTTATTAACCTGCTGTCTCTTGCGTTGCCTTTCAGCATGCTGCAAATCTACGACAGGATCTTACCGAATGAAGCGTATGGTACAGCAAATGTGTTGTTGTTGGGTGTTGCGGTTGCGATTCTTCTCGAGGTGATATTGCGCTATGTCAGAAGTTGGTTTCTTGCTTCTGCGGCTGCCAACTACGAGTTTGATGTCACTGCAAAACTGATAACGCGATTGCTAAAAGCCGATTACCAATATTTGCAGTCGTTGGGTTCTGGAAAAATATTAAGCGGCCTAAAAAGTGTCTCTAGCGTGCGTGATCTCTATTCAGGGCAGGCTGCGATAGCCTTTATGGATATTCCCTTCACCTTAATATTTTTGGCGCTTATTGCTTATATCGGCGGCTGGGTGGTTCTGGTTCCTGTCGTGGTGTGGTGTATCGCAGGGTTATGGGTTTGGCGAGTAAGTAACAAGTTATTGGAGGTAACTCAGGAACTCGCAGTCACAGAAAGTGAACGCACGCGCATTCTCGTTTTGGTCCTGTCAGGCGTGGCAACGGTAAAAGCGCTCGCGTTAGAAGCACGCATGACATACCGATATAAAGACGTTAACCACGAGAATCTGAAAAAACAAAACGAGGTTGACTGGCAAGCGGCGAAACTTCAAGAGCTAATTCAAGGTGCCTCGTTAGGCACAACGTTAGCGCTTGTTATTGTCGGGTGTTTGGCGGTATTGGATGGCCAAATGACCACCGGTGGTTTGGCGGCATGCTCGATCTTGGCTGGGAGATCGGTCGCACCACTCAGTGCTTTGGGTAGTCTGCGAGCTAAATTAGTGACGGCACGCGCAGCCAGTCAGGACATTGAAGATTTAATCAATGCACCTCAAGAGCAATTTACCGCGCAAACCGTATATCAGAGCAAACTGCCATCGGGGCCAATATCATTTACTAACGTAAGTGTGAGTAAAGTTGGCGCGTCACTTTCCGACATTAACTTGAATATCCCTTCAGGCTCCATCACCGTTGTTAATTCTAACCCCATGAGCTATGCCAGTTTGTTGTTAAGCTCACTGGGCGCTTACCATCAGCCAGAGCAAGGAACTATAGCGATCGCAGGTGTACCACTTTACGAGCACGATGAGTTCGAATTTCGTCAGTCAGTTAGTTATGTCGCGCCATGGGGAACGCTGTTTCATGGGACCGTGTTGGAAAACATGACTTTCTTTCGTCATGAAAGTGAACCTTATGCGATGGAGTTGGCCGATCGGTTGGGACTGTCTGACACTATCAGCCAACTTCCTTACGGCTTTCAAACGCCAGTAGGGCGGCATGATAACGCTAGCCTGAATAAAGGGGCGATTAAGCTTATTTCTTTGATTCGGGCACTGTCTCAGAAGCCTTCTATTCTCTTACTGGATGAACCCATGGTATCGATTGATGCTGATTCACAGTCAAGATTGTTGTCATTACTCAATGAAAAGCGAGGAGACATGACGATCATCATTGCGTCCTATTTTGACGAAGTGATAGCGCTCAGCGACAGTCAAATTAGTCTATCGATTGAAGGTCGGTTGTCGTCAAAGCAAGTTACGGGAGAGAGCTAATGTCGATAGAAGATCGTTCAATAATCGGAATGAAGCCGGTGATGGCAACGTTTTTTGATCAACTTGGACTGCACGCGCAAGCCAGGAGCATACAAAAAGGTCATGTGGCCAATGATCTTAGCTATTTAGATACCTACGTTTTATTCAAAAAGCACCAACTGGATGTCACCGTTCACTCTTGCATTGCGACAAAATTAAAAGACTCGGTTTATCCCTTTATTTGGGTAAATGACTCGGGCAGTGCTGAGATTGTTCGCTGGCGTCAAAATCAGTGGCAAAAGCTTGGAGAAAATAAGCAATGGCACAATCTGGATGGAGAGCCGGAAAGTGGCTTTGTGTTTATCGTTAATGCGTTACCGATGGAAGGAAACAAAACTCAGCGTTTTCTGTCTCATTTTCGTAAGAAAGTGAAATGGTATCGTCCTATTTTCTGGTTAAGTCTTTTGTCTGGGATAACGGGTTTAGCCATTCCTCTATTTACTATGGCTGTTTATGATCGCGTTATCGGTGGTCATGCACCGCAGATTCTACCCAACATTGCTTTCGGTGCGGTGTTGGCATTGATCATTATGGTCGGCAGCCGATTTTTCCGTGCTCGATTGATCGCCGGGGTGAGTAATCGGTTTGCAAGAGATTTATCTGCGTTAACTTTTAACCGATTATTAAGCATGCCACTGGCGGTATTGAGCCGAGTAGGGTTGGCCAGTCACATTAGCCGTATTCGGAATTCAGAAAATGTGCGTAAGGTTATTTCTGGCCCTTCTGGATCAGGTCTGGTGGATTTGCCGTTCACGTTGATACCACTGCTAGCCATCACATTATTGAGTGGTTGGTTAGTGCTTGTTCCTATCGCGATGTTGATGATTTTCTATTTTATTTTAAAAGGGTTAGAGCGGTATGTAAAAGCAGCCTCGCCAACGATTAGCAGTGATTATCAAGGTAGCTTCAACGAAATATCACAGTGTATTCTTAATCTGAAAATAGCGGGCGAATCCCAAGGTTGGTATCAGCATTTCATGCGTAGAGCCAAAGAGAACAGCCAGCAAAACTTTCTCTACTCTAAACGTAACGGATTAAATAGCGCCGTAGCGCATGGGATGGGGCTGACTACCGTATTGGTATCTGTATTTACGGGTATTTTTCTGGTGTTGAATCAGCAGATGTCGCCAGGTGCTTTGATCGCGACCACTATGCTGATTTGGCGTGTTACCGGACCTGCTCAGTTGGCGTTTGCCTCGCGCCAGAAGTTTGCCATGGTCAAAGGCACTATCGCACAGTTTGATCGTTTGATGGAGGTTCCAACAGAGTTTCATTCGTTGAGGCTTGAGTCTCCGGAAACACATCAGCCTCCTTCGGTTTCATTTAAGCATGTGACTTTGCGATACGGTGCGGAAAGTGAACCTGCGTTGTCAGGGGTAACATTCGATGTAGAACCTGGTGAGCTGGTGGCTGTCATCGGCCCGAATGGTTGCGGTAAAACTTCTCTCTTACTATCGGCACTCGGTGTTCTGGAAGGTCAGGTGGGTTATGTGTCTATCAACGGCAAAAACACCAAACAGTATGACCCAGAAGCGCTTCGTCGTTGGGCAGCCTATAGTCCAACTCACGCAGATATTATCCCCGGTTCATTAGCCCAAAACCTCAGGGTCGCGAATCCAGACGCATCTGATGATGAAATTCGAGAAGCCTTACATGCCGCAGGGGCGACCTCGCTCTTGCAAGCTATCGGAGATGATATTGATACCGAGATATTCCATCGTGGTGAAAATGTCTTTTCTGCGGTTGAAAGCTCCTACGTCGGGCTTGCCGTCGCACTGCTGAAAAATTCACCTTTTTTAGTGTTGGATGAACCTATTGCCAATCGAAACCCGTATGCAAAAAGAGCGTTTAAACAGACATTGATGAAGCGTCGAGGACACGCAACAATTTTGTTTAGCAGTCATGACAAAGAACTGATCGAACTCGCAGACAAAGTGATCATTTTAGACAAAGGCAGTTTGGTGTATTGCGGACCAATTATTAAGCAAGCTGAACCGTCACAACAATCAGAACAGGTAACTGCAGGGGTAGCACAGCATGGATGATAAGCAACTGTCGAATCGTTACTTACCAGAACATGAATTTACAGAAGCCATCGAAGCGCCAATGGAAAAACGCCTGATTAAACAGGTGATGTGGTTTGTTGTTGGTTCGGTATTTTTAGTCTTGCTTTGGTCAGTGTTTGCCGACATAGAAGAAATCGCCAAGGCAAAAGGACAAGTTGTTCCTTTGGGTCACAAGCAGGTCATTCAAAGCCAGTCAGGAGGAACATTGGCATCGGTTTTAGTTACTGAAGGCGACTTGGTCAGCAAGGGCGATGTGATCGCGAGTTTTGTGTCGGTCGACAGCCAAGCAGTAGAAGAAGAGCTACTCGGTCAACAAGCTAACCTTCAGTTACGAATCGAACGGTACAACGCTTTTATCGAAGGGCGACCAGCGGATTTTTCCTCTTATGAATTGACGTACCCTGCATTAGTCGAGCAACACCAGAAAAGTCTGGCGAGGATGAACAAAGAGCGTGAAGCGATTATGCAGTTATCTGAGTCCGAGATTGCGAAATCGAACGCAGAACTGTCGAGCATCGATTTGGAAATCCCTCCGCTTCAAGACCAGATCAACTCATCCCGTGAATCATTGCGTTTAATGAACTCACCGAGAGGCGTTCAGGCTGTATCGAAATTGACCATCTCGGAAACCCAGCAGAAATTGGATGCATATTTACGTGAGTTAAAAAGTCTCGAAGGCAGGAGAACGGTGCTGGAGAGGAACATTGATAACCAGCGCCGTCAATTTGAGCAACGGGAAGCGACGCTGTTTAAAGAAGTGGGTGAAAAGCGTGCAGATGCGCATTCGGAGTTAATTGGTGTGACTGCGAGATTGAAATCTTCCGATCTGCAAATCCAGCAAGATACGGTGATGTCTCCGGTTGATGGCATTATTCAGTCGATACCCAATACGTCATCTGGGAGTGTAATCCAGCCGGGAGGCACAGTAGCCGTGGTGGTGCCGACGACTCCAACTGCCTTACTGGAAGCTAAGTTGTCACCTCGAGATATTGGCTTTGTGACGGTAGGGCAACCAGCCAAAATCAAAATCGATGCGTTTGACTACAGCCGCTATGGCGCCATAGATGGGGTTGTTGAACGGATTTCGCCGACCACTGACGCCGATGAAAAAGGTGGGGTTTACTACAAAGTCCGGATTGCGATTGAGAAGCCATACTTTGGCGCAGAGCCAGGCAAGCTAAACTTATTACCAGGTATGACTGGCGAAGCTGACATCGTCACCGGAGAAAAAACCATCTTCCAATATTTATGGAAGCCCGTATTTACCAACATGAGAGAAGCTTTTGGCGAACGCTAATAGAGGTGAGTTATGAGTAAGGACAACAAAACACCCCCTTCGCAAGACACCAAATCGGAGTCTAAGAGCGAAGAGCAGAAAAAGCGTGAAGCCAAAGCGAAAAAGAGAGCTCAGGAACAAGACAGTCAAGTAGCTAAACTTCGCGCTAAAGAGTTTCGTCGTTCTGGCTCAGAGCGTGGTTTCAATAAAGATTTGGTTGCAGATAAATCATGGCATACCGCGAGTGGTTTAGCTCATACGGAGCATCAGCAAGGAGAAGGGGACAAAGAGTCAGAAGTCCTTCCAGTCTCTGACACTGAGCCTTCTCAAACTTCAGTGTCACCCTCTGAAAAGATGGCGAAAACTCGCGCCGAAGTGAGCGATGATACGGGTGAGAATGAGAAACCCCAAAGCACACAAGATCACCGAGGTGGCCATCATTTGGTGGCAGCCTCTTCTCATACTGATTCGGGTACCTACACGCCATTGTCAAATATATCGGGTGTGTCCAAAATAATTGCTCCTGCTCTTTTACCCGTGTTTAAACATTTAGCAGAGCACCATACGAATGATATTGACGCACTCTCACACCCCACAACCACCACTTCTTCGCAAAATCATTCGGAACAACTCGAAAGTACTTCTCATCCTTTACACATAGTCTCTTCGATGCGCCACGCTGTGGTAAAAGAAGACACCAGTCAGGATCAAGTTGCTGGACAATTAACAACAAGTGGTGATGGTAGTCAGTCTGTTATCTGGTCAGTGGAAAACAAGGGTGGCCATTATGGTGAATTAACTCTGGATAGCCACAGTGGAGAGTGGGTGTATCACCTTGATAACCAATTGGCTTCAACCAATGCGCTTGCAGAAGGTGAGCATAAGACGGAACAGTTTGTTGTTGTCGCAACAGATAACCATGGCAAAACACTTTCAACGGTAATTAGCGTCGAAGTAGATGGCAGTAATGACCGACCAGTGATCTCTGGGGTTCATAGTGGCAGCGTAAATGAGCATGGCGTGATAGATGAAGCGGTCGGTCAATTGATAGCCGTTGATCCTGACCATGGTGACAGTGTGACGTGGTGTGTCGTTCAACCAAAGGGCAGCTTCGGTGAACTGTATATTGATGCAAGTAGTGGTGAATGGCGTTATCAGCTTGATAATAAGGCTCCTTCAACAGCGGCGCTTACTGATAGGCAAGTAGCGACAGAAACCTTTTTAGTCACGGCGACAGACTCTTCCGGTGTACCAGTGGAGCAAACAGTGACGATATCGGTACATGGAACGAATCAGAGTGCGACAGTATCAGGTATTTTTACCGGCTCGGTTACAGAAGATCTTGTATCACCTTCCGGACATTTAGAGGCTCAGGGGCAGTTGTCTGTTATCGATCCTGACTCTGGTGAGAATGCATTTACCCCTGAAATACTAACGGGTAAGTATGGTCAAATTGATATTGATGCTCACGGACATTGGGTTTATACCGCTGATAATAACAACGCCACGATACAAAGTTTAAAGGGTGGAGAACAGCTCAAAGAAGTTTTATACGTCCATACGATTGATGGAACTTCACAAGCTATTTCCATCACGGTGTCTGGAACCAATGACAAAGCGGTGATCAGTGGCGTAACGACTGGCACACTGAAAGAAGATGTTATCACTGACTATCAAGGTAAATTAGATGTTATTGATACAGATGCCGGGCAATCTGGGTTTGTCGAGCAGCCAAACACACAAGGCCAGTACGGTGTATTCAATATTGATAGTGATGGTTTGTGGCATTACGTGCTCAATAATCAAGATTCGAAAGTTCAGGGATTGAACGAAGGCCAACAGTTAACAGAAACCTTTACGGTTAAAACGTTGGATGGAACTAGCCGCGAAATACAGGTTAATATTCAAGGCACTGACGAAGCTTCAGCAGTGTCACACACCACTACGCAACAAGTCGGTGGAGGAAATCCAACGACCCAAGCACCAAACACGGTAACGCCAACATTCGCACACGGTTCCAATGTTCCTAATCAACCGGACAGTAACGTCAACCATGCTCCGATCATTTCCTCAACTTCTACTGTCGATGTAGATGAGGATGGCAAAACAGCTCAAGGACAAATTCACGCCAGTGATGCTGATACCGGAGACCAATTGCATTTCTCAGCCGGACAAGTGGATGGCTTTATCCTCAATGCGGATGGCAGTTGGTCATTCGACCCAAGCCACAGCGCGTATCAGCACCTGGCTCAGGGGCAAACTGAGACACTGACTATCCCCGTATCGGTCATCGATAATGCGGGCGCGACGGACATACAAAACCTAACAATCACTGTGACAGGGACCAATGATGGCGCAGTCATATCTGGTTCTGGAGCACAGCTGAAAGAAGACTCGGCGGTCTCAGCGTCGGGAGAGCTGGAAGCCAGTGGACAACTGACGATTCAGGATGTGGACAGCGGGGAAGCGGCGTTTACGCCGATCACGGATGTCGCCAGTGATTCGGGTTATGGTCATTTCTCACTCAGTGCCGACGGGCAGTGGCAGTATCACGCTGATAATAATCAGCCCGCTATCCAACAACTGGCGGCGGGTGAGCCATTAACAGACTCCATCACCGTCACCAGTGTCGATGGCACCCCGCACACCATCAGCGTGACGATTGAAGGGACGAATGACGCCCCAATCGTGGCGCACACCATCACCAGTCAGCAAGTTGATGAAGACAGCGCGTTCCAGTTCACGCTGCCAACTGACACCTTTGGCGATATTGACCATGGCGATACCTTGATGCTCTCCACCGGTAGCCTACCAACCTGGCTGCATTTTGATGCATCAACCGGAACGTTCAATGGCACACCAACCAACAGCGATGTGGGCAGTGTCCCGATTAGCGTGACTGCCACGGACTCGCAAGGGGCGAGTGTCACCACGCAATTTAACCTCACCGTCAATAACACCAACGATGCACCGGTGATGACCCCGATCGCGTCTGTTTCTGTCGACGAGGACGGCCAGAAAGCGTCCGGTCAACTTATCGCGACTGACCCGGATGGGGGCGATACGCTGATCTATTCGATTGCCAGTCCGGTGTCCGGTCTGACGTTCAATGCAGATGGGAGCTGGGTGTTTGACCCAACGGATGCGGCCTATCAATCGTTGCCAGCAGGGCAAAGTCAGACGCTGACTATTCCGGTCACGGTGACAGATACGGCAGGCGCGACGGATGTTCAGGACTTGGTCATTATCGTGAATGGTACCAATGATGGCGCAGTCATATCTGGCGCTGGAGCGCAGCTGAAAGAAGACACGGCGGTCTCAGCGTCGGGTGAGCTGCAAGCCAGTGGACAATTGACAGCTCAGGATGTGGATAGCGGTGAAGCCGCGTTCACACCGATCACGGATGTCACCAGTGATTTAGGTTATGGTCATTTCTCACTCAGTGCTGACGGGCAGTGGCAGTATCACGCTGATAATAATCAGCCCGCGATCCAACAATTGGCAGCGGGTGAGCCATTAACGGATTCCATCACCGTCACCAGTGTGGATGGCACCCCGCACACCATCAGAGTGACGATTGAAGGGACGAATGACGCCCCAATCGTGGCGCACTCTATGGCTAGCCAGCAAGTCGATGAAGACAGCGCGTTCAGTTTTACTGTGCCATCAGATACGTTCAACGATATCGACATTGGCGACACGATGACACTGTCAACTGGCACATTACCAACCTGGCTGCACTTTGATGCGGCGACAGGCACTTTTAGCGGTACGCCAACCAACAGCGATGTGGGCAGCACGCACGTCACGGTGACGGCGACAGACGATCACGGTGCTCAGGTGTCGACCACCTTTGATTTAACTGTCAACAATGTCAATGACGCGCCAACCCTAACCCCGATAGCGTCTGTTTCTGTCGATGAAGACGGCCAGCAAGCGTCTGGTCAACTCATTGCTACCGATCCGGACGTGGCCGATACGCTGAGCTATTCGATTGCCAATCCGGTGTCCGGTCTGACGTTCAACCCGGATGGCAGCTGGGTGTTTGATCCAACGGATGCGGCCTATCAATCGTTGCCAGCAGGGCAAAGTCAGACATTGACCATCCCGGTTACAGTGACAGATACGGCAGGCGCGACGGATGTTCAGAACTTAGTCATTACCGTGAATGGCACCAACGATGGCGCCGTCATATCTGGCGTTGGAGCGCAGCTAAAAGAAGACTCTGCGGTCTCAGCGTCGGGTGATCTGGAAGCGAACGGGCGGTTAACGGTTCAGGACGTGGATAGCGGTGAGGCTTCATTCACGCCGATCACGGATGTCACCAGTGATTCGGGTTATGGTCATTTCTCACTTAGTGCTGACGGGCAGTGGCAGTATCACGCTGATAATAATCAGCCCGCTATCCAACAACTGGCGGCGGGTGAGCCATTAACAGATTCCATCACTGTTACCAGTGTCGATGGTACCCCGCATACCATCAGCGTGACGATTGCGGGGACGAATGACGCCCCAATCGTGGCACACAGCGTAGTAAATCAGCAAATAGATGAAGACAGCGCGTTACAGTTCACGCTGCCAAGTGACTCCTTTGGTGATATTGACCATGGTGACACATTGACCCTCTCCACCGGTAGCCTACCGACGTGGCTGCATTTTGATGCGTCGACAGGTACCTTTAGCGGTACGCCAACCAACAGCGATGTGGGCAGCGTCCCGATTAGCGTGACTGCCACGGACTCGCAAGGGGCGAGTGTCACCACGCAATTTAACCTCACCGTCAATAACACCAACGATGCACCGGTGATGACCCCGATAGCGTCGGTGTCTGTCGACGAGGACGGCCAGAAAGCGTCCGGCCAACTTATTGCTACTGACCCGGATGCAGGCGATACGCTGAGCTATTCAATTGCCAATCCGGTCTCTGGTCTGACGTTCAATCCTGACGGTAGCTGGGTGTTTGATCCAACGGATGCAGCCTATCAATCGTTGCCAGCAGGGCAAAGTCAGACGCTGACTATTCCGGTCACGGTGACGGATTCGGCTGGTGCGACCGATGTTCAGGACTTGGTCATTACCGTGAATGGTACCAATGATGGCGCAGTCATATCTGGCGCTGGAGCTCAACTGAAAGAAGACTCCGCAGTCTCAGCGTCGGGTGAGCTGGAAGCGAACGGGCAGTTAACGGTTCAGGATGTGGATAGCGGTGAGGCTTCATTCACGCCGATCACGGATGTCACCAGTGATTCGGGTTATGGTCATTTCTCACTTAGTGCTGACGGGCAGTGGCAGTATCACGCTGATAATAATCAGCCCGCTATCCAACAACTGGCAGCGGGTGAGCCATTAACAGACTCCATCACTGTCACCAGTGTCGATGGCACTACGCACACCATCAGCGTGACAATTGAAGGGACGAACGACACCCCAATCGTGGCGCACTCTATCGCTAGCCAGCAAGTTGATGAAGACAGCGCTTTACAGTTCACGCTGCCAACTGACACCTTTGGTGATATTGACCATGGCGATACCTTGACGCTCTCCACAGGTAGCTTACCGACGTGGCTGCATTTTGATGCATCCACCGGAACTTTTAGCGGCACGCCAACCAACAGTGATGTGGGCAGTGTGCCGATTAGCGTGACTGGCACGGACTCGCAAGGGGCGAGAGTCACTACGCAATTTAACCTCACCGTCAATAACACCAACGATGTTCCGGTGATGACTCCGATAGCGTCGGTTTCTGTCGATGAAGACGGCCAGAAAGCGTCCGGTCAACTCATCGCTACCGACCCGGATGTCGGCGATACGCTGAGCTATTCGATTGCCAGTCCGGTGTCCGGTCTGACGTTCAATCCTGACGGTAGCTGGGTGTTTGATCCAACGGATGCGGCCTATCAATCGTTGCCAGCAGGGCAAAGTCAGACACTGACCATTCCGATTACGGTGACGGATGCGGCAGGTGCGACCGATGTTCAGGACTTGGTCATTACCGTGAATGGTACCAATGATGGCGCAGTCATATCTGGCGCTGGAGCGCAGCTGAAAGAAGACTCGGCGGTCTCAGCGTCGGGAGAGCTGGAAGCGAACGGGCAGTTAACGGTTCAGGATGTAGACAGCGGTGAAGCCGCATTCACGCCGATCACGGATGTCACCAGTGACTCGGGTTATGGTCATTTCTCACTCAGTGCCGACGGGCAGTGGCAGTACCACGCTGATAATAATCAGCCCGCTATCCAACAACTGGCAGCGGGTGAGCCATTAACAGACTCCATCACTGTCACCAGTGTGGATGGCACCCCGCATACCATCAGCGTGACGATAGAGGGGACGAACGACGCCCCAATCGTGGCGCACAGCGTAGTAAATCAGCAAATAGATGAAGACAGCGCGTTACAGTTCACGCTGCCAACTGACACCTTTGGTGATATTGACCATGGCGATACCTTGACTCTCTCTACCGGTAGCCTACCAACCTGGCTGCACTTTGATGCGGCGACAGGCACTTTTAGCGGTACGCCAACCAACAGCGATGTGGGCAGCGTCCCGATTAGCGTGACTGCCACGGACTCGCAAGGGGCGAGTGTCACCACGCAATTTAACCTCACCGTCAATAACACCAACGATGCACCGGTGATGACCCCGATAGCGTCGGTTTCTGTCGATGAAGACGGCCAGAAAGTGTCCGGTCAACTTATCGCCACTGACCCGGATGTGGGCGATACATTGAGCTATTCAATTGCCAATCCGGTATCCGGCCTGACGTTCAATCCTGACGGTAGCTGGGTGTTTGATCCAACGGATGCCGCCTATCAATCGTTGCCAGCAGGACAAAGCCAGACTCTTACTATCCCTGTCACGGTGATGGATACGGCTGGTGCGACCGATGTTCAGAACTTAGTCATTACCGTGAATGGCACCAATGATGGCGCAGTCATATCTGGTGCTGGAGCGCAGCTGAAAGAAGACTCGGCGGCCTCAGCATCGGGTGAGTTGCAAGCCAGTGGGCAACTGACGGTTCAGGATGTAGACAGCGGTGAAGCCTCATTCACGCCGATCACCGATATCACCAGTGATTCGGGTTATGGTCATTTCTCACTCAGTGCCGACGGGCAGTGGCAGTATCACGCTGATAATAATCAGCCCGCTATCCAACAACTGGCGGCGGGTGAGCCATTAAAGGATTCCATCACCGTCACCAGTGTGGACGGGACCACGCACACTATCAGCGTGATGATAGAGGGGACGAATGACGCCCCAATCGTGGCGCACAGCGTAGTAAATCATCAAATCAATGAAGATAGCGCGTTCAGTTTTACTGTGCCATCAGATACGTTCAACGATATCGACATTGGCGATACGCTGACCCTGTCCACCGGTAGCCTACCGATGTGGCTGCATTTTGATGCCTCGACGGGCACTTTCAGCGGCACGCCAACCAACAGCGATGTGGGCAGTACGCTAGTCACGGTGACGGCGACAGACAATCACGGTGCTCAGGTGTCGACTACCTTTGATTTGACCGTCAACAATGTCAATGATGCGCCAACGCTGACCCCGATAGCGTCGGTTTCTGTCGACGAGGACGGCCAGAAAGGGTCTGGTCAACTAATCGCTACCGATCCGGATGTGGGCGATACGCTGAGCTATTCGATTGCCAATCCGGTGTCCGGTCTGACGTTCAATCCTGACGGTAGCTGGGTGTTTGACCCAACGGATGCAGCCTATCAATCGTTGCCAGCAGGGCAAAGTCAGACTCTTACTATCCCTGTCACGGTGACGGACGCCGCAGGCGCAACAGATGTGCAGAATTTAGTCATTACCGTGAATGGTACCAATGATGGCGCAGTCATATCTGGCGCTGGAGCGCAGCTGAAAGAAGACTCGGCGGTCTCAGCGTCGGGAGAGCTGGAAGCTAACGGGCAGTTAACGGTTCAGGATGTAGACAGCGGTGAAGCCGCATTCACGCCGATCACGGATGTCACCAGTGACTCGGGTTATGGTCATTTCTCACTCAGTGCCGACGGGCAGTGGCAGTATCATGCTGATAATAATCAGCCCGCTATCCAACAATTGGCGGCGGGTGAGCCATTAACGGATTCCATCATCGTCACCAGTGTCGATGGCACTACGCACACCATCAGCGTGACGATAGAGGGGACGAACGATGCTCCAATCGTGACGCACTCCATCGCTAGCCAGCAAGTCGATGAAGACAACGCTTTACCGTTTACTTTGCCAAGCGACACCTTCGGCGATATTGACCATGGCGATACCTTGACTCTCTCTACCGGTAGCCTACCAACCTGGCTGCACTTTGATGCGGCGACAGGCACTTTTAGCGGTACGCCAACCAACAGCGATGTGGGCAGTGTGCCGATTAGCGTGACTGCCACGGACTCGCAAGGGGCGAGTGTCACTACGCAATTTAACCTCACCGTCAATAACACCAACGATACACCGGTGATGACCCAGATAGCGTCGGTTTCTGTTGACGAAGACGGTCAGCAGGCGTCCGGTCAACTCATCGCTACCGACCCGGATGTCGGCGATACGCTGAGCTATTCGATTGCCAGTCCGGTGTCCGGTCTGACGTTCAATCCTGACGGTAGCTGGGTGTTTGATCCAACGGATGCAGCCTATCAATCGTTGCCAGCAGGACAAAACCAGACTCTTACTATCCCTGTCACGGTGACGGATGCGGCGGGTGCGACCGATGTTCAGGACTTAATCATTACTGTGAATGGCACCAATGATGGCGCAGTCATATCTGGCGCTGGAGCGCAGCTGAAAGAAGACTCGACGGTCTCAGCATCGGGTGAGTTGCAAGCCAGTGGGCAACTGACGGTTCAGGATGTAGACAGCGGTGAAGCCGCATTCACGCCGATCACGGATGTCACCAGTGACTCGGGTTATGGTCATTTCTCACTCAGTGCCAACGGGCAGTGGCAGTATCACGCTGATAATAATCAGCCCGCTATCCAACAACTGGCGGCGGGTGAGCCATTAACAGACTCCATCACTGTCACCAGTGTCGATGGCACCCCGCACACCATCAGCGTGACGATTGAAGGGACGAACGACGCCCCAATCGTGGCGCACACCATTACCAGTCAGCAAGTTGATGAAGACAGCGCGTTACAGTTCACGCTGCCAAGTGACACCTTTGGTGATATTGACCATGGCGATACCTTGACACTCTCCACCGGTAGGTTACCAACCTGGCTGCACTTTGATGCCTCGACGGGCACCTTCAGTGGCAGACCAACCAACAGCGATGTGGGCAGCACGCCAGTCACGGTGACGGCGACAGACGATCACGGCGCTCAGGTGTCGACCACCTTTGATTTAACCGTCAACAATGTCAATGATGCGCCAACGCTGACCCCGATAGCGTCGGTGTCTGTCGACGAGGACGGCCAGCAAGCGTCCGGTCAACTCATTGCTACCGATCCGGATGTGGGTGATACGCTGAGCTATTCAATTGCCAATCCAGTATCCGGACTGACGTTCAATGCAGATGGGAGCTGGGTGTTTGATCCAACGGATGCGGCCTATCAATCGTTGCCAGCAGGGCAAAGTCAGACACTGACCATTCCGATTACGGTGACAGACGCCGCAGGTGCGACCGATGTTCAGAACTTAGTCATTACCGTGAATGGCACCAACGATGGCGCCGTCATATCTGGTGCTGGAGCGCAGCTGAAAGAAGACTCGGCGGTCTCAGCGTCGGGAGAGCTGGAAGCGAACGGGCAGTTAACGGTTCAGGATGTAGACAGCGGTGAAGCCGCATTCGCGCCGATCACGGATGTCACCAGTAATTCAGGTTATGGTCATTTCTCACTCAGTGTCGACGGGCAGTGGCAGTATCACGCTGATAATACTCAGCCCGCTATCCAACAACTGGAGGCGGGTGAGCCATTAACAGACTCCATCACTGTCACCAGTGTCGATGGCACCCCGTATACCATCAGAGTGACGATTGAAGGGACGAATGACGCCCCAATCGTGGCGCACTCTATCGCTAGCCAGCAAATCGATGAAGACAGCGCGTTGCAGTTCACACTGCCAACTGACACCTTTGGTGATATTGACCATGGCGATACCTTGACCCTATCTACCGTTAGCCTACCAACCTGGCTGCATTTTGATGCATCCACCGGAATTTTTAGCGGCACGCCAACCAACAGTGATGTGGGCAGAAATCAAGTCACGGTTACGGCGACAGACAGTCACGGTGCTCAGGTGTCGACCACCTTTGATTTAACCGTTAACAATGTCAATGATGCGCCAACGCTGACCCCGATAGCGTCGGTTTCTGTCGATGAAGACGGCCAGAAAGCGTCCGGCCAACTCATCGCTACCGACCCGGATGTGGGTGATACGCTGAGCTATTCGATTGCCAGTCCGGTATCTGGTCTGACGTTCAACCCTGACGGTAGCTGGGTGTTTGACCCAACGGATGCCGCCTATCAATCGTTGCCAGCAGGACAAAGTCAGACGCTGACCATTCCGGTCACTGTGACCGACAATGCGGGTGCTACTGATACACAAGATTTGACTATTATAGTGACTGGGACAAATGACGTCCCGACACTGACTGTTCATACGCAAGGTATGACTACGGGAACACTCGTCGAAAACGATGTAGACAGCTCAGATACTCATACGTTTGGCGTCAGCCAGCCTTCAGGTCTATTTGGGGACTTAGCACTAAACCCTCAGACTGGTGCATACGTGTATACACAGCATGCAACAGTCACGGGTATGACTTACCAAGCCTCCAGTCAGACATACAGCGGTCAAGATACGTTCGAAGTTCAAGTTTCAGATAACCACGGCGGTACGGAGACTAAATATCTTACCTTTGATGTTAGTGGTACGCTTTCTGCTCCAGTCGCAGGCACAACACAGCCAACGATTCAGACACAGGTACTCGCACCGCCAGTCCCAACCACAACGGTGGCGAACTCTCACGTTGTTACACCGTCACTGACTAATACAGTCACACTACAGCTTGACGTAACCAGCGATAGTGGCGTGTCTGATCAGGACCATATCACAAATGATGACACGCCAACCATTGTGGGTACTACCTCGATACCGTTCTCTGCAGTCACTATTTCTGAAAATGGTGTTGTAGTGGCTAATGCACTGTCAGATGGCAGTGGTCACTATCAGGTTACATTGCCACAGCTTCCTGAATCGACTCATCAGTTGGTCGCTTCAGCGGTTGATCCTTCGGGTAGTGGTACCGGACAGTCACGCGTTCTGGATATTGAAATCGACACAACGCCCCCTCCGGTATCCATCAAGCTTGATCCGATTACTTCAGATGATGTACTTAATCATAGTGAGCTGAGTAGTGTTGTCTCGGTCGGTGGTTCAGTTGGGAGTGAAGTCTCTCCCGGTTCTGTCGTGACATTAGATATTGGAGGCTCTAGCTACAATGCTGTGGTCGATACAAATCACAGTTTTGCCGTTGATGTTCCGGGAGGAGTATTAGGAGCAAATAGTGAAATTGTCGCCAGTGTCTCAGCAGAAGATATTGCTGGCAATAAATCCACCGTAACGGATACGCATCAATATAGCGTTGATGATTCAGCTTCCATAGATATTGACCTTCTCAGTGGAGATAACATGTTGGATCCCACTGAACATCACGAGGATCTTATTGTTTCTGGCACAGTAAATGGTGTTGAAGATGGACAAATCGTTAACATATCATTGGGCGGACAAGACTATCATGCCACAGTTGTAAATCAGCAATGGAGTACGACAGTCGATGCGACAGATATTAGTGCTCTTCCCGGTGGATTGAATAGCGTGGTTGCAACCGTGGTTGATCAAGCTGGTAATTCTGCTTCCTCGACGAGTCCATTATTTATACCGGATACAACGAACCCTGTGCCTTCGATGTCATTCCTAACACCACCAACTCCAACAGGTGGGGGAGGAATCGGTTCCCATATATCGGGAGATTTAGTTGTCCCCCCATTGTTACAGCAGTTAATGCCAACTCAGCAAGGAGGAGGCTGGGCAATATCTGATGGTCAAGGCCATACGATGACAAGCCTAAAAGGCCAGTACGGAACACTGACGATAGACCCGGATACTGGACATGTCGAGTATATCTATAGTGACGCTCCAGTACCCGGCGATAAAACGGCAGGCGGTACACATTGGGCCGGGCAAACCTCTTCTGAAGAACATCATGACCTCTTCCAGATTGTGTATCATGATGTTCATGCTTCGAATGTGGACGTAAAGGTCAATTTAGATGTTACCTACGTGCATGGGCATAGTGGTCACAATCAGGAATCGACCCATCTGGTTGATATGACCGTGACCTCTGCATCCGGTGTTAGTCCTGCGCCCCCAGCATCTCAGCATGATGAGGTAGGGACAGATATCGAACCGGTGGCTGAATTTACCGTTTTGCTGTCGGATGATGTGACAGGAGCTGATTACACTAGTCAATCGGATAGTTCATTGCACAAGTCTTTACCAGCCGATGATCAAACACGTCCTGTCGATCATTATCTCAATATGGTTGGATTGTCACCGAGTGAAGTGGCCCCTGCAGCAGAAACTAAACTTGATCATTATCTGCACAGCAGTACTCAGTTAGTCGATGACTTATCTGATGTAAATCCAGTACCAAATCATGATGCCGACCTTTCCGACGCGTTAGTGCATGACCATGATAAAGATTTGGCGAAAGCCCATGATAAGGGGTTAGAAGAAACGCCAGATAATCATGATCATCATAGTGATGATGACCTGTTAAATTCAGGGCTCAATGACATGCACAATCAAATCTAGAAAGAATTCTGCTTGAAACTAAAAGAGCCGCGATATGCGGCTCTTTTGATATTTAATTCATCCATACTGCCTGTAATTAAAAGCACGGCGACTTGATACTTGAGAACCTAAAGACAGTGGCGGAATGGTAGTGGCTGCATTATGTGAGCTCTCCATGAGTTACCTCGTTTTACATTTCAATGTAAATAAATTGTTTGATTAAACTTTCTTGTGGATCACAAACTCTTGTTTTAAACGTCTTTAACTCTCGCCAACCAAATAGCATGGAACAATACTAAATCATAATTTAACTAATTGATATATATTAATTAAGTTTTTATTGATTGAATTATCACCTTACTTTTCTGAAAATTAATTACCCTGAGGTTAACAGTTTTGGCAATACGTTAATTGATTGGAGTTAACAATGTGATAACAATTGGTGAGGTTGGAAACGAAAGTATCACATATTGGAGGTGACTTAATGATCATTTACGGAGTAGCTCTACTTTCACTTTGTACACTCGCGGGCTTGGCGATAGGGCAAGTCTTGGGATTTTTACTTGGCATACCTTCAAATGTTGGGGGTGTTGGTATCGCAATGGTGATCTTAATTGTTGCGAGTGATTATCTTCAGAAACATAAAAAGATCGATGTCAAAACGGAACAAGGGGTTGCGTTCTGGAGCGCGATTTACATCCCAATCGTTGTTGCGATGGCAGCTAAGCAAAATGTGATTGGTGCCATTACCGGTGGACCGATGGCGATTACTGCGGGCGTTGCGGCTGTTGCCGTTGGGTTTGCGTTAGTACCGGTTATTACTAAAATGGGAACAAGTTCAGTGTCCCAACTAGACAATCAACAAGCATAAGTGGGGCGCTAATGTTTGAATCTCTTATCACTGTATCAAATAAATATGAGCTAATCGTAGGCTTTGCGGTCATTGGTTTAATGATGTGGTTCTCTTTCTGGGTATCTGAAAAGTGGACCAAAGGAAGAATTCACGGCTCAGCGATAGCGATTATGTTAGGCCTAACGTTAGCTTACGTTTCGGGAGCGATAAGTGGGGGAACAAAAGGAGCTGTTGATATTCCACTCTTATCCGGAATTGGTTTATTGGGCGGCGCAATGCTACGTGATTTCGCGATTATTGCTACTGGCTTTGGCGTCAAATTGGATGAACTCAAGAAATCTGGGATGTCTGGCGTGACAGCGCTCATTTTGGGTGTGGTGATGTCCTTTATTTCTGGTGCCGCCATTGCGATGGCGTTCGGATATACCGATGCGGTAAGTATTACGACGATTGGAGCTGGAGCCGTGACTTACATTGTGGGGCCAGTGACAGGTGCTGCTCTTGGCGCAAGTTCTGAAGTGATGGCGCTCTCTATTGCCGCAGGCTTGGTAAAATCAATTCTGGTGATGATTCTAACGCCTTTTATCGCGCCATATATCGGCCTAAATTCACCTCGCTCTGCGATTGTGTTTGGCGGTCTGATTGGCACGTCTAGCGGTGTCGCCGCAGGGTTAGCTGCTACTGATGAAAAGCTGGTGCCCTACGGTTGTATCACAGCGGCATTTTATACGGCTTTAGGCTGTCTGCTTGGTCCGTCACTATTGTACTTCGCTGTTGTTAGTATCGTTGCGTAATAGCTAGCAATAATTCAAACGCTCGCCAATACCAACAAAATAAACCCATTGTTTTGTCCATCATCTGTGAAAGACGGATTTCATCTATAAGGTATGGGGCAGTTACCTTGTAGATGACGTTTGTTTCCCTTCCATTTTTTCTTCCTTCATTTAATCCTCTTCGATTCTCCAGCCAGCGTTATCTATTTCAATCGAATGCTAATTTTTTCCTCTATGCAATGATTCTTAAGCGGTTCTTAAGTTATGGCGATTAATCTTGGTGGCGAGTTTGAATCTTTCTTACCACTAACAGGAATAATCATATGGAACGTAAAACATTTTTAACTTCAACAATGGTAATAGCAGGACTACTTTCTTTTGGTGCTTATGCTTCTGACCCAACATGTACCGAAGAAAGCCCAGATAACTGGATGCAATTCGACGCGGCTCAGAAAATGGTTGAGTCACAAGGCTATAAAGTTAAGAAGTTTAAACAAACCGATACAGGATGCTACGAATTATATGGCTACGACACCAGTGGTAAGCGTGTTGAAATCTATTACAACCCGGTTGATATGACGATAGTAAAAGAGGAAGTCGATGACTAAGAAAACGCAGTGGGATCGAGTCGTTAAACTCACCCACTGGCTTGTGGCTAGTTTGTTCTTGATAAACTATTTCATTACCGAGGACGGTAGCACTTTACACCAGTGGGTTGGGTATATTGCGGTTGGAGCCGTTGTCTTAAGGTTACTATGGGGATGTGTCGCCAAACCTCCGGCGCGTCTTACCTCCTTCTTACCCTCCGTTCCTAAAGCGATAGGGCATTTAAAAGAGGTGTATCAAACCCGAGTTGATGATCACCATGGTCACAATCCTGCAGGCGCGATAATGATTTGGTGCATGTGGATAGGGCTGATAGCTATCGGAATCTCAGGGTATCTGATGGAAACAGACCGGTTCTGGGGAGAAGATTGGGTTAAAGAAATTCACGAGACCGCAGTTAACTTAACCTTCGTGTGCGTTTGCGTTCATGTTGGCGCTGTGGTTTTGATGACGCGAATTACTGGCCATTCCTACTTACAAAATATGCTTCCTGGCGAGCGAGAAAAATAGCCAGTCTTAAAGTGAGGCGCAGAAAGCAACACTCCTCAGTTGCTTTCTGTACTTTTCTTCTTAGAGTCGATTACGTCCTTACTCCACTCAGCTCACCAGATTGTTGTTAGATCCCACCGTTTTATTTGAGCCTGCCTGATTTTTGATAAGCCTTTGAATTTTTGAAGCTAAACTTGTTAAAATTTAGTTAAAGTGACATGCTGGCTGAAAGATTAGTTAGTATTTCGATAATAAATAAGAGTCGGTTCTAGGAGGAAGTATGCAGCAGGGAAAAGCGTTTCAAGATCAGATACCAAATAACCACTGTTTTGGCTGTGGACCAGAGAATGCGTCTGGCTTACAAATTAAGAGCCATTGGGTGGGGGAAAATAAATCCGCTTGTACATTTATTCCGTCTGCTCATCACTGTGCAGGTCCTACACAGTTCCTAAATGGTGGGATCATTTCTACAGTAATTGATTGCCATTGTATCTGCACCGCAATTGCCAAAGGTTATCAGTTACAGGGACGAGAAATTGGCTCAGGTGAAGCAGTATGGTACGCGACAGGGAAATTAGAAGTTAGTTACCTTAAGCCAGTACCCATTGATAAAGGTGTTGAGTTGGTGGCGATCGTAGAAGAAATCAACGGAAATAAGATGACAGTGAACTGCGAACTTTTTTCTGATGGTGTTCTCTGCTGCACTGCCAAAGTTGTTGCGGTTCAAGTACCTAATAGCTGGTTTTCTGGGAAATGATTAAAGAAATTTACAGGGTTTATCTATAGAACGTAGCATTTCTGTATGTACGGGATTCGCGCTGGTTGGAAAGTTTCTACGTAAACATCTCAATATTTAGTAGTTTGTAAAGATGTGACACAATGGATTCGTTTCTAGCGCCTTAATCTGGTGTTACGTATTTTAAAGGTAAATCAAAAACATGAACTATTTTGAATCTCCATTTTCTGGTATCCCTTTAACAGATCAAATCACTAACCCTAATATTATCGCTGGACGTCATAGTTACTATTCAGGCTACTACCATGGTCATAGTTTTGATGACTGCGTGCGTTATTTGAGTCCTGACAGAGATGACGTTGATAAGCTAATCATCGGCAGCTTCTGTTCTATTGGTTCAGGTGCTGTCTTTATGATGGCAGGTAATCAGGGACACCGAAACGACTGGATAAGTACCTTTCCATTTTTCTACCAAGACAATGAAGATTTTGCCGAGGCAGTGGATGGTTTTCAATGTGCGGGAAATACGGTGGTGGGAAATGACGTATGGATAGGCTCAGAAGCCATGATCATGTCTGGTGTTACCATTGGCCACGGTGCAATCATTGCCAGCCGAGCGGTTGTCACTAAAGACGTTGCACCTTATGAAGTGGTTGGGTCTAACCCCGCGAAACATATCAAATTCCGCTTCTCTTCTGAGCAAATTGCGATGCTTTTAGAAATGGAGTGGTGGAACTGGTCAGATAGCCAATTAAAAGGTTGTATCACGCTGCTATGTTCTGCTGATATAGAAGGCCTTCATCAGTATTGGCTTGATGAAATACGCGTGTAGAAAAGTAGCCCTGCGTCAGGAAGTGTTGGCTGCTGTGATCAATAAAATCATTTTATAACAGGACGGATTCATGACGACACAAAAAGTGGCCATCATAACGGGTGGCGGCCGAGGTATTGGTGCAGCGACCGCGCAACTTTTTGCAAATAATGGATATGCGGTATGCATCAACTATAAATCCAATTCAGAAGCGGCAGCCCAGTTAGCGGAAGCCATCACCCGTAACGGCGGCAAATGCATTACTGTTCAGGCCGATGTATCTCAAGAAGAGGATGTTGCCCGACTGTTTTCTACCGTGGACCAAGAGTTAGGCCAAATTGCTGTGCTAGTGAACAATGCCGGTATCTTAAAGACACAGATGCGTTTAGAAGAGATGACGGCAGACAGAATTAACGCAATACTCGTCAATAATGTCACCAGTTACTTTTTATGTTGTCGCGAGGCCGTTAAGCGCATGTCTACGCGCCATGGCGGGGTAGGTGGCGTGATTGTGAATGTATCTTCCGGAGCTTCTCGTTCTGGATCTCCGAACGAATACATCGATTACGCGGCGTCAAAAGGCGCGATCGACACATTAACCAAAGGCTTATCCCTAGAAGTCGCGTCTGAAGGTATCCGCGTCAATTGCGTGAGACCTGGCTTAATTCATACCGATATGCATGCGGATGGAGGAGAACCCGAGAGAATTGAAAGGCTCAAAAGTGTCATTCCATTGCAAAGGGGCGGAAAGCCAGAAGAGGTCGCTGAGGCCATTTATTGGTTAGCGTCTGAGAAGTCGTCATTCTCAACGGGGAATTATTTGGATTTAGCTGGTGGGTTATAATCGACAATCAAGCCTTGTTTAGTACCTCTGATCGCTATTGGTTACTTGCTGTTTAGCTGGGCGTCGTCAATTAAAGGATATCATGTGAAAATCAAATCCGTCACTCCAGACCCGCTTGTATGCCCTCTGTGTGGTCAGCCGAATTCCTGTCTCAATTTAGGTGATAAAGACATCAGTAAATCGTGTTGGTGTAACGATCCGTCGATAAAATTTCCCGAAGGGCTCCTTTCCCAAGTTCCTGAAGAAAAAAGAAGAAAAGCATGTATTTGCAAAGCGTGCGCGTTAAAGTATCAGAACAGTATTAAAGAGAGTTAGTACACGTTGACCGCTCGGTTTGTTAATTAAACTGAGCGTGCTCGTCTAAACAAGGGAAGTTAAGTGGACATAAAAGAAGTCAGTTCAATCACTGGTTTGGTTGCTCAATTGCATGCGCTTCTTACTGATTGCATAGAAAGTGGTGCGTCAGTCGGATTTTTAACGCCAGTTGATGAGCAGGAAGTTGATGCTTATTGGCAGTCGGTAGAGGCGGATCTTCTGGCTGGTTCCAGAAAGATCTTTTTAGCTTACGACAACGGAAGCGTTATTGGCGCAGTCCAGCTTTCTCTGTGCTCAAAAGCCAACGGTTCACACCGGGGTGAAGTTGAAAAGCTCATGGTAAAAACCAGTGCGAGAGGGCAAGGTGTAAGTAAAAAACTGATGTCACTGATGGAAAATACAGCTGCAGAAATCGGTTTGTCTTTACTGGTATTGGACACGCGACTCGGTGATATCGCATCCTCATTATATCGCGCTATTGGCTATAACGAAGCAGGGCAAATTCCTCAATTCGCGCGTAGCTCTAATGGTGAGCTCGAAGCGACAGTTTACTTCTACAAGTTATTGTAATTAGGTTAATCCATGTCGAAAGTGATCTTGAAAGGCCATATTTTGGTGCCAGAATCGGAATTGCAGGTGGTAAAGCAAGAACTAGAAAAACATAAGCGCCTGACGTTGGAAGAAGCTGGTTGCATTACATTTCGCGTTACCCAAAGTGCAGAAAACTCATTGCGATTTGATGTGTACGAAGAGTTCGTCGATGAGGCTGCATTTGAGGCTCACCAAGTAAGGGTAAAGGAGTCACATTGGGGGAAAGTGACCAATAATGTAGAACGCCATTATGAGATATTGCTGGATTAAATTTTTCTCAAACGACCTTCCAGTTTGTCGCGCTGCTTTTCAACTTCTTCAATGACAAAGTTTCGAAACGCTCGTACACGCTCGGTATGTCTTAGGTCTTCGTGGAGCAACATCCACAAATCCAGACCATAGAAAGCAGAGAATTGTTCATCGTATCGAGCCAATTCGTCATCAAAATCACCGATAAAGCAGGGTAAGAAAGAGAGTCCGACGCCTTGTTTTATCGCCATATGTGCTAATCCCGTATCATCAACGGTGAAGTCGTGCTTTCCTTCCGGGCAGACCTCTTTCGTCCAGGCGCGGTGGAAGTCGCAGCACTCAGTTCCGATCCAATTTGGCTTGTCGCCCGTTTTCTTTAAATGCTCTAGATAAGATTTGCTGCCGTATATCGCTGATGCAAAAGTGATTAACTTCTTACCAATCAGTACTTCCGCTGGATTATTAGTGACTCGCAGTGCGACGTCAGTCTCTCGGTGCGGCATACTCAAGTACGTGTTTGAAGATTGTATTTCCAGATCGATATCCGGGTACGTTTGGTGAAAACGAGCAAATATGGGAAGGAAAAAAGCGTATGCGATGTGGTGAACGACCGTCACTCGCAGCGTGCCTTTGAGAAGTTTATCTTGGCCAGACAACATGTCTTCAGCGTTGAGTACTTCTCGCTCGACATGCTCGGCAGTCGCTCTGAGTTTTTCACCCGCGAGCGTCAGTCCATAGCCTCCTTGCATACGCTCTACTAAGCGCACGCCAAGCTTGTTTTCCATTGCTCGAAGGCGTCTTGAAACGGTGGAGTGTTGTACCCCAAGCTCAGCGCCTGCACCACTGACAGAACCACGGCGAGCGACGGCCAAAAATATCTTTAGATCATCCCAGTTCATACAAACCGTCCTTGTGTGCATTTTTGCACAGTTAATGGGCATTTTTTGGGGATAACGTTTTAATTTTTGCACACCTAAACTGATATTGCACATTAAAAAGTTTGCTCATTAATAGAGTGAGAACCGAGTTTCTGAGGGAGGTGTAGTCATGAAAAAGTTAGCTGTGGTTCAACGTGCGTCTGGATTTTTAGATAAGCAGCAGAGCATCGCGTTGGTGGTTGAAAGTATTCAGTCTGCTGCCAATAACGGCGCAGAGCTTGTTGTTTTTACTGAAGCCTTTATTCCTGGTTATCCTGTCTGGTTATGGCGTTTGCGCCCTGGTAAAGATTGGGGGACAACAGACAGTCTTTATCAACGCTTAATGAGCAACGCGGTTGATTTAAGCTCATCGGATTTAGAGCCGATTTATGAAGCGGCAAAGCGTCATCACGTCACGGTTGTATGCGGCATTAATGAACGCGACTCCAGCGTCAGCCGAACAACGCTATACAACACTTACATCACGGTTTGTCATGAGGGCAATCTCATCAATGTTCATCGAAAACTGATGCCGACTAACCCAGAGAGAATGGTATGGGGCTTTGGTGATGCGACTGGATTACGGGTAATAGACACACCGGTTGGCAGGATTGGCGCACTCGTTTGCTGGGAAAATTACATGCCGTTGGCACGTTATGCGCTTTATGCTCAGGGCGTCGAAATCTACATTGCGCCTACTTATGACAGCGGCTCCGACTGGACTGAAAGCTTGCGCCATATCGCCAGAGAGGGCAGATGCTACGTTGTCGGCAGTGGTAATTTGTTGAGAGTTAACGATCTGCCTGATGACTTCCCAGAAAAAGAAACCCTCTATCCTGATAAAAACGAGTGGATTAACGGCGGAGACTCCACCGTCATCGCCCCCGGCGGGGAGACGTTAGTTGCCCCATTGCATGAAGAGGAAGGGATTTTGTATTGCGATATTGATACAGATAAAGTTGCTGCCGCCAGACGCTCTTTCGACGTTGCAGGCCATTACTCTCGCCCAGACATATTTACACTCAACGTAAATCGAGCGCCGCAAAGATCTCTGCGTATCAGGGAAGCCGAGTAAGAAAATCCCCCATCAGATGGGGGATTTCGCTTTAGGTTAGTGTTGTCACTAAGTGATCGGTGGAGGAATAGACCAACTTACCATCAACGTAGGTGGCATCTACGTTTCGATCATCCCCTAATATCATCAGCGCGAACAGCTTATCTTCTAAACTTTTCGCATGTTGCTGTCGAAGGTGTTGTAAGTCTGTTGCGGCCCAGTCTAAGACTGCAAAATCGGCTTCTTTGCCTATTTCAAAGTTACCAACTTTGTCGTCGATACTGAGTGATTTCGCCCCGCCAAGAGTCGCGAGATATAATCCTTTAAATGGGGACAGTTTTTTATCTTGTAACTGCATGACTTTATAAGCTTCATTTAAGGTTTGGAACTGGCTAAAACTGGTGCCAGCACCCACGTCAGTCCCTAATCCCACGCGTACATTCTTCTGTTCGGCTTTCTCTAAGTCGAAAAGCCCACTACCAAGAAACAGATTCGAGGTAGGACAGAACGAGATTACAGAATCCGTGTCCTCAAACGCATTCCACTCCCGTTCAGTGAGATGAATCGCATGGGCAAAGACGGAGCGATCACCAGCCAGACCGTAGTGTTGGTAGACAGAAAAATAGTCTTCGTGTTCAGGGAAAAGAGACTTCACCCATTCCACTTCATTTTTGCTTTCAGAGAGGTGGGTTTGAACGTAAACATCTGGGAATTCTGCTTTGAGTTTGCCAGCTGCTGTTAATTGCTCACGCGACGACGTAGGAGCAAACCTTGGGGTAATGGCGTATTGAAGGCGTTTGTGATTATGCCATTTCTCAATCAGTGCCTTGCTGTCTTTGTAACTGGACTCTGGCGTGTCGAGTAGGTAGTCCGGTGCATTGCGATCCATCATGACTTTACCGGCGATAATACGCATGTTTTTCTCAAGCGCTTCTTCAAACAGAGCGTCGATGGATTCGGGATGAACCGTACCGAATACTAAAGCGCTGGTGGTGCCATTTTTTAGCAGCTCATTAATAAAGAATCGGGAGATCACTTTTGCATGTATTTTGTCTTCAAACTGCTTCTCGGTTGGGAAGGTATAATTCTCTAACCATTCGAGTAGTTGTTTGCCATACGAAGCAATCATCTCTGTTTGAGGGTAGTGAATGTGAGTATCAATAAAGCCTGGCACGATAAGTTTGCCGCGATAATCCACGATGTCGGCATATTGAGTTATATCTGAATCGCTAAACGCTTTCACGTCTTTGATGAGACCATCTTCAACGACTAACAGACCGTCTTCAAAATATTGAAAAGCGTGTTTGGGGTTGGTGACCTTGGCAGGATCTTCGAGAAAGTGGAGCAAGCTCGCACGTATCGCCATCGTTTTCGGCATCGAGTCAGAAGAAAATGGTTCAGTATTCTTTAAGTATAGAACGTTCGATTTGTGGTTCATAAGTCACTCCATTGAATATGTTTGATACCCATGGTTTTTGACTTATCTGCGTAAGCCCTTGTCAATAGAGTAGTGTATGTAACAACCGAAAACCATTAAAAGCAAAGTGACTAAGCCAGAAGTATGCCAGCTTAGAAATTCGCTATGTTTCTATATAGATTGATGATTCAGTGCATTTATGTTGCCGGAATAGGGTCGATATTCGAACCAAACTGGTGAGGGATATAGAACCTTTGACCTTAAGTGGTGCATTGACTTGGCGGATTACATCGTGGCAATGGTTGATTGAATTGCTTGTTTACGAGCTGCGAGAACACGCCTACATTTCTATATGTGTAACCCAAATCAAGTGATTCGCAGACTGCACGGATTAATGCCGAGCGACACAAAATATAAAGCGCAGGGAAGGTGGGATGGCTGAATTTATTTTACCCAGTGGTAACGTGATACCACAGTTGGGGCTGGGAAGCTGGTACATGGGCGAGGACCCACGATCGCGACAACAGGAAATCGACGCGTTACGCTTTGGTATTGAATATGGCGCGAAGTTAATCGATTGTGCAGAAATGTATGGCGAAGGTGAAGCCGAACGTATTGCTGGTGAGGCAATGGCTGGATATCGCGACAGATTGTATGTGGTTAGTAAGTTTTATCCCCACAACGCCTCCAGAGAAGGCGTAATTGCGGCTTGTGAGCGAAGCTTGACCCGTTTGAATACGGATCATCTCGATCTTTATCTGCTGCATTGGTCGGGTACCGTCCCGTTTGAGGAAACGCTGGAAGCACTTTATCAGCTAAAAACCCAAGGTAAAATTCGTGACTATGGGGTGAGTAATCTTGATATCGATGAGCTGGAAGATTTTTGCGCGGCTGACAAGGTTGGGCTATGCGCAACAGATCAAGTACTCTATAACCTTTCGCATCGTGAACCGGAGTGGGCTGTGAAACCGTTTTGCGACAAACGCAACATGGCGATGATGGCGTACTGCCCACTCGATCAGGGCGCTTTGGTACACCATCCAGAACTGATAACTATCGCGGAACGTCACCAAGCGACGGCCGCTCAAATCGCATTAGCCTGGCTGATTCGACAAAAAGGCGTGGTTGCGATTCCCAAGTCCAGCTCGATTGCACGTACGAAAGAGAATCTAGATTCAGTAAAAATTGTACTGACCGAAGAGGATATTCGAGAGCTAGACAAAGCCTTTCCCGCACCTGTTAACCAGCATGAGGGAAGGATTGCCATTCGATGATTCTTTTCTCTGGATAGCAGAAAAATCAGGATAAGAATCTCAAAGTTCTTATCCTGAGTGACATTGCCTACTGATCAATAATTACTGATTTAAAAGATGGGCGTTTGCACAGCTTTTTGAATAGTCGCCATGCATTGCTGCAATAAATCCTTCGACAGCACATTGGACCATACTTAATCGGGTTTCTGCTGTGGCAGAACCTATGTGAGGGAGCAAAAATGCATTGTCTAACTGAGTCAGAGGAGAAGATGATGGTAGTGGCTCGACTTCAAATACATCTAGACCTGCTCCACGAATCACACCTTGCTGTAACGCTTCTATCAAGGCTTGTTCATCGACTACTTTCCCTCGAGCTGCATTGACGAAAATGGCGCTGGACTTCATCTGATCAAGCTCTTTTTTGCCAATCATTTGTTCAGTTTCAGCACTCAAGGGCACCAGCATGACAACAAAATCCGATTTTTGTAACAGTTGATCTAGTGGCAAACGCTCTGCATTAAATTCCTGTTCTGCTTCACTATTTTCTGATCGATTGTAATAGCAAATGGACATGCCAAAACCGTGGTGAGCACGTTTTGCGACCGCGCAACCAATACGTCCCATGCCCACTATACCCATGGTTTTTCCATGTAAATCTACGCCGAAATGTTCTTCTGTGAGATTTTTGAGCCATTTCCCCTCACGCACCATAATGGAAAGTTCTGCGGCCCGGCGAGCTGCGCCCAATGCCAGCAAAATGACAGTATCAGCGACGGTTTCATTAAGGACGCCTGGGGTGTGAATCAACGGAATCCCCCGATTCGCTAGGTAGGTGAGATCAAAGTGATCTGTACCAACAGAGATAGTAGCAGCCGCTTTAAGGTTTGATGCTCGATCTATTACTGCATTTGGTATCGTGACTCCAGAGCCGATGATCCCATCGGCACTCTCAATAGCAGCGAAGAAGGCGTCTTTGTTGTTGCCATTCACGCCGTTGAACAAAGTGACTTCAAAATGGTTGTTTAATTGAGCCAACTCTTGGTCAGGAATGGTTTTGTAAAGTACAACTTTCGGCTTCATGAGCTCTCCTTAACTGGCTGTTTTTGAGTGGTATTAACCCTAGGCTTTCGGTGACGAAATGTCACAACGCAATACGAAAATAATAATCACTGAATTTTTACAGGCAAATACGAAATAAATATAGGAAGATGTAAAAAGCTAATTATTTACGATGTTATATACATTAATCTGAAAGTTAATTAATTGAAAAGTGTTTTGTGTAATTTTTTAATATTATTTTTTGAATGAATAATTACTAATAATGTTAACTTTATAAAACTCGCTGGTTTTATATGTAGAAGTTAAAAGTAAATTTGTAAATGAAATAATATTGTGATCTGACGCATGCTTTGTAACTAAATTTTATAAATTAAAATTATTCTGTAAGTTATAAATATTAGACTAAAGTCCAATTTCTGCCTCTTCATTGTGATATTTGTCGCTGTGTTTGTAATTTATAACAAAAGAGCAATGAATAAAAAGTGAGCTTTTTGATAAGAGTTCTGATGTTAAGTTGATGCTGATGATTTAGTTTTTAATGAGTCGATTCAAAACAAGAAACCCTACTATGAAAAATGTGTCGCCTCGTTACATAAAAGTTCACCCAAATGACAATGTAGCCATTGTTGTCAATGACGGAGGGTTACCGAAAGGTACTCTGTTCAATGACGAGTTCGCTTTGCAGGAAGATATCCCTGAGGGGCATAAGGTCGCCTTAGAGGATCTCAACCCTGGAGACCGAATTTTACGTTACGGTGAAGTCATCGGTTATGCGAATGCAATTATCCCCAAAGGTGGATGGATTAACGAGTTTCTCGTTGATATTCCTGAAGCCCCGCCGCTGGACGATATTCCACTTGCTACCCGTATCCCTGAGCCTTTGCCTCCGTTAACAGATTACACGTTTAAAGGTTACCGTAATCCGGATGGTAGTGTGGGTACGAAAAACTTGTTAGGCATTACAACCAGTGTTCACTGCGTGGCGGGTGTCGTAGATTACGTTGTAAATCTAATTAAGCGTGATTTATTGCCTAAATATCCTAATGTTGACGGTGTTGTTGCTCTCAATCACTTATATGGCTGTGGTGTTGCAATTAATGCACCTGCCGCAGTTGTACCTATCCGAACCATTCATAATCTAGCGCTAAATCCGAACTTCGGTGGTCAGGTCATGGTCGTGGGCTTGGGTTGTGAAAAGCTACAACCAGAAAAATTGCTCAAAGGGACCGATGACGTACAGGCGATCGAAATAGAGCCAGACAGCATCATTTCTCTTCAGAGCGACAACCACGTCGGTTTTCAGTCCATGGTTCGTAGCATTCTCGCGACGGCAGAGAAACATCTGGAAAAGCTCAATCAACGCCAACGCGAAGATTGCCCGGTGTCTGAACTGGTTGTAGGAATGCAATGTGGTGGCAGTGACGCATTTTCTGGTGTAACGGCAAACCCAGCCGTTGGATATGCCTCTGATTTATTGGTTCGCTGTGGCGCTACTGTAATGTTTTCTGAAGTGACCGAAGTTCGTGATGCAGTTTACTTGCTTGGTCCCCGCTGTGCGGATGAAGAGGTTGGTAAGCGTTTAATGGAAGAAATGGCTTGGTATGACAACTACCTAAGCTTAGGCAAAACAGACCGAAGAGAAAATCCCTCTCCGGGCAACAAAAAAGGAGGTTTGGCAAACGTCGTTGAAAAGGCATTGGGCTCTATTGCGAAGTCTGGAAGTAGTGCAATTGTTGAAGTCCTTTCTCCTGGACAACGTCCTACTAAGAAAGGTTTGATTTTCGCTGCAACACCAGCCAGTGATTTCGTATGTGGAACGCAGCAAGTGTCATCCGGTATTACCGTACAGGTGTTCACGACCGGGCGTGGTACTCCCTATGGACTTGAAGCTGTACCAGTGATCAAAGTGGCGACGCGAACGTCTTTAGCAAAACGCTGGCATGACTTGATGGATATTAACGCGGGCACCGTTGCTACGGGAGAAAACACACTCGAAGAAATGGGCTGGGAAATTTTTAATCACATTTTGGCTGTCGCCAGCGGTGAAAAACAAACATATTCCGATCAATGGGGGCTACATAATGCACTTGCGGTATTTAACCCCGCTCCAATAACTTAATGAATACTTATAAAACCTACATTTAACGTGAAACGAGAGGAAGATATGAAAAAATTTGTGAGAAATGCCATTGCTCTGTCTTTAATGGCGTTACCTATGGTCGCAATCAGCGCGGACAAACCTAACTTCGGCAACGTTCGCGTAGTTATTGGTTCAAAATCCACGGGCGGGGATACATATCAAGCGGCTGCCATTGTTTCTGAAGAATTGGCAAAAAAACTAGACGCGAACATCAAAGTAGATGCGGTAGGCTCTAGTGCAGCATTCAGCACTCTGAAGCGAGTCAGAAACGGCAGCACTATTATGATTTTCCACGATCAGTCATATCTGGGTAATTTGTACGGCACTCGCGGTTACTACGATATATTCGACGAGTACATCATTGGTCCTACGTTTGCTACGAACCCTGCCAACGCTTACCTGTTACCGAAAAAGTCTCCTTACAACACTTTGGAAGAGGTAATTGATGCGGCAGGTAGTGGCGAAACCATTCGCGTAGCGATTCAGCCAGGCGGCGTTTCTGAGATTGGTTATAGTGCGGTGAAAAACGCGATTAAACTGAAATATCCAGGCCAAGAGAAGAACTTAGTTGCGGTAAATACAGGCTCTCAAGCGGATAAAAACCAACAGTTATTTGATGGCTTAGCCGATATGATTCAAGGTAGTTTACCAGCGAACGAACAGTTCACCCGCTTACCTGAATCTGATCAAAAAGCGATGAAGTTTGTTTGGCTGACTTCGACCAAGGATACTATCGCAAAAGTGAATACAAACGGTTTTGGGGAATTAAGCCAAGATCAAATTTATTCATACGCTGAGCCGAATGTCGTAGTACCTATGGATGCGACAACAAACTTTACTTTCGATAAAGAGTTTTTCTTCTTGTACAACAAGAATATGTCAAAAGAGAAAATTGCTTATATCGATAAAGCTCTGAAAGAGATTTACGATGAAGGAAAGATCCAAAAAATATTTGAAAAAGCGTTCTTTGTGCCAAACTATCGCAACTCAGAAGATGCACTGAAACACCTGCAAGAGAAAAACGATAAATACAAAGAAGTATTGGATAATATTACTGATTAGTCACTGTCACATTAAAGCCCACTTCGGTGGGCTTATTTGACACTAAAACGGATTACTCTCAATTTTTCTATATTAGTTTGCCTGAGTGCTATCTGGTTCGTGACTTATTTAACTATTTTATGTAGTTCCAAATTAACTTATGTGAGGACGTATCATGAAAAACCTTTACATTATTCGTGGTCCATTCGGTACAGGTAAAACTGAATTCATCAAAACCCTATTAGATGACGACAACATTGTTTCATGTTGGGACTACTATAGACATTACGGTCAGAACAAGTGGAATGAAAAGCTAAAACCTTTTGCAGACGAATTTTGTCGCAATGGTGTAAAAGAGCTGATGGACAAAGATGTTCAAACGATTGCGGTCACAAACACTTTCTCGACATGTGCGGACATGGATTACTTCTACGCGTTAGCAGAAGAGAGAGGGTATCGAGTATTTAGTATGGTGATGACCAACCAATGTTGTAATGAATACAAGAAAGATGTGCCAGATGAGGTGGTAAAAGATCAGCATGAAAGGCTGGCGGAAGACATGAAGTTTTACAGTATTGTTTCATGATTACTTAGTTAAGGCAGTAGATTAAATTGACCTGAACTAGGTTGATCCACAAAGCCCACGTTAAGTGGGCTTTTTTACATTATTCAGCATGTAAACCAAAGCGGAGGGCTATTACTCTGCAATCTTGTTTAAATCGCCAACTAGCCATATGAAGCAGACGATGGCAAGAATAGCGTGAAGGCCGGTGATATAGAGTGCAAAGTCAAAAATTCCACTAGCATCGATGGCATACGCGATGATCGTTGGCGTGATGATGCCAGATAAGTTGCCACATGTATTGAAGATGCCACCGCATAATCCATATAACGGACGAGGAGCGATATCAGCAACGATTGTCCAACCTAGTGAACTGAAACCTTTGCCAAAGAATGCCACTGACATCCAGACAACGATCCAAAATTCTGAATCGGTAAATAAGGCCAGAAGCATCGCTGTCGACAACACCATCCCCGTTATTATGGGTGTTTTTCGTGCTGTCGCTGTACTCATTCCCATACGAATCATTCGATCAGAAATATAGCCACCACTCAGGTTGCCCAAAAATCCAAATAACGCAGGTATTGAAGCGATGATACCGACTTTAAGTAGCGATATCTCTTTCATTTCAAGTAAGTAGATGGGAAACCAAGTCAAAAAGAAAAAAGTAATCGCATTCATACAGTACTGGCCAAGGCAAACCCCTAACATAGTACGGTTGGTCAAAAGAAACTTTATCCGCTGTAAAGTGCCACTGTTATCGAACTGAGTTGAGTGTGCAGCTGGCGTTAAGTGTTGCTCAAGGTAGTCACGTTCTTGAATTGATATAAATGGATGCTGTTTTGGCCAATGCAGCCAACTTTTTAACAGCAGTCCGAGTATTAGCGCAGCCCCGCCCATATAGAGAAAGTTAAATTGCCAGCCCTGGTTATAGGTGACCCAAGCAATCAGCGGGGAGAAAATGAATATTGATAAGTATTGTGAAGAGCCAAAAATTGCGGATGCTAACGAAATTTCGTGTCTTGGGAACCACCGAGAAACAATTCGACTGTTCGCCGGAAATATTGGTGCTTCGAACAACCCCATCATCAGTCTAAAAGCAAAAATTAGAATAAACAGCCAAAATTCATTAGGGATATAGGAAACGGAAAATGTTCCGATACTGACGAGCGACCAAAAGATCAAGAAGAATAAATACAGTTTTTTGGTATCCAATTTGTCTAATAACAGCCCACATGGGATTTGAAATAAGACGTAGGTCACAGAAAATGAGGAAAACAGATATCCAAGCTGTATGGTGGATAAAGAAAGCTCTTCACTAATACTATCCCCAGAAATAGAAAGAATAGAGCGCGCTCCAAAAAATATACTGGTGGCTAACATCAGCATCAAAACCAGTGTGTATCTAACGGGCAGTGTTTTCATAAGACTTAACCATAAAATATTTTTTAAATTTTAAAATAAATTATGACTTGTAGTGATCCCTGTTTTTGTAATTTGTGACATATTTGTCTCGTTTTGTAATTTGCTACAAAAAGACGTGATCTACAATGAGTTATTTTGTCTTAATTTCATATTATCTCTTTAAAAACAAAGCTTTAAGTTATATTTTGTTGATGTCACATAAGATTGTTCAACTCTACAAGATCTTGAGTTAAGTAGGGGGTATTTTTGTACGTTTTACTAAAGCGCTGACACATCTGATAGTTCTATACTAGCTTCATAAAATCAAAAACTACCCTATACAAGGAAAACGATATGTTAGATGTAAGTATCAACTTCGATCAATCGCATTGGTTTTTTCCCAAAATTATCATTACCTGCTTAGTATTTTTGTTAGTGATTATCTTGGTGAAAGAAAGAAAAACCATAATCAAATCGATTCAAGGGTTTTCTTTTAAAACTTTGCTTAATAAAGATAACTATAAAGCTTACCTGTTTCTCGCTTTAATTAGTGTTTACATTCTAAGTATGGAAGCGCTTAGCGAGTTATTTCCGAATACAGGTTATGCCTTTTTAATAGCAACCATTCCATTTCTTTTTGTGATTCCTTTTCTTATTGAAAAAGAAATTACGAAGAGAAAAGTTATTTTTATTAGCATTAACTCTATCTTGTCACCTGTTATAGCTTGGTTGGTTTTAGGGCAACTGTTTTCAATTACCCTTCCTTAAATTAAGCAATATATAACTTGAATGTGGATAATCATATGGAAATTTTATCGCACTTATCAGCCAATTTGTTTCTATTAAGCACTATAGGCGTTTTAATAGGTATTATATTTGGTTCGATTCCCGGTATGACAGCCACGTTGGCTGTAGCTGTATGTCTACCGTTAACCTATTCACTAGGCTTAACTGATGGTTTAGCGCTATTAATTGGCTTGTATGTGGGGGGTATTTCTGGAGGACTAGTACCTGCAGTATTGTTGAACATTCCTGGTACACCATCTTCTATTACAACGACGTTTGATGGTTACCCAATGGCACAAAAAGGCCAGGGAGAGAAAGCATTAAAAGTAGCGGTTGCTTCATCACTGTTCGGTGGCCTGTTTAGTGCAGCAGTACTGTACTTCTTTGCCCCGTTTTTAGCGAACTTTGCTATTAAGTTTTCTACGGTTGAAAAGTTCCTGCTCATCTTTCTGGCTTTATCGGTAATTTCTTCCCTTTCTAAGCACCATTTGATGGGTATCTTCAGTGGTTTGCTGGGTATTTTGTTTAGTTTGGTCGGCGCTTACGATATTTCTGTTGGTGGTAATGGTGAATACCGACTCATGCCACAGATGTTGGAAGAGCAGTTAAGTTTTGGCTTCTCGCTGCTACCTGTGCTTATTGGTCTGTTTGGTCTCGCTACCATTATTATTGCCTGCTGCAATAACAAAAATGGCGATATCAAAAGTGACATGATCAAGTTAGACAAAAAAGCTCGCTTTGACTGGAAAGTGTTTAAGGGGCAGACATTTAACTTAATCCGTTCTTCATCAATTGGTACGTTTGTTGGCATGCTACCTGGTATCGGAGGCAGTGCGGCTTCAGTACTGGCTTACACCCAACAGAAAAATATCAGTAAGAACAAAGACGAGATGGGTAAAGGCTCTCCAGAGGGCATCATTACTTCGGAATCTGCGAACAATGGCCTAACTGGTGGTGCTTTGATTCCGCTGCTTTCGCTAGGTATTCCTGGTGACTCAACAACGGCGGTTTTAATTGGTGCCTTTACTTTGCAAGGTATTCAAGTCGGTCCTTTGTTTATCACGGAGAACCTAGAAACCTGGGACTTTATGATCATCTCGCTGTTTTTCGCTAACTTCGTAATGTTCGCCATTATGTTCTTCGCGATACGTCACGTAGCGAAAGTGGTCATGATTCCGAAATACATTCTGTACCCAATCATCGTAATGATGTGTGTTATCGGCGCTTACGCGATCAACTATGGGGTTATGTTTGATGTCTGGACTCTGATTCTGTTTGGTGTATTCGGTGTGTTAGCTCCGAAGCTGGGATTGGAAGTGGTTCCATTCATTATTGGATTTATTTTAGGCAAGTCAGCAGAAGTTTATTTTGTAAAGAGTATCGAGTCATACGGCACGTTGTCAGTGTTCTTTACGAAAAGCCCAATCGCAATGTTCCTCTGGGTAATTATTCTGGCTTCAATTATTTATGCGATTCGCTCGGTCGTTAAATCAAAAAAACACTCGCACGCGAATAAGAAAGTAGCTTAATGGTGAATATTATGAATTTTGATAAAGGTATGCCTGTAATTGAAAGTATGTTGGTTGTTCCGGTTGCCGGCTATGACAGTATGCTACTGAATTTAAGTGGTGCACATGCTCCGTACTTCACACGTAATATTGTGATTATGAAAGACAACTCAGGAAATATTGGTCTGGGTGAAGTACCTGGGGGAGAGAGTATCCGCAAGACCCTGGAAGACTCGAAAGGTTTTATTATTGGCCGTGGTCTGGGTGAATATAAAAATATCATGAACCAGGTTCGCTACGCTTTTGCTGATCGTGATGCGGGTGGTCGTGGCCTTCAAACTTTTGACTTACGCACAACTATCCACGCGGTAACAGCAATTGAATCCGCAATGTTGGATCTGCTGGGTCAGGCGTTAAATGTATCAGTGGCGTCACTTCTTGGCGAAGGACAACAGCGTGACAAGGTTGAAATGCTGGGTTACTTATTCTTTATCGGCGACCGCAATAAAACAGACCTACCGTACCAGAGTCAGCCAGATGAGAGCTGTGATTGGTACCGTGTTCGCCACGAGGAAGCGCTCACAGCAGAAGGTGTGGTGCGTTTGGCTGAAGCATCATACGAAAAATACGGCTTTAACGACTTCAAACTAAAAGGTGGTGTATTACGCGCTGAAGAAGAAGCCGAAGTGATTAAAGCTCTGGCAAGTCGATTCCCTGAAGCTCGAGTTACCCTAGATCCGAATGGTGCGTGGTCATTGGATGAAGCAATCCGTGTAGGTAAAGAGCTGAAAGATGTGCTGGCTTACGCAGAAGATCCATGTGGTGCTGAGCAAGGTTACTCGGGCCGTGAAGTGATGAGCGAATTCCGCCGAGCAACTGGTCTACCAACTGCAACTAACATGATCGCGACAGACTGGCGTCAAATGGGTCACACCATTTCGCTACAGTCAGTCGATATCCCATTAGCTGACCCACACTTCTGGACAATGGAAGGTTCAGTTCGCGTGGCTCAGATGTGTCACGAATGGGGTCTAACTTGGGGCTCTCATTCAAACAATCACTTCGATATTTCACTAGCGATGTTTACGCAGGTTGCAGCAGCGGCACCTGGTGAGATTACTGCTATTGACACTCACTGGATCTGGCAGGAAGGCAATCAGCGCCTTACTAAAGAGCCTCTACAAATTAAAGGTGGCTTTGTTGCTGTACCGGATAAGCCAGGTCTGGGTATTGATATCGACATGGCTCAGGTTGAAAAAGCTCACGAGCTGTACAAAAACATGGGCTTAGGTGCTCGTGATGACTCCCTTGGTATGCAGTACCTGATCCCAGATTGGAAATTTGATAACAAGAAACCTTGCTTGGTTCGCTAAGCACAGTGAGGACAACGGAATGAACGAAAATATTTACCCAAATAAATTTAAAGCCGCTTTGCTTAATCAAGAAAAACGTATTGGTTGCTGGAGTGCGTTGGCAAGCCCAATTACGACCGAAGTTCTGGGACTAGCAGGGTTCGACTGGATTCTACTTGATGGTGAGCACGCACCAAACGATGTGCAAACCTTTATTCCACAGCTGATGGCGTTGAAAGACAGTGACAGCGTGCCAGTAGTACGTCCACCAGTGAATGATGTCACGGTCATTAAACGTCTGCTAGACATTGGTTTTTACAACCTGATCGTACCGTTTGTGGAAACGAAAGAACAAGCAGAGCTTGCGGTAGCGGCTACTCGTTATCCACCAGAAGGCATTCGTGGTGTATCTGTCGGCCACCGCAGCAACGGCTACGGCACGATCCCAGACTACTTCAAAAATATTAATGACAACATTTGTGTCGTTGTTCAAATCGAGAGCCAACAAGCGCTAGATAATCTGGACGACATCTTAGCCGTTGATGGTATCGATGGTGTATTTGTTGGGCCGAGTGATTTAGCCGCGGCTTTAGGGCATCTGGGTAACCCTAATCACCCGGATGTACAAGACGCTATCCAGACGATTTTTGAAAAAGGTAAGGCAAAAGGTAAAACGATCGGCATTTTGGCACCGGTCCATGATGACGCGCAGCGTTATATCGAGTGGGGGGCAAACCTAGTCGCAGTCGGGAGCGATCTAGGGGTGTTTAAGGCAGCGACACAAGCTCTGTGTCAGAAGTTTATTAAGTAATTAAGGTAAGAGGAAGCATTATGAAAATCGGATTTATCGGCCTGGGCATTATGGGCAAACCAATGAGTAAGAACCTGCTAAAAGCGGGTTACTCTCTGGTCGTTCTGGACCGCAACCAAGATACAGTAAAGGAACTGGTTGATGCTGGGGCTGAACTAGCAACCTCTCCGAAAGAAATCGCACAGGCGAGTGATGTGATCATCACTATGCTGCCTAACTCACCACATGTTAAGGAAGTGGCATTAGGCGAGAACGGTTTGATAGAAGGCGCTCGAGAAGGGCTAACGCTTATCGACATGAGCTCTATTGCGCCATTAGCAAGTCAGGAAATTGCTGCAGCGCTTGCAGAAAAAGGCATGAAAATGCTCGATGCTCCAGTGAGTGGCGGCGAACCAAAAGCGATTGATGGCACGTTGTCCGTCATGGTTGGTGGTGATAAAGCAATCTTTGATGAGTACTACGATGTGATGAAAGCAATGGCGGGCTCTGTTGTACATACCGGAGACGTCGGTGCGGGTAACGTAACTAAACTTGCTAACCAGGTGATTGTTGCGCTGAACATTGCAGCCATGTCTGAAGCGCTCGCGCTCGCAACGAAAGCGGGTGTTGATCCTGAGTTGGTTTACCAAGCGATCCGTGGTGGTTTGGCGGGTAGCACGGTACTAGATGCGAAAGCGCCAATGGTTCTGAATCGTAACTTCGAACCAGGTTTCCGTATCGACCTTCATATTAAAGACTTAGCCAATGCGCTCGATACGTCACATGGCGTAGGCGCGCAACTTCCATTAACGGCTCAAGTGATGGAAATGATGCAGGCGCTTAAAGCTGATGGTCTAGAAACTAAAGACCACAGTGCGCTTGCGCTTCACTATGAAAAATTAGCTCAGGTTACTATTGAGAGCTAATGGTCTGGCAGCAGGTTTGTAGGGAACCTGCTGCTCTTTCCTTTTATCGATTGGTGTCTATTGATGAAAATTGTAATCGCTCCAGATTCTTATAAAGAAAGCCTCAGTGCGATTGAAGTCGCAGAGGCTATTGAAATCGGATTTAAGCGGGTTTTTCCTGACTGGCAATATATCAAATGTCCGGCGGCTGATGGCGGAGAAGGGTCGGTCGAAGCCCTTGTCGATGCTTCTGGTGGTCATCTGGTGACAACACAGGTTGTTGGTCCGTTGGGAGAACCACATCAGGCATTTTATGGTATTTCTGGTGACAGAAAGACGGCATTCATTGAGATGGCCGCTGCAAGTGGCATTGAGCTCATTCCTGCAGAGCAACGTAATCCTTACACGACGACCAGCTATGGAACGGGACAGTTGATTGAACATGCGCTTGAACAGGGCATTCGACACCTTATTTTGTGTATTGGTGGCAGTGCGACCAATGACGCAGGTTGTGGCATGATGCAGGCGATGGGCGTGTCGTTTCAAGACGAGCAGGGCAGAGAACTTCCTTATGGTGGTTTAGCGCTGGAGACCCTGGCACACATTGACGTCAGTGAGCTTGACCCTCGCTTGAGCGAATGTTGGATCGAAGTGGCCTGTGATGTCACCAATCCATTAACGGGTACTAATGGTGCGTCATATGTTTATGGACCACAAAAGGGAGCCACAACAGAAATGGTTGTGCGCCTTGACGCAGCACTGACCAATTTCGCTGAAGTGGTTGAACGGGACCTGGATAAGAAAATAATCGATATACCAGGGTCAGGTGCCGCGGGTGGTATGGGAGCGGCATTCTGCGCCTTTTTAAATGCGGATCTGCGTCCAGGTATCGACATCATGACGGAAGCGGTAGGACTGGAAGAGTTAGTCCAAGATGCCGATTTGGTTATTACGGGTGAAGGTCGTCTCGATAGCCAGAGTATCAACGGTAAGGTGCCCGTTGGCGTCGCCAATATTGCTAAACGTTATAATTTACCAGTGATAGCTATTGCCGGCGCATTAGCTGATGACTTTGAGGAAGTGTACTCTCATGGTATCGATGCGGCGTTTGACACGGTTTACAAAATTACGACGTTTAACGAAATCGTGGCTCAGGCCAAAGCGAATGTCATTCGTAGTTCCTTCAACATTGCTGCTGCCCTAAAGTTAGGACAACAGCTCAAACGTTAACACTATAAAATCAAACTAAAATACAAGCGGCACATGTCGCTAAAGTGATGTAAGTTAATGTCGCAAATTTCCTCTACTCGTTTCATACGATAGCGTAACGTATTAGGGTGGATATACAGTTTGGCTGATGTTTGCTTAATATCACAATTATTTTCAAACCAGCACAAAATCGTATGAATGAGCGTTGCGTCATTCAGTTCCAACTGTTGCCCATGAGTGGAAAGCTTGTCTCGTTGCCAGTGAGATAAGCTCCCCTCGAATAGAGCCGGTAGCTCGAACTCTTTATACAGATAAAAACGCGCTTTTGGTTGCAGCCTCTGGCCACTCTTCATAACGGCCATAGCACTTTCAAAGGCAAACGGAAGTTCTTCTGGCTTGTTATAGACCGCACCTAATGAGCAGTGAAAAGGGACTTTCAGTGAGTCTGTAAGATAACCTATAATACTTTGCCAATCATCAATGGTTTTGTCAGACTCAAATTCAGAGTCGAACACGTTCAACAACACCAGACTCGTGGTGTAAGAGTATTCCGCTTTAAGTCGCTTACGTGACCAGTTATTAAGAACCTGACTGACTTCTTTTTGGTTTTCCGTGTTTTCCACTTCAATAACACAGATTGCATGGTTGTGAAAAATATCAACCTTCAACTGAGCGGCCATATTGATGATGTGTTCTTGTGAGGCATTTCTGTCGATACATTCAAGTAGCAACTCCTCCAGTTTACGTTCACTCCAACGAGTCATTTCCATCATCGAGGTGTATTCAACCACCATTTCAGCCGCCATTTTCACCATTTCACCAAATGGACGTACTTCGTCCAATGGGCCAGAAATACCAATAACACCAATGGGTTCTTCATTAAACACGATGGGTAAGTTGACCCCCGGTTTTACATGAGGAAATTCAGGCAGCATATTTTCTGAAATTTCAATTGTCTTAAGTTCACTTAAGGCAAGAACCGCTCCGCCGTGTTTCTGATATTTTCGGGCGGGATTCGTCGAAGCAATGATGATCCCTGTTTCGTCCATTACATTGAGAGGGTACTTAATGATTTTCTGAGCCCTATCTACAATCCTTTGTGCTAGTTTCTCGTGTAATTGCATGACTTCTCTTGCTTAATTATGGTCAGAGTGGAGTGGAAGCTATGTTTAACTCATAGTCGAATAATCGAAGATATCAAGCCATAATACATGACAGAATAGTCACTAACCGCGATCACACTCGCACTCCATACTATTGTTGGAAAAGGATAAATTACGCCCACGTTTGGTCATTTTCGTTTCAATCACTAATACTTATTGAGTATTGGCTTAAGGCCAGAAGTTGAGGAAAGGAAGTCTTGTGAAGAAACTGCGTATTAGCTCATGCTCATTAAACCAGACTCCAATGGATTGGAGTGGAAACCTGCATAACATTCAGAAAGCCATCGATAGAGCGAATGAAGTCGGTGCGGAGCTTCTTATTACGCCAGAGTTATGCATTTCTGGCTACGGTTGTGAAGATTTCTTTCACAGCCCTCATGTCTCTGAGCGTGCGCTTAAAAGTGTCTTCGAATTAGTGCAGTCGATTCCCAATAACATGGCGGTGTCGGTTGGCTTACCCGTGATGATCAACAATCGTGTTTACAACGGTGTTGCGCTGCTTACGCATGAGGGGATTCAAGGGATCTCTTTAAAGCGTAATTTAGCTGCGAATGGTCTTCATTATGAGCAACGTTGGTTTACGCCATGGACTCGAGATAAAAACGCGACGGTGGTACTCAAAGAGGGGACACCACCTGTGCGCGTTGGCAATCTGGTTTACAGTGTTAACGGTGTCAAAGTCGGTTTTGAAATCTGCGAAGATGCCTGGGTTGCCGACCGAACTTCAGAACGTTTCTTCAACCAAGGTGTTGAAGTGATTGCTAACCCAAGTGCTAGTCACTTTGCGATAGGTAAATCGCTCACTCGTAAGCGGCTGGTGGAAGAGTCAAGCCGTGTATATTCGGCCTGTTATGTGTATTCCAATCTATCAGGGTGTGAATCTGGCAGGGCAATTTATGATGCTGGTGTGATGATTGCAGTTGATGGCAGTTTGGTTGCCAAAGGCGAACGTTTTCACATGAGTGATGTGGAGGTTGTGACAGCCGATGTCGACTTGTCCCGCAGCAGGATTGGCCAAATCAATAGTAGTCAACGCTATTATGAGGAACATGACTTTGATACAGAGGCTGTCGTCAAAGTCACGCTCGGTAAATCTCTTAACTCTCCAAAGTTGCATGTACCGCCGCTAAATCAGCCTTGGGAAGACAGTGAATATCTGGAACATGAAGAAGCTTTGCGTGCGATAGCAATAGGTTTACGCGATTGGCTGAGAAAGACACATACTGGTGGCTACGCGCTTTCATTAAGTGGCGGAGCAGACTCTGCTTTGGTCGCTAGTGCTGTTTATACATCCGTTATCCTGGAACTTTGGGAGCTGGTTACCAAAACAGAGAAAGGTGATGAGTGTTCACTACCAGACCATTTGAGTCAATTTTTGAGCGAAGATCAAAGGAGTAGATTCAAACAGGCGGGGTCTTCAAACAAACTAGAGCAATTCGTCAGGGATACGGCATCAGCAATAATGGCGAACATGCTGACAACTGCGTATCAAGCCAGCGCGAACAGCGGTTCCGTTACTCGTACTGCTGCGCAAAAAGTAGCGGAGTCATTTGGTGCGAAATTTCTAAACCTCAGTGTTGCCGAGGTGGTTAAGAATTACGAGTCGATGATATCAAAAGCAACCAATCTAGAGCTCAATTGGAATGATCATGATATTGCGCTGCAAAATATTCAGGCACGTGTGCGCTCTCCAAGTATTTGGTTCATCGCTAATCTGGAAAATAAACTGCTGCTGACAACGAGCAACATGTCGGAAGGGGCGGTAGGATACTGCACAATGGATGGTGATTCTTCTGGTGTACTCGCGCCTATCTCTGGAGTAACTAAAAGTCGAATTCTCAAGTTACTGGTGTGGCTAGAGCAAAAAGGATTTTATTGCACTGGTAATCACATCATGAAGCTAGAAGCGCTTTCTTATATCAATAATCAACGTCCAACGGCGGAGTTGCGCCCCGAAGAACAAAGCGATGAAGAGGATTTGATGCCTTATGATGTGCTCGATCGTATGGTTTTTTTGACTTTAGAAGCCGGTATGTCACCAAAGGATATTTTTGATGCAATGACGGAAGAATTTGAACGCGTAGACAACCAAACCATGGCCACATATATCGTCAAATTTTTCAAGTTGCTGTTTCGAAATCAATGGAAACGCGATCGTCAGGCTCCGGGTTTTCATATCGAACTCAATAGCCTGGATCCGAAAACCTATAAACGTTTTCCGCTTCTAAGCTCTGGATACCAAGAGGAGCTAGCCTTCATCGAGGATAATTGCTGGATGAAAGACAGCTAGCGTGATTCAAGATCCGCTCTAACTGCTCCCTAGCTTTCTCTTTGTCCTGATATTTAAAGTATTGATGTTGAAGATGATTAGGTGAAGAAGATGATCTGATCATCGTCAGATGTGACTAAGCTTGCTTTCTTTTGTTCAATCAATTGCGCCGCACATGCAGGGGTAACTGCCTGAACTTGCCCTTTAGATTTAAGCGTTAATGTTTCCCATGCCTGATCTCGGTATTTACCTGCTTGAGTATATTGAATGAGTACTTTCATCGTCGTCGCTCCGTTGTCATTGACGTGCTACTTAAACTAATCCGTTTATTTAAGTTGCACACTAGTTAAAAACGAAACATAAGTTTAACCAAATGAGTTTGACAGGTTTCTTATGCGCTAGAAATGGAAATATCATTTTGAATAACAAAGACATTACCAAGTTAAAAACCAATCCACTCACAGGTGATTTATTTTTTTAGTGCCTAATTAAGCAGTCAATTTGTCTTACTCAAAAAGGAAATTAACGGGTTGTTGCCACTTCGGCTGGTAGAAATAATTTAAACAAAGCTGCATGGGCGTTTGGCCCAAACACGGCGAGTTGCAAACGCAGAGCGACGACGATGTTGTTTGTGAAATCGCTCTGTCTCGAAAGTAGCTAAACTAATTTTGAGAGGCTTCTTGAACTTCTATTTGCTTTAGCTTTTTGTTCATGGCTCTGATAAAAACGTTAAACATCACGCCACTGACTAAGCTACTTATCGTTATGGTAAAAAAGGCGGAAACAATCCAATCCACCAACGCGAAATCGCTCACAATGACTCTGGGTTGATAGAGCGCGACACCAAGAATGACGACCCAATGCTTTATGCAATAGAAGCACTTAAACAGGTAGCCAATCATATACCCACACTTATTGGCAAGGTTCTGCACAGGAACAAAAAGTTCAGTTTGCGTGATGGTGATAGAGATACTGGATGCAGCAACGGCTAACACAAAACAGACCCACAAGCTTTCTGCTTGCGTTGTACTTAATAATTCAAACATAAAACGATCTTACTTAACTCAAACTGTATCATCAAAAGATACATTAAAGTTTGTGCGAATATCAACCACAAAACAAAGCTGGGTATTTTTTATTCGTTTTGGTGTGTTGCTTCTGTGTGCTCGGTATATTGACGGGTAAACTCGTCACTCAAAGAGGCGAGGGTGACTTGTGACAGGCGTTTGAGTAACAGCGCTTCAGCGTCTTGTAGCGCTTCGTTTAACGATGTATTTACCGACTTCTCGACAAGGCAGTTAGGATTTTGGTTATCAAAGCCAATAGAAAATACTTTGGGTTCACCGATGGCTTGGTAAATATCAAGAAGTGTCACTTTTTCCAGGTCACAACTGATAGACCAGCCGCCGTTCTTGCCCTTTGTCGACGTTATATAACCTGCTTTGTTCAAACCAGCCATGGTTCTACGAATGACGGCAGACTGGGTTCCGAGCATAGTAGCAAAGTGCTGCGAGCTCATTGGTTTATTTTCGTGAGCCAAGTGAAGCAAGATGTGAAGTACGCGTGATAACCGGCTGTCTAAATTCATAAAATTATTGTAAATCCGACTGAATAAGAGCCGACATCATAACAATATCGTCAGTGTTCAGCACGTGTAATTGGTGAAGTGAAGTGGCATGGCTTCCCTTATCTTAGTTGTCTGGGGGAAATCAATCATCGCCGATGAATCGCGACAGGAATGCGTCGAGGTCCAAAGTTCTCTCTTGGTCCTGCAAATCGCCCAGGGATTTTGTGGCCACAGTGGTTGCAGTGGCCAGTGTCGTCTAAATAGTATTCTCCGAGTTGATACCAATCTCTTTCAATGATCGGTTTACCGCAAGAAGGGCAATAAGTGGCATCGGAGTCCGGATCGTGAACATTGCCACAATAGACAAAGTGTAATCCGTGCGAGAGAGCGATATCCCGGGCTCGCAATAAGGTGCTCAGCGGGGTTCTGCCTTTGTCTAGCATTTTGAAATCCGGGTGGAAGGCGCTGAAATGAAGTGGCACATTTGCCCCCAGGTTCTCAAAAATCCACTGGCACATGGCATTAAGTTCAGCATCACTATCGTTTTCACCAGGAATGAGTAACGTGGTGATTTCAAACCATACGTCGGTTTCTTTTTTCAAGTACAGCAAGGTTTCTAAAACAGGTTGTAGGTGACCGTGACATATCTTGTGATAGAAATGCTCTGTAAAGCCTTTCAAATCGATATTTGCGGCATCCATATGACGGTAGAACTCTTCTCTCGGTTCTTCGCAGATATAACCTGCGCTGACCGCAACACTTTTCAAACCAAGATTACGAGCCGCGATAGCTGCATCGATGGCATACTCCATAAACACAACTGGGTCGTTGTAGGTGAACGCTAAGCTTTTACAACCGTATTTCAATGCCGTTTTCGCTAGCTCTTCTGGCATAGCGGTGTCACATAAGGTGTCAAATTCGCGTGACTTACTGATGTCCCAATTCTGACAAAACTGGCAACTAAGGTTACAACCAGCGGTCCCAAAGCTCAGAACACTGGAGCCGGGATAGAAATGATTGAGCGGCTTTTTCTCAATGGGATCGATGCAAAAACCTGAGGAACGTCCGTAGCTGGTCAGGACGATTTCTCCCTGCCGGTGCATACGCACGAAACAAGCGCCGCGTTTTCCTTCTCGCAGTGTGCATTTGCGTGGGCATACATCACAACATACGCGACCGTCCTCTAGCTTATGCCAGTAGCGAGTTGGGAAATAATCGGGAGGAGAGGTTTGCATAGTGAATTCACCCTCTAATGACCTACACTAAAAGTATAGTTGATGCCATACGAGTAGGAATGCAATGAAATATCGGGAAGCCGCGGTGGCCGGAAGATTTTATCCCGCAACAGCAAATGAACTCATAACTCAGCTCGACGGTTATTTTGCCGAGCAAGCACTACTAACTGAGGCGCCAAAGGCACTTATCGTGCCCCATGCAGGCTACTTTTTTTCCGGCGAAGTAGCGGCTAAGGCTTTTCGCCTGTTGAGCAATAGCAAAAATACGTTTTCTCGCGTTGTATTGTTCGGACCCAGCCACCATGTCGCATTAGATGGCTGTGCCGTCCCGGACAGTGATGTATTTCTTACCCCAACGGGAGAGGTGATGATAGATCGTGAGGGTGTTGAGGATTTGCTGTCACAAGATCTGGTCGCAACATCAGATCAAGCGCATCATTGGGAACATTCGTTAGAAGTGCAGTTGCCTTTCCTACAATATTGTCTGAATGATTTCACGCTCTTACCAATAGTCGTGGGACGCGATTTACACGGATACGTTAAGCGAATATTGGAAGCGGTGACTCAAACACCCAATACTCTCATCGTCGTGAGTAGCGACCTCAGTCATTACCATCCTTACAGCGAAGCCAATGAGATTGATGCCGATACCATTCAGCGTGTTTTGTCGTTTGGTAGTAACATTCACCCCGAACGAGCCTGTGGGTGTAATGCAATCAATGGCTTGCTCGACTTCGCCAAGGAACAACACTGGGAGATTAAGTGTATTAATTACACCAATTCAGGAGATGTGATGGCCCATCATGAAAATCGCGCTCCAGAGCCGTCTGAAGGAGTCGTTGGTTATGCTAGCTTCATCTTGTTTTGAATTGACTCAGGAGGCCAAAACACGTCTTTTGCAAATGGTTTGGCAGGTTCTTGATGAAGCACTAAGAGGTAATGGTTTACAGCTACCACCAGAGCCAGATCTTAAAGAGTTACTCAAGCCAGCCGCCTGTTTTGTTACGTTACAGCATCACGGGAAGTTACGCGGCTGCATTGGTTCATTAGAAGCGAATGAACCTCTGTGGATTAATGTCTGTAAAAATGCGTATGCCAGCGGTTTTCAGGATTCTCGGTTCCTACCTCTGACACTGAGTGACCGATCTGGATTGAATGTCGATATATCCGTCTTATCAAACTTAAAACCTCTAACAAATCATGGTGAAGCAACCTTACTGGCAACATTGCGTCCCGGTATTGATGGGCTGCTATTAGAAGATGAATGGCACCGAGCTGTGTTTCTTCCTTCTGTGTGGGAAGTTTTGCCGACCCCTGAACAGTTTGTTCGTGCGTTAAAGCGCAAAGGAGGGTGGCCAGAAACTTATTGGGACGAAGACATTGTTATCCATCATTTTACAACCACCGTGATCTCTGAAATATAGTTTCGCCGCTGGTTCTATTTCTGACTTTGCAGAGCATGGGTGGGGTAGCGGTTTATCACATTTTCTAAAGTCATGATTCCAAACATGATTTTTCTAACAAAAGACTCCGAGCTGCCAACAAAGTAAAAGTGGGGGTGCTTGGACCAGATTCGTTGCAGCTTTTTGTCTAATTTTGCTGCTTGTTCCAGAGATTCACTCCTGGTTGGATTGTTGCTGCTGATGTCTTGTCCAGATGCAGCAGCAGACTCAAAAAAGATCACGGCATCATAGCGTTCAAGTTCTTGCTCGAAAGTAGAGTTTATTTGCTTAAAGAAGTCACTTTCTGAATTGGGCCAGTAGGCGAGTCCATCAAGCGAACCACGGTCACAGACTAATAATCTGTCTGGATACTGGATTTTATAGATGTCTTCGAGATTTTTTTGCAGTTGAAAAATGGTCTTTTGTACCATCTTAGTACTTTGTTCGTTGTCAGAACGTTCGACACCACCAGAGAAAAGTAGTGTGGCTGCCTCAGGAACAACCACAATTTTATCCCTCAGTTCTCTGCGAAAGAGATCCAATGCAGTCGTTTTCCCTCCGCCCGGGCCGCCGGTTACCACGACTTGTAACTGCTTTCTCATCCTAGCCTCTGACTTCAAGTAGTTAGTTGATATTTAAAGCATAGTCAAAAAATATACAAAGTTAGGTAATGTTAGGTTTAATAAATGGCTGGCTCTATAAGCCACTTACAAACTAGGCAGTACAAATATTTCTGAATCCATGAATGATTCGTGCTGTCTAAATAACCTCGAACGCAAGTCGTTTTTCATCATGCATATTGATCGAGTGCATTTCGATGGATCCTTGATGGAACTCACACAAAGTAATACGAGGGTCAGGAATAAAGTTGTTCGCACTGTAACCTGCGCCAGTATCAATAAATAACTTATTTTTCTTCATTTTGGGGCTGTTTAACGGGGTATGGCCGGACACAACAAAATCAACATTATCAATGTGCTTACCTGTACTTCTTAAAATATCATCCCGCCCCCAAAGCATGGTCTTAATCGAGTCTTTATCTACGGATTTTTCGTCGGGTGGCCACAGAGTAAATGGGTATTCCGCATGAAGTACACCGATGCGCCAGTGGTTAACTTCCACACTAAGCGTCAGGCTAAAGCAAGATGCAACTGTTTCTCTGGCGGCTTCTTTTTCGGCTTGCGTTAAGGACAACCACCATTCGCCACCATTCATCATCCACATGGACTTTCTGTATGGGTCTTGATCGAATCTTTCCAAAATAAAGCTGTCGTGATTTCCCAGAACGGGAAAGAACCATTTTTCTCTCGCGAGGTTTAAACATCGTAAAGAGTCATCACCTCGATCGGTTAAATCACCAACCGAAAATACGCGGTCTCGATATTTGTCGAAGTGAAGCGCCTTTAACGCATGAATAAACAGCTCGAAATTACCATGAATATCGCCAACAAACAGATCTTTTCCCAACGTATTTCGGGAGAAGCGAGTATGTAATGGTAAGTCAGATGGACTGCTCATGATCACTAGCTTACTTATATCAGTGATACCTTACTCAAGAATAGCACAGGCTAAAAAAGGGCAGTTTGCACTTATAAGTCGTCGCTTTAGAGCGTCGTTAATTCTTATTGACTTCAGATAAAAGAAAGTCGCGAAACGTTTGATTGGCACGCGAAAGGTAGCTATCTTTACGCCAGGCCAAACTTAGGTCAATTTCGAACGTTTCGGCAAATGGACGAGTAACGATCTCATCATCATCTCTGATTGCGACTTTCCACATCGGTGAAATGGCGTAACCTTGGCGAATCACTGCTTTGATTAAAGGCAGTAAATTACTGCTAAACGCGACTTTCGGTTTCATGTTAACTTGTTGAGAAACTAGGTCGATTAAGGTGTGGTGATAGTAGCCTTTTTGAAACAGGACTAAATCGTGAGCAAGAAAATCAGAATATTCAATCACCTCTTTCTCTGCTAAAGGGTGATCGACGGCCATACAAACGACCATTTCTTCGCGGATAAGTGGGCCGCTTTCTAATTCCGGTGTGAGATCTTTACTCGCCACGACACCAAGCTCCACTTCTCCTTCAAGTAACATTCGTCGAATATTACGCGTGCCTGTATCGAGGATATTCATATCAATATTCGGATATTGATGCCTGAATGCCATCACAAGAGGCGGAAAGTAGTAAGAGCCGAGCATGCTGGGTACGGCAACGTCAACCAAACCCTGATCTAATCCTTCCATTGCCTGCATCGCCAGTTTGGCATCATCAGCCTGTTTTAAGATTTGTATAGCGTGCGAAAGAAACTCATTGCCAGCGACGGTCAAAGTAATACCACGATCTCTGCGATTAAACAGTGGCGTTTTCAGTTCCTGCTCCAGCTTCTTGATACTACTGCTAATTGCTGGTTGCGCTAAGTTCATCAACCTCGCTGCGGCGGAAATAGAGCTCTGCTCTGCTGCGGCAACAAAGTGCCTTAACTGACGTAATTCCATATCCACTCATCCTTACCTAGATCGCACAATGACGGCTTCGATTTATCTATGCATATAAATTTTATTTATGGATCTGATAAATACAAAATATTTTTTTTATTGTCAATTGGTCGATACCCTAGCGCTGTAACCAGTTTCATTAATTGACAAGAAAAAGTAGTTTGCAGTGAAAAAATCAGCCCATTACAGCAGAGTCGTCATTTGTGTCTGTCTCTTCTCCATCGTCACTTTTGCCAATATCTATTGGTTGCAGCCTTTGCTGCCTGTGCTTCAGAAAGAGTTTCAGGTTAGCTCTTTGGCTGCAAACTTAGCGATGTCAGCACCTTTATTTGGTATGGGGCTGGGGTTATTGATTTTCGCCAGTTTGTCTGACGCTATCGGACGGTGCAAAGTGTTATTAGTAGGGACCGCGATTGGGCTTTTGGTCTCGCTTGCCCTGCCTATGGTAAAAAGCTATGACGTTTTCTTAAGTTTACGTTTTCTTCAGGGTATGTTTTTGGCGGTATGTCCGGCATTGGCCGTGCCGCTTATGGGCGAGGAACTGAGAAAAAGTTGGCTAGCAGGCGCGGTCGGTTTTTACGTAGCCTCTAACACACTTGGCGGGATCTGCAGTCGCTTAATGGGTGGACTCAGCACGGAACTACTGGGTAACTGGGCATACGCTGGCTATATGATTGCTGGTATCAGTGTGGTTCTTTATGTCATCATTTACTGTTTATTGCCTAAGCAGCGTCACTTTAAACCAGCTCCTCTTCGCGTGGGGAAATGTCTCAAAGCGTATGGCTATCATCTTAAAAACCCTCAGCTGGTGGTGTTGTATCTACTCATCGGTTTGGCATTCGGTACGTTTGTTAACCTTTCTAATTATTTGATGATGGTGTTAAGCGATTACCCATACAACCTGCCTAGCGATGTACGTAGTTTGATGTTTTTAACGTTACTTGGCGGTACAACCAGCTCTTCGCTTGCTGGTCAGTTTGCGAAAAAACACAGTCAGATTGCTGGCGTGGCGTTTGGTGCAATCATTATGTTGATGGCCAACTTTTTAATGAGCTGGTCAAATATCTATACCATGGTCATTGGTATGGTGATGGTATCGGTCGGATTCTTTTTCTGTCATGCGCAAGCCAGTACCTTGATTGGTCGAAAAGCCACTAAATCTAAAGGCAGTGCCCAAGCGCTATACAGTTTGTTTTACTACTCAGGTGCGAGCTTAGGCGTCTTTTTCTTAGAGCCGTTTTATCAAGCCTGGGGATGGCAGGGTATTCTGGGAGCCACACGTATCGCACTCGCGCTTTGTATCCTATTGGTGATCATTTACCAGTGGATCAAAATATACAAAGACAATCACTCTCATGCTATGTCATAAATGCTCTGTGTATGAATGTGTTTAGTGTAGCGTTAAAAGAGCCTGTCGCGGGCTCTTTTTCATTTTGGATGAAGTAAAACATATGCAACTCTTGTGTTAATTCCATGTTTCAGGCAGTCTGGAAGTTCGATTCTATATCCAACTCATCCCCCGAGGGGTAATCGGTAAGCCGCTTTTGCCAACTATCCGTATTACGTGACACGGTGGACGCCTGAAAGGAAGCATAATGTCATTACGTGATCGGTTATTAGCTCTCACCATCGTATTGGTGTGGGGTGTCAATTTTGTGGTTATCAAAGTCGGCCTACAAGGGATGCCGCCTCTGTTACTGGCGGGATTGCGCTTTGCTTTAGTCGCGTTTCCTGCGTTGCTTTTTATTCCTCGCCCTAAAGTGCCTTTAAAATGGCTTGTTGCCTATGGCTTAACCATCAGTTTTGGACAGTTTGCGTTACTTTTCTGGGCGCTGAATGTTGGTTTGGCGGCAGGGTTAGCGTCACTTCTTTTACAGGCACAGGCATTTATCACGCTAGGATTTGGAATATTACTGCTCAAAGAAAAGGTGCAGCGTCACAATGTTATTGCGGTTGTGACCGCTGGTTGTGGCGTTTACCTACTTGCTGCAGCGCAACATGATGGTGCTGCATCGCTTACTGGTGTGACCTTGATACTCATTTTAGGTGCTGCAACTTGTTGGGCGCTTGGCAACATTACCAATAAAGTGATCATGCAAAACTACAGCGTGCCGACTATGTCCCTGATCGTCTGGAGCGCGTTAGTACCCACCTTCGCATTTGCCATTGCCTCTGTTTCGATAGAGGGACCAGACGTTATCAAGAGCTCGTTGTTAAACATGCAATGGCACAACCTGTTTTCAATTGTTTACCTGTCACTTTTGGCGACTATTGTCGGCTATGGAGGCTGGAGTTACCTGCTGAGTCGTTATCCAACTGCTTTGGTTGCGCCTTTGTCTTTGCTAGTTCCGGTATTTGGCTTGCTTAGCGCATGGATTCTATTAGATGAAAGCCTGAGCTTGTATCAGGTGATGGGTGTAATTGTCATAGCAGTGGGGTTAGTGATTAACGTATTTGGTCGACGTTGGTTTAGGAGAAAAGCTGATCTGGTGTCGTCGGTTTAGAGGTAGTGTTAGAGCGTTTTGGCGGCGATATTCCACCCTGGGAAAGAAGCTTAATCGTTCAGAATTAACCTGCGGTATGGATGATTACGTTCAACTTCATCTATGGAGGCGGTTGAGATAGTCTACACTGTCTGACAGTTAAGTTAATATTTATAAGTCCTTAACTAAAAAGGATATGGAAGTACAACATGAACGAAATTAAACGACCTGTAAATTCTCATCGGGCTTATCATGCCCATGTCTATTTTGATCACCAAACGGTGGCGTTTGCGTCAGGGCTATGCCGAGAAGCCGAAGAAAGGTTTCGTGTAAAAATGGGACGAGTCCATGAGAAATTGGTTGGTCCGCACCCGAAATGGAGTTGTCAGCTCAAGTTCACGTCTAAGGATTTTGATGAGCTCATTCCATGGTTAGATGAAAATCGAGAAGGTTTGTCAATTTTGGTTCACGCGCTTTCAGGTAACGAGTGGGAAGATCATACTCTGTATGCGTATTGGCTCGGTGAAAGCCTTGCGTTGGATTTATCTGTTTTCGAAGCGACATCAGAAAGAGAAGATTGATAGAGCCTATAACCAGCCGAATGGATGTTAAGGAGTCGCACTCGCGGCTCCTTTCTTTTTGTGTTTAGCCAGGATAAGGCAACTTAGAGGTTATGTTAAATCTTGAATATTTAAGTATCTGATCTAACCTAATATTTTAACAATAAGAATAATCATATCGTTGGCAGGTGATTTGTTATCCAGGGAGGCTGGGGAACATGAGCGAAGCGGTCAAGAAAAGTACTTTCAGTATGAAAGTAACAGTGGTTTCCGTATTTCTATTTTTATCTTCATTAATCGTTATCTTAGCCCTTTCATTACAGTATTACTTTAGTCAGGGACTTGCCAAAGATGCCGCATCAACTGCGTTCAACCGGACTGCAAATGGCTTTAGCGAAAAAATTGATTCACTCAATACACAAACAAGTAACCTCATCAATGTACTCTCACACTTTCCCCAAATAGATCAGGAAGTCGAAACCAGTGTTCAACACTCAGCCCGAGAAGTGATCGCGCAAGCGATGTTAAAAAATAATAATTTATATGGGGTATACATTGGTTATGGAAATGGCGACTTTTATGAGCTGATAAATCTCGGCAGCAGTGAGAATTTAAAATCCAAACACGGTGCGGCGACAGATGAAAGTTGGTTAGTGGTTAAAATTTATGAATCAGGAGGAGGAAAGGAGCGATTGTCTGAATATTACGATAGTAATTTCAACCTCACTCGCCGCAATGTAGAGCCCACGACGTATTCTGCAAATAGACGTCCCTGGTATCGAAAAGCCATCAACAGCAATGAAGTCGTCAAAACTGCGCCTTATCTTTTCCACAATCTACAAACGCCGGGTGTCACTTACGCCAAACGCATAAAAAATACCGATAGCGTTATCGCAGCAGATATCTCTCTTACATCATTATCCGCATTTCTTGCTAAGAATAACTCCGATGGCGAAGCCATGATATTTGATACCAACGGACGCATTCATGCACACTCCTTCGAGTTAGCCAGTGACACTGATGCTTTACCAACACAGCCGATAGCGTTGACTGCCGAAGAGAAGCATTATGTCGATTCGCTTGGTGTTCTTCGGATCGCGAATAAATCAAACTGGCCACCATTCGATTTCTCTTACAGCGGGTTACCGCAAGGTTATTCTACCGATCTGGTGAGTCTCTTAACCAAAAAACTCGGTTTAGACGTCAAATACGTTAACGGATACAGTTGGGAAGATTTAAACGCTCTGTACCTATCTGGTAATATCGATATTCAACAGTCAGTCCCCGAGCTGCCGTTAACGCCACACACGGGCTTATCGACCACACCGTATCTTGAGCTATCCAGCGCGATTGTCACCAGAAAAGAACATCCAAACGTCAGCAGCTTAGATCAGTTAGAAGGGAAGTCACTGGCTATCTCGGTGGGATCGGGATTGGTTGAGCGTATTCAGCGTGATTATCCCAATATAAATGTTCTAAAAGTGAAGGACAGTCTAAGTGCACTTAAAGCGGTGGAAAACCGATCAGCCGATGCATCGTTGGAGTCTAAGCGAGTCGCAGACTACTTGGTTGGTGCCTATTCTCTTAGTGAGTTAAAGGTACATCAAGCAATACAAGGCTTTGATCAAACGTTGTCGATAATGGTTGCTGAAGATAAAAAGCCACTGGTGAGTTTACTTAACAAAGCCATGGCATCTGTTTCTGACACAGAGAAGCAATCGCTAGAAAAGAAATGGTTAGAAGATCAGGGCGATCAAAGCAGTCAAAACAACAATATTGTCCGTTCTCTTAAAGCGGGGGTTGTGCCGTTTCGTGAACTGGTCAACATGGCAAAACAGAGCGAAACGGACAGTCCGGTATTGGCCTCAATTGAAAGTCACGGCAAACCGTACACCCTTTATGTGCAGCGAGTCGAAGTAAGCCTGGGCTCCAAAGAATACATTGGGTTTGTTCTCCCTACCGAGATAATTCAAGCGCCGTATATGGATAAAGTGAACAAGTCTACGGTCATCACGTTTGGTGCGATGTTGTTGCTTTTGCCAGTACTTTTGTTTTTCGCCAATGTCATTGTTCGACCGGTTCGGGCATTATTTGGTGAGAGCGAAAAAATCAAGAAGCGGGATTTTAGCTCAGTAGAGAAAGTACCAAGTTGGATAGCCGAGCTTTCGGCGCTTTCGGACTCGATGTTCTCTATGTCTCGCTCGATCGAAGAATATCAAAAACATCAGCAAGAATTAATGGACTCGTTCGTCAAGCTGATTGCTCAAGCCATAGATGACAAATCTCCTTATACGGCGGGGCACTGTGAGAGGGTACCAATACTTGCGATTGAACTCGCGAAAGCCGCTAACAAGAGTAATTTGCCAGCCTTTAAAGATTTCAAACTGAAAACAGAAGAAGAGTGGCGGGAGTTTGAAATTGCCGCGTGGTTGCATGATTGCGGTAAAGTGACCACACCAGAACATATCGTCGACAAAGGCACCAAGCTTGAAGCGATATTTAACCGAATCCATCTGGTTAGAATGCGTTTTGAAGTGTTGTTAAGAGAGGCGGAAATTGACTATTGGAAAGGCATTGAATCTGGTAAAGATGCCGACGAATTGAAACGTGCGCTTGCTCAGCGTCAGGAGCAGATTAAAGATGACTTTGCCTTTGTTGCCCAATGTAATGTGGGTGGCGAGTTTATGTCTGATGAACACTTGGATAGATTGAAGGAAATAGCCTCTCAAACCTGGATTCGCCACTTAGATGACCGGCTGGGTTTGTCGCCAGAAGAAAGCCGACGTATTGAAAGCATAGAGTCTCAGAGTGTGCCGTGTGAAGAAAATCTGTTGTCTGATAAGCCAGAGCATTTGATTAAATGGCCGCAAGACCCTAATAGTAAAACTGGTGAAGAGATTAAAATGCGCGCTCCTGAATATCAGGCAAATCAAGGAGAGCTGTATAATTTGAGTATCGGCAGAGGTACGTTAACTGCAGAAGACCGTTACCGAATTAACGAACATATTGTTTCTACGATACGAATGCTTGAAGCTTTGCCATTACCGGAAGAATTAAGGCGTGTTCCAGAATATGCAGGTGGTCATCATGAAACCCTCCGCGGTGACGGATATCCAAAACAACTCAGTGCAGATGAATTGCCGACCGCAACTCGAATTTTAGCCATTGCCGATGTATTTGAAGCACTCACCGCATCTGACCGACCGTATAAAAAAGCCAAACCACTAAGTGAAGCGATAAAAATACTCAATTTTATGGTTCAAGACGGGCACTTAGATAAGGATTTGTTTGAGCTGATGTTAAATCATAACCTTCACATCGAGTATGCGAAAACATTCCTACCAGATGAGCAGATTGATGTTGAAGAGTCACAAAATTGTAGCAAGCCTTTAGAGCCTGAAACTCAGAACGTAAGTGGTGGGTTCTAGTTTAAGCGCGAGGTTTTATTATAAGAGGATCAAAAAGGGCGAGCATCTACCTGCTCGCCCTTTGTTTGACTGTTTACAGTTGTTCAGCAAGCTGTGGCAAAATCTCAAACAGATCGCCGACTAGCCCGTAATCAGCAACTTCAAAGATAGGGGAGTCTGGATCTTTGTTGATCGCAACAATGACTTTTGACTCTTTCATACCTGCAAGGTGCTGGATTGCACCAGAGATCCCAACCGCAATATAAAGCTTAGGTGCGACAATTTTACCGGTTTGGCCAACTTGTAAGTCATTCGCGACAAAACCAGCATCGACGGCAGCGCGAGACGCCCCAATCGCTGCGCCAAGTTTGTCGGCAACTTTTTCGATAAGCTCGAAGTTTTCTTTGCTGCCCACGCCACGACCACCAGAAATCACGATTTCAGCGGCGGTGAGTTCAGGTCGCTCTGAAAAGGTCTTGTCGATAGCGACCAACTCAACAACTGGAGATTGAACGGTGGTTTGCTGATGTTCAATGTCAACTTGGCTATTGCAGGCAACCGGGTCAAAGGCCGAAGCACGCACGGTGACCACACGCAATGAGTCGTTTGATGTTACTTTAGCGAACGCGTTACCCGCATAAATTGGTCGGATAAATGTCTTGTCATCCACCACTTGAACGATATCTGAGATTTGTCCAACTCCGCATTTAGCTGCGATGCGTGGCGCAAGATCTTTCCCTTTTGATGAAGAGTTTGCCCAGATGCCGTCAAATCCGTCGGCTAGCCCTGACACAACAGGAGCAATATTTTCGGCGAATTGGTGCACCAGCGATTCGTCGTCAATGCAAATCACTTTGGCAATACCATCAACTCGGCTTGCTTGTTGGGCAACGTCTTCACACTGATAACCAACTACGAGTAGAGTATTGTCTTGGCTCACCTGACTCGCAGCATTCACAACTTTCAGCGTATCGGCATGCAGTTGCTGGTTGTCATGTTCTGCAATAATTAGATTTTTCATGAAATCACCTTCGCTTCGTTACGTAGCTTATCAATAAGTTCAGAGACAGACTCTACTTTGATGCCTGCTTTTCGTTGCGCTGGTGGCGTGACTTCAGTGATGGTCTGGCTAAATACAATTTCAACACCCAGGCTCTCGGGAGTAATCGTATCTAGTGGTTTGCGTTTGGCTTTCATGATGTTTGGCAAAGACGCAAAGCGAGGCTCATTTAAGCGTAAATCAGTGCTGATCACCGCTGGTAAGTTCATTGCTACTGTCATCAAACCGCCGTCAACTTCTCTCACTACCTGAACTTTTTGATCTTCAATCTTCACTTCCGAAGCGAAGGTTGCCTGAGGCCAGTCAAGCAGAGCTGCCAGCATTTGTGCAACTTGGTTGTTGTCGGTGTCGATAGACTGTTTACCGGTGATCACCAGTTGAGCTTGCTCTTGCTCGACGATCGCTTTTAGTAGTTTCGATACAACCAGCGGTTCAATCTTGTCTTCAGTTTCAATATGAATGGCTCGATCTGCGCCTAGCGCTAGGGCAGTACGCAATTGTTCCTGACACTGTGTGCCACCCGCACTCACAACGATGACTTCTTCTGCAATCCCCTGTTCTTTAAGTCGCACAGCTTCTTCAACGGCGATTTCACAGAAAGGGTTGATAGTCATCTTGACGTTATTGGTTTCAACATCGCTGTTGTCCGACTTAACACGGACCTTAATGTAAGGATCAATGACCCTTTTAATTGGCACTAGTATTTTCACGTTAGATTCCTTTTTACAGTGAAGACTATGTGTTTACAGTGAAGACGATGTGATGACGTCTTTAAATTGATGTTAATTTACCTTTACGTTTGCGTCAACTTTAAATATATTGTTGTTTAACAAGTTGGCAACATGCAAAAAGAAGAAGGGAATACAACCATGGAAAGAGACTGCATGGAGTTTGATGTTCTGATTGTTGGTGCAGGGCCTGCGGGCTTGTCTGCTGCCTGCCGCATTAAACAGTTGGCAATGGAAAAAAACCAGGAAATCTCAGTTTGTGTTGTCGAGAAAGGTTCAGAAGTCGGAGCGCACATTCTCTCTGGTGCTGTGTTTGAAACGCGCAGTCTGGAGGAGTTGTTTCCTGGTTGGGAGGCAATGGGTGCCCCACTGAATACTAAAGTCAATCAGGATAAAACCTACTATCTGAGTAATGATCTTAATGGTCATGAGCTGCCAACGTGGGCAGTGCCTAATACGTTACACAACGAAGGTAACTACATAATAAGCTTAGGTAACTTATGCCGCTGGATGGCGAATGAAGCGGAAAACTTAGGCGTAGAAATTTACCCTGGTTTCAGTGCCAGTCAGGCTATCTTTGACGAGCAAAACCGTGTTTGTGGGGTAATTACTGGCGATATGGGCTTGGATAAAAATGGCGAGCAGAAAGCCAATTTTGAGCCGGGTATTGAGCTTCGCGCTAAGTTTACTCTGTTTGCCGAAGGTGCACGTGGACATATCGGTAAACAACTGATTAACAAATTTAATCTGGCTGATGATAAAACGCCTCAGCACTATGCGATTGGTTTTAAAGAGCTGTGGGAAATTCCTGCCGAGCAGCATCAGCAAGGGTTAGTTGTGCATGGGTTAGGCTGGCCACTTGCGAGTGAGGCAACAGGGGGAAGCTACCTTTATCATTTGGAAGGTAACCAAGTTGCGGTTGGTCTGATCGTCGACCTTAATTATACCAACCCTCATCTCAGCCCGTTTGACGAATTCCAGCGGTTCAAACATCACCCGATGATTGAGCAATACCTTAAAAATGGTAAGCGCATCAGCTATGGCGCGAGAGCGATCACTAAAGGTGGGTTCCACTCCCTTCCAACTCAACAATTTGCTGGGGGATTACTGATTGGCTGTGATGCCGGAACGCTCAATGGTGCCAAAATTAAAGGCACTCATACCGCAATGAAATCGGGGATGCTTGCCGCCGAAGCGGTATTCGAAGCAATTTTAAATCAGTCGGTTAGTGCTGATTACCAGAAACATTTCCAACAGTCTTGGTTATATGAAGAACTGTATCAGGCGCGTAACTTTTCGAGTGGTATTCACCGCTTTGGCGCTTGGTTAGGTGGAGGCTTGGCGATGCTGGAACACAACGTGTTAAAAGGCAAAGCGAAGTGGAACGTACGCTGTGATAATCCTGATCATCAGTCGTTACTTTTGGCAGAAAAGAGCCATGAGATTGCCTATCCAAAACCGGATGGCGTATTGAGTTTTGATCGCCTCTCTTCAGTCTATTTGTCCAATATCTTCCACGAAGAAGATCAGCCTTGTCATCTGCATCTTACTAGTCAGCGAATCCCAATAGAGCAGAACTTGGCACTCTACGCCGAGCCAGCACAGCGGTATTGTCCTGCTGGGGTGTATGAAATTGTAAAGGGTGAGGAACAAGCTGAATTACAAATTAATGCGGCGAACTGCATTCACTGTAAAACCTGCGACATCAAGGACCCAAGTCAAAACATTACCTGGACACCTCCAGAAGGGGGCGGTGGCCCTAACTATCCGAACATGTAATTTTGCATGTAATTTCTATTAACAATTTATTTACTTAAAGTTTGCGTTAGTTCAAATCTTAATCGATGAACTGGATTGCAACTTCAACTTCTAGGCACTATTCTGACTTTAACTTGACGTTTACGTAAACTGAATAAATGAGTTGATGCATAGGTGTATAAGCAGTTGCCAGTATCAACGTCAGGCTGGATATGGAAATAGTGCTTCACGGAACGCACTCAAAAAGAAAGGGAGATCAACTATGGTATCGGAAACACCTCTTTTGCAGGTAAACGATATTTCATTGGCCTTTGGTGGGGTTAAAGCTTTAACCGATGTGAGCTTCCATGTGAACGAAAAGGAAATCTTTTCAATCATTGGTCCCAACGGTGCTGGTAAAACATCAATGCTCAACTGCATTTCAGGACGATACACGCCTAACAAAGGCTCCGTAGTGTTTGCCGGAAATGACGTCACCAAGCGTACACCGAGTCAACGAGCAGAGTTAGGTCTGGGTAGAACGTTCCAGAACCTGGCGCTTTTTTCTCATATGTCTGTACTCGACAACATCATGGTTGGCCGCCACCACCTGTTAAAAAACAATTTTGTGACAGGCCCGCTTTACTGGTTCTCTAACGCACAAAAAGAAGAAATGGCACACCGCAAGTACGTAGAAGACGTCATCGATTTCTTAGAAATCCAACACATCCGTAAAGCCACAGCTGGCACGCTCTCTTATGGGTTACGTAAGCGTGTTGAGCTCGCTCGCGCTATTGCTTTGAAACCAAAACTCCTTCTGCTTGATGAACCAATGGCCGGTATGAACCTTGAAGAAAAGGAAGACATGGCACGTTACATCATGGATCTCAACGAAGAACTGGACATCACCATCATCATGATCGAGCACGATATGGGTGTGGTCATGGACATCTCCAATCGGGTGCTCGTTTTGGACTTTGGTAAACACATTGCGATGGGTGAGCCAGAAGAAGTCATGGCGAATCCACACGTGAAACAAGCTTATTTGGGTGAAGAACTTCCGACATTAGAGGAGAGTGCATAATGGCACAGCAACATAATGATTGGGCAGATATAACCAGCTTAGATACCTTTCCAAAAGTGTTGCAGCACAACGCCAAGCACTGGCCAGATCAGGTCGCTATGCGCGAGAAGGAATTTGGTATTTGGCGAGAATTTACTTGGCAGGATTATGAAGATCGAGTCAAGTGGATGGCGCTTGCACTGCAAGATTTAGGTGTTGGTGAGCAAGACGTTGTGGGGCTTTTAGGCGACAACCGACCTGAATGGGTGTGGGGCGAATTGGCCGCGCATGCGATCAAAGGTTATTCACTGGGCATCTATCAAGACTCGATGCACGAGGAAGTGGCGTATTTAATCAACTATGCCAAAGCGAAAGTAGTGATTGCAGAAGATGAAGAGCAATGTGACAAGTTGCTTGAGTTGGGCGATGAGATCCCGAGCGTTGAGTTCATCATTTATTGTGATCCACGCGGAATGCGCAAGTACGATGATCCAAGACTTATCGATGTCGAGAAAGCCTACCAAAAAGGTCAGTTAATAGACAAAGCTGACCCTAACAAATATCTGAATATGGTTGCGGCAACCAAAGGCAGCGATCTTTCGATTCTCTGTACCACTTCGGGTACGACTTCTAAACCAAAGCTCGCCCAACTTCATAGCGGCACGTTTTTGGATCACTGTGCGGCTTATCTTCGTGCCGATCCACGTTCTCCAGGTGATAACTACGTTTCGGTACTGCCTCTGCCTTGGATCATGGAGCAGGTATATGTGGTTGGTCAGGCGTTGATTTCCCGTCAAATCGTCAACTTTGTCGAAGAGCAGGAAACCATGATGGCGGACTTACGCGAGATTGGCCCAAACTTCGTTTTATTGGCTCCGCGAGTATGGGAAAACATTGTGGCAGACGTGTCTGCTCGAATGATGGACTCTACACCGTTTAAGCAGAAAATGTACAAACTCGGCATGAAGTTGGCGAATCAAGCCTTGGATCAGGGTAAACGCTCCAAGCTAGCCGAATGGATACTTCTGCGTGCACTGCGAGACCGTTTAGGTTTCTCGAATCTGACTTCTGCGGCAACAGGCGGTGCGGCAATGGGCCCAGATACTTTCCGTTACTTGCAAGCGATTGGTGTGCCACTCAAACAGCTTTATGGTCAGACCGAAATGTGTGGCGCGTACACCGTGCATAAAGCGAATGACGTGGACTACGACTCAGTCGGTGTGGCGTTTGACAATGCGGAAGTGAAAGTCATCAACCCAGACAGCAATGGGGTGGGTGAGATCATTGCCAAAAGTACTGGTATGTTTACCGGCTACCTCAACAACCAAGCCGCTTACGATGAAGATGTGCAAGATGGCTGGATGCACACTGGCGACGCGGGCTACTTTAAGGATTCTGGTCACTTAGTGGTGATTGACCGACTAAAAGACATGTCGGAAACCAGTCATGGCGACCGTTACTCTCCGCAGTTTATTGAAAACAAACTCAAGTTCTCACCATTTATCGCGGAAGCGGTTGTGGTGGGCAAAGACAGACCTTGGCTCTCTGCAATTATCTGTATTCGTTACGCGATCGTCGCCAAATGGGCAGAGCAAAAGGGTATTGCGTTCACCAATTACACCAACCTTTCTGCGCAACCTGAGGTGTATAAAGCGATTCGCGAAGAAGTACTCAAAGTGAACGAGTCTCTGCCGGACGCACAGAAAATCAGCAAATTTATTCTGCTTTATAAAGAGCTGGATGCCGATGACGGCGAGTTAACCCGTACGCGTAAAGTTCGTCGTGGTGTGGTTGCGGAGAAATACGGTGACATCATCGAAACCATTTACAGTGCAGCGCCAAATGTCGATGTCGATACGGTGATTACTTATCAGGATGGGACTAAGACACGCATTCAAACGTCACTGGTGATTGAAACGCTTATTCAACATGAGCTGACACTGGTGGATAGCGAACAACGGAGGATCGCATAGTGAATACGGATTTATTACTGCAACTCGTCATTAATGGCGTAATCGTTGGCATGTTGTATGGCGTGGTCGCCATGTGCTTTGTATTGATTTACAAATCGACTCAGGTGGTGAACTTCGCGCAAGGTGAATTTCTACTGATCGGCGCATGGGTGTGCTGGGCGGCGTTGGTTCACCTTCAATTACCGTTCTTTGTCGGCTTCTTACTGACACTCGCCTTTATGATGGTGTTTGGTATTGCTGTGCAAACCATTGTACTCAGACCTTTAATCGGTGAGCCGATCATCTCGGTCATTATGGTGACGATCGGTCTGTCGATGTTCTTCCAGGCACTGATGAAATGGATATTTGGCGTATCAGCGGTATCGTACCCGCAAGTATTCGAAACAAACGTGGTGAATATTGGTGGTTTAAACGTCGAGTTTGCTTACATCCTTAGCTTGATCTTCTCAATGATCATCATGGGTGCATTCTACTGGTTCTTCAAATTCAGCAAAATGGGTTTGGCGATGCGAGCGACAGCATTTAACCAGCAAGTAGCCCAGAGTCTTGGCATTTCCATCAAGAAAGTGTTTGCGATCAGTTGGGCTATTTCGGCGATGGTATCCGCGACAGCAGGGATTGTTATCGGGATTGTAAACGGTGTTTCTGACGCGCTATCCATCATCGGCATCAAAGTATTCCCAGCGGTAATCTTAGGTGGCTTGGACTCGGTGGTCGGGGCGATTGTTGGTGGTATCACTATCGGGTTACTAGAGAATCTGGCTGAGTTCTTTGATAGCCAATACCTGCAAGTGGGTAACCTGTACAACATCGCACCTTTCTATGTGCTTTTAATCATTCTTGCCTTCAAGCCATATGGCCTGTTTGGTACCAAAGATATTGAGCGTATATAAGGAGAAATAACATGGCTCAACTTAGCATGCGCCCATGTGGGGATTTTCGAACCACATACAAAAGTGATACGCCGATTTTTGAAACCAAAACCATTAGAAGACTAGCGATAGCGGGTGTTATCGCGATGTTGGCAGCGCCGCTGGTTCTGGATATCTACTTCCTCAACCTATTTATTCAGATTGCATATCTGGGTATTGCAGCGCTGGGCTTGAACATTCTGGTTGGCTTTACCGGGCAAATTTCGTTAGGTCACGGTGCGTTCTTTGGCTTTGGCGCCTTTGCATCGGCATGGCTGAATAACCAATACAACATTCCTGTGGTGCTTGCCATTCCGCTCGCGGGTTACCTGACCATGATTGTCGGGATGATCTTTGGTCTGCCAGCGGCGCGCATCAAAGGGTTGTACCTCGCAATCGCAACCTTAGCCGCGCAGTTCATCTTAGAAGATTTCTTTGCTCGCGCTGAGTGGTTCAGTGGTGGTTCATACGGTGCAAGTGCAAACCCAATCAATCTGTTTGGTTTCGAATTTTCGACCGATGAAAGCTTCTTCTATGTTGCACTGTTTGCGCTGATCTTTATGTACATGTGGGCATCGAACCTGATTCGTTCACGTGATGGACGTGCGTTTGTCTCAGTTCGAGATCACTATTTATCCGCAGAAATCATGGGTATCAACCTGACCAAGTATCGTCTGCTCTCTTTTGGTGTCTGCGCATTCTACGCAGGTATCGGCGGCGCACTCTACGGTCATTACTTAGGCTTTGTCTCTGCGGAAGGCTTCACCATCATGATGTCTATCCAGTTCCTGGCGATGATCATCATCGGTGGTCTGGGCTCTGTAAAAGGCACATTAATGGGCACGATATTTATCGTATTGCTGCCAGAAGTTTTAGAGTTTGGCGTAACGGGTTTGGCTGCATTTAGCGATAACACTTCGTTTATTGATGGTCTGGCTTACTTCAAAGAAATGGCAATTGGTCTGGTGATCATGCTGTTTCTGATTTTCGAACCTCAAGGGTTGTCACATCGCTGGCAGCAGATTCGAGCATATTGGAAACATTATCCGTTCTCTTACTAGGGTCTGTTGACCTTTCGAGCTGATTTTTGCAGCAGTTTGTGGGTTCGTTATACAAGGCAGAGGCTTTGAAATGTAGTGCACTACCTGATAAGCCGATAACGCAGTAGAAGGGACCCACAAACGCTGCCCAAAGGGTTCGGCTAAAAGCGTTCTACTCTTTGTTGAGAGGTATTTTGCTTAGAATGACTAGGCTACAAACCTCTCGCCGCGATTATAACGCTTTTATCTCGAACAAAAATTAATCACGAAAGATAAACAGACCCTCCGGGTACTTAAGTGGAATATACCTCAATAACAAGGACAACGAGTTATGAACAAAGGACATTTAGCGACAACGTTGGTGCTATCTTCGGCACTGTTTACTACCGCATCTTGGGCAAAAGATTCCGTGTTTGTCGGGCATCTGGTGGACTTCTCTGGTCCGACGGCTTATGTAAGTAAGCCGTACGGCTCTGGTGTGCGAGATGCACTGCAGTGGATTAACGAAAATGGCGGCATCAACGGTACCGAATTAGAATTTGAAACGGTGGATATGGCGTACAAAGTGCCAGTTGCGATTTCTAACTACAAACGTTGGGTTGCCCGTAAGAACATGGTCGCGCTGCAAGGTTGGGGTACGGCGGATACCGAAGCGTTAATCTCTTTTGTCACCAAAGACAAAGTGCCTGTCTTTTCGGCATCTTACTCGGGCCACTTAACTGACCCAACGGGTAAAAACCCGAAAACAGCCAAACCTGCTCCTTACAACTTCTTCTACGGCGCTTCTTACTCAGATGCCTGTCGTGCATTAGTGAAATGGGCGAAAGAAGACTGGGAAGCGAAAGGCAATACCACTGCGCCTAAATTTACTCACATCGGTGATAACCACCCGTTCCCGAATGCGCCAAAAGAGGCGTGTGCAGAGTATGCCAAAGAACTGGGCTTTGAAGTGCAAAACCCAGTGGTTGTGTCACTTAAACCGGGCGATTTCAAAGCGCAATGTCTGTCGCTTAAAGAGTCTGGTACCAACTACGGCTACATCGCAAACTTAGGTGGTTCGGTTATTTCTCTGGTGAAATCGTGTAACACGGTCGGCACCGACTTCCAATACATGGCGAACATCTGGGGCGGTGATAAACCGGTTATTGAAGCGGCGGGTGATGGTCTGAAAGACTACGTTTTCCCGGGTATGACCGCATTCTGGGGTGATGATACAGAAGGAATGAAACTGGTAGAGGAAATTTCCAAACTGTCAGAATCGGAACCAGGAGAGTTTCGAACTCACCACTACATCCGTGGCGTGTGCTCTGCGTTCTACATGAAAGAAGCGATGGAGTGGGCGAAAGACAACGGTGGTATTACCGGTGATAACATCAAGAAAGGCATGTACGTCCACAAAAACTGGGTACCAAAAGGTCTAGAGGGAGTATGTATTCCTGCTAACTGGCAACCAGAAGATCACCGTGGCACCACTACCGTAAACGTGTTTATGGGTAATAACCAAGGGGGCGCGGTAGACATCAAGAAAGTGTCTCAAGTTACATTGTCACGTCGTGATGATTGGTTAGGTTACTAATCTTCTACTTACTAAGCAAAACGATTACTAAGAATAGGATAGGTGAGAGGCAACTCTCACCTGCACAAGGAGTGGCTTGATGAGTGAATTAGCAACGAATATCGAACCAGCAGAAATTCTGCTTTCTGTAAACAATATCGAAGTGGTCTACGACGAAGTAATCTTGGTACTGCGTGGTGTAAGCCTTGAAGTGCCTAAAGGTCAAATCGTGACGCTATTAGGCGCAAACGGGGCGGGTAAATCTACCACACTAAAAGCGATTTCGGGTTTGTTGAAAACCGAAGACGGTGAAGTGACTCGTGGTGAAATTACCTTCATGGGCGAGCGTATCGACAACAAGAGTCCGGAAGAAATTGTTCGTTCGGGTATCTTCCAGGTGATGGAAGGGCGTCGAATCGTTGAAGACATGACGGTTATTGAAAACCTTCGTTTAGGGGCGTTTACCCGCAACGACAACGAGGTTGAGAAAGACATCGAAATGGTGTTCGACTACTTCCCTCGACTCAAAGAACGTACTGGTCTCGCTGGCTACTTGTCTGGCGGTGAGCAGCAAATGCTCGCAATTGGCCGTGCACTCATGGCTCGCCCAAAAATGATCTTACTTGATGAACCGTCGATGGGGCTTTCGCCACTCTTGGTGAAAGAGGTGTTCAGTATCATTGAGAAGATCAACAAAGACCAAGGCATTACCATGTTGCTGGTGGAGCAGAACGCGAACTTTGCTCTTCATGCAGCCGATTATGGTTACATCATGGAATCAGGCAAGATTGTGCTCGATGGCACCAAGCATGAGCTGCTTAACAATGAAGACGTGAAAGAGTTCTACCTTGGCGGCGGCGATGAAGAGCGCAAGAGCTTTAAGAACTTAAAATCTTACAAACGTCGTAAGCGTTGGTTGTAAGGAGTGGTGATGAACGAATTATTCGATGCGAAAGAGTCTCTGCCGTCAACAGAGAGAGAAGAATCTCTGTTTAAACGTCTGCCGACACTGATTGAAAATGCAAAAGCGCACAGCGAGCATTACGCCAAACTATTCGCAGATATTGATCCTATCGCGGTAAATTGTCGCGAAGGGCTATCGAAGTTGCCGATTACACGCAAGTTTAATGTGCCCAGCCAGCAGCAACTCAAGCCGCCGTTTGGGGGCTTGAACAGCGTCAGTATCGGGCAAATGGCTCGCGTGTTTCAATCTCCAGGCCCATTGTATGAGGCACAAACGGATGAAGCCGACTTCTGGCGTATGGGGCGTGCGTTTCACGCGGCTGGGTTTCGCCGTGGGGATTTAGTCCACAACACGCTCTCTTATCATTTTTCCCCTGGCGGATTTATTATGGATGGCGGAGCAAGAGCCTGCGGCTGTGCTGTGTTTCCGGCTGGAGTAGGGAATAGTGAAGCGCAGATTGAAGCGATCAAGCAGCTTCAGCCGACGGGCTACACCGGGACACCATCTTACCTAATTACTTTGCTAACCAAATATCAAGAGCAATATGGTGAGAAGCCGAGCATTAACAAGGCTCTGGTTTCTGGAGAAGCGGTCACTGCAGACATGCAAAAAGCGTTTTCAGACATGGGCATTGCAGTGTCTCAAGCGTATGCGAGCGCAGAACTTGGTTTGATTGCTTATCAGGTTTCTGGTGAACAAGGCTTAGTGATTGCAGAAGATATTATTGTCGAAATCGTTGACCCTGATGGTATCCCCGTTCAATCAGGTGAAATCGGTGAGGTGGTGGTGACTTCTCTGGATGAAAAGTTTCCGCTTATTCGCTACGCAACCGGTGATCTCTCTGCTCACATCGAAAGAGAATCTGACTCACCACGTACTAATATGCGCATAAAGGGCTGGATGGGGCGCGCCGATTCGGCAGTCAAAGTTAAAGGCTTATTTGTTTATCCGCACCAGATACAGGAAGTGTGCCGTCGCCATGAAATTACCGGCTCGTTAAAAATTGAGCGCGATGGTTTCAGCGATACGATTACATTCTGTTGCCAGGAAGATCACGTTTCCGCCGATGATATTCAAGCAACGTTGCAGTCTGTTACTAAGCTCAAGGGCAAGGTCCAGTTTGTGCCGAACAGCGCGGAGCAACCTCTGATTAACGATTTACGTAATTAGCAACGTTAGATATAACAGGGTAAGGCTAGGATAAAAGGGATACCGAGATAAGTCGCGTATCCCTTTTTAAATTAAACAATACCGCTTTAAAGGAAGTGCAATGAAAACGACAGACTCACCAAGTATCGATGTGAATTTCTGGGATGATTTGTTTGTCAAAGGCACAATGCCGTGGGATCGAAATCAAGCGCCCGAAGACCTAAAACGTTACCTAAGCCAAATCTCCGGTGATGCTCAATCTGTGTTTATTCCCGGTTGTGGTGCAGCGTATGAGGTAACACAGTTCGTCGATCATGGACATGATGTTGTCGCGATGGATTACAGCGAAGAAGCCGTGAAAATGGCTCAATCAAAGCTAGGCAGGCACAAAGATAACGTCAGGTTAGGGGATGTGTTTAGTGCTGAATTTTCCGAGCCGTTTGACGTGATTTATGAACGAGCATTTTTAGCCGCATTACCAAAAGAGAAGTGGGACGATTACTTTGCAATGATTCAGCGGTTATTACCAAGCAAAGGTCTTCTGGTGGGTTATTTTGTTATCGATAACGACTATCTATCTCGCTTTCCTCCATTTTGTTTGCGCAGCGGCGAGTTGGAAAGGCGGTTAGATAAGTCGTTTTCTCTCATAGAATCCGCACCAGTGACTGACAGCGTCGACGTGTTTAAAGGTAAAGAGTATTGGATGGTGTGGCAGAAGAAGTAGTGAATTGTTGGGGTCTCAAATCAGACAAATCGCTACTGACCATAATGCGTTGACAAATAATCTAGTACGGCTTCCCGGTCGTCTTGCGATAATTCTTCCATACCTTGCTCTTCTATCATCCAGTCGAGCATTTTATCCCAACGCTTTCTGCTTAAACCTTGCTGAGCGACCATATGTAAAGAATGACAAGCAGAGCATATTGCCGCAACCAGTTCCATGTTTTCTCCCGGTGTTAAGATTCCATTCCCTGCTGATTTTACTTCCATTCCGGACGAAGGGGTGACCCAGTCAGGAGGTGAGGGGGTCTTAGTCGCAAGCCACGCGATGATGGCGGCTCGAGCCCCTGGGTCTTTCACTCCCGGAAACACCATGTTGGTGCCTGGTGCGAACTCAGTGGGGGACGCTAAAAATGCATCAAGCTTTTCAGCATCCCATTTGCCTTGATGCTGTTTTATTCCCTCGCTGTAATTAAAGCCCGCAAAACTAGCAATAGAACGTTCTGCCAGCCCCCACAGTGGCGGACCAACCACAGTGACGCCATTGGGTTCAAATTGGTGACAAGCTTTACATACCATTGCTTGTTGTTCGCCCGCTTCAATTAACTCTGTGTTTGCAAAGGTAGGCCCGCTAACAAGGCTTAATAGTGATAGAGAGAGCGGGAAGACCCGCTCTCTAAGGTTATGACTTTTCACTGTGGTTACCCCTTAACGACCAAAGCAACGCGATGAAAGGTGTTATTTAGGTATCCTTTTGGATTCCAAGCGATGGCAAAAGGTTGGCTAACATTCTGATCATCGGTCGCTTTTGCCCAAACTTCGTAGTAGCCCGGTTGTGGGAATTTCACTTTAGCACTAAAGGTCTGCCAAGCTCCTTCGTTTGCTGGGGCGGCGAGATCGGCATCCATCCAGGTTGCGCCAAAATCAATGGAAAGCTGAACCTTTGTCACTTTACGGTCTCCAGACCAGGCATGACCTCGCACCGCAACCTCGTTTCCATCCACTTGTGAGTTTGTTTGTGGTGAAGTGATGAGGGATTTCACCGGCATACGCTCGATGATTTCAAAATCCTCTTTTGCAACTTCTTCGCCGGGAGCCACTGGTCTGTTAGGCACACGATAGGATGTCCCTGTCATTTTCGGACCGTCATGTACCTGATCGCGGATTTGAATTCGTGTCAGCCATTTTTGCGAACAAGAGCCTGGCCAACCTGGGACAACCAAACGTAGTGGCGCACCATTCATTGGGTGAAGAGGTTCACCGTTTTGTTCGAAAGCGATAAGGTTTTCAGCGCCCATCGCCTTGGCAATGGGTACGCCGCGAGAAATTGGTAACTTACCTTCCTGACCCGAAAGGTGTTTATCTGCACCGTAATGTGCCGTATAAACCGCACCGTCTTTGACACCGGCAGCTTTGAGAACATCAGCTAGCCTCACTCCCGTCCAGCTTGAACAGGCAACCGCACCATAAGTCCATTGATTACCTGATGCTTTAGGATCAAAGAATGCACGGCCATTACCGCCGCATTCCACGACGAGTTGTTGCTCAATCACATCGAAGTTTTTCTTCAGATCGGCAATCGTAAGTGTCATGGGTTTGTCCACCATACCATCGATGGTTAAGCTCCACGCTTCAGCGTTGACTGCGGTTGGAGGGATGCCGTTGTTGCGTATAAAGTGTCTGCGTGTAGGGGTGATGTCGTCGTTGAGAAGGTGAGGTGGCGTTTCAGCATTCATTGGTCTGTCGTTAAGCACAGTCAGACCATCTTTACCTTCAATCATTACGTCATCGAGCCCTTCCGCAAATGCTGCCGGGATAATCCCAGCGGGCATGTTTCGGTGGAAGGGAATGGCTCCGCCAAGCACGGCTGCCATTGTTGCTAATCCCGCGCCTTTTAAAAAGCCTCGCCTGTCAGGATGACTGACTCTTCCAAAGACTTTCTCATCCGCAGACTCAGGATTTTTTTCATAATATTTATAAATCCCTTGCGGCTTGTTTTTCTCGTTCTCACTCATGATGCGTTCCTTTATCGGCTAACGCCCAAGAACATCTCTGTACTTTTATGGTTCTGCAGGTCGTTTCACCGAACTCTACAAATAACGTCCGAAATAAGTTTTACATCACTAACATTAGTCGACTATTGATAGCCTTAACAATATTTGTGAGAAATATGCTCCTCATCAGCACACTTCGATGCTTTTTCGGATTTACAGGTTCTATTTTGATTCGGATAAGGCTTAAAACCTTCATTTGTCGTTATGTGGATTACAATTTAATTAACACGCGTTGTATTACTCAAAAACAATAAGATAAAAGTGAGCTTTTATGTTCGATAAAGTCATTTCCTTTCTAGAGACCACCTTATTTACCTTTAATGATCAACCCATCACTTTGTGGGCAATATTGATGGTTCCCACTTGGATACTGGTTAGTTTATGGCTGTCCAAAATACTTATTAAAGCGGTTACGTCCAGAATGGCGTCAGCAGGGAAAGATCCGAATGTTATCCATTTGGTAAAACGGATATTGTTCGTCATCGCTCTCGGGATTATTTTCCTCACCACTCTTTCGTTGATTAATGTACCTATTACCGCGTTTGCCTTCTTGTCTGGTGCTGTCGCGATTGGCTTTGGTTTTGGTGCTCAAAACATCATTAATAACTTTATTAGTGGCTGGATTTTGATTGGTGAAAAGCCGATTAGGATTGGTGACTTTTTGGAAGTAGAAGGAGCAAAAGGCACTGTCGAGCAAATTAATACCCGTTCTACGCGGATCAGACGTACTGATGGTGTGCACATGTTAATACCAAACAGTCAGTTGATTGAAAACGTGGTCATTAACTGGACACTCTGCGACAGGTTGGTAAGAGGCACCGTCGTGGTCGGTGTTGCTTATGGAAGTGACGTAAAACTGGTCGCGTCGTTAATGAAAGAAGTGACGTTAAAACAAGAACAAGTGCTTGGTAACCCAGAGCCCGATGTATTCTTCCAGGACTTTGGTGATAACGCTCTTATCTTTGAATCGTATTTTTGGATCCATTCAACGGTTGAAGGAGGGATTCGTGCGGTATCCAGTCAGATACGTTTTGAAATTTATGAAGCCTTTGAGCGAAAAGGCATTGAGATAGCATTCCCTCAACGTGATGTCCATATTGATGGCGAAATTAAAGTTTCTCGGGAGCGTTAGCCAACCTTGCCTTGATTCACCGTTTCATGTGATGGCTCCTTAACCTTTAAAACCTTGAACCTCAGCGATACTCGCGGATTGTATGAATGCGCAAAAGGTTGCATTATGTGTGCTTCGTTTTCTTCATTAGAGAAGCAGGGAAATAATGAACACAAGATATAAGGATTTATTAGGTACCGAACTTTGCGTTATTCAGTCGCCGATGGCGGGTGTCCAAGGAAGTAATCTGGCCATTGCTGTGAGTGAAGCAGGAGGGCTAGGGTCCTTACCTTGTGGCATGTTGAGTATCGATCAAATCGTGAGTGAAATTGAGGCGATCAAAGCGGCAACTAGCAAACCATTTAATCTCAACTTTTTCTGTCATGATGCATCGCCTTTCAATCAACAGCGCCAAGCGATTTGGCAAAGTGAGTTAAAACCGTTTTTTGATGAACTTGATTTAGATATGAAGCTTGCGGCTGGTGGCGCGAATAGGGTGCCATTCAGCCATGAGATAGCGGATGCGATTGAACCGTTTTCTCCGGAGTTCATCAGCTTTCATTTTGGTCTGCCCGATAGTGACTTACTTGATCGAGTCAAACAATGGGGCACCAAAGTCGTGTCATCTGCGACGACGGTAGAGGAAGCTCTTTGGTTAGAGTCTCGCGGAGTGGATGGCATAATTGCACAAGGCATAGAAGCTGGTGGCCACCGCGGAATGTTCTTATCCAAAGATATCTCGACGCAAATGGGGTTGGTTGCACTTCTTCCTCAAATTGTAAATCGAGTCAACGTTCCGGTGATAGCCGCAGGTGGTATCACTGACAGTCGCTCAGTGCATTCTTGTTTACAGCTAGGAGCGACAGCGGTACAAGTCGGAACGGCTTATCTGTTATGTACAGAAGCTCAAACATCACCATTGCATAGACAGGCTCTGAAAGAAACGAAATCACAACATACCGCATTAACGAATATCTTTTCTGGAAAACCAGCGCGTGGCATTGTCAATCGAGCAATGAGAGAACTGGGTTATATGAGCTCGTCTGTGCCGGAATTCCCATTCGCCTCGATTGAAATGACGGAACTACGAAAACAAGCTGAAAGCCAAGGTATGGATGACTTCTCGCCTTTATGGTGTGGTCAAAATACGCAAGGTTGCCAAGAAATATCGGCAAAAGAGATGACACTTGCGTTAGCTGGGCTGCGTTAATTTTCAATATTTATAGAGATTGGTAGTACGACTTAATCTCCCTGAGGCTGATGATGAGCACTCTGAATCGCATTAAGGGTGTCGCGCACCAACTCTTGAGTTTGTTGCTTGAGCAGTTTAACAAATTGCACTTCAATATCGCTCAACGAGACCGTTTCTGGCGTTACCAAATACATTTCGGTTACGGGCAGTGATTCGTAGGGAGGAAGTGGCCACAGTAGTCCTTGTGCAACGTAAGGTTTGGCGCTTTCGACAGTCAGTGCACCAAAGCCGATTCCTGCCATGATCATGCGGCGAACTTCCTCAACATTGGACGAAACGGCAACTAATTTACCCCAAAACTGCTGTTGTTCACGAAAGTGGGCGATAGCGTCCAGTCCTTCTCCTGGCTGGTCGCTTTCAAAAGAGATGTAGGGCAAGCCTTTAATTTCGTCGAGGGTCAAGTCTTCGCGACCAAAGCACGGGTGGGTTCGTCCGCAATAAAAACCCATCTGTTCGTAGCCGAGAAAGTCACAGCGAATGCCTGTTTTTGCTATTTTCTTATTACTCAATCCTATGTGCAATAAACCGTCAGCGACGTGACTGACGATGTCAGCGCTTGGATGGGTATTAACGTTAAAAATAACGTTAGGGTACAGCGCGTGATAGTTCGCCAGTGTGGCATCAAACGCCGGGCACTGCAGATGACTGGCTATCTCAATCGTCAGCTCGCCTTGAATATTATCCGCTTGATCAACAAATTGATCCGCCATGTTGCCAATGATACGACTCACTGATGATGCATACTCGTAAACTCGCATCCCGTGCAGAGTAAGAGAGAACACGCCTTTTTTACGCAGGATGAGCCGTTTATCTACGTGCTCTTCAAGTCGCTTCAACGCATTACTTACGCTGGGTTGGCTGAGCGATAACTTGCGCGCAGCAGCACTAATACCACCTTCGTTAACAATGGTTAAGAACGTATACAGTAAGTTCCAGTCGAGATTACGTAAAAGGCGGTCTTTAGGGTTGAGCATGTGCTTCTTTCCTTGAATGGTTACTTGAACGAACACCCATAGCGATAGGCTATGTATATCATACTAATTCATCATTATGGCTTTTAACTACTTTTTTCACATACTCAATACTGTCTTTGTGACCGTTTGCTGAAGTAGAAGGGAGATGTCTTCTTAGCGAGCGAGAATCTGGAATGAAACGATAACAAAAGTAGAAGGGAATCCATGATGTCAAAAGGAAAATTTTTAGGTGCTTTGCTTGCTACCTCCGTGGCCGTCGCTGCTTCAGCGGGCGTTAACGCAGAAACAATCAAAATTGGTACAGAGGGTGCGTATCCTCCGTTTAACTACTACACCGCAGACGGCCAGCTAGCTGGTTTCGATATCGAAATCGGTAAAGCACTCTGCAGCGAGATGAAAGTCGAATGTGAGTTCGTCGCACAGGATTGGGACGGTATTATTCCGGCGCTTTTGGCGGGTAAATACGACATGATTCTGGCTTCCATGTTCATTACCGATGAGCGTAAACAACAAGTGGCGTTCAGCGCTCCATATCAGGCATCTGCGATGACGTTTGTTGTCGATAAGCAGTCAGGTATTAAAGATGTGTCCCCAGAGGCGATGAAAGGCATGATCATCGGTGCGCAAGGCTCGACGACACAGGCTGAGTACCTGTTAGCGAAATACCCAGATTCTGAAGTGCGTTTATACCCGACACAGGATGCAGTAAACCTCGACTTGGTTAGCGGCCGTATTGACGCTCAAGCGGGCGACATCATGCCAATGACGGACTGGTTAAGCTCTGAAGATGGCGCGTGTTGTGAGAAAGTCGGCAACCTGATCATGGATCGACAATATGTGGGTGATGGCGTGGGTATTGCATTTCGTAAAGAAGATCAGGAACTTCGCCAACGTTTAGATCAGGCGTTAGCGAGCATCATCAAAAATGGTACTTATCAGAAAATCAACGACGAGTTCTTCTCGATTAACTTGCTGACTCTGAAATAAGTCAGATCAAATGTGGCGGCCTATGTCGCCACTGAGTAGTAAATCAAAAAGAGAGCGACGCGATGGATTATCTGATGTATCTGAGTCTGGGTGACACTGGCTGGGGAGACGAGCTGCTTAAAGGCTTAGTGGTGACTCTTGGGTTAGCTCTGTGTGCTTTACCTGTGGGATTATTTTTGGGAACGGGCGTGGCCGCGCTGTCGATAAGTACCAACAAGAGCCACCGTTGGTTTGCCAATGTTTATACCACGGTACTGCGCGGGCTTCCGGAGCTGCTGACTCTATTTATTATCTACCATGGCGTCGGTCTGCTGATTAACAAAACGCTGAAATGGATTGACCCTAGCAACGGTTTTTTCGAACTGAATCCGTTTGGTGCAGGTGTGATTGCACTTGGTCTGGTCTTTAGCGGCTACGCGGCAGAGGTGCTGCGTGGTGCCTGGAAAGCGATGGATAAAGGTCAGCGTGAGGCCGGATACGCACTCGCGTTGTCTAGACTTCAAATATTCTGGCTGGTCGAGCGCCCGCAACTGCTGCGTTTGGCTCTGCCGGGGTTAGGTAACTTGTGGATCAACTTATTAAAGGATACCGCTCTGGTGTCGGTCATTGCACTCGATGACTTGATGCGTGCGGCGAACATCGCTGTAGGTGCCACCAAAAAGCCATTTTTGTTCTACCTGACGGTTTGTTTGGCCTATTGGGCGGTGTGCTTGTGCTGCGAAAGATTATTGGCAGCAATGGAGCAACACTCAAAACGTGGTATTCGAGTGAGTCGCTAAGGAGAAAGCTATGACGGATTTTATTGCTAAGGTCGCTCCGATGTTGCTCGATGGGGCATGGATGACGCTGAAAATCACCTTTATTTCGGTTTCGATAGCGGCTTTGCTGGCATTGCCTATGTCACTATTGCGTATTCAGCGGGCGCGCATCTATCGTTGGCCAGCACAGCTCTTTATCTCTTTCTTTCGGGGAACGCCACTGATTGCTCAGCTGTTTTTACTCTATTACGGCTCTGGTCAGTTTCGCCCTTGGCTAATGGAAATGGGAATGTGGGGTTTCTTCCGCGATCCAGTTAACTGTGCGCTATTGGTGTTCACCCTCAACTCACTGGCTTATCAGACCGAGATATTACGCGGTGCAATTCAGTCTGTAGATGCAGGTGAGATAGAAGCGGCCAAATCAATGGGCATGAATAATAGCTTGTTGTACAGACACATCGTCATGCCGCTTGCGTATCGTATTGCTTTTCCTGCTCTTGGGAATGAATGTATTTTAATGCTCAAAGGCGGCGCAGTCGCGAGTGTGATTACCGTTATGGACTTGATGGGACAAACTCGACGCGCATTTTCTCAGACTTTTGATATCTCGACGTACTTTCTGGCGGCAGCGATGTATTTGGTGATTGCAACTGTATTTGTAATGGCCTGGCGTCAGGCAGAACGGTATCTCTATCGTCATCAGATCCAGCGAACGCCAGGCACACAGCCAGCGACTGTCGCTACGACCTGATTTTTCAACCCTACCACAACCTGATGGCAACAGGAGCAAAGACTCTTGTGGGCTCGTTTGACTTTAAAAAAGGATCAACACAATGAACAAGATTGAATTGAAAACGCCGTATTTGGTGTTTCTGGGCGATGCAAATGATCTTCTAATGGCGAAAGTAGCTAAAGGTGTGGCTCACTGGCGACCAGAAAAGTGTCTGGCGCAATATCGACTTCCGGGCGCAAAAGCAGACCTCGGCATCGCTGAAATGTCACCGCGCGAAGCGGCTGCGTGTGGCGCGAAAACCTTTATTCTTGGCCTAGCACCCGTAGGTGGCACGTTGCCACTGGCTTGGATTGACATCTTAATTGAAGCGATGGAATCGGGAATGGACGTCGCAAGTGGTTTACACATGCGCCTAAACGACATCCCTGAACTGGTTGCAGCGGCTGAACGTACGGGTCAAAAACTTCTGGATGTTCGCGTGCCTCAAGGGCCAATGGTATGTGGCACAGGCCTTCCGCGCACTGGTAAACGTCTGCTGAGCGTTGGTACTGATTGCTGTGTTGGAAAAATGTTTACCACGCTAGCGATTCATCGAGAGATGGAAAAACGCGGTATACCGGCAACGTTCCGCGCCACTGGCCAAACCGGTATTCTTATTGAAGGTAGCGGTGTGCCTGTAGATGCCGTGGTTTCCGACTTCATTTCTGGCATGGTTGAAACGCTCTCTCCAGATAACGCACCAGAACATTGGGACATTATCGAAGGGCAGGGCTCACTTCTGCATCCAGCTTATGCGGGGGTAAGCTTGGGCTTGTTACATGGTGCTCAAGCGGATGTGATCATCGTTTGTCACGAGGCTGGTCGCACACAAATGGATGAAATGGAAGGTTACAGCGTGCCTGATCTACAGACGGTTATCGACATTAACCTTACGATGGGCCGCGTGACGAACCCGAATATTCGTCTGGGTGGTATCGCGCTGAACACGGTCAATTTGAGTGAAGAAGAGGCACTCGCTGAAATCGCACGCATTGAGAAACAATTTGGTGTACCTGTGGTCGACCCTGTCCGTACAGGCGTGGCGAAAATTGTCGATGGCATCGAAGAGGTTTGCTATGCGTAAGATGAGTGTGCGCGTTGAAAGGTGGCCACTGCATGAACCATTTGTTATTTCACGCATGGATCCAATGCTGCATGGTGAAGTAGTGGTGGTTGAGATAGAACAAGATGGACTCGTAGGGCGTGGCGAGTGCGAACGGATGAATGTCTTCGAGCCCGATTACCCTTACGATGTCTTGGCGGATGTTGAGTCTGTTGTTCAAGCAGTAGAGTCGGGTATCAGCCGTGAAGAACTCGGTGAGTTGTTACCATCTGCTGCGCCACGTAATGCCGTTGACTGTGCTTTATTTGAATTGGAAGCCAAGCTAAAACAGCAACCAGCATGGCAAATGGCGGGTTTTAGTGACGCACCTCAGCCAGTAACAACGGTATTCACTTTATCACTCGATAGTGCTGAAAAAATGGGCAAAGCGGCTGAAGCGCAAAAACATCGCCCAATTCTGAAGCTAAAACTCGGTCGGGATGGTGACTTAGAACGTGTCCGTGCAGTACGTGAAGCAGCGCCTAATACCCGTTTGGTGATTGATGCCAACACCGGTTGGAGCTTTGCACAGCTGTGTGAGTATTTGCCAGTTCTTGCTGAACTCGGTGTGGAAATGGTTGAGCAGCCGTTGTCGTTCGAAGAAGAGCACTTACTGGAAACGATCACGCCGTTGTTGCCCATTACGGCTGATGAGTCTTGTATTGATCGTTCCTCGCTAGCTGCTCTGAAAGGACGCTATCAGGCGGTGAATATTAAACTGGACAAAACCGGTGGCATGACAGAAGCATTGGCTCTGCTTAAAGATGCGCAGGAGATGGGCTTTGAAGTGATGGTCGGCTGCATGATTGGGACTTCTCTTGCTATGGCTCCGGCACTGCTTCTCGCTCAACAAGCTCGATGGGTCGATATTGATGGGCCACTTTTGTTATCAGAAGACAGAACACCTGCGCTCAATTATCGCGAGAGCGTAGTCGAGCCGACAGAAGGTGTATGGGGATAATACTGCAGCCTGACTTATATCTACGGTCTAACTTTTATCTCGTTCAAAGCCATGGTCAAGTACCATGGCTTTTTTGTTATTTTGGCGAGAGCGAATTCCTGATCGTATAACTTAGTCATAGTGACGCTTGGCTTAGCCCTCTGAGGGACAGGTAATTTCTTGTAACCATTTATTGACTTCGAATGTATTGGCTCCGAATGGTCAATTGATGATGAGGTATCGTAAGTGCAGGAGTCGCATTGAAAGCAATGTTGCCTGTCATTTGGTAGGATGTTGTTCTTTTTATAAGTTAACTGGTTGTTAGAGCTAAAAAATGGCGTTCAGCACTCCCTAAGTTGCAACTATGTTGATAAGATGACGGCGACGATTATGTAAAGAAGGAAAAATTACATCGGCAAAGAGAGCAATGCTGCTGACTTACAGCGCATTTTAGTTCTTTGTCTCGGGGAATCGATTGCTTTGGCTGACTTGATTAAAAACCGTGTATGAAACGGAAAGCAAACTATACATCCACAGTAAAGACTGATGTAATACCTTCGAGCTTCAATATTTGTGCGAGTAGCGCTGAGTAAAAGACTGTATATGAAAAAAATTATCTCCTTGGCTGTGTTAATTAGCCTAGCAGGGTGTGTTACGACATCTACTAGTAATCCTGTTTTATCGGATGTACACGTAGAAAAGTGTGAAGAGCTCGGTAGACTAGTCGTCACTCAAGATAAAGAGTTCCAACCATCAATGTCAGTGTCATCGCTCGTTTTAAACCAATTGCCAGTTGTTGCTGAAGATTTTAAGGGTGGTGTTCTGACCTGTAGTGTTGTCGGAGTTACTGATACGGGTTACGCCATTGCCTATGACGAAAGTTCAGAGATTTATCTACACCGCAGGTTTAGTGGCAACAACAAGACTGCAGTTCTGGCTAGCCTGACCGAGCAAGTGGCACAAGAAGAGCAAAGACGCCAAAATTTAGAGCGCGAGAAAAGAGAACAAGAACAAGCTGCTAAACGTCAGGCCATGATCGATGAACGCATTCAGTTTTGTTTGGACTTTGGGGCAAAATACGCTGATATCCTTAAAGGGCACGGCATGAGAGTTGATAACGTGTCAGTATACGACTCGTGGAACAGCGGTGAATCCGTCACTTGTGTTAATAGTTACGACGGTTACTGGGTCGATGATATTAATGAAAAGGGCACCGAACAAGTGAGAGAACAGCATGTTATCAATAAGAAAACGGGAGAGTATCAAACGATTTTTCGCTGATAATTGACCGTTAAGTTAGGCCGAAACCTTAGATTACTCAGATTTCTATCTGTTTGCCCAAGCCTAATTCTAAAGGCAAAGATAGACAATCACATATGATGAAGGGTTACCAGTTGGACAATGGATTCAGAATCCATTCTGTTCGAACACGGTAACCCTCGCTTTAGTTTGAGAACGGTTAAGCCAATAGTTCTCTTCTAACGATGTCTGCCCCGGCACTTAGGGCATTAAGTTTGCCTCTCGCTATTTGGCGAGGCAACGGTGCCATACCGCAGTTGGTGCAAGGGTAAAGCTTATCGGCATCAACAAACTCAAGTGCTTTTCTCAACGTATCGGCGACTTCCTCTGGTGTTTCAATCGTATCCGTTGCGACATCAATTGCCCCAACCATCACTTTTTTACCGCGAAGAAGCCCGAGCAACTCGATAGGGACTCGAGAGTTGTGACATTCTAATGAGATGATATCGATATTAGATTTTTGCAGCTTTGGAAAAACTTCTTCGTATTGACGCCACTCTGAGCCCAACGTTTTTTTCCAGTCGGTATTGGCTTTGATGCCATAGCCATAGCATATGTGGACAACCGTTTCACATTTCAGGCCTTCAATGGCTCTTTCTAATGCTGCGATGCCCCAATCATTGACTTCGTCAAAGAACACATTAAACGCAGGCTCGTCAAATTGGATGATGTCCACACCTGCAGCTTCGAGTTCTTTTGCTTCTTGGTTGAGTATTTTGGCAAATTCCCAAGCCAGTTTTTCACGACTTTTATAATGATCATCGTACAGCGTATCGATCATCGTCATAGGACCTGGCAATGCCCATTTGATGGGTTTATCGGTCTGCTGGCGCAAGAACTTAGCATCTTCAACAAAAACTGGCTTTTGGCGAGAAACAGGGCCCACTACGGTTGGAACACTCGCATCATAGCGATCACGAATTTTAACCGTTTTGCGATTCTCAAAATCAACGCCACTGAGATGCTCAATAAACGTCGTTACAAAGTGTTGTCGCGTTTGTTCGCCATCGCTAACAATATCAATATCTGCGAATTGTTGTTCTTGTAAAGAGATACGTAACGCATCTTCTTTACCGGCCGTTAGTTCTTCACCTTGTAATTTCCAAGGTGACCAAAGTGTTTCAGGTTGAGCGAGCCAAGAAGGTTTAGGTAAACTGCCTGACGTCGAAGTAGGTAATAATTTTTTCATAATAAAGGCTGCTGTCTATATTCGTTGATTATAAAGCGTAGTTAACTGACCAATTCTCAAGAATCGTTTTATACGGTTTGATGAAATGTTCTTCAGTAAACTTGCCCTGTTGAATAGCTAACTGGCTACGTTCTTCTCGGTCATAAACAATTTGAGTTAATGAATGATCCAGGTTATTTAAATTTGGCTGATAGCGTTTTCCTGCCGTCGAATTAGCATTATAAATCTCAGGACGATATATTTTTTGGAAGGTCTCCATCGTACTGATCGTACTAATGAGCTCAAGATTGGTGTAATCATTGAGTAGATCACCAAAAAAGTAGAAAGCTAAAGGCGCGACACTATTTGGTGGCATAAAATAGCGAACCTGTAAGCCCATTTTCTTAAAGTACTGTTCAGTCAAAGAAGACTCATTAGGTTGGTACTCAAAGCCCAGCACAGGGTGATGGTTCTCTGTACGTTGATAGACTTTGTTGTCTGAAACACTCAAGCAGATAACCGGCGTTTTTTTGAAGTTTTTCTTGTAAGTATCTGAATCTACGAAGCTCTTGAATATCTTGCCATGCAAATCGCCAAAGTTCTCTGGAATGCTAAATTGATTTTGGTTCTTGTTATGATCCAAAAGTAATACGCTAAAATCATAATCTCGAACATAAGAAGAAAAGTTATTGCCAACAATGCCTTCAATACGCTCATTAGTTTTATGATCAACAAAGTTCGTTTTTAATATTTCAATCGAAGGGAAGGTTTGACCGCTGCCTTCAATATCCAGATCAACAGAAATTATTTCCAGTTCTACTGAATAACGATCGCCAGCGGGATTATCCCAGCTCGCTAAGGCGTTAAATCGATTGTTAATCATCTTTAAGGTGTTGCGTAAGTTCTCTTGGCGACTCTCACCTCTTGCCAAGTTGGCAAAGTTTGTCGTGATACGTGTGTTATCAGAAGGCTGATAATTTTCATCAAAGCAAATGCTATTAATCGTAAATGTAAAGTCTTTATTCATTTTGAGCTGACATCCTATACCTAAGGTAAACCTGAACTTATTCCTAGCTATCTCTGTTCTTTCTAAATTTTTTCTGACGTTATGTATGTTGTTAGTGACAAAAAATCGATTAGAGATTCAAATTCAATATTATTATGAGTTATAGATAGAGTGTTTTTTATACCCTTCGTGCCACATGAATTAAAACGCTTTTACTTAATGTGGCACATGAAAAATATTCATGGTGTGGCATAGAGAGGAGGGAGAGGCTCAATAATTTTCTTGTTCTCAGTGTTAAATCTGCTTAATCAAAGCTCGTAAGTCCCAAGCGAGACGATAACGACAGAGAGATTGATCTCTGCAAGAATGCTGTTATCATTTCAAATAGTTTGAATTCAAATTATATTAATTGAAGTTATTATGAGCAGATTAAAATTCGGTATTCAATTTTCGATTACCTCCCGTTTATGGCGAAGACACATCGACCAACGACTAGCTCAGGTAGGTTTTACCGATGTGAGTTGGTCACCGCTTTTGCACTTAGACGAGTTTGGTGATGGTATCAGCCAAAAAGCGTTGGCATCTTCTGTTGGCATAGAAGGCTCATCACTGGTTCGCCTTCTCGATAGCTTAGAAAAGAAAGGCTTCATCACTCGCCAAGCCGACCAACATGATCGTCGGACAAAACGAATTTATTTAACGAGTGAGGGTCGCCAGCAGGTTTCGGTGTTACGTGGCCATTTGCAAGAAATTGAAGAAGATATGCTGTCTGATATTTCTGATGAGGAGATAAACACCATGCTGGGCGTATTGAATAAGTTAACCACTCGTTTTAAAAGTTAAGTAGTGAGAGGCCGAATGCTGGAGAGATTAGTACACTGGGGATTCGATACCAGCCGTCTTAGTTTTGCGTTTAGGACGGCCGTTGCGTCTTGTGTGGCGTTATTTATTGGATGGTTACTCGGGTTAGATCACCCATCCTGGGCAGCGATGTCTGTTTGGGCAGCCTCCCAGCCAGGGCGGGGCATGCTGATAGAGAAAGGGCTATTCCGTATTCTGGGAACACTTATCGGTACGCTAGTTGGGTTGGCTTTAATGCATCTTTGCGGTGACCAGTTATTTTTGCTGGTTATCGGCTTGGCATTATGGGTTGGTCTATGTACAGCTGCAGGTAATGTCATCCATGGTTTGTTTAGCTACTGTACCTTACTGTCTGGCTATTCTGCTTCACTGGTTGTGCTTTTAAGTGAGGTCAACCACCAAAGCATCTGGACGCTTGGCGCGGACCGCCTTCTCACAGTTCTTACTGGTGTCATTGTGGCACTTGTGGTCGGCCTTGTGTTCGCCCATCGAAGTGACGAGGACGCGCTGATCTGGCGACTTCGAACTCTGACAGTATCCGTACTGCGTGCGTTACAGCAACAGGTTCGACAAGAGCCGCTTTCTCAGTCAGTTGAACAACTTCTATTGGAAGCTTCACAAATTGAAGAAGCGTTAGATCCACATAGCGCAGGCTCACTTCGTTCTCGTCGTACCGTCCAATCCATGCGTGCTGTGGTGTTTGCGCATGTCTCTCTTTTAACGATACTGGCCGAAAAGCGTCCTGTTCTTCGCAATGATGAGCTGGCGGATTACTTACAAAAAGTCATTGATGCGCATGATCTGAAATCTCCTCTTGAGCAAGTGGTATCTAACCTGACTTATGCCATTCAAGCCTGTAACACACCTCATGTCGCTCAGGGACTGGCTGAACTAAAACAAGCGTTATCTGGTAGGCACGCATTTAATCAACACGGTCGAATGACTACCACACAATCGCCTTATCACGTTGTACTTCATCGTGATTGGGTAAGTGCTTTGCAGGCTATGTATCGCACTAGTGCGCTTATCCTTATTGCGGGTTCAGGTTGGGCTATTACCGGCTCGCCGATAGGGGCATACGTTTTACTCGGAACATCTGTAATGGTGACGCTGTTCTCTACCTTTGAGAGTCCGGCACTTATTATGAAACACATCACCTTATGGCAAGTGGTGGCAGTGGCTGCAACTGCTATCTGTCAATTGTTGTTGTGGCCATTGGCGAACTCGGAATGGCAAATGCTAGTTATGATGGTTCCGTTTATTTTGCTCATCACACTTCCGTTTGCTTACCCTAAGGTGATGTCAGGATCGATGGATTATGTGATGATCTTTTTGTTGCTCTCGACACCAAGTTTGCCTTATACCCCTGATGCAGGCGAAATGGCTATCAAAGGCGTCGCAATCATCGCCGGACCGACACTGGCACTATTGGCATTTAAGCTTATCTTTCCAACCAATTTGCTTCGCAGACAACAAGTGCTCATGCAGGCGATGTGGCGTTCTCTTTCCTCTCTAGCTTCAGATACCACGTCTTTCCCGTTTTGGCAGGCGCGTATGAAACACAGAGTTGTCAGGCTAACGAGTATGACTCGAAAAACCAGTTTGGACTGGCCGCAGCATGGTCGCGCAGGGCTCGGGCTTCTGATGCTTGGTCAGTGTGTTGAAAACTTGCGCCGAGAAGCAGCAGAGTCGCCAGAAGGGTATCATCAGTCACGGCATCAGGTTTGGTGTAAGCGCCTGCAACAGGCATTACGTCAGTCACCACAAGACACGTTAGCGCTATTACATCGCTATGCTGAGATGGAGAAACATCGAACGCCACTCCTCAGCGCGCAGGCTTCAAGTGCGGCGGAAGAGTTGGCACAAACCCAGCCACTTTGGAGTCGTTGGGTCGGGTAATTTGTAGGTTTATGATTAGGCTGACTATGATGCAGTAACTCAGGTTGGCTGGCTTACATCGCCAGATTACCCTGAGTTACTGCGTAGTCACTTTATAGGCTTCTCGGTTAAAGGCTTCTAGGATCGCCAAGTGCGAGTGCCACTTTTGACGCTGGTGGTTTACCTAATGCGCGGCAGATTTGCCAACCTGCTTCATTGACAGCGTTGAGATCAACGCCCGTTTCAATACCAAGTTGCTCACACAGATAAAGCACGTCTTCTGTTGCGACATTGCCACTCGCTCCTTTTGCGTAAGGGCAGCCTCCCAAACCTGCAACGGCGCTATCAATAGTATTGATTCCAATTAGCAAGGCTTGGTAGATGTTGGCCAATGCCTGCCCGTAAGTATCGTGAAAATGTACTGCGAGCGCATCTTTTGGTAGTTGCGTTAACAGCGAATCAAGCATGGCAATAACGCGATTTGGGGTTGCTTTACCAACAGTATCGCCCAGAGAAATTTCATAACACCCCATATCAAACAGCGTATTCGCTACCGCAGTGGTTTGCTCTGGTTTGATTTCGCCCTCGTAGGGGCAAACCATGGTGCAGGATAAATACCCACGCACAGGAATGTTATGCTGCTGTGCTAACGCGATCACAGGTTCAAACCGCGCGAGGCTTTCCGCAATACTGCAGTTGATGTTGTTCTGGCTGAACGCTTCAGAAGCGGAGCCAAATACCGCAATTTGCTTTACGCCGCTTTCCAGTGCTCGTTCTAAACCTGCTAAGTTTGGTGTGAGCGCGCTGTAAACCACGTCTGGTTGTTGAGTGATCCCTGCAAATACCTGATCAGAATCGGCCATTTGTGGCACCCATTTCGGCGAGACGAAAGAACCCGCTTCAATGTGTTTTAACCCGCTGAGGCTCAATTGATCGATCAAGCGGACTTTATCCACCAACGTCACTGCGGTTTCATTTTGCAGGCCGTCGCGAGCGCCAACTTCGACGATATTAACCTTCGCTGGTAGCATACTCGCGCTCCTTATCGACACAGACATTCTCTGATGCCGAAGCTAAATGCAGCAGTATCGAACCATGCTGTACTTGGTCTCCATGCTGATAAAAAACCTCATCAACAGTAGCAGCTACCGGAGCGGTGATGGTGTACTCCATCTTCATCGCTTCGAGAACTAACAGTGGATCGCCAGCCGCCACTTCGTCGCCTTTGTTCACCATGACGGCTGAGATCACGCCGTTAAGTGGCGCGGTTGGGCTAAGCTCATCCTCTTTGCCTTTTGGTGATTCAAAGCTTGGTTGGTGCGCAAATGTACGTTGCTGACCAAGATAAAACAGCGTCGTTTTCTGCTCGTCGTTGAGTGCATTAAAGGTGTAACGTACGTCGTCGATATCAACGATGAACTGTCCATCTTTTTCAAGCAGGCAGACCTGATGTACTTGATCACCACATTGAATCGTAAATTGGTCAGGATGCTGGAAACCGGACTCCTTAGCAGAATGGTGTAAGCGTACTTGATGGTTAGCCGTTCCATCCGTGAAGTTAAATCGATACACGTTCTCCACCGATAGCCTAAAACCTTGTTTAGTAGGGGACGGTAATGATGAGTCGCCAGACGTCGAGGTGATATCGTTCCAGCGCGCAATGGCGGCCAATGTGAGCCAGATCGAATCAGACACTTTTTGTTGCTCGTTAATGCCTTGCTGATGTTTGACCAAAAATCCAGTATCAAGCTCAACATCAGCAAAGGCTGGCTGCGAAATAATGCTGTGCAGATAACCGATGTTGGTGGTGACGCCACGCACGTGATACTGAGTTAAAGCCTGTTTAAGCTGTTTGAGTGCAATGTCGCGCGTTTGACCCCAGACGATCAGTTTACTGATCATTGGATCGTAGTACTCGCTAATGGCATCGCCTTGTGTGACACCACTATCGACACGCACACACGCCAAGCGAACATTGCTGTCTGAGACGGGTTCTTTCAAGTAATCAATGCGGCCAGTTGATGGCATAAAGTCATTCTCGGCGTCTTCGGCGTAAATTCGTAGCTCGATTGAGTGACCGTTATGTGTGATTTCGTTTTGTGAGATAGGCAAACGCTCGCCAGCCGCAACGTTGAACTGCCATTCAACCAAATCTACACCTGTTATCAATTCAGTGACTGGGTGTTCAACTTGCAGACGGGTATTCATCTCCATAAAGTAGAACTGACCACGGTTATCAAGTAAGAATTCAACCGTACCAGCGCCAACGTAGTCGATCGCCTGAGCGGCCTGAACAGCGGCTTCACCCATTTGTTTACGTAGTTCATCACTCAGACCGGGAGCAGGCGCTTCTTCGACGACTTTTTGGTGACGACGCTGAATGGAACAATCGCGATCAGAAAGATAAACGCAGTTGCCATGTTGATCGGCGAATACCTGCACTTCCACGTGGCGCGGCTGCAATATGCATTTTTCAATCAGAAGCTGTTTGTCGCCAAAGCTTGAAAGTGCTTCGCGCTGCGCACCGTCAATGGCTAACGGCATTTCAGCCGCACTGTTGACTACTCGCATGCCTTTACCGCCACCACCTTGAGTCGCCTTTAGCATCACCGGGTAACCGATTTTTTCCGCTTCTGCCAATAAATGCTCTACGCTGTTGTCTGTGCCGTGATAGCCGGGAACCAATGGTACGTTCGCCTCTGACATGATTGCTTTGGCTTGAGATTTAGAACCCATTGCCTCGATTGCGCTGGTGGAAGGGCCAATAAATACAATGCCATTTTCACTGCACGCTTTCGCCAGTTTCGGGTTCTCCGAAAGAAAGCCGTAGCCAGGGTGAATAGCGTCGGCTTGCCATTTTTTTGCAGCACCGATGATGGCATCAATGTCCAGATACGACTCACTCGCCGGAGCGGGGCCAATAAATTCGGCAAAGTCCGCATGTTTGACGTGCAGGCTGTTGCGATCGGCCTCGGAATAGACGGCAACGGTTTCGATGGCCATGCTTTTTGCGGTTTTAATGATTCGGCATGCGATTTCACCGCGATTTGCAATCAGTATTCTTTTAAACATGATTCCTCCAATGAGCGGCACGCTTTTCGAAAAAAGCAGTCAGGCCTTCTTGTCCTTCTGCGGATACACGAGCAGCAGCTATCGCTTGGCTGGTGTATTCAATTAATGAGTGGTCGATAGGTTGGTTATCACAACGTAAACAAAGTGCTTTTGCCGCCTGCATGGCTTGCGGACCATTATTAATCAGGTGATCAACCATACGATTGACCGCCTCTTTTGGCTGGGGATCGATTTGATGAAGAATGTTCATCGAAAGCGCAGTCTCGGCATCAATCAGTTCCGCGGTTAAAAAATAGCGTCGGCTTTGTCGTTGTCCAATCGCTCGGATTACGTAAGGTCCGATGGTCGCGGGCAATAAGCCGAGTTTCACCTCACTCAAACAGAAGCGGCTCTCAGGTGTGCCAATGGCAATATCGCAGCAGCAAATCAGCCCAAGCGCACCACCAAATGCTGCGCCATGCACCATGGCAATCGTTGGTTTACTGAAGGTATCCAGCGTATGCAAAAGTTTTGCTAGTTGCTGTGCATCTTGAAGGTTTTCACTTTTGGTTTTGGTTGCCATTGACTGCATCCAGCCAAGATCAGCCCCCGCAGAAAAGTGTTTTCCCTGTGCAGTTAACACCAGTGCACGGATAGAATCTTCCTTTTCGAGTTGCTCTAGTGTCTCAATCAGTGAGGCAATCAATTCGTCATTAAACGCGTTGTGTTTTTCTGGCCGATTCAGGCTCAACCAGGCAACGCCATTGCTGTCTTTTTCAAGCAGTAGTCCGGTCATGTGACTTCCTTTGTCTGACATTTCAGTCTGATATTCCAATACTCGCTAGTCAGCACTTTATTCATCACTGATAGATAGCGAGGAGTTAAGGTTTGCTTTGTATCCGACTACATACGGAAGATGCCAAATTTGCTGTCTGGTATCGGTGCATTCAGCGCAGCAGACAGAGCAATGCCGACAACATCTCGGGTTTTCGCGGGATCAATAATGCCGTCGTCCCACAGACGAGCACTGGCGTAATAAGCGTGGCTTTGTGTCTGATATTGCTCCGCAATTGGACGCTTGAACGCTTCCTCTTCCTCTGCGCTCCAGCTTTCACCTTTGCGCGTTTTAATATCACGGGTCACTTGCGCCATTACACCCGCAGCTTGCTCGCCACCCATGACGGAAATACGCGCATTTGGCCACATCCACATCATGGTTGGATCATAAGCTCGACCACACATACCGTAGTTACCTGCGCCATACGAGCCACCAATAACAACGGTAAATTTAGGCACGTCCGCACATGCCACAGCGGTCACCATTTTTGCGCCATGCTTAGCGATGCCTTCTGCCTCGTATTTTTGACCGACCATAAAGCCTGTTATGTTCTGCAAGAAAAGCAGAGGAATTTTTCGCTGTGCACACAGCTCAATAAAATGGGCGCCTTTTTGTGCCGACTCTGAAAACAGAATGCCGTTGTTAGCGACGATGCCAATTGGCATCCCGTGGATATGAGCAAAGCCACAGGCTAAGGTCTCACCGAACAAGGCTTTAAATTCATCGAACTGGGAATCATCGACGATTCGAGCAATTACTTCTTTTACATCAAACGGCTTTTTAAGATCGGTACCGACGATGCCGTAAAGCTCTTGCGCAGAGAAACGTGGTTCTTGTGGCGCTTTTTGCTTAAGTTGGATCGGCTTTAAGTGGTTGATTTGTGAAACGGCCTGTCTTGCTAGCTCTAACGCATGGTGATCGTTTTCTGCATAATAGTCGGCTACGCCAGATGTACGGCAGTGAACATCGGCACCGCCAAGATCTTCAGCACTCACTTCTTCACCAGTCGCTGCTTTTACAAGAGGTGGACCCGCTAAGAAGATCGTACCTTGCTCTTTTACGATGATGGAAACATCACACATGGCAGGAACGTACGCGCCGCCAGCAGTACACAGCCCCATCACGACAGCAATTTGTGGGATGCCTTTGGCCGACATACGGGCTTGGTTGTAGAAAATACGACCGAAGTGATCTTTGTCTGGAAATACTTCATCTTGGCGAGGCAGGTTAGCGCCGCCAGAATCGACTAAGTAAACACACGGTAGTTGGCATTTTTCTGCAATTTCCTGAGCTCTTAAGTGCTTTTTAACGGTAAGTGGATAGTAACTGCCGCCTTTTACCGTCACGTCGTTGGCGACGATCATGCACTCTGTGCCGTCTATCACACCCACACCTGCAACTACTCCGGCGCATGGAACGTAATCAGGGTACACATCCCAGCCAGCAAACTGACCGATTTCTAAAAAGGACGAACCTGGATCGAGTAGGGCCAGAATGCGCTCTCGAGCAGGGAGCTTGCCTTTCTTCTGCTGATGTTCTCGCGCTTTTTCGCCGCCACCATCTTCTATTTGGGCGGTCACGGTATAAAGTTGATCCACAAGTGACGCCATAGAGCGGTAGTTTTCCTGATACTGCTCTGAGTGGGTATTAATATTGGTCGTCAAACAAGCCATAAATAGCCGATCTCCATTCGGAGTGACAGGCACAGATTGCCTGTCACCAATTTAGGTTGAATAATGAAATGTGTTGAGTCAGTCCGCCTGGGGTTGAATGATGTCTAGGCGCTTTCGTTAAACAATTCGCGACCAATAAGCATGCGTCGGATTTCCGAAGTGCCCGCGCCGATTTCGTACAGTTTGGCATCACGAAGCAGACGACCCGTATCAAACTCATTAATATAGCCGTTTCCACCGAGTAACTGGATCGCATCCAAAGCCATTTTGGTTGCCAGTTCCGCGCTGTAGAGAATCGCACCAGCGGAGTCTTTACGTGTGGTTTCACCGCGATCACAAGCGGCTGCCACAGCGTAAACGTAGGCTTTAGCAGCATTCATTTGTGTGTACATATCCGCGATTTTCGCTTGTACAAGCTGGAATTCGCCAATGGATTTGCCGAACTGTTTACGGTCGTGGATATATGGCACAACGATATCCATACATGCCTGCATAATGCCAAGCGGGCCGCCGGCAAGCACAACGCGTTCGTAGTCCAAACCGCTCATCAACACTTTCACGCCTTGGTTTTCTTCACCAAGAATGTTTTCAGCAGGGACTTCGCAGTTTTGGAATACTAATTCACAAGTGTTCGAACCGCGCATGCCTAGTTTGTCGAGCTTTTGCGCTTGAGTGAATCCCGGGTATCCACGTTCTACAATAAAGGCCGTGATGCCTTTGGAGTGCTGGCTTGGATCGGTTTTTGCGTAGACAACATAGGTATGTGCATCTGGACCGTTAGTGATCCACATTTTGTTGCCATTTAGCAGGAAGATATCGCCTTTACGTTCGGCTTTGAGCTGCATGGATACCACATCGGAACCTGCGCCAGGCTCGCTCATTGCTAGCGCGCCAATATGTTCACCGGAGATAAGTTTAGGCAGATATTTCTCTTTTTGAGCTTGTGTCCCGTTGCGGTGGATTTGGTTAACACAAAGGTTGGAGTGTGCACCGTAGCTTAAAGCAACCGAAGCTGATGCCCGGCTGATTTCTTCCATCGCTATCACGTGGGCGAGGTAGCCCATGTTTGCGCCACCAAACTCTTCGCTGGTGGTCACACCTAAAAGACCCATTTCACCTAATTTGGACCAAAGATGGTTTGGAAAGTCGTTAGATTGGTCGATAGATTGCGCGAGAGGCGCAATTTCTCTTGCAGCAAAACTATTGATTTGCTCGCGAAGCAAATCGGTATTTTCGTCATAAACAAAGTTTAGGGAAGAGTAGGTAGATTTCATTGCGTGTCCTTGCCTTTACGTCACCTACATCCCAGTGCTGAGGTGTCAGGTGACTTTTTCGCCTTTCATGGATCTCAGTGTGTTTTGGCATCGCAACTGCGCAGCATTTAATTCCATCATTACCGCTTGAATGTCATTCGCCTGCTGTTGCAATGCTGCCTTCTTCTCTTCGATCAACCGAATCATATAGTTCAACTGCTCAGTACTTTGATCGGTATCGTAGAGTTCAAACAACTCTTTGATATCTGCAAGAGAAAAGCCTAATCGCTTACCTCGCAAAATCAGTTTTAGTCGAATTCGATCGCGACCATTGTAGATTCGAGTGTTGCCTTTACGTTCTGGAGTTAGCAGACCTAAATCTTCGTAAAAGCGAATACTTCGGGTTGTAATATCGAACTCCTTAGCGAGCTCACTGATCTTAAATGTATTCATTCTTTAACCTTACGACTTTCGTATAACATTTATCCGAATATACAATTCGTTAACGTTAAAGTAAACAACTAGTGAACACTCTTGAGCCTTGATATTACTGACGTTTACCCGAAACTGACGATTCACTCGAACAAACAATAACCTCAAACTTGACGTTAACGTAAATGTTAGTATAGTTATGACGTAAACGTCAACAAAAGGTTAACAGAATGAAAAACGAAACATGGATTGTTGCCGCTAAACGAACGCCTATCGGTGCTTTTCAAGGGGCATTAGCTTCAACCGATGTCACTGAACTCGGGGCGACAGCCATTCAGGGCGCTTTAGCAGAAAGTCAGCTTGATGCAGACAAAATAGATGAAGTACTGATGGGCTGTGTTCTGCCAGCAGGTGTGGGACAAGCCCCTGCAAGACAGGCGAGTTTAAAAGCTGACATGCCACAATCCATCGGTTGTACCACGCTGAACAAAGTGTGTGGTTCGGGCATGAAGACCGTGATGCTTGCTCATGATCTTATTCAATCTGGCAACGCGCACGCGGTTATTGCTGGTGGTATGGAAAACATGTCTTCGTCTCCTTATCTATTAAAGAAAGCGCGCGAGGGTTTCCGTTTAGGTCACGAACAAGTGCTCGACCACATGTTTTATGATGGTTTACAGGATGCTTATCAAGGCGAGCTGATGGGTGTCTTTGCTGAACAAACAGCGCAAAAGTATCAGTTTAATCGTGAAAGCATGGATTCTTGGGCGCAGCAATCGGTGACTCGTGCGCAGCAAGCAATTGAGCAAGGTTTGTTCAAAGAAGAGATCGTGCCTGTTAACGTGAAAAGTCGACGCGGCGACATCTTAGTTGCCGACGATGAGCAACCGAGCAAACTCGATGTTGCCAAAATTCCAACTTTGCGCCCTGCGTTTGCTAAAGATGGTGGCGTAACAGCGGCAAACTCAAGCTCCATTTCAGATGGCGCTTCGGCAATGGTATTGGTCGATAGCGAGTTTGGTCGTCAGGAAAACCTTCAACCTCTCGCCAAAATCGTGGGTTACAGCACACATGCAAGGCTGCCAGAAGAGTTCACCATCGCACCTGTCTTCGCGATTGAAAAACTGCTGGAAAAAACGGGCTGGGACAAATCGGACGTTGACCTTTGGGAAATTAATGAGGCCTTTGCTGTTGTCACTCAATATGCAGTGAAAGTACTCGAACTCGATGAGAACAAAGTTAACCCGCGCGGTGGTGCTTGTGCGTTAGGTCATCCTATTGGTGGCAGTGGTAACCGCATCCTCGTGACGTTGATTCACGCGCTTAAGCAAACTGGCGGAAAACGTGGCGTTGCATCGCTTTGTATTGGTGGCGGTGAGGCAACCGCGATCGCGATTGAAACCTGCTAATTCATTCTCAACAAAGTTTCACTTACATAACAGTAGTCAGTAACAAGCTGAAAAATACAAGGATGTCATCATGACAGAACAAGTAAAGCAGTATATCGGTGGTGAATTCGCCATCTCCGACTCAAAACAATGGCTAGATGTAACTAACCCGGCAACCAATGAAGTGATTGCACAAGTGCCTTGTGCCACGGAATCAGAAATGAATGCGGCGATCGCCAGCGCAACAGAGACGTTTAAGCGTTGGAAAGAAGTGGCTGCACCGGAGCGTGCAAGATTGATGCTGCGTTACCAACATCTATTAAAAGAGCAGCACGACGAGTTGGCAATATTGCTTTCAAGCGAGACAGGTAAAACCCTAGCGGATGCTAAAGGTGATGTTTGGCGCGGGATTGAAGTCGTTGAACAAGCGGCAAACATTTGTAGCTCAATGATGGGCGAAACGGTTGAGAATGTCGCAACGAATATTGATGGTTACTCTTACATTCAGCCACTCGGTGTTTGTGCTGGTATCACACCTTTCAACTTCCCGGCGATGATTCCATTGTGGATGTTCCCAATGGCGATTGCTTGCGGTAATACCTTTATTTTAAAACCGTCGGAGCAAGTGCCGCTAACCGCGATGAAACTGGCTGAACTGTTTGAACAGGCCGGTGCACCAAAAGGTGTATTGCAAATTGTCCACGGCAGTAAAGAGCAGGTTGACCGCATTCTTACCGATCCAGTCGTCCGCGCTATCTCTTTTGTTGGCTCTGTGCCGGTTGGAGAGTACATCTACAAAACGGGCACTGACAACCTAAAACGCGTTCAGTCATTTGCTGGTGCGAAGAATCACATGGTTATTATGCCTGATGCAAATAAACAGCAAGTGATTAATAACCTTGTTGGCGCGTCAGTTGGTGCCGCAGGTCAGCGCTGTATGGCGATTTCGGTCGCGGTGTTTGTAGGCGAAACCAAAGAATGGATTCCAGAGCTTAAAGAGGCGTTAGCTCAAGTTCAGCCAGGCGCGTGGGATGATGAATCAGCAGGTTATGGACCGCTTATTAGCCCGCAAGCGAAACAACGTGTGGTGAACTTAATTAATGAAGGCAAAGAATCTGGCGCGAACTGTGTTCTGGACGGTACCAACTGCGAAGTGGCTGGTTTCCCTGACGGCAACTGGGTGGGTCCAACACTGTTTACCAACGTGACGACAGACATGTCGATTTATCAGGAAGAAATTTTTGGCCCAGTGCTGCTGACCATGGAAGTGGATAATCTGGACGAGGCGATTGAGCTTATCAACGCGAACCGTTTTGGTAACGGTACGTCTATTTTCACAGCGAATGGCGCTGCCGCGAGAAAGTATCAGCACAATATTGAAGTGGGTAATGTGGGTATTAACGTGCCAATCCCAGTTCCGTTGCCATTCTTCTCATTTACGGGTTGGAAAGGCAGTTTCTATGGCGATTTGCATGCCTACGGTAAACAAGCGGTTCGCTTCTACACTGAAACGAAAACGGTCACCGCACGCTGGTTTGAAGATGACATTCCAAGCGGTCCGAACATGACCATTCAGCTTAGCTAATTACCCACGTTAACAGAATATGGCCAAGCTTATTCCTGCTTGGCCTAGATTCAAATGCAATGAATTAGACCTTAGGACTTCAAGATGGATTTTGAATTAAACGAAGATCAAATCGCATTCGCAGACGCAGCTAAACAGTTCGCAGAACAGATGCTTGCACCGCACGCCGCAGAGTGGGATGAAAAACAACACTTCCCTAAAGATGTACTTCGTCAGGCGGGTGAACTGGGTTTTTTGAGTATCTATACGCCACCTGAGCACGGTGGCCTTGGGCTTTCCCGTTTGGATGCTGCGATTATTTTTGAACAATTGGCGATGGGTTGTACGGCAACTACAGCGTTTATGACTATCCATAATATGGCAACTTGGATGATCACAAGCTTTGCCAAACCGGAAGTTGCTCAACAATTTAGTGGTGAATTGATCACGGGTGAAAAGCTCGCTTCTTACTGCCTCACTGAGCCAAATGCAGGTTCTGACGCGGCATCTCTGACGACGAGTGCAGTGCGTTATGGCGATGAGTTTATTTTGAATGGTGCCAAAGTATTTATCTCTGGCGCGGGTGATACGGACGTACTCGTTGTTATGGCTCGCTCGTGTGGAGAAGGTGCTGGCGGTGTATCTGCTTTTGTTGTGCCTGCTGACAGCGAAGGCATCAGTTACGGTAAGAAAGAAGCCAAAATGGGCTGGAACTGCCAACCAACGCGCATGATCACATTCGAAAACGTCCGAATTCCGGCTGACTACTTGTTGGGTGAAGAGGGTGAAGGCTTTAAATTCGCTATGCTCGGTCTTGATGGTGGCCGAATCAATATCGCTACCTGTTCTGTTGGTACGGCACAACAAGCGCTGAACGAAGCAAAACAGTACATGACAGAGCGTAAACAGTTTGGACGTTCACTAGCTCAATTCCAGGCGCTGCAATTCAAGCTGGCGGACATGGCAACAGAGCTGGTCGCTGCCCGTCAAATGGTGAGACTTGCGGCTGCAAAACTCGATGCTCAACACGCAGAAAAAAGTGCGTACTGCGCAATGGCGAAACGCTTTGCAACGGATGTGGGCTTCAAGGTTTGTGACGAGGCACTGCAAATTCACGGCGGTTATGGCTACATCAAAGAATATCCAGTTGAGCGTCACTTCAGAGACGTACGTGTTCACCAAATTCTTGAAGGTACCAACGAAATCATGCGTCTTATCATCTCAAGACGCCTACTCACGGAAGGCGTTGAGCTGGTTTAGCCTGCGCGGTAGAGCCTTACCTTAAAGAATAAAAAAGGGATTGAAAGATTATGACAGCACATATCAAATTAGAGCGTGAAAATCACATTGCCAAGCTAACCATCAGCAATCCACCTGCGAATACGTGGACGCTTGAGTCTTTGAATCAGCTTAAAGAGTTGGCAATTGAACTCAGCAACGATCGCTCTATCTACGCTTTGGTACTAACGGGTGAAGGGGAGAAGTTCTTTTCTGCTGGTGCGGACCTTAACAACTTTTCATCCGGTGACAAATCGCAAGCCGCCGATATGGCGTTTGCATTTGGTGAAGCGTTTGAAGCCTTGTCAGCGTTTGATGGGGTGTCTATCGCGGCGATCAATGGCTATGCAATGGGCGGTGGTTTGGAAGTTGCGATGGCTTGCGACATTCGTATCGCTGAAGAGCAAGTACAAATGGCGTTACCAGAAGCGTCGGTTGGCTTATTGCCTTGTGCCGGAGGAACGCAAAATCTCACTGCGTTAGTCGGTGAAGGTTGGGCGAAGCGCATGATCCTATGTGGTGAACGTGTGACAGCCGAGCGAGCCGAGAAAATTGGTTTGGTCGAAGAAGTCGTTGAAAAAGGACAAGCGTTGGAAACCGCAATGGAACTGGCACAGCGTGTCGCGGGTCAATCGCCTAAGTCTATATCTGCTTGCAAAACACTCATCCAAAATCGACGCAGCCAGACACATGCTGCAGGGCTGGTTTTGGAACGTGAACTGTTCTTACAGCTTTTCAATACGCAAGATCAGACAGAGGGTGTGAACGCTTTCTTACAAAAGCGTAAGCCAAACTGGACCAATAGCTAAGGAGTCACCATGGCGAGCAACGTAGAGATGACCAGCAAAGTAAACGTGTCAGAGCTTGAATGTGCCGATGGTTCTGTCATTGGTGTACTGGAGTTAGATAATCCAGCGGTGCTCAACGCACTGAGTTATGTAATGATTGAGCAGCTATACAATCAGCTGCTCAAGTGGCAAATCGATGACAACATCGTTGCGGTGTGTTTGCATGCGAAGGGTGAAAAAGCATTCTGTGCAGGTGGTGATATTCAAGCCATTTACCGCGCGTTAGAAAACAAAGAGCAAGATTTTAACTCTGCACTTTCAGCCATGAAGACGTTCTTCGATCTTGAATACCGCTGCGATCACCTGATTCATACCTATTCAAAACCGATTATTGCTTGGGGGCATGGCTACCTGATGGGTGGCGGGGTCGGTCTGTTTATGGGCGCAAGTCATCGCGTGGCGGAGACCAACACTCGCTTTGCGATGCCAGAAATCAAGATTGGTCTTTATCCTGATGTGGGTGCGACCTACTTTTTGAATCAGTTACCAAAACACTACGCGCTGTTTCTTGGTTTAACTGCCTGTCAGATTAATGCGACCGATATGAAAGCATTAGGGTTGAGCCAATGGATTACCCAGCCTGATAGCAAAGGGGGTTTCTTCTCTCAAATGTCTGATATCAATTGGAAAAGTGAGACAGACATTAACGAGAAGATTGCGACACTACTTCGTACTCTAGAAGTCGAAGAGCCGGGTGAGGGCTTGATGTTACCTCATGCTGGGCTGATCGAGCAGCTTTGTCGCGGCGATTTACCAACGATAGCTGACGCGATAGCCAACGCTGATGTGGATGATAAATGGTTCGTGAACGCGCAGAAAGCACTCAGTTATGGCAGCCCTCTTTCACTCAATCTTACTTACCAACAATTGACTCAGTATCAGGGGCTGTCTTTGGATGCTTGTTTTGATATGGAGTTTAATCTCACATTGCGTTGTGGCTTAGAAGGTGACTTTAGAGAAGGGGTTCGTGCGCTCATCATCGATAAAACCAATCAGCCAACGTGGATGCACAAGAGTGTTGTCGATGTGACACCACAAGAGCTGCAACGCTTTTTTGCACCCATTGATTCAGTGGATTACCCACTCAAAGACACGCAATTGGCGACAGCTGAACTTTAGTTGAACGGAATAGTTAAACGGATTAGCGACAAGGAAGAGACAGAACATGGATAAAATTGCATTTATTGGTCTTGGCAATATGGGCGCACCTATGGCTAAGAACCTGGTTAAAGCTGGTTTGAAGGTTGAAGTATTTGATTTGAATCCGAACGCTGTGGCGGAACTGACCGCACTTGGTGCTTCAAGTGCAGATTCTGTTCAGCAAGTCGTTCAAGGTGCGGGCATTGTCGTCACTATGTTACCTGCTAGTCAGCATGTAAAAAGTGTCTATCTTGGTCAGGATGGCATTTTAGAAAGCGTTGAGTCTGGAACATTGCTGATTGATTCATCCACCATTGATCCCGCGACCGCGCGTCTGGTTGGTGAAAAGGCACAGCAGTTAGGCATCAGCTTTGTCGATGCACCGGTTTCGGGAGGTGTGGCTGGTGCAGCAGCAGGGACACTGACATTTATTGTTGGTGGCTCACAAGAGAACTTTGTTCAGGCTAAAGCGTTGCTTTGCTATATGGGAAAAAACATCTTCCATGCGGGTGACGCTGGTGCTGGTCAGGTGGCGAAAATCTGCAATAACATGATGCTGGGTATTCTGATGAGCGGCACTTGTGAGGCACTTAACCTCGGTATCGAGAACGGTCTCGATCCTAAAGTGCTGTCTGACATTATGCTGCAAAGCTCAGGTCGAAACTGGGCGTTAGAGCTATACAACCCGTGTCCTGGCGTGATGGAGAATGCGCCGGCGAGTAATGGCTATCAAGGTGGTTTTATGAGTCAGCTTATGGCGAAAGACCTCGGTCTTGCTATGGAAGCGGCAGTTGCCAGTCAAACTTCAACGCCAATGGGTAGCGTGGCACGCAATCTATTTAATTTTCATAACGGTCAGGGCAACGGACAAAAAGATTTCTCTAGCTTGTTTGAGTTCTACCAAAAGCAAAACCAAGCCTAAGGAGCGCTTATGGAGTTAGCAAATAAGGTTGTTGCGATTACAGGTGCTGGGCAGGGGCTTGGCAAACAGATGGCATTATCGCTGGCAGAAAGCGGAGTGAACCTCGCGTTAATCGATCTCAATTTGGAACAATTGAGGGAGACACAGGCAGAGTGTGAATCTCTGGGCGTTAATGCCCGAGTTTATGTGACGAACGTGACAAACGAACAACAGGTTTGCGCGGCATTTGAGCAAATTGAAGTGGACTTTAAACAGCTCAATGGCGTGATTAACAACGCTGGCATCATGCGTGATGGTATGTTCATAAAAGTGAAAGACGGTCAGATTACGCCAATGTCTCTGGAGCAGTTTCAGTCGGTTATGGACGTAAATGTCACGGGTACTTTCTTATGCGGTCGTGAAGCGAGCAAAGTGATGCTCAACACCGACAGTAAAGGTGTACTTATCAATATATCCAGTGTGGCTCGAGCTGGGAATATTGGTCAAACCAACTACTCTGCCTCCAAAGCAGCAGTGGCGACAATGGCGACGGTGTGGGCGAAGGAATTAGGCCGATTTGGTATTCGCTCTGTTGCTATCGCGCCGGGCGTAATCAAAACGGCGATGACGGACCAGATTAAACCAGAAGCCATGGATAGGCTAATCAAGATGATTCCTGTCGGTCGTTTGGGGCTTGCTGATGAAATCTCCGCGACCGTGAAATATGCATTAACTAACGAGTTCGTGACTGGAAGAGTATTAGAAGTAGATGGTGGTATGCGAATGTAACCTCACTCACAAGGCTAACAATGTTCGTTGTATTGTTAGCCAACATCAAAATTTCCTCATTGATGGCAGTTGCATAAACCAAGATTGAGCCTCTCTATCTGTTTTACGTTACATGCCAATTTATCTTTCCCGTTTCTCTTTACATATCTTTAAGTGCTTTTTCTAAAACCGTTTACGGATCACACTTTTGAATCGCCGTTATCGGACATGAAAAATCCTACTTCATAGCGACCAATAATTGTGCAAATGAAAATTATAATGTTATGAGACTGTTACCACATGGCGTGGGCAATGTTTGTGCAAACAGAACAGTATCGGTGCAATCATTAGTGTACGATGTAAATTTTTTGTGTTGATAAATTTGAAAATTAATCTACCCGAAAATTAAAAAACACAAAGATAATAATTTTATGTAAATAATATATTGAAAAATAAAGATTAATTTTCTTTAGTTAAGCTGTGTATCGCCTTTTAATGAGTCATTTTCAACACGTCATCTCTGTGTCTCAAAGCACAAATTTCCAACATTCTTCGGATGAATCTACAAAAAATAGTTTGAGATCGAACTAAAATTCAGGCATTTTATATTTAACTAACCGTTCAATTAAAAATGAAAGGGGATGAAATGCCGAAGGTGGGAATGCCTGAAATCAGGAAGCCACAGCTGGTGAAAGCGACAATGTCAGTGATTGATAGGGTGGGCTTACATGCAGCGAGTATCTCGTTGATCAGCAAAGAAGCTGGCGTATCAACGGGTATCATCAATCATTACTTTGGTGGTAAGCACGGGTTATTGGAAGAAACGATGCGCGAGATCCTTCGCCAGCTTTCATTCACGATCACGAAAAAGCTTCGTGAGCTGCCGGCTGATGCTCATCATCACCGTATCAATGCGATTATTGACGGTAACTTTGTCGGCTTTCAAGCTGAAAATAAAGTGGCCAAGACATGGCTAGCCTTCTGGTCTTATTCGATGCATGACGAACAGCTAAAACGTCTGCAACGTGTAAACGAACGACGTCTTTTGTCCCATCTAAGAAGAGAATTAAAAGCACTATTAAGTGCAGAGCAAGCGGAATTGGTTGCTCACGGGATTGCGTCACTCATTGATGGAATATGGTTACGCGGAACGCTCAACCCGCAAGGCATCGATGCAGAAAAAGCAAGAGTCATCATCAACGACTATCTCGAAAAGCAGCTAACGTACTACTCACAAAAAATTTAAAAGTCACAGGTCTTCAAAATGGAAATGAAAACACATTACATCGACGGTGCAATGTACACCGGAAGCTCTGAAGAGCATTTCACCACATACAATCCGGCTAATGGTGAGCCGTTAGCCAATGTTAAACAAGCAAATCAGCATGATATGGAAGCGGCGGTTGAGTCTGCAAAACGTGGCTTTGAAGTATGGTCTGCAATGACGGCAATCGAACGTAGCCGTATTCTTAACAAAGCCGTTGCGATTCTACGCGAACGTAATGACGAATTGGCCGCTTTAGAAGTAGCGGATACAGGTAAGCCAATCCAAGAAGCAAATGCTGTTGATATTACGACAGGTGCTGATGTACTGGAATACTATGCGGGCTTAGCGCCTAGCTTACAAGGCGAACAACAGCCGCTAAACGAAAACCAGTTTTTCTACACACGCCGTGAACCTTTAGGCATTTGTGCGGGTATTGGTGCTTGGAACTACCCAATTCAAATCGCAATGTGGAAATCCGCACCGGCGCTTGCTGCCGGTAACGCAATGATTTTCAAACCATCGGAAGAAACGCCGCTGACAGCACTTAAACTGGCTGAAATTTACTCAGAAGCGGGCATGCCTGACGGTGTATTTAATGTTGTGCAGGGTGATTACCGTGTTGGCCAAATGCTAACGGCGCATCCGGATATTGCGAAAGTCTCGTTCACTGGCGAGTGCGGTACAGGCAAAGTCGTTATGGGTGACAGCGCGAAAACACTTAAGCAAGTCACCATGGAACTGGGTGGTAAGTCACCACTGATCGTGTTCGAAGATGCAAAACTGAACGATGCAGTATCGGCTGCCATGGTTGCAAACTTTTACACTCAAGGTGAAGTATGCACCAACGGTACCCGCGTATTTGTTCATGAATCCATTTACGACGAATTCGTGGCGCAGCTTAAAACTCGTACTGAACTGCTGGTTGTCGGTGATCCCCTTGATGAAAACACGCAAATTGGCGCTCTAATTTCAAAAGAGCACGAAGGCAAAGTGTTGTCTGCAATTGAAGAAGCGAAAGCAAGCGGCGCGACTCTGCTGACTGGTGGTTACAAAGTTACGGAAAATGGCCTTGCGAACGGTAACTTCGTTGCTCCAACGGTATTTATCGACTGTGACGATAGCATGAGTCACGTACAGCAAGAGATCTTTGGTCCTGTTATGTCTGTGCTTAAGTTCAGTGATGAAGTTGAGGTTATCGAGCGTGCGAACGACACGGAGTATGGTCTGGCAGCGGGTGTCTTCACGCAGAACCTCTCTCGTGCCCATCGCGTTATTCATAAAATTCAGGCGGGTATCTGCTGGGTTAATGCCTGGGGTGATTCTCCGGCAGAAATGCCAGTAGGCGGTTATAAGCAATCAGGTATTGGCCGCGAAAACGGCGTCGAAACACTGAAGCACTACACGCAAACTAAGAGTGTACTGGTTCAGTTAAGCGATTTCGAAAGCCCTTACGCATGATACCAATCGTAGTAGATAACTGGCCATTTTAGCTTGTTAAAATGCTCGATAACTTCGTTGTCAATTTTGATTGTAGGCTTACTACTTATCGAAAATTTCCGCCTTGTTCTCAAGCATTTTTCCTGCGCTATCGTTGTCCACTTATTTACTGTGATTGGTATGACCCTCAAAGGAGAATCAAAATGCAACAACGCTACGATTATATTATCGTCGGTGCGGGTTCGGCCGGCTGTGTTTTAGCGGATCGCTTGAGTGAAAGCGGTCAGCACTCTGTTTTATTGCTAGAAGCGGGCGGCACAGATAAGAGTATTTTTATCCAAATGCCAACAGCACTTTCTTATCCGATGAACACCGAAAAATACGCTTGGCAATTCGAGACCGTGAAAGAAGACGGCCTTGATGGACGCCAACTGCACTGTCCTCGCGGTAAAGTTCTTGGCGGTAGCTCATCTATTAACGGCATGGTTTACGTACGTGGTCATGCTTGCGACTTCGACCAGTGGGAAGAAGAGGGCGCAAAAGGCTGGAACTATCAGACGTGTTTACCTTACTTCCGTAAAGCGGAATCTTGGGTTGGTGGCGCGGACGAATACCGTGGCGATAATGGCCCTGTTGGTACCTGTAACGGTAATGACATGAAGCTTAACCCGCTATACGAAGCGTTTATCGAAGCTGGTAAAGATGCGGGTTACCCAGAAACGGATGATTACAACGGTTACCAGCAAGAGGGCTTTGGTCCGATGCATATGACTGTTGATAAAGGCGTGCGTGCTTCGACGTCTAATGCGTACTTAAGCCGTGCTAAAAAGCGTAAGAACTTCACGTTAATGAAGCGAGTCACCGTCCACCGCGTTTTACTTGAAGGCAAGAAAGCGGTCGGCGTTGAATTCGAGCAATCAGGTTCTGTTAAGCAGTGTTTTGCAAACAGTGAAGTGATTTCTAGTGCGGGTTCAATTGGTTCGGTACAGCTGCTGCAACTTTCCGGTATTGGTCCTAAAGATGTGCTGGAAAAAGCAGGTATCGAGGTGAATCACCAGTTGGAAGGCGTGGGTAAAAACCTGCAAGACCATCTGGAGGTTTACTTTCAATATCACTGTAAACAGCCGATCACACTTAACAGTAAGTTAGGTTTGGTGAGTAAAGGGTTAATCGGTACTGAGTGGATTCTCACCCGTAAAGGCCTCGGTGCGACGAACCATTTTGAATCGTGCGCGTTTATTCGTTCTCGTGAAGGTTTGAAGTGGCCGAATATTCAATACCATTTCTTACCAGCTGCGATGCGTTATGACGGTCAGGCTGCCTTTAATGGTCATGGATTCCAGGTGCACGTTGGCCCTAATAAGCCAGAAAGCCGAGGCTCAGTAGAAGTTGTTTCATCGAATCCGAACGACAAGCCGAAGATCGAATTCAACTACATCTCCACCGAGCAAGATAAGCAGGATTGGCGTGATTGTATTCGCCTAACGCGTGAAATCTTGAATCAGCCAGCGATGGACGAGTTTCGTGGCGATGAAATCCAACCGGGTTTAAACATCACGACTGACGAGCAAATTGATGAATGGGTGAAGCAGAACGTAGAGAGTGCTTACCATCCATCGTGTAGCTGCAAAATGGGCGCGGACGATGACCCGTTAGCCGTTCTGAATGAGCAGTGTCAGGTACGTGGCATCCAAGGATTACGTGTTGTGGATTCATCTATTTTCCCAACCATTCCAAACGGCAACTTGAATGCGCCAACCATCATGGTTGCCGAACGCGCTGCGGATATGATCCTCGGAAACGCATTACAAAAATCAAACAATACTCCGGTTTGGATTGCACCGAACTGGCAAGAGATGCAACGAATGCATCCACCAAAAAGAAATTTAGATTCAATCTCATAATTCAAATAATCAACAAATAGTCAGTAATCATTACAAGGAACTAAACATGTCTAAGATGACGAAAATTGTATCAACTATCGCGTTAAGTACCTTAGCAACCGGTGCTTACGCAAATCAGTGTGAAACCGTTCGATTTGCTGATGTAGGTTGGACAGACATTACAGCAACAACCGCCGTTACTTCAGAAATACTAAAAGGGTTAGGGTACAAGACCAAGACAGATCTGCTTTCTGTACCTGTAACTTACTCATCAATGGCCAATGGTGACATTGATATTTTCCTGGGCAACTGGATGCCAACAATGGAAGGCGATATCGCCAAATACCGCGATGCCGGCACCGTCGAAACCGTTAAAGCGAACCTTGTCGGAGCTAAGTACACGCTTGCGGTACCAAAATATGTTTATGACTCGGGCGTAACGAGCTTTGCTGACCTGGTAAAACATGCTGACAAGTTTAAAGACCGCATTTATGGCATCGAACCAGGTAACGATGGTAACCGCTTAATTCAATCTATGATCGACAGCGATGCATTTGGTTTAAAAGGTTTCAGCCTTATCGAATCGAGTGAAGCAGGCATGGTGTCACAAGTTTCACGCGCAGTGCGTCGCAATCAGTGGATTGTTTACCTGGGTTGGGCACCGCACCCGATGAACAACAATGTTGAGATGGAATACCTGTCTGGTGGCGATGACTTCTTCGGCCCAAATTACGGTGGGGCGAATGTCTACACAAACGTACGTAAAAACTACCTTTCTGAGTGTCCAAATGTAGGTCAACTAGTGAAAAACCTAGAGTTCAGCCTAGATATGGAAAACGAGTTAATGGAAGCGATTCTTAACCAGAAGCAAAAGCCATCGAAAGCGGCACAAGCGTGGTTAAACGCGAATCAAGATCAAATCGAAGCGTGGCTTAAGGATGTGAAAACGGTCGATGGCCAGGATGCACAGGCAGCGATCACAGCGTACCTAAAAACAAACGCTTAATTCGATTTATACCCCAAGAAACTCAACTTGAGTAACGATTTGGGGATAGTAGTGGGCGGTGATGCCCACTTCATTAACACAAAGGGTTTATTGTGAATATTATTACGGACAACAAACTACCATTAGGGCAGTGGATGGAAACGGGTGTTGATTGGTTAACCATCAATGCGTCTGGGTTCTTTGATACTATCTCAATTACACTTGAAACCATCATTATGTTTGTGGTGGATATTTTCAAATGGATGCCACCTGCGGCTCCAATCATTATGACGGCGGCAATCGCGTGGTTCCTACATCGTAGTATTCCTCTCGTTGTATTTATCGTGCTTGCGTTACTCGCGATTCTCAACCTTGGCTATTGGCAAGAGATGCTGGAAACCTTTGTCCTTGTTTTTGCTGCGACGACGATTTCCGTATTAATTGGTGTGCCTTTAGGAATTATGGCTGCGCATCGTCCTTGGTTATATACATTACTCAGACCGATTCTGGACTTGATGCAAACCGTACCAACGTTTGTATACCTGATCCCGACACTGGTTCTGTTTGGTTTAGGTATCGTACCGGGGCTTATCTCAACCATTATCTTCGCCATTGCGGCTCCAATTCGATTGACTTATCTAGGCATCATTAAAGTGCCGGAAGAGTTGTTGGAAGCAGGTAAAGCGTTTGGTGCAAGCCGTATGAAACTGCTGTTTAAGGTGGAGTTACCTGCGGCATTACCAAGTATCATGGCAGGCGTGACGCAATGTATCATGCTGTCTCTTTCAATGGTGGTTATTGCGGCGCTAGTGGGTGCTGACGGTTTAGGTAAACCGGTTGTACGTGCGCTAAACACCGTAAACATCTCACAAGGTTTTGAAGCAGGATTAGCGATTGTTCTTGTGGCAATCATCCTTGATCGCTTGTGTAAAGCACCAAACCAGAAGGAGGCGTAATCATGGACGCAATTACTATTGAAAACCTTGATGTGGTTTTTGGTCAACAGCAAACGCAAGCGCTGAACCTGCTAGACCAAGGTAAATCGCGACAAGAAATTATCGATGAAACTGGTCAGGTCGTTGGTGTGGACAACGTATCGTTGAGCGTGAAACAAGGTGAAATTTGTGTGCTCATGGGCTTATCCGGTTCGGGTAAATCCAGCTTGCTTCGTACTGTGAACGGATTGAACGATATCTCCCGTGGTTCACTGAAAATCAAAGATGGTGACGACATGGTGGAACTGGCGAACTGTGATGAACAGACGCTTCGCCATTTACGTACTCATCGTGTTTCTATGGTATTTCAGAAGTTCGCTTTGATGCCTTGGTTATCGGTCTTAGATAACGTGGCGTTTGGACTGGAAATGCAAGGCATTGGCAAAGCTGAGCGTCGTGAAAAAGCACGTGCACAGTTAGAAATGGTGGGATTGTCAGAGTGGGAAAACAAGTTTCCTCATGAGCTTTCTGGCGGTATGCAGCAGCGTGTTGGCTTGGCTCGCGCCTTTTCGATGGACACTGACATCTTATTGATGGACGAACCGTTTTCAGCACTTGACCCATTAATTCGTGCGCAGCTTCAGGATGAACTGATTTTGCTCCAAGAGAAGTTGAATAAAACGATATTATTTGTAAGTCATGACTTGGATGAAGCACTTAAAATTGGTAACAACATTGCCATTATGGAATCGGGCAAACTGATTCAGCATGGCAAGCCAGAACAGATCATTCTGACACCAGAAAACGATTATGTGGCTGACTTCGTGGCACATACTAACCCGTTAAACGTGCTTAAAGGCCGTTCTTTAATGCAGTCGTGTGATGCTCTGGTACGTCAAGAAGAACGTGTTCTCATCTGTGCTGATAAAGACATTTGGGTGTCGCAAGATCCGAAAGGATTGAGGTTAATTGATACTGATAAGCTGTTGATTCTTTGGGATAGCGAATCATCGAACCTTGATGATGTGAAAGAAAATACGTTGGTTCAGGTTAGCCCGGATATCAGTATGCGTGAAGCGATAGAGCTTAAACAGCGCAGTAACCAGCCTTTATTGATGGTTGAAGATAACCAGTTGGTCGGCATATTGAGCGACAATGAGTTGTACAATGCACTACTGGGTAACTTCAGGTCAGATAAAGTGGCTTGATAACTCCAGAACAGAAAGTTCGGAGAATAAAAAGAGCCGCAGCTTTGGTACGCTGCGGCTTTTGTCTATCGAGTCGAAATTAATTTCAATTTACTCTGCTCATTGCTCTTTCTTTTCTTTGTCCTTATTCACTGCTTTCGCAATATCTTGTACCGCTTCAACTAAATTAATTGGCATCGGGAAAATAATTGTCGAAGTTTTATCGGTGGTAATTTCAGTTAGCGTTTGCATATAGCGCAATTGCAAGGCATTTGGTGCTTCATTTAGCATTTGTGCCGCTTCTTTTAACTTGTTAGACGCTTCTAATTCACCAGTCGCATGGATGATTTTTGCACGACGATTACGCTCCGCCTCGGCTTGACGAGCAAGCGCTCGAACCATACTTTCATTCAAATCGACATGTTTAACTTCAACGGTGGCTATTTTAATACCCCAGTCATCCGTTTGTTGATCGAGGATGGACTGCAAATCTTTATTGAGTCGCTCTCGCTCAGAAAGAAGTTCATCTAGCTCATGCTGCCCTAATACTGAACGAAGCGTTGTTTGCGCTAACTGACTGGTCGCCTCGCTGTAGCTCTCAATATTGTTGATAGCCATTTGCGGGTCGACGACGCGAAAATAGACCACAGCGTTTACGCGAACAGACACATTATCTTTCGTGATAAGGTCTTGTGTCGGTACGTCCAACACGACAGTTCGCAGGTCTACGCGCACCATTTGTTGGATAAAGGGAATCAAGATGATCAGGCCAGGGCCTTTTACCTCTTGAAATCGACCCAAGAAGAAAATTACGCCACGTTCGTACTCGCGCAGAACTTTGAAAATTTGTGTCGCTAATGCGATCAACAGAACCAGGATTACAGAAACAGTGTAGAGCAACATATTCGCCTCCTATTCATTAGGGCGGTCATTTGGCTTTACCGTTAAGGTTAGCCCTTTCACATTGACAACGGTAACTTGGTCACCTTGTTTGAGTCCTTGGTTTAGTTCATCTTTGGCGGTCCAAAATGCGCCATCCATTTGCACGCGACCTTCACCGTCAATGAAATCATCGCTTACGACTGCTTGTTTGCCAGGGTAGGTTTCAAGACCAGTCGTGACCCTTCGGTGCCGTATTCTAACCAGCATACCGACAGTCAGAATGATCAGCGCAACTGAAAAAATGGCAAGGCCAAAGATTAAAGGCAATGCGACTTGAAAACCCGGTAAGTCACTGTCCATCAGGAATATCGAACCGAGAATAAAGGCAACCACACCGCCCAAGCCCAAAACTCCGAAACTCGGGCTAAATGCTTCCGCAATCATTAGCGCAATGCCGAGTAGTAGTAGCCCCAGACCAGCGTAGTTAACGGGCATCATCTGTAGTGCGTACATCGCAAGTAGCAAGCAGATGCCACCTAATACGCCGGGTAAGCCAATTCCGGGATTGTAGAACTCTAAAAGTAGACCATAGATACCAATAAGGATCAGAATGTAAGCAACGTTGGGATTGGTGATGACGGCAAGCATTTCCGCACGCCAATCAGGGACTCTTTCTACCCAGACAGGGTTTTCCAATGATAATGTCACGGGCTGATTGTTTATTTTAACGGTTGTTCCGTTAATAGCCTGAACCAGCTCTTCGGGTGAATTTGCTATATAGTCAATGACATTCAGCTTTAGCGCTTCCTGAGCGTCGAGACTTGCCGCTTCACTCACGGCTTTTTCCGCCCATTCAGCATTGCGATCGTGAAGCTTAGCCAACCCTTTTATATATGCTCTGGCGTCATTGATGACTTTCTTTTCCATCGCTGTTTTAGCCGGGACTTTTTCAGAGGTGCCATCTTCAGTTTCTTGTTGGTCTTTGGCTTTTTCGTTTTGATCGTCGCTAGGGGAAGGGGCTCCTGGTGCACCACCACCCAATGCGACAGGTGTAGCAGCGCCAAGATTTGTAGCCTCTGCCATTGCTGCGACGTGGCTGGCAAGAAGAATATAAGTACCCGCACTGGCTGCTCGAGAACCCGATGGTCCAACCCATGTTGCGACGGGAATGGAGGAAGTAGTGATGGCATGAATAATGTCTCTCATCGAGCTATCCAGTCCGCCCGGTGTGTCCATCCTTAAAATGACTAAACTGACGTTTTCCTGTTGGGCTTGTTCTATTTCTCTGGAAAGGTAATCACTAATAGCGGGGCCAATAGCACCGTTGACCGGGACGATCCATACCGTGTTAGCCAATGCCTGACTAGCAAACAGGATAAGCGATAATAGCCATATTCGTGTCCATTTCATACAGTCCTCCTAGTGCAGTGACAGGGACTTATTGAAAAGCTTATTTAAAGTATATACGCAAGTAACAGGACAGTATGAGCACAGCGCTATAGATTTATTTAATCGGATGGCAGTTTGAACAACCCGATACGGTTGAACAGAGGATAACAAGGAGCGGGGAAAGAGTTGGAGCCATTTTCCCTTCTATTAGAGCAACTCGTTGACCTGATGAACAGAAAACGTTTTCAGTACATCATCCATTGGCATCGGTCTGTAAAAATAGAAACCTTGTAGGTTATTGATGTTCCAGACTTTGAGCTTACGCACCTGACTTGCTGTTTCTACGCCTTCAGCAACGATCGTTAATCCTAATTCCTGAGACATATTGACGATGTTACGTACCAGTGTTTTGGCTCGGTCATTGAATTCAATTTCATCAACGTAGGACTTGTCTAATTTAACAATATCCAGTGGGAAGTTGCAGATACTGCTGAAAGAGGAAAAGCCAGTACCGAAATCGTCCAGCGCAAGTAGAACGCCGAGGCGCTTTATCTCATTAATGCAGTGAATTGAGTCGGCTTCAGTCCCCATTAACATGCTTTCGGTAATTTCAAGCACAATACTTCCTGAAGAGATTTGGTACTCATCAATCAGCGTCGTGAGGTATGAAATAAGCCTTGAGTGATAAAAATGACGGGCACTTAAGTTAATGTGAACCGAAAGCTGTGGTAGTCCTTTAGCATGGCGAACTTGGTTAAGTTGTCCAATAAACGCACAAGATTGTTTAAGAATGGACTCTCCAAGCTCAATAATGAGTTTACTTTGTTCAGCCATTGGTATGAAAACATCAGGCGGAACCATACCTAAATCCGTGTGTTGCCAGCGAGCAAGGGCCTCGAAACCTATTACATCTTCGGATTGTGCATCAACAATGGGTTGGAAGTGCGGAATGATGGCGTCTTGATGTATTGCCGCTTCTAAATCACGGTTAATAATATTCACGGTTTCTGCTTGATCAGACTGTGCTTCACCAGTAACGAAAACCTCTCGAATCTTACGTCCGCTTAACGATTGTGCGGAGTGGCGAGCGGCCATCAACAGATGTTCGGCTGGCTGATGCGTAATTTGAGGATCCATCATCACGGCTTTGCTATTAAGAGACACAGTAATGTCTGCAAATACGGTCCTATAGGAAAGTTGGTTTAACAGATGGTTGGTGGATTCAATGACATCATGATGGTTTACACCTTTAGGAATTAGGACGACAAATTCATATTCACTGATACGACCAATTTTATATTGCCCCAACGCCTCACGTATCAACCGAGAAATGTGAACTACGGCTTCATCAAACACTTGGTGTCCGTATACTTCCGCGATCTGTTTAAGTTGCTTACTTTTTAGCAAAATGAACGAGAACTGATTGGGTTGAGTTTTCACCAACTTATCAAGCGCTTCGACGATGACGGGACGATTACAGAACCCAGATACTGGGTCTAAATCGGTCAATTGTTGGATCATTTCGGCTTGTTGTTTGGTTTCCCGAATGTCCTGAATTAGCAGCATGATCGCATGCTGGCCGTGGTGTTGGATGAATGCGGCTTCAATTAGACAGTCGATCGTATCACCTTGACCGTCGAGAAGTTGCGCTTCAAACAATGTTCGGCCGTTTTCTAACTCAATCAGCATCTCTTCGAGTCCAGATTCGCCTAGATTGTGAGAACAAAGGTATTCGAGAGGACGTTTAATCAAATCCGGCTTTTGATGATTGAGTATTTCTAACGCTCGGGGGTTGGCATCGACAATTTCACGCTCAATCACGAAAAGCATACCCAGCGAAGAACTATTATACAACGCGCTGAAGTTATGCATTGAATCCTTTAACTTCGATTGTGTCATCGATGTATTGTCAGAAAGCTTCTGCACCAGTTTAGACGCTAGTTCCAGTTCGTCAGCGCTAATTGACTGAACCCCTTCAAGCTTATATTCCGACGCGATTTTGTACATATTGTCAGCGAAGTGATTGAATCGAGCTGACACTTTTTTTCTGAAAATGAAAAACGTCGCCATTGCTATAATTGATGCCACCACCCCGACAGCGGCGAATAAGTAGAGAAATAAAGCATTACCTTTAGAGTAGTAATCACGTTTCATTTCTGTCTCTACCCATGCAATGGGAGAACCTTCCAGATCTCTCAACATGGAAGATTTTGTAATACCTGCCGAGGATTTTTTAATCTCTTGTACAAGATCATCGTTAGTTGGTGGAGATAATAGGGGAGTTAATGAGTTTTGAGCGAAAAGAATAGACGTAAAGTCACCGGGAAAGCGTGTCGTCAAATTTTTTCCCCACAACAACCAGCCATTTGAGGCAAGGTTACCCTCACTGTTTTTTACCGGAGTTAAACTCAGTCCCCAGATGGTTTGATCGATTTTCAATAAACCAGAGAGGTGAGTCCGCTCAGCATCTGGCTCTTGTTTCATCGATGCAATATGCTGTTGAATGAGCGGGTGTCGTATCACTTTAGCCGATAAAGCAGACGATATTTCAGAGGAATTTTGTCGGGTTAGCGATAGCAATTCTTGTCCTGTGACCGTGACAAACGACATCATATCCAAACTCAACGAATTGAGAGTTTCTAAGTAGAGGTTTCGCTCGGTGTAACCTGTAATGTCGGGATCATCGAGAAACAGATCGTAAGTTTCATCCCAATATGCCCAGTCATAAGAGTTAGTTGTCTGTTGGGAGACCATCAAGTCAACCACAGCGAGTGCTTGCTGGTTTGCATGGTTAATTTCCATGTCTTCTAATTGATTGATGCTATACAGGAAAAAATAGCGACTTATAAATAAACAACTTAGTACCATTCCAAGCAAACCAAGTGAGAAGTATAAAGCGGTCTTATAGCGGAGATTTAAGTTAGATAAGCGAAATGTTTGCATTAAAAAATGGTAATAGGTATAAGTTTTTTGCAAGTGTATGGCATCTAATACTATATTTTTTTGACGTAAGTTCAAATTGTTAAAAATGAGTTAGAGAAATAGTTATACAGTGTCGTTGCATAATCTCGTCTGGCTACTAACCATATAGATCCCCATAAAAACCACCTAATAACCTTGTTCTGTATACTCGGCGCTATTCATACTTTTTTATGAAAAGAGAACGAATGTTCATCTGAGTTTATAAATAGCGTAGGTGATAGTAAACTGTCAAAAAACAAAGGAATTTGTCATGTTTATTGTTTACCGTTTAGCCAAATTAGCCATTATCTGTATGATCTTCTTTACCATTTATGATTTGATTGCCTATGGAGAGATCACTTGGTTCCATCGACTATTGTCATATTTCAACTAATTTGAACCTTATGGCAGGTCGCTCAAACACCTGCCACACATTAGAGCAATACGCAGATATTCAAATAGATAGGAAGTTCGTATGAGTAAGCACACCGCCATGGTTCAGTGGCAGCGCCAAGCAAGCGAGATTTTCAGCGATAATCAATACAGTCGCGCGCATACGTGGACGTTTGACGGCGGCTTGCAGGTGCCTGCTTCTCCGTCCCCTCATGTCGTACCTCTTCCTCTATCCGTGGCGGAAAACGTCGACCCAGAAGAAGCGTTTGTTGCGGCACTTTCGAGCTGCCATATGTTGGTGTTTTTATCGATAGCCGCCAAACGTCGGTATGTCATTGACTCTTATGTTGACGCTGCTGAAGGTGAGCTCACAAAAGGGGACAATGGTAAAGAGTGGGTTTCTCGTGTGGAGTTGAATCCCAGCATCGTGTTTTCGGGCGACAAACAGCCCACGCACGAACAGTTAGAAAAAATGCATCATATGGCGCATGAAAACTGTTTTATTGCTAACTCTGTAAAAACTGAAGTAGTAACAAATATTCTTACGTAACCGAAATTCACCACTCCACTTTGGGTTTTGCCTAGATAACATCGGCTAAATTTACTGAGACGCACGCGACAATGTCAGCTTATGTCGATGAGACGAAATGACATTGTTGTGCGTCAGCGCAAATGTCATTTGTTAAATTAATGTTATTGTTTGCATATGTTAACCCGACAAGATTAAGACATGACGAGCCGCACCCCACTGGAGTCGTTTATTCAAACGGACGGCACCCCGACGTTTGGTCATCTTGAAGCCATGCCTAAATCGTTACAGCTTGATCGCTTCGAATACCGGAATGAGATGGACCGACCTGCATCGAAATTGCGTAAGTATTTCGGCTACAAGCAATTCCAGTTTGTCTCTCTGGTTACTCCTGAGTATCTCATAGGCATTGCGATCGCTGATATTCGTTATTTGGCCTCCGGTTTTTGTTATCTTTATGACATTAAAAACAACGAACTCGTTGAACAGCAGTGGCTGAAACCTTTCAATCTTGGTTATCAAACTGAGCCATCAAGTTGGTCAAGCTCCGCAACTTTGGCGGATGACGCGATCCAGTTTTCCATCCAGGAAGGTACATGGCACGTCCATTTTGTGTCTGGCTCAGTCAATGCGGTAATCAGCTTACATCCTGAACTCCAAAGCAGCCCGTTGATGTTATGCACGCCAACGGGTTACTCTGGCTGGACGTATACGCAAAAGCACAATGGCTTATCGGTCGCTGGTAACCTGTTTATTCTGGGTCAAGAACAAGATCTGAGTAAAGTTTCTGCAGGGTACGATTTCTCGGCAGGATACATGCGAAGAGAAACAAGTTGGCGATGGGCGAGTATCAACCATATGCAAGACTCCGATCGTTTAGGTCTTAATCTCGCCGTGGGTGTCAACGAAACGGGCTATTGCGAAAATGTGCTTTGGGTGAATGGTGAGCGTCATCTGCTGGCGCCGGTGCACTTTCATTTTTCACGCAATAACCCACATGAAGAATGGAAAATCACCTCTCAGGATGGGCGAGTTGAACTCAATTTCACGCCGTTAAACTGTCGTTCAGAAAGAAAGAATTTCTGGCTTCTCAAAAGTAATTTTCGTCAATATATGGGACATTTTAATGGCTTTGTCATTGATGGAAATGGCAATAAGCATGAGTTGAATGAAGTCGTCGGCTTAACCGAAGATCACTACGCAAAATGGTAGCAAATAGATGGATTGGTCAATATTGATGGAGCGTCCTGAGCTGCTGCTTTTGATTCTGGCTCCAATATTTTTTCTCTGCATATTCTCAGAGTACTGGTTCGGCCAGCGCAGAGGTCGTTTACCGAAGAACGCAACTTATGTCCTACCTGAAGTGACATGTAATTTTGTATTGGCCGGTCTTCACCAAGCGACAGATATTCTCGCAGGTTTGTTTATCTCTCAACTTTATTTATGGCTTTTTGGCTGGCGCTTATTTGACATTGAAATCAGTATTTCTACGTTCTTAATGCTCTTGGTTCTTCAAGATTTTTTCTATTATTGGTTTCATCGCGCTAGCCATCGTATTCGCTGGATGTGGGCGGCTCATGTTGTCCATCATAGCTCTGAAAGAATGAATTTTAGTACTGCCTTTCGTCAAAGCTTAATGTATCCGCTTGCCGGTATGTGGATCTTTTGGTTGCCTTTAGTGGTGATAGGCTTTGAACCGAAATGGGTGATCTTCGCGGTATTGCTCAATCTGGGGTTACAGTTTTTTGTTCATACTCAGTCGATACGCTCGCTTGGTCCATTGGAATGGGTATTTAATACCCCGTCTCACCATCGTGTACATCACGGTATCAATCGACAATACATAGATAAAAACTATGCGGGCGTACTTATCATCTGGGATCGTATGTTTGGTTCTTTTGAGCCAGAGGTCGAAACGGTACGTTATGGGATATCTAAACCAGTGAACAGCTTTAACCCTATAAAAGTGACCTTTGCCGAGTGGCAGGATATGTTTCGAGACGTCTGCCAGCCCTCGCTAACGTGGCGTCAACGCTGGCAATGTTTGTTTTCACCACCAACGGATTCCAGGGACTCATAGTAAGGTAAACTTATCGCCTTTTCGTCGTCTATATCCAATGTAAGTGAATGCGGTGTTAGTCGTCACATTGGTATTGTTCCTTAAGCCTCTTTCCGTTGAGGTCGATGTGATCATGCTGAATTTAGAATGGTGTTATTAGGTTTTCAATTCCTGCAAGTCGTCATTCAAAGATCGAGCTATTGGTTATCTATCATCCAGACTGCGGCCTCTAAGCGGGAACTGACGTTGAGCTTTTTCAAAAGATTTTTGACATGGACTTTTACTGTCGAGTCTGTGATGCTCAATTCGTGAGCGATGAGCTTATTACTCATGCCTTTAGAGATGAGTGATAGAATTTCAAGTTCGCGACAGGTGAGCGTTTTGAGAGGGCTTTCTTGCGCAGGTTTTTTCGGTTTATTGCATGACTGAAGCAGTACTTTGGTCAGTCGGTCAGACAAGGCAAGTTGGCCTAGTACGGCTTGTTTTATGTTAGTCACAATGTCTTCTGGTTCCATGTCTTTCAGCAGATAACCATCCGCACCACTGGAAATTGCGTTAAGAACATCATCTTCATTGTCCGAAACGGTCAGCATCACAACACGTGAGGTGACGCCTTTTTCTCTCATTTGGCGAACAGTTTCTAAGCCGTCTATTCCTTGCATGTTAAGATCGAGAATAATCAAGTCCGGATCATGCTCTACGGCACCTTCAATTGCATCAGTTCCGTTGCTGTATTCACAAATCACTTGCAAACCTTCTTCCAAGGCAATCAGCTGTCGCAACCCACTGCGAAATAGCGGGTGATCGTCGACCAACATTATCGTTGCTTCTTCTGAGCTCACCGTTAACTCCTTTAACGCTTCCATGTGTTTATTACTTTATCATCATGATTTAGGGCCACTAAATCTACAATTATTTTTAGCTTCGGAAAAATTCTCTTACTTCTTGCGGTTAATTAGGGGCAAAGCGCAGTAAAAGTAGCCCTTCAATCACTGCAGCAGTGCAAGCGAGCAAAGCAAGGGACTTCCAAAATAAAATGGGGTTGCGCTTTAATAAAGGTTTGTTGTCGACACCGTTTAATAGTTGGGTATTTGGCGTGAAAAGATCAGCAATAAAATCACCAAGAGCCTGATACCGATTGGTTGGGATCTCAGCGGTCGCCTTTTTAAACGCGAGATCTACCCATAGCGGAATATCTTCCCGATACTCTTTTATCGAGTGGTAATCCCACCTGACGTGCCGAGCCTGCTGCAGTGTTTGCTGTGAATGTTCCTTATATGGCAGATGAGCGGTGAGCATTTCGTAGCCGATAATGCCGATAGAAAAGAGATCAGAGAGTGTACTCGCTTCCCCAGTATTGATGTACTCGGGAGCCGTATAGTTGACCGATCCAAGCGGAAACGACGTGGCTTCTTCTTGTTGTATCTCGCGCAGGCCCTTTGCCTCAACCGTACCAAAATCGATGATCTTTACCTCACGATTTGGTGTGATCATGATGTTTTCGGGTTTCAAATCGCGATGCACCATATCCGCACGTTGGAAAACCCGAACTGCTTTTACGATGCCATCCAGTATTTCACGCACTGAATCCAAAGGTGGGTTAGGGTGGTCATGCATCCATTGGCGCAGCGTTATTCCCTCAATGTACTCGCAAACCTGATAGATGAATTTTGAATGAACGGGCCTTGGATACATTTTCATTACTCGGCGACTGTCCAATTGAGTCGAGAACCATTGCTCGTTGGCAAATCGTTTTAATGTCTCCGGATCGTCACTGTAATTTAGTGAGGGCGCTTTGATAATAACATTGCCACCTTTTTGTCGATCAAAAGCGAGATAGACGTGGCTGCGTGGGCCTTCGTAGAGGGTATCTAATATTTCAAAATGATCGAGGCTTTGACCCTGGTGTAATGCTGGTGGAATGTTGTTCGCGAGTAAGGCTGTTTGGTATTCAGTCAAGTTGAAGCTGGGTAATTCTTTTACGTTCAATACGGTACAGCTTACATTGTCAGTGCTTCCTTTGAATAAAGCGTTGTTACATAAAGCCTGTGAAAGGGCTTCAGAGGAGTCTGCGCTGCTAATTTGTTGTTTGATTTCCTCATTAGTTAAGGTCTCATGCACCCCATCTGTGGTTAAAACTATGGTGTCGTTTTCTTTGAGCGCTAATGTGAGAAAGTCGATTTCGACTTTTTCATCCATACCAAGGGCTCGAGTCAGATAACTTTGGTGGCCGAAATTAGTGCGTTGATGATCCCGGGTTAGGAGAGTCAGTGTGTCATCGCGATAGAGATAAACTCTGCTATCACCAACGTGGAAAATGTACCCAGTATTGGATTTAATCACAATGGCACTAAAAGTCGTTACCATACCATTATGGTAAAGTTGATCTTTGCCCTGACTATAGAGCCAACTATTTAAACTGGTGAGTAATTCAATCGCAGAACGTTTAATGCTCCAGCTTGAGGGGGTTGCATAGTAATCGGTAACAAATTGAGTGGTGGCGGTCTGGCTGGCTTGTTGAGCATGATTACTGCAACTCACGCCATCGGCAATACAAGCCACAACCCCTTTGTGAATCAATTCATCACGAGTCGTTGGATACTTGACGATAAAGGCGTCTTGATTTTCGTCTCGTTTACCCACCAAAGAGCATCCGGAAAATTCGATATGTTGTATTTCTTGAGCTGACTTTTCCTGAACTAACATTGATACCTTCCTTGCCGCACTTTCCCACAATCAAAAGAAACAAGAACAAAAGCCCAACCAAAACTGGTCGAGCTCTTGAACGATATTGAGGCATTACTTAATTTGGTGATTCTTTGCATATATAAATCAGTAAAGCTCAATATCTCCCGATAAACCTCTAATACTGATGCAATTTAGTGAGACACATCAATCAGAGTGACACTACCATCTTCGTTAACCTCTGCAATTTTTCCTGATGGCTCTTCCATAAACATCAGAGCAGCAAACCCGATCACTGCAGTACCAGCAATCACGAAGAAGAAGGTTTGGTATGAGACAAACGATAAGATGGTCAGATAAGTCACCGCACCAACATTGCCGTACGCGCCTGTCATACCTGCGATTTGCCCTGTCATTCGACGCTTGATAAGTGGAACCGTTGCAAATACCGCGCCTTCACCTGCCTGCACAAAGAATGAACAAGACATTGCAGCAGCCACAGCTAACCAAACTGGCCAGCTTTCATTGACTTGCCCCATCAGGAAATAACCCACGGCAAGGCCTGCTGTCAGAATGAGAAGTGTCAGTTTACGACCAAACTTATCTGAGATTAGACCACCACCCGGACGCGACATCAGATTCATAAATGCGTAAGCGGATGCCACCATGCCTGCCACGACCGGTGATAGTTCAAAGGTTTCAGAAAAGAAAAGTGGTAACATGGAGATCACGGCGAGTTCAGAGCCAAATGTCGCAAAGTACAAGACGTTTAGAACCGCTACTTGCTTGAATTTGTACTGATGAATAGGTTCAACGGGCTTTTTGAAAATCGACTTGTTGACCTTCCAAACCTGATTCGCGTCGATGACGTAAAGCAACGCGAGGCCCGCGTAAATCGCGTTTACCACACCTTGTTCAAGCATATTGATATTGCTTGGTGACAACTTCCATGCCAGTAGAGCGAGTACAGCGTACATTGGTACTTTCATTGCTAAAAGAAAGAAGAAATCGCCTTTTGATGTCACTTCCATTGCTGACAAGTGTTTAGGTCGGAAGTAAGTTGCGCCCTTTGGTGTGTCAGATACGTTCTTGTAAAACACAACAGAGAACAGAAGGCTCATTACACCCGTCAAAGCGATCGCATAGCGCCAGCCATCCTCGCCACCAAAGACTAATGCTAGAGTTGGTAGTGTAAATGCGGCTGCGGCAGAACCAAAGTTACCCCAACCACCATAAATGCCTTCCGCGGTTCCGAGTTGATTATGCGGAAACCATTCCGAAACAAGACGAATACCGATAACGAAACCTGCACCGATAAAGCCAAGCAGGAATCGTGCAATGGCTGCTTGTATAAACGAATCTGCAAAGGCGAACATAAAACATGGGATGGAGCAGATAGCCAGCAGTGCTGAATACACAATTCGCGGACCAAATCGATCGGTAAACATGCCGATAAGTACGCGCGCTGGGATAGTCAGTGCAACGTTTAGAATCAACAAGGTTTTAATTTCCTGGCTTGAAAGGCCAAGTGATTCTTTGACCATTTGTAGCAACGGTGCAAAGTTAAACCAAACAACAAAGGTAATAAAAAATGCCATCCAGCTTAAATGGAGGATCTTCATTTTTCCACTAAAAGAAAAGAGGGTGAATTTTGAGCTTTCCATGTTCAATAATCCTTATAAGATTCATTTCGAAGGCATTGCCTTGATTGTGTTGTTAAGGCAATGCCACAGTTTTTGGCGTTTGCTTCTCGTTACTGTCTCAGTTCGATCATGCCGTTGTTATTTCGGACTTCATAAATCGGCACGCTATACTCTGGGTTTTCGATGCATTTGCCTGTTTCCAGACAAAAATGTTGTTTGTATAAAGGCGAGGCAACACACAATATCTCTCCCACACAACCAAGAATCCCTCTCGATAAAATATTGGCTTTACCAATAGGGTCAAAGTTAGAAATGGCGTGCAAAGAGTTAGTGCGCTGGCTGAAAAACACCGCGATTTGTTTATCATCTACTTTGGCGCAAACTCCGGTGTTGGGTGCGATGGCAGTTGATTCACAGATTGATATCCAGTTACTCATATCGATTCTCCTAAAATTAAATATCCAGATTGGTATCAGCTAACTTCGACCACTTCGATAGCAAGCTCGTCTGCTGTGTTTTTCGGAAATTTCTGTTCTCTGATGGTAACGAACTGAAGTGATTCATCACGATCAGGACTGTTAATAAAGTGGCTGAATCGACGCAGTTTCTCTGGAGATTCCAGGGTGGTCTTCCATTCGCACTGGTAATTTGCCAGGCTGTCTTGCATCGATTTTTCCAGCTCATCTGCTAACCCAAGTTTGTCGTCAATCACCACTTCTTTGAGATAGTCAATGCCGCCTTCGAGGTTCTCAAGCCAGACGGAAGTACGCTGCAGTCTGTCTGCGGTGCGGATGTAGAACATCAGAACGCGATCGACATACTTAATTAACGTTTCGTCGTCCAGGTCTGTGGCCAGTAAATCGGCATGGCGAGGGCGCATACCGCCGTTACCACAGACATAGAGGTTCCATCCTTTGTCTGTCGCTATCACACCGATATCTTTTGACTGGGCTTCAGCACATTCACGGGTACAGCCAGATACAGCAAATTTGAGCTTGTGAGGTGAGCGAAGGCCTTTGTAACGATTTTCCAAATCGATAGCGAAACCGACACTATTGCCAACGCCGTAGCGACACCAAGTGCTGCCTACGCATGATTTTACGGTACGAACGGATTTACCGTAGGCGTGGCCAGTCTCAAAGCCCGCATCAACGAGTCGTTTCCAGATTAAAGGTAAGTCATTGAGCTGTGCACCAAACAGGTCGATTCGCTGGCCACCAGTGACTTTGGTATAAAGGTCGAAATCACGAGCGACTTCGCCAATTACGATGAGTTTCTCAGGGGTAATTTCACCACCTGCGACTCTTGGGACGACAGAGTAGGTACCATCTTTTTGCATGTTACCAAGATAAATATCGTTGGTATCCTGAAGCTCAATATGATCATCGTGCAAGATATAGTCGTTCCAGTAGGAAGCTAAGATAGAACCTGCGGTAGGTTTACAGACTTCGCAGCCAAGCCCCTGACCGTATTGCTCTAACAGCTCATCGAACGTTTTGATTTTGTTTACACGAATAAGATCACTGAGTTCCTGACGTGAATAAGCAAAATGCTCACAAACATGGTTGTTCACTTCCACGCCTAGCTTTTCTAATTCGCTGTCGAGTACTTGTTTTGCCAGTGCACTACAACCGCCACAACATGTTGACGCGTTAGTCGTCTCTTTTAGCGCCGCCATCGTTGTGCAGCCAGCAGCTACAGCTTGTTTAATCGAGCCTTTGGTCACATCGAAACATGAACAGATAACAGCACTGTCAGGCAGAGCGTCAATACCCAGACCAGCAGATTCATCTTCAGCCACGTTAGGCAGAATTAACACGGATGGGTTCTCTGGTAATGGAAGATCGTTCTGGCGAATCTGTAACAGATTTCCGTAGGCAGTCGCATCACCGACTAAGACGGCGCCAACAATTTTCTTTTTATCTTCAGAGACGATCAGGCGTTTGTAAACTTGTTCAATTTCATCTTTGTATGTGTATGACAAAGCACCTGCAGTCTGGCCATGGACATCACCAATACTCGCGACATCAACACCCATTAATTTCAATTTGGTGCTCATATCTGCGCCCGTAAATTGGGCTGCTTCATCAGTGCTAAGGATATGTTGAGCTGCAACCTTCGCCATTTGGTAGCCTGGCGCTACCAGGCCAAAAATACGTTGCTCCCACAATGCACATTCACCAATCGCATAGATATCGTCGTAGTTTGTCTGACAGTGGTTGTTAATCACAATGCCGCCACGCTCACCGATCTCTATGGAGCTATTACGAGCTAACTCGTCTTGTGGGCGAATACCTGCCGAAAAGACGATCATGTCGGTATCAATATGAGTGCCGTCGGAAAAATTCATTCTGTAACGGCATTCGTTACCATCGATAATTTCTCTAGTCGCTTTTTCTGTATGAACGGTAACACCCAGTGCTTCAATTTTACGGCGAAGTAAATCACCACCATCCTGGTCAAGCTGAACAGCCATTAGACGTGGGGCAAACTCAACAACATGCGTTTCTAGCCCCAGGTTTTTGATTGCATTCGCTGCTTCCAGACCCAGAAGACCACCACCAATCACCACACCAACTTTGCTTTCTTTACTTGAGCGTTCGATTTCGTCTAGATCTTCGATGGTTCTGTAGACATGGCAGAACTCTTTTTCGTTACCAGGAATTGGTGGCACAAACGGGTACGAGCCTGTCGCAAGCACCAATTTGTCATAATTTTCTACACGGCCTGAAGAAGTGACAATCTGTTTGTCGTCTGGATTTACTTGACTCACTTTCTCATTCAGCAGGTATTTAATGCCGTTTGACTGGTAGTAACCTTCGCTGGTTAACGACAGATCATCGACTGTTTTGCCTGTAAAATATGAGGTCAATTGAACACGGTCATAAGCCAGACGTGGCTCTTCAGAAAATGTCACGACTTCAATGTTGTTCTGTTCAGACTGGATCAACGTGTCTATAAATTTATGGCCAACCATTCCGTTACCGACCACAATGATTTTTTGCTTACTCATAATCTCATTCCCTTAGTGATTCTGACTTTTCATGGCCGTGTAATTAGGCGCTTCTACGTAAACTTGATTCGGAAAGAACTTCCATATTCTTGTTATTAAGTTGTTGTAACCAATGCATTTGGCTTGATACGGTGACAACGTCACCTATTACAATTAAGGCCGGAGACTTTATTGAATGACGCGTTATCAATTCGGATAGCTCGGATAACTCGCCTATGATCGTTCTTTGTTGTGGCGTACAGCCGTTTTCAATAATCGCGACTGGTTTGTCTGCGTTCATACCTGATCTGGTTAGTTGCTGCTGTATGAGTGGCGCTTTGGTCAGGCCCATATAAATAACTAACGTTTGGTTGAGTTGGGCTAGCGCAGACCAGTTAATTTCAAGTTTCTTATCCGCGTGAGCGGTGATGAATGTACAACCCTGCGCTAAGCCTCGGTGGGTTAGGGGGATGTTGGAGTAAGTTGAACACCCTGATGCGGCGGTAATGCCCGGAACTACGTTGACATTAATTCCCAGTTTGGTGAGAAATAGCATTTCTTCTCCGCCACGCCCAAACACGAACGAGTCTCCGCCTTTTACACGGCATACGTTATTTGCATCGAGCGCAAAATTAGCGATTAACTGGTTGATTTCTTCTTGTTTATAGCTATGGCAGCCTTTTGCTTTTCCGACATAAACAAGCTTGCAATGGGAAGGGAACAGAGCACGTATATCCTCACTGACTAGGTTGTCGTACACGATGACATCCGCATGCTCAATCGCCTTAATCGCCTTAACGGTAAGTAAGTCTGGATCACCTGGCCCAGCGCCTACTAAGGATACATTTCCAATAACTGAATGTTCTGTATTCATCATCATTGCCTCGAATGTGATTTTGCTAGTTGTTAGCCACAAAGCAATATGAATGCCAGTATGATTTATTTTTGTTGAAATTAAATAAAAGTAATTAAAATACAATAGGTTATTCGTTTTTGGTTTATATTAGGTGTCGGCGTAGAGTAAAGAGAGGTGATTACCAAAAGTGGTAGACGAAGGTGGTAAATGGTCAAGGTTGCATCAAAATAGGTAAATATACACAAAAGGTGGTAGTTTAAAGGGGAATTACCCTCTACCACTTTAGGGTTAGATGATAAATTAAGGTTATGAAATAAAACAATAAAAAATTGAAAAACATAAATTAATGGTATTTGGAATGGATTTTGCTCCTAGGTTCCTAAAAGGAAATTTGGAGACTAGTGGGTATGAGCGAAGGATGGATTAAATCAACGTGTGCTTATTGTGGCGTCGGGTGCGGTATTGAAGCCAGACCTATATCTAATGGACTGCTAGAAGTCCGTGGCGATAAGGAGCACCCCTCGAATTACGGAAAATTATGTACTAAAGGCATTGCTTTGGGCGACACCGTCATTCATGACGGCCGCTTACTGGCTCCCAAACTGAAAACAAAAGCGGGTGATTGGTGTGATACAGAGTGGGACGAGGCTCTTTCCCGCGTAGCAAAAGGTTTCTCGGATACGATAGAACAATTTGGTCCGGATTCTGTGGCGTTCTATGTTTCTGGACAACTGTTAACAGAAGACTATTACGTCGCGAATAAACTCATAAAAGGTTTTCTTGGTACCGCGAATATCGACAGTAATTCTCGCTTGTGCATGGCGTCTACGGTTGTCGGACACAAGCGTGCTTTCGGAATGGATACCGTTCCCGTTTGCTATGAGGATCTTGAGAAAACTGACTTGGTTATCTTGGTTGGCTCTAACCTGGCCTGGTGTCATCCGGTACTATTTCAACGGTTGAGAGCCGCTAAACAGACCAACTCCAATCTAAAAGTGATAGTCATCGACCCACGCCGTAATGAATCCTGCGAGATTGCAGACCTACATCTAGCGATTAATCCTGGCTCAGACGTCGCGCTGTTTAATGGCTTATTGGTACACCTTGGTGAGCATAATCTAGTTGATCACGCTTTTATTAGCGCAGCGACAAACGGTTTTAGTGAGGCATACCAGTCTGCACTAAACGGCTCCGAGGTAAGCGAGGTGACGGGCATTGATTTGGCTTCGCTTCAGGAATTCTATGAATGCTTTTCTCAAACAGAAAAAGTCATCACGATTTACTCGCAAGGGGTGAACCAATCCTCTCAGGGATCCGACAAAGTAAACAGCATCATAAATTGCCACTTAGCGACGGGAAAGATTGGTAAAGAAGGCGCTGGCCCTTTTTCTGTTACCGGACAACCCAATGCGATGGGAGGTCGCGAGGTTGGCGCTCTGGCGAATACGCTGACCGCGCACATGGAATTTCATCCTGATGATATTGATCGTGTTGAAGCTTTTTGGCAAACCGACACATTAGCGAAAAAACCAGGCCTCAAAGCCATTGATATGTTTGATGCCATTCACCGTGGCGAAATCAAAGCGGTATGGATCATGGCGACAAACCCGATCGTTAGCCTTCCTGACAGTGATAAGATTAAACAAGCGTTGGAAAACTGTCCTTTGGTGGTGGTTTCGGATTGCGTTGAGAACACGGCGACGACGCCTTACGCTGATATCCTGCTACCTGCGCAAGGTTGGAGTGAAAAATCGGGCACTGTGACCAACTCCGAACGTCGAATCTCGCGACAACGCCGACTGTTAGCCAGTCCAGGAATGGCTAAACCGGACTGGTGGATTATCTCTCAAGTCGCACAACGAATTGGCTTTAAAGAAGCGTTTGATTACTTACATGAGGGAGAAATCTTCCGCGAGTATGCTCAACTTACGACCTTAGGTAACGCAGACCACGGAAGTAAAAAGGCTAAACAGCGAGACCTCAATTTAGCTGGCCTTGTTGAGATTACTGATTCCGAATACAACTCGCTCACTCCTCAGCAGTGGCCAGTAGAGCAGCAACAACACCAAGTGGTGAATCAGAGAATGTTTGCCGATCAACGATTTTTTACCGAGGATCATCGTGCTAACTTTATCGCGGTAAAACATACACCGCCGCAAGCATCAACAACGAAAGTGTACCCGTTAGTTTTGAATACGGGTCGGAGTCGGGATCAATGGCACACCATGACTCGTACAGGGTTATCGAGTCGTTTAGCTGAGCATGCAAGTGAACCTTACGTTTTGATCCATCCCCAAACAGCGATGCAGTATGGTCTTTATAATCACGAAATGGTGGTTGTGTTCAATAACAACGGAGAGTGTGTTGTTAAGGTTGTTACCAGTGACACTATGAAGCCAGGCGAACTGTTTGTTCCTATTCACTGGAATGAAATTACAGGCCCGTTAAGTAAGCCTTGCGCTCTGGTTGATTCGCGAACGGATACTTTGTCTGGTCAACCTGAGTTTAAATACACCCCTGTAGATATAAAGCCTTATGACTATCAGACCAGTGCTACCGTATTGGTCAAAGACGCGATTTTGATGAGTAACGTTGGGTACGTCGCCAGACAAAAAGTTGATGGCGGCTATTTATATCGTATTCGTTCACCAATGGAGATTAATGAGCTACAGATGAAAATTGAACGACTAGTACCGAATTTGTCATCTGCTGACAAGCTAATTTGCCGCGATGATTCATCCATAAAAGGAATGGCGGCAGTCGTCGAAAACAAAGTTACCTCGTTATATAAACTGACCAAAGATGAGCCAAGCGATCAGGAAGTTCAGGCGTTGAGTGCGTTGTTCAACAGCAGCGCTGACGAGGGTTCTTCTCTGCATGCTTTATTGGGGAATTAGCGCACCCATAGGAACACCAAGGGTAACAGTTGTCTTCTGTTACCCTTTTCTTTTTCCAACCTGTTCAGTCATTCAATCACGACAAACAAATCTTGTACTAAAACAAACAATGTCAGTTGTTTGTTTTTTCTCACATACAGAAAGTTATACGTAAGTTATTGAAATATTGTATTTTTGATGGTTGGTATACATTTCGCAACAACGGTCATGAGTCTAAATTAAAAAGGAGATAGACCATGGCAATTCGTCAATGTGCAATTTACGGTAAAGGTGGTATCGGTAAATCCACTACAACTCAAAACTTAGTAGCGGCGCTTGCTGAAGCAGGGAAGAAAGTCATGATCATTGGCTGTGACCCTAAAGCCGACTCAACCCGATTGATTCTACACTCCAAAGCACAGAATACCATCATGGAGATGGCGGCTGAAGCGGGAACGGTTGAAGACATCGAACTAGAAGATGTACTTAAAATCGGTTACGGCGATGTTCGTTGTGTTGAGTCAGGCGGTCCAGAGCCAGGTGTTGGCTGTGCGGGTCGCGGTGTTATCACGGCCATCAACTTTTTGGAAGAAGAAGGAGCCTACGAGGACGACTTGGACTTCGTATTCTACGACGTACTGGGTGACGTTGTATGTGGTGGTTTTGCGATGCCAATTCGTGAAAACAAAGCGGAAGAAATCTACATCGTTGTTTCAGGCGAAATGATGGCGATGTACGCCGCGAACAACATTTCTAAAGGTATTTGTAAATATGCAACGTCAGGTAATGTTCGTCTTGCGGGCTTAATCTGTAACTCTCGTAACACTGACCGTGAAGATGAGTTAATCATGGCTCTGGCAGCTAAGATCGGTACTCAAATGATTCACTTCGTTCCTCGTGACAACATCGTACAACGTGCAGAGATTCGTCGTATGACCGTTATCGAATACGATCCTAAATGTAACCAAGCGGACGAATACCGCACTCTTGCTAAGAAAGTTATCGAGAACCAAAAATTCGTTATCCCTGAGCCATGCACCATGGATGAGCTTGAAGATCTGCTTATGGAATTCGGCATCATGGAAGTCGAAGATGAATCGATCATCGGTAAGACAGCTGATGAGGAAGAGGCTGCTTAATTAAGCGTTAAGACTCTAGAGCGTTACATTGAATCCTAATGGATAAGGACAAATTATGACGATGAATAAAGAGCAAACTCAGGCGCTTATCGATGAAGTGCTGGAGGTGTATCCGGAAGTCGCCAGAGCTGACCGTAAAAAGCATGTCGCGGTTAACGACAGCTCAGCAGACAGCAGCAAATGCATTACTTCAAACCGTAAGACCTTACCTGGTGTTATGACAGTACGTGGTTGTGCGTATGCTGGCTCCAAAGGTGTGGTTTGGGGACCGATCAAAGATATGATTCATATCTCGCATGGTCCTGTTGGTTGTGGTCAATATTCACGAGCAGGTCGCCGAAACTATTACTCGGGTACGACAGGTGTTGATAGTTTTGGCACGTTAAACTTCACCACAGACTTTCAAGAGCGCGATATTGTCTTTGGCGGCGATAAAAAATTGGCTTCCGCGATTAATGAAATCGAGACACTTTTCCCGCTGGTTAAAGGCATCAGTATTCAATCTGAATGCCCTGTTGGTCTTATTGGTGACGATATCGAAGCGGTAGCTAAAACGAAATCGCAAGAGATAGGCAAGACAATCGTTCCGGTTCGCTGTGAAGGTTTCCGAGGTGTTTCCCAGTCACTTGGTCACCATATCGCGAATGATACGTTGCGTGATTATGTTCTCGACGGTTCGGCTGATAAAGAGTTTGAATCGACCGACTACGACGTCGCGATTATTGGTGACTACAACATCGGTGGGGACGCCTGGTCATCTCGCATCATTCTGGAAGACATGGGGCTTAGAGTTGTTGCTCAGTGGTCTGGCGACGGTACGTTACCAGAGCTAGAAAATACGCCAAAAGTAAAGCTCAACTTAGTGCACTGTTACCGTTCTATGAACTATATCGTTCGTTACATGGAAGAAAAACACGGCATTCCTTGGATTGAGTACAACTTATTTGGCCCGACCAAGATTGAAGAATCCATGCGCAAGATTGCAGCGTTGTTTGATGAAAAAATCCAGCAACAAACCGAAGAAGTTATCGCCCGTTACCGAGAACAATGGAACGCAGTAATTGAGAAGTATCGCCCTCGTCTTGAAGGCAAACAAGTGATGCTTTACGTCGGTGGTCTGCGACCTCGTCATATTATCGGAGCCTATGAAGATTTGGGTATGGAAATCGTCGGTGCAGGTTATGAGTTTGCGCACAACGATGACTACGTCAAAACTACGCCGGAAATGAAAGACGCCACTTTATTGTTCGATGACGCGAGTTCTTATGAGCTTGAAGAGTATGTGAAACGTCTGAAACCTGATCTCATCGGCTCGGGTATCAAAGAGAAGTATATATTCCAGAAAATGGGCTTCCCATTCCGTCAGATGCACAGCTGGGACTACTCAGGTCCTTACCACGGCGTGGATGGTTTCGCGATCTTTGCTCGCGATATGGATATGACAATCAATAACCCTTGTTGGAGCAACCTAACCGCTCCTTGGAAAAGCCAAGATGCTGTTGAGTTAGCGAAAACAGCTTAAAGCACTTAACGCTAATGTGGGAAGGGATTTCCAATTGTATTAACCGAACCGGCGTTCACAGATTAGTGGCACGGTAGGAGAGAAACTATGACTCAGAATATTGAAGAGATCAAAGCGGGTTATTCACTGTTTCAAGAGCCAGAATACCAAGAGTTACTCGCGAATAAACGCAGTCACTTTGAGGAAGCTGTTGAAGCAAACAAAGTGAAAGAAGTGTTTGAATGGACCACGACGAAGGAATACCAAGAGCTCAACTTTAATCGTAAACACATTACCATCGACCCAGCGAAAGCGTGTCAGCCCCTTGGTTCTGTATTGTGTGCACTCGGCTTTGAAAAAACGTTGCCTTATGTCCACGGTTCACAAGGTTGCGTGGCGTATTTTAGAACGTATTTTAACCGACATTTTAAAGAACCTGTTGCCTGTGTGTCTGACTCGATGACGGAAGATGCAGCCGTATTTGGTGGCCAAAACAATATGTTTTATGGTCTGCAAAATGCTTATGCCCTGTATAAACCAGAGATGATTGCGGTATCGACCACATGTATGGCCGAGGTTATTGGTGATGACTTAAATGCCTTTATTGGTAATGCGAAAGAGGGCGGTTACTTACCTGCTTCTGTGCCGACACCATTTGCTCATACACCAAGTTTCGTCGGCAGCCACACCAATGGTTGGGACGGGATGTTGGAGGGGGTATTACGTTACTTTACTGTGAACAGCGGCGAAACCTATACACCAGGTTCAACCAACGCTCTCAATATTGTCCCTGGCTTTGAAACCTATTTAGGTAATTACCGCGTTATTCACCGTATGTTGGGTGAGATGGGTGTCGATTATCAGATGCTTTCTGATCCGTCAGAGGTATTAGACACCCCGGCAGATGGTGAATATCGCATGTACGCGGGTGGTACCAAAGTCGATGAAGTTAAGCGCGCCCCTAACGCAAAAGCCACGCTGCTTCTCACTCCAACACAGTTACCAAAAACGAAAAAATTTGTCGAAACGACCTGGAAACAAGATGTGCCTGCGCTTGATATTCCAATGGGGTTAGAGTGGACGGACAATTTCTTAATGAAAGTTTCTGAGCTCACTGGACAACCGATCCCTGAGTCATTGAGTACAGAGCGAGGCCGTTTGGTAGACATGATGACCGACTCTCATACCTGGTTACATGGTGTCAAAGTGTCGCTTTATGGTGATCCGGATTACTTGTCTGGTATGTGTAAGTTCTTGATGGAACTTGGCTGTGAAATCAAACATGTACTGTGTCACAACGGTAATAAACGCTGGCGCAAAGCACTGGAGTCTATGTTGGCAGACAGCCCTTACGGTCAGGGAGCAGAAATTCTAGTGGGCAAAGATCTTTGGCATCTGCGTTCACTGATGTTTACCGATAAACCGGATCTGCTAATTGGCAACTCTTACGGTAAGTTCATTGAGCGCGATACCAAAGCGAAAGGTGAAGAGTTCCAAGTTCCTTTGGTTCGCATTGGATTCCCAATCTTCGACCGTCATCACCTCCATCGCAGCACAACTCTTGGGTATGAAGGTGCGATGTACATCCTGACGACACTGGTTAATGAAGTACTAGCCAAACTTGACCGTGACACCATGACGCTTGGTAAAACCGACCTTGGTTTTGATTTGGTTCGCTAAATCATAAGCCATAAAGGATTGGATACAGAGGGCTGGTACTAGGGGCTCCATGTGGACAGCATTAAACCACAACAGGTTAGCACGCCTTAGTATCAGCCCTTTCTCATTGAATAAAGGAGAAGAGCATGGCCAACGTAATGATTCAATACAATGAGGTTGGAGAACTTAGCCTTTACCTCGCTAAGAAAGACCTTGAAGAAAACATCACTCACTTTGAATTTGACGAAGACAATAAATGGGGTGGAGAGGTTCATCTATCGAGTGGCGCGGTGTATTACATCGAACCCATGAACAAGCCAAAGTTACCGATCACCGTAAGAGCTAAGCGACTTCAGGCTGCTTAGAGGAGGACAGGTTATGAACGAAGAAATTACCCCTTCGGTTGCACTGCGTATCGCGCTAGCGGCGAAATCACTTCCTAACATTGACGTTAGTGGTTTATTAGGGTTACTGGTGCAGCATATGAGTGCGCCATTAACTGAAACAGAACTGATGCGAATTTCTCCCAAAGCGTTCCGTCTTTTAATTCTATCTCTGGATGGAGAACAAACGCGTAAAGACATCAGTCACGCTTATACGATACTGACGAGTACAGAAATTGGTGACGTTGAACCACCTCGGGTGACGCCTTCTGTGTCTTTGGACGGTCCCAAACTGACTGTCGCATTAACCTCTAATCAGGGTGAAATGGTAAACGGGCATTACGGATCGTGCCTTCGTATTCTTATTTACGAAGTAAACGAGACAGAATTTCAGCTTATTCAAGTCAGTGAAGTGAACCGAGAGTGGCAAGGCGAGGAGCGTGCTCTGCATTTAGTAGAGCTGATTAAAGGATGCCAGATACTGTTTACTTTGTCGATTGGCGGCCCTGCAGCGGCACGCGTGACCAGAGCTAACGTCCACCCAATTAAACGCCCGCAAGCTGTTGAGGCAAAAACCGTGATGGAAGAGTTGCAGGTTATGCTGGCAAATACGCCACCTCCCTGGATTCAGAAACTGCTTGGTACTTATGTTCCTCAGCATCACGGGGAACCCGCTTATGAATAACGTAAACGCTTTCCACGAGCCATTCCCGCTCACGGCTAATCTGCTGGAACAACTGGGTATGGAAATAGATAGGCTGATTGCGCAAGGCGTAAATGAGCAAACGCGGCTCACTGAACGTTACCCTAACGTGAGAATTACGTTATGTAGCGAAGATGAAATGGGATGTCGTGAACCCTATCAGAGTTACGGCCATTACGATCTTTATTTGTACGCACAACAAGCGTCGGGATGTTTGACGCTGACACATTACCCGGAAGCGAGCTCCGGTTTGGTTGTCGCTCTTCACGAATAGCGGCGCGTTTTTGTCGGCTTTACGACAATGTCAGCTTTTATCTTTGTTGGTGTCTTTATTAATCAATAAGTTATGAGTGGAATGGCGCTTGCAGCTAACAAAGTGTTTGGTATCTCAACTTTAACTGTTGCAACTCAAGGAGAGACGCATGAAGCGATCGGAGATCAAGTTACTGCAAGATGAACCCGCCTGTGAGCACAACAGCGGAGAAAAAAGTGGTTGTAGCCGACCAAAGCCCGGAGCAACGGCTGGTGGCTGTTGTTTTGATGGCGCTCAGATAAGTTTATTACCTATAGCGGATGTGGGGCACATTGTGCATGGTCCGATTGGCTGTGCGGGAAACAGCTGGAACAACCGCGGGACTCGAGCTCTGGGCAGTAATCTGTTTCGATATGGATTCACCACGGACCTCAATGAGCAGGACGTTATCATGGGGCGAGCGGAGAAACGTCTGCTACACGCGATAAAACAGCTGATTAAACAACATCAACCACCTGCGGTTTTTGTTTATATGACCTGCGTACCTGCCCTCGAAGGGAATGACATTGAAGCCATCTGTTCTCTTGCCACAGAGCGTTGGAACATCCCTGTGATTCCTGTCGATGCGGCTGGCTTTTATGGTAATAAAAACCTGGGTAACCGAATCGCCGGTAATGTGATGGTTGAACGCGTCGTGGGCAGCGCTGAGCCTCCAGCGAAACCAAAAATGCTTCACGACTCAACTCGGCTAGTACACGATATCGTTCTTATTGGTGAATACAACATTGCCGGAGAGTTTTGGCATGTATCGCCATTATTTGAGCGTTTAGGGTTAAGAGTGTTGTGCTGTATGGCGGGTGATACTCAGTTCCACCAAATACAAACTATGCATCGTGCAGACGCTGCCATGGTCGTTTGTGCTCGAGCACAAGTGAATGTTGCACGAAAACTAGAAGAAAAATGGGGTATACCTTGGTTTGAAGGAAGCTTTTACGGTATCGAAGATACATCGAATTCACTACGAGAATTTGCCCGTTTACTTGGTGACCCCAAACTGAGCGAAGAAGTAGAAGCGTTGATTGCAGAAGAAGAAAGTCGCATTCGCTCGGCTTTGGTACCTTACGCAGAAAAGTTGCGTGGTAAGCGAGCGCTGCTTTATACCGGAGGCGTTAAGTCCTGGTCAGTAGTGAGCGCTTTGCAAGAGCTTGGTATTGAGTGTGTCGCTACCGGTACCCGTAAATCCACACAATCCGATAAAAATAAAATTCTGGAGATAATGGGCAAAGACGCGCTCATGCTGGATGAAGGTGGCGCCAGGTTGTTGCTCGATACTTATCGTCAACATCACGCTGATGTCATGATTGCTGGTGGCCGAAATATGTACACCGCATTAAAAGCGAAGCTGCCTTTTTTAGATATTAACCAAGAGCGGGAACATGCCTATGCTGGTTACGAGGGCATGCTTACGTTAGCAAAAGAGCTATGTAGAACAATAGAAGCGCCCATCTGGCAAACCGTTCAAAGTCAGGCTCCCTGGATCGTCGAAGACGCAACATTCACTTCTGCCATCATTGAAAAAGGAGCCTGATATGGTTACTCCAATCAAACAAAATTCACCACTGGTTACCCAGCCATTAAAAACGAGCCCGGCAACGGGAGCTACGTTGGCGACCCTTGGTTTTGCTGGCTCCATACCTTTGATGCACGGCTCTCAAGGTTGTAGTGCGTTCACTAAAGTTTACCTTATCCAACACTTGAGGGAGCCTATTCCATTGCAGAACACGGCAATTGACCAGGTTTCTGCAGTTATGGGCGGAGAGGGTAATGTAAGTGAAGCACTACAAGTATTATGTGAAAAACACGCGCCAGAATTGATCGTACTTATGAGCACGGGTTTAACTGAAATGCAGGGGGCTGACCTGTATCACAGCATTACCGAATTCACTCTCAAGCACCCGCAATATTCGGATACGAGAATTGTTCCTGTTCTGACGCCGGATTTTGTCGGTTCCATGCAAACTGGATACGCGCATACGGTTCGTAGTGTGGTGAAGCAATTGGTTAAAGGGCCGACAGGTCGAGACAAACAGCGCAAACAAGTGAATATCCTTTGTTCTATAGGAATGACTTCTGCGGATATTGAAACGATTAAACGCTACGTGGAAGCATTCGAATTGGACTCTGTCATTGTGCCCGACTTATCGCTTTCGTTAGACGGTCATTTAGGTCGAGAGGATTTTAGCGCGACCAGTACTGGAGGTACCTCGGTCCTTGAAGTTGAGTTGATGGCTGACAGCGCGATCACGTTGGTATTCGGCGAATCTCTCGATGAGGTAGCAAGGTGGCTTAAAGTGAGGTTCGGTATTCGCTATCACCAATTTGGGATGGCAATGAACCTGGACGTAATCGACCAATTTATCATGACGTTATCGGAGATAAGTGGTCGCGCTGTGCCCGGCTGGATAACACGTGAGCGCCAACGACTGCAGGATGCATTACTCGATGTTCATTTTTTGCTCAGTGGCGAGCAATACACCATCGCACTTGAACCCGACTTGGCGAGTGGTTACGTTGACCTAATCACCATGGCAGGTGGTACCGTTAGTCAGGTCGTCACGACGTTAGATGTTCCGGGTTTGCAAGACATGGAAGCACAAGAAGTAATTGTTGGTGACTTATCGTGCATCGATCTGTCCAACCCGGAGTTAACCTTAGTGATTGGTAACAGCCATTGTGCCAACGTATGTGAGCCGGTTGTCCCTGTTATGCGGGTCGGCTATCCATGTTTTGACCAGTTCGGAAATATGGAGCTCAAACAAACAGGCTATGAAGGTGCTCGTCAACGACTGTTCGCACTTGCCAACTTGTTGCTTCGCAACCACAAAGACGAGGTAACACCCCACGTAAGCTACTATCGTTTTGGTGCAAATGACGTGTTACCAACAACGGAGGGGTTATGAAGTCGACAAAAAGAAGGCTATATCTTCCACCGGAGCCAACTCAGGAAAAACTGCGCGTTAAAATTGCTTTTACTACGTCAGATAGACAAACGGTTGACCAACACTTTGGTTCTGCGAAAGGTGTATTGATTTACGGTATCTACCACACCGAGTGGCACCTGATGGAAGCCATTGAGTACCGAACTAGCGGCCCTGCACACGATAAGTTACCCAGTCGTATCGAAGATTTATCGGGGTGCGCAGCAATATTCTGTAACGCGTGCGGTGCTTCGGCGATACGACAATTGTTGGAGTGTGATATCCAGCCAGTCAAAGTAAATGAGAAATGCGACATTCACTTTTTATTGAATGAAGTCCTGTCTGAGTTAGACAGCGCTCACACAGGATGGCTTTCCAGAGCGCTAAAGAAAAATAAGCAGCCCGACACCTCAGGCACCGAAAAGAGGCTCACTCAGCTAATGGATGAAGAATGGTAATTGTAAAACAAGGATGGTTAATATGACGACGCAACTCAGTTATACCCGGGGTGGTGAACCGTGGGCACCTCAATTTATCGAGGCGATTGATGAACAAAAATGTATAGGGTGTGGCCGCTGCTTTAAAGTGTGCTCCAGAAATGTCTTCGACTTAATTGAGAAGGAGGCCACGGATGATGATGATGACTATTATGATGAAGACGAAATCATGATGGTGATGACTCTGAAAGACCAAATGGACTGTATCGGATGTATGTCCTGCGCCAAAGTTTGTCCTAAAAACTGTCAGACGTTCACCGCACCCTCTGCATAAATAACAAAAGGATGAGTTCTCATCCTTTTTTAGTCAGTCCTTTTTATCCCCTTAATGTTTCTTAGCTGACAATTTGTTTTGTTATAAACCCTACAAACGGTATGACAATTTTGTCGTTCTTATTCCAATGTCACATCAAGAGCATTTTTTACTTCTTAAAAATCATATGGTTGTGACTTTTTGTGATCTTGGTCGGGTTATTGCAACGGTAACAATATCGAAAGAACCGAAAGATATTCAACCAAGGAGTGGCTATGTGGGATTACTCGGAAAAGGTGAAGGAACACTTCTTTCATCCAAAAAACGCAAAATTAGTTAGTGACGCTAATGCACGTGGGGATGTTGGTTCAATCAGTTGCGGGGACGCATTGAGTTTAACGCTTAAAGTTGAACCTGACACTGAAGTGATCTTAGACGCTGGTTTTCAAACCTTCGGATGTGGAAGCGCGATTGCGTCGTCATCAGCACTGACAGAGATGATCATCGGTAAATCACTTGATGAGGCCATGAGCATTACAAATAACGACATCGCGGAATATCTTGATGGTCTACCGCCAGAAAAAATGCATTGTTCTGTAATGGGGATGGAAGCATTACATGCGGCAGTCGCTAACTATCGTGGTGAAACGTTAGAAGATGACCATGAAGAAGGGGAGTTAATCTGCAAATGCTTTGCTATTGATGACTTGATGATAAAACGCGTGGTTGCAGCCAATAAACTCACCACGCTTGAAGAAGTGATCAACTACACCAAGGCGGGCGGAGCATGCACCTCTTGCCATGAAAAAATTGAGTGGGTATTAGAAGATTGCCTTAAAGAAATGGCAGAACAAGGTTTGATTACTGATGTATCCAAAAAACACGATGAGCCGGAAACTGAGATCGTCGCCATTGTTGAGTCCATCATTGAACAAGTTCGTCCTTCGGTGCAATCCGATGGCGGTGACATTAGTCTGGTCGATATTGAAGACAATATCATTTTTGTTGAAATGAGCGGCGCATGTGTTGGATGTGGCTTATCTGGCCTGACGATGGCGAACTTGGAACAAAAAATCACTCAAGCCTTGGGTGACGCTTATACGGTATTCCCAGTTCAACAAAACGCATCGAACACGATTAAAAAGGAAGGCTCTTATGACGTATAACGCCAAATTAAGCAGTGATAAGCTGGTTTACCTTGATAACAATGCGACAACCCGTATTGACCCTAAAGCGCTCGAAGTGATGTTACCGTATCTAGATACTTTTTATGGCAATCCTTCTTCGATTCATCGTCTTGGAGCCGCCGTCGGTCATGCGATGGAGACAGCACGCGAACAAGTTCAGCAGTTAATTGGTGCGGAACACGCAAGCGAAGTCATTTTCACTTCTTGTGCGACCGAAGCAACGTCTACGGCCATTCTATCTGCGGTTGAAGCCTACCCAGATAAGAAAGAGATCATTACCACACAAGTTGAGCATCCGGCGACGTTGCAACTTTGTCAGATGTTGGAGCGTAAAGGCTACACCGTTCACTGGATAGGTGTGGATAAAAAAGGTCGCCTCGACATGACTGCCCTCAAAGCGGCTTTAAGTCGCAATGTTGCGATACTTTCTATCATGTGGGCCAACAATGAAACCGGCACGATATTTCCTATTGAGCAAGTCGCTCAACTGGCGAAACCATTTGGTGTGACTGTTCATGTAGACGCGGTCCAAATGGTAGGGAAATGCCCGGTAAATGTACAAACTTGCCCGATTGATATGTTGTCTATTTCGGGGCACAAGTTTCATGCGCCAAAAGGGATTGGGGCTTTATATGTAAAACGCGGCACTAAGTTCCGTCCGTTATTACGTGGTGGACACCAAGAGCGTGGAAGACGTGCTGGCACGGAAAACGCAGCATCTGTCATCGCAATGGGTAAGGCTGCTGAACTGGCATGTGTAGCACTTGAAACAGAAACGCATCGAATTCAAATGCTTCGCGATCGGCTTGAACAAGGGCTACTTGCGCGAATTCCCAATTGCTTTGTGACGGGCTTTCCGAAACGTCGAGTTCCGAATACCACCAACATCGCTGTGGAGTATGTCGAAGGTGAGGCGCTTTTGTTGATGATGAATCAGGTTGGTATTGCCGCATCGTCGGGGTCCGCTTGTACCTCAGGATCACTAGAGCCGTCTCATGTGATGAAAGCGATGCAGATACCGTTTACTGCGGCCCACGGTACATTGCGATTTTCTCTGTCTCGATTTACGACCGATGAAGATATCGATCATGTGCTCGAACATTTGCCGCCGATCGTCGCACGATTGCGTGAAATGTCGCCGTATTGGAACTCAGAAACACAACAGGGTAGTGAGACGGAATTTATTCCAGTCTATGGCTAGGAGTGTCGCGATGGATAAGCAAGCGCAGCCGTTAAATGTCATTATCAATGACACAACATTACGTGATGGTGAACAGAGCCCCGGTGTGGGCTTTACCATCGACGAAAAGGTAAACATCGCTCTATTGCTCGAGTCTGCAGGTGTCAGTGAGCTTGAAGTCGGTATCCCGGCGATGGGTGAGCGTGAGCGTGAGGGTATTAAGGCTATCACCCATAGTCTCACACATTCCAAGACGATGGGGTGGTGTCGGATGTTAGCGGAAGATGTGGATTGTGCGGTTGATCTTGGACTGGATTGGCTTGATCTTTCGGTACCTGTATCGCACCAGCAAATCAAACATAAGCTGAATAAGACACTGGAGCAGGTGATAAGAGCTTGCGAATCCGTCATTCAACAAGCTATAGATAACGGTATGCAAGTCTGTGTGGGAATGGAGGACGCATCCCGCGCCGATCATGATGTGTTATGCCGGGTACTCGAAGTGGCGGAATCTTTTGGTACGAGCCGGGTTCGCTTCGCTGACACACTCGGTATTCTCGACCCGTTTTCTACATACCAGACCATATCTGAATTACGAGCTCAAACGGGTCTTCAGATTGAGATGCATGCACATAACGATTTGGGAATGGCGACCGCGAACTCTTTAGCGGCAATACGTGCAGGGGCAAACTCTATTAACACGACAGTGAATGGTTTGGGCGAGCGCGCAGGTAATGCCGCGCTGGAAGAGATAGCGGTTGCGCTAAAGGTGCTTAATTACGCAGAAACTGGTGTGGATTTGCTAAAGCTTGAAGGTTTGTGTCGTTATGTTCAAGTCGCCTCTGGCCGTCCACTGATGCCGCAAAAGGCCATTGTTGGGGACTGTGCTTTTACGCATGAATCGGGCATCCACGTTGATGGCTTACTCAAGGATATTAAGAACTATCAGGGTGTTGAGCCAAGTCTGGTAGGACGAGACCATCAAATGGTTCTGGGTAAGCACTCAGGTATGCAGGCCATTGAGTCAATCTATACAGCGATGGGGATCACGCTGACTACAGCACAGTGTGAATTGATAAAAGCACAACTCGTCAATTGGGCTGAAACTTACAAATGTGTCCCGGATCCTCAGCAGTTGCGTAGTTTCACCTCAATGATTTTACACACGGCTTAATCTCAAAACTTTCGGGAGAGAATGGTATGGATACCAGAGAACAGCATCGGCTTATTGAAGATCTCGAACAGCTGGAGGGCGTAGAGGAGTTTTTAGAATACTTCGCCATTGAATACGATAGCCAGATTGTACAGAGCAAGCACATTCCGCTGTTAAGGCTTTGTCGTCAGCTCTTAGACGCAAGGAAAGTGACAGACAACTACGATGATTACCGAAGTGCATTATCGATAGCCTATGGACAAATTACGCGCGGAAGGCTTCCTACGGTAAATCAAAGCACTTGTGCGACATGTCAGTCAGATTGCGACCAAGCGGAGTAACCTTATGCAGGCAGAAATACCCCGTTTTGAATCGGGTGACGAAGTACGAGTAGTGAGAAATATTCGCAATGATGGCAGTTTTCAGGACAGAGACAAAGGAGACTTGCTCGTTGAAGCCGGAAGCGTCGGTATCGTTCGTAGTTACGGTTATTTTTTGCAGACACAGCTCATTTATCAAATTTTTATCGCAGCAGAAAACAAAGTGGTTGGCGTGAGAGACAGTGAAGTTATTGACGCCACATTGCCTTGGGTTCCTTGCCTGTTTCGGTCTTTAGATAAAGCAAAGTTGACTTGCAGTTTAGTCATGTTTGGCGAGCCACTTGCGTCCAAAGGAGACGTAATAGAAGTGCACCGAGCTTATCGAAATTTAGATGATGGAACCGTTAACTACGAAGTTAAGTTTGGAGAGCACACGATTACCTTAGATGCCACGCGATTAAGCCCAATAGAGGCATAGGAGTAACAGCATGGAAGCATATAAACGTCACTATCTGACTGCGAAAGTGGCGACAGAAAGATATCAATTAAATCCTCAGTGGCTGAGTGAGCAGCAAAAGCAAGATGTAAACACGCAGGTTGAGCAGCTTTTTCGAATTCAGTCGGCAGTACTAAGTTCAAGTCTGGGTATTCAAACTTACGTTCATGACGATGAGCTTGAACAGGCGATAAATGACGTAATGGAAGGGTATCCAAGCTTAGAGGAATTTTATCGTGCGCTTAACGGGCAACAGTTGTCAGAAAGTGATCTCAGGCTGGCGTTAAAGGATGAACTTCGCTGCAATAAAGTGTTAGAAAAAGTCAGTAGTGATGCGCCCGAGCTTAGTGAACAAGCGGCTTTCAAACATTATCAAGCCAACCAGGAAAAGTTTGTACGCCCAAGCCTGTGGGAGCTCAGTCAAATACTGGTCACCGTAAATACCGCTATTGAGGAAAACCACCGTAAACCTGCATTTGCTCGTATTCAGACAGCAAAGCAAGAGTTAAAGGAGAGAGATTTTTCTCAAGTCGCACTGAAATATTCTGAATGCCCGAGTGCAGTCAATGATGGCTATCTGGGATGGTGTGAAGAGGCCAAACTTTTTCCGCAAATCGCACAGCAGTTACCACTGATTGATCTTATGGAGATTAGCTCAGTTATTGAGACGGAAATTGGTTTTCATTTGATTCGTGTCCACTCAGTAAAACCCAGTGGTCAAGTACCATTTGAGCAAGCCTATTCCTATCTCAAACAAAAACATCAACAAAGAGCGAAAGCGTACATACAGAAGCAGTGGGTGTCGCAGTTGTTAGCTGAAGAGGGATAGTTTATGGCAATAAATAGATCTAACCTCAGTTGTTGCTTGGCTGCTGCGTTGCTGTTCTCGAGCAACAGCTACAGCCAATCTCTGACACTTGCTGTTGCAAATAACTTCTTTCGTCCAATGAAAGCGCTTGCGAGTGATTACACGCAACTGCATAGCGAGGATGTAGAAATTAGCACTGGTTCAACGGGCCAGCTTTATGCGCAAATTGTTAACGGTGCACCATTTGATTTGTTTTTTTCAGCCGATCAACGCCGACCTCAACTGCTGGTGGAAAAACAACTGGCCGAAGATCAGTTTACGTACGCACAAGGCGTTTTGGTGGCATGGTCGCCTGTTGAGAATTTTGACGTTAAATCAGAGTTATTTTCGGCAAATTTTCAATACCTTGCGATCGCTGACCCAAAGCTTGCCCCCTATGGGTTGGCAGCACAGCAGATGCTTGAGAAACATCAACAGTGGCAAGGTGTGCAGAACAAACTGGTTATCGGTAAAGGGTTGAACGCGACCTATCAATTTGTTTTTACGGGTAATGCACAAATCGGACTGCTGGCGAAATCACAGGTTTATCAGCAAGGAGAATTTCAGTCTGGGAGCGTTTGGCAAGTGCCTTCGAGTGATTACCAGTCAATTAAGCAAGATGCAGTGACGCTGAAGTTGGGGAACGGTAAAGCCAGTGCGACGCAATTTATTGCTTACCTGAAAAGCGACCGCGCTAAAGCGATCATTCGCAGTTATGGCTATTTGACCGACTAAAAGAAAGAGTGAGGAATACGCCATTGGATGGTTTAGTGATTGTTACAACACTGAAGTTGGCTTTCGTCGTAACGTGCGCACTGTTGGTGATTGGCATACCTACAGCTTGGTGGTTATGTCATGGTAAATCGCGTTTTAAGCCGGTGATAGAGTCTGTTCTGCTGCTACCTTTGGTTCTGCCGCCGACCGTTCTCGGTTTTTACCTGCTCGTACTACTTGGACCGCAGGGCAGTGTGGGACAAATTTTATATCAGTTGGGCTGGCAACAACTGCCGTTCACTTTCACGGGTATCGCGGTAGCTTGCACCATACACTCGCTACCGTTCGTCCTCCAACCGCTTAAGAACGCGTTCGCCGCCATTGGTAAAAGATCAATGGAAGTGGCGGCAACATTACGAGCGTCGCCATTCGACACGTTTGTGACGGTCACTCTGCCTTTAGCATGGCCGGGTGTTTTATCTTCTGCTGTCATGGGGTTTTGCCACACACTAGGCGAGTTCGGCGTGGTGCTTATGATTGGAGGAAATATACCGGGACAGACTCGGGTTATGTCGGTCGAAATTTACAATCATGTCGAAGCACTCGACTACCTAAATGCTCATATTTTATCAGCCGGATTAGTCGGTTTTTCTTTTCTGGCGTTGTTGTTGATTCATTGGCTCAACAATCTGCATAAAGCCAGAATGGAGTAGGAGGAGTCGTATGCTCAACGCGACAGTTATAGAAAATGAAGACGTAATAAGTACTGAAAATGAAGCTTCAATAAGCGCGAAGCTGAACATCAACTATGAAGACTTTCAGCTCAAGGCAGAGTTAGATCTGCCCAGTCGAGGTGTGACCGTGCTTTTTGGGCATTCAGGTTGTGGGAAGACCACCTGTTTGAGAGCAATTGCGGGGCTTGTCCGAGTTGAACAAGGCGAAGTACGAGTCAACAGCGAACAGTGGCAAAGCTGGGATGGAAAAGTTTTTCTTCCTACCTTTGAACGCCGAATCGGTTACGTTTTTCAGGAGCCAAGTCTATTTCCGCATTTAAACGTTGATCAAAACCTCGCTTATGCCGAGAAGCGGGTAAAGACACAACCAACGCTGTTTAAACGTGACAGCATTTTGCCGTTATTAGGCATCAATACGTTGTTGCACCGCTACCCGTCGCAACTTTCCGGAGGAGAGAAACAGCGAGTGGCGATTGCGCGTGCTTTGCTGACACAGCCCCAATTGTTGCTGATGGACGAGCCTTTATCGGCACTGGACCATGCCAGAAAAGAAGAGTTCTTACCTTACCTTGAACGTCTTCAGAGGGTGTGGGATCTGCCTATCATCTATGTCACTCACTCGGTACAGGAACTAGCAAGGTTAGCCGATCATATTGTGTTGTTTAATCAAGGCAGCATTGTCGCCAGTGGTGGTGCTCAACAGGTAATGTCTGACGCTCAGTTTAGTCATCTATTTGGTGAAGAGATGGGCAGCGTGTTTGACACCGTAGTACAAAGCCATTGCGAAAAGTATGGCATGACGGAGGTGGTGTGTGACAATGTCACGTTTCATATCCCCGGAGAAACGGCGAACATTGGAGAGCGCCAGCGATGTCGGATTCTGGCCAGCGATGTGGGGATTGCATTGGATGAGCCTGTTTCCACCACCGTACTCAACCGATTACCGGCAAAGATTATCGAGATTGAATCGAATTCGATTCAATCTGGTGAAGCTTTAGTTGTATTGGAACTCGCTAATCAACAACGTTTACTCGCCAGAGTAACGGTTAAATCGCTTCATGAACTCGACTTACAGCGAGATCAGCGTGTCTGGGCGCTCATTAAAGCTGTCGCGATTTGTTAAGAGCGATAGATTACAAGTTTACCTAGAGAGATAAATTAACCACCCGAAGGTGGCTATAGGTTTTCTTAAAGTATTGGTACACTTCCCCAAATTATGGCATTGTCGTTTGCTAATGCGCCTAATGCATAGGTGGTTCCTGCATATTCAACGGTAATTACTCGAGCTTCATAGTCAGAGCTGTTTAAAATATCATCGTAGCAGCCTGTCGCGATAACATTTTTGGCGGAAAAGTATCCTTTCACTCTTTTTAACTGACCAGTCAGAGTGCAGACTCCATTTACGACAAAGCTACCATCATCGTTAATTGTCCATGTTGAGCCATCATTGAAGTTAGTATGCGTTCCTGCAATTACAGAAAGCGGAGCACTATCTGATGTTCGATTGAAGGAGTAAACTAAATTTTCATTGTCCACTACGCCGCTTATTGTTGCTCCATCTTCAGAAAAAGAGATCTGTGTTTCCAAAGTAGGGTCATATACATAATCATATGAAGAAACATAAGCTAAACCCATATTTATCATTGTGTTACCACTAATAGAGTGGGTGTCATTGAAGTACAATGAATCATCAAAATAGTCGCCAACAAGCACTGAATGTTGGCTTAGATCCGTGTCTATCAACATGACGACTAGATCAGTACTATTAATGTAAATTCCGTCTTTTGTATAAGAGCGTTGAAAATCTGGAGCACTGTCATCTCCGTCACTATTACAGCCAAATAATATGGATATAAGTGAGAGTGTTATCAGCGATTTTTTCATACTAAACCTTGCCTTAATTATTATCCGTAAATCTAACTCGGTTAATTAATTGCGCTACTTAAATAAACACGCCTGAAATTGTATAAAGTAGTATTCAGACGAGAATGTTAGAAATACCAAGCTAGGTTTGCGTTAATACCACTCACTTTAATACTGTAATCTAGCTTTTCATCATTCAATTTTGCGCTGTAATCTTCGTCATGCATTACAACCCATTCCACTTGTAGTTTGACATTAGTGCCTTTTCCAATTTCCGCACCAATGCCGTAGGTAAAATCACCCTCGCTGTCACTTTCTCCACCTACTTCTGCCGTTGTTACACCATAACCAAATATTCCATAAAGAGAAAAGTACTCGTGAATAGGTAAGGTTGGTCTACCATAAACAGCAAAAAACCGACTAACTTCGACCGAAGTTCCAAAGTAGTCTTCGTCAGTGACGCCAAAGTAACCACGACCTTCGACTGATATCCAAGGGTTAAACTGGTAACCAGCGAAAGCACCCAGCATAGATGCTCCTGAAATATCATCACTTCCGGAGCCTATAAACGTGCCGTTGCTATCATATAAAGAACCACTTACATCCATTGTTAAAAATGAAGCTCCAATCCCAAAATAAACATCATTAAGGTTATCTGCACTGGAACCTGCTGTTGCTATTGATGGTATTCCTAATAGAAGTAGTGAGGAAATACTCACTGAGCGGATTTTATTCATATGACTACCTTGTCTATCTGATATTTTTATATGTAACCTGATGAATTATGCGCTATGTGCATGCTTGTGCATTATTTTGACGCCAATAAAGTGACGAAGATCAACGTAAATATTTGTTATTGATATATTTGTTTTTAACTAGGTGTTGGATAAAACACGAGCGGTTTTTTGAGGGTTGGTCAGTGCTCGTCTAGCTTCTTTTAGGGGCGTTAAGGCACAGTCCAAGTGGGAGGAGAGCATCTATACTTCTATTAAATAGTTAGTTTGGAGAGGTGGCTGCCATGGACTTTACAGAAAAACTTCGGCTAAAAGGTAAGGCGGAAGAAGACCTCTATTTTGCGAAGTTAGACCGTCAGCTTATCGAAGCACTGCATGCAAAGCAGAAGCAAGAGCAGGCTATTTTGAAGTCAGAAGAGTCGCAGGATCCAATCCTAACGGCAACGATGGAAACAAAATAACCAGCGCTATCTGAATAATGTTTTTACAGACAGATGCTCGTGAAATCCCATTTAGGTCATATCAATTACGTTGAGTGGGCAAGACGCGTTTTTACGATCTATTACGCCCACCATTTAATACCGGGCTTTCTTCAAACTTAAGTAACCTTCTACCATCAGTACAAAAACAGCGAGCCAAATTGCAATATACGTTGGCCACTCTTTCGCTGTGATACTCTCACCTAACAAAATAGCCACCACAACTAAAAGAACGGGTTCAACATAGACCAACAGACCAAACAAACTGAGGTTAAGGTGCGGCGCAGACAAAGATTGAAATGCCAGGGCTAACGTACTGATTAACCCCAAACCAAGAATTAACCACAGGAGATCAGAACTTACATTGATCTCTTGAAGAATGTAGCCGCTTTCAAAAATAAAGTAGAGACTGACAGGCAGGCTCAGCATCATATCGAACCAAACACCACCAATATTGTTAGTCTCAGTTTTTTGTCTTAGCCAAAAATAGATTGGGTAACCTAAGCAGACAACCAGTGTAGGCCAGGCTAATGTCTGCGAAATGACCATTTGGTTGAGAATGCCCAGTATGGCAAAAAAGCACGCTAATTTTTGAAAACGCGACAATTGATCGTTAAATGCCAAACGTCCCACCAAAACTAACGTGATCGGCATAATAAAGTAGCCAAGCGATACCGCAAGTCCATAGCCGTTCACGGGTGCCCACAAAAATAGCCACAACTGGATTCCAATTAAAAAAGACGTCAAGAACCGAGTTAAGATGAACATTAAGTTAAATTGCAATAATCGCTGAAAGATACCCACAACTTGATGCCAATTGCCGTTTAGCAAAATGAAACCCGTTAAAAGAGGGAAAGTGATTAAAATACGCCATCCATAAATTTCTTCTCCATCGAGTTCACCGAGTAAAGACGTGTAAGCGAACATAGCTGCGAAGAGGGCCGACCCGATGATATTGAGAGTCACGCCAAAAGGAGTATTGGTTCTAGTGTGCATAATTATTTTCGAGTGCGATTCAAATTGATGATGGTACTTATACCAATCGTAGTAAATAACTGGTCATTCTAGCTTGTTAAAATGCTCGATAACGGCGTTAAATTTTTTGATTGTAGGATAACTACTTATCGAAAAATTTTGCCTTGTTCTCCAGCATTTTTCCTACGCTACCTCTGATCACTTACTTACTGTGATTGGTATTTCAAAACACGTGAGCTTGTTAGCGTAGTTACGAGCGGACTTATTCAGGAATGAGTAAGTTGTTTTACCGCATGATTATTGATTGCTCAATGTGTTGCAAAATTATTGTTGCGTTCTGTTGCGTAAGCTAACAGAAATTAAACATCTTTGCACCAAATGTGTGCTTGAGTGCATAAAAAAATAAGATTCGAGGTTGCTCATACGCTTCTCGTAGATAGATGAGCCAGAAACCTTTAATTTATTATGTCTATTCCTGTTAATCTTAAAATATTATCCCAACCAGTGCTTTGTTGATGCTCCGTTGTATCGACCCTAACTCGAAATTTACGTTTAATTTTAATTAATATTCATCGTTGAATCTGAAGAATAAATGTATTCGATTACACTCTATTATACTTAATTGTCTTGAATTTAAGGTGGATAGAATAATTAAATGTTCATATTATTTTAACTTAACAATGACACTCTGATCGGAATGTAACTAATTAAAATGCAATAATATTACCTTTTCCTTAATTAGCTATCTCTATGAATTTCATTAACTTAAAAGTCATATTTAAATGCTAATTTAATATTAAATATACGGTTAACCACTACAAGTAAGTCTCCGCGATATTAAACATTCAATCTATAAAACATGGATGAGATACAAGATGAAAAAAACACTGATTACATTATCGGTGGGTCTGGCACTTTCTAACGTTGCCAACGCCGAAGTTTTGATTACGGAATATGTTGAAGGCGGCAGCTATAATAAAGCAATAGAGCTGTACAACAATGGCTCGGAAAGTGTTCTGCTCTCTAATTACACGTTAGCACGCTATAAAGATGGCTCTGAAATCCCGACACAAATGTTGAATTTGACTGGTACTTTAGCGCCACAAGAGCTGTTGGTCGTACAAAACAGTCAGGCAGAGCTGTCACTATCGGCTGATGTCGCCACTATCATTTCTTCTGCTCTGGTACACAATGGTGGTGATGCAGTTGCGCTTCTTAATGATGGCAATGTAGTTGATATTGTTGGTGATGTGCCAACGACAAGTGGTTGGGGAAAAGACATCACCCTGCGCCGTATAGGACGTTCTGCGAGCACAGTATTCGATGAGAGTGACTGGACCAGCTACGCCAAAGATACATTTGACGGTTTGGGAAGCTTGTCGGATGAAGGTGTAGATAACACCATTCCAGACGCGACAGCAACAACCATCATGGAAATGCAGGGGGATGCCTGGAGTTCACCTCTGATTGAATCTGGTTATGAATCAGAAGGGTATTACGAAGTTACAGGTATCGTGACAGCGATTCAAACGTCTGCACTAGGCAATGACCTGCCAGTAGGATTCTTCCTGCAAGATCAATATGGGGACGGTAACGAGAATACCTCTGATGCAATTTTCATCAGAGGTGATATTAGTGGTACTGAGGTCGGCAATACCGTTACGGTGCAGGGGAAAGCTTACGAAAGCTATGGCTGGACTCAACTGATTGATACGCATGTTAACAATGTTGAGCCTACCCAAATCACGATAACTCCAACGCCACTACGTACTCTGGATACGGATGACAGTTTCGACTTCACTCTGGAACGTCATGAAGGCATGCTTGTTGAACTGGACGAAGCAGCAGATATGCATATCACGCGAACGTTCAGCTTTGATTACGACGCATACCGCTACAACATGATGGCATCGTATGAACGGGTTAATCTACATATGAACCAGCAAAATGTAGCGGGATCCGTCGAAGCCGCAGCTAAGGACAATGAAAATAAAGATCGCCGAATCTATATTGAGTCATTCCAAAAAGCGGCTAACGGTGTTGTGCCTTGGTACAGTGATTTTCTGACAGAAAGTGCGGTTCCAATGGAAGACGGTACAACAACCAGTGATGACTATATCCGCATCGACGACACTATTAACGGACTTCAGGGCGTATTGGGGTACTCATACAGTGATTTCCGTCTGTACGTTACCAATGAAGCAACGCAAGACACGTTTATTCACAATAATGACCGTACCTCGACGCCGGATCTCGTCGATGGGGACCTGCGCGTCGCGACTTTCAACGTACTTAACTACTTTAACTCACCATTTGGCGGGGCTGAAAACCCATATGGTGACAACCGTGGTGCGGAAACAGCCGATGAGTTTGAACGTCAGGGTGATAAAATTGCCAAAGCCATCGTCGCGATGGATGCAGATATCGTTGGTCTGATGGAGATTGAAAACAACGGTTTTGGCGAAGCGTCTGCTGTAGCGCATCTGGTTAATAAAATTAATCTTTTGATTGAAGATGAGTCTGACCAGTATTCGTACGTGTCCAGCGAAGATTACGACTATGTTGGTACCGATGCCATCACTAACCAGGTGATTTTTAAACCTGCTAAAGTCACACTTGATACATACCGACTGATTGAAATGCCGGAGCAACACGCGACCGAAGGTGAGGATACTGACAACTATCAAAGAGATGCCATTACTCCTACGTTCCGTATCAACGGTACTGACGAGACCATCACGGTGTCTGTTAATCACTTCAAGTCAAAGGGCTCAACCTGCTGGGAAGATGTAAACCTGCAGAACAAGCAAGATGTAGATGGACAGGGCTCATGTGAAAATTTCCGAGTTTCTGCCGCACAACACTTGGGTACTGAGTTAGCTAAAATTGATGGACACAAGTTGATACTAGGTGACTTGAACTCTTACGCCAGCGAAGATCCGATTTTGTTGTTAACAGAGCTTCCGGAAGGTTACTCGGTGACACCAGCTCGTGATACGTTTATTGGTGATCAAAAAATGGACGGTGCTCAACCTGAAAGCCTCTCACAGTCCTTTGGCTATAGAAATGTTATCAGAGAATGGCATCCGAATTCATACAGCTATTCGTACAACGACACTCTAGGAACACTGGATTATATTTTGGCAGATGCAGAAACGGCAGAAAACAACGTAATTGCCGCTATCGACTGGAATATCAACTCGCCTGAATCCACTTATGTTGATTACACAACAGAGTACTCAGGTGACTTACCGAAATATTCTGATATTTACCGAGCGTCTGATCATGATCCAGCGATCGTTGTGCTTGCATTTGGCAATGATGATAAACATAAGCCTGGAAAGCACCCGAATCATCCTAACAAGCACAACAAACATAAAAATAAACACAACCAGTCCGACAACAAAAACAAGCCCAAGAAACCGTGGTTTCAAGGTGGTAACTAAGACATAAGTGTTTATTGAAGTGAAGGTTTTTAGGTTGATTTTATTTGTATGGACAGTTTTACCTTCCAGATAAGTAGTGTCACTTAAATAACAGCCCTTAAGCCCGGCCAGGAAGTAAACAGTTTCCTATAGCCGGGCTTTTCTTATAACTGCCGATAAACTAAACCGAATGGTGGTGTGGTGCCAAATGGCGCGCTCTTAGTCATCATTCATCCGACGTGTTATTAAATTCCTTACTCAACCAAGATTTCAACTTAAGAACATTTTCGTTGCGCAGCTTTTCTGGTTTGCAAACAAAGAAAAACTCCAAATGCGGATTTTTAACTGGCGACCCTATTTCTACCAACAAACCGTGCTTAATTTCATCACGGACGAATAATCGGTGTGTAACGAAAACACCCAGCTTTCGGATTGCGGCCTGAACGGCATGTATTGACGCGATAAAACTCAAATTATTTTGCTTCTTGGGAACGGGCAGAGAGTTACCCTGACACCAAACACTCCAGTCCTGCTTTCTACGCAGGTTTTCAGCATAAATCGCAGGATAGCGTTGCAATAATTCAGCAGCGGACGGGATGTCTTGTGATGAATCCAACAGGTCAGGGCTGCACACCAGTAACAGCTCATCATCTCCGAGCTTTTCGCAATAGTAGTCTTCCCATTCATCGGACTTACCGTGAATGATTGCTACGTCCACACCTTCTTGGTTTAAATCAAAAGGACCGATTAGATTAGACAGGCGAATGTCCGCGTTCGGGGCGTATTGTTGGAAGTTATCGACTCTTGGTACCCACCAATGGATTGCCAGAGAGTTAATCATATTCAGTGTGATTCGATTTGATTGTGGCTGGTGAGTAACGGCTTCCGTCGCATCAACGATCGTTTTTAATGCCGGAGCAATGTCATTGTAGTACTTCTGGCCAACGGAATTGAGCTGAACCTGCCTGCCGACTCGTTGAAACAATGGTTGCCCGATGAGTGATTCAAGGCTTTTTATCGCTTGGCTGATTGCAGAGTGGCTCACGCTAAGTACACCAGCGGCTTCTGTCATGCTGCCGGTTTCTGCGACCGCAACAAATGCGTAAAGAGATTTCAGAGGTGGTCGTTTATTCATTTGTAAGTTTATCTAACAGGTTTGTTTAAATATATTCGTTTTTTTCTCTGTTGTCATTGCACTAGTATGGGCTCGTCAATAGGGAGGATACTATCTTGTCGAAGAACCACGCTGTACCTTATATGCTAATTTCAACGTTCAGTTTGTCATTAACTGGACTTCTATTAAAAAAACTTACCGAAATGATGGGTATTGAGCTGCTTACGTTTCTCCGTTTTCTTATGCCAACCTTGTTGCTTTTTGCAATTGTAGTGGCTTCAAAGTTACCTATGCCGCCACGTAAAGTAGTAAAGCCTATTATTATTCGTGGGCTATGCATCGCTGCATGCCAGTTGTGCTTCATTGCCTCATTGAATACGTTATCTCTGGTCGAAAGCTCGGTACTTTTTGCAACAGGGCCGCTTTTCATTGCCGTTTTAGAAAAGTTGTTTTTTAAAGTGAAGATTAAAACAGAAACGAAATTCGGTTTAGCCGCGACTTTTATTGGCGTTTTAATGCTGGCTGGTGATGTGTCCGGAATTCAGTTTAGACCGGAGCTGTTAATTGGTTTAGCTTCGGGACTGTTCAGTGCAGGGTCACAGGTGAGTCTGTTTCGCGCTAGCAAAAGGGAGGTGATGCCCTCTGTTCTTAATAGCTGGACATTTCTTATCGCTGCATTGAGCGTGCTACCGTTATCCTTCATATCAGGTTTGCCAGAACCAGATATGCAGATATTGTTAGCACCACAGGGCAATTTATTGGTGTGGGTATGCCTTTTCGGGCTTTCGATATCCGTCGTAGGCAATCAAATTTTCCGCTCTAAAGCGTATAAGTTGGCCGAAAATAATTCTCAAGTTGCACCGTTGATCTTTACCAGTTTGTTGTTCACCGCGATATGGCAAGTGCTGTTTTTTGAAGAGAGCTTTTCTATCTATCAGGTCGTCGGAATTGCACTCATCATTATTGCTGCGTTGATGAATAGCTTTGCTTCCAAGTTATTCAAACACTTGTTGCAAACCAGAGTTCGCCATGTTTAGTCGGTTCAGCATAAGACGTGAAGTGATGACGGATAATCATCTGTAACAAGCTAGCAGGTAGAATCAAAAGAAAGGGCTGGAGTACCAGCCCTTTTTGATCAAACTTTTGCGAGGATATCTCCAACCACTTTTTCCGGAGGCTGATTGATATCGATATAGATTGCCTCCTGCTCGGTGGGTTCGATCAGAGTATTAAACTGGCTTTCTAGCATCGCTGAACCTTGGAAATAGTGATCTTCTCTGGCCTTTAGACGAGCCCATATCGTGTCAAAATCACCTTTTAAATAGCAGAACGTGAGATCATTACAGCCCGCTCTTAATGTTTCTCTGTATTCTGGTTTTAAGGCAGAGCATGCCAGTACCAAGTTTTCCTGTTCCTGTATTAACGCATTTAAGGTTAACAGCCATTCTTTTCTGTCTTCATCGGTAAGAGGGATGCCATTCCTCATTTTTTCAACGTTCTCCGCTGGATGGTAATCATCACCATCGAAAAAAGGGATGTTCAGAGATTTTGCCAGCGAGTCACCGATAGAAGATTTACCGCACCCAGAAACACCCATAACGACATATTTTTTATTCATAGTATCAACTCATAAGTAGGCTTAATGGGCAGATTTATCGCCACCATAATGCAAGCTCTGGGAAAACAATCACGAGAGCAAGAACACTAACTTGTAGTGCTATAAACGGAAGTAGTGCAGTGAATATTTCACCAAGGCTAATGTCTTTAGGCGCAACAGACTTAAGATAAAATGCTGCTGGACCAAAAGGTGGCGACAAGAACGCGACCTGCATGTTTAGACAGAACACCACACCAAACCAGATTGGGTCCATTCCAAGGCCAGTGATGATCGGGACGAAAATCGGCATAGTCAGTAGTGCAACGCCAACCCAGTCCAGGAACATACCCAGAACGAACAGAATCGCCATCATGATAAGCAAGGTAGACATCGCGTTTCCGCCACTTAGCGCGAGAATCGTTTCCTCTACAAAGTCGATACCGCCCATTAGGTTGTATACGCCAACCAAAGCTGAAGCGCCGATACCAATCCACATGATCATGCCGCAGGTACGCATGGTTGCGATAGAAGACTCTTTGATCATCTTCCAATTAAGTTCTTTTCGGATAGCCGCGCTGATAGCAATACCAACCACACCCAGAGCAGAGGCTTCGGTAACTGATGCAATACCGGTGTAAATACTTCCTAGAACCGTCGCTACGGATAGCAAAGGGAAGAACAGCGCTTTGAAGTAACTTGGATGAGCTTCTGCATCTTTAGCCAGGTCTTCTTCTGAAGGTAACGGAGCAAGGTCGGGATTCAGCTTACAGCGAATCAGTACGTAAGCCATGTAGAACATTGCCAGAATAAACGCTGGTAAGAATGCCGCTTTGAATAGTTCGCCAATTGATACGGAAGCCGACAAACCATAGATAATCAGAACGATACTCGGTGGTAGCATGGTGCCTAGTGCACCGCCAGCACATGTGGTGCCGATTGCTAACTTACGGTCATAGCCCAGTCTTAGCATTTGTGGCAGAGCAAGAATACCAAGTAGTACGGTTTCTCCGCCGATAACGCCCGACATAGATGCAAGGATCACCGCAACAAGCAAGGTTTGAACCGCAACCCCACCGCGAACTTTACGGCCAACACTTTTCATTGCATCGAACAAGTCTCGGGCAATTCCTGAGCGGTCGAGCAACGCAGCCATCAGTACAAACATTGGTACCGCAAGGAATACGTAACCGCTGACGAAGCTGAAAATACGGCTCGTAATAAGCGGTAGTGCATCGACGCCAAACCAGCCTAAGGTAAAGATCAGTGCGACAAGGCCTGTTACGAAAGCGAGTTGCATGCCAGTCAACAATAGACCAATCATCAACACCAGCATCAGCAAGCTGCCGTACTCGATGCCAATTGATGACAAGTTCGATGTGAAGGTTTGCACACCAACCCATCCTAAAGCAGCGGCTAAGGTCAGAAGGCCGATGACAAGGAACACTGGTTTGTAGCTCCCAACAGAAGGTTTTGTAGAAGATAAGTTATTCATCGCCTTCGTCCCTTAGTTGTTGAATTTCTTTAATCAAATGCAAAATGAATTGAATAAACATCAGGCAAACGGTAAATAGAATGATGCCTTTAAGCAGGGCTGGGAATGGTGGATTCCAAGCGGAGCCCGAGGTTTCTAATCTCAATCCACCCCAAGGAGCAAACCAAGAGTTAGCCACAGTTTGCCACGCTGCATAAATCAATAACCCACTAAACAGTAACCCTGCTAGATGGTGAAAGACATTCAGGTAACGCTTTGTCTTTTGTGATACCGCATCGTAAACGAGAACGACTCTTACATGTTTGTCGGTTGCGAGAGCGTAGGCCCCGCCAATCACAAACAGTGCTCCACCAATAAAGGAGGCGGTTTCGTGCACCCACATGGTTGGTGAGTTAAACAAATAGCGGCTTGCTACTTCGTAAAATGAAATGATGACGGTGGCAACAAACAATAAACTAAACAGCTCACTGATTTTGGTTATTGCTTTGTCGAGAATATTCTGGGGCATTTCAGTCTCTAGATTTGTGTCTGATTCTTTCATATGTCTAATTCCAAATGAAATAGGGAGGAGTTACCCTCCCTTAACAACTTATAGAAGGCCTGAGTCTTTTAGGTAAGTCGTAATAGAATCGTAAACTTTTTTCGCATTAGGAGAGAGCTCAGCATATTTTTCCCACTCGCCCATCGCAATCAGACGGAACTTCTTACGCTCTTCTTCCGACCAGTCGTGGATGGTAATGTTAGGGTTGGCTTCAGCTTCTTTAACGGCTTTCTGGTCTGCAATACGCAGTTGAGTCGTAATATCTTCAGCAAAGTCACGAACCGATACCGTCATGATCTCTTGAAGATCGGCTGGTAGTTTGTCCCACTTTTTCTGACTCATTGAGATATCAATCGTTGGCAGTGAGTGGAAGCCAGGTTGAACTGGGTGAGTTGCGATATCGTTCATGCCTGCTTGATGGTTAGTAGAGAAAACGGTGTAGTCAGCAGCATCAATAACGCCTTTACTCAAACCCGTAAAGACCTCTGAACCTGGTAGATTTACTGGGGTCGCACCTGCAGCCGCAAATACTTGTTGAACCAGACCCTCCGGAGCACGAAGCTTAAGACCTTTTAGATCATCAACCCCATTTAGTGGCACTTTAGATACAAATGACTCTACGCCTGTTGTTGAACCGCCAATGTATTTCACGCCGTACGGTGCGTAGAGTTCAGTCATTAACTCATAACCACCACCATAGTTGATGTATTGAAGTAGTTGGCGAGTGTCTGACCATGCACCAACCATATTACCGATCAGACCAAACGCTGGATCTTGGCCAGTAAAGTAACCTGTTGCGGTAATGTGACCATCGATAACGCCCATTTTGATAGCGCCCAGGGTTTCTGTGTGTTTAACCACAGCACCAACAGGCAGTAGGTCGATTTCAATACGACCACCAGACATTTGCTCTACGCGTTCCGTCCACTCTTTTTGAACCTGAAAGTTCTTGTCACCAGATGGATCACTAGATTGAAACTTAAAGTTAAAGTCAGCAGCGAATGCTGAAGTGGATAGCAACGCTAGTGAGATAGCTGAGGTTAGGGATTTTTGTATGATGTTCATTCATTCGTCCTTTAATTTATTATCGGATCTACTTGTATTCCTACTACGCCCGAATGTTACCGGGAACATTTCGTAAGTTACCGGTAACATCGGTTGAAATCTACGAGTTTGATCACGTTCCGTAACATCTTTAATTAGTTTCTAACATGAATGAGATGTCTGTTTATGAATGAGGGTTTATATATTTTCGATGGAATTCTTCGAGCTGAGATAGACTTTGCTATTTGTTTCAGTTATATCTCGTAATTCTGTTCGATGTCATTTGGTAAAAGGGTTGTTCGTCATGTTGGAGATGTTTGGCGTAATTAATATATGGACGTATTTGGTCGGTCTGACCATGATCATTCTTGCTCCGGGTCCAAACTCTCTCTATGTGTTGAAATCGAGCTCATCGCTGGGTGTTAAGGCGGGTTATAAAGCAGCTTCTGGTGTGCTTATTGGTGACGCGGTTTTAATTTTGCTCTCTTACCTAGGTGTTGCTTCGTTAATTCAAGCTTCACCCGTCCTGTTCACGATTATTCGCTACTTGGGTGCCGCGTACTTGCTGTATTTAGGGGTGAAAATCATTCATCAGTTAATGAGCAAAAGTGATGATGGTGAATCAGACGTCACTCGCCCTAAGAAACGCGAAAATGTGTTTGCTAAGTCGCTGACGTTAAGTATGACCAATCCAAAAGCAATCCTGTTTTACGTCTCTTTCTTTATCCAGTTTATCGATTATACGTACGAACACACGTGGATTTCATACTTGATCCTAGCGTTTATCTTAGAAGTTTTTAGCATCATTTATTTGAGTACGCTGATCTTTCTGGGTTCATCATTAACTCAGTTATTCAAAGATAATAGAGTGTTAGCAAAGTTAGGCAACGGGTTACTTGGCATGTTCTTTATGGGCTTTGCGGCAAGGCTAGCAAGCTTAAGTTAATCCGGCCCAAGGCTGGTGGACTTTGTACAAGATCTTCTGAAGGCGAAACCTTTATCCTCTGAGACCGTTTCTGTATCAACATTGTAGCGTCTACTAAGAAACTTAATTGATATTCAATTGATCCGTATCAAAACGCTTGCGTATATTAGCGGTTGCTTATGAAATCTACTCTACAGTTAATTTGGTGGTGTTAAAAACTTAATTAAGTCAGACAGTCTTTTTTCTCTTAAGCAATGTATTGCGATGGGAGCGTATCCATACGCTAAGGAGCAGATGATGAAAGACTACACACCAATTAAAAGCATAAGCATGAATGTACTTATGTTTGTGAGTATGGCGCTCGCGCTACTATTATTCTTGTCGCTTCCTTTCGCTCTGTCCGCTGATGATAGCTCAGATCGTCCTTCTTGGGCTGGGAATCAAGGTAGAGATGGAAAGCCAGGCAGAGGTAATAATGATCGGGGCGTGAGTAAAGGCGACCTTTACGGTGATTTGCTTATTATTGTCCGCAATGACAATGGTGAGCCAGTGAAATATACCTGGGACTGGGATGAATTGGACGCAACGTTATACATACCGCAACAAGATGATAATGGTTGCTTCCAGCCAATCGCAAATGAACAGGCTACCGATGTAGTCACCGGGGAGCCGCTACCTTTACTTCCTGAAGAGTTTCAAACAGAAGATGGATTAACACTGATTCCACTTAACAGTGATTGTGAAATTGTCGAAAGCTTAGTGGGTTATGAGGACTACGTTTTTGCAAGTTACGCTGAAGAAGTGGACTTTGGTCGCTTGAGTGTTGCGAGATCACCGGTTGATGTGATCGACTCATCCTACAATGAAGCGATGTCTAATATTAACAATGCGATTAGTGTGAGAACCGACCCAGCTGGACGAATTGAGGTGGAGGTTACGGAGGATCTATTCAAAACCATCGATTCGCCACTGGAAAACTTGGCACTCTATAAAGCACTGATGCTAAATGGTCATCTACCTGATCTTACTTTGTCAGATGAGCAGTTAGGTGGTCTTAGACATTTAGCTGGTAACGGTGTTGAAACATTAAGTTCGGAAGACTTGGATACGGCTGCAGCGCTTTTAGCAGGGGCTGGAGATAAGTTTGGATCTATCACTCTCGATCTAGTTATTAATATCAACACCACTCTAGGTATTAATGACAACGGGTATTTCAATTTTATGGGGTATAGCTATTACCGTGATGTTATGTATTCCGGAATTGAAGTGGGGCTAGTTCTTCCAGGCGTAGAGCCGGATATTAATGCCCCAGTGGTGATTTCAACTTTGTCATATCAGGTGGTTCCTCTTCTTGATATAGCAGGAAACCCTCAGGTCTTTACGGTTGACCAAGTAAATACGAATTATGCACGTGGCTTTACACAAGCGGCCGATGATTCGTTAAGAGTGATCAACTATATCCATAATTGGGCGCTTCCTGATTTACCTGAAGGCCTTGTATGGGAGTAGAGAATAGCTTGTATTTGTCGCTGCAATAACAGTGAAGTGGGGGAGATTACAACTCCTCCACTTTTTTGCTATTCCAACAACCCGAACAACCGAATTGGTTTTATGTTTGTCAGCACTATGCGGTAATGAGTTACCCAGATATTAACGTTTAGAACGGCCTCGTGAAGAGCGCTCTTTATGTGCTGAAGCGGCTTTAGCTTGTGATTTCAAGATTGACTCAACCGTAAGTTCCATTGGCTCTTTAGGTTTTAGTCCGTTTGGAAACGTACGGGCGCGTGGAGGCAGTTCGAACTCTTCACTTGATGCTCTCGGCATGCGCTTAAATCGGTACAAATAAAAGTTCTCTAACTTCTCTCTTGCCCAATCTGTTTTCTTTAAATACTTCACGCTACTCGCGACTGATGGATTGGTATGAAAACAATTAAATCGCATTGCTGCATCTAAGATATCCCATCCATAAAAATCCGCTAGTTCTGCGATCATTGTCTCTAGTTTAAGACCATGGAGAGGGTTGTTTTTTTGAAGTTCAATTCTTTCTTCATCAGTCATGATCTGTACCTCAGGGGGCTCGTGTTTAAATATAGGCATAATACCAATTCCCACAATAATCTGACCATTTACTCATCAAGATTGGGATTTTGTATGGGTATGACATGTAATAGCTTAAAAGCGTGAAAGATGCTCGCTATAAGGCAAAATCAATAGAAGAAAGGGAATCAGATAAAGAGAATTGAGGAGTTTAAAAGGGAGAGGTATTTATAATAATCAGAGATAAGTGACGCAAGCCGTAGTTTCCTACAGCCTGCGCCTACTTAAAATCTTATGCTACTTCAACGTTAGCAGCTTGAAGACCTTTTTGGCCTTGCTCTACTTCGAAAGTCACTTTTTGACCTTCAGCAAGAGTTTTGAAACCGTCAGAAACGATTGCACGGAAGTGAACGAATACGTCTGCGCCGCCGTTGTCTTGAGTTAGGAAACCAAAACCTTTAGTTTCGTTGAACCATTTTACAGAACCAGTTGTTTTATTAGACATGATATGTCCCTTATATAAATTGAAAAAATTAATTATTTGAATGCGCTAGTAGCTTGAATTATTTAATGTATCTTTGAAGCTAAGGGAAACACTGAGGATAACAACTTGGTTTTCTAAGGGTTTTACTTTTACTACGTGATGTCTCATTTAATAACTCTGAACAACAGAGCGGCGCCATTATTGTCTTTTAGTGATCACATGTAAAGGATTATTTGTATTTATTTTTTTGGGATCTACACGTCTCTGAATGTTAAAAGCCGCGAACTTACACGTTCGGCAATGGTAGCTCAATATTTAAGCGATGTTGAGTGAGGTTACGACACAGTATCGAAGCATTCACTGTAGCTTGAGCAGGTTTCACAACTTGGCGAGCGACATACATAGTCGCCGCCGTTTTCACATAACTGACGGTATAAAAACCGTTTCCAGCGCATGTTGTTAACATTTTTAGCAGATAAGTTGGGGAAATAGTCAGAAAATAATTGTGTCAGTAGAGCCCGTTCGGGTAGCCCTAGGTCATCCCAGAGGTGTTGGCTTCCCATACAACCACTTGATATAACGATGGCCATTTCTTCTGCAAACGGGTGTGAGTTATCCAAGTTCTGAGATAACAATTGACGTAGTTGATCGTATTCTTCGGTTCGTAATGCCATTAACTCGCTACGTAACCTGGCTTGTTTGGTTTCGAGATTGGCTAAACTTACCTCAAGGCCAAAAAATTCAATAAGTTGAATAAAGTGGCTTTTCTTCAATCCGAGGTAAAGTGGCAGCGCAGATCGCCCACTCAGATAAGAGTGGACGATCGGTCGCCAGTACTGTTTGCATTTTTCAGCGTTCACTATACTGAGCTCCTATCATGTTGCGGGCTCAAGCTGCCTAAAGGGTTTAGGGGGCGACTGGTGTGGTCAACAATCGCCTCTTCGATAGGGCAAATACTGGCGCATTGTGGCTCGTGCCAAAAAGAAGAGCACTCATTACACCGCTTAGTATGAATCGCAAATGGTTTGTCTGCTCTGTCGCTTTTATATATCGCCTGATTAGGACACACGGTCATACAGGCATGACAGCCGACACATTTATTGTTGATTGAAAAGCTCATGTTTTGTCTCCGCTTGCTGAGTGTCACGACAGTATTGTTTGGCGATTGCTTCTAAGCTGCTGCTTACTGGTTGGAAGGCAAAGTCCACGTTGGGAATCACTCCACGTTTCTCTAATTCACGCCACGGTGAGATTCCGATTCTCGCGCTGAGAACCACTTGGCAATCTGCGATTGTGTCGAACAAGGCTTCTTTTTCAGACTCTTCACCACATTCACTTTGGCCTGTGCAGTATTGAGCAACGTTACGTGATTCCTCAAAAAGGAATTGCTGTGATTGTTGGTCATATTGGTAGATCTCAAAGCGTTTGGCATGGCCAAAATGCAATCCGATGTGGGCCTCTCCATGGCTGGCAACCGCGACTTTATATACCGATGGTTTAGAAGACGAGCCACATGTTGAGGCCTTGTCATCACTAAGCATTCCAACGGCGTCTGCTCGGCACTGTTTACAATGGGTCATTTGCGGCATGTGCACACCGCATTCTTCGCGGACGCGTTGCAGTTCATCTTCGGTTGGCCCCCGCTGACCACTCAACCCAAAATAGGTACCATGACTTGGATCGGAAATCAGGGGCATGATGTTATGTAACGTCGCGCCCAGAGATTTCACTTTCTCTGATACTTGAGCAATGTGATGGTCGTTGATGCCTGGGATAAGTACCGTGTTCACTTTCACCAGCATGCCAGCCTTTGCTGCTAACTCTAATCCGAGCAATTGACGCTCGATAAGTGTTTGTGCCGCGACTTTGCCCTTAAGTCTTTTTCGGTTGTAAAAAATCCAAGGGTAGATTTTTTCTCCGATATCAGCATCAATACAATTAATCGTAATGGTGAGGTGATTAACGCCCAATACCGCCAGCGTCATAACATGTTCAGCAAGCGCAAGTCCGTTGGTTGAGATACAAAGCTGTACGTTTGGGTCGGCTTTATGAATATCGCGAAGCGTTTTAAATGTGGCTTGCGGGTTTGCGAGCGCATCACCAGGGCCTGCGATTCCAACTACCGTCAAGTTAGGCGCTCGCTTTTTAATGGTTGAAAACTGTTTGAGTGCCGCAGCACTATCCATAACGTGTGACACGACTCCCGGGCGAGACTCATTACTGCAGTCATATTTCCGGTTACAGTAGTTGCACTGTATATTGCATGCTGGTGCTACAGGTAAATGCATACGCGCGTATTGATGAGCCTGTTTTGAATAGCACGGATGTTTTGCAATTTTATCCTGCGTTTGTTTATTGAAAAAGTGATGAAGATTATCTTGTGCACAATCGTCACTTTTTACACTTGATGAAGGACTTTCCATGTCTGCCCCTTATGATTAAATGCCTTTAATAAGCTTCATTGCAATCATTGTTCCTTAACTAAAGTATTGTTTTACATAAGCTAAGGGTTCTAACTAGTAACAATTGTCCGTTTGCCGACAATATCTGGCTTTCAAAAATTGTCAGATTTGTTTCATCTCGATATTTAATATTTGAATTCGGTAAGCAATTTGACGCGGCGTCATATTGAGTAGCCTTGCTGCTTTGGCTTTTACCCAACCAGATCGCTCAAGTGCATCGATTACCAGTTCTCTCTCGTCAGCCGGTTTGCTTTTCTCCCGATGTATAAGCTGACTTTCTGTTGCGCGAAGTGGTGCAGCGGCAGAAAGTGGGGGTGTGTAAGCGGATTGGACCGGCGGTGAAAAGCTGGGTTCAGACTGGTTGATTTTGATTAAACTGGCATCAATGACACCGGACTCGCACAATACCGAAGCGCGTTCTAAGGTATTTTCTAGTTCACGCACGTTACCCGGCCAACTGTGATTCATCATCACACGTATCGCATCATCACTGATGGTGAGGTTACGGCCTTGTTGCTTACTGAGCTTTTTGCGCATGAACTCGGCCAGCTCTGGAATGTCTTGAATGCGATCGCGAAGAGGAGGTAAGTGCATTGGCATGACATTGAGGCGGTAATAAAGGTCTTCACGGAAGTTACCTTGTGTCACTTCCTCTTCCAGGTGACGGTTAGTCGCGGCGATAATACGCACGTTTACCGAAATAGTTGTTGTCCCCCCGACTCGTTCAAACTCTTTCTCCTGCAATACTCGTAACAACTTTGCTTGAAACGCTGCACTGGTTTCGCCAATTTCATCCAGGAAAATAGTGCCATTGTGTGCCATTTCAAATCGCCCTTTACGCTGCTTGACCGCACCTGTAAATGCGCCTTTTTCGTGGCCGAACAGCTCAGATTCGAGCAAGTTATCAGGCAGCGCTGCACAGTTGAGTTTGATGAACGGACGATCAGCACGAGGAGAGTTATAGTGAATCGCGTTGGCTATAAGCTCTTTACCCGTCCCCGATTCACCGCGAACCAACACCGTTGAATCCCAGCGAGACACCAGACGAATTTGATCGAAAATCTGTCTCATGGTCTTGGTGTGTCCCACTAAGTTGTGAAAACTGTAGTTGTTGCGAACTTTACGGCGTAATCCGTCACGCTCATCAACAAGTTCTTTTTCGGTTCGCTCAACGTTCTGAGACAGTTGAATATTCTTGGCGATTAAGTTGCCAATCATATCGAGGAATTTCGACAACAACGTAAGGTGCTCGTCGCTGACATTAGGTGGTTGGGCTGAAAGTGCGCCAAGAACTTTACTATTACTGTCTTTGATTGGGACACAGATGAAAGGCTTGTCATAGTCATAAAGTGCCAATTTGTCCGCAAAACGCATATCGCTACCTAGATTACGAATTACCATAGAGCTCCCTTGGCTGAGGACCTCTCCGACAATACCTTCACCGGTTTTATAGTAAACGTTCTTTTGGTCTCGGCTACTATCGCTAAGTGGGCTATGTACAGACTTAACCAATAAAATGTTCTTTTGGTGGTCAAGAATAGTGAGCATGCCACACTGTAAACGACACTCATCGTGCAGAATTTTAAGTATTTTGTCGCATGACTCAACGTAATTTAAGCTAGCGTTTAGAACACTAGATATTCGATACATTGCCGCCAATAACTGACGCTCTAAATCTAAAAGAGAATGATCTTCTATCATAATGACTTACCGCTATTAATTGGAAATGTTAAGCAGACTTTGGCGCCGTTTAGCTGGCGGCTGTCTGAGATCGTTACGGTGGCTGAATGTTCATTGAGCACCTGTTGCACGATAGAAAGCCCAATGCCTCGACAGCCAGACTGGTGCTTTGGTTTGGTGCTATAAAATGGTTGGAATACGGTCAGGCGAAGATCTTCTTTCACCCCTAAGCCATTGTCTTCGATATCAACCACTATCTCTCCGTTTTTCTCATAAGATTGAATGAACAGAGTCCGATCTGATGGCTTAGCATATTTGATAGCATCTAACGCGTTATCGATGAGCTGTTTTATGGCAAGAATAAGTCGATGAGGCGTGCCATTGATTGAGGAAAGCTTTGGCGATAGATCAAGTTCTAAGTTGATCGATAGCCTCATCAATTCATCATTACTGATGCTGCATGAGTCACGAATCACTTCATTGAGGTTCACTGGTTGCCGCGCTTCTCTTTCTCGTTCTGGGATGGCGAGCATGATTTCTTGCATGGCTGCATTTGCATTCGCCATTGCGTCATCCATCGCGATTAAACCGGGGCAGGAGGCATTAGTACGTTTGAGAATATTTACAGCAGAATCAATGACATTGAACGGTCCCTGCAATTGATGCAGTGTCCCCATTAATGCTTCTTGCATGGCGTGGACGTATTTATTGTCCCTCGCCATAAGCTTGGTAGCATTAATACGTCGTTCCTCGACCAAGAGCTTCTCTTTGGTACGCTCAGTGATAGAGATAACGCTATAGTCATCATCACTGTCTGGAAGAAAATAATGTTCAATGTTGATGGTTGAAACCGGGATTTTCGCCAATGTAAATTCAAACCATCGTTCGCATGTGCCGTCTTCATTTCGAACAGAGATATTTTGCGTACGGTTTTTATGTTCGCCGATGAACTCAACCACACTCGTCTGTTGATAGTCTCTCTGAATGCTTTGCAGCAATAAGTCGATAGGGCTGTGGTGAATGCTGTTTTGTATCCGTTGATACTTTTTGTTGCTGACTAGCAGCTTGTTGGAGGCATCAACCAGTGCAATGGCTGTCGAAGAACCATTCAACACCGCCTGAAAGAGTGTGAACTGATTTTTTTGCTCAGTGATACGTTGGTGTCGCTCTGTAATATCGCGATGGATGGCATAATATCGTGTCTCGCCACTTTTCTCTTTTAGCCGAGAAATCGAAATTTCGGCAATATACGGCTCACCATTTTTCTTTCTGTTGACCAACTGACCTTGCCAATGGTCACCGTTGGTAATGGCTAGCCACATATTTTGATATACGCGTTGAGGTGTTGCCTTATACGAAAGCAGTGACGAGTTTTTACCAATCAGTTCGCGTGAACTATAGCCAGTGATCTGATTAAAGGTCTTATTGACGAAAAGTATGTTGCCATATTTGTCGGTAATGCTGATGGCGACAGGAGCATGCGCAACGATCTGCTCGAACGCTTGCATGTCAAACACCGTTGAATTGCTATCGGGTAGCAGGCTATCAAGTTGTTCCATACGTCTTTCCTTATACGTTTGGCGATATAAGACCGTCGATGCATTTCCTATTCCAAACACTCAAGCCAGGTATGACGGGCTCGCTTAAATGAAGGTTTGTTTGATTTCGGACAATTATTCATGCGAACAAGCGAACTTTGTTGGGTTTGTGACACAGCTATTTTGGTAAAGAAAAGCGCTTAGCCTGCGCGCTAGCACTGTATTGACGGGGTTGTTTGATTCATTCCAGTGCAAAAACGCTCCGTGGCATACGCTATGCACCACCTTCGAGAAAGGAAGCTAGTGGAGTGCTGTTATGTCCGAAGGATTGATCATTTTTCTGAGTGCGACATTCGTAAACAATGTCGTTTTAGCCAAATTTCTGGGCTTGTGTCCGTTCATGGGAGTGTCGAGCAAAATTACCAGTGCGGTGGGAATGGGGATCGCGACGATTTTCGTGCTTACCTTAGCGACGGTATCAAGCTGGATTATTGAGTTTGCGATTTTGAAGCCGTTGCATCTGGAGTTTATGAGGATCATATCCTTCATATTGGTCATCGCTGCTGTCGTTCAGTTTACCGAGTTATACGTTAAAAAATCATTTCCCGAGCTGTACCAGTCTCTGGGCGTATTTCTACCTCTCATCACCACCAACTGTGCCGTTTTTGGCGTCGCATTGCTGGCTGTTCAAGACAATTTGTCATTTCTCAACACCCTGATGTTCAGCTTTGGCTCTGCTCTGGGCTTCTTTTTCATCATCACTATTTTTGCTGGTTTACGCAGCCAACTTATGTTGAGTCAGGTGCCAGCTGCATTTAAAGGCTCTCCGATAGCATTCATCACGGCGGGATTTTTGTCGATGGCCTTCATGGGCTTTTCGGGAATGGCATAGAGGAGACTAAGTCATGTTACTTACGACGCTTATATTTTTTGTCACGCTCGGAGCATTGCTTGGGCTTGCGCTTGGGTACGCTGCAAAAATGTTCCATGTGGAAGGCGACCCGAGGATAGACAAAGTTGAAGCATTACTGCCGGGTGGCCAATGCGGTCAGTGTGGAGAGGCTGGTTGCCGCCAGGCCGCCGAAAAGATGGTCACTGGTGAACTAAGCCCGGCTTGTTGTCCACCTGGCGGAGCACTACTTGCTCAAAACGTTGCACAATTGCTCGGTGTTTCTATTGATACAAGTGATCAAGACACTGAGCTGGTGGCAAGGGTTGATGAAACGCAGTGTAACGGGTGCAACCGCTGCTACAAAGCCTGTCCTTTTGATGCAATTGTCGGTGCGCCGAAACAGTTACACACGGTACTAAAAGACGTGTGTACCGGTTGTCAGTTATGTGAAAAAGCCTGTACACGAGGTTGCTTGACCATGTCCGAAGTGACGCCGTCGGTGTCGACATGGTATTGGCCAAAGCCTTCATTGTCGGTTTAGGAGTGAATCATGTCCAGTTTAAGCAGTGTTAGTTTGTGGAATAAACCATTTAGTGGCGGTATTCATCCCAAAGCCTATAAAGAGTTAACGTCAGATCAACGTATTGACCGCCATTTCTGGCCTCGGAATATTTACTTACCGTTGCAGACGCGTTCCGGGGCGAAGTTAAGAGTATTAGTTGGTCCTGGTGAGTCAGTGCACAGAGGGCAGTTGGTTGCTGTTGGACTTACGGACTTCGTTGCACCTTTGCATTCATCTGTGAATGGTGTGGTGACGGCGATTGTTCCGCATATCACAACTCACCCGGCGAAAGTGAAGTGTGACACGGTAGTGATTCGCGCGAATGACGATAAGCAATGGGGGGTATCTTCGCCGGGTGAAGATATCCATAACTTAGATGCCGACACCATTATTGATCGCGTGGCGGAAGCGGGCATAGTCGGGCTAGGTGGCGCTGGTTTCCCAGCCGCGGTCAAGTTGCGATTTTCAAGAAGCGCCAACGTAGACACCATCATCATTAATGGAGGTGAATGCGAACCGTATCTGACCAGTGATGATTTAACAATGCAAACCTACCCGGAAGAAATTATTTCTGGGATACAGATGATGCTGATTGCAAGCGGTGCGCAAAGGGCCATTATCGGCGTGGAAGATAACAAACCGGATGCCTTAAGTGCGCTCCATTATGCCGCGAGTGAAGTCGACACGATTGACGTGCGTAAGGTGCCGAGTATTTACCCGATGGGATCTGAGAAGCACTTAATAAAAACGCTTACTGGAAAAGATGTTCCACCAGGAGGGCGTGCCACTCAGGTCGGTATTTTAGTTAACAATATTTCCACGGTTAGGGCGGTGTACCATGCGGTTCGATTCCGTCGTCCTTTGGTTTCGCGGATTGTCACGGTCAGTGGTAAGGGGATCGCGGAACCTAAAAATGTCGAGGTACCAATTGGAACCCCGGTGAACGAAGTAATCAACTATTGCGGCGGGGTCAGTGACTCGACGGAACGATTACTTCTGGGCGGACCTATGATGGGACAGGTCATTCCCTCAATGCAGGTGCCTGTTGATAAAACGGTTGGCGGAATACTGGCGTTAACCGAAGACGAAGTGTTTATTGAAACCAAACATCAAGAGTGTATTCGCTGTGGTCAATGTGTTCGTGCTTGTCCAATGGGTTTGATGCCTTTTCAAATGGCCGCGTACACCCGCGTTTCCGATTTCAAACGTGCCGAGGAACTGGGTGTGAATCATTGCTTGTCTTGTGGTGCATGTGGGTATGTTTGTCCCTCTTCGATTCCTTTAGTTCAGTACTTTATGCACGCAAAGGGTGTGATTGCATCGCATACCTTTATGGAGCAAAGAGCGGCTCAGACCAAAGTGCTCAATGAATCCAGAAAACAACGTCTCGCCCTTGAGGCCGCTGAGAAGAAAGCCAAAGCCGCGAAAAAAGTCACGCGACCAACCCGCAATGCTCGACCTGAGCGAGCGGAAAAACCGACACGTCCAGAGAGACCGGCTCGCCCATCTCGTCCAGCGAGAGTATCTCGTCAAGATAAAGCCGCTGAGAAGGAGCAACAGTTATGATCAAATATGACTCAATAATTGGCCCATTTGCTCACAACGGGAGCTCATCTACACGAATCATGTATCTCGTTATCTTAACGTTATTACCGGCTTGTGTATTTGCTGGCTTTCAGTTTGGTCGCAACAGTTTGGCACTGATAGTCGTGTGTTGTTTAACCAGCATCATAAGCGAATGTTTATGTTTGTTGGCAATGAAAAAGAAACCTAGTGCGTGTTTTGATGGTTCAGCGATTCTGACCGGGCTGCTACTCGCCTTGAGTTTACCGCCTTCGTTCCCAATCAGCTTAGCGGTTTTGGGCAGTATGTTCGCCATTATTTTGGGTAAGCAAATCTATGGCGGGCTGGGGCAGAACTTATTCAATCCAGCCATGCTCGCGCGCGTCATGCTACTGATCTGTTTTCCGGTTCAAATGACCCAATGGGCGGCTCCAACGCCGATAGATTTTAGCAACAACTTAGTCACCGTACCGGATGGATGGCTGAGCTTTGACGGCGTGACGGCGGCGACGGCTCTCAGTATTGAAAGAACCTTGCCGGTTGAGTTTACTCAGCAGTTTTTTGGGCAGCATTCTGGGAGCCTTGGTGAGACCAGTGCTTTCCTTATCTTGTGTGGCGGTGGTTATCTGATTTGGCGACGCATTATTCACTGGGCGATACCTGTGACCTTCATGCTTGGTCTGGCACTACCTGCTTTAGTCAGTCATTTGATCAACGCTGAAGCCTACCTGGCACCGTGGATTCACCTCACCAGCGGCGCTGCCATGTTGGGCGCATTTTATATCGCGACAGATCTTGTTACCTCTCCAACCAGTATTCGCGGACAGCTTATCTATGGGCTGGGATGTGGGCTGCTTGTTTGGTTGATCCGAACCTTTGGTAGCTACCCCGAAGGCGTGGCTTTTGCGGTACTGATTATGAATGCGGTTAGCCCTTTAATTGATTACTACCTGCGCCCGAATGTGTTTGGTACTAGCCGAATGACGGAGAAATAATCATGGAAGTCAGATTACAGCCATTTAAAGAGCGTATTTCGTATCAAATCATATTGCTTTCCAGTGCATGTGCGCTCGCCGCATTACTTTTGTTTGTTACGAATTGGGCGACAAAGCCAATCATCACTCAGCGTATCTTAGAAGATCAGAACGCGTTATTGAGGGAAGTACTGGCGGGACAACCTTATTCGAATGATGTGTTTTCGAACCGCCAGCTAATCGAGTATGAAGGTAAGCCATTCGAACTGTATCGAGTGGAAGATGAAAATCAGCAACTGATTAACTGGGTGATCCGGGGCGAGCAGGAGGGATACAGTGGCACGATCCGCTTTCTTATCGGCTTAAAAATCAGTGGGGAGATTATCGGCGTTCGAATCATCAGTCACAGTGAAACGCCGGGACTGGGTGACAAAATCGAAGCGGAAAAAAGCAGTTGGATACTCAGTTTTGCCAAACGCACTTTAGAGAGCACAGGTGTGTGGGCGGTGAAAAAGGATGGGGGTGATTTTGACCAATTTAGCGGCGCAACAATAACACCCAGAGCCGTAGTAAAAGGCGTGCATCAGGCGTTGTTAGCGCTTGAATCTTACCAAGGAGCGAACAATGAGTGAATCAAACCAGTACAAAAGCATTATGTCACAAGGTTTATGGGGCAATAACATTGTACTCAAGCAGTCCCTTGCGCTTTGTCCTTTACTCGCCGTAACCAGCAGTGCGACGAACGGCCTTGGTCTTGGCCTGGCCACTATGGTCGTGATGGTTGCGGCAAATACGCTTAACTCGATGGCGAAAGGTGTCATCAGCAAAACCGTACGTATTCCGGTGAATGTCATCATCATCGCCACACTGGTCACGCTGACCGATGCATTGCTGAACGCCTACCTCCATTCTCTGCACAAAGTTCTCGGTCTATTTATACCGTTGATTGTTACAAACTGCGCCATCCTCGGGCGTGTCGAATCGTTTGCCAGTAGAAGCGCTGTCATGCCCTCTATCGTGGATGGTCTGTTTATGGGGTTAGGCTTTACTTGGGTACTGACTATGCTCGGCGCGATACGCGAAATTCTCGGTAGTGGAACCTTGTTTAGCAATGCGCATCTTCTTTTGGGCGAACGTTTTGCGTTTCTGGAAATGGTCATTATTGATGATTACCAAGGGGTGTTGTTGGTTATTTTACCGCCGGGAGGCTTTCTGGCTTTGGGCTTGGTTCTGGCGTTAAAACAGAAATACGAATCCATGGTGGCAAACCCAACGCCAGCGTTAGCACATAGCACTAGGGGGTAACCATGAAAGTAAGTGTTGTCTACGCCTTACCGGATGAACAGGTATGGTTGTCGGTCGATGTTGACCATAGCGCAACCGTACTTAGCGCTATTCAGGTTTCGAATATTTTAGATATGTTTCCCGCTATCGACCTCGACAAACAAAAAGTGGGTATTTTCGGCAAATCCACAAAGTTGGATAGTGAGCTAAAAGAAGGTGACCGTGTGGAAATTTACCGCCCGTTAATTTGGCAGCCTGACGACGAAGATGAGGATGATGACGATTAATTGTCACCTTTGCGACATTAGGTCAGACATTGTTTGAAAGTAAACTTTTAACTTATTGAAAAAATTAAACTAAATGTGTGGTAGATATTTTGCAACGTATACCTGCCATGACAAAAATTTAAGCAAGGAGCTAATTATGAGCAAAGTGGGAATTTTCTTTGGTACTGATATGGGCAGCACTCGCAAAATGGCCAAATTGATCCAAAAACAACTTGGTGACGAGGTTGCGGATAAACCGAAAAACATTAATCGCGTCGACGCCGGTGAATTTGCCAGTTATGACTATCTGATTCTCGGTACGCCAACGTTAGGAGAGGGACAACTTCCAGGACTATCTGCGGATTGCCAAGAAGAGAGCTGGGAAGAGTTTCTACCCAACTTCTCGGACATGGATCTATCGGGAAAAAAAGTTGCGCTATATGGATTAGGCGATCAGGTTGGTTACAGCAACGAATTTGTGGATGCACTTGGTGAGCTATACGATCATGTCGCCAACTGCGGTGCAGAGATGGTTGGGTTTTGGCCCACAGAAGGGTACGAGTTTACGGCCTCTAATGCGGTTGACGGCGATGACTTTGTCGGGTTAGTGATCGACAAAGATAATCAATCAAGTCTGACTGAGCAGCGTATTGCAGGTTGGGTTGAGCAGATTAAAGCTGAAATGGATCTATGAATAAAAATAAAGCTATTAACACAATATTAGTAATTAACTGATAGCTTGGGGTTTTTGTTATTTTGCCGAACTTAACTGTCATAGGCACAACGCCATTCTTGTCGTGAGAGTGGCTTTTTTTATGCAATTTTGTTCTATAGAGCGTATCGGTTTTGGATAATATGATTAAAGCTAAATTGTCATGATGACGTTACTGACAGTAAATCAATTGCTTTGTTGGGAATGGTGAACAAAAGGATTTAAAATTTAGCAAGAAAGCTTGGAGCGGGCAGCGGGAATCGAACCCGCATCATCAGCTTGGAAGGCTGAGGTAATAGCCATTATACGATGCCCGCGCATCGAAAGGACTCATCTAATATGCCACATTAATTCGAAAAGAAAAGTCTTTTCTCTTCAATTGTTTGTCGATTGCGTAAAAATCACTCAAGATGATGCGAAGGTACTCAATTCGAGTGCTGGTGGGTAATTCTCTTAAGAAAATCAGCAGCCAATTGGCTACGACTTTGTGAAACAAGACCTCAGATATTGAACACTTGGCGTTCTTAGTTAAGACTCAATAATGTCTATCTAATTATTTTAAAGTGCGTGATTCAGTAAAAGAGAGATGGCTTACGAATTTGGAAATGTACTGAGTTGGACTTCTTGTCGTAGCATAATGATTCATTTTTGTTTTCAGCCGTATAAATGACAACAAAGAAGGCGACGCTGATACTGTCGATAAATCAGAGGAGAATATCTATGTGGAAAGGGTTCTTGTTAGGCGCATTGGGGCTGTTTATGGTCGCATGCACCACGGTAACAACGGATGTCGACAAACAGGCTGACTTTTCATCGTATAGAACGTTCGATTTTGGAGATCAGAATGGTGCGCCCGCAAGCATCGATGCGAGGCGTATTGAACAAAGTATTGCCTCTCAATTAGGAGCTAATGGACTTTCACAAGTTTCGAGTGATGGTGATATCTATGTCCATCATGACATTGTTGAGAACACAGAGTTTGTTTCTTCTGGGTCGAACATCAGTTTTGGTTACGGATGGAATCGATTTGGCGTGATTACTTCCAGTCCAGAGCGATATAGAGAGCGTAAATACGGTAATTTGGTTATCGAATTAGTTGATATGAAGGCAAACCAAGTTGTTTGGAAAGGGATATCTAGCCGTAAATTAACGACGTCAATGGACAGTGAGAAAAGGGAAGAGCTAATTGCAGAAGAAATTGCGAAGATGTTTGAACACTTTCCTTACGGCGCTAAGTAGCGAGATTTAAATGTTCATATCGAAAAAGGCGCAGAGAATGCGCCTTTTTGTTTTGGGACGATAACTTCAATTAGTACCCGATGCTATAGAGCTGCTCGCCTAGGTCACGACACTTGCTCTGATACACTTCTAACACATCTGTTGTGTTTTTGTTTGCTGCTTTAAACTCCAGTTCTGCAGAAGAAAGCGTGCTAAAACTATAATGTCTTACGGACATCAAATAGTTTCTAAAAGAGGCTCTATGCTCTGGTACGGCATTCTGTACGTTCGAAACATTGGCGCATTCCAAAAGGGCTTCGTTGCTCATTTGTTCAAGATTTACGTCGGCGTAAACGACATTGGAGAATGCAGTGAGTAATAAAGTTAAGATAGTTGGAATTGCGAATCTGGTCATAATTTGGGCCTCGAATGGATTCAGGTAAATATAAATGTACCCATGTCACTTGTTGACACGTTTTCTTGATTTCTCTGTTTTTCTTTCGTCAAGTATTCACGGCCATGTTTAAACACATAAAGTAAATTTGCTTCCCTTGTTCCGAGGAGATGATAAAGCGAGCGTTGGTTTTTAAGTTTACCGTAGCTATCTCTAGGTAATGGGGTTGTCACCCAAGCGAGAGAAAGTAACGGAGGCGATAAAAAAGCGATGAGCAACTGATAATCGGGTTCGAAGCGTAAACTCTGTACATCATCATGCAGAGAAGTACGACGGCATGAAACCAGAGCCAATATGTCTCGTTTATGATGCTGCGAGTACTTATGAGAAACCGAAGGCGAATTATTTTCTAAAGACCATTGGGGTAAAGCAAAATCTGGCGTTAAAAGTGGTTGTTGAGCCCACTTTGATAAATGATCGGATGTATTGCTTGTTTGGTGATTGTCATATTCATGCGCGTAGGCAGACAGCATACAATCTGGGATCAGAGACAGAGCTATTAGCCAAAACGTACAAATTAGATAACGCAAAAATTAACCCTAATACATCAAAGATTTGTTGCCGATTTTACATACTTATTCATCACCGGCGAGCAACTTGTCTCGGGGCTTTGATGCTTAATCAGTATCTGAATGATTTCGTATAGTAACGATAGGAAAGATAGATGAACAGGCTTTTCTCACTGCCTAAGCGGAATTTTAAACTTGAATTGTTTCAAAATACAATCACAGCGACGACTAGTCAGAGCAATGGATTAGTATCGATACAATCTTAAGGGAAGACGTTGAAGGAATGGCGTCAGTATTGAAGTAGGGAAGAGTGTTCTGACTAGAAAGATAAAAGGGAGCTATTGCTCCCTTTCGTTTATTATGCGCTTGCGTAGATGACACTGCCGCCTTTAATTGTGTCGATGATTTCTCGAGACAGATTCTCTGGCAGAGCCGGACAACCCCAGCTGCGTCCTAAATACCCGTTCTTTTTAATAAAAGAAGGATTCGCATATTTAGCACCGTGTACGACGATGTAGCGTTCACGAGCCTTGTCGTTCAGTCCGGAAGTCAGGCCATCTAAGCGAAGGGAATAGCCATTGGATCCGTAATAGGTGGTATCAGTTAAAAACGTACCCAAAGAAGTTTTACGTGAATTCACGATATTGGAAAACTTCGTCGCGGTCTTCTTTCCACTATTTACACCATGAGAAACATACGTGTTGTAGATCAGCTGCTTCTTGTTTAAATCAACGACATAAAATCGCTTATCCGTTGAAGGTTTGCTGTAGTCGATGATGGTAAGTAGTGGCTTCTTTCGCTTTTTGGTTTTCTTGTAAGCTAAATAGGCGTCGTTAAATAGCTTAAAGTCGATAACGCCTTCTAGTTTAGCGTCTTTATATGTTTTTCTAACTTGTTGTTGAGAAATCTGATTCTCTACTTGAGCTTTGCCGTCCGAATCTTTGGCGAAAGCAAAAGGAGAAACAGAGAAAAACGTCCATATCAACAATAAAAATGATTTTTTCATTTTGATCAAATAAAACTCTAGGTGTTACAAATTTGCCGAATGCTTCATGCGTTCAGTAATACTACATGCACATCAATTATATTCTTTCCCAATATTAAGCGTTATACATTAAGCACTTACTCATTGGGATGTTATTAATGTTTAGCTTTTAATGCTAACTTTTTGATATTAAAAAGTTTTTCTTTTACCAAGAGAAACTTCAGATTTAATAATAACTTAAATTGATAACTAATAAAATGGTGAGTAGTGACGTTTATGAAATTCTTCAGATTAAAAACAATGTATAATTATTGCGCATTTTAAAAAATCCCTGAAATTTCAATGCGTTTATTTTTAATAATCTAACGCTAATAAAAATCTCACTCTGTGATCCGAGTCGTAACAAAACATGAGTTTAATCTTGAATGCAAACACTTGCACAGTATAGATTGGAATAAATGATGACAGGTATGGGGTTCAAATGAGAGTGCATGAATGTGTTTCCTTTATATTAGTGAAAGACTCTAAAGTATTGTTGGAAACACGAGCCAAAGACAAAGAAACTGATCCTGGAACTATTGCTATTCCAGGCGGGCATATGGACCCAGGTGAGGACCAGAAGCAAACATTATTTAGAGAACTCAAAGAAGAGCTGAATGTGACACCTCAATCATATGTATATCTATGTTCTCTTTATCATCCCACAATTGAATTACAACTAATACATTACTATATCGTTAGTGAGTGGGAAGGTAATTTAGAATGTTATGAAGCGGAATCTGTTGATTGGTATACGCCGAATAATCCTCCTGTAGGAACAGAGGTTGATACTATTGCGTTGAAAGAGTTTAGACGACTAAAAGATACATTAAGTTCAATCTAAAATTAAATAAATTAGATTTAGTTGAATGTTTATTTTCAAATAAACTCATGGGAAGTGAGTTATATCAGAAACGTTTGTATTAAAAATTTAGTTTTGAATACAAACGTTGTGAGATATCAAATTGTCACTTTTAATCTTGTGCTACTTTCCACCTAGACTTTTATGAGCTAATTCTCTTGTGCAGTTTTTCTGGCGGAAGGTAACTTCAGTTAGGGGATTAGTAATATTCGTCAATACGTTGATATTTGCTAGTAGGAAGATAAAGTGATTAATAAATGTGGACAGTGTCGGCAATTTACGAGAGAAAAGGCAAACAATAAAGATATATGCGGTGCCTGGGGGCAGCCAACCATAGCGACAAGGTTTGCCTGTGAGTTTTTTATGCCCACGGTTTCGTCAAAAAACCGCGTTACTAAAGCCCTAGATACAAAACAAAGCTAATTCTACAGTGTCTTATTTGGCTAGTTTGGAAAGCCCGCCAGCAAAGGTCTGAGTATGATTCTGTCGATTGAAGATCATGTGGTTGGATGATTCCCACCATATTTCCAATTCCTCGATACTCATTGGCTTACCAAAAAGATAGCCTTGCATAAAATCGCATTGGTATTCAGATAGCCATTGGCGCATCACGTCATGCTCAATTCCCTCGGCGGTGACGGTTTTATTCTGGGCGTGGCACAAGTCTATAATCGGCTTGATTACATGCCCATTATTGGTTCTCATCAGTGTGAGTAGAAACTCGCGGTCAAACTTAATTTTTTGCACCGGGAACTGAACAAGCTGGGTCAGGGATGTATACCCTGAGCCAAAGTCATCAATTGCCAGTCGATAGCCAAGGTTAGAAAGCTCGTCTAATAGTGCGGTCCCTCGTTGGTCAGAGGCAAAAGTCTCCGTGATTTCGAGTTCAATAAACTTAGGATCAACGTCGTACTTAGTTGTATATGTGTGGATATACTCCGCCATTTCTAATGAGTTGAGCTCTGCAGAGGATAGGTTGATTGACAAAATAATGTCTTTATCAAATATTTCTCTCAATTGATGGTATTGGGCTGCTGCAGTAGAGAACACCCAACGGTCAACTTTATCGAACAGACCCGTTTGCTCAGCAATAGGGATAAACTCAGCAGGAGGTATTGGCCCGATACCTTCCGCATCCCAACGCAGTAATACTTCTAAGCCTTCAATTTCATTGTCGTAACGGCTTAAGTAGGGTTGAAAAACTAATCGGAATTCTTTTTCTACATCGGTTTTCCTTAAAGCTCGTTCAATTTGGCTTCGTCTTTGTGCTTCTATATTCAAGTCGGCAGAGTAATAGGCGTATTGGTTTTTACCCGCGCGCTTAGCTTGGTACATTGCGGCATCGGCATTAGACAGAAGTTTTGTAATGTCTGCACCGTCCTCTGGGAAACGAGCCACGCCAACACTGGCGGTGACAGGGAAGGTATTTGGCCAAGAGTGGCTAAGCGTATTGATAGGTTTTAGCAGTTCTGTCGCGAGTAAATCTGGGAGATTTTCTACGTATTCGTTAGAGCTAAGTAGAATGGCGAACTCATCTCCGGAAAGGCGCGCACCAAAACAAGGGCTGTTATATTGATGAGAGAACTTTTGACACACATTCTTGATATGGGTTGAAAACACTTTTAATAACGAATCCCCCAACTCATGGCCATATTTGTCATTTACATATTTGAAGTTATCCAGATCAACATAAATGACCCATAAATAATCAGAAGGAGAGGCGAGCTCTTGAGTAACCAGTTGATTGAATCGATGACGGTTAGCAAGTTGCGTTAATTGGTCTGTTTCTGCGAGACGTTTCGTTTTCTTGTAGATGATGCTTAGCTCTTCATACATATCGAAGAAGCGTGATGAAAGCCTGCCTATCTCGTCGTTAGTCTCTAACTTCTCAATGTTATCTCGCTTATTTGCTTCGAGTTCCTTAAGTTGCCTGTCGAGTCGAGAAACAGGACGTAATACATTTCGATATAAAACCAGGACGATCAATGTAATGGTACAAAACGCGGCAATCCCAAATGAAAGTGCCAGCTCAAGCCACACTTTGTCGACTTTATTCCACATCAGATATTCTGCTGGAGAGAGTATGGCAAAAAAATGCGGCAGCAGTTCTATCGTTTGAGCAAGAGGAATATCGAGATAAATCGGCTTATCAGAAAAGGTAATGACGCTATGGGTGTCAAACTCGATATCGTGTTTAATATCACTAAAGGCTTCCAGAGAGACGGTCACAATAACAAAAAATGCATTGCTGGGATCGAAACTTAACGGGTGTTCTCCCGTGCGTTTATCGATCAAATCGTATTGAAGTAGGATACTTTGGCCACTGGAATTATAAATAAAACCTGTACGGCTATAATCGCCGTGTTTTGCAAAGTTGTCTGAAATGTACTCCGTTACTTTAGGATCAATCGACCCGGAAGATTCAAAAAATTGATTTTCTGTGTAGTAGAGGAGTTTTTGTTTACCGTTGAGGATAGCCATGTTGGTATCACCATGATAGCCATGGCTTAATACATCCGCTGTTTCATCCAAGCGATTAAACAAAACTCGCTCACGGTAAGGGTTATCGTGATTAATTAAATAATCTTGTAGAACGTCACTTTTACCCAAAGTATAAGCGTAGCTATGAAGGAAAACATTCGCTTGTCGGAATTGCCCCGCAAGTTTCTCCATTTGCAATTGAATATAGCTATCTTCTCGCTTGATGAGTGTGACTTTTTGAATGCTATAGATTATGTAACTCGATACCACCGCACTTAACAAAATCACTGGCGTTACAAGCAAAATTACCCTGCTGCTTAATTTCATTCTTTTTCTTCAGTTCCGTTTGTGTCCTTACAAACGTTGCATACCGATTCGGTAGTTAACGGATGACGTAAGTTCTCAAAGTGTAACTAGATTTTGAGTTTACTGAGCTTGAAAATCTGTCAGCTATCTGAGAATTGTGAAGCTGCATATCCTTTTCATTGGCCTAATTGGGTTGTTTCTCAGTAATTAGACGTGTTTGTTGCCAACAATTGACTCTTTTAAAGATATGCAATTAAGTGAAATTGCTCTGATATCGAAACGTTTCGATGTCGGAGTTGTGATGAAAGTTGTCTTTTTATGTATGACGAAGCTTCAATTGCAGATCATTCTCACACCTTATAAATCGCTCCCTTTTCAAATTTTTCCTGCGAACTATTATTGCATCGAAACGTTTCGATGAGTTTTCTGTAAATAACCAAAACATCCTAATGCAGACGCTTATCGTTTTATGAACGTGTAACCGAAAGGTCTATGAGATGAAAAAAAGTACCCTTATAAACTCAGATATTTCTTACTTGGTGGCAACGTTGGGTCATACCGATGAAATCACCATTTGTGATGCTGGCTTGCCAATTCCTGAGCATGTGCAACGAATCGACTTAGCGCTCACTCACGGGGTACCAAGCTTTATTGATACCGTTCGAGTGATTTTGTCTGAATCACAGATTGAAGGCGCTATCCTTGCAGAAGAGTTTTGTGACGTTAACCCAGACCTGCATAACGCACTGGTCGAAGAGTTAAGCCAAGAAAGCAAGCGCACAGGCAAGCCTATTGAAATTAGTTATGTATCGCACGAAGCGTTTAAAGCTCGCACGGAACAAAGCAGAGCAGTGATTCGCACGGGTGAATGTACACCGTATGCGAACGTTATCTTCCAAGCTGGTGTGGTTTTTTAAGCCAGGGAATGTGAGGACAGATTATGACTCAAGCCATTCTACAACTGAGTGAGATTGAAAAAGCGTTTCCGGGCGTAAAGGCGCTAGATAAGGCGAGCCTTCATGTGTATCCAGGGCGGGTAATGGCGCTTATGGGTGAAAATGGAGCAGGTAAGTCGACCTTGATGAAAGTGCTAACCGGCATTTACCACATGGACTCAGGTAGCATTCAGTATCAGGGTCAGCCCGCTGCATTTAAAGGTCCAAGAGATTCTCAAGAAGCAGGTATCAGCATTATTCACCAAGAGTTGAATTTAATCCCTGAGTTGACCATTGCGGAGAACATTTATCTAGGGCGTGAATTTACTGGTGCGATGGGACGTATTCAGTGGAGCAAAATGTACGATGAAGCTGACAGGCTTTTGAAGCGTTTGAACGTAAAACACAGCTCTAAAACTCTGCTTGGTGATTTAAGCCTCGGCGAACAGCAGATGGTCGAAATTGCCAAAGCGATCTCTTTTGAATCGAAAGTCATCATCATGGATGAGCCAACCGACGCACTGACGGATACGGAAACCGAATCGCTATTTAAAGTGATCAATGAGCTTCGTGATGCAGGTTGCGGCATTGTTTACATTTCACACCGTTTGAAAGAGATCTTCGAAATTTGTGACGACATTACCGTACTTCGTGATGGTAAGTTCATTGGTGAGTGTCAGGTTTCGGATACCGATGAAGACGGTCTTATCGAAATGATGGTAGGCCGAAAGCTTGAAGAACAGTACCCACGCATTGATGTAAAACATGGTGAGACGTGTCTTGAAGTGATCGGTTTAACCGGCTCCGGTGTTCACGATGTTAGTTTCACGCTTAAGCGTGGTGAAATCCTTGGTATTTCAGGGTTGATGGGCGCGGGTCGTACTGAATTGATGAAGGTGATTTACGGTGCTTTACCGAGTGAACGTGGTGTTATCAACCTAGACAGCAAAACCATTAACCCAGTTAGTCCGCAAGATGGTCTGGCAAATGGTATCGCCTACATCTCTGAAGACCGTAAAGGCGATGGCTTGGTACTCGGTTTGTCAGTCAAAGAAAACATGTCTTTGTGTGCTCTGGATAAGTTGACCAAAGGTGTCCAAATCCAACACGGTGAAGAAGTGGTTGCAGTAGAAGACTTCATCAAACTGTTCAACATCAAAACACCGACGCGTGACCAAATTATTGGCAACCTCTCTGGTGGTAATCAACAGAAGGTGGCAATCGCGAAAGGATTGATGACCAAACCTAAAGTTCTGATTCTGGATGAACCAACACGCGGCGTTGATGTTGGTGCCAAGAAAGAGATTTATCAGCTAATCAATAAATTCAAAGCCGACGGCATGAGCATCATCTTGGTTTCTTCTGAGATGCCAGAAGTGCTGGGCATGAGTGACCGCATTCTTGTCATGCATGAAGGTCGTATTAGTGGCGAATTCGATGCGAAAGACGCCGACCAAGAAAAATTACTCGCCTGTGCCGTAGGCAAAAAGATCAATGAGGAAGCAGCATGAGTACCAATACCATGAGCAAACCGAACGAAGCTAGCAGCAAAAAGCTGTTCACCAAAGAATGGCTGATTGAACAAAAATCACTGATTGCACTTATATTTTTGATTGTTGTCGTATCATTCCTGAACCCGAATTTCTTCACGGTAGACAACATTCTTAACATTCTTCGTCAAACCTCGGTGAATGCGATTATCGCTGTAGGTATGACACTTGTTATCCTGACCGCAGGTATCGATTTAAGTGTAGGCTCTGTGCTGGCGTTATGTGGAGCATTTGCTGCAAGCCTGATTGCAATGGAAGTTCCCGTGCTGGTTGCCGTGCCTACCGCTCTTCTTGCTGGTGCTGCGCTTGGTGCGATAAGCGGCATCATTATCGCTAAGGGTAAGGTTCAAGCCTTCATCGCAACACTGGTTACCATGACTTTATTACGCGGTGTAACCATGGTTTACACAGACGGTCGACCAATTTCTACTGGTTTTACCGATACCGCTGATGCATTTGCATGGTTTGGTACGGGTTATGCGCTGGGTATTCCGGTTCCTGTATGGCTGATGGTAATTGTGTTTGCTGCCGCGTGGTACCTACTTAACCACACTCGCTTTGGTCGTTACGTTTACGCACTTGGTGGTAATGAATCTGCTACCCGCTTGTCAGGTATCAACGTTGATCGAGTGAAGATGGGTGTTTACGCCATCTGCGGTATGTTAGCGGCGCTTGCTGGCATCATCGTGACATCTCGTCTTTCTTCTGCACAACCTACAGCAGGTATGGGTTACGAGCTAGATGCGATTGCAGCAGTAGTTCTGGGTGGTACCAGTCTGATGGGTGGTAAAGGCCGCATTATGGGTACACTAATTGGTGCGCTTATCATCGGTTTCTTAAATAACGCACTGAACCTGCTTGATGTTTCCTCCTACTACCAAATGATTGCAAAAGCAGTGGTTATCTTGCTAGCAGTACTGGTAGACAACAAAAATAAGTAATTCATAACAATCCAAACGATGTGAATAACACTGAGCCAGTCGACGTGTGCTGGCTCACCCTACACAAAGGACTATAACGATGAAAAAACTCGCAACTCTTATCTCTGCTGCACTTCTTTCCTCAACCGTATCTGTGGCTGCACAAGCTCAGGATACGATGGCGATTGTGGTTTCAACTCTGAACAACCCGTTCTTCGTAACGATGAAAGACGGTGCTGAAGCGAAAGCGAAAGAGCTGGGATACGATCTGATTGTTCTTGATTCGCAAAATGACCCGAGTAAAGAACTATCAAACATCGAAGACCTGACTATCCGAGGCGTTAAAGCGATTCTGATTAACCCGACAGATTCAGACGCAGTATCTAATGCGATTCGCATGGCAAACCGCTCTAATGTACCAGTATTGACTCTTGACCGTGGCGCAAGCCGTGGCGACGTGGTTAGCCACATTGCTTCAGATAACGTGATTGGCGGTGAAATGGCTGGCAAATACATTATGGAGAAGGTTGGCGAGAAAGCGAAAGTCATCCAGCTAGAAGGTATTGCGGGTACATCAGCGGCACGTGAGCGTGGCGAAGGTTTCATGACGTCAGTAAAAGGCAGCAACATGGAACTTCTTGCAAGCCAGCCTGCTGATTTCGATCGTACTAAAGGTTTGAACGTTATGGAAAACCTATTGGCTGCTAATCCAGATGTACAAGCCGTGTTTGCACAAAACGATGAGATGGCTCTTGGTGCGTTACGTGCGGTACAGGCATCAGGCAAAGATGTGGTTATCGTAGGCTTTGATGGTACTGAAGACGGCATCGCTGCTGTTAACCGTGGCAAGCTTGCAGCAACCATCGCACAGCAACCAGACCTTATCGGTGCGTTGGGTGTAGAAACAGCGGACAAAGTCCTTAAAGGCGAAAAAGTCGAAGCTTACATCCCGGTTCCTCTAAAAGTGGTAACCAAATAATCACGGCTTTGGATAAATAATCCTAGTTTCTTCGCTCTCTCCTTCGTTTTATCTGTCGTTAGGGGGAGAGGGCAAGAATAGATGCCTTTGACTTTTTATTACGGCTCAGACGAGAAGTTAAAGTCATCTAATGTATTTTTCAGAAAACAGTTTTTCAAAAAGGGTTCATTCAGAACCGAGGATAACCGTATGAATAAGTTAGTAGTGTTAGGTAGTGTAAACGCTGACCATGTTCTTCAAGTGCCTTCTTTTCCTCGCCCAGGCGAGACGCTTCATGGTCGCAACTACCAAGTTATTCCTGGCGGTAAAGGAGCAAATCAAGCCGTTGCCGCAGCACGCCTGAATTCTGATATTGGTTTTATTGCTTGTGTTGGTGATGATTCATTCGGGATCAATATTCGCGAGAATTTTAAGATGGATGGCATCGACATTAGCGCGGTGAAGATGCAGCCAAATTGTCCAACTGGTATTGCGATGATTCAGGTAGCAGATAGTGGCGAGAACAGTATTTGTATTTCGGCAGAAGCAAACGCTAAGCTGACCGCTGAGGCTATTGAGCCAGATCTGGAGCGCATACGCCGAGCTGAATACTTGTTGATGCAACTTGAGACACCGATATGTGCCATCGAGAAAGCGGCGCGTGTAGCAAAAGATGCAAAAACGAACGTGATTCTTAACCCGGCACCTGCGCGTGAATTATCGGACGAATTATTAGCGTGTATCGATGTCATCACTCCAAACGAAACCGAAGCAGAAGTCCTGACGGGCGTGACAGTGACGGATAACGATAGTGCTCAGGAAGCGGCCAACATCCTGCATAGCAAAGGCATTGAGATTGTGATGATTACCCTAGGTGCGAAAGGCGTTTGGTTAAGTCAGAATGGTCGTGGCGAGATTATCCCTGGTTTCCGCGTTAACGCTACCGATACCACGGCAGCAGGTGATACCTTTAATGGGGCATTCGTCACTGGTTTATTGGAAGGTTTGTCTTTAGAATCAGCAATTAAGTTTGCACACGCAGCGGCAGCCATTTCAGTTACGCGCTTTGGTGCACAGACGTCTATCCCAACTCGTGAAGAGGTGGACGCATTCTTAGCTGAAAACCAATAAGTAAGGAATTTATAACATGGCAACGATGAAAGACATCGCGAAACTGGCAGGGGTATCCACTTCTACGGTGAGCCATGTTATTAACAAAACTCGCTTTGTTAGTGAAGAGATCTCAGAGCGAGTTAATAACGCCGCAAAAGAACTCAATTATTATGCTCCATCAGCGTTAGCGCGCAGCCTCAAGGTCAATCGAACTCAAACTATTGGTATGTTGGTAACAACCTCTACCAACCCGTTCTTCGGTGAAGTCGTAAAGGGTGTCGAACGCAGTTGTTACCAAAAAGGTTATAGCCTTATCCTATGTAACACCGAAGGGGATAACGAACGTATGCGTCAATCCATTAGTACGCTGCTTCAAAAGCGTGTAGATGGTTTGATTCTGATGTGTGATTCATTGGAAGGGGAGCGTATTGATGTGTTCGAGCGATACCCTGATATCCCGGTTGTGGTTATGGACTGGGGACCAATGCTTTTTACCAGCGATAAGATTCAAGACAACTCGCTGCGTGGCGGATATCTTGCAGTGAAGCACTTGATAGATTGTGGTCATAAGCAGGTTGGCTGTATCACTGGCCCTCTGATCAAGCATCAGGCCCAAATGCGATATGAAGGTTACAAACGTGCCATGCTTGAAGCAGGCTTGACGTTTAATCCCAACTGGATCATCGAATCGGATTTTGAATGTGAAGGTGGCTATCAGGCTCTGAAAAAGATGTCTGAAAGGGGAACGCTACCGACTGCTATCTTCGTCTCCAACGACATGATGGCGATGGGGGTGATCAACGCGGCTAACGAGCTTGGTATCAACGTGCCAGAGGATCTTTCTCTCATTGGTTACGATGATATACATATCGCCAAATTTATGTCTCCATCACTGACAACCATTCACCAGCCTAAGTATCGATTGGGGCAGGCCGCGGTTGAAACCTTGGTCAGACGGCTAAACGACAAATCAGCGGAAGCAGAAGTTGTCCAATTAGAGCCTGCGTTAGTCGAGCGTAAGAGCGTAAAAATGCTTTTTTAACTCCATTTCTCTAACTGTATGAGTTCGTTTTTTATATCTTTGATATATATCAATTTTTAAAATTTATGGTTTAATTTTGTCCGTTAACTGACAATTTTTACAATAAATGTGATTTTTTGCCAGAAAATGAATACGTACATTTTCATAAGTTGATAAAATATCTATTATTAACGCCTATAAATAATAATATTGTAATTAATGGGGTAATTGGATGGGTTTTGCTCTAGTCCAAAAATACGCTCAGTATTCTGTAAAACGACCATGGTGTCATCGTATTAGCGTAGCACTCGTCTTTTTTGTCTTTTTGTTTAGTAGTTACGGTCTTCTGGCGCACGAGGAACTATCATACTTGCTAGGGATTTTTGTTACTTTTGCAGCGACCGGGCTGTTTGCATCCGCATCGGCGTTTAAGAAAAGATACCCAATTTCAAAATCGTAGCTTAAGCGCACGACTAGTTTGAATTATTAAAGGAGGACTCGTGTCCTCCTTTTAGTTTATTTGGGCAAATGAACTTATTTGGTCAGTTCGTCAATGATAGGACAACGACTTTTAGCATCACCAGGGCAGGAAGATACCCAGCTTTCTAGCTGTTGCTTCATCTCTAGCAGGTGCGCTATTTTCTCTTCCACTTCTTTTAATTTATCCATCGTGCGAGCTTTAACTTCACTGCTTTTTCGATTTGGGTTGTGTGCGAGTTGAACAAACTCTTTGCACTCTTGCAGTGAGAATCCGGCATGTTTTGCGCGTGAAACCAGATTGAGCTCTTGGATGTGGTTGTCAGAATACTCTCGATATCCAGAATCACTGCGAGCCGGTGGTGAAATAATCCCTTTATCCTCATACAGACGGATAGACTTAGAGGAAAGGCCGGTCAGTTTGGCTACAGCACCAATATTCATAATTCACCTCTTCATTCAAGATAGCGCTTAACGCGATTATATACCCAAATAGATTCAATATGCAGGAGTTAGAGTGAGGTCTTTGGGGTAAGTTCCGGTAAATTAATGAGTTATTTAAAGGTTTTCGAAAGATGGCCTGCCTGTCCCCTTTGGTATAGATAACGTTTTTGATGATCTATATGCTTCACATGTTGCTATGTTCTCACGTCGAGAGAGCATAGAGCTTCAATGGATGAAATGATAAAACGCAAAAAAGCCCGCTAACAGAGGTAGCGGGCTTTTTAAATACTGTATTTTTAAGACATCGGTGTCTATTGAGCTTTTTCAGGCTCTAGGTTGTTTTTTTCCTGATGCATTTTAGCTAGGAAGTACACGTTAACACATGCAATAAAGCCGTTGGTTAGTACAACTGGCCATGAATCAATCATAAGGCCGTAAGCGGTAAATAGACCACAACCGATAAAGTTAAGGATACGAAGTTTAACGATGTCTTTCATAGTAAGCGAGATAGCAACCATGATAGAAGCCGCATAACCTAGAATTTCAACCATATTCATTTCCATTTTTTGACCCTCTTTAAATCTGCCGAATATGTCGGTACCAATTCTTCTCTTCTTGAGATTATTGAGGAAGCTCCGTGCCTCGAATGGTCTTTATGTTGGGCGTACTATAACAACGTACATAACGTGATAAAAGCCTCAAAATTGGGGAAAGTGAAGGTTAGCGATTACGCAAACGTTTAATAAGAAAATTATTGATAGCATTATTCATTTGTTTGATTGATTGTGCTGATGAGATCAATAGTTAAAACGTATTTGAAGATGCTTGAATGGTTCACTAAAATAGAAAATGATAATTATTTACATTTGTGCTGTTATGTTGAACCTTGCTATTAGCCTTATTCTTTCTTTTGCATTAATCCGTAGAACACACCCAAGTTCTTGGAGTGCTGAGTTGCATATTCTGTCGCATCTGATTTGCGCATTGTTTCTGCAACCGATTTATATTATTCCCTATCTTATGGTTACGTTTTACTCATCCCCTTTGCTGATAAAACTGTCTAAGCGTACGAGTTTCTACAGCGTTATATTTGGCTTTTTGCCACTACTGGTTGCATCGGGAAGTTTTGTTTTCACCTGAAGCAAGAATGTCTAAAGGGTTGCACGGATAGCTAAAGCTTCAATACGGTATTTGGTGACAAATTTAGTTTGATTCGACAATAAATCAGTGAGGCTTAACGAGTATTCATTTGGAGAGGGGGAGTTAACGGAGGTGCAGGTTAGGACTCTGCTCTGCTGCTCTAAGTATTAAAAGGCGTTACTTTGTACGTGCTACAACGAGGGTAAAGTACGGCAGGACACTACGCGAATTGAATTCGTGATCAGCGAGATCGAGGAAACAAGGTTAAGAAAACAGTTGTGAAATCATCTCACGCTCTTCCGAAGAAAGCAGTGGAGAACGTTTTTTGTCTAGGGTCTTGCTAATTTCACCCTGTAGAGACTTAAGCTGACTGTCAGTTAAATCACTCAATTTTTGTTTTAGCTCGTTAAATTGCTGTTTGTTCATATCACATTCCTCGTTGTACACAGGTTTATCCTTCATTACCTATTTTTAGGGCCTCCATGGCCATACAACAAACTTATTCACACAAGGCTAGATTAGAGCTCAATCGCATTATTTTTGTCCGAATATTGTCAGGGTGTGTCAAGTGAAGAGTCAAAATGTGACGAAATTGTAAGGTGAAAAAACTGGCTTGTAAGAAGGTATGTAAATATGTAGGAATGTTTACCAGCATGGCTTTAGCACATGTTGAATTCAAGAACGCTCGCTTGATTGATGTATTTATTCGATAAAAAAGGGAAGCTAACAAGCTTCCCGAGTTAAAGAGCAGATCTGTGAGTCGCGAATACAATCAGTTCACGCGGACAGCGAATTTACTTGCCAGTGAATGTAACTCCGGCAACATGCGATAAATAAGGTGGAGTTGTTGCAATACCATACGAGCCGAGCTGTCATCTTCGTCCCGCCATTCATTTAAACGTTGTTCCAGACCTGCGTCTTCAATATCCGAGAGATCACATGTTTCACAGTGCTGGTGAAGCTGCTGATGAAGAACATCCAAATGCTGATGAATACAACGGTGGGCGTCTAACACTAATTTATGAATGGAGTTATCGTCGATACGTGTACGATGTGCACCCAATGCAGAGATATAGTTCAGCATAGCGTGATTGAGAGTGAGAAAACGGAAACTTTCATCAACTGCGGTTCTGTATTTCCCTGGCTCAGCAAGCATGGTACTGATAGCGGAGGTGAGCGTTGCGTCACTATTATGTGCCTGACGACGTGCGATACGATAACTTAAGCTGTCTTTTTTACCGACTCGGTATTGACCAATGATCTGTCCAAGGTATTGCTTGTTTGCATCAATCGCATCTGACATGACTTTATGAAGTCGTCGGGACTGCCAGTCAGGAAGAATAAACATGACCGCCCCTACCGCAAGCATACAACCAATAATTGTATCGGCCAGTCGAGGTAGTACAACTGCGTAGCCTTCGCCTAGCTGGTTGAACAGGAACAATACGAGCAGGGTGATAAAGCCAGTTGCATAACCATAATTGTTCATTCTAAAGGCGAAAAACATCACACCGGACACGACAACGAACACCAATTGGCTTTCTTGCGAAGGAAAAGCGGTGAGCAGCATCACGCCAACTAATAAGCCAGCCAACGTCCCAATTACTCGGGCAGTAAGCTTCTGGCGCGTTGCACTGTAGTTAGGCTGACATACAAACAAGGTCGTTAAAAGAATCCAATATCCACGGTCAAAATCAAACGCCTGAATAATTCCATAACCAAGAGTTAATGCAATCGACATACGTAATGCATGGCGAAACAGTAGGGAGTCTCGATGGAGGTTCGCTGAAATCCGTTGCCACATGGCTTTTAAAGTATGTGGATTGGTGTCGTCCAGCATATCTTCTTCAAGTCTTTCGGCATCGGGGTTATTGATATTACTCAGCTGTTTTTCGACGGTAGCTAAGTTATTGAATAGGTAAGTAAGCTGACCTAATAGTCGTTTCCAGTGACTCTGCTTTTGTTCTTCGAGATAGTTGAGAGAGTTTTGAACCTCAGCTAAAGCGAGAATGGATTCATTGGTGTGAGTGTACTCGTTACCAAGTTGAATCGCCTGAGCAATATCGCGGCACGCTCGGGCTTGAGATTCCAGCAGGTACTTAAAACGAAACAGGACATCCGAACGTTCAAACTCAGTTGCCAGATCTTGATAACGATAATGACTGGAACTTACGCGCTCGTGAATGTCTTGGGCGATAAAGTAGATATTTAAAAATCGGTCACTTGGACCATCGATATGACCGCGTTTCGAGCGGTTAAGCAGCGTGGCTTTACAAGCATTGAGAGCCGTCACTGTCGCTGCGTTAAGGCGTGCAGCTTCAATTCGCATGGGCTGCGGTTCAAGGTTAATAACCGGATGGAAAAGTTTTGCTTTTGCATCCAGATAATTCGCCATTTGGAAAAAAACGTTCGCCAAATTTTGTTGTACGGGCTGCAGCGGCCAAAAAATCTGCCATATCATCGACATGAAGTAATACCATGCCGCACCAGTTAACAGTAGCAGTGGTTGGAACCATAGATTTGGGCTTTCATGGGCGCCAAGCATGGTATAGATGGCGATAAGCAAGGATCCAAACGCAATACTGGCGTACTTAGGGCCGATTGCACCAAGCATGATGAATCCGAACGTAGAGATAAATAGTCCGATGGCAAACAACAACGGAGTGTTGAACAGAATTTCAATTGAAAACGCGGCAACAGCAAAACAGATGAACGTTAAGATTAGCGCTTTTATTCGTCCGGTAAAACTGTCGTCACTTTCCGCCAGCGCTGCGGCGATAATTCCCAATATTAGCGGCGTAATCAATGTATTTTGACCGAAATACCAGGCAGGTATGACAACACCTAATAAAGTTATCAGTATAAGAATACTGTAGTTAACGGTTTTGTTAGCCCAATAGAGGCGAAATTTAGAAGTTGCTTGCACGTTGCGCCTTAGATTTCCGATAAAAAACGGACAGTTATACCCGTATATCCCGAGGTTGTTTGGATATCATACCAACTCCACTATAGCGTTTTTATGATTTAATTTAAGAAAAAAGATAGCTTGCTTATGAAATAACCAGAAAGAGCCTCTATATTAGCGTGACTAGTTAAACGCTTAATCTTTAAGGCTTCCTGAGTTGATAATTTCTTTACGTAAGCATGATGTTTTTAGCTTGATTAGTGTTAGTAATGTTCACAAAATCAGCAGTAATGTGAAATTTATTTAAGAATGTAAACCAGATGCTTATTTCAGTGCGTCGCATTGCTACAATTTGATGTTCTAAAATGATATAAATCGAAAACTTATCACTCGAAAAGGCGCACATTTCATGCAGCTTACTGCCACCAGCAAAGCACAGTTTTTTATTCAAAATGAGTATTATCATGTCGAAATAAAAGAGAACAGTGTTTTATTAAGTTCCATAGGCAGTGAAGAGCATATTCCGTTTACCGTGTGGAATGGCAAAGTCAACGTCAAGCGTGGCTTGCTTTGGAGCTCGCTACAATTCTTTTCTCACGAACAAGATGGGAAGCAGCGAAGCTGGCTGGTGCAGGGGTTACCATGGCCACAATGCAGAAAATTCGCGCTTGATGCGGTGCGCCAATATCAGGACTGGCACAACAATCAGTGTAAAAAGTTAGCCGAATACCTTCCTGTGTGGGAAGAGGAGCTCTATAAGTTAAAACACCTGCCTGCTTATCTTTCACACTCCCAGGTTACGTCCTGGGTTGAGCGTTTAAACCAAGATCTCGTGGAAATTAAAACGACTTTGGAAGAAGCAAAATTACGCATGCCGAACCGTATGGCAGAAATTGAACCTTGGCTTGTTGATACTTCTGAGACGTTAGAAGAACGAAATCGAGAGTGGTTGGAGAGTGAACGTCCAAACTGGGAGGTGCTGTTCAGCCGTATTGAGTCTTCACCATTGAACCTGTCTCAGCAATATGCCGTGCTGCTCAACGATGATCACAATCTGGTGCTCGCAGGTGCTGGTTCTGGTAAAACCAGCGTCCTTACCGCACGTGTCGCATACTTACTTCAAAGCCATCAGGCACAATCTGAAGAACTGCTAATGCTTGCTTTCGGGCGTGATGCCGCGACAGAGATGAAAGAGCGCTTAGTTGAAAAAGTAGGTATGGCGGCAGAGGGCACTCGTGTAAACACCTTCCATCAATTAGGGTTGTTCATACTGAATCAAGTCGAACCACAGCCCGTGGAGATTAGCCCATTAGCGTTGGACGATAACCAACGTACGGCGTGGTGTATTGATTGGCTTAAAAAGCATTGGATGACGCCAACAAATTTCAAGCGCTGGCAAAAGCATTTGGACAAGTGGCCTATTGCCTATTTGAAAGGGGATGACGAGCTGGGCAGCCATTCTGAGAACCCTAAACTGATTGCGTGGTTGGACTCACAGCTGTCACATCTGGCGGCGGTCGGATTAACCAAAAAGCAGGTTCAAGAAAAACTGGTCGATCATCAAGAGTACACTCGATTAAATAGTGAGCTCGCGCTGTGTTGGCCATGTTTTACTGCCTGGCAAAAAATGCTCAAAGAGACGAATCAGGTTGATTTCCCAACGATGATAAGTCGAGCGACTGAGTATGTTAAAAAAGGTAAGTTTGTCGCTCCGTGGCGCTTTGTTATGGTCGATGAGTATCAAGATATCTCTCCTGATCGTTTAGCGTTAATAGAAGCGCTGTGCGAATCCAGTGAGAAACAAGCGGGTGCAACATTATTTGCAGTAGGGGATGACTGGCAATCCATTTATCAGTTTGCCGGCGCTGATGTTGATCTGATTACTGGCTTTAAAGACAGATTTGCGTATTCGACGGTTCATCATCTTGACACAACTTATCGTTTTAACAATCAGATTGGTAATGTGGCCAATGCGTTTGTGCAGCAAAACCCAGCGCAGTTACCTAAGACTCTAAATAGCCACAAACAACGTAAGCAAAAAAGTGTCCACACAGCGCCAAGTAACCAAGTGGAGAAAATCCTCGACCAGTTAAACCAGCAGGCGAAGCAAACTAAATCGGTGTTGCTGCTTGGACGTAATCATTATCATAAACCAGATTTATATGATGACTGGCTGAGACGGTTCCCAAACCTTGATATTCGCTTTATGACATGCCACGCGAGTAAAGGGCGTGAAGCGGACTTTGTGATTATCCTGTCGGTAGATGAAGGGCAATTCCCAGCGAAGAAAAAGCAAGTCCATATTGATGGTGCCTTGACGGAATCTAACGATAAGTTTCCGCATGCCGAAGAGCGCCGATTATTCTATGTTGCGATTACCCGAGCGAAAGAAAAAGTCTGGATTACCCATACAGGCGCTGGTTCTGCGTTCATTCAGGAGCTGGTTGCAGGGGACTACCCAATCATTACTTCGCGCTAAATAAAATAGACACCGTTTGAAATAACAAAGGCGATACTCGGTATCGCCTTTGTTTTATCTAAAATATCGGGCACAGATTATGTGCGCTCGCTCAGATAGGCTTCATAGTCTGGCACTTCGATATCGACTTCTTGTTCGATAAGCGGAGAGTTGAAAATGAATTTTGCAGTTGCACGGTTTGTCGCAACTGGAATATTCCAAACGCTGGCAATACGAAGAAGCGCTTTTACATCTGGATCATGGGGTACGGCATTCAATGGATCCCAGAAAAACACCAGTACGTCGATTTTACCTTCCGAAATCAAAGCACCAATCTGTTGGTCACCACCCATAGGGCCGCTGATCATATTTTTAATCGCTAAGCCTGTTTCTTTACTTAACATATGCCCTGTTGTTCCTGTCGCATACAGGAAGTGGCGTTGAAGTTGTTCTTTGTTTTCTTGTACCCAGCGAAGCAGTTCAGGTTTGCAGTTATCGTGCGCAACTAAAGCCACGTGCTTGTGTGCAGGCATGGTACGAGTTGTTTTTTGCATCAAGTTATTTCCGATTCAAAATGATAAAGTTGTTTTTGGTGTATTGGTTAATGAAACACTTTTTTAATCGATCAATCAATAGGCTTGACGCTGAATGTTGGCCTATATTCGGACGGGGATAACGATTCCTGAATTGTATCTTCGTCAAGCGTTGTTGGTGTCAGTGGTATGATGCTTGGTGACGCATGTTTTTCATAAGGTAAGTCTCTCAAGTAGCGTGTTGCCTGAATGAGGGATAGTCGACCTTGCTCAACCATTTTATCCGTTGCTGCAAAGAGTACCTTATTACGCAGTAAGCCACGATAAACGCCGTGACTTAAATACACGGAAACCAAGCCAATCTCACTCGCTTTATCGGCACTGCGCAGCTCACTGATCGCTGCCTCTATTGCGACTGCGCTTCCAACAATGTAGTCAATATTGCCTTGGTCAATGACGCGTTGCACTAGGTTACGCTGTAACTCTTTGTCGTTATCCGCCCACAGAGTAGTAACAACGTGGATATCGCTGTCTTTTATGGCGTCGTAAAAGCCCGTCGCTACCGGTTTTGTTCCACCGCGAGTGCGCGGGCCAAGCAACAAAGCGATATTGGTATTGCCAGAACCTTTGGGATGACGTTCGGCTAAATACTTTCCTGCTTCATGTCCCATCCAATACCAATCCACTCCGACTTCACCTTTTAGCAGAGGACTCTGTTTTTTATCTAGAATGAGCTGGTTGACTGTTGCGAATACGGGGGTGTCACCCACTAAATTGGTTAAGTTGTGTTCATAGGCATGAGGGTCGACCGTACCCAAAATGATGGCGTCGGCACCCCATTGATGACAAAGCTTGAGTTGTTGTTCCTGACGGTGTTTAACCGGATATCCACCGGCTTCCAATACGCGAAGGTGAACACCTTGTTTTTCTGCTTCGGAAACCATGCCGTAATTGACAGACAACCAATACGAATCTTTTAGATGTGGGTAAATGCCACAAATTTTTTCTTCAGCTAGCGACGGTAGGGATGCGAATAATGCTCCGGCGAGGACGAAGTGTTTGATAATTGAGCGAAGCAAGCTTTGATTAATAACCATGGATGAAGTTCGTTGGCTTAGATTGAGTAAACAATGCAAAATATAACGTATTATACCCAAATATCCTCAGGATATTTATTTTAGCAATATCACTGTGAAGCTTTCATATTGAAATTATTTAAGTATATTTCGCCAAACATGAATAGTAAGGTCATTAAAATATGCTGCTAGCAACCGCAAGTATCGGTCGTAAGCTTTTGCTCTCTTTTATTGCGATGGCAATGTTGGTCATGTTGTCTGCATTGATCGGTATGTCTGGCTTTTCGATGGTGTCGAAAACGGAAAGGAACGTGGTTGATTCTGCGATTCCTGCCATGATAGAAGCCCGACAGGTCTCTGAACTAAGTTCTCGTATTATTTCTTCTGTTCAGACGCTGTCTAACGCCAAAAATGAGTTCGAGCGACAAGCCGCAGGACGAGCACTCTTTGACCAACTAGAGGTGTTGCTTTCTCATATCAAAAAGCTTGGAAGAGACGCGTTTGATTCCCAGCTACTCGATACATTAGAAAACCATGTTCAACAGGTTATTAATAACCTGGGTGATTTGGGCACATCGGTTGAACGTAAGCTCTATCTCGCTAAAGAGATAGAAACTCGGGTCGAAGAAATGCGTTTGCTCAGTGAGGAACTGGAACAATTGACCCGAACCCAAGTGCAAAACACCAGCACTGTCGCTGTGGCGAATGTGACTCACATTTATGGTCTGCTGGAAGCAAACAAAAAAGAACAGGCTTACCAAGCTCTGGATGCGTTGGTAGAAGTCGATTTGGATCTGACCGAGCGGCTACATGAGTTTCATCTGCTGGCGTTTCAGGTCCTCAACCAAATTGAAGAAGCGCGTACACTGACCAATCTAGATCGTATCCAACAAGTTCAGGCGGACTTCGCTAATAACCTTCGAATTATGAAGAGGCGCGTGCAGGCGGTGGAAGACCCGACGTTGTCGACGCGAATGGGGCAGCTGCTTACGGATCTTGGTGAACGTCAGGTCGTCTTTAGCATCTTAATGCATCAATATGAAAATAATGAGCAGTCTCAACAATTAATGCAAAGAACACTGGAGCTATTTGCTGAACTTAACAGTACCGTTAATAAGTTGGTTGATGATTCCAACACTGCCACGTCGGTTGCGATAGATGAAATGACCAGTTCACTCACATTTGCACAATGGTCATTGGCGATTATTTCGGTAGTTGGCCTCATAGTGGCTATTTTAATTGTTTGGCGTGTTGTTTATGTGTCAGTGCTCAAGCGACTTGGGGAGTATTCATCAGCGTTGCTGTCGGTGGCGCAAGGCAACTTAGCAGTGGATCTGAAAGTTAAAGGAAGAGATGAACTCGCGCATATGGGGCGAGCTATTATTACCGCAAGAGACACCGCTCAGGCGTTAAAAGTCGTCGCAGAAGGTGAGGCGAAGGCGAAGAAAGAACTCGAAGAGCATAAAGAACACCTTGAAGAATTGGTAGAGCAACGTACTTCTCAGCTAAAGCAAGCCAATTACCGCTTGAATGAAGAGGTATTAAACCACGCTAAAGCACGTAAGCAGGCAGAACAAGCTAGCCGAGCTAAGTCTGCCTTCCTTTCTACGATGAGCCATGAAATACGTACACCTTTGAATGGGGTACTAGGGACCGCACGCTTGCTCATGGATTCAGGATTAAATCCATTGCAAAAGCGCTATGCCGACATCATCAATCGAAGTGGTAAAACGCTACTTGCCATCATCAATGACGTTCTGGATTACTCAAAAATAGAAGCCGGCCATCTCGAAATACGTCATTCAGACTTCGACTTGCATCAACTGGTGCAAGACACTTACCAGCTAATGGAAAGTCGTGCCAAAGAAAAGAACTTGTTGTTCTCTTACCATATTGAAAGCGATGTGAATAAGTACTGGAAAGGTGACGCAACACGGATCAGTCAGGTGCTGAATAATCTGGTTGGTAATGCGATAAAATTCACCCAAGAAGGGGAAATTGATATCTATGTGTGTCTCAATCCTGAAGACGAAACACAAGTTCTGTTCGAAATTTCCGACACTGGTATTGGTATCGCGGATAAAGAACAAACATCGCTGTTTGATGCCTTTACTCAAGCCGAAGGTGGATTGAATCAAACTGGTGGAACGGGGCTTGGCCTTGCGATCAGTAAACGTATTATCGAGGCAATGGATGGCACGTTGGCGTTTGAATCAGAAAAAGGCCAAGGCAGTCGTTTTTGGTTCTCGTTGCCACTCGAAAAGAGCGACGAAGTAAAAACAAATGCGGTTGTAAATACGCCATGTGAAGTGAAAGCCAAAGTATTGCTGGTTGAAGACAACGAAGTAAACCGAGTGGTTGCGGAAGGCTTTCTGCAGAGCATGGGACACGAAGTCGTCATGGCTGAAAATGGACTTCAGGCAGAAAAAATATTCGAAAAGCAGGATTTCGATATAGCGTTAGTCGACATCAATTTACCTGATTGCAACGGCGCCGATTTAATTCAGCGTCTTAAGTGCATTGAACAGAATAAGCCTCAACGACAAGCGAACTCACCAACACCGATGGTTGCGGTTTCTGCTCATGTATTTGAAGAGGAAGTGGAACGCTATCTGGAGGCAGGGTTTGATGGTTACTTACCCAAGCCATTAGTGAAAGAATCTCTTGAAGTCATGATTCAAGAGCAGTTAGACGGCAAACCGTTGTTATTGGGCCAAAGAGAGCAGGGTTCATCGCATAAAGCCCCCGTTTCCACAGACGATGTTTTGATATCTGTCGATAATAAAACGCTTGCTGCTGAAGATATTATTTCACCACACGTTGTGCTTTCTGATATGAAGATTTTGGGCAGAGAAAGAATGCTGCACATTATTGATTTATTCCGAACCAGCAGCCTTGATGTTCTCAATCAATTAGAGATAGCCGCAGAGAAAGATGACACAGGTGAAGTGAGGTCCTTAAGCCATAAACTCAAAGGAAGTTCGGGTAGTTTGGGCTTAACCTCACTAATGAGAACGCTGCAGAGCATCGAAGCCGCTGAGAACCCGCTAGAAGCTTACAAGCAAAAGAAAAGGGTGCTTGCTGATCAAGTAACCGCATCGATAACCGCGCTTGATGAACTGATAGCGGATTAATGACTTTGATAAAAACAAAAACCTCCGGAAGGTGCCGGAGGTTTCTTCTATTCGCTCATGTCATCTTCCCACTCGAACCGAGTGTCTAGAGCATAAGGGTCATCGTCAAAAGGATGATCCACTCTGCCTCGCAAGTATTCGAGTTGATGCTCAAGCATATTGACCGTATCGTAGTCTCCCTCTGAACAGGCAACGTAAATCTGTTGCTCCAGAGCGGCAATGTTATCTCGGATACCCATGAGAACCCCCTTAAATCGTCATCGATTCTCAAAACGATTATAGTCAAGTAATCCAAATTCGATCGGTTGATTTGTACGGTACCAATGATGAAGTCGATCGCTGAACGGCCAGAACTTTTGTGAGCTACGACGAATCGCAAAACGATCCAATAACTTAACGTAATCCTCTTCATTTTGAATATTGCTGAATTGATCGACAAAATCTTTTACTTGCGCTTCTTCTATCGAAAAAAACGCAGCGGGATAACTTCCAACCACACCACGGACGATAGTCATATCATCTTCTGAGAAGTTGCGGTTACTTTCTTCATCGAACAAGCTGGAGATATTTGTATGCGCATTATTGTGGAGCAGGGTAAAGAGTTCATCTTTTCCAGACTTGCTGCGCACCATCAACATAGTTATCTGAGGCACTGGTTTTAACCCTTCACCACGTACCTGTCCGATACGTTTTATCTGCTTTTCATTCTCATCGGAGAGTGCTGTATTGGTGATTTCATAACGAGGACGCAGAATCGGAGACAGATCTTCTTTCAGCTTGTTAAGCAATTCAGACTTCGGATCATCCGTTTGGTAAACAATGCTTGTCGGCTGATTAAACGGCTTAACATTTCTCAATAAGAAGTCCGATAATTGAGGACTTTGGTCTTGATACCAGCTGGATTGTAACTGGTGACGCATGTCTGCCGGTAATAATGAGATAAAGTTACTTTCACCTTCCATACGCAGAAAGTCCATAAACATACGCGTAATCAGTTGGTGGCCAAAGTTGCCGTAGACATCAAACCCGGCTACGAGCAGGTAATGTACTCGTTCAAGCAACACGTAATCCATTACCCAGACCGTTTTAGGCTGGTCGCCCACCAAACCTTGCACAACCGAAGCACTGTCAAAATGGCGGAAAACGGTCAGAGCAGCATTAGCGTTGGTTCCATCACCATCCCAGATAACGTCAGTAGACAGGTGCTCGCCATGCTTGAACCAATGGTTTGCAAAGTCCGACTTCGCTTCAAGGTAGCGAGCTTGTTGACGAGAGTATTTAACCCAGTTCGCCACAGGCAGTGTGTTGCTTTCTAACTCGCTTGGCAGCTTTAAGTTTTCTGCTTGTGAGCGATAAAACTCGTTCACTTCAGGAATATCGCTTTTATCTGGATCGAGGAAGAATACCCAGAAACGATCGTTAATGACATTGAGTGCCAACTGACCACGGCAAACCGGACCTTTAATAAACGCCATAATGGTATTTTGCGCATTGTCGAGCATGAACTTAAAACGCGACTTCACTGGAATGTCAGTAAATGACGTCATTGGGTTCGCGGCAACTTCTGGTTCATAGCTAGGTAGCTCATTGACCGTATAGTCAGGGAGAATGAACCACTTCTTCCAATTGTCGATACGCTGTTGATTTAACGCATATGGCATATGTGTTTTGTCTACAATAGTGCCTTGCTCTGGAATGATTCGGTAGTAAACACGTTCCGTGTTTGGATCATCATATGGACGACGAGTTGAAATACGTTTTACAGGCTGACCCGGAGGGGTCTGGGAGCGAACCAGAGAAAAAAAGCGACGTGTCGGCTTATCGTTTAGCTCAGAGAAATACAAATGAGATAAGAACAGATGCTCATAAATGTAGCGCGCCATGAGCTGGTTCTTGAAGTCATCCTGATTCAGTAACGATTCGTACTTAGTAATCTCGGCTTGTTCATGCCTGCTAATCGGCGTGTGGCTATTCATGACTGCGCCATTTTCCAGCCAGGTCATCAATGTAAGATACTCAGAGTCTGTCAGGTTTGGCATGCCAAAAGGCATTCCCCAAGTCGGGTTGTCTTTCTCATACTGCTCATATTCTTCGATGGTAGGGCAGGTTTGTTCTCTGTCTATCGAAAAATCAAACCCTTCCAACTGAACTTGATCGGGCAGAGGATGACGTTCTTTTTGCACCAACAGTCTTGCGATTAAGCCTGCATCCAAGTTCGCAGCCAAGCTTTGCTCGCGTTCATTTAAGACCGGGTGAAAGCCGGCATCACGCCATTCTTGAGTGGTTTCTGCGTCTTCAAAAAGACGGGTGGGTGCGACCGCAGTAAGACGTGTGCCTTCGTAAACCAGCTTTTTCGTCGCGCCTCTATCAATGCCCTCAACCGATGAGAGTTTCAACTGACAAGGTGCGTCGTAGCACGCGTGACAAACTACGCAACGATTATCCACGATCGGCTTTACTTTGTTTTGGAAAAAGTTTGCATGTTGTGTTTCAGCACTCGCGGTACGCTCTCGTACCAGTTGAGGGCCAAAAAGCACGTCGTAATTCAGACCAGCATAAGTGGCACAGCCAGCAAAGAGACTAACAATGCAGAGTAAAAGAATGAGGCGCAAATTCATGGAGTTACTTGGTTAAATGAAGTTTAAACTCATTAAAGCAAAATAACAGATTAAATACCAAAGATTACAGCAAGGTGTTTAGAGTAAGGAGCCTAAATCAACCCAAAAGATAAACCGATCCTAGTTCCATAAACAGGTTGGTACTCCATATACAATTTGTTGCAAATAGTTAATTTATATACTATAAACTTTGTTGCATTGCGTTTGGTTTGTTCAGAATTTGTTACTACATAGTCAATACAGTAGTAGAGCCGATGCATGTATTTTGAAAAGTTGTATTAACGGACAAAAGTCAAAGATCGGCGTTTAGTTGAATGATGGCTTTATTGCTTGAATGGCTTGCCATGGGCGGCGACAAGTAGCTCTTTAATTTTTTGGCGCAGGGCAAGATGAGCAGGATTGTCAATTTCACGCTTGTGATAGACAAACTTGTAAGGAATGGAGTGAATCGAAATAGGGCAAGGGAGCACTTGCAGATTCAGCGCCTTACTCCATTTATTTGCAAACGATTTAGAGACGACGCCCAAGCAATCTCGGTCGGCAACATATAAAGCCATGCCTGCTAGCGAAGATGTCACTAAATCGACTTTTCGTTCCTGTATGTTTTCTTTGGCAAGTTGTTCGAACCCAGTCATGTTTTCCCATTTTCCAGAAAACAGACAGTGTCTTTCTTCATAAAACTGTTGTTTTGAAAGTGTTCCTTGGATTCTGGGATGGTCTTCTCGGCAAATGACTACCGCTTCTTCTGAGTATGCATCTTCAATAACAAATGCAGAGTCTTTTGTTATGACAGTATCGATAGCTAAGTCGACTTTTTGTTGCCTTATGAGCTCAAACAGAATGTATTTTTCCGGTGGAGATTCATAAAACACCACGTTTTCAATAGGAGGCATGCTATGTAGCAAAATCTCTGAGCAGCATACTTCAAAATGGTTTTTATCAGATATTGCACTATCAATGATACTTACCGCTTGCTGAAATTGAGGAAGCAATTGATGTGCGGTGGAAGTAAGAGCTATTCCGCGGCCTTTTTTAACGAATAACTGTTTATCTACGACTTGTTCTAAACGCTTTATCGCTGCGCTTACTGCAGGTTGCGTCAACCCAAGTTGCTCCGCTGCCTTTGTGTAGGATTGGAACTCGGCGACGACCAGAAAAGTTTGGATAAGGTTTAAGTCCATAACGCTACTCATAAATTAGATTTATAGATCAACTAATCCTGACGGTATTTATCGTCTGAAATTAGTGCTTTATCTTATAACAGTAATGGTATTGGAATGCGAATGCCATTTTAATGCATCAGCGAACTTTTGGAGAAAATATGAAAAATGCGACCAAAACGAGCAGTAAAAAACTCGTACTTAACGCATGTACTTTAGCGCTAGGTGCTGCTTCTGCAACCGCATACGCAGCTGACAAACCGAACATCCTTGTTATCTTTGGTGATGACGTTGGTTACTGGAATCTCAGTACCTATAACCAAGGGATGATGGCTTACAACACACCGAATATTGACACGATTGCTCAAGAAGGTGCGAAGTTTACTAATTTTTACGCCCAGCAAAGTTCCACAGCAGGCCGTTCAGCATTTATTACCGGTCAGATGCCTAAACGTACAGGCTTGTCTAAAGTAGGCTTGCCTGGCGCACCTGAAGGTATTTCCAAAGAGGACCCAACGATTGCAACCATGCTTAAAGAGCTTGGTTACGCAACGGGTCAGTTTGGTAAAAACCATTTGGGTGACCGAGACGAGCACTTGCCAACAAACCACGGCTTCGATGAGTTCTTCGGTAACCTTTACCACTTAAATGCGGAAGAAGAACCAGAGAATGTTGATTACCCTAAAGATCCAGAATTCAAGAAAAAGTTCGGCCCTCGAGGCGTGATTCACTCGTATGCAGACGGCAAGATTGAAGATACCGGTCCTCTGACCCGTAAACGCATGGAAACCGTCGATGGTGAATTCCTTGATGCGGCAGAAAGTTTCATCGAGAAGCAAGTAAAAGCGGACAAACCATTCTTTACTTGGTTCAACACCACTCGTATGCACAACTTCACTCACGTTCCAGAAGAATATCAGGGCAAAACAGGCGCTGGATTCTACGCTGATGGTGTAAAACAGCATGACGATCAAATCGGTCACCTGCTTAATAAGATTAAAGAGCTAGGCATTGATGACAACACTATCATTGTCTACACAACAGATAACGGACCAATGATCAACTTGTGGCCAGACGCTGGTATGACTCCATTCCGTTCTGAGAAAAATACGGGCTGGGAAGGTGCATTCCGCGTTCCTATGCTGATTAAATGGCCAGGGCAAATCGAAGCCGGTAAGACGTTTAACGGTATTATGTCGCTAGAAGACTTCTTCCCGACACTGGTTGCCGCGGCAGGTAACGATAAAGTAACGGATGAATTGCTTAAAGGTAAGAAAGTTGGCGATATGAACTACAAAGTTCATTTAGATGGCTACAACCAATTACCATACATTACAGGCAAATCAGAGGAATCAGCTCGAAATGAATTTGTTTACTGGAGTGACGACGGTGATCTACTTGCACTACGCCAAGGTAAATTCAAGTTTCATTTCATCGTTCAAGAAAATGAAACAGGGCTGGAGATTTGGCAGAAACCATTTACCAAACTGCGTGCACCTATGATCTTCGACCTGAGTATTGACCCATTTGAACGTGGTGATACGGGCATGGGTTACAAGACCTGGATGTATGAGCGCTCTTACCTAGTTGCGCCAGCGGTGGAAGAAGTAAAACAAGTGATGGGCACCTTTAAAGAGTTCCCACCACGTATGGAAGCAGGTTCATTTGTTCCTAAGTAACCTTGCACTTAAGCGAAGACTAGAATAAAAATGAATGGCGCTCTCAGGAGCGCCATACTTAAAAAAGAAAGTAGAAAAGCCAACATTCAAAAGAGAGGCTGCATGAGCAAAACTTCACCACGTCATTCTACGGCTATGCCAATTGTTCCGATGAAAACGGCATTTAAATCCGAGCATGGAAATGAACGCCGCTTTCATGTGATGGCGAAACCCGGCGGCGCAAAGTGCAACATTGACTGCCAATATTGCTTTTACTTACACAAAGAAAACCTGCTTCATCAACCAAAACAACCCAAGATGGATGATGAAACCTTAGAGGCGTTTGTTAAGAGTTATATTGAGAGTCAAGATGGCGAAGAAATCGTATTTTCATGGCAGGGCGGCGAGCCAACACTGCTTGGCTTAGATTACTTCCGTAAAGTGGTTGAGCTACAGAAGAAATACAAACCTAACGGAATTCGTATTGAAAACGATTTACAAACGAATGGTATCTTACTCAATGATGAGTGGTGTGAATTTTTATTAGCGAATAACTTCCTGGTCGGCTTATCTATCGATGGTCCAGAAGAGCTGCACGACAAATACCGTAAAACGCGAAGTGGTAAGCCGACTTTTCATCTGGTGATGAAAGCGGTTGAGAAACTTCAGCGTCATGGGGTGCGGTTTAATGCGCTGGTGACGGTTAACCGCCACAACGTTAAGTACCCTGTGGAAATTTATCGATTCCTCACTCGCGAGTTGGGCGTGACTTATATTCAGCTTGCGCCCGTGGTTGAAGCGAATGACTTTCACACTACCGCGCCACAGTTCTGGAACGAACAGATGATCCCTGTCATGGGGAGCGAGTTAGCCAAGCCTGGACATCCAATGTCAGTGGTGACGGATTGGTCGGTGGACCCTGATGATTGGGGCAAGTTCCTTAGTGAAATGTTTGTTGAGTGGGTGAACAATGATCTCGGCCGTGTGTTGGTCAACCTGTTTGAAACGGCGGTTGCTCAGGTGATGGGTAAACCAGCGCAACTCTGCATTACCTCAGAGTTTTGCGGTAAAGGATTGGCGATAGAGCACAATGGCGATGTGTACAGTTGTGACCATTACGTTTATCCAGAATACAAACTCTCCAATATTCACGAACATTCGTTGAACGAGATGGCGTTCTCTACGCGTCAGTTTAGCTTTGGTATGGCAAAGCGAGATTCATTGCCGGACTACTGTAAGAAATGTCCTTACCTTAAATACTGTTGGGGCGAATGTCCTAAAAATCGCCTTATTAAGACGCCGGATGGTGAAGAAGGGCTGAATTACCTTTGTTCTGGTATTCGCCGTTTCTTCGATGACACCTTACCTATGCTGGTGGGTCTATCTCAGATTTTACAACAACAGAATTCTAAGTAAGGAAGACGAATGAACAACGCGCAGCAAGCAATTAATAAGTTGATTGAAGAGACAGAGAAAAGCGTCATTGGTCAAAGCCACGTGGTGCAAGCGTTGGTGATTGGTTTATTGACCAATGGACATATTCTGTTGGAAGGTTTACCGGGTACCGCAAAAACACGTTCAGTAAAATCATTAGCCAATCTTCTGAACACTAGTTTCGGTCGCATTCAGTTCACGCCTGATCTTCTACCTTCGGACGTCACCGGAACCGAGGTTTATCAGGAGTTAGATGGCAAACCGCAGCTACATTTTCAGCCGGGTTCCATTTTTAACAGCATTGTCCTTGCCGATGAGGTTAACCGTGCTCCTGCCAAAGTGCAGGCCGCGCTGCTAGAAGCCATGGCTGAAGGCACAATAACTGTTGGCGATAAAACGCATGTGTTACCCGATCTATTTATGGTACTAGCGACGCAAAACCCGATCGAGCAAGAAGGGACGTACCCTCTGCCTGAAGCGCAAATGGACCGCTTTATTATGAAGGTTACGGTGGACTACCCGGAAGATGCTGCAGAGCGAGAGATCATTCGTCTGGTTCGTAGTGAAGAGCTCGGGGCGGAAACCAGTTCCGAGTTGGTGACGCCACAGCATATTGAGCCCGATTTGGTTTTAGAAGCACGTCGCCAATTGCCCGATGTCGCGGTTTCTGAATTAGTTGAAGACTATATTGTCGCGTTGGTGATGGCGACGCGTAAGCCAGAGCGCTATGCAGACTCGCAATTAGCTAAATGGATTGAAATTGGCTCCAGTCCTCGCGCTTCAATTTCGTTGGATAAGTGTGCTCGCGCCTATGCTTGGCTTCAAGGACGTGACTATGTCACACCTGATGATGTCCGTGCTATGGTTCCATCAGTATTAGGACACCGATTCTCACTCACCTATGACGCGCTAGCTGACGGTGTGGATCATCAACGAGTCGTTGAGGAATTGCTCGATTACGTTGAAATCGGATAAGTGGTGGCAATATGGCAAAGCCGACACTTGCTCCTAAACCTGAAGAGATAGATCACCGTTTATATTGTGATTACGCAAGGCTGGTGCGTTTACAAGCGCAAGCTGAGTCGTTTAGTTTACTCCCTCACCTGAAAGCTGGCAGTGTGTTATCTGGGCGACACAACTCTCTTTTTCGCGGTCGCGGACTGAATTTTGAAGAGTTACGTCATTACCAATTAGGAGATGATATTCGTAATCTCGATTGGAAAGTGACGATGCGCACGGGAAAGCCTCATGTGCGTAGTTATACCGAAGAAAAAGATCGCAATGTCATCGTCTGTGTTGATCAACGCAGTGCGATGTTTTTTGCTTCCACAGAGGTGATGAAGTCCGTAGTTGCTGCAGAAGTTGCAGCAATGTGTGGGTGGCGAGTATTAAAAGATGGTGACCGAGTAGGATTTGTTATTGCTTCCCATCAAGCCCTGTTTCATTCAAAACCACAGCGTTCGCAAAACGATCTTTTAACACAGTTAAAGCACTTATCACGGGCGAACCAATCCCTTAGCGTTGATTCGGTTGATTCTGAAAAAGTAACGTTTAGTCGCTGGATTGAGTTGATAAAGCGAATGAAGCTCAAACAATCCACGCTGATTTTTATTAGCGACTGGAGTGACTGTGAAGAGCAGCACCTCGACCACCTGAAACAGCTTCAACAGCACAACGACATTCTCGCCGTGATGGTCAGTGATCCACTTGAACAAACACTGCCTGATGACTTAGCAACATCAAAATGGGTGGTTGGTGATGGTCAATATCAGCTCAATTTGGATAGTAAAGCAAAAGTGCAAGCTGCAAGCGCAAAACTGGAAGCGAAAACAGACGTGCAGCGTCAATCTTTAGCGCAACTGATGGCAATTAAGCATCTGCCTTACATTGAGCTTGATACCACTGGCCAGCATGTCAAAGAGTTTCAAAAATTGGTAGGAGGGCGCTAGATGAGTGATCTTCCGCAACCCCCTGGCTCTTACATTCTGAGTGAGCTTCATGACGTAACCGTACCGCCCAGTGTCAGCTGGTATCCTCAAACTATTGGTTGGAAAATTCTAGCTGTGATATCCGTGCTGGCTTTAGTGTACATGGCTTATCGCATTCTGAGTAAATGGTGGATAAACCGCTATCGCAAGGAAGCATTGGATATGATCAGTCAGATTAATCCAAGCGACAGGGAGATGCCGAAAACGCTATTCTCGATTCTAAAAATTGTTTTGATTCATATAGACAGTCGCAATGCGAGACGGTTTGATGGTGCTTTTCTTTCTAAACTTGACGAGCTGGAACCGAAAAAACAGGCTTTCAATGATGAAGTTTCCACATTGTGGCTCAAGAGTATCATTAATCCCAACATCGAGCTTTCGCATCAACAGCGAGTGCTTTTGATCGAGAAAGCAAACTTTTGGGTCAAAGAGCATTCGCATACGTCTGGCTCAAATATATCAACGCCAGGAACAGAGCCAAAGCAAGGTGGTCAGAATGAATGATCTCCACTCTTTTATGGGGCTGTCTGGCTTTGAGTTTGCGCACCCTTTATGGCTGATTATTTTGCCCTTTCCACTCGTGGTTTATTATCTGGTTCCTGCTTACCGCACTAAACAGACAGCGATTAAAGTCCCGTTTTTTACTCAACTGGTTGAAGCCATTGGTGAAACTCCGTCAGAAGGTGCAAGCCAGCTAACGCCAAGTTGGTGGCAGCGCGCGACGTTAATTCTCTCTTGGATATTGGTTGTCTGTGCGATGGCTAAGCCCACGATTCTGGGTGAGCCGCAAGTTCGTGAAAGCCTTGGTAGAGATGTCATGGTTGTGGTTGATCTTTCTGGCTCAATGGCTGAGGTTGATTTTACCTCGCGTACGGGTGAAAAAATCTCTCGCTTAGAAGCCGCCAAAGAAGTATTGGCAGATTTCGTGCAGTCACGTAAAGGCGATCGACTTGGTTTGGTGCTGTTTGGTGACGCTGCATTTGTGCAAACCCCGTTTACTGCTGATCAAAGCGTGTGGTTAGAACTGCTTAATCAAACTGACGTTGCTATGGCTGGGCAGAGTACGCACCTTGGAGATGCGATTGGGTTAGCCATAAAAGTGTTTGAGCAGAGCGATAAGGCTCGTAGTGAGTTAACGCAAGCGACAGAGCGTGAAAAAGTTGCGATTGTATTAACTGATGGCAACGACACTGGCAGTTTTGTTGAACCAATAGACGCGGCAAAAGTGGCAAAAGCGAAGGGGGTTCGCGTGCACGTTATCGCGATGGGCGATCCCCAAACCATTGGTGAAACGGCGCTTGATATGGACACGATTACACGAATCGCGGCTGAATCAGGAGGCGAGGCATTTGAAGCGCTCAACCGGGACGAGTTGGCAAAGGCCTATGAAAAAATCAGCCTGATTGAGCCAGAGTTGTATGAAAGTACGACCTATCGGCCTAAACAAAGTTTGCACCATTACCTGATGGTCTTGGTGGTATTGACGCATTTGCTCGCGTTCAGCGTAGCGACACTCAGACGAAGAACCAAAGCGCGCTTTTCGACGGGGAAAGTATCGGTAGGAGAGCACGATGTTTGATTCTCTCAGCTTAACGCAATTTTTTACTCAGTTTCATTTCATTCGTCCTTTGTGGCTATTGGCGCTGATCCCGTTGGTTTTCCTGATTTGGCTGCGCTGGCATGAGGAGAGCAAACCAAGCTGGAAAGACATCCTGCCCGATCATCTCCGTGAGGTACTGACGATAGGTGAGCATGGCTGGCGGAAACAATTGCCACTAAAACTCCTGATGGTCAATGTATTCATCGCCATTTTGATTTGTGCGGGCCCAAGTTGGCAGCGAGAGGCGTCACCATTTGGTGAGGACAAAGCGTCAATGCTGGTGGTTTTGGATAATAGCGGCTCTATGTTGCAAAAAGATCTGCCGCCAAGTCGCTTAGAGCGTTCTAAACAGAAAATCCGTGATCTACTCGCTGAAAGAAAAGGTGGTAAAACGGGGTTGGTGGTGTTTGCGGGAACTGCACACGTCGCTATGCCGATCACACAAGACAGCGCTGTTTTTGACCCATTCCTCGCGGCAATTGATCCCGAAATTATGCCGGTTAAAGGTAAACTCGCGGAGCAGGCATTACCTCTTATTGACCAGCAATTACAAGGATTAGCCGGCTCAACGGTACTCTTAGTGACGGATGGTGTTAACCCCGCCACCATCAGTAAGTATGAAGATTATTTTGCCGATAAACCCTATCAGCTGTTGATACTGGCCGCTGGCAACCCTGATGTTGTCAGTAATAACCCGATCGATCTCGATTCGCTGCAAACACTTGCAAGTAAAACTGATGGAAGACTTATGGAAGTAAGTGTTGATAACACAGACATTCAGCAATTGAGCCGGTATGTAGAGCGTAATATGCAGCTGAATGGTGAGTCTTCTATGCCATGGAAAGACATGGGGTATGTGCTTTTGTTTCCTATTGCATTGATTATGCTGATCTGGTTCCGAAAAGGTTGGTTAGTTCAATGGTGCTTGATCGCAATGGTATCTGGAAGCGTGATGATGCCCGGCGAGGTAATGGCTGAAAATGTATCGCTAAAAGCCGAAGAACCTCAAGTTGTACAAAAAGTGACGACGTTCGACAAAGCCGCCCAGTGGTGGTGGGACTTGTGGTTGACACCTGATCAACAAGGACAGCGGTTGTTCAGCAAACAAGCGTATTTGGATGCGGCAAAGCATTTCTCAGATCCGTTACGAAAAGGAACCGCTTATTACTATGCCAGTGAATTTGAGCTAGCCCATAGCGCGTTTTTAGAAATGCAGAATGATCCTTCGGAAGAAGTTAGAGACTTTGGTTTATACAACGCGGCCAGCGCATTGGCACGTCAACGTGAATACTTGGCAGCGAGAGACTTGCTTCAATCATTGGCGAACAAACCAACACTAAGCCAAGCGTTACGCCCTGATGTTGAGCATAATTTGAAAGTCATCGGCGGCATTGTTGAGGACATCAACCAGATGAGTGAAAGTCAGGCCGGAACGGAGCAAGAGATGTCGACTGAGCTTGGTGATAATCCGCAAACAGCAGAAGGGGCGGAAGAGAAAACGTCGCAAGAAATGATGATCAAAGAGACACTGAGTGCCGCAGACATATTAGGCAATCAAGAGGTGGCAGATAAGTGGCTAAAACGTGTCGAGTCTGATCCAAGGGACTTTCTGCGTGCAAAATTTCAAATCCAACTCAACTCGCCCTCAACGAGTGAAATTGCCGATGATGCCAGTGAGCGCAACGAGGAGGTGATGCAATGATGGAGTTATTTCGACGGGTTACGAGCCGTTATCTCTCTTGCGTCTTCATAGTATTAGCAAGTTTCTGCACAAGCAGTTTAGTGTTTGCAAGAGATATCAATCAGTTACAGCGCAATCATGATGTGGAGATAAAAGCGTGGGTTGGTAAAGCGACAAGTAACGAGGAAAATCGTAACTCACCCAACTTCAGTGTCAACGAGCAAGTCATTCTGACTATAGAGGTGGCGACGCCGCGCTGGTTTACTGGCGGAACGCGGATTGGCTCTGTGGAAATTCCGGATGTGATTGCCAAACAACGTAACCAACTGGCAACCAATTTCACTGAGAGAAAAGGTGGGCAAACCTGGTCGCGCCAACGTTGGGAAGTGACGTTGTATCCTCAAGTATCGGGTGATTTTGTCGTTCCTCCGATTGCTGTGAGGGTTCAGGTTTCAGCGCCTGATGGAAAAAACGTCTCAGGAACCCTTTACACGCAGCCAATTCGGTTTTCAGCATCGTTACCGTCTGGCTTATTGAGCGACAATACCCAGTGGTTTACTGCGACACAAGTCGACGTAAATCAAGAGTGGGAAACGTCTTCTGAACCGCTAAAAGTTGGCGATGCGATCACGCGAAAAGTAACGATAACCGCACAGGACAGCTTGTCGGTATTACTACCTGACCTGCTAAAAGGTGAGTCTAACGATAGTTATCAAACTTACTTGCAGCCTCATCAGCTTACCGATACACAAACGCGTGGAGACTATCAATCTACCCGAACTGAAGAAAGTGTGTATGTGATTCAGCAGGGCGGTGAGTTCTCGTTACCTGCTTATGAGTTCCAATGGTGGAACAGCGAAACGCAGCAGCTAGAAAGCATCGTGATTGAAGGACAATCATTTCAAGCAAAACATACGTTAAAGTCGTTTGTTAAAGCCTATTTCGTCTGGATTATCGGTCTGGTGAGCACTTTGGTTTTGGGGGTTGTTTTCCTTCTAGCCATCAAGCGCTATTACCGTTCAAGGCCAATTCCACCATGGCTGAACTTGCATCGATTACTCAAAGAAAATCGCTGGGGAGAGGCGAGAGCCGTCCTTTACAGGCAATTACGAGTGAACGCTTCTGAATTGGAGATGCGCCATGCAGATTCCAGTGACTCATGGCAGAAAAGCTCATCTCGAATGCAAAGTGGAGAATGCAGTTCTAGCCTGATCAAGTCGATGTGGCGCAAAATTCAGACGAAACAAAAGCATCTTAAACTTCGCATACCAAAAGCTTTACCCCAATTGGATAAGTTAAAGCAAAGAGATGGTATTGAATAAAGCTGAGCGCTACTATAGTCCTTTGTTTTTCATTAAAGAATAGATGTTACATGAGCCAAGAATTTATGCGCCGTGCGTTGGAGATTTCTAGAAATGCACTACCAGCGTGTCAACCTAATCCACCAGTAGGCTGTGTTTTAGTAAAAGACGGTCAGATCGTCTCCGAGGGCTACACTCAGGCTATCGGTGGAAATCATGCCGAAGTGGAAGCGTTGAATGGATACAAGGGAACGTTAGAGCAGGTCACCGCTTATGTGACACTTGAGCCTTGTTCGTTTGTTGGAAGAACGCCTGCCTGTGCGGTGACATTGGTAAATACTGGCATCAAAAAGGTTGTCGTTGCCATGCTCGATCCCGATCCTCGCAACAGGGGCCGTGGTATCGCTATCTTAGAGCAAGCTGGTGTTGAAGTAGAAGTCGGAGTTTGCGGTGAGGAAGTGAGTGCCTTTTTGACGCCGTATTTGGGTAAATCTTAGTTATTTATCAAACAGACCACTTTAACCGTTTTAAGTAGGGAGTTTTTGTCTACACTCTCGAAAGTACTGAGCAGTAAGATACGCTACTAAGCCACAGAGACGGATTTCAATGAAAACAATACGAGCGATACTAAACGGCAAAAAGGCTGGCATACCCGAGCTAAGAAACGCAATTATGGAGACGCGCGAGCAAGGCGTCGACGTGCAAGTTCGTGTGACTTGGGAATCTCAAGACATGTCGCGTTTAGTTAAGGAAGCCGTAAATGAAGGGATTACGCGTATTGTTGTTGCTGGCGGCGATGGGACGATCAATGAAGCAGTTTCGGCGATTGCTCAAATTGAAGACGACCAGCGGCCTGAACTGGCGATAATTCCACTTGGCACCGCCAATGACTTTGCTACTGCCAATCGTATTCCTGTTTCTATTTCTGACGCCTTGTCTTTGGCTGTGAATGGACAATCCGTTTCTGTTGATTGTGTAAAAGCGAATGATCGTTACTTTATCAATGTCGCTACGGCAGGGTTTGGTGCCGAAATTACCACTGAAACACCAGTCGAATTGAAGAATTTTTTAGGTGGCGGAGCTTATACTCTGACAGGTGTGGTAAAAGCTTTGGGCTTTAAACCGTACGATGGAACCATCACAGTCGATGACGGAAGCTACGAAGGTGGGATATTACTCGGTGCATTCTGCAATGGCCGTTTGGCGGGCGGTGGCCAATCGTTGGCTCCAAACGCGATGATCGATGATGGTTTAATGGATTTAACGCTGGTTTGTCCATTCTTACCTCATGACTTGCCTAAAGTGATCGAAGAGATCAATAACCCAAGGATTACAGGCGAGTTCGTTAAGCACACACGGACAAGCTGGTTGGAAATTGACTTCCCAAATCCATTACCTCTGAATTTAGATGGGGAGCCATATCGCTCGCGTAAAATACGTTTCGAAGTGTTACCTCAAAGCATTCAGTTAATTCTACCGAGTGACTGTCCGTGTGTTGGTACATCTGGATAATCCCCTTGTTATCCTCATTATGTGGTTGTTTTGGCAGTCACGTAACAGACTGAAAACGGTACCTTAAGTCGGTTAAACTCTTTAATCCAGCGCCATTGATTGTCTTGCAGTTTATCACCAGGGCCTTTCACTTCTATCCATTCAAATTGATCTCCCTTAAATGCAATTAGGTCCGGCATACCATTACGGTAGAGCTTGAGATCACGGAGTTGGACGCTTAATAGATCGACTAGCATTGACGTCGGAATGGTTGTGAGTGCATGTTCGATAAGCGCTTTACTTACCGCGCCCCAATGAACGAACGGATTGCTTATCCCAATCTTGGCATCGTATCTTTCTATTAACTGTTTTGTATTTCCAGTTTCGAGGCTATTGAACGCGGATGTGATTAACTTTTCGCGTTTAGAAGCAAAGTCACTGTGATACAAATCGAGTGGGCGATGTTGGTAGGCGTTTATAAAAGCGCCTTCTACGGGAGCAAAAATGGCGTCCCAGAAGGTTAAACCAAACAGTGCATTGAGCAACGTATTCTCTGCATAAAATACTTGCCAGCCCAATTTTTCAAAGTGTTCCTTGGTGACAAGTTCGACACGTTGTTGTGATAAATCCAGCTCTAGACGATGTTCATTGCATTGTGGCTTGGGTGTTCTTGGTACCTTTTGTCCAAGTTTTCGCTTTACGCGTTGTTCTAGCTTTTGTGCCACTTCAAACTCGGAGGCATTGATAGGTGCTTCTAACATACTTGTGACAATGTCACTCAGTCGCGTGTTTTGCTCCAATTTATCATAAATGCGTGCGCGGCGTTCTCTACTCGGTGGGAGGTGGGTTTGCTCAAAAAGCGCCAGTGCGATTTCAAGTTCATTGATACGCTCGTAGTCTCTGGCTATGTCGTTAAGCATGTGTTCACGCTTTCTATCCACGTAGTCATGTTTGACGGGGCTTGGCATCGCTTCAATGAGCAGGTCAAGGTTGGTCTTATCTTTACGATCAAATTGCCAGTACAGGTTTGAGAGTTGACTGAGTTCAATCAATCTATCAATTTGCTCTCGCGAATCAAAAAATCGGCGCTCTTTGCTTAACTGATAGTGTTCGAACTGATGCAAGCCAAGATCATCGAGTACGAACTGGCTTAAATCCTGATGAGTATTGGCGAAAAATAACGTGAGCAAGACATCAATCATATGAGCGGCATTCAGCCGGATCACAGAAAATTCTAGTAAATCAAACTGGTTGAACTCAGTATTGCTCAAACACTCAACGAGATTGTCTTTTTTTAGTGATTTAGGTAGCTCAGGGTAAAGCGCAGAGATTTCTGACTTGGTCAGTAAGTTAGCCGCCAACTCTTGGTGAGAAAGCGCAGGGGATAGCTCAATAAGTTCCGATTGTTCGAGCTCTGACAGGGCTTGGTGAAGAGAGGGAATTTCCTGATAATTGAGTTTATCACTGCGAAACCAACACCCTTTACGGCTATACAGTCGCACTAACAGGCATTGTGATGGTTTGTCCAGTTGCTTGAATGTTGTGAGCCAACGGTGCTCTTCCTCTAGTAATAAGTCACTGTACCAATGCGTAGCATGTTGGGTTAGTTTGAGGAAATTATCTAAATAGTAATCTGGTGCAAGTTCGACAGGTTTTTGCATAATTCGACAGGATTTTTATACCGATAACAAAAAAGCTTAACCAATAGGTTAAGCCTTTTCATCATCAAATCAATCCACAATTATGCGATTTTAAGCTTCGCAACTTTTGCTTCAGTTAGTGGCTTAGTGATGAACGCTAATACGATACATACTGCCATCATTGCTGCAGAAACGGTGTAAGCCAGAGTGTAACCTTCGCCGTTAGTCATTGAGTAACCAACTACAGCTGCACCAATAGCGCCACCAATACCCCATGCTGTGTATAGCACACCATAGTTAGTACCGTAGTTTTTCAGACCGTAGAATTCTGCTGTAAGAGTAGGGAATACAGCCAGAAGTGTGCCGTAACCAACTGCTGCGATAGCGGTACCAATGATTAGGGTAAACTCTGAATCGAACGTTGCGAACAACGCCATGTTGACGCCTTGCAGGATGAAAGCAAGCAGAAGCGTGCGAACGCCACCAATTTTGTCTGCAAGCATACCAGCAACAACACGACCACCTGAGTTGAATACTGCAAGAATAGACGCCAGGTAAACCGCGTTAGGCAGGTTAGCTTGAACACTTGCAATTGTCGTGATGTTACCGATGATCATAAGACCAACAGAAGCTGCAAACGCATACATGATCCATAGTGAGTAGAACTGTGGCGTTTTCAGCATCGCTTTCCAGGTTAAATCGTCAGACTTTTTAAGCGCTTTAGGTGCTTGGCCTTCTTTTACTTTAGGCTCTGCTGGCGTGTAATCGGCTGGTGGGTTGTTAATGGTTGCTGCAAGTGGAACGGCAATCGCCAGAACACCAACACCAAGAATCATAAAGCTGGTTTGGATGCCCAGGCTTTCGATCAATGCAGATGTTACAGGCGCTAGGTAAATAGCTGCCAGACCAAAACCTGCTGCGATGATTCCGTTAACCATACCTTTCTTAGAGGCGTGGAACCATTTCATTGCAGAAGGTGACAAACATGCGTAACCAAAGCCGATACCAGCACCAGTGATCACACCGAAAGTGATGTTCAGCATCAATGGTGAGTCAACAAAGCCAGATGCGATCATGCCCAAACCTGTTAGAACCGTACCAAGAATAAGGATTAAACGTGGACCCATGCGGTCTTGTAGGATGCCTGCAACAAGAAGACAGATAGAGAAAGTGATGGTTGCAGTTGCGTACGGTGCAGAAGCTTCCGCAGCTGTCCAACCGGACTCAGTTACCAGTGCCTTATTGAATACACTCCAGGCATATAGGATGCCAAGACAAAGGTTGATGCAGAAACCTGCTAGCAGGATGCGCATCGCTTTATCAATCTTACTCATTTTTTCTCTCGGTTAACTCTTTGTCGGGAGTATGGAATCAATCGCTGACAATCAGCATTTAGAATTCCTTCTCTCCAGCATTAAAGAGTGGTGGGTTTAAAGGTGTTTTTTATAAAAATAAGTTTGCGTTTTTCAACATTTGACGCAATTGGCGCGGATTATAACCAATAAATATGTGATTGGAATCTCTTTTTGAGGTTAGTTTTAAAATTTATTTGAATCTATAAAACCATGTGCACCTCTACGGCGATAGATGTAAATAACTCGTTAATGGGGTTGGGTGGTGTCGTTGTCTTGTTTGATGCTGTAAAGAAATTAGGTGAAAATGTTGAACTTAGATATTTAGTTCACATTTTTAGAGAAAAGTTACGAAATATTTCTGTGTTAACACTTTGTGACAAGATTGCCTAAAATGAGAGCTTCTAAAGCTAAGTATTGGATACAAAGGATTTATAAGGATTAAGTTGTTAACCTTTTGTAATAAGGTTATTTGGTTGGGTGGGTTGTACATAAAGCGAGCAAAAAATGTGCTTGTAATAGCATGCAAAATGAGCAGAATATAGCGAAAAATGAGTTTTCATTTATGAAGGGATGCTTTTTTCGATTTATTGTGAGGTAACTTATGAAACTGTTCCTAGTGCTTTTCGCTTCTGTTTCTGCAGGTGTGGCATCGGCAGAGCATTTCCATTCATTTATGTTAGGTCTTTCTATCGCTTCCTTGGCTGTTGGTAGCTGCTACTTTTTCGCTTTTCGTAGCTCTCGCTTCCCGCAACTTGCGCTGTTCTTGTTGATCTGTGGCATGCTGTCTAAATTGGCAATTACCGTTACGGGTGTAATGTGGGGTATGTCTGCGGAACTGATTACTTCGCCTATAGTGTTTGCGTTGTCTTACTTCTTCTTCTCTCTGGCAGTAACGTATCTGTGGTTTAGTTACCGCCAAAGCGTTACACGAGTTCCAGAGCGCTTTAAAGCCGCGTAAAAAAGATAATGTTAGAAAAACGCCAGCGATAATTCGCTGGCGTTTTGCTTTTTGTTTTAAAGGCGAAAAACAAAGACACGTTTCTAACCAGATATCGTTAGTGGCGGTTCTGGTACTTCAAGGAAGCAAGCCACAACGCGATAAAGCTCACCTTCTGCGACCGTAACTTCACCATCAGACTCGATTGCGAGTCGGCATGCCTTAACAAACCTTTCTCGTTCTTTTGGTTTTAACTGCAGTAGCAGTTCCAACGCAGCACGGCTCAAACTCCAGTTGTTATTTGCTTTTTCTAAATCATGTTTAGGAAACCCCAAACAAGCGAGCGCAGAGTGGTACGCGTGTTGTGCATGATCCTGTTGGGAGTGGCTAACCCAAGCCAGTTCCCTGAGCAACCAAAACACACTTTCTTTTAGCTGTTTTAATGTTTTTTGCTGCTTCGTATTCCCAAAAGAAACAAGTAACTGTTTTTCCAGCAAGTTGATCACGCACCATTCTTCCAGCGAGTAATCATTATCAGTTTGAGAAAGATCACGCAGCACTTCACAAAGTCTATTTCGCTGACCTTCGCTAAGGGATTTAAGGGCGGGTATTGCTAATTCAAGCAAAGGAAAGCGAAGATGAAGCGGTATTTCGTACTCGAGCCAAGGGAGTAGCTTCGTTTGAGAGGAAGGCGGTATGTGACATTTTATCATCTCTCGTTGAATATCACTGCCATCGAAGATGATAAGGAAAGTAATGAAGCGTGCGCTGTAGGGCTCACGAGCAAGGTCCACAAGTTCTGAAGGTAGTTGTTCAATTAACCGCTGGCCTGCGTCATTGAACTGAACGGGCGCTGTATCTGGCTTGTTGGGAGTTAGTGGTGCGTTTTCCGCAAATCCGCTTATTTGAGCACCAGTAAAAGTGGCACTGCTATTGTCAGTCAGGTGCGAATAGTTTCCATCCCAGTTAGGCTCAATACGGCGAATTCTTTCATCAAGCGGTGGGTGAGTTGCAAACAAACCAGAAAATCCGGAGAGCTTACTTTGTCCAAACATCATATGACTCATTTCGTCACTTGCTTTGGTATCAAGTGTCGAGCCGTGAGAATTGCTGCCAATTTTTTTGAGTGCGCCTGCTATTCCCTGATCGTTACGCGTAAACTGAACGGCACTCGCGTCAGCTAAAAACTCACGCTGACGAGAGATCGCGGCTTTTATCATAGAACCAAACAGTGTGCCCAACCAACCAAGTATCAGACAGACGATAGCGATCAGTAGAATGGCGGCATATCCTTTGCTGGAATCTGAAGAGCTACGAGAAAGTCCACGAGATGTACGGTGAGAATTATCCAGTACTAAGTGGCCAAAATGAGCGATACACGTAATGCCGAATAAGACACCAATCAGTCGAGTGTTGAGGCGCATGTCGCCATTCAGGATATGGCTAAATTCATGAGCGATGACGCCCTGAAGTTCATCACGATTAAAGCTATCAAGGGCTCCCTGGGTTACGCCAATGACAGCGTCGTCGATACTCATACCTGCGGCAAAAGCGTTAATTCCTTGTTCTTCTGCCATCAAGTAGACAGAAGGAACAGGAATGCCTGATGCAATTGCCATCTCTTCAACGACATTAAGCAGTTGCCTGTGCTTCGAATCTAACGTATCTGGCGAAATAAGTTTGCCACCAATACTTTCTGCCACTCCGCGTCCACCATTTGAACTTAGCTCGCTAAGCCGAATGAATGAACTAACGAAGACAACTAACGTTACTCCGGCAAAGCTTAACAAACCATAAGTTATGACGTTTTGGGTATCAAATGGCTTACCAGTGGTGCCAAAATAGATACCAATCGATGCAATACTAACCAGACTGGTGATGGCTAATATTGCCAACACAAACAGCATGACTAAAAGCCCGGTTCGCTGACGTGCAGTATCTTGATGGTGAAAAAAATCCATTAAAACTCAACCTTCGGCGCTTCTTGGATGGCTTCGCTATCAGCAAACTCGAGCAATTTACCGTCGTGGAATCCAAACATGTTGGCAAAAATGACGGGAGGGAAAGTTTGTTTGTAGATGTTATAGCTGGTTACCGAATCATTAAATGCCTGACGTGCAAACGCGACTTTATTTTCTGTACTGGTCAACTCTTCTTGCAGTTGGCTCATCGTCTCATTGGCTTTTAGCTCTGGGTAAGCTTCAACTACAACATTAAGTTTACCTAGAGCGCTTTGTAACATGCCTTCTGCTTGGCTAAGTTGGCTTATCGCAGCATCGCTGTCTGGCGCTTCACTCGCTGCCTTAAGACCTGATAATGCTTGGTTTCGTGCTTGAATTACACGCTCGAATGTCTCTTTCTCATGCTCCATATAGCCTTTCGCGGTGTTGACTAAATTTGGAATTAGGTCGTAGCGGCGTTTAAGTTGAACTTCGATTTGAGCAAAGCTGTTTTTGAATCGGTTTCGCAGAGTCACCAGTTTGTTGTAGATGCTAATGGCGTATGCCGCGATAAGTAGAACAATAACAATAAAGACGATCAGTGCAGTCATAATCAGTTCCAGGTTTCGAGTAAGTTTAGTTTTTTATATAAGCTGCTGACACAGTAAGCAAACTCTAACGCGAATACCGTTACACATACGCGAAATATGTCACGTGTTGAATAATGTTAATAAGTTGTGAGAGTGATTGGAAAGACAGGGAAGAGGTAATAGAAGACTGGAGTAACACTGCTATAAATGAAAAGGCCCGACGTTACATCGGGCCTTTGTGATTTTTGAAACTAGATGTTGTCACCAGACGTACTAAGCACTCATTGGTACCAGTACCATTGTGCCTATGATTACTGTTACCAAGCCTGCCAGTACAGGTACAGAGGTACGTTTAACCACTTCGAATGGGCTTATTTTCGCCATGCCAGATGTGGCTACGATGACGCCTGATACCGGAGAAATCGTGCGACCTAGATTCGATGCTTGCAGCATTGGGATGATTAAGAACGCAGGGTTCAGGCCCATTTTCGCTGCCAGTGAAGGAGCAAGCTCAACAAAAGCATAGAATGGTGCGTTACCAGAGCCTGTAGCGATTGCTGCCGCAACAGTTAGGGCTGTCAAAATCAGCATAAGAGCAATGCCGCCAGCACCAGCCTGATCCGCTAGGTGAAGTAGGTTATCAATTGCGCCAATAGACATCAGACCTTGCGCAAACACACCAGCAGCAACCAACAGCATTACTACGCCTTTAAACGCGTCGGCCATACCTTCGTAACAAGAATCTAGATCTTCCAGAGACTTTTTGCCGTCAAACTTGTTTACAACGTAATGAATAATCGCACCCAAGAAAATAGAGCCAACCACGATGGTATAGATATCCAGACTTAAGCCTGGGATGGTACGGCCATTGAAGAGAAAGACACCGAAGATTGGCAAAAACGGCAGTGCTGCGTAAAACGCCGGTGCATCAGCTTTGATTTCTGATACATCAATTTTTTCCATTGGCGTATTTTCTTTCTTATCCAGATACTTGTTCCAGAAGAAAGCAGCCGCAGCCATGACGATGATGGCGCAAATCGATACAGGTAGAACGGTTTGCACAGCAAATACATCAAGAGCCAGTCCTGATTTCTCTGCAGCGATAACCACATCGCCTGAAGTCGGAGAAAGAATGATCGCGGCTGGTGACGCACAGACTGCAACGGCTGCTGGGCGCGAGATACCCATCGCTACCATCATCGGGAATAGCGTTGCCATCAAAAGTACACCTAAACCAGTCGCTGAGCTTACTGCTAGAGACATCAAACAAGCCACGATGTACGCTGCAACTAAAAGAACATAAGGAGACTTAATGACAGAAAGTGGTTTCGAGAACTGTTTTACTACTACGTTGTTGGCACCGATGTGTGTCATGTAAGACGCAAAACCACAAAGCAGCATAATCTGCATGCCTAAGCCACCACCACGGTACTGAAGCATGTATTTAACGTATTCTAATGAGTCCGTTACCATGTTTCCTGTTGAAGTGATGCTTGATGGCAGAACTTGGTGGCCTAAAAAGCCAGTCATGAGAAGTAAACTAATACCTGCAGTTAAAAGCACGCCGGCTGCTTTATAGCCTTTGACAATAAAGTAGCCCACGGCAATGGTCACTATTAAGCCAATTAAGAGCTCTAGCATAAGTGTCTCCAGATGTAATGAAAAAAAGGATGAAACTGTGTCAATTTATGACAGAGAATGTACAGAATTCTTGTCTGTGGCACGAGTTGAATCTGGGACTTACATGATCTAAAACAAATTATAATTTAATAAGTAACGACGATTTATTATTTTGTTTAATTATGGATTAATAGGTGATATATGCTGAATTGTATGGTTAATAAAGAAACAAAACACTGAGGTTGATTTGCAATTAAAACGACTTGGTGTCCAGAAAGTATTCAAAAAATGCAGTTGAAAGCGGATTGTGAATTAAGAGGGATATAAGAAGCAAAAGCCCCGATAACTCGGAGCTTTTTAACTGGTGGTCGGGATAAGGTTACGCGTATTGACGAACCATAAGGTTCCAGCTGTGCTGTTGTCTTTCAAACTCGGCTTTGATCTGCTGATACTTCAATTTGCAGAGTGAGTATTCATACTTTTTCACGACGTCTGCGGTCTTTTGACTGAACAGCTCTTTTCGAACCTCATAGTACTCCTGCATATGATGAACGAGAGAATCAAACTCTTGCTGAAGTTGGTCGAGAATCGGTTGTGTATTCGGCCTTGATTCTAGCTTTTCTTTAGTTGTCTTCAACAATTGGGTAGCCCGCGCTTTTTCTATTCTGAAAGTCGGCGTTGTACGTAATTTCGAGGTTAACCCTAACCAAGAGCAAGATTTAATCAGCCATTTGGTTGGGTCGTAATGCCACCAATATACGCCGTTACGGTAGTCATTCTCAAAGATGTGATGAAAATTATGGTAACCCTCGCCAAAGGTAAAAAAGGCCAGGATTCCATTATCACGCGCTGTATTTTTGTCAGTAAACGTCTGTTTACCCCAAACATGAGCCAATGAATTGATAAAAAAGGTCGTGTGGTGGCTCATAAATAAGCGAACTGCGCCCACAACCAGTAGCATTCCCCATACATCACCATAAATAAGTCCCAAGGCAACGGGAAAGCCGATATTTGTCACTAGCGCAAGTGGGACATAGTAGTCGTGTTGCCACATCACAATCTTGTCGCGTTTCAGATCACGACAGTTAGTGTATTCATTTTGCTTGGACTTATTGTAATCACGTAGCATCCAGCCAATGTGTGAGTACCAGAAGCCACGCTTAGCTGAATAGGGATCTTTATCGTTGTTATCCACGTGTTTGTGATGGACACGGTGATCGGACGACCAATGTAATGCACTGTTTTGTAGAGAAAACGCACCGCCTATAGCAAATACGAAACGTAAAATTGGATGAGCCTCATACGTTTTGTGGCTCCAAAGGCGATGATATCCCGCAGTAATCGACAAGTTGGTAAAACTGAACGCAATAATGCCCCAAATCAAATGTTCCCAGCCCAACCCAAAGCGGTAGGCATACCAAGGTGCAACAATGAAAGTAAGAACGAAGCTGGCCGAAAATATTAATATATTCAACCAGATAATAGGTGGTCTGTTTTGAGTCACAGTGTTTTCCTGACTTTGAGCTAACAACTGTGCGCTAGAATATCAGCGTACACGTGTAAGTCAAATTGAAGTTATACAAATGTGATGATTCTTGTAGTGTATTCTCGATAAACTTGTCGGCATATTTTGCTTTTAATTAAATAATGAGTAGTATTAAAAAATGAGCTTTGGCTTAAGCTATGGAAAATCTACCAGTAAATAAGGTCTAAATTAGTGAAAAAGACCAAGTTATGGCGGAAGAGCAGGATTTATAAGAATATAGGAATACGTAATGGATTTACGACTAGCGGAATATAAGGACTACGAGCGCATCGCGCATCTGCATGCAGAGAGTTGGAAACGTCACTATCAAGGTATCCTCAGCAGCAGTTACTTAGACAAAGATGCTTTGGATGATAAAATGCTGATTTGGCAGACCCGTCTTACCAACCCTCCGTTTAATCAGCACATTGTACTTGCAGAAGAGGGTGGTCTTTTAATTGGCTTTGTTTGCATCTTTGGTAACCATGATTTTGAGCGTGGAACTTTTATTGATGCATTGCATGTCGATGACGCGTTTCGTAGCCGTGGTATCGGAAAACAACTCTTACTTGCCGCCGCTGAATGGCAGCAACAATTCTTCAAAGACAGTGGCTTATATCTGGAAGTCGTTTCACAAAATACTTCAGCAATTGAATTTTATCGCCATATCGGTGGGCGAGAGTGCCAGGAGCGTATTTGGCGCGCACCGGGAGGCACGGAAGTGATGGAAAAAGTGTTTAGTTGGCCGAGTGCGCAAGCTTTGGTAAATGGCATTGAGGACCATGTTGTCTATTCGTAGCCATCGCGTTAGCTTATGATGTTATACGCATAAAGAGCAGCAGGTCGCTGCTCTTTTTGTTGGGCAAGAGCAAGATTGTTTAATATTTATACCATTCCATACTGTTTATCGTGGTTGAGTACTATATAATCACCCGCCCAAAAAGATAATAACAATGATAATCAGTGACAGATATGGAACATCAGAGTAAAGCAGGTAAGTTGGGTTATATGGATGCGATGCGTAAAGTCTATCAGTACGCAGAGCCCAACCTCACACTTGTTGGCTGGCTAGGTTTTATTGGTTTCCCTCTATATTACGTGGTTTGGGAAATGATGTTTCCACAAACTTATGAAAACTTACCGCTGCGTTTGTTCTGCTCACTATTATTCCTAGGCATTATCTTCAGAAATCGTGTCCCGTCGGCTTTGCATCGTTACATTCCCATTTATTACCAGGTTACCATTACGATCTGCTTGCCATTTTTCTTCTTCTATATGTTGTTGATGAATGACTGGTCCGAAGTTTGGGTGATGTCGTTCATGTGTGCGATCTTCCTGCACATTTTGTTAGTACATGTCACTAGAGTCATGTTTGCACAGACCTTTACTGGAGTTGCGCTAGCGACGTTTTTTGCCTGGGTATCAAAAGGTTTCCAAATTGACATTGCAATGGATTGGGCACATATTCCGATCTTTTTGTTTATCTATGTTTTTGGCAATATGTTCTATGTGCGAAACCAAGTTGAACATGAATCAAAAGTGTCATTAGCCAAATATTTTGGTGCAGGCATCGCTCATGAAATGCGCAACCCTCTTAGTGGTCTTTCTACGTCTATAGAGCTGATTCGTTCTATATTGCCAGGTAAGCAAATGGCCGATGGCGATCAATATCTTATGACGGGTAAAGATATCGCGCTGCTAAATGAAGTCAGTCAAGACGCCAAGAGTATTATTCATTCAGCGAATGAGACGATTGATTTATTGCTTACTTCTATTGATGAAAATCGTATTTCGCGTTCCACTTTCAAAAAGTATTCCTCTCGTGATGTTGTAGAGCAGGCGATAGACAGTTTCAGCTATGAGCGTTCGACAGACAAACGCGTTATTTCTCTGGATGTGCGGGACGAATTCTACTTCTTAGGTAGTGACACACTGCTTCAATATATTATGTACAACCTTTTGAAAAATTCTTTTCATCACCGTAGCTCCGAAGACTTTCATATTCTCGTAGAGCTAAAAACTGAAGAGTCGGTAAATAAAATCATTGTGACGGACAATGGTGCAGGTATCGCGTCTGACGTGATTCCCAATATTTTTCAGGACTTTTACACCACTGGCAAATCAAAAAGCTATGGTCTCGGGTTGCCATTCTGTAAAAAGGTGATGTCCTCATTTGGCGGTAGCATTGAGGCGAAGTCCGTTCTCGGTGAGTGGTCTCAGTTTACTTTGAGCTTTCCGCGCTTAAACTCTGACGTTGTCACAAAGATCAAACAAGAACTCATTATGTTGAAGAGGGTTCTTGTTGTGTCGAATCAGGACATACTTCTCTCCAGAGGTTATGAGACGAGCAGCCAAATGGGTTTTTCGCTGAAGTGCATGCAAGTCAATGAAGCACTTGATCACAAGCAAAATGATTGTGATTACGATGCGATTTTTATTGATTTACATAGCTTAGACAGCGCTGTTGATCAGCTCCAGCAATTTGAATCCTTGTTCGCCTACAGCGAAGCACGCATCGTTTACTTATTTGAGCGTCATCCAGTTCCTAAAGAATATCAGCCAGTTAATGAACCGATATGGGTAGAAACGCAAGCGTGGTTGCTTAATACAGCAAATACCATTGACCAAATTCTTTTTGAGCCACGTGATACCACGGTCTCATCAAACAACAGTGAAACAGTGCCGTCAGTGCACCCGGACCGACACACAATTATGGTAGTAGATGACAACGAGTCACTACGAAAATTTACCGCTATGTTGTTAGAAAAGCAGGGGTTTGATGTCATTCAGAAAGAAGATGGACAACAAGCGGTCGAAGCGTTAGAAACAGAGCGTATCGATGTGATTCTCATGGACATTGAAATGCCAGTGATGGATGGGATTGAAGCATCAAGAGTGATTCGAAACTCTAACAAGCGTTATGCGTCGGTCCCTATTATTGCTTATACAGGAGATAGCACAGGCATTACTTTGGATAAAATTGACTCTTCCGGTATGTCTGATTTCATCGTGAAACCAGCCGATAAAAGCCGCTTACTCGATAAAATAGCTAGTTGGGTATAATACCAATCTAAATAAGTATTTAATCATTCTTGCTAGGTAAAATCGCTGATAGCTGCGTTATAGATTTTGAAATTAGAATAACTAGTTACTGCAATCTATGCCTTGCTCTAAGTGATTTTTCCAGCGCAATTAATAGACCATCTACTTATCCAGATTGGTATAAAAAAGCTCAGCATTAGGCTGAGCTTTTCGGTATAGGGTTTAAAGAGTGGAATTAACGCTTGTTACGCAAGTAGCGTTTACGTCGTTCTTCTTTACGTTTGGCTTTTTCTTCTTCTTTACGCGCGGTTTCAACTTCCACTTCGATAAGCTCTTGCGTAATCATTTCTGGACGTTCTAAAGTGATTTGGCCTAACGTTCCCTGACGTAACTCATGAAGCAGAATTTCAGATACTTTGTGCAGATCAACGCGGCCACCAGCACGTAACGCGCCTCGACGACGACCAATCTCTTCCATGATTTCGATATCAGATTCTGGAAGCTCTTCAATTTGATAACGTTGTTTCAGCTTCTCAGGGTATTGAGCGGCTAAGTATTCGATGGTGTAAAATGCCACTTCATCATATTCCATCGCGGTATCTTTCACGGCACCTGTTGCAGCAAGACGAAAACCACTGTGCGGGTTTTCTACTTTTGGCCATAAAATTCCTGGCGTGTCAGATAGAACAATACCATTTTGAAGGTTGATACGTTGTTGACGACGCGTTACCGCAGGTTGGTTACCCGTTACGGCGATCGTACGACCTGCAAGCGTATTGATGATGGTTGATTTACCAACATTTGGAATGCCCATGATCATGGTACGAATGTTTTTGCCGATTTCTTCGCGGTGAGGTGCAAGCTTACGGCAAAGTTCCATAATTTTATGAACTTCCTGAGGCTCAGACGTTGTGATAGCCATCGCTTTCACATTCTGTTCTTGCTCAAGGTGATCTATCCAGAGCTGAGTCATTTCTGGGTCTGCCAAATCGCGTTTGTTCAATACCTTAACGACCGGCTTATCACCACGAATCTGAGAAATCAAAGGGTTTTCGCTACTAAAAGGAATACGGGCATCCAGTACTTCGATGATCACATCCACTTGTGGGATCGCTTCTTCGATCTCTTTACGTGCTTTGTGCATGTGGCCAGGAAACCACTGGATTGAGTTATTAACCATTTGAGTTACTACCTTAAATTCTGTGCTCATACGGGGTACGGTTACTAACCTGAATACTTGGCGGAACGCTTTGATATGGCCAGTATACTGGAAGTTGTAAGTATCTTTTCTATGTACCGCAGAGTTGAGCTTCATTCTGCTGTTAATCGTGTAGTTTATCACGTAATCCCATTAAGCACTCAAGATGATGGCGAAAAACCGTTTACTCAGTATTAAGTGCCGAATATTTGAGCTTACAGTTATTCATCCTCATCTTTACAAATGTAAGATGCAATCTGGTTAATATTATTTGCTGAGATATTGAGCGCAAAAAGAATGTAGTCAAAGGTGGAAGATTCTGTAGGAATGTACTTACTAATTTTAAAATAATCTTTATATATCAATGGAATATGTGTGTTTTGTTGTGGTGTTGATATTTGACTTTTGAGGCTCTCAGATTAATCTGACTTCCCAATCAGAGGAAGTCGTTATGTTCAGCATTTTAAGAAAACTATTCTTGCTATCCGTTACGTTATTTAGCGTTGCGGTTTCTTTTAATGCACCTGCGGAATCAACGATTAAAGAGCAAAAAGACACGGTGGTTGTTGGCGTGATTACTCAGCACAACGCCGGAGACTCAATGCTGGACAGTATTGGTCCTTTCTATGACATCAACCTTGATTACCTGACCAACATTTCAAAAGCGCTTAACTTCAAACTAGAGCTTCGTCCTTACAAGCATATTCCTCCTTTGTTAGCTGACGTTGAGAGCGGAGTCATCGATGGCGCAGTTGGGTTTAGCAAAACAAGTGAAAGGGAAGGTCGCTTCCTGTTTTCGCAGCCATTCTTTTCAAGCACCATTGCCGTTTGGTATCAAGATGCCAGCCTTAAGCAACGATCAAATCAGGAAATTCACTGGGTTTGTGTTGAAGGCAGCTCATATTGTCACAACCTTAAATCTCAGGGGTTCGACAACATCAGTTATGCCAGAACGCGATTAGAAGCCTTCGAAAAGGTCCGTTCTGGTCAAGCGAATGCACTCATTTCTACTTATGTCGCGATCAACCAATATCTTGATCAGCACAATATCGTTAAAGGGTTGGTAGCCATACCAGAATGGCTGAATCATGAAGACGTGAGTTTCATTACTTCGCCGGAAAATCAGGACCTTATTAATCGAATCAATAAGATCCTAAATTGGGAGAAGAGCGGGAAAAATATTCGTTCTGTGGCTTCCCAGAACCCTTACCACATCAACGACAAGCTATTAGTTGAGTATCGTAAGCATTTAGGTGTTGAGCACAAGATTACTTACAGCAGCAGCGAAGAAGCGTATCCGTTTTTATTTAAGAATGCGCACTCTGATCATCTGGATGGTTTTCTTCCAGACTTCATCGAGTTAATTCAATCTAGAACTGGTTTATCATTTAAATTTGTTAAGCCAAAAACGAGCTTAAGTAGTGGCTTGACCGCTTTTAACTCTGATCTTGTCCCTGTGGCTTATGTTGATGATGCACCGGTTTCTGACTGGTTGGTGACAAAGCCCTTTATGCGTAACAACTTCGTGTCTATCCGAACGGAAGAGCGCAATGTCGATGTGACCGAAAGCTCCAAGCTTGGCATTTTAATCAGTTTGAAAAAGCAAGGGTTAGTGCACTTAGACTCATGGCAGCATGATCGCTTTTCTCGCTACGACGATCCCAAGCAGCTATTGACGGATCTGAAATCGGGTAAGTTAGATATTGCGTATGTCCCTGATGATATTGTCCATAGTTTGATTGCACAGGACCAGGTCGATGGTTTAGTCATCAACGAGCATGACGCACTGACATTCTCTATCGCTTTTGCTGTGTCTAACCACAATACGCAGTTGAAAAATATGCTCGATAGTGTCATCGACACGATTGATTCAAACGAAATAGAAAAGCTACTTCGCTCGCACCGAAACTTCAATTTAGTCTATGGCTATGACGATGAACACATGACAAGAATCGTTGTGTCAGGCGTCGTGGCGTTTATTGTTCTGTTAGTTGTGGCGTATTTTGTCTTAGCTCATTTGAAGTTAAAGGTAAATTTGGCCGAGCTGAATGCCAATAACGAAGAAAAAGAAAAGCAGTGGCTTATGGAAATTATTCAGGAAATCAACAGCCTGGTATTTATCCATGACGAGAATAACCACTTGGAAATGAGTAACTGCGCCCGCCACAAACATGGTCAATGCCAAGGCTGTAGCCTACAAAGTTGTGCGACTGGTCTGCGCCTTGTCGATAACGAAGATGAGCTGAGCAGAGTTATTGAAGGAGAACGCATTACCGAAGAGGTTGCGTCGGCAGGGTGTAAGTTAGGCATTAACCATGTCTACCGAGAGCGAAAATCAATATCTTCTCCGAGTGGTAAGAAAAAATTCGTCCTTACTGTCGTACAAGACATTACGCATCAGAAGGAACGTGAACAGGCACTTATCGATGCGCAAGAGAAGGCGCAGACGGCTGTGCGGGCTCGTGAAAACTTTTTAGCAACCATGAGCCATGAGTTGAGAACGCCATTGTCAGCGGCGCATGGCATTCTAGATTTGCTTCAGCGTCAGGTAGAGGATACTTCGAACCGTGAGCTTATCTCTCAAGCGATGCTTGCCCTAAATCATTTAAATACCCTGGTTGATGAAGTTCTGGATTATTCCAAATTGGAAGCGGGGCAGTTAACTGTCGTACCAGTACAAACGGATTTGCTATCAACGCTTTGCGACGTTTTACGTAGCTTTGAGCCAAAAGCGTTAGATAAAGGGCTGGATTACAAGGTAACAGTGAAGCCTTTCAGACACCGTCTCGTGGAAATTGACACACTAAGACTCATCCAGATCATCACTAATCTGTTGTCTAATGCGGTCAAATTTACCTCTGAGGGCGAAATTGCGATTAGCGTCATTTTGCATGAGTCGCAGTTGACCATAAAAGTAGCGGACACTGGCATTGGAATGACAGAAAACCAGTTAAAAGGCGTTTTAGACCCTTTTGTTCAGGCTGATGACACGATTACGCGTAAATATGGTGGAACTGGACTAGGGCTCAGCATTGTCGATCGCTTGATCCAATGTATGGGCGGAGACCTCACGATTGACTCTCAATATGGTCTGGGAACGACGATGGTTGTGAAGCTACCAGTAACCTTGTGTGAACTCAACTACGAGTACTATCCAGAGCTGACTTACAGTGAAGCATTACCACTGTCTGTTCGTCAGTGGTGTGAAATCTGGAATATGAAAACACCGAATGAATCTTCTGACATAACGGCGAATTTAATCCCTGAAAAAGATCAGCAAGGGCGCTGTAAAGGCGTTCTGTTTAGTCAGCATGAAATCGCACCTATTTGTCTTTCATTGCGTGAGATTCAGTACCCAGACACCCTGTTAAGCTTGTTTGATCAAAGCCATCAGAATGTGATTTCAACGGAATTACCCCAAGAATCTATCGCTTGGGTTAAGGGTACCGTTCTGATCGCGGAAGATAACCCGATCAACCAGAGCATTATTTTGATGCAGATGCGTGAGCTTGGTATTGAACCCGTGATCGTCAATAACGGTCGTGAAGCATGGGAATATCTGCAGCGGAACGAACAAGTCTCTGCACTTCTGACGGATTTTCATATGCCAGCAATGGATGGCTTCGACTTGGTTAAGAGAGTGAGATCTTCACAGGTTTTTGAAACGCTGCCAGTTATCGGCGTAACGGCTGAAGATTCCCGTCTGGCAAGTGAGAAAGCGAACGAGCTAGGCATGGATAATGTGCTTTATAAGCCGTATGACTTGGATAAATTGAAGGCCATATTGCTTCCTTTTTTAGGTCAGAAAGAAAAAAGCCCATCAATAAACTGGATTGATAAGTTTACCTCACAAGATGCCAGAGAAATTGCTCAAGTGTTCCGCCAATCGATGGCGGCGGATGTGGCTAAGTTGAAGAAAGCGACCACTGACAATGACAAAAAACGAGTGATTCACGGGATTAAGGGAGCGGTGGGCGCAATAGGCATTTCAGTGTTAACCGATCTTTGCATTAAGGCAGAGAAGGTCAGTGCTACAGAATTGGATAAATTTGCAGCGGAACTCATTATACATATCGAGCAGGAGATCGAGAACGTACAGAACTGGACAGAAATACATGAACAGAACATTTAGTGCCATGGTGATCGACGATCATCCTCTTCAAACCACTTTGCTAACCCATGCCTTACGCAAGCATGGTGCTTTTGTTGCCCCATTTAACTGCGTAGATAAAGCAATTATGTGTGCGGAAACCACACAATTTGATGTCATCTTCTGCGATATCATGATGCCCGGAAGAGATGGGGTCGACATGATGGAGTTGCTTGATGATATAAACTATCAAGGCAAGGTCGTCATAGTGAGTGCGATGGACCTGACGATCATTTCAGCGGTTAAGGCCATGTGCAATGACTTTAGCTTTGAGGTGGTTGGTAAGTTACAAAAGCCTTACGATCAACTTGAAGTCGCTGACATTGTTGACAAAATGCAGCAAGACACACAAAAGAAAGCGACATTTATTCAACCGATCGAAGTCGACGATCATGAGTTTATCTGGGCGTTGGATGAGGGGCGAGTAAAAAACTACTATCAGCCATTGGTTAGTACGAAAAGTGGCGAGGTGCTTGGTTATGAGGCTCTTGCGCGCTGGTATCATCCCATTTATGGCGTGTTATCACCTTACCATTTTTTGCCAATTGTTGAACGCTGTGGTCTGTCGAAAGCGCTTTTTGATGCGGTATTTAACAATGTCATTTACGACATCAAACATCGTGGCTTTACACAAAAAGTATCCATCAATGTTGATCACGCCAACTTAGAAGATCCGCAGTTTGCGAGCCGTTTTCTTTCCCTGTGCCATGACAATGATATAGAGCCGGAACAAATCACGATAGAAATTACTGAACGTGATACGTTCCAGGCCAGTACCTCAATTTATAAAAACCTACTCAAGCTACGAATGAACGGTGTCACGGTGTCTATTGATGACTTTGGCACTGGCTCGTCTACGTTTGAAAAGTTAGCGCAACTGCCTTTTAACGAACTCAAAATCGATCGTTCTTTTGTACACGGTGTCGAAAGCGATCCCAAAAAACGAAATATTGTCGTTGCCATTCGCTCGTTAGCAAAAAGCTTAAATATTCACGTTGTCGCAGAAGGTGTTGAAAACGAGGCGACGATGAAAGTGATGCGTGAATACGGAATCGACCTTTGCCAAGGTTTTTACATCAATAAACCTATGCCCTTAGAAGCCATAACCATACTGAGCTAAAAAATGAATAGACTAAACTGCTTAATCTTTGACGATCATCCACTTGTTTGTGTTGCCATTAAATACCTGCTTGAAGAGTTAGGCGTCGCCAATGAAGTGATTACAGCCACTTCTTCGAGAGCAGCACTGACAGCAATTAAAGAGTGCGACATCGAATTACTAATACTAGATGTGAATTTATCCGATTGTGACGGCTTCGACTTCTATAAACGCATCAAATCACACGGTTATGCTGGGAAAGTGATTTTCTTCTCTGCTGAAACAAGCCAAATGTACAGCCAGATGGCATTTCGCTCGGGCGCAGATGGCTATGTATGTAAATCAGAAAATCACGAAATACTGAAAGATGCCATCGAAGCGGTATCGAAAGGGTACTCATTCTTTAAGTTTAAACAGGTGGCCAGCGAAGTAAGAGCGGCACCACAGCTTTCAAGCCGAGAGAGCTCGGTAATGAAGTACCTGTTACAAGGTAAATCGAACCGCGATATCGCAGAAGTATTATCTATCAGCGATAAAACCGTCAGCACGTATAAGCGTCGCGTGTTAGACAAATTTAATGTCGACAATATTGTTGAGTTGACAAGGGTTGCGGGAGATTTAAAGGACGTGATATGAACGTGAATCTAAGAAATGTCTCGTTGTCATTCTTCATTGCTACTTTACTGTTTGTTACGTCGGTCGTCACTATTGGCGCGGTAGTGTTCTCATACGAGAACAAGCAGTTTCGCTCTTATGTCGAGGGTTTATCTAAGGTAAAGCAGCAAGTGATTCTGTTAGGCTTGCTGACAGAATCTCAGCTTGATCAGCACCAGAATAGCAGCGCTGAAAGTATAGAATCGCAAACGAGCTTAAGTTTTCGCGATGCGATATATTCTTTAGATTCCAGTAAAAAGCTCAATTACGTTGAAGCAGTCGCACGTAAAGTGTTCCATGAGGCGGAACAGTATTTATCGAATGTTTATAAAGACACTGCATCGGTACTGTACTTTCGCTCTTACACCGGAAATAAACTGATCGTTGAGCGTCCGGTTGAAGGGCTGGAAAACAACAAAAGTGCGTTCGATTTAGAAGTGTGTAAAGAGAATATTTCTTGTGCAAAGGAAGCATGGAAAGGTCAATTAACAGATCGTGTGTTGTTCTCAAAGCCGTTTAAGAGCAGCTCTACAGGTGAATATGCATTAAGCGTAATGAGCCCTGTGTATCATCATGGTGAACTGGTGGGTGAATTCTCGACTCAGATGCATTTAACTGCGCTTTACCAAGAAGGAAAAGCGGTAAAGTCGATCATCAATAATGGTAATAAACAGTTGATCATCTACTTTCCGGGTTATCCATGGACGCATTTTTCCTATACCCAATCGTATATGGCAGACAACAATAACCTGGTCGTTTACCAATATCCTTTCAGTAAACTGCTGGTGGATTATAGCTATCTGTATGTGATCTTTTTTATTGTTGCGTTCGCTTACTTTTCCAAGGCTCATGAGTCAAATCAGAACAAAATGCAGCTTGCTAACGCATTAACTGATGTGACAAAAGATGAACTTACAGGCTTATATAATCGGAGGTTATTTAAAGATAACACCTTTAAAAACCGATTAGCTGAAGCCTCTTACTCGGTGATGGCGATAGACGGCAACCGAATTAAGAAAATTAACGATTGTTTTGGGCATCATGTAGGTGACGACGCTATCGCTATCATTGCTGAGTCGATGAAAAAAGTATTCAGAAACAGTGATTATCTTGTACGAACCGGGGGAGATGAGTTTTTGGCTATCTTGCCTAGTTGCAGCGAAAGTCAGGCGTCTGTACTTGCTAAAAAATTACAGGGTGTCGTAAAGGACAATCGACTAAAAGCGCTCGATATTGAAATTAGTGTTTGTACCGGCTTGGCCACAAGCGAAGAGCACGAAGTCCTTGAAGATGTGATTATTCGTGCGGACGAAGAGCTGTATGAGATGAAAAAGCGACGAGATTAGCACCGCAGGGCTGGTTTAATGTTGAGCGTATATGAAACGACAAACAGTGTGATGACATAACCATTTGATAAATTTGACCAAACGAGAACTTTAGTCTTTTATATTAGGGCAGCCGCTTCTTAAAAGTCGGCTGCCTTACTTTTTCTGATAAAGAACATCCGACGTAAGTGGTGCCTCGTTTTGAATAAAGACCTCGATCTCAATCTATTAAAAATACTGGTTTTGCTAGAAAAGCATCGTCAGCTCAAACCCGTTGCTAAAGCTCTCGGGAAGAGTGAAGCATCAATCAGTAAATATCTCGCCCGCTTACGTGAACAGCTGAATGATGAATTATTTATTCGCCATCCCCATCGATTTGAACCCACAGATTATCTGATACGCCAATTGCCTCAGATTGCTGACGCGCTTGATCAATTAGAAACATGCTTGCTTCGCTCTGAGTTTGATCCAGAAAACTACGAGAAAGATATCACCATCTCTTTGCCTCAAGTGGCACAATACTCGTTTGGTCACTTGCTCGCGATGGAATTGATGGCGGTGTTTCCGAAAGCTCATATCACGATCACAACCAATAATGATCATACAGTTGAGGACATATTGCTTGGTAAAGTGGATGTTCAACTGCATTATTTTAATGATGAACTGCCAAAATCCATTTACCAGCACTTTGTCGGTTATGCACCAGCGGTTGTTGTTGTGTCAGAGGAATCGGGTATTACCACTTTAGAGGAGGCCGCCGAATTACCTTTTGTCATGCTTGGGCTAGTCGGCTGGAAAGAGCGCGAACAAATAGCGAAAAGAGTGATGGAAGAGAAAGGTCTCACCATCGACAGGGTTGCGACATTGGATAACGTCAGTGCGGTCCTGAAGCTCGTCAAAGAGATGGGCGCAGCAACCGTGTTACACGAGTTTCAATCACCAATAGATGGTTATCGTTTTATACGTGTTCCTGAATCTTACTACGTGGATGGTTGGCCGAAAGTCGTGTTACAGATGAAGCAAAGCCATCGCTACGATGCAATGCACCAGATTTTAACTGGTGCCATTGCAAAACATATGGCGATTTAACCGAAAACCCGAGCGTTTTCTGATTGCGGAAGCGTATGCAGTAACTCTATTAGAGAAGTCGCATGGTACTTTTTCAAAATTCTTGTTTTATAAGTACTGATGGTTTTTGCACTCAGTGATAACTGCTCAGAAATTCGCTTGTTTGAGTAACCCTGAGCTAAGTAGTGGAACACCATGGCTTCTCTTTTCGACAAGGCAACACTGTTTGAAGACTGTGTGTGTTTCAGTTTAAACATCGAGTAACCACGAGAAACACTGACAATAGCGTCCATAATAGTTTGTTTACTCTCGTTCTTGTTCAAAAAGCCGTTTGCGCCAAGCTCGTAAGCCGCTTTAGACAAGCTTGAATAGTCTTTGGAAGAGATAAACAGAATCTTACCCTGGTACCCGGTCGCTAAAATATTTTTTGCTAAACGCATACCGTCTCTATCGCCAACGACCACGTCTAAGATAATTAAATCAATCCGTTGATTTCGAACTAAGTCCATCACTTCTGCGCTGCTTGTAGACTGTTTTACGTCTGCAGTATTCATTACATTGTTTACAAGTGTCGCAAGTGCGTCACTGTAAAGCGGTTGTGCATCAATAATAAGAACGTTTTTCACAGTGGACCTCATTTAATTATTAAAGTTAATTGTTTGCCCGCATACAACCTTATCGGATTGAGTATGATTGTAGGAAAATTCCTGATTATTTGAAGGAAAATGACATTTTCGAAAAACGAAATTCACAAAAAATATTCTATATATCAGCGGTTAGGTGGGTTTTTCTTATTTGAGGCTTTACGATAAGACGCTATTTTAAAATAATTTATGTAATTAGATTACAAATTTGACTGCTTGAAGCTGCGAGTTAACTCTCACATTTAATGAAGATGAATTATGGGTGAGATTGCATAATAAATGTCAGAGTAATTGTCTTTGAGTTGTAGAGCATACATTGTGCTGCGGGAGTAAGAATGACGAAACAGCGAGTTTGGATTGAACGTGGGGCTATTGTTAGTAAAAACAGCCCAAAACCATTAGCCATTTCCAACGTAAAAAATATTTACGTTAAAGAGTACGACCGTAAGAGCAAGGTAAAACGCGCTGCGCTAATAGGGTTTGTATTTAGTTTTGTCGCTGCTTTAGCACATCCAATACTGTCGGTAGTTGTATTTACGATTGTGTTTGGCTCAAGCTATCTCCTGACTAAGAAATATGAGCTTCGTGTTTCCGTTTACAATAATGATGAGATCGGCGTCGTTGAGTCGGGACTGTGCTTGAGTAACGATCGCTCTGAGTTTGATAAAGTCGTTACTCAGGTACACGAGTTAAAATCAGAACAGCAAGAATCTTAAGTGTTTATAAGCACGTTAGCGGCTAATTCCTAACGTGCTTTTGTCCATTCCAGCCTAACTGTTTAATCTAATGTTATCTTTTGCAGACTGATACATCGCTGAGTAACTCATAGTGCTCAGTTCTTCTCGGCTATATGCAGTCGTGACCACTTGATCACACTCATTAAGCTTAGTAAAAATTCGGTATTCACCGTGATAGGCAAAGGGACGAAGTGACGCTAGTTTTACGATGGCTAAGCAAATTTTTTCTGAGTGAGGAAAAAGATCATGCAATTTGAAATAGTGGTCAAAGTGAGAAGTCATTCCAAGTGTTGCGTTAGATTTTTTTTCAGACAGCTGTTTTCTTATTGAATCGACTCTTAACTGAGCCTCCAGCAATCGCTCCTTCAATTTCTTTAACATATGCATCTGACTTCGACGAATACTTGGGTGCTGTAAATCCGAAATGGCCGAATGTGCGAGCGGTAGGACAGATTCCATTTCCTCCAAAAGTGAACAACGCTCAAGTAAGACACAAAGGTGATACAAGTCGTAAAAGTGCGTTAATTCATTCGTTTTTAGAGCTTGTTTTATACCAGACGTTGCAGATTTTAAGTCCCCGCGAATGAGTGAAATATGTGCTGAGAGCAGAAGAGCATGCGTTTTAAATTGAGGGTGACTGTGTATATCACTGATTATCGGATTTAAACCAGACAACAAACTTTCAAAACAGTTACTCAGAGGGTTATTTAGCGCACGATATAGATAACACCGCGTGAAATTGAGCTTCGTGTATATCTCGTCTCTGAAGGTGTGAGCGTTTTTTTCTTCATAGCGTCGAATATAGGTCACGGCATCATCGTATGACTCGTTTGCTAAGGAGAGATTAGTGATCACCAGTTCACGTTCTGCCCCTGCATCTACAAGTGCGATCGATTGTTTAAGGTGTTTTATTGCTGTTGTGAAATCGTCTTTTTCAACCGCGATTTTAGACATCTCGTCGTGATAATAAGGGTTCTCTACTTGATCGTTAACCGAGTTGAGAACCTGCTGGGCTTTTTCTAGCTGATTGGATTTGATTAAGGTGTTTGCCAGTGCAATCTTAACCCAGTCAAAACCGTAATCGTCCAGTAGTCCTTGATACTCTTCTTGGGCGGCAAAAAATTGCTTGCTATTGACCAACGCCTGCGCACGATATTGCTTGATGACAATAGAATACTCAGGGTAGAGGGGAAGCAATGCGTCACAGGCTTCTGTTGCGCCGCTAAAATTCAGCGATTGAAGCTGCTTGTAAATAGGTAAAAGTGCAGCCCGTCTTTCCATCGCCGACAGAATTCGATTGCGAAAGATCTTAAAGTTTAATGGCTTAATAAAGTAGTCGTCAGCGTCGCTGTCTTGGATGGAACGGATGATCTTTGGGTTGTCTTCTCCACTGAGGAAAACAAACGTTGTATGCGCAGGAAGCAGTTTAGAATATTGCAATTCCTCTAAAATCTGGAACCCGTTAAGAGAAGCCTGAAAATTATAGTCGCAGAGGATCAAATCAAACTGGGTTTGCTCACATAGCCGGATTATTTCTTCCGGTTTGTGCGCATAGCTAATGTCATCCATTCCTGATTGTTTGAGGATTGACGTTATGGTGCTGGTGACCAGTTTTGAGTCGTCGGCGATTAGCACTTTACGCTTGTTAAGGTTAGGGAGCATGGCGCTATCCTCAGGCATCAAACTTAGTGAATGAGATGAACATTTTGGTCCTACTTGAGATTTTAAGAACAGTAAACCTTAGGTGAGTTGGCTTTTCGTGCGTTGTAAGCCTTCCAATTTTTTACATCGACGATGCTCTGTTTCACCTCTTTCATTAGCGATGATAAGGCGACCGAGTAATCAGGTGAGGCAAGCTTGCCGAGTTTTTCGGTATAAATAGCCGACTGGTTTATGGTTCTTAAACCTATTTGCGCCGTGCTGCCTTTTATCTTGTGTAAGATGGCTAATGCATCCTGAGTACTTGTTGCGCCCATTAATAACAACTGTTCTAACTGAGTGACGTCGTGGTTCATGGTTTCGATGTAGGTTTCCGCCATATGAATTCTCATATCTTTAGGGAAATTGAGTAACCATTGTGTGTTTAACATAGCGCGAGAATTCATAGTAACTGGTGGTCAACGGTAGTTTTAAAACGCCTATGATCGTGTACAAATTCACCAGATACGTCAAGGTTATCAGTATTGGCCTTAATTTATAACTTATTGATATATATTAATTAATTTTTATGTGGGAGTAATCCTACAGCAGTTTAGGACAATATTGACTACGGGCATGATTTTCGTAGCGGAATATTTGTAGGACATATATCTTTGAGGCTACCCATAAGTGGCTATTGAGATATTTTCGTTGAGTAAGGTTTCTCGATGTAAATTGGGATAAATACGTTGTATTTTCATTTACTTTCATGAATGCTACACGAGGTTAAGCGAACCACGTACGTAAGAGACTTGGTGACGCTTTCGATGTCTCATTAAAAATAAGAATGGTCTCGATGGAATTCGATTCGATAAACTTGGTTGCGTTAGGTTTGATCTTTCTTGGATCCTACGTTCAAACGGCTATTGGCTTTGGCTTAGCAATTGTTGCTGCTCCTTTACTTATTATCTGGTCTCCAGAATATGTCCCTGCGCCTATCTGTTTAGTCGCTTTATTTATTTCTTTGATGAATGCAGTTAAACACCGTAGCAGCGTAGAAATTGGTGGCTTGAAAATGGCGTTGATAGGACGTATTCCGGGCTCTATTGCTGGTGGCGTCATGTTGTTCTTTGTATCAACAGAAGCACTTACGCTGTGGATTGGTATTCTAGTATTGTTCGCCGTGATTGTGAGTGTTTTGCCGTTTAGAATTGAACCAACGCCAACTCGTATGACATTTGCGGGTTTCTTTTCTGGCTTGTTTGGTACGAGTTCAGCGATAGGGGGGCCACCAATGGCGCTCTTGCTGCAACATCAAGAAGCTAATCAGTTACGCGGTAACCTATCGGCTTTCTTCGTCGTCAGCTCTATCATTTCATTGATCGTTCAGATACCCGCTGGATTTTTTACATGGAATCATTTACTTATCACTATTCCTCTGCTGCCTGCAGCGGCGCTTGGCTATTGGCTAGCGATTAAAACGACTCAGTCTTTACCAAAAGAAAAAATCCGAGTTGGTGCGCTGACACTCTGTTTTGTTAGCGGCTTTACGGCCATTGTGCAGGGAGTGAACTTGTAGGTTGTCTGATGCCGCGTCGTGGATTAACTATAGTGATAGAACGATAAATCAAAAGGAATGGATATGATTACCGCTCTCTACGCTTGTATTTTGACTGTACTACTGATTTGGCTGGCAATTCAGGTTATTAAACTCAGACGCAAGAATAAGGTCGCTTATGCAGATGGTGGGGTCGAAGCGCTTCAAATAGCGCGAAGTGCGCAAAGCAATGCGAGTGAATACATTCCCATTACATTGATATTAATGGCGCTATTGGAGTACAACGGCGCGCAACCAGTTTGGATACACCTCACCGGAATCATCTTCGTGATTGGGCGTATTATTCACGCGCGCGGTATTTTGCAAGAGAGATTTAAAGGTCGGGTTAAAGGGATGCAGCTGACTTTTCTAATCATGGCTGCGTTGGTGGTTTTGAATTTGATTTATCTACCTTACGACAAGATTTGGTAACAAGCCCAGCATGAATGTTTTCTGCCGGGCCTGTTATTTTGATTAATCGCTTTTAAGCACTTCTGCGTGCGAAGGGTAATCGAATATGTCGACCAAACGCGTTAATCATCGCACCTGTGACGATTAACCCTGCGCCAATGTACGTCCATACTGACGGTAGCTCACCAAACACGACAATACCTATCAGGCCAGAGAAGACTATCTGAATATAAGAGTAGGCGGATGCTTTGCCTGCTTCTTGAGTCTGCATCGCTTTCGTCATACCAAGTTGACCAATTTGGGTGAAAACACCAATTAAAACCAACATGATGGTCAGATAAAGATCAGGCACAACAAAATTGTCTCCCATCAAAACTATCGACGCTGGCAGGGCGACAAGTGGGAAATAGAAAATAATGACTGAACTGTCTTCTGTCCGGCTCAATTTTCTGACGATTACATACGCGATAGAGCTACCAAACGCGCCTAACAGTGCCATCATGACGCTAAATGGAGGCAGTGCATGTTCCGCTGATGCACCAGTTTCGGGGCGGACCATCACATAGATACCAAGCAAACATAAGGCGATACAAACCAATGTTGATGGTTGAATCCGCTCTTTTAAGAAAAATACCGCGAGCAAAGCGGTAAATGCCGGATGAATATATTGGAATATGGTCGCTTCTGCCAAAGGTAGCGTGGTAACAGAGTAGTAAACGCAGACCAACGCAACGGTACCCACAGCACCACGAACGAGTAATAAAGGTTTGTTGTTTCCCCAGATAGAAATTCGTTTACGCTTCACGTCTAAGTAACTGATCACTAAGGAAACCAGAGCCCTTGCTGCTACGATCTCAAAAACGGGGATACCGTATAAACTGACGTGTTTAACCGTCGCGGACATCAGTGCGAAGCCAAAGGCAGAAAGAACCATAAAGCGAACACCAATGGGAACCATGGCGCTTAAAGAATTAGACATGAGAATGCTCGATTGTTGCGTGAGATCTCACTTTAACATACTAAGTGGTTAAAATAAGCCACTAGATAAAATGAAATTTGCCGATAAAATGAGATTGCACTTTGATATCTATCCGCTTCGCCAATCAATAGCAATTCATCGATACATTACGTTTTATGGTTGGTATAAATTTGCCTAACTCACAAGGAAATAACATGATTCCAGTACAAGCAACCCACGTGTCAGGTGTCGTCATTTCTGAGATTGATGGCGTGATCAAAATGTTGCTCTTAAAACGCGTGAAAGGCGGCTACTGGTGCCACGTTGCGGGCGGCGTGGAAGAGGGGGAGTTAGGATGGCAAACCATCTTAAGAGAGCTTGAAGAAGAAACGCAGATAACCGATGTAGAGCTGCATACCGCCGACTTCCTGGAGCAGTTTTATGAAGCGAAAAAGAACCGTGTCATGGTGATCCCTTGTTTTGTTATGTTCTGCCAGCCCAATCAAGGTGTTACGCTAAACCACGAGCATACTGAATATCGCTGGTGTACATTAGAAGAAGCGAAACAATTGGCGCCTTTTGCAAATCAACACAAACTTTATGAACACGTGTGGATGCATTACGTTGATAAGTCCAAACTGACGCCTTTCACACTCATAGAACAAGACTAAAGGAAGATAATGCTGCAAGCCGATGATTTAGAACAACGCTTTGCGATATCTGACAGAATATCGATGGAGCCGTTAGCGTCGAAACACACCTTAGAGCTGCTAGAAACCGTCAATGCCAATCGTGAAAGATTAACGGTTTATTTACCCTGGCCTGAGTTTGTGACCAACAGACGTGAAGCTCGCCACTACATTTCACAAAGAGTGGATAGCAACGCAGTCGATGCGTATTGGTTTGCCATTTATTTTGACGACCGATTTTCCGGCGTGATTGGTTCAAAAGGGGTCGATCCAGAGACGCACGTGACCGAAATCGGCTATTGGCTTGCGGATCATGGCAGAGGTAACAAATTGATTGATCAGGCTCTTTCTGTTCTCATCCTTTATCTTAAAAAGAGAGGCAATGCTAAATCTGTCCAATTCCACTGCTTGGAAGAAAATATAGCGAGTATCAAAATTGCCGAGCGTACCGGGGCGAAATTGAAACACTATCTGGATCATGATTTCGATATGTTGGATCGCTCTCAGCGATTGGGAGTCTATGAGTTGCCTCTGAGATAAAGTATTTAAAAAACCGCCTTAGTAGGCGGTTTTTGTTTTTCGAAAAGGCCTTCGCCAGACTTACCAAAGACCAAGTAATTTCCACCATGCGCCGCCCACGAAGATAAATACTGGGATAACGATGAGTGAGAATATAAAGCCAATTTTCCACCAGCTTTGCAGGCTGTGGAATCCTGCGCCAAACAAGATTGGGGCTGGGCCAGAAGAGTAGTGGGTCGTTGACATGTAAAGGTTGCTGAAAATACCCAGTACGATAGCGGCCAGCATCGGTGGTGCGCCTGCTGAAATTGCAATGGCAAGGAATGCAGAATACATCGCGCTAATATGAGCCATTGCACTCGCCATCAAGTAATGGCTGTAGTAGTAAACCAGCAGCAGTACAACGACCGTTGTAACCCAGCCAAATCCAGACAACGAATCGCTCATTGACTGGCTGAACCAGCCGATAAAGCCAAGGCTGTTAAGTTGTGCTGCCATCATTACCAGAACGGCGAACCAAGTAATGGTATGCCAGGCTTCTTTTTCACCCAGCACCGCATCCCAGGTAATGGTGCGTGTCATAAGCAAGAACACCAAACCCAATAGTGCAGTAACGGTTGCATGAATGCCTAGTGTTGGGCCAAGAACCCAAAGTGAAACCATACCAACGAATGTTATACCAACCATGACTTCATCACGAGTCATCTTGCCCATTTCTGCCAATTTCTGACGAGCGATTTCGCGCATCTCTGGCGTTTTCTTTAACTCAGGCGGGAAAACAAAGTACATAACAAGTGGAATCAGGAACAAACACAGCAAGCCAGGTACGATTGCCGCTGTTGCCCAACCCGCCCATGTGATCTCGACGCCTTGTTCTTTTGCAAAGTTAGCAGCGAGAGGGTTACCTGCCATTGAAGTCAGGAACATCGCACAAGTGATCGCATTACATTGGAAGATACACTGAACCAAGAAAGCACCGATGCGGTTTTCTGTACCTTTTTCTGGATCAGAATCGTATGCGCTGGCGACAGAACGGAATAGAGGAGAGATGATGCCGCCACAGCGAGCCGTTGTACTTGGCGTTGCAGGTGCAAACAGTAAATCGGTTAAAACAAGACCGTAAGCAAGACCGAGCGAGTTATGGCCTAATTTTGAAATAAACCAGTAACCAACACGTCGTCCAAATCCGGTTGTGATAAAGCCACGCGAGATAAAAAACGCAGCGGCGATCATCCAGATCGTCGGGTGAGCAAAGCCCGTGAGAGCGGTTTTAATCGGTAACACACCAAGTAAAGTCGCTACGGTTAAACCCGTTAAGGCCATTGCCCCAAGAGGTAAAGGGGCGAGAATCAAACTCAGTACCGTTGTGACAAAAATTGCCATCATTTGCCAGGCTTGATCAGACAGTCCTTCAGGGGTTGGGATAAACCACAATATACAGCCTATCGCCACCAGCAGGAGCATCTTCATTTTGGAATCATTCATACATCCATCTCCAAGTTAATTTTTCTCCATAATAGGGTCTGGATGGTGAGGAAAACTGAGGCAAATCAATTTCATGAGGAAGTGGTTTTTGCACTTGTATAACTTGGGTGCTGAGGTCGATTCGGGCTGCAAACGCATTGAGAATAAACTCATTAAAATAATAAAAATCATAAAATTCATCCTTGAGATATCGGTCAAGTTTTATCGCGTATTCCTCAATAATTGGTACAGACTTACGGTAAGCTTGGGCTAGGCAACCTTTAGGAATTCTCACGTGTCTTTAACCTATTTCAGCTTCACTAAACAACTGGCCGTTTTACTGAGTGGCGTAATGCTATTGGGTATGTTGAGCTGGTGGAGCTACAGCGCGTATCAGTTGGATGAAATCCTCACACATCAAATCAGTTTGCGAGCACAAGTCCAGTCTCAGCAGCTATCTCAGTTACCGAGCCTCGTTACCGCTGTTTCATCTGGAAAAGCCGAAGCGGTGTCAGAGATCATCACCGCAGTTCAGGCGGTAAGTGATGCCGACTTTATTACCGTTAGCGATAAAAACGGTATCAGGTTGGCACACCCCGTAGAGGAACGTATTGGTCTTCATGTTACTGGTGGCGATATTGAAAGAGCGCTAAGTAGTGGGGAATCTTACCTATCGTACGGTATTGGTTCTTTGGGGCCTTCCATTCGATACATTTCACCAATTTTGTCTGACGATGGCAGTGTGATTGGCATGATTAAAGTTGGCTATCTTATTGACACTCTGGATTTATGGACCAGCGAACGTCTGTTACCTTTGCTCGTATTTGGGCTTGGTGCTGTATGCATCTGTATTTGGTTGTCCTGGAAGTTTTCACACTATGTCAGAAAACAGATGCAGGAGATGGAACCGTGGCAGCTTAAGCAGGCATTAAAGACATATCAAGGGGTTTTGCAAGCGACTTACGAGGGGTTGGTCGCGATAAACTCACAAGGGCAGTTATACCTGATTAATGATTCCGCTCGTTCGATGCTGAATTATAACAAAGAGCCTGGAGAAGAATTCATCGAGAGTATTGATAACCCGACCTGTTTTTCTCTGCAAGGGGAAGATTACATCAATGGTTTAATTCGCGTGAACGGTAAAAACTTGGTGGTAAACCGAGTGACACTGCGTACCTCTGGCGGAGAACCTTATGGTGCTGTGTTTAGCTTACGTGACCAAAATGAGATGCACGTACTCTCAGAGAAAATCAGTCAGGTAAACCAGTATATGGAAAACATGAGAGTCACTCGACACGAATATCAAAATAAACTCTCGACCATTTCTGGCTTACTCCAGATGGGGGCTTATGAAAAAGCACTAACAGTGTGTTTGTCGCAAGCGAAAGCCAGTCAGTCACAGTTGGATTCATTGCATGCCCTTCATAACCAGCCAGCTTTGTCTGCGCTGATTCTGGCTAAAGCAAGTAAAGCGAATGAACTCGGCGTTGCGTTTAGTATTGATTGCCAAAGCGATTTGAGTAGGCTCTCTAAGCGTTTATCCGAAGAGCAGTTGTGTGGTCTGATCGGCAATTTGGCACAAAATTCATTGGACGCAGTCAAAGGAAGAGAGAATGGCCGCGTGGATATTCATATCTCAGAATCTGAGTGCGAGTACACTATCCAAATAGTCAACAATGGGCCGATGGTTGAAAGTGAACTGGAAACCTTGTGCGAGCTGGGTTTTACTAGCAAACAGAACAAGTCGGAACACGGAGTAGGAATGCACATTGTACGTTCGATTGTTGAGCAAGGGCTTGGCCATATGGAACTCGATAGCGATGAGTTAGAAACGGCATTCACCGTGTATTTTTCTAAGGAGATGGCATGATAAAAGTTGTGATTGTAGAAGATGATCCCAGCATAGCTGAGCTGCATCACCACTTTGTAGAACAGGTCGAACAGTATCAGGTGGTTGGTATCGCTGGTAGCGTCCAGATCGCTCGCCAATTGGTGGAGAGAGTGCAACCAGACTTGGTCATCGTCGACAATTATCTTCCCGACGGCTTGGGCGTTGATTTGGTGTATCAGTGGCTCAATAGCGAACACAGACCAGAATGCATTTTGGTGACGGCGGCAAACGATGCCGATACGGTTCAAAAGGCCCACCGATTTGGCGCATTTGATTATTTGATTAAGCCAATGGATTATTCTCGCCTTACCGAAAGCTTACAACGATTCGCGAAAGTGAAAAATCACATGAGCAGCCAGAGCTCTTTTCGTCAGTCGCAATTAGATGATCTGTTTCATTCAGGCAAGTCTAATAAGGTTGAACTGAATCACGTCGAGTTAGCAGGGCTAGACCCTTTCATGTATCGGCAGGTTATCGATCTGTTCACTCACACTAATATTGAACATACTGCTGCCAGTGTATCGGAACAATTGCCGATCAGTAAAAGTACATCTCGCCGCTACTTAGATAAAGCGGTAGAGCAGGGCGACTTAGTGGCATTTCTAGAGCATGGAAAGGTAGGTCGTCCGACCCGGGTTTATCGCAATAAGCACATCTCAGAAAGTTAAGTTTTCTAGATAAAAATAAAGGCTCTTAACGCAGAACGAAAAGAGCCTTTGTCGAGGTTTGGGGGAGCATCAATGTAGAACCTCACTACTGAACCTTAGGTATTTACAGTCGTTCATCAACTCTTTAAACGACTCTCTGTCAAGTTTGATCAACGTTTCATGGTCACCCGCTTCTAGATAGACATGATCAAGATTTGCTAATCTTTCATCGCACACCGTTGCCATGTGATAAGGGCTTCCAATTGGCGGAACGGCACCATGTTCACAGTCGGTAAAAAGTCGATAAACCATGCTTTCTTTAACCAAATGGAAAGAAGCGTTGAACTCATCGTTGAGTCTCGACAAGCTGATTTTATTGTTGGCTGGTAATACCGCCATCATATGATGACCTTCATGATCTTCAAGGATCACGGCTTTCGCCAAATTCATCAAAGGTATACCTGCAGATACACCACTTTGAAGCGAGCTATGACTGTGGCTGTGATTCACTGTTTGAAAGTGAATATTATGATCAGTCAGGTATTGATCTAATCGGGTTGCAATCGTCATAAAGCCTCCACGTGTATTACACCTCTAAAAGTATAGGAGAGATGTGAAGCAAACGCTTATTTTCTCTATGTTCAATGACGCTTATACGCACCTGTCCTACGCTTACGTTAACGCCTGCGATAACGACAGGTGGTAACAGAACTGGAGGCAACATGAGTAAACCAATTATCGCCGATAACAAGCCAATCAAAGTCAACTTGGTGGAAGGGCAAGAATATTACTTCTGTCGTTGTGGGCGCTCCAAGAGCCAACCTTATTGTGATGGCTCGCATTCAGGGACCGGTCTGAAGCCGATGAGCTTTGTCGCCGAAAAGAATGAAGAGGCTTACTTATGTCGCTGCAAACAGACTTCTAACGCTCCATTTTGTGATGGTACCCATAAAAAATTTACGGCAGAGCAGGTAGGGCATGAAGCGCCGGAAGCAAAGAAAGAAAAAAGCGGAAAACCGGTGGCGGCGTCAACACAAGAAGAACCTACATTGGAGTTTATTCACCAACTGGCGAGAGAAGGGTTATCTAAACTCGGGCATCATGGCCCCATGGCTGCTATGGGCGTACCAAGACACCTGTTACCGCATTGGGACGCGATACAAATTATGGTCGCTCAGATGGCCACTCAGCCATTGATGGAAGACGTGCCAGTCGCGACCGAGTTAATTGTGGGGCCGAACGCACGTAAGCCTCTCAAATTGGCGATCCCTTTGTTAGTCTCCGACATGAGTTTTGGCGCGTTATCAGAAGAGGCAAAAATTGCGCTCTCTAAAGGCGCAGAATTAGCCGGTACAGGAATTTGTTCCGGTGAAGGGGGCATGTTGCCTGAAGAGCAAGCCGCAAACTCTCGGTATTTTTATGAGCTTGCCAGCGCACAATTTGGCTATGAGGAGTCTAAATTGCATGGCGTACAAGCTTTTCATTTTAAAGGTGGACAGGGTGCGAAAACGGGAACCGGAGGACACCTGCCGGGCAGTAAAAACGTAGGTAGAATATCGGAAATACGTGGCATTCCTGAGGGCGAGCCCGCGATATCACCACCGACATTTAAAGACCTCCATTCCGCACGTGACTTCAGGAAATTTGCTGACAGAGTACGTACCATCACCGGAGGCATACCCATCGGATTCAAACTCAGCGCGAATCATATTGAGCAAGATATTCAGTTCGCTCTGGATGCCAGTGCGGATTACATCATTCTTGATGGTCGTGGCGGTGGTACGGGGTCGGCACCATCCATGTTTCGTGATCATATCAGTGTTCCAACCATCCCAGCTTTAGCGCGTGCTCGTAAATATTTGGATCAAAAAGGCGTTGGTGACAATGTCACGTTAATTGTGACTGGCGGATTGAGAGTGCCAATGGACTTTGTTAAAGCCATGGCGTTAGGGGCTGATGGCGTCGCTATTGCAAACAGCGCAATGCAATCTATCGGGTGCGTCGCTGCGCGAATTTGCAACACCAACAACTGTCCCGCAGGTATTGCCACGCAAAACGCCGATTTGAGGCAGCGTCTTGATATCGACAAATCATCCAAACAATTGAAAAACTTTTTCGACGCGTCCGTCGAGCTGATGCAAGTGATGGCGAGGGCGTGCGGGCACGATGCGCTTAGTCAGTTCAACATAAATGATTTAGCGACATGGGATAGAAACATGGCGCAGTTATCTGGCGTGAAGTATTCGGGCGTCACTGATATTTATCGTTGATTGATGTTAACGCTAAATAGATACACGTTTAGTGACACTTACGTATTTCAGACATAACAAAATATTGACCAAAAAATCATCAGCAATCTGGTGTATAGACTACGCTGTTATAAATGAATATTTCTATTCATTTGATCGAGTAACGATTTTTATTAGCGGCTTCTGTGCCCCTAACAAAGGAGTTTTTATGAGCGACACAAGCGGCGGTTCAGTAGGTAAATGTCCGGTAATGCATGGTGGGCAAACATCTACAGACAAGTCAGTGATGGATTGGTGGCCAAATGCGTTAAATTTAGACATCCTGCATCAGCATGACTCCAAAACTAATCCCTATGGAAACGACTTCGATTACAAAGAAGAATTGAAAAAATTAGACGTCGATGCGCTTAAGAAAGATTTGAAAGATTTGATGACAGACAGCCAAGACTGGTGGCCAGCAGACTGGGGTCACTATGGTGGTCTTATGATTCGAATGGCTTGGCATGCTGCAGGTAGCTACCGTATTGCAGACGGTCGTGGTGGCGGTTCAACGGGTAACCAACGCTTTGCTCCTCTAAACTCATGGCCTGATAACGCTAACCTGGATAAAGCAAGACGACTCCTTTGGCCGATTAAAAGAAAATACGGTAACAAATTAAGCTGGGCGGATTTGATCCTTCTGGCCGGGAACATGGCTTATGAATCGATGGGCTTCAAAACCTTCGGTTTCGGATTTGGCCGTGAAGATATCTGGCACCCTGAGAAAGACACGTACTGGGGTTCCGAAAAAGAGTGGTTGGCACCGAGTGGTGGTGAAGGGACACGTTACTCAGGCGAGCGTGACCTAGAAAACCCACTTGCAGCAGTAATGATGGGACTTATATACGTAAACCCTGAAGGGGTTGATGGCAATCCAGACCCATTGAAAACAGCCGCTGATATGCGTGTGACCTTTGCACGTATGGCGATGAACGATGAAGAAACCGTTGCGCTTACCGCTGGTGGCCATACTGTCGGTAAATGTCACGGTAATGGTGATGCCGCAAATGTTGGCCCCGATCCAGAGGCTGCGGACCTTGAAGAGCAAGGCCTTGGCTGGATGAATCACACTACACGTGGAATTGGTCGTGACGCTGTAACTAGTGGTTTGGAAGGCGCATGGACCACGCATCCAACCCAGTGGGATAATGGTTATTTCCACTTGTTGTTTAAGTATGACTGGGAACAGAAAATGAGCCCGGCTGGCGCTCATCAATGGGAGCCTGTCAATATTGACGAACAAGATAAACCCGTTGATGTTGAAGACAGCTCGAAACGCTATAACCCAATTATGACCGATGCCGATATGGCTCTGAAAATGGATCCTGAATATCGCAAAATTGCAGAGCGTTTCAAAAACGATCAAGCGGCTTTCGAAGATGCGTTTGCTCGCGCCTGGTTTAAGCTAACACACCGTGATCTGGGGCCGAAATCTTGCTACCTAGGGCCAGATGTTCCGGCTGAAGATCTGATTTGGCAAGATCCAACGCCTGCGGGCAGTACAGGTTACGATGTTGATTCAGTCAAAACCAAGATTGAAGCGAGTGATTTAAGCATTGGTGAACTGGTCAGCACGGCTTGGGATAGCGCACGTACATTCCGTGGCTCGGATCGTCGTGGTGGTGCTAACGGTGCACGAATTCGCCTCGCGCCACAAAAAGACTGGCAAGGTAATGAGCCACAACGTTTGAGTAAAGTGTTACCGGTTCTTGAAAAAATCGCTGCTGAATCAGGATGTAGCGTAGCAGATGCTATCGTTCTTGCTGGTAACGTTGGTGTTGAGCTAGCCGCACGTGCAGCAGGTTACAATGTCACGGTTCCATTCTCGCCTGGTCGCGGTGATGCGAGTCAAGATATGACTGACGTCGAGTCATTTGAGGTTCTCGAACCTTTGGCAGACGGATACCGAAATTGGTTGATGAAAGATTATGTCGTCAAACCAGAAGAATTGATGTTGGATCGTACTCAGTTAATGGGTCTGACTGCACCAGAAATGACCGTGCTCGTAGGTGGTATGCGTGTGATGGGCACGAACTATGGTGGTAGTGCAGATGGCGTATTTACTGACCGCGTCGGCAGCTTGACTAATGACTTCTTCGTTAACTTAACCGATATGGCATACCAGTGGGTTCCGAAAGGTGAAAACCAATACGAAATCGTCGATCGCAAGTCAGGTGCAGTGAAATGGACGGCAACCAGAGTCGATCTTGTGTTCGGTTCTAACTCTATTTTACGCTCCTACTCAGAAGTGTATGCACAAGATGATAATCAGGAAAAATTCGTTCATGATTTCATCAAAGCGTGGGTAAAAGTGATGGATGCCGATCGCTTTGATCTATAGGAAAACATACGAGTTCTCTTAATTAACTGTCATAAGATAAATACAGGCGGACTTAATGTTCGCCTGTTTTTTTATTGGTACTGTAGGTATCCCATCGGATTATCAAACCAGTTCTGAACATTAGCCCTCTGGAAATCAAAGAAAGCGCAATCAATAGCGATTAAACTGTGTCGAACGACCAACCAAAATGCCATAGTCATGACTCAAAACGCTATTCAAGAAAAAATCGCTAGCTTCTCTCGTATAGAAGACGCGTTGAATTATTTCGAGATCGAATTCGACAGCCGATTTGTCGAGAGTCATCGCACCGAATTAGTAAAGCGATTTAACGGCTATTTAATTTTGACCAAACCCGATGATTGGTTCTCAGCACGTCGCGCACTCAAAAACGCGTACTGCAAAGTACAACGCAGCTTGCTGGACAAAACAACCCGATCAGCCTGTCGAGGCTGCACGTCGTGTCAAAGACGCTAAGTCAGTTATACGCTGTTGAATGTCTACATACTGCAAACATAGATTACTCGCGACTTCCGCCAGAGTATTTGGCATATGCTAATTACACATTTTTAGACCGTGTAAAGTGCCACTATGCTTACAGATACTGAACGTCATAAACCTCATCAGTCCCATGACCATTGCGCAGTGTGCGCACCAATTGAAAACAATCCCTACTCTTTATCCGTCCATTACCAACAGCTTTCAGATCATTCCATTTTTGGCGAATTCGATGTGCTTAACCGTCATCAAGGTTACACAGGATTGTTGCATGGTGGTATCGCCAGTTCATTGCTCGATGGCGCGATGACCAATTGCTTGCTGTCGATGGGTGTTGAAGCACTGACGGCTCAGCTCGATGTCCGCTATCACGCGCCTATTGCTTTAAAGGAACATATTGAAATTACCGCGCGTTGCGAAAGGGAAAAGCGGGGTGTTTATCAGTTAGTCGCTCAGCTAAGTGTCAATAAAGAAGTCAGAGTCAGTGCAATGGGAAAATTTATTCGCCCTAAAAGTTAGCTAACCGTATACTCGTAGCTAATGACTATTCCATGGAGGGAATATGAAAGAATTTGATGAACTACTCTCAATCGCGACGAGGAAGTCAGAGTTTGATCTGACCAATACCTGGTTTAAAGGTGTCGAAACCTATCTGGTTGCAATTGGTAAAGAAGTCGAAGAAGTACGTGAAGAGATAGCTGAAGATCGTCTTTGTTATCTGGAAGATGAACTTGGCGATGTGCTATGGAATTATTTGAATGTACTGAAAGCGCTGGAAAGAGAGAAAGGCATTGACCCGAAGAAAGTTCTCGATAGGGCTTGTAAGAAATACGAACAACGCGTGTCCGCTATCGAATCAGGCAGCAGTTGGGAAGACGTCAAATTGAAACAAAAAGAAGCGTTAAGTATCGAGTTGGCAGAGCAGGCAGAAAACAAGCAGAGCGTCATCTGACGAGACAGGCGCGTACAGGTTCGGACTGCATTTGGCATAAGTCTTACTATAAACAGACAAAACCAGATGGTAAACTACACGTCTGTTTTACTTAGTGATTAAAGGTAATTTGATGAACCCGATTCTTGCAATGCTGAAAGAGAATAATATCAGTGATGCTCAGATTAATGAGCTATTTCAGGCGTTGACGCAAAACCCTCTTGCAGCAATGGCAACTATCAGCCAGTTGGGTCTACCTCAGGAGCAGCTTCAAGCGTTGATGGCGCAAGTGATGCAAAATCCTGTGTTAATTAAAGAAGCGGTTGAAGAGTTAGGTTTGGACTTTTCAAAAGTGGTTGAAGCAAAAGAAAAACTTCAGCAGTAACAGAGTATCCTCAAACAAATATAAAAAGCCGCTAAAATATTACGTTTTAGCGGCTTTATTTTTACGCGATTTCTTATTTGCTTGTCAGCGAATGAGGTTAACCATAAGCAACACTAGGGAACCACAACACCAATTGTGGCCATATAACCAGACAGATTAACGCGATTAGCTGTATAGCGATAAACGGAATCACACCGCGATAGATATCCTTCAGGGAAACACCTTCAGGGCAAACGCCTTTTAAATAGAACAGAGCGAAGCCAACCGGTGGGGTAAGGAAACTGGTTTGCAGCGCCATTGCGACGAGCATAACAAACCATACCAGACTTGGGTTATCCACCACGCCATGACCATCAAGCTCAATGCCTAAACTTGCTACCACAGGTGCTAGCAGCGGCAGTGCGATAAGGGTGATTTCTATCCAGTCGAGGAAGAATCCAAGCAAAAATACGATTAACAGAATAAACGCGATAATGCCGTATTGACCGAAAGGTAAGCCACTCAGGAACGACTCGATCAGTTCGTCACCGCCTAACTCCCTTAGCACCAAAGCAAAGCAGGAGGCACCCAAGAAGATCATGAATATGTAGGCAGTCGTTCCGTATGAAGAAAGCATCACCTCCTTCAGAACTTTTAAGTTGAGCTTTTTATTATATGCCGCAAGTAGTGTCGCCCCTAAAGCGCCTATGCCAGAAGCTTCTGTTGGAGTAGCAATACCCGCAAATATTGAACCTAACACACAGAAAATCAGGATAACGGTCGGTGTGATATCTTTGAATACTTGTAAGATAAGCTTCCAGTCAACAGGCTCTACATTTTCTGGAATTGGTGCTTTGCTCGGGGTCATTTTACCAACGGTAAGGATATACATAATGTATAAACTGCCCAGTAACAGACCCGGCATAATCGCGCCCATAAACAGATCGCCAACTGACAACCCAAGTTGGTCGGCCATAATCACCAACATGATGGAAGGTGGAAGCAGTATGCCTAATGTACCTGCTGAGGCGACCGTTCCTAGTGCCAGAGGAAGATGATAGCCCTGACGCATCATACTCGGCAGAGACATCACCGTTAACAGCACAACCGATGCACCAATGATGCCTGTAGAGGCGGCGAGTATGATACCAATCGCCATCACCGTAATGGCTAAACCACCGTGTACTTTTCCGAATAGCGCCTGCATCGAGGTCATCAGTTTTTCTGCAATGCCGGACTTATCTAGCATGTTGCCCATAAAGATAAACATCGGTAGGGCAACTAATATCCAGTTATCCATCACCTTATAAATACGGTTAACAACGAGCCCGAGGGTGGTGTAATCGAGCCCGGTAAACGTATCAAGATAGAGATCGGCAAAATAACCGATTGCCGCGAAGACGATGCCGATCCCACCGAGCACATACGCTACGGGAATACCAGTGAATAACAACAGGATGAACGAGCCAAACATGGCGATCACAATCCATTCATTCGCTTCCATGGTCGTCTCCTTTGATTAACGTATCCAGATCGCGTAATAATTTCGCCACCATTGAGAGCAACAGCAAGCTAAAGCTTAAAGGGATCACGGCTTTTATCATCCAGCGATAAGGTAAGCCGGAAGGTGCGGCTGAACTCTCGTTGACGCGCCAAGCTTCGTAAGCGAAGTCGTAGGAATGGAGAATGACGATAACAACAAATGGTGCCGCGAGAAACAGAATGCCGAGTATGTCGACTAGGGCTTTTTTGCGAGCGGAGAACTTGTGATAAAACAGGTCGACTCGAACGTGTAAGTTGGTCACCTGTGCATAAGCGGTTCCGAACATGACTGCTGTGGCATAGAGGTGCCATTGCAGTTCTTCAAGCGCAATTTGCCCGTTGGAAAAGACTTTGCGCATTACGACCTGAATGATGATCACCGCTATTAACGCGAGGTTTGTCCAGGCCAACGCTTTACTCGCGGAAATAACCAGCCTCTCGATTTGAAAATAGAGTGGGACGGTTGGGGAAGAATATAGCACTTTGCTCATTGGCTACTCCTAAAGGCCAGCGAGAGACGCTGGCCTTTTATTAACAACGACGTTTATTGGTTTTGTGTTTCACGAGGCAGGAAGCCGTTCGCAGACCACAACGCATAACCCTTGCGGAAGTTGCTTAGGTCGGTCCAAACTTTGTCGAAGAATGGGTCTTCTGCTTTCTTCTCTTCCACTACTTCCATCCAAGTATTCTTGAATAGATTCAACATATCTTGGTTCCAGTAGCGAATCTCGACACCATTTTGTTTCGCTTTTTCCATGGCTGCGTATTGCATCGCTTCACCTTCTGCGATCGAGTAAGTCATTGCCGCCATACAAGTGGTTTCGACTGCAGATTGTTGAGTTGCACTCATGCCATTCCATGTGTCTTTGTTGATCAACAGTTCAAATACCGTTGATTGTTGGTGCCAGCCTGGGAAGTAGTTGTACTTGGCCACTTTGTGGAAGCCTAAGCGGTCATCAACGGCAGGTTGTGAAAACTCAGAGGCGTCAATCGCACCTTTCTCAAGTGCACCAAAGATCTCGCCACCCGGGATCTGAACTGTACCCACACCAAGTTTTTCCATCACAGACGCCCCTAGTCCGTAGAAGCGCATATTGAGACCTTTTAGATCCTCTGGTTTTTCAATAGGTTTGCGGAACCAGCCTGATGTTTCAGGAGAGTTCATCGCACATGGCATTACTTTGACATTGAAGCCGCCTTGGTCGTACATCTCTTGGTAGAGCTTCAAGCCGTTACCAAAGAAAAGCCACGCCATAAACTCAGGGGCTTCAGGGCCGAAAGGGATAGACGAGAAAATTGCTGAAGCTGGCAGTTTACCTTGCCAGTAACCAGAAATGGCGTAGCCAGCGTTCACTTTACCCGTGGATACGGCATCGAGAATCTCCGGTGGGTTAACCAACTTACCCGGCTCGTAGATTTTCATTTTGATGGTGCCACCGGAGGTTTGCTCAATTCTGTCTGCAAACCATTGGATAGGGGTACCTAGAGCTGGAAGGTGGCTACCAAAAGCAATAGGGGTTTTTAGCAGTACCTTCTTATCAGCAGCCTGAGCACTAACAGAAAGACCAGAAGCGGTGAGCGTTAACGCAGTAGCAATGGCAACTTTCTTAAGATTCATGGAGATCTCCTTGTTTGGGTATTCCTTGTTAATATTGCTAAATGTGAACAGAGCGTATTAATTGATGTTAATGCAATGTTACATTGAGCTTTAGTTTAGGAAGGAGATTGGATGCTCTCCATTAGCAAAATTGCGCAAATTGAGTCGGTATTAAGTGCAATTTTTGACACGAAGATTCAGTAAAACTACGTATAAGAACGGATTCGGAAAATGGGATTGGTTAGCAACCGCAGGCTTACAATAAACATCATTTTACTTTCAATCGTTCCATTGATTGTGGTGGTGGTCATCGTTGCAAGTATCTTATTTAGTCAGGCAAAACAGTTAGTTGATGACCAAGTCGCATTAACACGACTCAATGTCTTGTCGGTCAAAAAGCAAGAGCTGAAGCAGTACGTAGAAATGGCAGTGAAAAGTATCAAGCCATACTACGAAGATGAGTCATTATCCCCCCAAGTTGCTAAGCAACTAGTGGCTGAAAAATTGAGCCAACTCACATATGGGGAAGACGGATACTTTTTTGTCTACAGCTGGCAAGGTGACGCTTTAGTCCTACCATATCAACCTGAAAGGGTTGGTCGAAACTGGTGGGGAGTGGAAGATCTTACGGGCAAAAAGCTGCTTCAGGAGCTTATTCACGCAGGGCGAGCTGGGGGCGGATTTGTGAATTACCTCTGGCACAAACCATCGACAAAAGAACCACTCCCCAAGTTGAGCTATGCTATTTCTCTTGATAAGTGGCAATGGATGGTCGGAACGGGTGTCTATATAGACGATATCGAGAAACAAGTCGCGCAGATGGAAAATGGCTTCGATCAGAATATCGGAAAAACCAGCAGTGCGCTTTTTGTACTGATGTTTGTTGCCATCACCGTTATTGCAGGGTTGGGGGCGTCACTGAACCTAAACATGCGTCGTTTAGCCAACGAGCAGCTCAGCGTCTTAAACCAGCAGATTATTGATTCGCAGGAAAATGAGCGTCATCGAGTCTCGCGCGAATTACACGATGGCGTAAATCAACTGCTGGTGGCAGCCAAATATCGCTTAGATAACGTGACTAAAGAGCAGGATGATGAAAAGAAACAGCTTGAGTTAGATGCGAGTAAAAATGCCATGGAACAGGCGATTGTCGAAGTTCGGCGCATCTCAAAAGATTTACGACCGCCACAGCTGGATGACTTAGGCTTAGTAGCAGGTATAGAGGCATATCTGAACGAATTACGTGAGCGTACTCAATTAGAGGTGATATTTGAACACGATATCGAAGGTGAAGAGTTTCTTCCTCAAGTCGAAACCACACTTTATCGTGTCGTACAGGAAGCGTTGCACAACGTAGAAAAACACGCCAATGCGCAAGGTGTCGATATCATCATGCAGCGTGAAGGAAGGATGTTGATTCTGACCGTCAGCGATGATGGCGTCGGAATCCCTGCGAACCATCTCAAAGCGTATAAGAACAAGCAATCGACGCTAGAGCATATGGGGCTGCAAAACATGAAAGAACGGATTCAAGCTATTGGCGGCATGTTTGAGGTCAATAGCGAACCAGGACAAGGCACGGAAATTCGTGTCAGTTTAAACATGGAGTTTATATGATTAAGTTGGTATTGGCCGATGATCATAGGTTAATGCAAGACGGGCTCAAATCACGGTTAGAACGAGAAGATAACTTGGAGATCCTCGATTGCGTCGGAAATGGTAAGGATGCTTTGAACAGTACATTGACCCTAAAACCAGATGTGCTGCTTCTTGATATTAATATGCCGAAGCTTAATGGGATTGAAGTGTTAGAGAAGCTGACCAAAAGCGCCAGCAAAACGGCAGTCATCATGCTTTCTATGCATGATAGTCGTGACTACGTTATGCGATCCATCAAAGCTGGCGCTAAGGGCTACGTATTAAAGGACGTTGGTTCAGAAGAGTTAGTCATGGCAATTAATCAAGTTGCGGAAGGGCGCTCTTACCTATGTTCTCAAGCGTCGGATCGTCTTCTTGAACAGATCAATCAAAAACCTGAGCCGAGTGATAACACGCTGTCAAAACGTGAATCGGATGTGCTCAAAGCGATTACCAATGGTGCCTGTAACAAGGAAATTGCGGATTCGCTCCATATCAGTGTTCGTACGGTAGAAACGCACCGGCTTCGGATCAAAAAGAAACTCGGAGCCACTTCGACAGCAGCTTTGGTTAAGCTCGCTCTGCAGAAAGGATTGGTGAGCTGATGGTTGCAAATTTACTGTCGAGCCGTCAGCCGATCCTAGATAAAATTGTGTTTTTCTGCGCGGTTGTCCGGTTGGGCTCGTTTCGAGAAGCGGCGTCGCAGCAAGGGATCTCGCCTGCCGCAGGAAGTCGCTGGGTGAAAGAGCTCGAAGAGTCGCTGTCGGTTGAGCTGATAAAGCGAAGTACTCGTCAGCTGGTGACCACACAAGCAGGTCAGCTTTTGTATGATAAATTCGCCCCTTTACTGCCAGATATCGCCAGTTTATGTGAAGAGGTACAAAATCTGGCAGAGGAACAACAGGGTGAAATTAAGCTTTCTTCGACGCCCTTATTCGCCCGGCAATATTTAACTAAAATTGTTGCAGAGTATATGACGCTGCACCCGCAGGTGAATTTCAAAATATTCATTGAAGCGGGGGAATTTGATCCTCTCAATGTTGATTTTGCCTTTCGTGCCAGTGCGAGTTATCAAGGTGAGCCAGAGCAGGACTCGCTACTCGTTAAGCGCCGCTTGTTACGAGAACCTTTGTATTTGTGTGCTTCCAAATACTACCTGGAGCAGCATGGGATGCCTGAAACACCGCAAGACCTCAGCCAACATCGTTGTTTGTATGCTCGAACGTTGGTGGGTGGGAATCGTTGGTGCTTCGAGTTTCAGGGGAATGTCGAAATCGTGACCATTTGTGACACTTTGGAGTGTGACAACAGTGAAATGCTGCTGGATCTTGCCTTGGAACACGCCGGGATTGCCTATCTTCCGCACTCGTTGGTCTCTGACTCAATAGAGCGAGGGGAGCTTGTTCATATCCTGCAAGATCACCAATGTGCCAGTTTCGATATCAATATGTTTTACCGTCCACGCTCACCAATGCCAGAGCGTTGCAGTGGTTTCAAAGAATACCTCTATAGACGAGTAGGAGAGCTATGCGATCATTCCTAATATGAAATTCTCAATCTCTAATTCTGCAATTAACATCTGGGTAACATCGCACTAAGCTGAAAACCAATAAAGTACAGTAACTAAGGAAGGTTAATGTGGTTACGAAATTGACAGCAGAACAAGCGGCAGAGTGGATTGAAGATGGCGATGCGGTCTTACTGGGTGGTTTTATCGGTAGCGTAGTACCGGAAGCGATTGAAAGAGCAATAGGCGAACGTTTTAGAGACACTCAGTCACCGCGAGATTTAACGCTGTTATTTGCTGCAGGTCAAGGTGACGGTCAAGGCCGGGCAATCAACCACTTAGCGGAACAAGGGTTAGTGAAATGCGCCATTGGCGGCCACTGGGGTCTGGTTCCTAAACTTCAGCAGTTAGCGGTAGATAACCTCATACAAGGATACAACTTGCCGCAGGGTATCATTTCCCATTTACTTCGAGATACGGCGGCAGGTAAGTTGGGCACCGTGAGTAAAGTTGGCTTAGGTACCTTTGTGGATCCGCGTTTAGAGGGCGGAAAAATCAATCAGGCGACGTCCGATGATTGGGTAGAACTGATTGAGCTCGGCGGTGAGGAGCATCTTTTTTATCACAAGCTACCTGTAACGGTGTCTATTCTTCGCGGAACGACTGCAGATGAGAATGGCAACATTACCATGGAAGATGAATGCTTGATCGTCGAAAGTCTGGCGGCGGCACAAGCGGCACGTAACAACGGTGGTAAGGTTATTGTACAGGTCAAACAAATAGTGCCCGCCGGAAAGCTTGATCCGCATGCGGTTAAGATTCCGGGAATCTTCGTCGATGCGGTTGTTGTGTGTGAAGATCCGACGGAGCACATGCAAACTTTTGCAACCATGATGAACCCGGAGTTTGTTGGTATTGAAAATTCAGATGACGACCTCACAACGAGCTCATCACCTTCGACCCAATCAAAGCTGGACGCAAAAACCATTATTGCCCGTCGTGCGGCTATGGAGCTAAAACCCAACTCCATTCTTAATCTGGGGATTGGTGCGCCGGAATACATCGCAGAGGTCGCTAAGCAAGCCGGAATACTCGATCAATTTACCTTAACCGTAGAACCTGGAGCGGTAGGTGGGATACCGCAAAGCGGTCTCGATTTTGGGGCGTCTCGTCTGCCTCAGGCGATTATCGGCCAAGACCAGATGTTTGATTTTTATGATGGTGGCGGTGTTGACCAAGCCTTTCTTGGCTTAGCGCAAAGTGACGTTACAGGAAATATAAACGTATCGCGCTTTGGCAGTAAAATCGCCGGCTGTGGCGGCTTTATAAACATTACTCAGAACGCCAAACAGGTTTACTTTTGTGGCACCTTTACCGCGCAAGGCTTAGCTGTGGAAGTGGACAATCAGGCTGTAAATATCGTCCAAGAAGGAAAGCAGAAGAAGTTCATCAAGCAGGTTGAGCAAATCACTTTCAGCGCAGCCCAAGCGTTAAGCAACAATAAACCTGTGATGTACATTACCGAGCGTGCCGTGTTCCAACTTTCTCCGTCTGGATTAGAGCTGATTGAAATCGCCCCTGGGGTGGACTTAGAAAAAGACATCCTTCAGCAGATGGAGTTCACTCCTGTCATCAGTCCGTCACTGAAAGTAATGCCAAATGCCATCTTCCAGCCATCATTCGAACTTACTCTATAAGTGCTGGATAACTATTTAATTTCTACCAAAGGATTAGGATATGTTTGAAAACAAAGTCTGCTTAGTCACTGGCGCGGCGCAAGGTATCGGCCGAGCGATTGTGGAACGATTTGCCAACAATGGAGCACAGTGTGTCTACGCCTTGGATGTCAACGCTCAAACTTTGCAAAGTGCGTTTAGTGACCACGAAAATGTTAAACCAGTCGTCATCAATATTTGTGATAGAGAGGCGATTCAATATTTGGTTGAAAGCATCAGAGAAACCTATGGTCGTATCGATGTTTTGGTGAATAACGCTGGAGTTACCCGAGACGCACTATTGGAAAAAATGACGGAACAAGACTGGGACTTCGTGATCGACGTTAATCTCAAAGGTGTTTTTAATCTCACTCAAGCAGTTGCACCAATTATGATGGCAAACAATTATGGCTCTATTGTCACCATGTCTTCGGTAGTGGGGACCGACGGTAATATTGGACAGTCTAACTACGCAGCAACCAAAGGTGGCGTGATAGCGATGACGAAAGGCTGGGCTAAAGAGTTTGCTCGTAAAGGTGCCCAAGTTCGCGCTAACTGTGTTGCTCCTGGTTTTATTGAGACCCCGATGACAGCCGACTTACCTACAAAAGTCCTCGAACTCATGAAACAGAAGACTCCGCTTGGGAGAATGGGCACCGCAGAAGATATCACCAATGGCGTTGAATTTTTGGCCAGTGACAAGTCTAGCTTTATTACGGGGCAGGTGTTGAAGGTTGATGGCGGCTTAGTTTTGTAACGTCATGAAGATAACCATTGTAGAGCGATTCGATAACCTTGCGGTTTGCAGATAAACCAGTCTCGCTGTTTAGAGTTATCGTTCGCCCCATTTTGGTGATTCGTGCACGTAAACGCGAACGATTCTTTTGCACAAGTTCGTCGTTAGGTAAAAAATACAACTGTCTGAAAGGTAGGGTATTAAAAATCAATGAGTTACCGTTTTTGTTGAGGTGGTACAATCGTTGCAGTAATTTAGCTGTGGTGTTCCAATTGCTTCTCTCTGGCATGAACATAGCTTGGAAAAGGATGGTTCATTTGGAACACGAAAGTCAGAAATATACATTAACGATTAGGTCGTTAACGGAGTGACCGGAAATAGCTAATGACGAATAACAACTCATTAAGTGCCCGTATTACGGAGCATTACTCTTCACTCAGTGATGGCAATAGACGCATCGCGGACTTCCTTCAGGTGAATCCAGAAAAAATACTGATGTTATCTACCAGTGAAATTGCTGAGGAATGCCTGGTATCCAAGACAAGTGTCAGCCGTTTTATTCGCAAACTTGGCTATAACGATCATGTCGCATTGAGAAATGAGATGATGTCTGAGCGGGATAAAGGCAACCCGGTAATCACCGGTGAGCTGCAGGATACAGGCTTTTGCCAGGATGCAATTTCACTAGAAAAGTTATGGATGCAGCTAGCGGAAGGAAACACTGCGCACATTATCAGAAAGCTAGCGACTGCAAAGCGGATAAAAATTATTGGCTATCGTAATAGCTACCCATTAGCCATGCATTTTCGCCAACAATTAGCCCAATGTCGTCAGGGCGTCGAGCTATTGCCTCTACCGGGACAAACCATTGGTGAAGATTTAGCGTCGATAAACGAAGACGACTTTGTCATTTTGTTTGGTATTCGCCGCCGCGTTGCTAACTTTGAGCGAATTGTTGAGTTTCTTAAACCCTACGATTGTTTATTGATCACCGATCAATCGGGACAGAAGTATGCGTCGACGGTAAACGAGGTTTTCGTTTGTTATATGAATAATGAACTGCCGCTAGACAGTTACGCGGTTCCGATGAGTCTTATTCACTACTTTGTAAATGAAACTTTTATATTGCTAAAAGAAGAGGCTTCAAACCTCAGTCAAACGATCAGCGCTAATTATCATCAGTTGAGCGAACTAGAATAATTGGCCTAATAGCCGTGTGATCCCAACTCAATCTTTCCTCCTTAATAAAGCTGTGACTGCATTTAGTCACAGCTATTTTCATTCACCTTTGTTTCTTTCCATTACTCAATTACAAGAAAGATCACTAAGAAAGTGATGCGATCCAGTATGCGTCGAAACGTTGAATAGCTTTGCTACATAATGGTGGTTATTGCACCAAAAATGATCCCCACTTTTTGGTCAATATGATCAATTTATCCAATTTTAAATACTTAATAAAAATATTTCCTTTAAAAATCAGTTAAATATAAATTTGTTTTAAATGGGTACGATCGTTGCAGTGTACTAGATAAGTGTTTCAATCGTATCTTATATGTATAGGGAAATAGCCATGAAATTATCTAAGTTAGTGTCTTTAGTCGCTGTTGCTGCGGCATTAGTTACCAACGTTTCTGCTGCGTCTGCAAACCAGTTGGAAGCCATCAAAGAAAAAGCGGTACTCAAAGTTGCGGTTCCACAAGACTTTCCTCCTTTTGGTTCTGTCGGAACGGATTTAAAGCCACAAGGGTATGACATTGACATGGCCAAATATCTGGCCAAAGAACTAAACGTAAAAGTGGAACTCGTACCCGTTACCAGTGCAAACCGTATTCCTTATCTACAAACTCAAAAAGTTGACTTGGTTATTTCCAGTATGGGTAAAAACCCAGAGCGAGAAAAAGCGATCGACTTCAGTGAAGCATACGCTCCGTTTTTCCTCGGCGTGTTCGGCACTTCAGATGAGAACGTCGCCGGAGCTGCAGATCTTGCTGATAAAACCATTGGTGTAACGCGTGGTTCAGTTGAAGATATTGAACTAAGCAAAATTGCGCCAGAGACGACAACGATTAAGCGTTTCGAAGATAACAACGCGACATTGTCTTCTTTCCTATCTGGTCAGATTGATCTCATTGCAACGGGTAACCTTGTCGTCACAGAAATCGCTACTCGTTACCCGGCTAAAGCACCTGAAGCGAAGTTCATGCTGAAGAACTCTCCGTGTTATGTGGGTGTGATGAAAGGTGAAACTGAGCTTGTCGAAGAAGTGAACAAGCTCATTTCAAAAGCGAAAGCAGACGGAGTATTGGAAGAGCTATCGCAAAAATGGTTGAAAGCGCCTTTCCCTAAAGATCTTGGCGCGTAAGGAATAAGTGCAATGAGTTACCAGTTAGAATTTACTGGCTTGGCTCCCTACCTGCCACAGTTTGTGGCAGGTCTAAGGACAACCGTCGAGTTAACCGTTATTTCAACCGTTGCTGGGTTGGCTGTGGGAACGTTGTGCGCAGCAGGACGCACAAGTAAGCAAGCATGGTTACGTTGGTTATGTGCGACTTATATCGAGTTAACACGTAATACCCCGTTTATTGTTCAGTTATTTTTCATCTTCTTTGGTTTACCAGCGTTAGGTGTCAAGCTAAGCGCGTGGGAGGCAGGTTTCATCGCGATGGTGTTTAACCTTGGTGCCTACAGTGCGGAGATCATCCGAGCGGGTATCGATGCAACACCTAAAGGCCAATGGGAGGCGGGTAAAACGTTAGGCTTAACCAGACGCCAAATTTTTACTCGAATAGTATTGCCGCCAGCTTATCAGAAGGTTTATCCAGCGTTGGTTAGTCAGTGCATTATCGTCATGCTCGGCTCTGCCGTCGTATCTCAGATTTCAGTCGAGGAACTGACCTTTGCGGCTAACTTTGTGCAGTCCAGAACCTTTTTAAGTTTTGAATCTTATGCTGTTACTGCACTGATTTACCTTGTCCTTGCGATCTTAATGCGTCAATTGTTTGCATTGATCAAAGCTCGCGTATTCAAAAACCCAGCGCTGTAGGAGAAGACGATTATGATGCAATTTACAGACTGGGACATTCTGCGCAACTTACTACTTGCAGCGCGTTGGACCGTACTTCTATCCATTATTGCCTTTATAGGTGGTGGTCTGGTGGGGCTTGGCCTTACCTTACTCAGAAGTATGAAGAACATTCATCTTGGGAAAGGCATTCAACTGTATGTGGAGCTTTTTCAGGGAACGCCACTTCTGATGCAGCTCTTTATGGCGTTTTTCGGTTTATCTCTGCTGGGGATAGAAGTCAGTGCATGGTCCGCCGCTGCGTTGGCGTTAACGCTATACAGCAGCGCCTATTTTCACGACATTTGGCGCGGTTGTATTGAGGCGTTACCTAAAGGTCAGTGGGAAGCGTGTCGTACTCTGGGTCTCAATTACATGCAGACCATGCGCAATGTCATTATTCCTCAGGCTTATCGAATTGCCATTGCACCGACGATTGGCTTCTCGGTTCAAATTGTTAAAGGCACCGCGCTTGCTTCGATCATCGGTTTTGTCGAGTTAACTAAAGCCGGAACCATGCTGAATAACGCGACATTCCAACCATTTAAAGTGTTTGCCATGGTCGCTGTACTTTACTTTGTTATCTGTTTCCCTCTGTCATTATTGGCTCGTCATTTGGAGAAAAAAACCTATGTCTCTCGTTAGTGTTGATCAAGTACATAAGTACTATGGTGAAAACCATGTTCTCAAAGGTGTGGACATGAAAGTTGAGGCAGGTGAAGTTGTCTCTATTATTGGCCGCAGTGGATCTGGAAAGAGTACGTTACTGCGTTGTATGAATGGTCTGGAAACCTATCAGGATGGTGCGATCATCGTAGACCGTCAGGCCGTAGAAGATGATGACTATAAGCTGCGTCTTCTCAGCCGAAGTGTTGGTATGGTATTCCAAAGTTTCAATCTTTTCCCTCATATGACCGTGGGTGAGAACGTGATGTTAGCGCCAAAACTGGTATTGAAAAAGGACGCTAAAGCTTGTGAAGCTCAAGCGAGAGAGTTACTCGAAAAGGTTGGCTTAGCCGATAAATTTGATGCTTATCCAGCGAACCTATCTGGTGGTCAGCAACAGCGTGTTGCCATCGCGCGTTCTCTAGCTATGAATCCAAAGGTGCTGTTGTGTGATGAAATCACTTCTGCGCTCGATCCAGAGTTAGTTGGTGAAGTATTAAAAGTACTGGAGCAGCTAAAGAAAGAGGGGATGACGCTCATTCTGGTTACTCACGAGATGAACTTTGCCCGTGAAGTTGGCGATAGAGTCGTGTTCATGAACCAAGGGAAAGTATGGGAAAGTGGCCCAAGTGAAGTAGTTTTCGATAATCCACAAACCGAAGAACTGCGTAGCTTTTTATCTGCCGTGAAGTAATAAACAGGCTCTATTTTCTAGCCCACCAAACAGCGGATTTGGTGGGTTGCCTTCCTTTTAAAAAGCGCTTATCGAAGTGGGCGAGCGTAGGGCTTAATTTCGAACACTAACTATCGTTAAAGAAAGTAGTGGGTTGAACAATAATTGTACAAATGAACAGTGATCACAAACAAAGTACTTTGATTTGCATCAAAATGTAATAGTATAACGTTACGTTTGTTTCACTGTTCTTGTCGTGCATTACTTCCATCATCTTAAACTAAAGAAATTGTTGCTTCTTGCGATGCTCTTAATCCCTTTGGGGTTGAGTACGCTCTCGCTTGCGCACTCGATGGAAACGGATCAAAACGTTCACGAACACCATACCTGTGAAATCTACGAAGCAATTTGTCATGCTTTAAGCTCACAATCTTCGCTGAGCATACTCTCTGATAAAGCGCAGTGCTATCAGCGATTCGATATCCAGCTCACGACTCTTGCATCTTCAGAGTTACCTCGAACACGCTCGCCACCTCAACTGGTCTAACGCTTTCTCCTTTTCGGAGAATCCAACACTTTTTAACTTAATACCCCAATAACCTCGCAACTTTTGTCAGGGCGAGTTGATGTCGGCTTGCGCTTGTAAAAAGTTCACGGCGATGCGTCGGCTATGTGCAGTTGTTTTTTGGGGAAAATAGCGTCTAAAAAATACGTTAGGGATCGTTATGACCGAAATATCTTATGCTTCTATCGCAAAAAAGAAGAAGCTTATTCGTGGCGTGGTTTTGGCTTCCGTAGTTGCAGCAGGTGCTGCTATTACATTAAGTAACCAAGAAACATCGCCTGAGCAGGTTACACCAAACAGGAGTAATACATTATCGATTAGTGGACCTTGGGAGATTTCCAGCCTAGATCCTTCAAAACAGGGATATATGTTAATTCGTATGCAGGTAGTAGAGACCCTGCTCAACGTTGATGGTAAGGGGATTATTACCTCTGGATTGGCAACCAAATGGCAAAGCAGTGAAGACGGCTTATCCTGGCATTTTACATTGCGCGACAACGTAACGTTTCATGATGGTTCTAAACTGGACGCTGAAGCGGTCGTTCGCAGCCTTGCTATTGCTCAGCGCAAACACGGTACACTTAACAAGGCAGAGATACGCAGTATTTCCGCGATTAGTGACAATGAGATTCTAATCGAATTGAGTAAACCTTACGCTGCATTTGCCTCACTATTGACCAACTATTCTAATGCTATCTTGTCGCCTGAATCTTACGAGCCTAACGGAGCCGTAAAAACACTTTACGGTACGGGGCCATATCAAATGGAAAGCTTTGCACCGCCGCACAAGTTCTTGGTTAAAAAGTTTGATGGTTATTGGGGGGAAGAAGCAAAAATCGATTTCGCAACCTACTTAACGGGCCATCGTGCAGAAAGTCGTTTGCTGCAGGCGAAGTCTGGCGAAGCCGATATCGTATTCAATCTTGAGCCATCCATGTTAGGGCAGCTAAAAAGTGGTAATGAGGTTCAAGTTCACAGTGACCTGATCCCGCGAACCATGTTGGTAAAAGTAAATGCGGGTCATCCATTCCTGAATGAAGCGAGAGCGAGAAAGGCATTGAGTATGGCAATTGATCGAGCGTCGATTGCAAAAAATGTGCTTGGTGTACCGGGTTCGGAAACCACACAGATAATGCCAAGTTCCATGTCTCAGTGGTTTATTAAAGACGTGAAAAACGACGATTTCGATCTCGATCTGGCACGCTCAACCTTGGGTGATTTAGGTTGGAAACGCGGAGAAAACGGCACTCTAGAGCGGGATGGTGTGCCGTTCAAACTGACGATGATCACCTATGCCGATCGCCCTGAATTGACCACGGTCGCAACCGCGATTCAAGCGCAATGGACCAAGCTTGGTGTTGACCTAAAAGTCGATGTCACAAACTCAAGTATGATCCCAGCGGGTCATCAGGATGGCTCACTAGAAACGGCATTGATCGCGCGTAATTTTGGTTTCATCGCTGATCCGCTACCTATCATCAGCTCTGACTTTGCGAACGGAGGCGGTGACTGGGGAACGATGAATTGGGAAAACGCAAAGGTAGACAGTACGATTGACCGCTTACTTCACAATCACGATGCGACACGTGCATTTGAGCTAAGCCAGATCGTCGCGCAAGAAATTTATCAGGATGCACCAGTGATTGCTATTTCTAGCTACAGCCAACATACCTCAGTGAACAAACGAGTTAAACACTTTAGGTTTGATCCGTTTGAGCGCAATTACTTCATCAACCAGATGGAAATTAACTGATGCTTCTGAGGATTTTAAGAAAGCGACTTTATCAACTTATTCTGGTGGCTTGGGGAGTCGGTACGCTCACATTTGTACTTATGCGAAGCTTACCGGGAGACATGGCGTATCTCATTGCGGCCAGTCGTTATGGGCAGGATAACGTGGATTCCGCAGCGGCAGATCTGGTGCGACAAGAGCTCAATTTAGACCAAGGTTGGTTTAGCAGTTATGTCAACTGGTTGGGTGACCTGCTACAGCTTAACTTAGGTAATTCGCTCGTGAGTGGTCTACCAGTGAGTGAAGCGGTTGTGCATCAGCTTGGGCACTCTATGCTTCTTGCTGGAGTTGGTATCACGCTATCTGTATTGATAGCGCTTCCGCTAGGAACTTGGTCCGCGAAGAAAGGGGGACTGGTTAATTCTCTTGTCGTGTGGTTCTCGACCTTTACCCGTGCGATGCCTGTGTTTGTATTGGGTCTGTTGATGATCCTTATTTTCGCGATCAGTTGGAAATGGTTCCCTGTTGCGGGTTTTGGTACTTGGCAGCATTTGGTTTTACCAAGTATCACTTTAGCGATTAGTTTAGCGGCAGTCTCGAACCGAGTTGTGCATAACAGTGTGCGCAGCGTTCTTCGTTCTCCTTTCTATATATTTTCTCGCGTCAAAGGCTTAAGTGAAACGCAGACTTTCTTCCGCCATGGCTTACGAAATATGGCAGTACCGATCGTCGCATTTGTTGGTATTCAACTAGTCAGTGTGATTGAAGGCATCATTATGATTGAGTCGCTCTTCTCGTGGCCGGGTGTTGGCCATGGTCTCGCACACGCGATTTTTGCCCGCGACATTCCGGTGATTCAAGGCTGTGCACTGACGATGGGTATTCTGTTTGTGCTCCTCAATAGCATTATTGACGTGCTGTGCTACTGGATTGACCCAAGAGGTCAGCAAGAAAAATGATGAAACAATTTACATTAAATCAAAAGCTCGGATTATCACTCTTACTCGGTTTATTTAGCTTTTCGCTTTTTGTTGGATGGTTGTCTCCGTATTCAATTGACGAACAAAACTTGTCGACTCGACTATTGGCACCAAGCGGTGAACATTGGTTCGGTACTGATCACTTTGGTCGAGACATGATGACGCGCCTTGCGAGTGCCATCGGCTTATCTTTCGCACTGAGTGTGTTTTGTGTCATCACTTCATCAACTTTGGGCGTTTTGTTAGGTGTGTGTTCTGCATGGGCGGGTGGACGCGTTGAGCAGGGGCTCGATATTCTCGTCAATGTTCTACTAGCACTTCCGGGGTTAGTCTTAGTTCTTCTGCTGTCAGCCATTGCGCCCGGATCGTTCCTGGTTATGTACCTGGCGATTTCACTGGTTCAGTGGGTTGAGTATTACCGAGTAACACGTGCTATCACTCGGACTGTCATTAATAGCCCAGAGCGACAAGTGTCGATGATGATGGGGTTTGGCAAATGGTATCAGTTTAAGCGACATATCTGGCCAGCGATTTCTTCATCCGTCTTTACGATGGCGGCGTTTGGTGGGGCCAATGCCATTTTAATGATGGCTTCTCTAGGGTTTGTCTCAGTGGGTATCCAGCCACCGTTAGCCGAGCTGGGGCTAATGAGCGTCGAGCTGTTCCCGTTCTATGTTGATGCACCTTGGGTTTTAGCTCAGCCACTATTGGTTGTGGCATTGTTGGTGTTGGGCTTTCATTTATTAGCAGGAGCGAGCCGTGAATCTCTTAATTCAAATGACTGATCTATCGATCAAAGCAAAAGATGTCGAGCTTCTTCAGCCGCTGTCGTTAAAGCTATATCAAGATAAACCGGTAACCATTCTTGGCCAAACAGGCTCAGGTAAAAGTCTGCTCGCACAGGCAGTGATTGGTCTATTGCCGCGTTCACTGACACAATTCGGAACAGTCGAAATATTCGGTAATAACCATGACCGGGATTCTCTCACAAACCTTTGGGGAAAAGAGGTCATTATGTTGCCGCAAGAACCATGGCGAGCGCTTGATCCCCTGATGCCTGCTTATAAGCAAGTTGCCGAAGTTTATGAGTGCCTGCATGGGTTGAGTGAGGAGTCTGCCTTTCATCGAGCCATTGACGATTTAGACAATATGGGACTAAAAAGCAGCGCTTATAAACGGCCCGGGCAACTTTCTGGCGGTATGGCACAGCGTTTGGCTGTCGCTGCTGCTACGGCTGGTGGTGCAAAAGTTGTGTTTGCTGATGAACCCACTAAAGGGTTGGATGTCAGCCGCCGCAACGACATCGTTAGACTTTTACTTCAAAGTGCTCAAGGAGGCGGGCTTCTGACGATCACTCACGATATCGAAGTTGCGCGTCAGATAGGCGGTGACATCATTGTGATGAAAGAAGGTGTTGTTGTTGAGCAGGGAACGGCCGACCAAGTGTTGAATCATCCTCAGCACGCCTATACGCAAGCTTTGATTGCCGCCGATCCAAAACATTGGGTTGCAAGGGCAAAGTACTTGAGTGAGTCGATGCCCGTGTTAAACGTTGAGAACCTTGCGATTGGACGCAACCGCAAAGCTTTATCACGAGAGATTAACTTTACGATACATACGGGTGAAGTGATCGGTGTTGTTGGTGATAGTGGCTGTGGTAAGAGCACGTTGGGAGATACCCTACTTGGTTTATTGCCACCCGTTGAGGGTAAAGTTGCCAAATTATCTCCGAATACAAAGCCGTATCAATGGTTGAAGCTATTTCAAGATCCTCCGGCTGCGTTTACTTCTAGTGTGACGCTTGGTGTGCTTTTGGATGATTTGGTCAAGCTGCACAAGATAGATAGGGACAAAATCGCACCATTAATGAAAAAGCTAAAGCTCGCTCCCGAGTTGTTAGAGAGAAAAAGTACTGAAGTTTCTGGCGGAGAACTTCAGCGCTTTGCCATTCTCAGGGCTTTATTATTGGATCCGGTATTCTTGTTCGCAGATGAGCCAACATCAAGGCTCGATCCCATTATTGCTCAAGAGGTGACCGACTTGTTGGTTGATCTGGCAAAAGAACAGGGATGTGCGTTGCTGCTCGTCAGTCATGATCCAAACCTGATTGAAAAGTGCTGTGATACCGTTATCGACTTGAACTAATCTGCAAACCTAAATCTTTAATGCGCCTTTTATTCTAAAGGCGCTTAGTATTCACTCTACTCACTTATCCTTTTTTACTCCTTAATTCCCTCACATTGCCTCGTTAATTTGTGTGGCGATAGTTTAAATAATTCTTGTGATGTTTGAGTTTAATTAAGGATGTTTCTGGTGAGCATGCTGATTAAATTTACCCCAAATTGGTAAGTTAAATTAAATATGAAAGCGGTAAAAATCTCGTGTATTAGTTATTTATTGATAATGTCAGCCCAACCTCAAGCTGCTTTGTATCAGGTGATAGAAGTGACGCCTGATACGAGTTACAGCTATGAAAGTGCTTATGGTGTCGCGATTCAACCGTCCACAGTCACTGGTGAAAGTGACAACTGCTTTGAATCATCTTATGTAGAAGGGGACGGGATCTCTTGTTCAGCGTATACATTGGCGGGAGAGACTCGCCTTGTTGAGCCAAGTGAAGGGAAGGCCGTTGATGGATTGAGTTACCGTGAAGAAACGCCATTTGGTATTGATAACCGCTTTATGTATGTCCAGGAACAAGGTGATTTTGAAGACTACTGTGATGCACAGTTACTGTATGGTACCTGTGAATCATGGGCGGCTTTACATTGGGCACTGTGGAGTGACGAGCTAAGCGGTAGCACAGAGCCCAATTCAATCGCGTTTCTCGGTGACTATGATACCGGCACTGCCTACAACGAAAGCTACAACATCGTAATTAACTCATTAACTGAAGACGCTGAACCCGTGGGTATTCTGCATGATTTGGGAAATGTAACCAGTTATATGCGAAATTATACCCAAGCTTTAGACGATACAAACCCAATTACGGATTCCTATCTGCAGTCGAGAGCGTGGAAAACAGACGGCGATTACACGGTAGGTAGTGTGTCGACAAGCGCATCAAATGATTACGGTGACTTTTACTCGTCAAAGGCGGCGCTGTGGAGTTCGTCTTTAGGTTCGTTAGTTGAGCTGGATTGGGCAAGTTCGGTGTCTGATACCGCGGTATACAAAAACAGGACTGCACAAGGGAGCCTCCGCGATTTCGTTATTGTTGACAATACGTTATATAGCGTTGGCTACAACACTTACCTACATGATTCTTACTACTATTTCATGGAAGCAACGGTATTTTCTGTTGATTTAGATAGCGATGTTTTTGACGCAGATAACTGGGAAACAAAGAAAATCTCCGGATCTGGCGTCGAAAGTGACGATGATTATATTTACAGCAATACCTTACTAACTGGCGTCAACAGCAACTTAGTCGCGATTGGTGAATCCAAGCGTTCTGGTAGTTATCCGTACGAAAATGCTGCATCAAACAGAATGTATGTTGTCGATGATATATCAGAGAATTCCCTATCGGCGACCTACTTGAGTGGTGGTATATTCTTTGACGGTGTTGGAGGCAAAGCGCGAGCAATTAATAACTTCAATGAAATTGTTGGACAAGTGGACGCTGAAAATACCAACGAAAGTAGCGGCAAACCGAGACGAAAGCGTGGCTTTATCTACCCATATGATGGAGAAGGTACCAATGATACACGTAGCGCAAGGTTTAGTGATCAAGCTTGGTGGTTAGATGATTTGACCAATGGCGGTGATTATTCAGACGATAACAACTATTACCGAATTATAGATGCGTCTGGAATAAATGATGCGGGCGTAATATCCGCGACCGCTTTAAAGTGTGAATCTGGATACGATGACACCAGCCACTTCGCGACCTGTGGTGATGAAGAAGAGGATGAACAAGTGGTAGCTGTCAAACTGGTTCCTATCGTTGGCGCTACTGCAGATGATATTGAAGAACGAAGTGATGAAGCGGAAGAGACAACCACAAGCCGTTCCGGAGGAAGCTTAAACTATTTCGGATTGCTTATTCTCTTGGCTTTATTTGGATACCGTACTTTCGCCAACAGGTCATCCCTACGTACTAGAACACAGTAAATAGTGTGCCATCTTGTTGCTTGGCTAATTTCATTTTAGCCACTTTAAAGCGAGCTCAACTTTGAGTTCGCTCTTTTTCGTTTCACTATTTCTGTAAATCAAAGCAGCCAATCTCCCTTGTCCCATTTATTTCGCATTACTCCATAATCTACTCACATTTTCTCGATACATTGAGCGTCGGTTTAATAGGGCAGTCGTACGCATAAATAGTATGAACTGACTAACTGGAGAGAAAACATGAAAAAATTTGTACTAGTCGCAACGACAATATTGATGACTTTCGGCTCATTGTCCGTATTCGCAGACGATCGACCAGCGCCTCCACCGAATGGCGACCGTCCAGAGCCGCCATCGTTTAGTGATATTGATACTAACGGTGATGGCGTTTTGACTAAGGACGAGCTTCGAGGTCCGTTCCTTGAAGACTTCGACAAGCTTGATGTTGATGGAAGTGGTTCGCTTACGGAAGATGAATTACCGACGCCGCCAGAGCCTCGATAAAAGTCGCTTCGTTAGTTTGACAAGCTAACAGCAGCAAGGTGAGTTACGTGATATCACACTCAGAAATGGTGACTTAAGATAGAATCGGTTATTGTGGAAGAGCATTAAGCGTTGTAACTCACCCATTGAACAAAAGTATTATCATCACATCCCGTAGGTCTGCCGTGCGTATTTCTCTGTTTCAAAAGCTGTTTTCTGCGTTACTCCTAAGTAGTGCTCTGGTTATCGTGATCATGGCACTACAAATTAACGCCAGTTTTAAAGATGGATTTCAGCGGTATTTGAACCAGGAAGAAAAAGCCAAAGTGAGATTAATGGCGGAACGCGCAAGCCAATATTATTCTCAATCAAAAGATTGGTCGCGGTTTGAAGATTCTCCCCATTGGTGGGAGGATTTTCTGATGCTGTCTGGTGAAATGCCGCCACCGAGAGACGACATGCTTCCGCCGGGAGATCGCCAACCATCGTTGCATGCAAAGCCCTTTAAAGACCCGATGATGGCACCATTGAGCGCTAGGTTAAATTTGTTAGATGCTGATGAAAGAGTGTTATTTGGTCATTATGCAAACCTGGATGTCAAAGAAGGGATGCATCTACACAAAGTAGAAATTCTCTTTGAAGGTAAAGTAGTCGGCTATATTTCGATCTTGCAAAGTGATTCTTTCAACAATCATTTAGCTGATCAATTCTTAAAGTCTCAAACCACGAACCTTATGATCATCAGTGTTGCTGCTATTTTCGTCAGTTTACTTTTTGCTGTTGTGTTCGTGCGTTATCTTTTGACGCCTTTGCGCGCGCTTCATCAAGGTGCTAATGCGGTACGAAATGGCAACCTCAGCTATCAGATTGAATACCACAGCAATGATGAAATTGCCGATGTAACTCAAGCATTTAATCACTTGGTCGACTCGCTGAAAACTCAAGAAGAGATGCGAGAACGCTGGCTGTCGGATATTTCTCATGAGTTGCGCACACCATTAGCAGTGCTCAGAGGGGAGCTTGAGGCGCTTCAGGATGGCATTCGTCGTCCTGAACCGGCCTATATTCAATCCCTCCACCAACAAGTACTTACGCTCACTCAGCTCGTGGAAGACTTACGCGCTTCTGCAAAAGCAGACATCACGGTTCGCTTGCAAACGGAGTCTGTGAACGTGAAAAGTGGCGTCGAAAATGTCTTGGTAAGCCATTTAAATCGCTTTGAGAAAAAGTCGCTGAGCCTGGATGTAGATTTTGCTATTGATGCAAACTTAAATATCCAAGCCGACAGACAAAAGCTGAGTCAGGTACTGAACAACTTATTGGAAAACAGCTTTCGCTATACAGACTCGGGAGGGCAGGTAAAAATCTATTTAGGGCAGGAACAAAGCTCAGTTTTGCTTGCCATAGAAGATAGCTCACCAGGTGTACCAAACGATGCACTGCCAAAACTTTGTGATCGACTTTATCGCGTGGATCAATCGCGTAGTCGAGCTTTTGGTGGTTCGGGACTTGGATTATCAATATGTAAAAGCATCATTCAGGCTCATAACGGTGACCTAAAACTGGAACATTCCAAACTGGGTGGCTTGAAAGTTTCTGTGCGTTTACCTATCGAATAGAGCCCGTTTTCCAGTTATACGTGTTTAGGATAAATAAGAAAAACCATGATACTAATTGTTGAAGATGAACCTTCATTGGCAAATGTTGTTTCCGACTATCTAATTCATAACGGATTCAAAACCCATATTATCGGTGACGGCAATTTGGTGATCGAATGGGTTAAGAAACACAAACCAGAATTGATTTTATTGGATCTGATGCTGCCGAATCGAAATGGGTTAAGTATCTATCGAGAGTTAAGAACCTTCAGCGATATTCCAACCATTATGGCGACGGCGAAAGTCGAAGAGATAGATCGATTACTGGGTTTGGAACTCGGCGCCGATGATTATGTGTGTAAACCATACAGCCCACGCGAGCTGGTGGTACGCGTCCGCAACGTATTACGAAGATACAACGCTATCAATACACCAAAAGGCGACGACGAGGCTGCCCCAATGATCATTGATCAAAGCCAAATGAAAGTGTGGGTAGATGGTGAGTTGATCACGCTAACATCGGTGGAGTTTAAGTTGCTCTCTTATTTTCATCAGCACGAAGGCCAAGTGTTCAGCCGCGAGCAATTAATGAATAAAATCTATAACGATGAGCGGATAGTCACGGACCGTACGATTGATACACATATCAAGAACTTACGCAAAAAGATATTTGCCGTTAACTCCGAGTTGGACTGCATTAAGGCCGTGTATGGTGTGGGCTATCGTTTCGAGATTGTATAAACCTGGCTTAATCTAGGAGAAGGGTAAACTAACGTTGTTGATTCTTCGTGCAACGACGTTACGTTATCGTCAGGATTTGGTGAAATCCAATGGTTTGAGCCTGTTTAGACTGTTTCTATCTCAGGCCCGAGTATAAAATTTAATGGATTACATTGGATGAATAAGAGCTAACCATTGAAGACGAAAATAAAAGCAAAAATCTTTGCCTTATCCGCTGCGGCATTGCTGCTTAACGGGTGTGCCAGTTACAGCATCACTGAACGAGATATGAATCAATATCTCCAAGACAAAGCGACAATTAACCAATCCGTTGGGGTTGAAAATGTCATGTATGCACAAGTGTCAGTCGATGATCTAGAAGTAAAAATTGGCCGAGTACACAATGACCGTATTTCGGTGTTTGCTAACACAACGGCGGATGTACAGTTTTTAACTCAACGAACGGTAGGCCTAGATCTCGACCTTGAATTTAGCGCGATTCCTAAATACGACCAAAAAACAGGTGAAGTGTTTCTGCAGTCACTTCGTCTGGAGAAGTTTGAAGACAAAAGCAATTTATTGACACCGGAAATTAGCAATCTTATTAAACCCGCTGTTTCGATGATCGGCTACGCACTGTCAAATCAACCAGTCTATAAGCTAGAAAGTGATAAAGTGCAGTCCATTCTTCTAAAGTCGGCAAGCCCTAATTTAGTTATCAAAAACAATCAATTAGTGATTGAGTTGTTTGATTAATCTCGCAAACTAGCATGATCTGCCGTGACCGCTCTAAGATAGACAGTGACGGCAGTAATCAACCTTTATTTGTCATCGCTCTTGCGTAAATTTGAGTCTAATTCGAGACACAGCACTCTCAACGCTTCAATACTTTCTGCCGTCATACTAGAACGCGACTCTAGCTCTGCGGTCAATTCTTGCGCATCTTCCTGTAGCTGACTGCCTTTGGGTGTCAGTGAAATGACTTTCTTACGCTCATCTAACTCAGAAACTTTTCGGGTTAATAAACTCTTTGATTCCAATCGTTTAACAATCGGTGTCAACGTCCCTGAATCCAAATGAGTATCCTGAGAAAGTTCTTTCAAGCTCACGTTGTTTTTACACCAAAGTGAGTGCATCACAATGTACTGAGGGTAGGTAAGATCGTATTCGTCGAGCAAAGGACGGAAAGCACGTACCAACGAGTTGGTCGCCGTGTACAAAGCAAAACAAACGTTATCTGATAATTTCTCGGCCATAGATGAGTCCAATTTTGAGCAAGACGACAATATTAACAAATTCTGCGTCATTTAAAATCCATTGCGCACAAATTATTTTTGAGCAAAGTTGTTGCTTTACTCTCGAACTCAAGTTAACTTACTCGCAAATTGTTTGTGCGCAAACTAAATTGCGAGGCAATCAATCTGATTATCTAAGAGGTGATAACTGTTTATTACGAACGGTTAAACGCACATTGAAGCAAAAGTAAGAGAGAGCAATATGATCAGCCAACAAATCCATTTAGCATCACGCCCAGTAGGTATGCCAACAAAAGAAAACTTCAAATCTGTTGAAGTAGAGTTACCAGCAATTCAAGAAGGCGAAGTGTTAATTAAAAATACGTGGATGTCTGTTGACCCATACATGCGCGGTCGTATGTACGTGAGAGAGTCATACATTCCACCATTTGAAATTGACCAGGTTTTGGAAGGCGGGGCAATCGGAGAAGTTATCGAATCAAGAAATGACAACTTCCCAGTAGGCTCAAAAGTCAGCAACATCAGTGGTTGGCGTACGACTTTTATCAGTGACGGCACAGATTTAACCTTGTTACCAGCAGTTGGTTTGCCAGATCAACACTTCTTAGGTGTTATTGGAATGCCTGGTTTAACCGGTTGGGTAGGCCTGTTTAAAGTTGCTCAACTTAAGCCGACAGATACCGTTTTTGTTTCCGCAGCATCAGGCGCGGTCGGTAGCGTGGTTTGTCAGATTGCCAAACTGCATGGCTGTAGAGTGATTGGTTCAGTAGGCTCAGATGATAAAGCTGAAATGGTAAAAGCAATGGGCGCAGATGCGGTTATCAACTACAAAAAAGTTGACGACTTGACGCAGGCACTACGCGAAGCTGCACCAGAAGGCATTGATGTGTACTTTGAAAATGTGGGTGGTGCGCATTTAGAAGCGGCGCTGGAAGTTATCAACCCATACGGTCGCATTCCGGTATGTGGCATGATTGCAGACTACAATGCTGACAAGCCTCAACCGGGACCAAGCAACTTACTGCAAATCAACACCAAGAAGCTGACGATGCAAGGCTTCATCGTAATGGATTACTGGGATCTTGCTGGTGAGTTCGTTGAGCAAATGGGTCAGTGGATCAAAGAAGGCAAAGTGAAGTCTGAAGAGACCGTATACGAAGGGCTAGAAAACGCTGCTGAAGCGTTCATCGGTCTATTCGAAGGCAAAAACAAAGGTAAGATGCTGGTTAAAATTTAATTAGCTAAATTAAAACCACTGTCAATTCACAAAAGCCAGTCAGTAAATCTGACTGGCTTTTTTACATCCACTATTTTTGCTCGGGGCAATGGTTAGCCAGTTGTCGCGTTAATAGCACAAACTACATGAAAAGCTTACAAAGTCACGATATCCTAGCGGGACAATAAAGTAGCCTGTGCTCAGGTTCCGAAAGCCCCCATAGGCATACTAGAAAGTTATGGCAAAAAGTGAATTCGAATGAAGTTTATCCATACCTCAGATTGGCACCTAGGCCGACAGTTCCACAACGTTTCATTACTCGATGATCAGCAAGCGGTTCTCGAACAATTGATCTCCTACATTGAAGACAACCCAGTCGACGCAGTCGTCGTGGCGGGAGATGTGTATGACCGCTCTGTTCCGCCTACGGTTGCCATCGAACTTTTGAATCGTGTGGTAAAACGAATTTGTACTGAGCTGAAAACACCGATGATTTTGATTTCTGGTAATCATGATGGTGCGGAGCGCTTGGGGTTTGGCTCTGAACAGATGAAAAACTCGGGTTTGCATATCATCAGTAACTTTGAAGATATGCTTTCGCCTGTTGTGATTACGACTAAAGCGGCTGGTGAGGTGGCACTTTACGGCATGCCTTATAACGATCCTGAGCAGGTCAGGTTTGCCTATAAAGAATCGGTTTCGACCCATGATGAAGCGCACAAACTGCTTGTTGAAAAAATTACAGAGCAGTTTCAACCGCAGCAAAGAAGAGTGCTTATCAGCCACTGTTTCGTTGATGGGGCGATTGAGTCTGACTCGGAACGCCCGCTTTCTATTGGTGGTTCTGATCGTGTAAGCCATGAGCACTTCCTGGATTTCGACTATGTCGCACTTGGCCATTTACATCAGCCGCAGAAGAAGGGTGAAGAATACATTCGTTACTCTGGCTCTTTGATGAAATACAGTTTTGGTGAACAGAACCAAAAGAAAGGTTTCACGCTGGTGGAAATCAACGAGAGTGGTTTTGCGTCTGCTGAGCATATTGAGCTGACCGCCCCACATGAGATGCGAATTATTGAAGGTGATTTAGAACAGGTCATCGAGAAAGGAAAAACGGACCCGAAAAGCGAGGACTATTTACTCGTTCGTCTGATGGATAAACATGCCATTTTAAATCCGATGGAAAAACTTCGTGCGGTCTACCCAAATGTTTTGCACCTAGAGAAACCTGGCATGTTGATCGGGGTTGAACAGGAGATGGCACAAGCCAAACTTGCTCGCAGTGAAATCGATATGTTCCGCGACTTCTTTAGTGAAGCGCAGGACAGTCAGTTGTCGCAAGAACAAGAGCGAGCCGTCAACGATATTATCAAGCAATTATCTCAGCTGTAAGGACCCCAAATGAAGCCTATCAAACTCACAATGCAAGCTTTTGGTCCATTCGCAAAAACGGAAACCATCGATTTCGAGAAGCTTGGTAATAACCCGCTATTTTTAATTAATGGACCAACGGGTTCAGGTAAAACGTCGATTCTCGATGCGATTTGTTTCGCGCTTTATGGTGAAACTACAGGTAATGAGCGCCAGGGTATTCAGATGCGATGTGATTTGGCCACTGCCAATCTGCCAACCGAAGTTACTTTGGATTTTTCACTGCACGGAAAGGTATACCGAGTTACTCGTGCCCCGGAACAAGAAGCGCCGAAGGCTCGTGGTGATGGTATGACCGTGAAAAAGCACACGGCTTCTCTGTATGAGCTGGGTGATAGCGAAAAACTCATTACCAGCAAAACCACGCAAGTTAAGACCGAAATTACCAATATTATTGGCTTAACAGAAACACAGTTTCGCCAAGTGATGGTACTTCCTCAAGGGAAGTTTCGCGAGTTACTTCTGGCAAGCTCTAAAGAGCGCGAAGAGATTTTCGGCCAGCTGTTCCAGACAGACATTTACAACAAAATTGAGTATGCGCTCAAAGATAAAGCGAGCGCGATCAGTAAAGCGAAGAATGAGTTTGATAACCAGATTCGCGGTGCCTTGCAGGTTGCAGGAGTAAGTTCAGAAGAGGAATTGATTCAACAGAAAGAATCCGTTTCAGAACAACTGGAACAAGAGAAAAAGAGTGAGCAAGCTTGTCTGGAAAAGCTCAACACCATTAAGTCCGAGTTACAAAAAGCGCAGGCATTGTCTGCTGAGTTTACTCGCCGTGAACAAGCTGAGGAATCGCTGAAGTTACATTTAAAAAATTCAGAAGCAATAGACGCGCGTCAGCAACGATTAGAGAAAGCGAAAAGCGCGAGCAAAATCGAGTTACAGTATGTTGCTGTACAGAACGCTAAGACGCAATCACAAGAGTTAACCCAGAAGATTAGTTCACTTAGCCATAACTTAACTGAAGCGACGAGCGTGGCGGCGGGAAAAGAAGCTGAGTTAAAAACCGCGAAGCAGAATGTTGAACAAGTGCCTCAATTGACGCAATTGCAGTTTAACCTCGAAGGAATGAAAGAAAAGCTGATTGAAAAAGTGGACTTGGAAGCAAAAATCGCCAACGGGTTACAAGAGAAACAGCAATTTGAAACAAAACTGCAGCAATACATCGCTTTAAAAGAAAAACTGACGCAAGAAGCACAGCAGGGTCAAAAAACGCTTGATCAAGCCCGTGTTGATGTCGCGTTAGTGGCCAGTGTCGACGCTGAAATTAAGCAAAAGCAACGCCTTTTACAAGATGTTCAAAAACTGTCGGGGTTGAAGCAAGAGCTTGCTAAGCATGATGCTTTGACCACCAGCAAGCAACAAAATCTTGAGCAAGCTAAACAGGCCTATGTCTCGGCACAACAATCAGCTGATCGCCTGGAGCTAAAATGGCACAACGCGCAAGCGGCAGTTTTAGCCCAAAGGCTGCAAACAGGCGAAGCGTGTCCGGTTTGTGGTAGTTGTGAGCATCCTCATCCTGCACAGTTTAGTGAAGAAGAGGTGACAAAAGAGCAAGTTCAAACGGCTCGCGCTCAAGAGCGTGCTGCGCAAACGTCATACAACCAACTCAATAACCAACTGGAGCAACACTATGTTGTTGCTCGACAATATCAAAAGCAACTGGATGACCTCTCAGAAGAGCTTGGTGAACACGCTACGACTGAAGCGGTACAAATTCAGGCAGAACTTCAATCCGCTCATGAAAAATTACAGCGTTTGACAGCCATTGATATTGCTCAGTTAGAGAAAAACGTCGAGCAGCTTAACCAGCGCTGCGTTGTTGGTGAAACAAAGATCAATGAGCTGCAAAATCAAATGGCGGCGAATGAATCAACAATCAAGGCAAATCAAGATCAGCTCAGTAAACTGTTGGCAAACATAGACCCGAAATATGGCTCGGTAGAAGTTTTAGAACAGGAAATTACTCAAACCAAAGAGCAGATTCAGCGCCTTAATAACAATCTGGAAAGTGCACAGTCGCAGCTTCAACAAGCGATGTTAGCCAAGTCGAATATTGAAAGTCAGCTAACCACCAACAAGCAATGGTTAGCGGAGTCGGAGCTAAAACTCAACGAGGCAAAATCGAACTGGCAAAAAGCACTGGGCGAAAGCCGCTTTAAGGATGAAGAAACTTATCTTCAAAGCAAAGCGACAGAACAAGAACTGCAATCGTGGCAACAGGAAATCGATCAATTTAAGCAAACTCAAATCAAGCTTGAGCAAACACTTAGTGATCTTAAACTAGCATTACAAGATATTGAAAAACCCGACATTGAAGCTATTAATGCCAACTTAAACATTCAACAGCAACACTATGTTGAATCCAGAAACAAGCTTGATTCTGTCAGGTCAATTTTTGAACGTCTGGAAAAAGTGCGCAGTGATATAGCGAGTTTGCATGACAAGAACAGCAAGCTAGAAGATGAGTATAAAGTCTTTGGTACGCTTTACGATGTGGCGAGTGGTAAAACAGGCAGTCGTATCAGTTTGCATCGTTTTGTACTCGGTGTGCTTTTAGACGATGTCTTAATCCAATCCTCGCAACGACTAAGTTTGATGAGTAAGGGCAGATACATTCTGGCACGTAAGACAGAAGGGTTTAAGGGCGCAGCAGGCCGAGGACTTGATCTCGTCGTTGAAGATGGCTACACCGGTAAAATGCGAGACGTTGCGACGCTGTCTGGTGGAGAGTCTTTCATGGCTGCACTGGCTTTAGCGCTTGGTCTGTCTGACGTGGTGCAGTCATACAGCGGTGGTATTCGCTTGGATACACTGTTCATTGACGAAGGTTTCGGTAGCCTGGATCCTGAATCTTTGGATCTTGCCATTCAGACCTTAGTCGACCTCCAGCAAACAGGCCGCATGATCGGTGTAATTTCTCACGTCTCGGAACTTAAAGAACAGATGGCGCAACGCATTGATGTGGAGCCGTCTCGTGTTGGTTCAACTGTTTCGGTTAAGTCTCAAATGGCTTTAGCTGACTAATTACTTTATCAATCCAATCTACAAGTGCTTTGCTGCTAACATAGTCAACAAGCAGCAAGGCACCTCTTCTCAACACCTCGTTTCTATAATTTTCCGCTAGCTAACGCGAGAATTCAGTAATGGTTAATTAGTGCAGCCAAGAAGTATAAGCAATATTAACCAGTTAGCATTCTGCTTGATAAAAATATTAATAAAATATATGCAAATGGTTGTGTCACACATAATCTGGAACTATATATTATACGTGTTTCATAGCACGTATCTTCCCGATTAAGTAGTCAGATTCGGGTTCATATTTCGCCTGAAAAGGAGCGTAATTATGGCCATCGGCGACGAACTATCCAGCATAGATTTTGAATCTATGATCGGCGGTCCACTCAATGCAGTGGTTCGCGCGCAAGCCCAATCAGCACAAACATCCGTAGACTTTATCAAGTCTGTTGGCTTTGAAGCTGAGAGTAATGAACCAACGATGATCACCTTCAGTTATATGAAGGCGATTGAAGTCAAGAACGAACAGGGTGAAGTCACAGGCACAGAGCCTAAAAAGTACGATCTTACCGTTCCAATATTAACGATGTTGCCCATTCCATTTATCCGCGTGGAAGAAACAACGATTGCATTTAACGCCAAAATTAATTCAGTCCAGCAATCAACGACATCTTCTTCACATGACCTTAATACCAAGCTATCAGTAAAAGCGGGTTGGGGGCCTGTATCGGCCAAGCTTAGTGCGAGTTACTCTTATAAGAAATCCACATCTAGCTCATCAAAAATTGAACGAACTTACAGTATGTCCGTGAATGTTCGTGCCGTTCAAGATGAATTGCCCGCAGGCACAGAGAAGTTGCTCGGTATTCTTGAAAACTCCATCACAGAGGTTGAGTCACAGGCTTAGAACAGTCTATGACGAGTTCGATAACAAATAGGGAGGTTGTATGTCTGAGTTAAGTGAAGTCTTGGGTGCGCTGATGATCAGTCTGGTCCATGCGCGCAGGCTTGCCGATGAGGAAACGGCTTCGGTTGCCGAATATTATAAGGATCATCCTCTGCTAGAAGGAATGAGTCTCCCGCGAGTGCGGGTTCCGGAGCTAACCATTGATATGCCGTTAACCATCGACAAACAGGTCCCTGCGAAAGTTGCAGAGCTCGACAGCCCGCGTGTTTTACACCAAGCGCTGATGGCTCAGCTAACCAAGTCACTAGACGACGAAGACATACTTAGCCGAACTAAAACCTTCCAAAACAACTTCGATAAAGAGCTCAAACTCGCTCTGGAAAATATAGCCGAGCGTCAACGCAGTGGTGACGTTCGGATTACCAAAGAAAGCCTGGTGCGCGCGGTTGATGACGCATTTCAAAAAGCGCTCAAAAAGACAAGCTCTACGCAGGAGATTCCTTTTGACAGGCTTGAATCAGTGAGCAAGCAATTACGTCATCGCATAGCAGCTATCGCGTTAAAATCTCAATCTATCCCAATCACATTAAAGACCAGCGTGGTCAGTTCTGAAGTCAAAGAAAGCGCGACGCCGCTCAATGCGATTCGCTTAAATATCACTATACGTGAAGAGGGGCTGGAGTGGGCGACGAGCATTGAAAATGGACGAACCAAAAGCAAGCTTATGCCGGAGTGATTATGGAGTCGGTACTGAAAGAAACCATCATCGCAAGGCTAATGCTGTTACCACAACTGAGTGATAAATACCTCGCGCAAGACCCAAGCTATGTAATGGATGTCGCCCTCTGGCTAAAACAAACCGAGCAAAAACTTGAGCCACTACGCTGTCCGCTTGTTTCGACTCTAGCATCATTACGCGGATTGTTAGAAGCCTGCGACGATGGTTATCAAGACGATAGGATAATGAATTCAAGCAGGAGTAAGCGCAAAGGCAAGCGCGCGTTGGCTGCGTCATTGTTAACTCGAGCTGATACAATTCTTAACGCGGAGTTGCAACGTATAGACAGCAACTTTGCCGAAGTGAATGAGAAACTGGCGCAGCTTATTGCCTTAGTATTTGCAAATCAGCCTTTGCCTATCGTGCAAAATATTACCTCTGCATACCTAAACTCAATCTGGAAAACACTTGGTGAGCATCAGGAAACCAAATCCATGTACTTATACCTGCAAGCGCGTATCAGCGCGACCGACAGGCGTTACCTACTAAGTCATTTGCTAATCAACATGATCCCCGAAACCGATTAGAGCTGTAATACGTGAAATGTACTCCTGCCAGGCTTACTAAATGGAGCCTTGCTGTGAGTGTGCTTATCGGTTCTATTGTAAAACCACTAGTTATTGGCTTTAGCCTCATCATATTGTTGTTGCGCGTTCAAAATGTCACCTAGGTTAGATTCAATCCAGTCGACCAATTGTTCGACTTTGTGTGCGACCTCCGTTCCTTTGTCTGTCAGACAATATTCAACGTGAGGCGGCACGACTGGATGCGCGGTACGTAATACAAATCCATCGGCCTCTAATGCTTGCAATGTTTGGGAAAGCATTTTCTCGCTGACACCTGTGATTTTTTTTCTAAGTTCACTGAATCGATGTGTTCCACCGAGTAATGCGAACAACACAAGTACGCCCCAACGGCTGGTCACATCTTGCAATATACTTCGAGAAGGGCATTCCTTCGCGAGTACATTTCCTCGGCTAAACTTTTCCGATAGCAAATTACCCATAGCTTCGCTCATAAATTCAATAACCTTTATTGGAAATTTCAAAATAATTCATACTTACTAAAAAGTACGTACTTACCAAAAGTAAGTTGGTGTGGCAGATTATACACAAACAAGCTCTTCATTAACAGACGAGGAAAAGTACAATGATTGCAGTTACAGGCGCTACTGGCCAATTGGGCCAATTGGTCATCAAACATTTATTGAACAAAGTTGAGCCTCAGCAAATAGTCGCTCTAGTTCGAAACATAGAAAAAGCAGCATCACTGACATCTTTGGGCGTCCAGGTTCGTCAGGCCGATTACTCAAAACCTGAGACTTTAGAATCTGCATTAGACGGCATGGCTAAATTACTATTGATCTCGTCGAGCGAGGTAGGTCAGCGAGCTTCTCAACACAAAAATGTTATTGATTCTGCGAAGAAAGCTGGCGTAGAGCTACTTGCATACACCAGTCTTTTGCATGCTGACACTTCGCCACTTGCTTTAGCTGAAGAACACGTAGTGACAGAAGCGTATTTAAAACAAGCTGAAGTCCCTCATGTGCTTTTACGCAATGGCTGGTATACAGAGAACTACTTAGCTAGCGTTGCACCAGCACTGGCCAATGGAGGCTTTATTGGGTGTGCTCAAGATGGAAAAATTAGCTCTGCGGCTCGCGAAGATTATGCCGAAGCAGCGGCAGCGGTGTTGACCAGTGAAGCTGAGCAAAATGGTAAAGTATATGAGCTGTCCGGGGATGAAGCTTATACCTTGAGCGAACTGAGCGCGTTAATCAGCAAGAAGTCAGGAAAGGCGATTCCTTACATTAATATGGAAGAAGCGGATTTTGCAAAAGCATTAGAAGGTGCAGGGCTTCCGGCACCATTTGCCGCTGTGTTAGCTAACTCTGATACTGGTGCATCTCAAGGCGCGTTGTACGACGATAGTAAAACGCTCAGCGCGTTGATTGGTCATCCAACCAAGTCATTAGGGCAATTGATCGATAATTATCTATAAATAGACAAAGCCTAAAAAGCCCCAGATTAGGGGCTTTCAAGGTTTGAAATCACTGTTCGCAGAATTTCCCTTTGTGTGGTGATTGTGTAATAGAGTACTCACCATCCAAGTTGCGATAAACGATCGTGTTCCAAACCACGCCATCACCCATTTCAAACTCAATTGCGTAATTCACGCCGCTGACGATTTGTGCATGAACATTGATAATTTGTTTGAACGATGAAGCTGAATCCATTTCTGTCAGTACAAAAGCCATAGCCTTTTGAACGTCGGGTGTAGACTTAAACATTTTCCACCCACCTGGCATATTTCCCTGACTACTGCATACGTCTGCCGAGGCTGTTATTTCTGTCGTCTCTTCGGGACTGTTTTGTTGGCAACCAACAAGCAATACCAAAACTGCACAAGCTGACATTGTCTTAAACTTCATAACAATAACCTCAATTTATATCGGGGCGTATTATAAAAGGCTCCTATGAAGAGAAATGTCTATGTTGTGCAAACTTTCGATAGGTAGGACGTCAAATTGCAAAATAAACAACTGAATTTGTAGGAATATTTGTAGGAATGGTACTTTAATGACCAAAAACATAGGTATGATTGTTCTGCCTCCCATACATAAAGGAATAGGGTTTATGATCCGTTTTTCATCATATTCAGTAAAATCAGTCACTAACTAATATGGGAACTTGCAATGAAATTAATAAAGTCGCTTCTGTTGTTGTCTGTCGCTGTTTTATTTGGTTGTACCTCGAAGCCCGAAGGTGTTGAGCCAATTCAGAATTTTGAGCTGAAACCTTATTTGGGGAAATGGTTTGAAATTGCGCGATTAGACCATTCTTTTGAGCGAGGATTATCCAATGTAACCGCTGAATATGAACTTCGTGAAGACGGCGGTGTAACGGTAATAAACCGTGGCTATTCACAAGAAGAACAAAGTTGGAAGCAAGCGGAAGGGAAAGCGTATTTTGTTGATGAACCGTCAACTGGCCATTTAAAAGTTTCTTTCTTTGGCCCATTTTATTCGTCGTATATCATCTTTGAGCTTGGTGAAGATTATGATTACGCGTTTATATCTGGCTACAATCGCGACTATCTTTGGTTGCTATCACGTCAGCCGCAAGTGGATTCAGAAACCTTTGAAAGATTCAAACAAGTAGCCAGAGACAAAGGCTTTGCTGTAGACGAGTTAATTCTGGTTGTTCAGACTCAATAGCTCAGACGATAGATAGAATAGTCCCCCTTAATCGGGGGATATGATAGAACTGTTTAATGCTATTTAATCAGGCGAACTAGGAGTGATCCCGCCGCTCGAATCGATTCGACATTATGGCTGATGACGGTGCCTGAAGCAGGAGCAGTGTACCGTTGTATCTCGCCTCCAAAACTATCATATTGGATTGCCACCAGTTGACCTTGCTCCACCGATTGCAAAATATTGACTTGAGGTAGAACGAAACCACCCAGTTCTGCTCGAACGTTTATTATTTCACGGCCTTCCACACAAGACTGAATCGGCGTTGGAACACCAGAAAGCAATTCGAACTGTTTAAGAATATTGAAGATACCGGTTACCGTCCGATCGATCAGAGCTTGATCGGTATAACGTCCTGTCCCAACTTCAACCGTGACAGCTGGTACTCCCACGTTGTTCCATGCCGTTTCCAATACACCATTTTCGCCCGGATCATCCAAAATAATGTCTGGATTAATATGGCGCGCCATTTTTAACGAGTCCTCAATGCGGAAATCGGCGAAGACATAAAGTGGGTAGGCTGCGCCGCTGGTTTGGGTGTGTAAGTCTATTGCTAAGTCAGCATTTGGCTTTAATAACTGATTCCAAAGCGTGTACAAGTAGCGGTTCGCTTCATTACCGAACTCGTTGCCTGGAAAGAAGCGGTTTAGGTTCGCGCGTGCAGCATCCGGGTCAGGAGAACAAAAATCCCGGCTTTTATTCAACATGCCGCTCAAGTTGATCCCCGGTACGATGGTTACTGTACCAGCAAGGTCAGCGCCAATCAGTTCCCTGGCCGTTTTTTGTGCTGCCAATACTCCGTTGTATTCGTCACCATGAACACCAGCGGTAATCATTATTTTCTTACCAGGTTTCTGACCTTTAAACACGAGTACAGGCAGGTGTTGCCATTGCGAAAGTGCATTGGTTGCAATACGAAACCAGAACTTATGTTCACCGGATGGGAGATCTTCCACATCTAGGGCTTGTATTACTTTGTGTCCTTGAATTACGTCATCGGAAAATTGTGTTGCCATTAAGGTGATCACTCCAAAAAGCATTTGTATTGATGCTTGCTTACTGAATTGGATTTTAATAACCGATAGGGTAAAGAGTACTAGGGGAAAGTGCCAGTAGAATTGTGCAAGTTAACTTTATGTCGCCGTAATTTTAGAGTACATCAATATCAATGAGTTAGTTGTTCCGCATAAAACGCAGCCACGTCTCTAAGATCTTCATCATTGAGCATTTTTAATTGGCTTGCCATCATTTCTGCTAAGGGGCCTTGGCGCTCACTGTTTTGATAGGACTTCATTGCGTTAAATAGATACTGAGCGTCCTGGCCTGCGAGGTTAGGGTAAGTTTCATTGACACTGATTCCCGTCGCACCGTGACAATAGACACAACTGGGTGACTTAATTTTACCTTTGGCTGCGTCACCAGAAGGGTTTGCCATGGTGGCGGGAGCAAAAATAACAGAAATAAACAACAGGTACTTTAACATTAGCGAGCTCTTTATGGTGCGAATACTCGCTGTAGATTAAAGCTTCCCCTTAGGGGAAGCTCAATGATCAAAATCAAGTCAGAGAAGAGATTTTAACGCAGATAAGAACGTGGCAACATCTTGTTCTGAAATGTCTTTATGGGTCACAAATCGGATTGGGTTCCCCGGCGTGATAATGATGTCTTGCTGTTTTAGTTTCTCAGCGATGCTCGTGATATCCACTTGAGGCTGTAACTTAGCAAACACAATGTTGGTTTGGACTAAATCAGGATTGACAGAGAACCCAGGAAGTTCTGCCAATCCTTGAGCTAGCGTTTTGGCATTAAAATGATCTTGCTTTAATTGGAGGACTTGCTCGGTAATCGCGAGTTTACCCGCAGCGGCTAAGATACCTGCCTGGCGCATTCCGCCGCCAACCATCTTTCTTAGGCGTCGTGCTTTTGCAATGTACTCTTTGCTGCCGAGAAGGAGAGAACCAACAGGTGCGCAGAGTCCTTTTGAAAGACAAATGGTCATTGAGTCAAAATACTGCGCAATTTCTTTAACAGGCACATCGAGCGCCACTGCAGCGTTAAACACGCGTGCACCGTCAAGGTGTAGCTTGAGGTTGTGCTGATTAACAAATTCACGAGCTTCTGCAAGATAGGTAAGCGGTAGAACCTTACCATTAATGGTGTTCTCAAGGCTCAGCAAACGCGTTCGAGCGAAGTGCATGTCATCTGGCTTGATTGCAGCTGCGAGTTTATCAAAAGGTAAAGTACCGTCGGGATTATTCTCGATTGGTTGAGGTTGAATGGAGCCTAAAACCGCCGCGCCACCCGCTTCGTATTTGTAGTTGTGCGCTTGTTGGCCGCAAAGGTACTCGTCTCCGCGCTCACAGTGAGCCATCAAACCTAACAAGTTAGCTTGAGTGCCAGATGTGGTAAACAGGGCTGCTTCAAAGCCTGCTAGTTCTGCAGCGTATTGCTCCAGCTCATTCACTGTTGGATCATCACCGTATACGTCATCCCCAACTGGTGCTGTAAACATGGCTTCGCGCATGGCTTGAGTCGGTTGAGTTACTGTATCAGATCGAAAGTCCATGAATATCTCCTTGGTTTAAATATACCCGCAAAGACGAGCTTTGCTTAAGCAAGCGATAGTTTTAGCGTCGGTAATCGTGCCGTCGATAATTTTTTCTTCTAACTGTTTTAGTGACAGCGTCACCACTTCAATCACTTCGTCTTCATCACATTCATAGCGATGAGTCGCGGTTAACTCCTGTGCGATAAATAAGTATTGGATTTCATCACAGAAGCCAGCTAAAGGCGTAACTTGCCCGAGCGAAATAAATTTTTGTGCGCTAAACCCGGTTTCTTCTTCCAGTTCTCGCTTTGCACATGACAAGGGGTCTTCAACACCTTCGCGTGTTCCTGCAGGCAGTTCAAGCAACCATTTTTTCAGAGAAGGACGAAACTGGTTCACAAGTACGACTTCATTGTTCTCCGTTATAGGCAAGATAACCGCCGCTCCAGGGTGATGAATCGTGGTGTGTGTAATGACCTGACCAGTGGGTAGTTCAACGTCTTCTTCTACCAGTGAGATTTGCTTCCATTTATGAATGGTTTTAGTCATGAAGTGGTAATCCAAACTATTAAGGCTTGTATGAACATTAACGATATTCGTCATCAAACAAAAGTAAAAATCTGTTTACAACCCCATAACTTGGAAAGAGTAAACAATTCTATTGTGTGATTTCCTTGAGCTTGTGTCAGCGAGAAATCATTGCGTTCTGTATCTGAAAGCCATTCTAACACTACAAAAGTGTACATATTTTCAGTGATATGCATCTCATAAATGGAAACTTTGATTGCTAGGCGATGTGGTAAGTAAGCATCTGTTATAAGGGGAGGTAGAATAAATTACACTTGTAACAAAGTGATAACAAATGTATAAAAATAAATATACCGCATCAGTCCAGCAGCCGGAGCCCTCATGATACAACCCTCTTTTGCATCTAATGCCGATAAAGCACTTCTTTCCGAGCGTATCAATAAGTTAGCGAAAGCGTTGACTGATGGCGTTTACGAACGTGAACATACCATCAAACTTTGTCTTCTAGCAGCCCTTGCTGGCGAAAGCGTTTTTCTTCTCGGCCCTCCGGGTATTGCGAAAAGCTTGATTGCTAAGCGCTTAATTCAGGCGTTTGATAACAGCAGCTATTTTGAATACTTGATGACTCGATTCTCGACCCCAGAAGAGGTGTTTGGCCCTCTTAGTATCCAAGAATTGAAAGATAACGGCCGTTATGTCCGTCTGACTGAAGGCTACCTTCCAACGGCTCAAGTCGTTTTCTTAGATGAAATTTGGAAAGCTGGTCCAGCAATACTGAATACTTTGCTGACAGTAGTGAACGAAAAAACATTTAAAAACGGCAGTGACATCGAGCGCGTGCCAATGCGTTTGTTGGTGTCGGCATCGAATGAACTACCAGACGAAGACAGCGGCTTAGACGCATTGTATGACCGTATGCTGGTACGTGTGTTTGTTAACCGTATTCAGAACAAACAGAATTTTAAGTCAATGCTAACCGTGGGGACTTCTCAGGAAGCAAAAATACCAGAAGGCCTGGCGATTACCGACGACGAGTATCATCAATGGCAACAACAGTTTGATAAGTTGTCGTTGACAGATAATGCTTTCGAAAAGCTGTTCCAGCTCAAGACCATGTTAGAAAGTAAGGTTGAAGCTGAGTTTGGTGATATCGCGAATACGGACATGTACGTTTCTGACCGACGCTGGAAAAAAGCGGTGAAGCTACTTAAAGCGAGCGCGTTCTTTAATGGCCGAGATGAGATAAACCCGCTCGATCTTTTACTTCTGCAAGATTGTTTGTGGAACAGCCCTGAATCTCGTGATGTCGTTCGAAGTGTCGTCCAGGAATTTGCATTGAAACACGCTTTCGATCAGCAAGATGCAGAACAAGAAATCGAATATTGCCGAGAGTCACTAATCGACGTGCAACACGAGCTCGAAGATACCTACCGCATGACTCTGACATCAGAAGCCGCAACGGGCATTCTGCGTAAAGAAACCATGCGTTTTGATACGTCTAAAGCGAAAAGTTACAAAGTCGGCGCGGCGGTGAACTTAGTAAAACTAGTGATTTTGCAGAGCAACATGTCGGTATCTGAATCTGAGAAAGGTGACAGTCGCTGGGTGTATGTTCCTAAAGACGAACTAGACCGTGTGATTAAAGACGGCCACGGTGATGTGTACGGTTATGTTAACCAAAACACCAATATGTGCCGCTTACGTTTTGATGTCGACGCAGCCAATAACCTGGTGATTCGTGATATAGCCAATCGAGGTATTCTTGTCGGCCTAGTGACGCAAGAAGGTTTAGATATGGAACGCTACCAAAATTGGCTTGCTCAGAGTGAAAAAGCAGTGAGTCAGTTAAGTGAAGCAGAACATCACATGCGCAAAGTCAAAGCCAACTTTCACGATGCGCTGCCACACAGTTTTGTCGACCCAGAATTGCCGCGTTTAATGGAATCGAGTCTGCAACAGGTTAGCCAAAGGCTTGAATCTATCCAGGGAGAAAGCGAGAAAATTGTTCAGCGCTTTAAGAACTTACAACAGTTTTTCTCGTAAGGAGGCTTCATGTTAGGTGCAGATGGATTCAACTTGGCATTGATGATAGCAGACTCGGGGATCATCGACAGCGCAGTGAACGATCTTATGGCTCGCTCTCAAGTCATGATGATGGCAGAAAACCGAGGAGTAAAATCCTCTGTGAAAAGTCACCTGTTAAAATGGCGTGGCAATGTTAAGAAGCGTATTACTAAGGTATGTGAAACAGAGCGATTTCAGCAAGAACTCGCTTTGTATCAAGAAGTGATTCACTGGAGTGAAGATGAGTTTTTTGATCGCATCGAAGACGTAATCAAAAAGCTCGAATGGCACTCTGCCTTTTACATGCAAGCGCGTCGCATGATGGAGAAGAACAAAGGGGTCAACAACCCGATGTTCCCACACTATTTTTGTGACCAGTGGTACCAGAGCTTGGCGGATGCCATCAAACAAGCTCAGGTGAGTGAACTGGAAGCGAATAAAGAAAAAGTGCTCAATGATCTTTATCAGCGTATGGAAACCATGCGCAATATGGATAAAGTGACCGAGTCTGGTGATGCGGAAAGCGTAGGTCGATTATGGGATATGGCGTCTGCCAAGTTGAGCAAGACTGACCTTACGGTAATGAAGCGTCATGCGGAGTTTTTGAAAAAGCATAAAGGGTTACAAGAGATCGCTGAGCAACTTGGTCGTATGGCAGGGCAGGTGAATGATCCTGATCTAAATCGCGCTCCGGCTGAAGAATTGCAAATGGTTGAGGAAAAGAGTGACGAAGCGACCGACGACATTGTTGGTATTCACGAAAGTGACGATTTAAATAAACTCCTCCCAAATGAAACCATGTTTTTGGCATATCCAGAGCTTGAAGTTGTGTTCTATAAACACCTTGTCGACAAGCGCTTGATGAACTATCGAACTCAGGGTAAATCTCGTACGCTGCGAAAAGTAAAAGCACATAGACCTGATAACAAAGCGGTGGATATCGAAAAAGGTCCATTTATTGTCTGTGTAGACGCTTCAGGCTCAATGAGTGGTTTTCCAGAACAATGTGCTAAGGCAATGGCGTACGCACTGATGCAAATTGCGTTAGCAGAGCAACGTGACTGCTACGTCATCATATTTTCTACCGAGCACATTACATACGAGCTGACTAAACAAGATGGCTTGCGCGAAGCGGCTGATTTCCTGACCTATAGCTTCCATGGCGGCACCGATTTGGAACCGACCTTGATCAAATCTATCGATCTGATGAGTGGTGACAAGTACAAAAACGCCGATATGGTGGTGATTTCGGATTTTATTGCACCAAAGCAGCAGGATGAGCTACTCGAAAAAGTAAATGCGCTTAAAGCGAAGAAAAACCGTTTTCATGCGATAAGTTTATCCAAATACGGTAATCCGGCGTTAATGTCGATGTTTGACCATGTGTGGTCTTATCATCCAAATGTCGTTGGGCGATTACTCAAACGTGTAAGCAACGGTTAGATAGCCAATCAAACATAATAAAGCGGCCACTTGAGCCGCTTTATTTTTGCAGAGTTAGCAAGGCACAGAAACAAACGAGAGTGCTAATAAATACGCAAATTGCTCGAGTCTTGATCTAACTGACTTAAAAGGAAGCAAACAAACAGGAAATAGTGGATTTATGTTTGACTATCTTTTCTGAATCCGTAAAGTAGCAACCAACGCAGCGGGGGAGACCTCTTAACGCGTAAATGTGACGGCGCCTTGGCAGAGTGGCTATGCAGCGGATTGCAAATCCGTGGACCTCGGTTCGACTCCGGGAGGCGCCTCCATAAATTATTCAGATATGGCTTCATACTTATCAAAGTTTGTCTTAGCGATATCTCGATGCTAAAAGCATCAACATTAAGCCAGCGAAAGCTGGTTTTTTTGTATCTGCCGTTTAGGTGGTGTGATTGGTATAAGTGTGACTCTACTTTCAGCACCTGTTACATAATCCGCCTACAATACGCTCTTCTAAAGGATTTAATGAAGCAGCATGAGAAACACCGACGATTACATCATTTTTTATCATTTGGTCGAGCAGGGCTCGTTCAGTGGTGCGGCTAAGCAAATGGAGCTGACCAAGTCTGTGGTCAGTAAACGCATTGCGAAGCTCGAGCAGGATCTCGGTGTTCAATTGCTCTATCGTACGACACGTACCATAACCCTGAGTGAAGCGGGTCAGTATTTCTTTGAGCACGCAAAATCCGTCTATCAGGCTGTTGCTACTGCAGAAGAATCAATTGTTGGGTTAGGTAAGGATTTATCCGGCAACATCAAAATTACCGTTCCTACTATTTCTGGCGAATTGATTCTGCCTGGTGTTATTGCTGAATTTAATAACAAATACCCTGACATCAAGATCGATATGGAACTTGATAATCGTTTCGTCGACATCGTGAATGAGCGCTTTGATTTGGCGATAAGAACGGGCGTATTGCCAGACTCCAGTCTGATCGCAAGAAAGCTTGTCGACGCAAACTGGATAGTGTGTGCCTCACCTCAATACCTTGCCAGACATGGCATTCCAAAGCAGCCTACTGAGTTAGAAAAACACAACTGTCTCGTTTATTCTTACCAGGAAACGGGCGCGCGCGAATGGGCTTTCAAAGATGGCGAAGACGTGTATCAAGTGACGGTAGATGGCAATCTATGTATTAATAACTCGTCGGTTCTAAGAAATGTCGCACTTTTAGGGCAAGGCTTAATCTACGTTCCCCGCGTTTTGGTTTATGAAGATTTAAAACAAGGCCGATTAATCCAATTGTTCAAAGAGGAAACGGCAAAGTGTCTCGGTATTTACGCTGTGTATCCTTATACAAGGCAGCAGCCAGAAAAGGTTAAAATCTTTATTGACCACTTATACGCCTGCTTTCAAAGCCAGAGCCATCGCTTTTAATTTCTCTATTTGGTACATAAGCGCAACATTCCCAATGTGTTGAATGATGTGTTTGTGCTTCGTTCACACCATTTAAATCTCCTTCCTATTTAGCACGTTACGTGGCTAAGCCAAAATATTCACAAACCTAATATCTTGATACTGCGCACACATGTTAACGATTGGTTTTGTTATTGTTTCTTTTGGGAAACAATCTGTTTCTTTCGTTAAATTTTATATAAACCATACCTAACATTATGATAATTAAAAATATTATTGTGATTGTTTGTCGTTGGATTCAGATTGCTCGAATGACATCGATAGACGCAGGAAAATGGACTGCTTATAGTGAGCCAAACTCAATCAACCCAGTTTGAGTGAGTGAAGCAAAATAACTAGAGATACGGATATGAAACAAAAGCAGCTGATAGAAGAATTTAAAACGATCGTCGGTGAAGAAAACGTCCTGACCGATCAAGTTAAAACTAAGTATTACCGTTCAGGTTTTCGCTCGGGTAGCGGTACAGCGCTTGCAGTCGTGTTTCCTAACACATTATTAGAACAGTGGAACATCATCAAACAGTGTGTCGAGGCTAACTGCATCATCATCATGCAAGCGGCGAAGACAGGTCTGACTGAAGGGTCTGCTCCAAGTGGTAACGATTACGACCGCGATGTTGTCGTTATCAATATTACAAAAATTAAGAAAATTCATTTGCTCGATGGTGGCAAGCAGGCGGTTTGTTTACCGGGCGCTAGCTTACACTCACTAGAAAAATCGCTTAAAGCCGTTAACCGCGCGCCACATTCCATTATTGGTTCCTCTTCGTTAGGAGCGACCGTGGTGGGCGGTATCGCCAATAACTCTGGTGGCGCGTTAGTTAAGCGAGGACCGGCATACACGGAACTGGCGATTTATGCTCAGGTGGATAAGCAAGGTAACCTGAACCTCGTTAACCACCTTGGCATTGAAGGCTTGGGTGAAACTCCGGAAGAAATCCTGACAAACTTGCAGGATGGTAACTTCGATCCTGCCAAGATCATTCACGATGATCGTATGGCTTCGGATAAAGAGTACGATGAGCGTGTTCGTGATGTTACCTCTGATATCCCATCTCGTTTTAATGCCGACGAACGCCGGTTGTTCGAAGCCAGTGGTTGTGCGGGTAAACTTGGTGTGTTTGCGGTTCGTGTCGACAGCTACCCAGTGCCTGACAAAGAGCAGGTCTTTTATCTTGGTACGAATGATCCATCGAAATTAACTAAGCTAAGAAAAGATTTTTTATCGACGTTCGAAAACCTGCCAGAAATGGGGGAATATCTACACCGCGATATCTTCAACATGGCAGAAAAGTACGGCAAGGATGTATTTCTCTCCATCGACAAATTGGGTACGGACAGATTACCTAAAATGTTCGCTCTGAAAGCGAAAGTAGAAAACTTTTTAGAGCGTGTGCCTTTTGTTAGTAAAAATCTGCCAGATTCCATTTTGTATTACGCAAGTAAGCTGTTTCCGCAACACTTACCTGAACGCATGCTGGATTACCGTGACAAGTACGAACATCACTTGATACTAAAAATGAGCGATGGCGGTATTGCAGAAGCTCAAAAATATCTGCAAGAAGTATGGGCGGTTGAAAGCGATTGTGATTTCTTCGAATGTACCCCAGACGAAGGCAAAAAAGCGTTCTTACATCGTTTTGCGGCGGCCGGAGCGGCGATTCGTTATGAGACCATTCATCGTAAAGATGTGGAAGATATTGTTGCGTTAGATATCGCGCTGCGCCGTAATGACGAAGAGTGGTTAGAAACCTTGCCAGAAGAAGTGAGCAAGAACTTGGTTCAGTCGCTCTATTATGGCCACTTTATGTGTTATGTGTTCCATCAGGATTATGTGTTCAAAAAGGGCACAGATACCAAGCTGATGAAGAAGCTAATGCTAGAGCATCTAAACAGCCGTGGTGCGAAATATCCAGCTGAGCACAATGTGGGGCATTTGTATGAAGCGGAGAACTCGTTGCAGACGTTCTACCATCAATTAGACCCAACTAATACCTTCAACCCGGGTATAGGTAAAATGGATAAATATAAGCGTAACTGTAACTGCTGCGCTTAATCCATTCCGTTGTTAGTGAGTCCTTATAAAAAGTAGAGCCCCTCCACGCATTGTCGTGGAGGGGCTTTTTGTTTGGAACGCTTAGCAACTAGGTTTGTTCCTCTAAATTGCCCGCACTGCTGCAGCAGCGACTATTCCGGCTGCAATAGCAGGTAGCGGTTTTTTGACGATGAACATCACAACGGTAGTAGAAAGCAGTGCCATGCGCGCCCCGATGTCACCTTCAACAGCAATTGGTGCTAATAGCGCAACTAACACGGAGCCGGACATGGCAGTGATAAAGCGTTGTACGCGTTCGCTAATAGGAATGAATGACATCACAAATACGCCACCCCATCGTGTCGCTAATGTCACTAGCCCCATGGCGAAAATGATAAGAAGCGTACCGCCAAAACTTGTTTCTATGCTCATGCTTTTTTCTCCTTCCAACAAGCGCCAAGTATGCCACCCGCAAAAGCGCCAACCACCACGTGGCTATTTTCAGGTAGGTACCAGTAAGCCAGTAAAGAAGACCCAGCTGCGGCTCCCCAAATTGCGAATATACGTAAGTTTTTAGGGCCAACTACAACCATAGACAGTAAGAAGCATCCCATTACCATATCCAAACCAAGGCTTACAGGATCTTTTATTGCGCCACCGAAGTAGATGCCCATCCAGGTACCGACAATCCAAAAGCCCCAAAGTGCCAGGCCACCACCTACGAGTAAGCCGAGACCCGGTTCTTTTTTACCAAATGCATTCATCGCCATTGCCCAGTTAGCGTCTGACGCAACCAACATGACACCGTAACGTTTAGCGGGTGGCAGTTGGCGTAACCATGGGTAAAGTGTTGCGCCCATAAGAAGATGACGTGCGTTGATCGCGAACACGGTGATCAGTACTGGAATCAATGGGACTTCGGCTCCCCACATTTCTAACGTCGCAAATTGAGAAGCTCCCGCGAACACGAGGCCACTCATTAACAATGTAGGAAATGCGTCTAAGCCAGTCTGTACTGCCGCTACACCGAACGCGAGACCGAATATGACCACGAATATGGACAGGGGTAATAGTTGTGTAAAGCCACTCCATACATCCATACGTGTAAATTCGTGCAGCGTACTCGACGGAGTTTGAATATGTTGTTGATTTTCTGTCATAGAAATACCTAGCCAGCGGGAAAGGGGGGTTACCCAAGTAAGATGATTGTTATGTTTTTGTAAAGCGTATCTCTATCATCAATTGTGGCGGTTTTCAAACACAAACGGCGTTTATAAGAAGATCCAATATTTGAAGTGGCAGCATCACATCGACTCAATGAGACATTGTGGCTGACTGAAAATAAGTTGCGAAGGAATTGGGGTAACTGTGATGAGTGAATTATCTTCAGTTTGCGCGCGGTTTATACCGGTCGGATCGCTTTTTAAGCACTTAAATCAAAAAGATAAAATTTATTGTTGACCAGATAAATTATTCCGTTAAAGTACGCCTCGTTCTCACGGCAAAGGCCGCTGAGACAGATGGTGTCTAACCCATCGCATGATTGCGTTGCCCTGGTGGTGGAATTGGTAGACACAAGGGATTTAAAATCCCTCGGCGTTCGCGCTGTGCCGGTTCAAGTCCGGCCCGGGGCACCATCAAACAAAAGATGAGTGGATTTAAAATTCCGCCGTCGAGCTGACCGGCCGAGTGTCGGACCATCAAGCACGGCACAGAGCACCATCTAATCTCTTCTTACAGAGAAAAAATATATTAAAGGCGCCTTGGCAGAGTGGCTATGCAGCGGATTGCAAATCCGTGGACCTCGGTTCGACTCCGGGAGGCGCCTCCATTATTTAGAAAGCCAGTCTCAGGACTGGCTTTCGTCGTTTTGAATTCTCCCAAAACTTTTCTATTCTTACTCTTCTTAACACGACGCGATAAACAATCTGAGTAATTTTACTATTACACACGCAGTTTTCTTTAAAACTATAAGTGTAATCAATGGGTTGTTTGATATTTATTGGGTTAATGAGTAACCTTTATCTAAGCAAAATTTAGAGGAATAAAAGAATGGAATCTGTTGCTGATGTATTGGTGGTTGCTATTGTGTTCGGTTCTTTGTTTGGCGGCGGGATAGTCAAACTTATCTTGAACCATAAAAAGGAATTAAGAGCGCTAGAGGTCTCTGAGCGTAATGCCATGAGCCAAGAAGACCAGGACAATCTCAAAAAGCAAGTTGTGGAATTAAAACAGCGCGTTGAAGTATTAGAAAAAATCGTCACTGACAGTAAATATCAATTGGATAAAGAAATCGCATCTTTGTAATCCAACTATTGTCCAGAAGCCGATTGAGTTCGGCTTTTTTCAGGCCTTTCACCTTTCGTCAAAGAAGTCCTTATTACGAATATACTTGCTCATCAAATGATAAGAGAAGGGGCGAAATAGCCAACTTATCAATGAGCGCCCTAATCGAATCATTGTCGGCGTATTTTCGTAAATTCTGCCGTTATATAACCAAAGCATTTTGCCAACGTGCCAGTACAGAAAGGGAACGGGTGGCATGAAAGTGACAATATCGATATCACAACAGATTCGATAGGTTTTGTGTCCCAACTGATATCGTTTCTTGAATGTCCAGTCACCAATAGCAGGTTGGCCAAATGTCACGACGCGTTTGATACTTTTGGGATATTTGCTCTCGATATAATCAGCAAAAACACTGCCGATTGCACCACCAGAAGAATGCCCAGTAATAGTAATGCGTTTGCCTTGCAAAATTAGAGGGACAACGGTGTCTTCTAACCGCTCAATTACACTCAAACCTAGCCTGTCTTCATTTCTGCTTGGCATACTTTCTTGGAATAACAGGTGGTAGAAGCCAGCGTGGATACGATATTTCAGGCCTAATTGGCGACAACTTTTGGTCCACATTGCGAAGTTTAGTAACCAATCAGAAAGGCTATGAGAACCTTTGATTACCACAACGACCTCTTCGCTCTTTTTACTCCAGAGGACACGAATCATGATTTTTCCGTGCTCGTTTTTAATGACTCTCTGACCGTTAGGATCAAATCCGTAACGAGTTTGTTTAAAAACGCGAGGATAAGCCAGATTACATAACACGGCGTAACGTTCGTATTGGTATCGTTTTAGTGGTTTCACGTTATCGTTCTTATTCTTGCCCAGCTCAATACTTTAGAGTGAGTTTATGAAGAATACGTGAAAAGCCATGTTACAGAGAAACGAGCGCTATTGAACGATGCTTGTTCAAACTCGGTACAAATCCAAAGCGGATGATTCCTGAAGGAATTGATGAAACAGTTTTACATCACTCACGATGGTCTGGCGAGTTTGTTTGTGTTGGTTTTTTATTTCTTTGATCAGCGCTTTCAGTGCTTTTCTGTCTTCTTTTTGTTTGGCTGAAGTCGTTCTCAGGCGAGAGAAAAAAGCGATTTGTGTGGAGGTATCGTTAAAGTTTCCGAGTTTATCTTGCAGTAACTTAAGTTGTTTAACGTTATCTTTATGCTGATCTTTCGAATAGAGCGCAGAAAAGCATTCAAGGAGGTAGCGAAGCGATTTGCATTTGATTCTCAATGCGTGAATATCGCTATCCTCACTTGTGTCAGAAATTTTGGTGATCGACTTACTCACTCGGCGAAACTGGGTCACGATCTTATTGTTTGCAAAACTTAGCGGATCAATGTATTCGGATTGATCTTCGCTGCGTAAAGCACGGCGTAGGCTATTTTCAATCAAAATTGACGTACTAAGGTATCTTCTACTTGTTAACCAATCTGCCACGCGCTGCTGCTCTTCAAATTGGTGGTCTTCTATGATGGTAAACATACGCTCTAATGACGCCTTATGCTCTGGGAGCATGGTGACATAGCGTGCTTTATCCATAATGAATACATCTAGATCACGTAACAAGTTGGTTTTTTTCATTACTAGTTTTAAGCTTGGCTTGAGTAGCTTTCGTTCAAATTGCGGTAAGAGTTCTTTTAACAAAAGACTTAGCGAACGCATTCGTCTTAAAGTGACGCGGTATTGATGGTTAAACTCTGGGTCTTGGCCAAGGATGACGTCTTTTTCTAAGGATCTCGCATAGAAAAATTCGCTGATAAGAAAATTAGGAAGGATAAAGTTAAGATCAGAATCAGAATATAACGGCAAACGAGACGGTGGCTTTTTAGACATAGTCAGAAACTCCCAAACGCAGACGCTTTAGATAGTTAATGGTATACCTAAATGCAAAATTCTTCGAGATGGGGGAGGCAGACCATGTGAAAAGCTTGCCTACTTACTATGCTCGTGCTTTACCCTAGCTCTTGCGTATAGTCATGATAAATAATGACTTGGTTTCTACCCTGATGTTTCGCGTTGTACAACGCTTTGTCAGCTTCCTCAAGCATAGCTTCAAAGTTGTCTTGCTGATTAAAGGCTGCGATGCCAATACTAACGGTTAAATTGATCAACTTACCATGAGAAACGCAGGGGCTCTTCTCAATGAGCACGCGAATTCTGTTCGCAATTTCTTTCGCTTTTTTAGCATCTGTTAACGGTAAAATAATGGCAAATTCTTCGCCACCTATTCGACCCAAGATATCGGCCTTTCTTAATCCAGTTCGACACACTTGAGTAAAATGCGTCAACGCTTTATCGCCAACACTATGCCCAAACTTGTCATTGATACTTTTAAAGTAGTCGATATCCAAAACCAAAACAGAAAGCCGCTTTTCTTCTAATAGATTGCAGGTATTAAACTCATTGACACCCATCATCATAAAATAGCGTCTATTTTTCACTTTGGTTAAAGAGTCAGTCGTTGCTTCCTCGAACAACTGGCCTTCATACTCTTCTCGACTGACTTGCTCTTTCTTCAAGATATACATCGTCACCGCTGTAATAAGGAAGGCAAACAAAATCGTTATGAGCGTGATTGTTGGGATGATCGCCTTACTAGGAACGTGAGGTTGCCAAGATAGGTAAGCAACTACCTGACCGGAAGGCGAGTAAAGCGTCTTGTAACTGACAAGCCCATCTGCGCTGTTGTTTAAATTGAGCCCGAAAAGTTGATAGTCGTTTTCAAGTTCACTGAGGTAATCGGTATCAATACGTTTTCCTAACGCTAGATACGTCCCTTCGCGCGCTTGTTTATTCTGCTCACTGATAAAAGGTCCGCCAACGATGTGATACACATCTTGGCCAATACGGAACAAGCCGTTGGTGAGCTTTTTCTCAGTATTTAGCTGCTTGGAGACAGCCATCATCTCAAGAAGTGGCTGCTTTAAATCGTTATAGTTGATGGTTTTAGCATCGCCGCTTTTAATTAGGTAGACTTCTTGATCCCCGCGAGTAATGGCAACACTGAAATCAAAGTCATGCTTATTCATGAGATAATCGCCTGAATTTTTTGCGACCCAAGCCAAGTCACGCTCAACCTCTATTTTTTGGTATGCCTCATCCCAAAAAGAATATTCCTCTAGAGAGTCTCTGGCGTTACGCTTCTCAAGTTGCAAAGCTAACTGGACTCTATGGGACAATTCATCGGCTGCAAGGCTATCTAACGAGTTTAAGAAGTAGACAAGACAACCAAACACAGAAACCACCATCACGGATAGTAGCCAGGTAATAGTGCGCATCAATGACCTAGCCGGTAAGAATGTCCGAGTTTGCAGTTTTGTCATATCTATTGGAGTAGTAGTGTTCTGGAGGCGATCGATCATAAGTTGCTACATTAGCACAGCATGATGTTCATTTACCATATTAATCGGGAGGGTATTGTTCATAACATCTCATGATGCGTATAGAAGGTTTGGGGCCATTGTCACAAGCGATAGGGGATTGTCTTAAGCCTTATGGTTTTATCTTGAAAGGTGTTTGGGCGAGTATCCTGAGTACTATTCTTGGCGTTAGTAGCTTATATGGCAACTTGAGAAAACTGAAAGAGCACAAAAGCTTAAAAATGATTACGTTAAGTTAGCACATGACAAGTGCTCTTTCAGCGCTACTAATCTATCTAACGGCCAAGTGTAATACAAACTAAGAATACTAAGCACGCGATGACTAAGAGGGTAAGTTCTTTATTACGCAATGTCATAATAGATCCTCCCTATATTTCATGTATAAATAAAAAGTGACGGACCAAACAGAAAACTCGATATAATTCATGTGTTAAACGTAAAATAACCAATATCTATAATTAATGTTAGTTGAAAATTGGGTTTTATTTTTTACTTCGGAGAATAAGTTGATTTAAATCAAAGCAGTAGACAATAAATGTTCGAAATATGATGTTGGTTTACCAGTTAGTCAACTGTTAATTGAGATTACCACTGGTAATCCGGCTTATTAATTCTTTTAGATTTTATTTAAGTGGCACATTTAATGACTAGATTAATAGGTTTAAATCTTATTTATGGTACTAATGAGGTATAACTCTGATTTATAAGCCATATTTATCGTTATAAGCCAATTAACCTTATTACGTAAATTGACTTATGTTAACACGTTGACAATACTTTTTAACAAATTGAAAGAAGTGACTGTTTAATAATAAGTTGTAAATTTATTTATGCATCTAGGGTCATTACTAGTAATGAGATTCCTCGACAAAGTCGTATCTAAAATTCATTACTGATAAATGTAACACTAGTGAGGTGTAAACAACTTATCTTCAAGATCTGGGAACGGAACAACTTTCATTTTTGCAGAGCAAGGTACGAGCAGGTCGTATCGACACTGTTTTATAGTGGGGGCATAGCATGTTAAGGCACATAGTGAGATTGGCAGCTCCGTTCGTTTTACTGCCATTAATTTCTGGCTGTCAGTCAGAAGATACGGATCAGTTGAAATCTGAAATAGAGTCACTTAAACAGGAGATAAGTCAACTTTCCGAGTCAGTCGGTAAGATTGAAAGTGAAGTAAAAGATATGAAAGAGCTGGCATTCAAACCGCCAAAAAAAGAAGCACCGATACTGCCTAATCAACCTAACTTTACTGAGGACGGCAACCTCCCGGTTTTGGGAAGTGCAGAAGCAAAAATTGCAATCATTGAGTTCTCAGACTTCCAATGCCCTTATTGCAAGCGTTTTACCGATAATGCGTTTAAACAGATAAAGGAAAACTTCATCGATACAGGAAAAGTGCAGTACGTCGCGCGCGATTTTCCTCTCAACTTTCATCCCCAAGCCATGCCAGCCGCCATTGTTGCGACATGCAGTTTTAAACAAGATTCCTACTGGCCAATGCGAGATATGTTATACACCAACGCAAAACAGCTAGGTGATGAGTTCTATCAAAAAGCCGCAACAGATTTATCTTTAGACATGCAAGCGTTTACTGACTGTTTAAAAGATCAATCGGTGGCAGATAAAGTTGAAGGGGATTTAACTCTGGGTAAATCACTCGGTGTGAGAGGTACTCCAAGCTTTCTTATTGGTCGGGTAGAAAATGGTGAACTTATCGAGCCTCAAATCGTAGTGGGCGCTCAGCGCTATCCCGCTTTTGAAGCGATACTTAATGAGCTAGAGAAAGAAAAGAATAAACCCGAAGAATAAAAATAGATGAATAAAAAAGGCAGCCGAATTGGCTGCCTTTTTAATATAGAAAACTATATTTAAATCACAAAAAGAGACACTATTTTCTTTATTTAAAGTCCATATAATCTGCTTGGTACTACTTCTATACGATATGCAAACTTTTCATTAAATTGTCTTAATTGATAATAAACTGTAATTGTTATGTTAAATTATGGTGTGAAATATAATTTGTCATTATTTAGTTAGATAAAGGTCATGAGTATGACAAGTCATTAATATTGATAGTGATAAAGTGTAAATAATAGAGAACTAAAGCTCTAATATTATTCTTATTTCATATTATTAGAGTAAACATTTTAACAATCGTAATGTTTTCCTACATTCATGATTTTAATGAAATTATTTAAAATTTATTGTTTTTATTATCAATATGGTTGAAATTTAATCTATGTGTTTGCTAGTATTTTGACCTTCTAAGAAGTACATAAATACTATTTTAAATGTCAGTGGGGGATATTAGGCTAGTGGTATGAATATTATACAATGACACCTTTGGTGCGATAATAATGTGATTTATTATATTCCAATCATCAATATTGAATTACGTATTTATTGGTTGGTTTGAATTTAAATTTCAAGATTCTATTATTATCACCTAGAGCTTACCGTTAATCATTACACGATTTTGTTGTATTCAACGATTGTGGGAACTGCTCGTCTCTAATGGTTTTCTTTACTTAAAGAAAACTAAATATATGCAAAAAAAACATTGCTTGCTGGCTAATGATCCGGCGGCCATTGCGTGGCTGTCATTTTACGCTGGGTTGAAATTTAACTTCCAAAACGAAACGGACCTGAAAATTTTACGTATGTTTAATATCCTCTATAACTCAAAAATATTGGCTACTAATGCTTTTAAGTTTTCCATAACAACCCTGTTTGGGGCTTCTGCACTTTTGTTCAATGCATCGGCTGTATCTCAGGACGATACTTATGGTATCGGTTTAGATGCAAATCACCATCATAGCTATGGACAAAATATCGCGTCAGAGAAGCGTCAAAATGCTCAAGCAAATACCAAAGCATTGATGAATGCGATGGCTGCCTACCAAAACGCTACAAAAAGCGAAAAAAGTAACTATCTAAATAAGATGATTTCACTAGCAGAAGAGCGTCAGCAACTGTTAACTGAACTAGTAAAATCATCTCCAGCATCTGTGGCTAGTGTTGCGATTACCACCGAAGAGCAACAAGGTATGCCAAAGGAAGTTAAGAAACTTCTAGAGCAAGAACAAGTGCTTGAAGGTGAGCTTGAAGTCTTTTACGAAGACTATGAAGATCACAGCAAGAGTCGTTTACATCATGTACTTAAAACAGCCGATGGAAGTGTAGAGCTGCATATCTCAAACCATGCAAATGTAAAGTCACTGCAATCTGGTTTGAAAGTGCGTGCCAAAGGGTGGAAGTTTGAAGAGATAGGTGAAAATTCTGAGTTATTAATGCTTGAAGATTCTCAGCAAAGTCTCACTATAATGGCGGATGGAAGTAGTGTTTCGACCACAACAATAAGCACCACTACATCAGCATTACCTAACACGCTTGGCGAACAGGCGACTTTGGTCATGCTGGTAAATTTCCAAGATGATGTACAAGAACCTTGGACGGTCGAAGAAGTGACCGACTTAGTCTTTGGATCTGTTAATGATTTTTACAGAGAGAACTCTAACGACCAGACTTGGTTCGCTGGTGATGTGCAAGGCTATTACACATTACCTATTAATTCTGTCTGTGATACCGCTCAAATCTATACAGCCACTAAAGAAATTGCGGCTTCTAACCACTTGGATATAGATAGTTACAGTCGTTTAGTGTTTGTATTCCCTCAAATTTCAGATTGTGGATGGACAGGAAAAGGCACGGTTGGAGGCACGCCATCTAGAACTTGGGTAAATGGTTCTTTGACTTTAAGAACGGTTGCGCACGAATTAGGGCATAACTTAGGTTTACATCACGCTAAAAAGCTTGAATGTGGCGTGGATGTTATTAATGGAGATTGCTATACGATTGAATATGGTGACAGTCTAGAAATTATGGGAACACCTGGGTTTACTGGCCATTTCAATGCCTTTAATAAAGACAGCTTAGGTTGGTTCTCTACAGACTCATCGTCAATCGCTGGTAAAATTGTTGAAGCAACGACAGATGGCAGCTACGTGCTTGAGCCTTATGAAGTTACGCCAGCAGGTGAAGCCAAAGCGGTTAAAATCCAACGTGGCGTTGACGCGACGAGTGGTCAAAAACTTTGGTATTATCTTGAGTACCGTCAGCCTACAGGCTTTGATAGCTATCTTGGCAGTTACCCAGCACTTACATCCGGTGTAACAATGCGATTAGGTACAGAGTCTGATATGAACAGTAGCCAACTTATCGACCTAACGCCTGCAAGCCAAATTACAGATTGGAACGACTCAGCATTATCTGTAGGTTCTAGCTATACCGACGCAGATGCAGGCATCACAATCACTACTGAGTGGGCAGACAGCAGTGGTGCAAGCGTTCATGTTAGTTTTGCAGAGCCGACGTGTACTCAGCTTGAGCCAACTATTTCTGTTACTTCTAACCAGAGTACCGCTATAGTTCCTGGTAGCCAGCAGAGCTACACGGTATCTGTGACCAATAACGATAGTGATAGCTGTTCATCTTCTAATTTCTTAATTGAAGCGGAAGCTCCAGCAGGTTGGACAACAACGGCTGCCACTATCGATTTAGCGCCGGGTGCAAGCGATACGGTAACGCTTGATGTCACTTCGGACGAATTAGCTACGGATGGTACTTATACGATTACTTTCAACGCCTTTAATAGTGTTGATAGCAGTTACTACACTAGTACAACTTCGAGTTATTTAGTCGAAACTCCAGTTGAAGTATGCGAGATGGGGACTCCGCTATTGACCGTGGCTCCAAACCAAAGTGGTGAACTTGAGCCGGGTAGTACAATCAGTTACACAGCGACAGTAACCAACCAGGATAGTGTGAATTGCGATTCTGCTCTTTTCAATGTAGCGCTAAGCGTTCCTAATGGTTGGAATGGAGACAATGGAACAGTCACTTTGGGGCCTGGTGAAAGTAAATCGGTAACACTAGACACAGTAGTTAGTTCAGATGCATCAGATGGCAGTTACAATGTAACGATCTCTGTGCAACATTCGCTAGATTCAAGCTTGAGTACTAGTGAGATGGAGAGCGTTGTGATTGCCGCTTTGGTTGAACCAAATAGCGCGCCTATAGCTTTGGATGACACAATTACGCTGGCAGCGAAAGACCCAGTGGTTATCAATGTACTAGTAAATGACAGTGATCCAGAAGGGGACATCTTAACGGTTATCTCTGTAACACAAGGCGCTAAGGGTACAGTTCAAATTTCAGGTGACGGTCAGTTGATTTATACACCAGCGAAAAACTTTAAAGGTAGTGACAGTTTTAGTTATACCATCAGTGATGGTGATCTAACTGCGTCAGCGTCAGTGAATATTGGTATGACGAGTTCTTCTGGAACAGAAAGCAATAAGGGAAAAGGTAAAAAATAACCTTCGTAAGATCTTGTCCCGTTAAAAATAAAAAGGTGCAATGGTTAAACCATTGCACCTTGATTGCATTACACTTTTATCAAACAAAAAGCCATATAGCCTCAGTATATTAAGGTGCTAGGACGGCTTGCGCATTGACAGTAATTACAGGTTCAACTGCAGGACCACCGTCTTCATCCGCTACTGAGATTATCAATAGACCTCCTGAGCCGGCAGATCTAAATAAATTATCAGCTGAAGCATCAGGTGTTAGCAAGTCAACGCTAAATGTACAATCCATTTCCCCATTTGCTGCAATAGGGTATGGGAAAGATACTGGACAATTACTCGCTGTAATCTCGTAGTGAACGTCACCTTCACCTGCTTGAATAGGAGTACCAGCGATACTTAGTGCATTCAAGTTAACAGGTTCATAAGTTGAAGCATTTGCGATGTTTAGATTCAATGTCAACGACAGAGCAAAACTCAAGTTGATATCTGCTGGTTCATTTAAGAACACAACTTTACCGTTATCCGTATCTGTCACGATTTCAGGAACCACGTCATCGGTTTCACCGGTCACTTCAGCGGTATTCATATGCGGAACGCCCGGTTCACCTTGTAAGAAGACGTCTGCGATTGTACAGAATCGAGTTTCTCCAGGTGCTAAAACGTCGTCGTAGAAGTCACAGTCACCCTGATAACCACCGGAATTAAACAGGATACCAAGTTGCGTATCGTCCAATTCTTTTAGAGTAATACTATCTACAGGCGATGTATTTTCAATAGTAAATGTATAAGTAACATTACCACCAGACTCTGTTACTTCTGCTGGGTTGTCTACAGGAGGAGTTTTAGTCAACTCAATAGCACCCGGACTATTACTAAACGAAACACTCGCCAAACCAGAGTCGCTAGCTTCGTCCGCTTCATCGTCTACTGCAGTGGCTGAAGCAGTATTCTCGAATGCAGGATCTCCAACGTTACCTGTAACGTTTCTTGTATATTGGAACGTACATGAGTCATCGACACCAACATTTCTACCTAGAACTTGATTCATACATGTGGCAGCTTCTACAGAGACATCATATTGATCATCACTAATAGAAGTTATTGTTACATCGTCTTGTGGTGAGGTGTTAGTAATCACAACAGTATAAGTCACAGGAATACCAACGGTGTTCTCTACGATTGAATCTGGATTCGCTTGTTTTGTAACACTAATTGTAGGTGGTACGTTGGTTAGTGATACTACGACTTCATTACTACAGTTTGGATTTGGTGTTGCCACAGTACTAGGTGTAACACAGGTATTATCACCTACAGCATCACCATATTCGTCAACGATGGTAGAACGAACATAGTTTTCAAACAGTTCTGGAGCGTCGACATCTGGTAAATCGCTATCAAGAATTTCAATCTTATAGGTACATTCAAGCCCAACGGCTTCTGGCGGAATGATATAAGGGAGTACTACATCTTCACAGGCGTTTGCTAACCCACTACTCAATAGTGTGTATTTACCTTTGGTTACTCCAACATCATTAACCCCTGGACCACCATTCAATACGAAGGTTTCTGAATCACCATTTGTGCTTGATGACACTTCATCTTCGATTTTTGTTATATATACCTCATTTCCTGTTCCATCAGCTGGGGTGATAGAAATGGTGTAAAGGAATACCTGACCAGGCTCTGTACCCGTTGAAGGGCTAACCGATTTAAAGGTGGTTGGTGGATCTGGTTGAATAAAGATTGGGATGTTGTAATCATCATTACAGTTACATTTTGAAGGAGCTCCAGGGAATGTATCTGTATAATCTTCACAGAGTTCATTTGCACCAGGTTGACGCCAACTTACACAGTTAGGTAAGTTGAGTTGACCATCTTCGTCAGTATCTTGACAGAGAGTTGTTATTGTAGTCTGATGAGTAATAAACGCATCTTGTTCTGCATCCCAACATGAATCCCCGTCTAATTGTGAAGCATTAGTAGAATATTGACCGCCTAAAGTATAAATGTTACATGTGCCACTTCTGGCATCATCTCCCCCGTTACGTTGAAAGTATAAACCGATATCATAACGAGCGTTCGCTGTAGATACTACTTCAAAATCAGCTTCAAAAGTTACGTCTTTACCAGCTACACAGGTTTCTGTATCGGGATCAACTGGTTGACCATCAATGTGTGTTACAACGATATTATTAGCATTTGCGATTTTGATATCGTTGGCTTTACAGGTGAGGTGACTTAAACCTCCCTCTATAGCTCTATCTTCCATACAGATGTCCACTGCACCTGGGTCCTGAGCTAATGCAGTTTGCCCATAAAGACCTGCCGCACCTATAAGCATGGCGCTGAGCAATCTTTTATGTCGGCTATATATTAAATGTTCCATCATCTACCTTCTTTTTTCATTGAAAGTTGATAAAAGGGCGATGTGAGTATCCAATGATGCCAACACTGGATCCGGCATCATTGGACACACTAACTAATGTGCCCCCGTCCCAAGACAGATGCTCCAAAATGATTAGTACATAGTGACAACTCGAAGCTTCTGTCAGTTGCACACTACAGAGCAAGAAATAAACCAAAACATAACTGTCTGATATTTAAGGAAATAGGGTGTATGAAAGACTGTTTTTTAATGATTGTGGTGAACAGTTTGTTAACCAGTTGTTGAAATGGTTTGATTGTAAATTCTAAATACGCTTTTGATTCAATCAGTTAGGATAGAGATAAAACATCACATTAAGTAGGTGTACTGAGTGAACAGGTGTACAGTTGGTTTACAGTTTGGCATGCGACTTCCTATAAGAAGAGATCGGAGGTGTTATATCAATTGCAGATTTGCTGGAATACGAAGGTTGCAGATTAAATTCAGAATAGGCATTCAGATTTCTTTATTTAACTATGTTTAATCGCTGTGCGAATTGTTTGGCTATTAAGCCGCAAAGATCGCATTTTAATCACTTGAATAAAAAAGATAAATTTTTTGTTGACGGTTAATCTCAATAGGTTAAAGTACGCCTCGTTCTCACGGCAAAGGTCGTAGAGAAGATGGTGTTGCCATCGCATGATTGCGTTGCCCTGGTGGTGGAATTGGTAGACACAAGGGATTTAAAATCCCTCGGCGTTCGCGCTGTGCCGGTTCAAGTCCGGCCCGGGGCACCATCAAAAAGATGTGTGGATTGAAAATCCCACCGTCGAGCTGACCGGCCGAGTGTCGGACCATCAAGCACGGCCCGGGGCACCATCTAATCAAATTAGAGAACAAACAATTTAGAAAGGCGCCTTGGCAGAGTGGCTATGCAGCGGATTGCAAATCCGTGGACCTCGGTTCGACTCCGGGAGGCGCCTCCAAAATTCTTAGAACCAGTCTTTATGACTGGTTTTTTTGTACCTGCTGTTTTATGCAGGTGTGCAATTATCGAGTAATAACTCACTTAACTTGTCAGTAAGTTAAGTGAGTTCGATAAACGCGACACCATTCTTGCCATTCTTCTTTATCTCGTACATGGCAGCATCGGCTTTTTGATATATCTCTTCGAAGTTACCCGTACTTGCCTGGAAAATACACACGCCAATACTTAATCCAACGTTCAGTGCGTTTTCATAATCTAGATTTATGATGGACTGCATGGTGGAAGGCACGCAGGTTAAAAGCCGGTCACACAACTCACCCAGTTCTTTTCGAGAGGACTCTTTACATAGGATTACGAACTCATCACCACCGATCCGAGCAATTTGTGCGTCAGTAGGTGTGAGTTCTTTGAGACTGTTCGCAATGCTAATCAATAAACTATCACCCGCGTGGTGACCCAGTTCGTCGTTGACGGTTTTAAAATTATCCACATCGAAAAAGATGAGAGAGCGTTTAATTGATTGGCAAAGGTCCGCATTTTCTTTGAAGCATTTTTCCATGGCACTTCGGTTTAGTAGGCCGGTAAGCGGATCGCTATTAGCAAGTTTTGCCAGTTGCTGCTCGTAGCGTTTTTCATTAGTAATGTCGATGTGGGTACCCATCATACGAAGTGGGGAGCCATCATCTGCATACTCTACAATCCGGCCTCTGTCGGAAACCCAACTGTCAGTCCCGTCTTTATGAATCATGCGGTGGACGACTTGGTAGAGATCAGTCTTTCCTGCAAGGTGATCCTCAAATGCACCAACAGCGAGATCGTAATCCTCTGGATGCAGGTTGTTTTTCCAGGTTTCGACCGTGGCAGTAAGTTCGTGAGGCTGATAACCCAACATTTTACCCCACTGCATGTTGAATATCGTCAATGTGCCGGAGGGGATATGTTGTTCCCACAAACAAAGGCCATTGTTATCGAGTGCGGCGTTGAGTTTTTCTTCTAGGCGAGCATTTTGACGTCGGAGATCTTCGTTCTCTTTTTCCAATTGCTCTATTCGCTTTAAGTACTCTTCCATGTTCCGGGTATGACGGTTTTCGGTGCATTCAATATACGAAACATATCGAAAGTTTTCTATTCGGTATCTTTGAATTAAGGGGAAATATAAGCGAATAGTTTAGAGTATGCTGCTAAATTGGCACAGAAAAGTGGGCTGGAAAGATAAGCGCTCCTGGTGCAAAGTTATGGTGTTCCTTTGCACCGGGACAACTGAGGCTAGCGAGTTAGGGCACCACTTTGCTCAGGTTGGTAGGTAACATTGACTATCTCAATGGTTTTTGTTTGTTTATTTGGCATCGGCCAGTCGAGCTTTTGTCCAATAGCTAGTCCGATTAACGCGCTGCCAACCGGAGCGAAAATTGAAATATCGTCGCTGCTTTTTAGGTCTTGCGGATAGACAAGTGTTCTGGTTAACACCTTCTCATCACCAGAGAACTTAAATTCAACAGTAGAATTCATCCGTACAACGTTGTCTGGCATTTCTTCTGGCTCAACAACGATTGCTCTATCAAGTTCTTCTTCCAGTTTTACTAACTCGGCAGCGACACTTGGCATCTTGTCCAGCATAGCTGTGATTCTATTAATATCTATATTTGATATATAGATAGGGTTGCTTTCTGACATTTTCTGACTCCAAAAACAAAAGGCCGCCTCATAAATATGGGACGGCTTTTATATGTCGAATAGGGTATGTATCACATGAATTAACCACATGAATGAAATCTGATTCTAGTCCTTATAATGCTTATTAGCTAGTAAAAGATTTTTATTGATAAGATTGATTTTTATAAAGAAATCAGAAGGTTCATAAGTGTGAAGGGAGATGAAAATTAATGAATTAAATTGTACTTATTACTGTATTTCAATCATCAGTTTTATGTTCTTAAATTACGGTATTTGATTGATAATAAGCGTAAATACAGGCGTCTACCCCTTTAGGGTAGTTTGAAATTGTAATTGATTTACATCATGTATTAATTTTCTTACACAAATGACAATGGGCTCAGTGATAAAAACCTAACCCTTAGGAATTATAATGAGCAAGTTGAAGCTAGTAGTCATCGGTAACGGTATGGTAGGGCATCGTTACATTGAAGACTTAGTCGAGAAAGCGGATGTCTCCGAGTTGGATATCACCGTTTTCTGCGAAGAACCACGAGTTGCCTACGATCGTGTGCACCTTTCCTCTTACTTTTCACATCACACTGCCGACGAACTTTCATTGGTAAAAGAAGGTTTTTACCAGAAACATGGCATCAATATGTTGATCGGCGAACGTGCCATCAACGTTAACCGTGAAAACCGTATTGTGTATTCAAATACAGGCCGTGAAGTTCAATACGACAAGTTGATTCTAGCGACTGGCTCATTTCCTTTTGTTCCACCTATCAAAGGCCATGAAAGTAAAGATTGCTTTGTTTACCGTACTATTGAAGATCTCAAAGCGATTGAAGCATGTGCGAAGAACAGTAAATCTGGTGTGGTCATCGGTGGTGGTTTACTAGGTCTTGAAGCGGCTGGTGCGCTAAAAGCATTAGGTGTGCAAACGCATGTTGTTGAATTCGCCCCAAAACTGATGGCAGAACAGCTTGACCTTGCAGGTGGTAATCAACTGCGTCAAAAGATCGAGCGTATGGGTGTGAACGTTCACACTAGCAAGAACACGCTTGAGATTGCTCCGGAAGGGGAAAACGCACGCAATGTGATGCGTTTTGCTGACGGCACAGAGTTAGAGACTGACTTCATTGTTTTCTCTGCGGGTATCCGCCCTCAAGACAAACTTGCTCGTCAAATGGAATTGGAAGTGGGCGCGCGCGGCGGTATCGAAGTCAATGACCACTGTCAGACCTCAGACAAAGACATCTACGCAATTGGTGAATGTGCCTCTTGGAATGGCATGTTCTATGGCCTTGTCGCGCCAGGTTACAAAATGGCAACCGTCGCAGTTGATCACCTGTTAGGTAACACTGAAAGTAAATTCCAGGGCGCAGACATGTCTGCAAAACTGAAACTGCTTGGCGTGAAAGTAGGTTCAATCGGAGATGCGAATGGCCGTACTGAAGGTTGTAAGAGCTACGTTTACCAAAACGAAGAGCAAGAAGTTTACAAACGCCTGATTGTCTCTGCAGATAACAAAAAGCTACTTGGTGCGGTGCTAGTTGGTGATACGTCTGACTACGGCGATCTACTGCAGCTCATGCTAAACGAAATCGACCTACCAGAACACCCGGATGCGCTTATCCTGCCTGCACACGCAGGTGCTGAAAAACCGGCATTAGGTGCTGATGCGTTGCCTGAAAGTGCGGTGATCTGTTCATGTTTTGATGTGACAAAAGGCAAAATAGCACAGGCGGTAGCGGATGGTCACCATACATTAGGCGACATTAAAGCCGTCACTGGTGCAGGTACTGGTTGTGGTGGTTGTATTCCTCTTGTGACTTCAGTACTCAACGCAGAGCTTGCGAAATCGGGTATTGAAGTGAAGAACGACGTGTGTGAACACTTTGCTTACTCTCGCCAGGAGCTGTTCCATCTTATTCGCATTGAAGAAATAAAAACGTTCGATGAGCTACTAGAGAAGTACGGTAAAGGCTACGGCTGTGAAGTATGTAAGCCGCTAGCTGGTTCGATTTTAGCGTCTTGCTGGGGTGAGCACATTCTTAAACCACAACTGGTTAAGTTACACGACACCAACGACAACTTCCTGGGTAACATTCAAAAAGACGGTACTTACTCTGTGATTCCGCGTATGGCTGGCGGTGAAGTAACCCCTCAAGCCCTAGGCTCGCTAGCAGCAGTCGCAGAAGAGTACAACTTATACACCAAAGTGACAGGCGCCCAACGTATCGGTCTGTTTGGTGCTCAAAAAGACGATCTTCCAGAGATCTGGCGCAAGTTAATCGACGCTGGTTTTGAAACCGGTCAGGCGTACGCTAAAGCCCTTCGTATGGCTAAGACGTGTGTGGGTTCAACCTGGTGTCGTTATGGTGTTCAAGATTCGGTTGGTCTGGGCTCATTCATCGAAAACCGCTACAAAGGCATCCGTACTCCGCACAAGATGAAGTTCGGCGTGTCTGGCTGTACTCGTGAGTGTGCCGAAGCGCAAGGTAAAGATCTTGGCATCATCGCAACAGATGCTGGTTGGAACATGTACGTGTGTGGTAACGGCGGTATGAAGCCTCGTCACGCAGATCTGTTAGCAAGCGATCTGGATAAAGAAACGCTAATTAAGTACATCGACCGTTTCATGATGTTCTACATCCGTACGGCTGCGCCACTACAGCGTACCTCAGTTTGGATGGAAAACATGGAAGGTGGTGTCGACTACCTACGCGAAGTGATCGTAAACGACAAACTTGGCATTAATGATCAATTAGAAGCAGACGTTGCGAAGCTTGTTGATGAGTACGAGTGTGAATGGACAGCAACCATCAACGACGAATCACAACTGACTCGCTTTGCACACTTTATTAACTCAGATAAACGCGATGAAAACGTTGTGTTTGTACCTGAGCGCGAACAGCACCGCCCGGCGACCTTCACGGAGAAACACCCTGAAGCGAAAGGCGACATCCTACACGTAGCCATGACTGAAGCTTAAGGGAAGGTGGATTATGTCATTTGAAAAAATCTGTCATATCAACGAAATCGTACCGGGTACCGGTGTTTGTGCACTGTTTAATGGTCAGCAAGTTGCGGTATTTCGCCCGACTGAAGCGGAAGAAGTGTTGGCAATTAGTAATACCGATCCGTTTTTCCAATCAAACGTGTTATCGCGTGGTTTGATTTGTCAGCACCAAGGCGAGCTTTGGGTAGCAAGTCCACTTAAGAAGCAACGTTTTAACCTAACCACCGGTGTTTGCATGGAAGACGAAGGTTTTAGTGTGAAAGCGTACAAAACACGTGTTACCAATGGTGACGTCGAGATACAAGCTTAGCGAATGTGCCCTCCTCAAACGAGGAGGGCATTGATTGAATCCTTAGATTTAATAGGTAAAGGCTTCTCGGAGGTCGTTTCTGGGAGGACACCGAGAAATGACCACGACAACCGCGAGTCGTAATTGGGAAGCCTTTCTCTATTCAATCTCTAACTTTTAACTTTCATTTTTGAATAAGGACACGTTCATGTCTACAGACTTTAAACCAGCTGAGTTCGTGCAAACTATGATCAACGTTGGTGAAGCAAAAACCAATACCAGTACTCGAGACCTACTGTTACGCGGTACGATGGCAGGTATTATTCTTTCTTTGGCGGTTGTTGTCGCGATAACGACCATCGTACAAACAGGAATGGGTGTAGTAGGGGCTTTGGTCTTCCCTGTTGGTTTTGTCATCCTAAGTGTAATGGGCTACGACCTGGTTACTGGCGTATTCGGCCTTGCTCCGCTGGCTAAGTTTGCAAACCGTCCGGGTATTACTTGGGGGCGTATTTTCCGTTGTTGGGGTCTTGTCGGTTTAGGTAACCTTATCGGCTCTCTTATCGTAGCTTACCTGGTCGCGATCTCTCTTACCGGTAACTTCTCATTAGAACTCAATGCGGTAGCGAAGAAATTTGTCGCGGTATCAACGGCACGTAGCCTTGGCTTTGAAAACATGGGCATGGACGGATGGATCACCTGCTTTGTACGCGGCATCTTCTGTAACCTAATGGTGTGTTTAGGCGTAATTGGTAACATGACTGCGCGCTCTGTATCTGGTCGTGTAGCGATGATGTGGTTCCCAATTTTCATCTTCTTCGCACTTGTGTTTGAGCATACCGTGGTAAACATGTTCCTGTTCCCTCTAGGAATGATTCTGGGTGCTGACTTTGGTATTGCTACTTGGTTGAACTTCAACCTTATCCCAACCATTTTAGGTAACATTGTTGGTGGCTTGGTGATGACATGTCTGCCACTGTACTTAACGCACGCAAAAACTGCACCTTCTCTAACTGCGGAAACAGAAGTAAAAGCAGAGCCTGCAATGGCTAAATAATTCGCTTGTTATGGTCCCGCTACTTGATGGGTGGGACCATTCTATGCTTTTAACTTTCGCTATATATTTTATAGGTTTAGAGATAAAAAGTAATAACTCCTTAGAGTGGTTTTAGCCCTAAGAGCATAGTGAGAGTGTTACTCTTTATATCTAAATTTCTCAATAGGCCATTTTATGACTACCATTAACACCTCGTTAAACAGCGGTTTTGTTTCACTTGTTGGCGCAGGTCCTGGCGACCCGGATTTGCTCACTGTAAAGGGTTGGAAAGCGATTCAATCTGCAGATGTGGTGGTCTATGACCGATTGGTATCTAAAGATATTTTGTCGTTGGCGAATGCGCGAGCAGAAATGATTTACGTGGGGAAAAAGCTAGATTTTCACTGTGTGCCACAAGAGCAAATTAACCAGATTTTGGTACAGAAAGCACAGGAAGGTAAACGTGTAGTTCGCTTAAAAGGTGGTGATTCGTTCATTTTTGGCCGTGGTGGTGAAGAGTTAGAAGAGCTTGCCGAATACGGAATAAAATACGAAGTGGTACCGGGTATCACAGCGGCAGCTGGCGCAACGGCATACGCTGGTATTCCACTAACGCATCGCGATCATGCGCAAAGCGTTCAATTCATTACTGGTCATGTGCAGAAAGATGGTCGTGAAATTGAGTGGCACTCTTTAGCGCAGTCAAACAACACCTTAGTGTTTTATATGGGACTAAAGCAGAGTGGATATATCATGGACAAGCTCATTACACATGGTTTAGCGCCAGACATGTCATGTGCAATTATTGAAAATGGTACAAGGCCAGAGCAGCGTGTGCTTGTTGGCAAACTGAATGAATTATCTCGTATGGCTGCGCAGGCAGAAAGTCCGGCGCTGATCGTGGTTGGAAGCGTTACGCAACTTCATAACAAGTTGGCTTGGTTCCCCCAAGAGGTCAACGATTAAATTTTGCAGGGGCTGCTTTGGCTTCGCATTTCTTGCTTACGCATTGGCATTTCATCAATTAACTCGTTGATGAATTGCCAGTCTGTCTCTGCGCCCCAGCGATACTTTTCCAGACCATCTTTTCCAAGTAAAATAGCAGTGTATTCACCCTGTTTTACATCATATTTCTTCGATAAAACAGAGACATCCAGTTCCTCTTTAATCCCCTTAGGAAACGTAAAACCATCTTCGGCAATGACCAAAGTGACGATGTCACGTTCTTCAAGTTCACATTCGTTCATTAGTGTTTCAAGTAGGAACTGTTTAACACGGGCATCGTTCGCTGGCGCGAAGAAAAGTACACTGCGATGCGGCCAGTATTGAGCGTAAGAGGGGTAGCTAAAGGTTGTCGGTGATACCAAGCCTAAAAGTAGTATCAAAATGATTGGTTTACTCATGACTGATCCTTTAAATGCTAACACTCTCGTTTATACGTTAAGTTTAGTGGAAATGGCTCATTGTGCTTTTTCGCAAACTGGCTTAGGGTAGGCAGCAAATAAACAACGTATAGAATTAAATGACTTCGGAAAGTAAACAAAAAATAGCGATTCTGGTTGATGTACAGAACGTGTATTACACCTGCCGTGAAGCCTACCGTTGCAACTTCGATTACAACCAGTTTTGGTATGTCGCTACGCAAGGTAAGGACGTTGTCAGCGCGAAGGCTTATGCGATTGCGAGTAATGATCCTAAGCAACGACAGTTTCACCATATCCTCAGAGGTGTTGGTTTTGAGGTAATGTTAAAGCCTTTTATCCAAAGACGTGATGGCAGCGCGAAGGGCGATTGGGACGTCGGTATTACTCTGGATGCAATCGAGATTGCGCCTGATGTCGATACAGTGATTCTTGTTTCTGGCGATGGTGACTTTAGTTTGCTGGTGGAGCGCATTCAACAGCGATACAACAAGAAAGTTACGGTTTATGGCGTTCCGAAATTGACATCGCAAACACTCATTGACTGTGCAGACACTTTCGTTGAAATAGATGAGAATTTTCTGCTTTAAACAGTAAGAAACAACAGATTATGGCTGGAGTGCAAGCACCAGACATGAAAAAAGACGAGTCATTTCAGGCGTACACTTTGTACAATGACTCGTCTTTATTCAAATAGCAATAACTATGATGGGATGATCATTTGTCCTAATACGTAACCTAAGCAACAAGCACCAATCACACCAATCAGACCCACAGACATAAATGAGTGGTTGAAATACCATTTACCAATCTTCGTCGTACCAGATGTATCAAAGTTAACGGTTGCGATATCTGAAGGGTAGTTAGGGATGAAGAAGTAACCGTATACTGCAGGCATCAAACCAATCAACAAGGCCGGATCAAGCCCCAAACCTAAGCCAACTGGCAGCATCATACGTGCCGTTGCGGCTTGCGAGTTTACCACTACAGACACGATGAAGAGCGCAAGTGCAAACGTCCACGGATAGTCGGTTACCATCGCCACAATACCCGTTCTAAACTGAGGCATTGCGTATTGGAAGTATGTGTCCGACATCCAGGCGATACCAAAGATTGCGATGGCAGCCACCATACCCGATTTGAAAACGACACCATCAGGTACTTTACGAGGATCGGTTTTCGTTGCCAGCAGAATAATACCGCCAAAGCAGAGCATCATCATTTGGATAACGACTGCCATGCTGATTGGCTTCTCACCATCGACAATCGTACGAACTTCCGGCCACATCGCGATAACGACAATAACCAAGATAGCCGAAATGAACATAAGTACGGAATTACGAGCACTAGTCGGAAGCACTTCATCTAAAGATGTCGCGGTTGTGGTTAAGATCTTTTCACGCCACACCGGATCTTTCAGGCGATTTTGGTATTCTTCATCGTCTTCTAGCTCTTTACCGCGTTTTAAGCTGTAAAGTGACATAAGCAATGTACCAAATAAGGTAGCTGGCACTGTTACAAGCAGAATTGAAAGCAGAGTGATTTCATGCTGAATATCCGATAACTGCGCTAAGTAGTAAACCACTGCGGCAGAAATTGGAGAAGCCGTAATCGCAATCTGAGAAGCAACAGAGGCCGCTGCCATTGGGCGCTCGGGACGAATACCATTTTTCAGTGCAACGTCACCAATGATTGGCATGATCGAATACACCGCATGGCCAGTACCTAGCAAGAAGGTCATAAAGTAAGTAACAAAGGGAGCAATCAGAGTCACGCGCTTAGGGTTCTTACGCAGCACGCGCTCCGCGACTTGAAGCATGTATTTCAAACCACCCGCAGCTTCTAGAATTGATGCACAAGTAACCACGGCTAATATGATTAACATTACGGTGACGGGAGGAGAGGTCGGCGGCATCTTAAAAATGAAGACTTCTATCACCAGACCGATACCAGAAACGACCCCAAGGCCGATACCTCCATAGCGTGAGCCGATATAAAGCATCACGAGCAAAAACAGAAACTCTAGATACAGCATGAGCAGATTTCCTTATTCAAAACAATTGCTTCCATTGTTTATCTATTCTCAGGAAAAGTACTTTATGTTGTTCACATTACCTTAGATGACGCAAAGTAATGTTTAAGAACGAGTATTAACTCACGCTACAGACTCCATCTGTTAATGTACGTTTATCGATGTGTATGAATTGTGTTTACTATTTTGACGAGCTAAGGCATAAAAATGCGACGCACTTTAAATATATGTTGTGATTTAGCCTGATTTTTCGTAACCAAGTATGTCTGGATAGTCATTGTCGGGACTCACTTTCATGGAATTCGTATGGCTTCATGTATCAATGATAAAGAGAATGGTTTGCATTTGAATTAATGTTTGAGTATAAAGATACAGCCCATATACCATCAAACTGAATAGTCATGTCCGAATCATTCTTCCCACAACTTTTCCAAGCCACAAATGCGATAACGCCGTACCTGCATGGTGATTTAGGGAGCATAAGCGAAGGCGAGATTCATACTGATAACGACATTAACCCAATCATTCAGGATTTATATCAGCAGCTATCTGAAGCTTTTCCAGAAGCGGGCAGAACTTACTGGCTGACCAGAACATGGGATTTATTGTGTTGGCAACCAGTCTATGTGGCCTTGATATCCATATACCACTTTCATTCACTACCCAACCTGTATGGTATGGCTCAATCCGTTAAACCCTGTTTTGTCAGCGGTTATCGTTTTCAAGATGAAACACTTGTTCAGGGCGATCATCAGACGCTGATAAACACTGCTGGTGCACAGATAAAATCACTTTTCGACTACTATCAAAATCAAATGAGTGAATGGACCCGTATTCGACCGGGGTTTACCCATCAATTAATCTCAGACGGTATTTTGGTTGGGTTAATGCGATTGCAGCAGCACTTTCCGCAAATGACAAACGCCATGATAAGAGAGCATGCCGTGTTATGGCTTCAGGCGCTTGATCTGGATACCAACAACGCGCTGTCACTTTATGAACCGTCTGTGGCTCTACCATTGAAATTAGTGAGAAAAAGTTGCTGTCTGGTTTATAAATGTGAAGGTAGAAAACTTTGCGATAATTGCCCTAGATTGGCAGAAAACAAAAAGCTTATTGCGGTGAAAAGTGACGAAAATCAACTTAGTTAATTGTTAATTAGTATAAGTTCTTTCTATATAGAAAAGCCGCTATAAGCGGCTTCTTTTATGCTTCGTCACTGACTTGCGTGTTTACGCTCTGCTCAGCTGACTCGGTCACTTGGTTTTGTTCTTCAGCTTCCATTTTGGCTCGCTCAGCCTTTGAAATATAGCGAGGCTTATTGCTCTTATGTAGCTTAGCGTTATGCTTTTTCTGTTTTGCCTTTAAGATTTGATTGATTTTCTTCTTGCGGTTCATGGTGCTGGTCCTTTAATTTAGCGAGGCAGGATAGTGATTTTTCCACTAAGTTACAACTTTAATGGGTTTCTGATTTAAAAAACCTGACCACTGAGCGACCGTCACTAAGTCTATTGAGTATAAATAGATTCTAATATCTAAACGTTTAATTTGGTTAATGTAATGAGTGATATTTTACTCGGCAAACTTGCCACCGAATTTAAAACCGTCAAAGCGATGGTGGAAGTGTATTGTCGGGCTAATCATGGTTCGAAAGGTGAGCTTTGCACTGAGTGCCGTGATTTACTGGATTACGCAGAAATGCGTCTTGATCGGTGTCCTTACGGCGAGAATAAGCCGACTTGCAATAAATGCCCAATCCACTGTTATAAACCTGAGCCGAAAGAACAAATGCGCTTAATAATGCGCTATTCCGGCCCGAGGATGCTGCTGAAACATCCTGTGTTAGCGATCAGACATTTGCTTCACGAAAAGCGAGGCGTTCCAGACAAACCTGCTGCAAATGCATCGAATCGTTACAAGCGGCGGAGTAATTAAAAAACGAGAGCGACTTGCTCTCGTTTTTTGTATTCAGATTTTAGTAATAAATGATCAGAGACCAGCTGCCATTTGTTGTTTGGTTTTACTCGCCGCCAATAACATGTAAATACATGTCGCGACTAAAGTGGCAAATAAGTAACCTAACAAACCATGTACCTGACCCATGAAGCTGTCAGCTACGACAGGGCCTGCTACTGACCCGATGCTGTAGCTAAATAGCATTACTTGAGTCGCTGAAACAATAAAGCGCTCGTCTAGCCCTGCACAGCCTAAGTTGATCGCAACCGGGTATAGAGCGAATGTCGCTGCACCCAATAAGAAAAGCGATGCAGCAAGTACCGCCGTTGACGTTGAAATAAACGTGATACCGATAGAAAACATGCCTAACAGACAGAAAAATGCCATTAGTACTGTACGGCTCATGTACTTATTCAACGCTGTCACTAACGGTTGCACTGCCATACCACCTAGGATCACTAATGCCATTAATGTTCCAATTTCTTGGTGGCTGATTTGACGATTAATCAACTCAAGAGGCATCAGGCCATAAATCGCACCTAGTGTTAAACCAGAAACGATGCAGCCGATGATTGCCGCATGATTAAGCTTCATAATTTGTTTAAATGACAACGCAGTCGATTCGTGGCTGTTTGGTTGTTCACAGTCAACAAACTTAAGTACCAGTATTGCCATTAAGATTAACGTCGTGATCGCGATGAAAGGAACACCACCGCTCACACCGAGTACGCCAATACCGAATTGACCTAAGGCTGAACCACCATAAAGTGATAGCATGTACAAGCTCAGACGCTTTGCACGTGAGGTTTCGTCACCAGACATTAGCCATGACTCAACGATCACAAAAACGCCAGCAACAGCGATGCCCGCGATAAAACGCGCGCCTAGCCATACAAAGCCGTTTGCAAATACAGGCATTGCAACAATCGTTAGCGAGAAAGCCATCAAGCAAGCAATAAACGCGTTTCTGTGTCCAACGGAACGTACAATGCGTTCAAAAAAGATAGCACCCGTTAATAAACCGCCATAAAACACGCTTGCCAACCAACTCGCGTAGTCCGCAGAAATGTTGTACTCACCAAGCATTAAAGGTATCAGGCTCATTAAATAGCCAGAAGCCACCGCATATAGAGATAATGCGATGACAGGAACGGTGACACGTGGTGATGCTGGAAGGAAGGCTTTGTTTTCCACTGCTTTGCGCCTATTAGTTTATGTTTTACGGGTAGTTTATGGGCGCGAATATGAAGCTAATTATTTTGCAAGTAAAACGATAAATTTGAGTCGTATCGACAAATATTCTTTATCAAAAAGAGGTGGGATTTTGCGGAATAAAAAGCCAGCTAAAAGAGGTAGCTGGCTTGATAGGTCACTTAGTAACAGCTTGATTTAGCCACTGTTCGAACTGAGATTTAGGTAGCGCTCCGTTGAGTACATCAACACGCTGTCCGTTTTTGAAAACCATGATAGTTGGAATACTGCGAATGCCAAATTGAGCCGCAAGCTGTTGTTGTGCTTCTGTGTCAATTTTGACAAAACGAGCCATTCCCGCTTTTTCCTCTGCGACATCTGAGAAAATAGGTGCAAAACCAACACATGGGTTACACCACGGAGCCCAAAAATCAACGACAACTGGAGTAGGGCTTTGTAATAGAGCGGAAAAGTTTTCCGTTGTCCCTTCTATAGGCGCACCATCTAAAAGAGAGCTTTTACATTTACCGCAAGTCGCATTTTCTGCAACGCGCTCGTTGGGTACACGATTTAAACCGCCACATGATGGACAGCGAGTTTTAAACGATGACATGACTTCTTCCTTTATGACAACTTTGTGAAAACTTGACTTATCAGTCAGCTCCATAAAGCGTATAATTTTCTTCTTTACTTTGGACTTGCTACGAACTGGCAAGTCTTTATTTGAACCTACTTAGGTTCTAAGAAACTTAACTAAATTACAACAATAAATAGGTCTGTGATGTCAAATTACTACGCTGAAATTACAGGTTGGGGAAAATGTGTACCGCCAACTGTACTTTCTAACGATGATCTTAGTACATTCCTTGATACCTCTGATGAGTGGATTCGTTCTCGCACTGGCATCGAAAACCGCCGCATTAGTCACGTAAACACTTCTGACATGGCAACAGTCGCCGCAAAGCACGCGTTAGCTCGTGCTGGTGTTGATGCGAGTGAGGTTGACCTGATTATCGTCGCGACGTGCTCACCCGATTCCCTAATCCCTAATATTGCATCGAAAGTTCAACAAAATCTGGATATTCGTTCTGCTGCATCTTTTGATTTAAATGCTGCCTGTACCGGCTTTGTGTACGGCCTGGAAACGGGCACGCGTTTGATTCAATCGGGAAATTACCGTCACGCTATTATTATTGGTGCTGAAAGGCTTTCTTTCTTCATCGATTGGGCAATGCGTGATACTGCCGTTTTGTTTGGCGATGGCGCAGGCGCTGTTGTTTTATCTAGAACTGACAAAGAGACTGGACTGTTACAATCGAAAATCGGTTGTGACGCAAAAGGGCGCGACATACTTGCTGTGCCTAAGTTTGGTTCTTGTATGGATCGCTTTGCGGAAGATAACGGTTTCTGGGACTTCAACTTTGTAGGACAAGAGATCTTTAAACGCGCAGTGAAGGGCATGGGCTTAGCTGCGAAAAACGTGCTTAAAGAATCTGAGCTCACAACCGAACAAATTGATGTCGTGATCCCTCACCAAGCTAACATTCGAATCATCCAGACCTTGTGTGATCTTTCGGGCATCCCACAAGAGAAAGCGTTTGTGAATATTCATAAGTATGGCAATACCTCAGCAGCAACGGTGCCAATTGCATTGTGTGAGGCGTTAGAGCAAGGGCGAGTCAAGCCAGGCGATAACTTGCTTTTAGCGGCTTTCGGTGCCGGTCTAACATGGGGTGCCGCCGTTCTTAAATGGGGTGACCGCGTAACGCCAATTGCGGAAAGTGACGCAGCGTTACCAGAGTGCGATAAATCCGCACTAGAATTACTAGAACGTGCAATCCGACTGTGTAACGAGCGTCGCCGTACCGAAGCATAATCTGATTCATTAAGAGGGAGCAAATCTGCTCCCTTTTTTATGCCTCTAAGACATAAACCCAAGATTCGAGTCTGCAAAGTTGCGGATATTAGGAAATACATACTCCAATGCAGCGTTATCGCTGACACCCATCCATTGAGCAAGTGTAGCGCCTACTTGGTCCGCCGCTAGTTTCGGAATAAGTCTGCCTCTTGAATAGTCGTCCTGTCCCCCCAGAACTAACTCGGGCCATGTACCGATAGGCTGGTTGCTGTTGACAGCGCCACCCAACAGCAGTTGATGTCCGCCCCAACCATGATCCGTGCCATTTCCATTACCCGTCATCCGACGGCCAAAATCAGACATCGTAAAAGAAGTGACATTTTTGCTCATCCCCAGTTTATCGAGCGACTGATACATGGCGAATAAATTTGTGGCTAAATCCTCTAATAACACCGGGTGTCTTGCGAGTTGTGAATCGTGAAGGTCATACCCGTTGTGCTTTACAAAAAATATTTGCCGTTTTTGGTTCATATCATTCTGGCTGGCAATCAGCTTGAATACCGTTTGCATTTGTTTGCCAAGTTCAGATGACGTGAAAAGTGGAGAATCTTGTATTTGGTTTAGCTGCTCAGAAAGTACGTGACTCATCGTCATCGACTCGTTAATCATGACATGAAAGTGACCACTGAAAGGGTTATTCGTACTTCCAGACAGTAATTGATTGTAAATCCCCTTGTAGACGAGATTATCGAGCGCGGACAGTTTAACGACTCGGTCCTTTTTTAATACTGTCTGTCGATGCTCCATCGCCCTTAACCAAAGTGACTCGCCATAGACACTATAAAGGGGAGTCACTTCAGCGTTTGAATTTAACACGTCTAAGATGCGGCCAGCCCAGCCCAAATTACGTGATGCCTCCATTCCGCCTCGCAGCCAGGAATCCGTCTGAGAGTTGTGAGAGAAAAGCTGTTCAGGTAAGGGTAACTCGCCAGATTCAATAGCCTGTTTGGTAAGAGGTTGCTCGAGTATGCCAGTATTGACGGCAATGTTCGCGTCACCACGCTCAAAAAGTGAAGAAAGCGCACCAAGCTGAGGATGTAAACCCAAAGGTACCTTTCTGCCATTTGTGTCCAATACACTCAGTCCGGTAGGGACAATGGCATCTTTGGGAACGGCTAACGCACCTCTCACGTCTGAATACTGCTTATAGTGAAAATCTGACAATGGCAAAACCGTATTAATGGCATCATTTCCGCCCATTAAGTAGACACAAATAAGGGCGCGAAAGTCGTTTGTTGGCGAAGCGAGTGAATAGGCAGGCAGCCCCAACGATGCAAAAGCCCCAAGGGATGCAGATCCTTTAATAAAATGACGTCGTGAATGATCCATCGTTCACTCCTAGTATTGAAGATAAAATTCTTCGCCTGAAATGGCGGTGAAGATAACGATTGAGAGCTTTGCTTTGGGCACATACTCGGATGGATAATCGTCTAGCACGTTAAGCATAAGTGTTATTAGCTCAGAAGATGCTGTACCAGCGAAGAACCGTTGATTGATTTGTTCGACGAGTGCTGGATGATCATCAAGCAGCGCATACAGGCCATCGAGGTTAAGTGAGTATGTGTTATCGCCTCCATCCCGGATATCGGTAAGCATAAAATTAACGATATCGGTATAAGCTGACCAATTAAGTAACTGATACTCTGGTGACACCATCGAAGACTGCATAAATTCGCTCGATGGCTGGTAATCTGGCGAGTAGAAGTTAAATACTGAAGGTGCGCGCAGTGGACCTTGGTTGGCGATATTCATAACGGTCGTCGCATCATCATATCGCGCACCTTTCAGAGTAAAGCCTGCGGCGCGATGAAAATTGGTCAGCACCAAAATAGGCTCTTTGACTTTTTTAGGTTGACGTTCAGTCCGCAGCGACGCTTCTTCATCCAGTAATATCGCTTTCATTACCGCGCTTAGATCCCCTTTGATTCCTTTACCATTGTCATTAAAAACCGTAGAAATACGGGTTACATAGTCAGGACTTGGATTGGAGGTAACGAAACGTTGGATTAATCGTTTTGACACAAATGGCGCGATATTAGGATGGGACATCAAAATATCGATGACGCGGGATAGTTCCTCCTGACCAGTGAGCCCTGCCGGGAGAGTAGTATCTAAGATCTTCTTTTCGCCAGAGTCATGCAGTTTATTAATGACTTGCATAGGCTCCACAAAGTCAACATCGCTGCTTTTCCATCCGGTTAAAGCACGGGCAAGTTCCTGAACATCATTTTGTGTATAGCTCGGGATAGGTCTACCAGTATTGTTATCAACGACCGTACTTCCATCCATATTCAATTTGAATAGTCCGAGCGTGAACAACTGCATAAGCTCTCGGGCAAAGTTCTCATCTGGCAACGCACCGGTAGACGGGTTTTCTTTAGCACTTCCCATCATTGACAGGTAGTTTCCCATCACGGGATGCGTTGCGACTTCAAATAACAGATCGCGATAATTACCAAATGCGTTTTTTACAAGCACATCGTAGTAGTTCGCTAAGCCAGCAGGTTTGCCAGACAGTACGCCTCCATAGCGGGAAACTACCAATATTTGACTGAGTGCAAAGGCCATTCGCTGCCTGAGTTGGTCTTCGGAACTGATGACGATTTGGTACCACGCATTTTCACGGTTGGCTTGTGCACCTTTGGTAAAAGGCGTGTTGAACAGAGGTTCATGATACGTAGGAGGGAGCTTCATTTGCTGATTGACCCAGCCTTCGACGCCTAGCTTTTCGAAGGTCTTTATAAGAGCGGGTGTGGGGCCAAACGTGGTTTGATAAAGAATACGGGCAGTACCATCTGACGTTTTACTTGCTGAATAAACAGGTTGTATCGAACACACAAGTGCCACAAACAACCCCAAAAACCAATAAGACATTCCATTCTTTATATGACGTATCATCACAGACTCGCTTACCTGAGAAAGAGTATTAAGTAATCAACTTAGTGAGCGAGTATAGAGGTCTGGATTCACCTAAAAAAAGCGTTCTGGGTGAAATTAGTACTATTTTGGGTAATTGAAGGTGAGTAGGCGGCATGTACTCGTCGCTTGGGTAAGACCAACGAGTACATGAGATAAATAGGGCTGGATAACTTATTGTTATGGCGGATTAAGCATCAAAGAAAGCAAATCTGCCTTGTTTGGCTATATGGTGTTATTTTCTTGCCAGTTTATGATGAGCACGGGAAAAGTGATCTGCACAAAATGCGCCAATAATTGAGAGCTCACCCGCGAGACATAATGCAGCCGTGACTTCGGCAAGTGCCTTCGCTTTTCCGTTGCCATGTAAACCGAGAATATCGAGACAGGCTTTTTGTGTTGGCAGCCCTGTACCGCCACCAACTGTGCCCACCATTATATTCGGCAACGTGACACTCGCGTAGAGATTGCCTTTTGAATCAACCTCCATTCGGGTAATACCTATCGCGGATTCAGCGACGCAAGCCGCATCCTGACCGCATGCAATATAAAGTGCGGCGAGTGCGTTAGCGTAATGGGCATTGACGCCGATAGTGCCACTCAATAAACCACCCACGGTGCTCATATGGGTAAACTGAGCCATTGATTCTGGCGTTGTATGTAGGTACTTCTTGACTAATTCGGCAGAAATCGTGACTTCGGCTGAGACTTTTTTACCACGTACAGACCGCAGAGTATGGGCATTTGGCTTTTTATCACCCGAGAGGTTGCCATCAAGAAAAGCTTGAACCGGCTTAACCGGACTGACCGCTAAAATGTGATGGAACACTTGGTTAGTCGCTATGGTCACCATATTCTGACCAGAGGCATCACCGGTGACATATTCAAAAACCAAATAGACATGGTTGCCTTCTATATTGATGTTGATGTCTTTGAGTTTTCCGTGAGAGGTAGTCGACTCTGCAATCTGGCAAAAAGTGTCGAACTGGGTAGTGACCCAACTTACGAACTGTCCTGCTTCAGCTAAGTTGTTAAAGCCAAACACTGGAGTACGGCTCACACCTTCACTAAGTAGCAATGCACTGGCACCGCCTGCTGCAGTGATTAAGTTAGCGCCACGGTTGTAGGAGGCAACGAGAGCCGCTTCGGTGGTTGCGAGTGGGACTAAGTAGTCGTCGTTTGCGTGCAAGCCGTTTACTCGCAAAGGGCCAGCAATACCAACTGGCACATTCACAGTGCCAATGAAATGCTCGATATTATTGGAATATGACTCACAATGTTCTCGGGTAAAAGGATCGAGAAGAAGGTCTTTATTCGTGGTTTGTTCCAGGATTGCCCAGCGGCGAGTTAAGTGCTCATGCGACAGTTTTGGACTTAAACAAAGGCGCGTCGTTGGCTTGTGGAATTTCGGTTCTAATGCCGATTGGATTTTACTGCTGGTCTCAATATTAGAAAGAGCGGAGTGTTGGGCGGTATTATCTAGGTTTAACTTCGGCATACAAACGTTCACTGAAAAATCGAACCAGAGATTGTAGTGATTACAGCCTTGATTACAACGTTGATTATACGTTTTGCAACAAATACCACGGATAATCTTCGTTTATACGCGATAGGTTTAATATCTTGATAGGTGTTATCACTTAATCAAACCTCCACTGAGTATGCTCTTCGATTACGGCGCTGGGCTATAAAGCCTCGGTGCTCCGTGTTTTGGCAAGTGAATCAAATTGAGATGATTCCGTCTTGCCCATTCCACAGTTAATGCGGTTGGCGCGGAAAGGCAAACCAGAGTAGGGATGCGAGCACGTACCGCTTTATGGATCAATTCTAAACTACAACGGCTAGTCATGATCGCAAACCCATTTTGTGGTTCGATGTGATTATTCGCCAGCGCGCCAATAAGCTTATCTAATGCATTATGACGACCAATGTCTTCGCGACAGGACAAGATATTTCCCTGTAAATCAGCAAACAGTGCAGCATGAAGCGCTCCTGATTCACGAGCTGCATTTTGATGCAAAGCGACTTTCTCTCTCAACCCTTCAAAAGCATCTGGGCGAGGGGGAAGAGAAGGGGAAAGCGGTTCTAGATCAGGTAAGGCTTGCTCTAACGCTTCGACCCCACAAATGCCACATCCGGTTGTCCCTGCAAGGTTTCTGCGCTGCGTTTTTAGAGACCAGAATGCTCGGTTGCTGATTTCGACTTCTGCATAATGCGATTCGTTGTCACCACCAATTTCAATATCTTTAATCTCTTTAAAGTCGTTGATGATTCCTGTGCTCAGACTGAACCCTTTAACAAAATCTTCTAAGTGCCCCGGAGTCACCATCATTACAGCTTGGCTAATCCCGTTATAACTGATAGCGAGCGCGGATTCACTGGCCAGCGAAGTTTGCTGCAGAGGGCGACCGTCTTTCATTTCACGATAGTTAAACGCGTTTGGCTGAGGCGGAGCCTGGTTAAAGTCCGACAATTCAAAATAAGATTGAGTGGTACATCTCATGAAATCACCTCACGCTCGTCTAACTTATGCGTATTCGTTGTTAATTAAATATGGTTTTTGCGATTGAAAAGCACTGATCTGTGAGTGCAGAAAAAGGCTCTTGTTTACGTTTTAGCAAGCCTAAAGGCGCATGAACGGCGGCTTCTTCAATCGGTACAATACGAAGTGTATCGTTTAACTCTTCAAGGCCACAGTTTCTAGGCATAATCGCACAGCAAAGACCGCTGGTTACCGCCTGGACAAGGTGAAAGGTGGAGTTACTTTCAATGACCGTTTGAGGGACAAGACCTTTGCTAATAAAGCTAATATCAATAGAGTGTCTGTAGTGCATCCCTTTTGATAGTAAGCCAAGCGGGATGCTATTTAGTGATTCCCACATTACTTCTGATTCGGCAAAATCAAAATAACGCTCGTCAAACAACACCCCCAGTTTTGTTGAGTCCAATTCAATAACGTCAAAATAGGCCGTGTTCACCTGGTCGACGTAGCACATACCCAAATCGAGTTGGTTTCGATTGAGCTGGTCTATGATCTGTTCCGTCGTCATTGAGAGGATCTGAAATTGCAGCTCCGGAAACGCTTCAGCGAGTGGCTTGATTAACTGCATAGGGTTTTGGCTGGCTAAAGGCACCATACCAAGCCTAAGCGAGCCGACCAGTTGTCCTCTGCAGTTGGCGGCTTCAGCTTGTAAACCATCGTGAGCCGCTAACACGGTTTTAGCCCACGCTAAAATACGCTCTCCAGCTTCCGTGAATCCTTCAAAGCGTTGACTTCTTTGGATTAATTCTAAGTCTAGTTCTTCCTCTAAACTTCTAATTCTCATCGAAAGTGTCGGCTGAGTAATGTGACACAATGCCGCCGCCTGACCAAAATGTTTGGTCTGCTCGAGTGCTATTAGGTATTTAAGTTGTTTGATATCCATCTTGGCTAACTTAACCTTGCTTTGTGAGTCACAGTAACGGGTAGCGCGATTTTAAAAGGCAATGTTTATGCGTTCTTTATCTTCATCAATATTTGAGTTACCTGTTTCTACTCTTCTTATGTCAAGAGCGAAAATGTGCTCAAAATTGATCTAAATCAAGGCTATTCCCGATACTGATTGGGGTCAAATCTAAAGTATCTATAGGGTGATAGATAATGTCTATCGTAAATCGCATCGAAATTACTGAGTCGAGCGTGAGATCTCAGTTTAAATACCGCATAAAACGAATTCTCTGATAAATTCAATTGATGAAAAATGTGATGAATGTCTTGTCTTACAGTCGTGATAGATTTTATTTATCAGCCGGTCAGGGATATCAATTGGACGCATACAAAGTAACGACTTAACCTTTGATTCAGATCAAAACACAGCATTAAAGATTGTGTCTGAACATTCTGAAACAGTAGACGGGTACCAGAACTCATACAATCTGGACAAGTAAAGTCTTACACATACAGAGCCTTTACTTGTCCAGATTGAAAACGCCCATTCATGACTCCCGCGATTTTACGCGCTTGTTTTCCCGGGCAGCCTGTTTGCTGTTGTTCCTATATACGAGGAGTAAAGTCGTGAGCCAAAAAGAAAGAATAAAAGAATACAAAGGTCCAGCTGGTGGTTGGGGTGCGCTCAAAGCCGTGACAAGAAGCTGGTGGGGAAGCGAAAATGCGGTGAAAAACATCCGCACCATGATGAAAACCAACCAAAATGGCGGTTTTGATTGCCCAGGATGTGCTTGGGGTGAATCACCAGAAAGCGGTAAAGTAAACTTTTGCGAAAATGGCGCAAAGGCTGTTAACTGGGAAGCCACTAATCGACTGGTTGATCCTGAGTTCTTCGCTAACCACAGTGTATCTTCTCTTTCTACTCAAACAGATTACTGGCTCGAATATCAAGGGCGTATTACACACCCAATGAAATACGATGCCGAGTCTGATCACTATGTTCCAGTTTCTTGGGAAGAGGCTTTTCAGTTAGTGGCAAAACACCTCAATGATCTGGAATCGCCACACCAAGCGGAGTTTTACACCTCCGGCCGCGCCAGCAATGAAGCCGCGTTTTTATATCAATTATTCGTACGTGCATTTGGTACCAATAACTTTCCTGATTGCTCAAATATGTGTCATGAAGCCAGCGCGCTTGGCATGAAAGACACCATTGGTGTAGGTAAAGGCACGGTTATCTTTGATGACTTTGAAGAAGCGGACGCGATTTTCGTTATTGGCCAAAACCCTGGAACCAACCACCCACGTATGCTGGAGCCGTTACGTGAAGCGGTGAAACGCGGTGCACAAGTTATCTGTTTCAACCCATTAAAAGAGCGTGGTTTGGAGCGATTCCAAAACCCACAAATGCCGATAGAAATGCTCAGTAATGGTTCAGAGCCGACGAATACAGCATATTTGCGTCCAGCACTGGGTGGGGACATGGCAGTGTTTCGTGGTATGGCTAAGTTTTTATTGCAATGGGAACGTGAAGCATTAGAAACCGGTGGTAAAGCCGTGTTCGATCGTGAATTCATTGAACAGCATTCTATTGGTATCGATGACTACTTAGCCGAAGTAGATGCCACTTCATGGGAGCACATCGCTGAGCAATCTGGATTAGATTTAAGCGAAATCGAAACGGTCGCTCGCATGTATTTACGCGCTGAGCGTGTGATCATGTGTTGGGCAATGGGTTTGACGCAACACCGTCACTCCGTGCCAACGATTAAAGAAGTGGCCAATGTACAGATGTTACGTGGTAACGTTGGTAAGGCGGGCGCAGGTCTTTCTCCGGTACGTGGACACAGTAACGTTCAGGGTGACCGTACAATGGGCATCGATGAAAAGCCATCTGACCAACTGCTTGATAGCATTGAGCGTCGATTCAACTTCGAAGTGCCTCGTGGTGTAGGTCACAATACGGTTCAAGCAATTAAAGCAATGGAAGAAGGCCAGGCGAAAGTATTTATTGGTTTAGGCGGCAACTTTGCCCAAGCGACACCGGACACCGAACGTACGCACGATGCAATGCGAAACTGTAATCTGACCGTTCACATTTCGACTAAGCTCAACCGTTCGCATTTAGTGACAGGTAAAGACGCATTGATTCTGCCTTGCTTGGGGCGCACTGAAATTGATACTCAAGAAAACGGGCCACAGGGTGTAACGGTTGAAGATACATTCAGCATGGTGCACATCTCTTATGGTCAGTTGAAACCTCGCTCCAAAGCCTTGCGTTCAGAACCCGCAATCATTGCTGGTATTGCGAATGCGACGCTAGGGACACATCCGATTGATTGGAACTGGGTGATAGAAGATTATGATCGAATTAGAGATCTTATCGCCGACACAATTCCTGGGTTCACAGACTTCAACAGCAAGCTTAAAAATCCGGGTGGTTTCCATTTGGTGAACCCAGCCGCTGAGCGCAGATGGAATACGGCGAGTGGCAAAGCCCAGTTCAGCGACAGCGAACTACCAAAACAGTTGATCAGTGAAGCTCTATTAGAAAAAGGTCAGAAGCCTGATCTTATTCTGCAAACCATGCGCTCGCACGATCAATACAACACGACTCTATATGGTTTAAATGACCGCTATCGTGGCGTTTTTGGGATGCGAGAAGTCTTGTTCATCAATGAAGCGGACATCAAAAAGCTTGGTTTTGAATCAGGCGACAAAGTGGACATGGTGTCATTGTGGGAAGATGGCGTAGAGCGGAGAGTGAGCGGATTCACGCTGGTTGCGTATGATGTTCCTGCTGGTCAGGCTGCCGCATACTATCCAGAAACTAACCCATTGGTACCGCTGGATAGCTATGGGGACAGAACCTTTACGCCAACTTCTAAGTTCATTGCGATTAAGTTGGAGAAATCCACATCAGATGAGATAGCGCTTATTGAAACAGAATAGAAAACTAACATAGCACTACAAAATTCGGGATAAGAAAAACGGCTGATAATCACTATCAGCCGTTTGTTTTTTTACTTACTCGTACACGCTAGTGACGCGTCAATTAAGCTTTAGCGAACTTGTAAGTGCGGTAACCACCAATCAGGTTACGTGCTTTAAAGCCATTGTTGACGAGCTGACGGTACGCGACGTTACCACGCAGACCAACTTGGCAGTAAATCACAATTTCTTTGTCTTTTGGTAGCTCGTCCATACGGTGACGTAATTGATCGACAGGAATGTTGATAGCATCTTTAATAAAACCAACACTCTCAAGCTCACCAGGGTTACGTACATCAAGTAACACCTGGTCATCAGTCAGTGAATCCATCTCATCGTAATGAATCGCGGTTGCATCACCTTTGATGATGTTATTGGCAACAAATGCTGCCTGGTTAATTACGTCTTTCGCACTGCCGTAAGGAGGCGCGTAGGTCAGTTCTAAGTGCTGTAACTGTTCAACCGTCATGCCAGCACGCTGAGCCACTGCCATCACGTCGATACGCTTATCAATACCATCTTTACCTACGGCTTGAGCTCCTAAAATTTTGCCTGATTTTGGATCGAACAGCATTTTGAACGACACCACTTCTGCGCCAGGGTAGTAGCTCGCGTGGCTTGCGGTATGAACGTACACTTTGTCGTAATCAATACCCGCACGTTTCAGCTGTTTCTCATTTTTACCGGTTGAAGCAACAGCTAAGTCAAAGATCTTACAAATTGCCGTGCCTTGTGTACCTTGATAGGTTTCACTGCGACCTAACATGTTATCTGCAGCCATGCGGCCTTGACGGTTTGCAGGGCCAGCTAGCGGCACCAATGTTGGTTCGCCAGTGACAAAATCTTTTTCTTCTACTGCATCACCAACCGCGTAAATTGAAGGATCGCTGGTTTGCATGTATTCATTGGTAGAGATACCACCTAGGGCACCGATTTCTAAGCCAGCTTCTTGGGCAAGCTTGGTCTCAGGACGAACACCAATCGCCATGATGAGAATATCAGTCGTTAACTTCTCACCATTATTAAGTGTTAGCTCCAGTTCGCCTTCTAAGTGTTGGTGCTTTTCACTTTCACCGGAGTCAAAGCTGGCAACATGTTCGTTAGGTACGAACTGAACAGACTCAAGTGCCACGCCAAGTTTTAGATCGATGCCTTTATCTCGAATTTCAGCGTGAGCAAATCCCGCCATTTCTCGGTCAACAGGCGTCATGACTTGGTCAGCCATTTCAATCAGAGAAGTTTTGATACCTAGCTGATGGAACGCTTCCATCATCTCTAAACCGATGAAGCCACCGCCTACCACAGTCGCATGTTCTGGTTTGTTCATTTGGATCGTCTCGATGATGCGATCCATATCTGGAATATTACGTAGCGAGTGAGTGAGATGATTATCAAGGCCAGGAATTGGCGGAACGATAGGGCCCGCGCCTGGGCTAAGTAGCAAGAAGTCGTACGCTTCTTCGTATTCTGAACCATCAATTAGGTTCTTAACCACGATGGTTTTATCCTGACGGTTTACCGAGACTACCTCATTCATCACGCGAACATCGACATTGAAGCGCGCTAAGAAGCTTTCTGGCGTTTGTAGTAAGAGTTTACTGCGTTCTTGGATATCGCCACCAATGTGGTATGGCAGGCCACAGTTTGCAAAAGACACGAATGGACCGCGCTCAAACATGATAATTTCTGCGTCTTCACTCAGACGACGAGCACGCGCTGCTGCAGATGCGCCACCAGCGACACCACCGACGATTAAAATCTTAGTCATTATTAACTCCAAGCTTTAGGATGAGCTGACTTACATTGTAGAGCCAGCTCGAAACATCTAGGTTATCTAAAACCAAATTTCTTTAAAAAGTAAGCGGCAGGACAAATTCCGGTATAAGCACTCTGAATTAGGTTAGCGCCAATAAACACAGTAAACCAAATGAAGTTACTGTGAACGAATACGGTGAGTAGAACCGAAACTAAAATCATAGTGCCGGCAAATACTCTTACAGCATTTTCTAACGTCATAACTCTTCTCCTTAGAACTGTTTAACTGAAACAGCCATCCTTTAATATGCTCACTATAAACACCTAAATTAGAATTGTCTAATGTTAATTTAACTAAATTCACAAAAGCTAATTTAGTGTTGACTAAATATTATTATTTAGTAATATCTAATTTAGTTTTTAATGTAGAGGTGAGTCATGAGCGATACAGCAATGGACATAGCGGCGATGAAAGGCAGCGCAGTTGAAGCCGCAGATCTACTTAAAGTAATGGCGCACCCGGAAAGGTTGATGGTGTTGTGCCAATTGACCCAAGGAGAGGTTGGTGTAGGGGAGTTGCAAAAACACTCCTTTTTGAGTCAATCCGCCTTTTCACAACACTTAACGGTGCTGCGTAAACACAATTTAATCAGCGCTCGGAAATCATCACAGCAGGTGTTCTACTCGTTAGCTGAACCGAGAGTTGAGTCATTAATTAAAGCACTGCATGGCGTTTTTTGTAGTTAAGTCGTTAAACGCCTTTTCGGTGGTTAATAACCTAAAATCAATAAATTAAATGAAAATCTATAGAGGTAAGTAATGTTAGACGTTATTCCATGGGAATCGTTGTTTGGTGGCATTTTATTGGGAGTTTCTGCCACGGTTTTGTTGTTGGTTAACGGCAAGGTTGCCGGTATCAGTGGAATTATGAATGGCATTATGTCACCGAAGAAAGGGGATTATTCATGGCGACTTCTGTTTGCAGTTGGCATGATTGTCGGTGGCTTTGTGAGTGTTTTATTACTCGGCGTAGCAGTACCAAGTACAGCAAATCTTTCAATGGGTTTGGTATTAGCGGCGGGTTTACTTGTTGGTATTGGAACCAGACTAGGTAACGGATGTACCAGCGGTCATGGCATTTGTGGCATTGGGCGTTTGTCTAAGCGTTCTATCGTTGCAACATGCGTATTTATGGCTGTTGCTGGCTTGACCGTTTTTGTTCGACTTCACCTAGTTTAAGAGAGATTCCATGAACAACACTATTTTTCGAATTACAGCGCTGGTAAGCGGTGTTTTATTTGGCATGGGTATGGCTGTTTCTGGGATGATCGATCCCGCGAAAGTTGTTGGATTTTTAGATATTTCAGGAAACTGGGATCCAAGTTTAGCTTTTGTGATGGGCGGCGCACTGGCAGTGTTTATGCCAAGCTATTTTTTACTTATCAAGCCGAGAAAACAATCAGTTAGTGGTGCAGAAATGTGCACGCCTACGAACACAAAGATCGATGCTCGATTGTTGTCTGGAGCTGCGATTTTCGGCCTAGGCTGGGGATTGGCTGGCATTTGTCCTGGTCCTGCCGTGGCGAGTTTGGCATTAGGTAACGTCAGTATTATTTTGTTCTTTGTTGCGATGCTGGCAGGCTCAATGTTTGCGAAATTGGTCATCAATGCTCGCGAAGAGAAGATGAAAACAGCCAAAGCATAAATTATGTAATCTAAATTGGAGGGAAAAGGATGCCCGGAAATAAAGAGCGAAGCTTTGTTCAGTCTGTAATGAACAGCTTTTTCCCTCCGATCATGATCCTACTGGCCTTTATGGTCGGCGCGGCGGCGTTGTGGCTCACGCCAAAAGAAGAAGATCCTCAGATAGTGGTACCCATGGCCGATGTTTTGGTATCCGCGCCGGGCTTGAGTGCTTCACAAGTCGAAAATCAAATCACCGAACCGTTAGAGAAACTTGTCAGCCAGATCGATGGTGTGGAATACGTTTATTCCTCGTCGATGGAAGGGGCCGCGCAAGTCATTGTCCGCTTTTATGTAGGTGAAAATCGCGAAGACGCGTTAGTTAAGCTCTACAACAAACTTTACTCCAATCAAGATAAAGTCCCACCGTCTGTAGCCAGTTGGTTAGTCAAGCCAGTCGAAATTGATGACGTGCCTATCGTCGTTGCAGCGCTTTATACGACGGACCCTTCGACGCTCGATCGTCATCAACTTAGAAGAATCGCGGATCAAGCGACTTTGGGCATTAAATCACTTGATGCGACCAACAAAGTCGAGGTTATTGGCGGAGAACCTAGAAAAGTCCAGATTGAACTTGATACCGTCGCAATGGCGAATTTTAAAGTCACAATTGACGATCTTGAGCAAGCCATCCAATACAGTAATGCGAAAACGCAGGGTGAAAATATTCGGGTTAATGGCCGCAATTTCACTTTAGAATCCGGACAATTTCTTACCAGCTCAAAGGACGTTGGGAATCTCGTCATCGCGGTGCTAAATGGCAAGCCTGTTTACTTAAAAGACGTGGCGAGAATTTATGATGGTCCGGGAGAGGCCACATCCGATACCTGGTATAGAGATAAAAATAGCGGCCAAGCGCTACCTGCTGTCTTTATCTCGGTCGCTAAGCAAAAAGGTTCCAATGCGGTTCACGTCGCTCAAGCAGTCAATGATAAATTAGCTCAGCTTGAATCTGATCAGTTCCCACCTCAAGTTCAGGTCGCCATCATTCGCGACTACGGTGAAACCGCAAACGCAAAAGTGAACAACTTGGTTTCCAGCCTTGGTATATCAATTTTAACCGTTGTGGTATTCGTTGGATTATTCCTAGATTGGCGAAGTGCACTGGTTGTTGGGATCGCAATTCCGATCAGTTATGGTGCCGCGCTGGGGATGGACTTACTTTTTGGTTACTCCATCAACCGGGTTACGCTGTTTGCATTGATCTTAGCGCTCGGTTTGATCGTTGATGATCCTATCGCCAGTATCGATAACATTGAGCGTTACTTAAAGCGTAAGGATTTGACCCGCACTAAAGCAATTGTTTTGGCCATGGCTGAAATTCGTAGCGCGCTATTAATGTCTACCGTGGCGATTGTTATTGTGTTCACGCCAATGTTTTTTATCACAGGAATGATGGGGCCGTACATGGCGCCGCTCGCCTTCAACGTACCAATCAGTGTGATGTTCAGTACGGTTGTGGCGTTTATGATCACGCCTTGGCTTGCGAAGAAAATACTTACTGGCGCTCAGGACAGCGGTCATTATGATATCCAATCGTCAACCATGTATCGTTTATACCGTGGAGTATTAATCCCGTTATTGGAAAGCCGTAAAAAAGCCTGGGCTTTCCTTGGATTAGTTGTATTTTTGTTTGCACTCGCCGCGTTGTTACCTGCATTACGTTTGGTGCCACTCAAACTGCTTCCATACGACAACAAAAACGAATTCCAGCTAGTGTTAAACATGCCAGAAACGTCAAGTTTTGTAGATACTTCCAATGCGCTATCTAGTTTTTCTGACTATCTGATGACGGTGCCTGAAGTGACCAGCGTGTCTGGTTTTGCAGGGACGGCTTCACCAATGGATTTTAACGGCATGGTACGCCATTACTTTATGCGCAGCGAGCCATACCAAGGTGAACTGCGCATAGTATTAGCGCCGAAAAAACATCGTTCTATGCAGTCACATGAAATTGTTACTCGTCTGCGAAGTGATTTAGAACAAATAGCGAAACGCTTTAACGCAGACATTCAATTAGTAGAGGTACCGCCAGGTCCTCCGGTTATCGCGACTATTACGGCTGAAGTTTATGGCGACGAAACTACTTCTTATGACGAGTTGATGGTACAGGCGGAGAAAGTAGCGGATCGCCTACGTAAAGAGCAGTTAGTATCAGAGGTAGATACGAGTGTTCAGGGTGACTTAGAAACGTGGCAGTTTGTGGTCGATCAGGAGAAAGCTGCGCTATCCGGTGTGTCTGTCGCTGAGGTGAATAACACGCTAATTACGGCGGCGAATGCTAAAACTCTTGGTCACATTGCTGATGGTCGGGAATTAAATCCTTTGCCGATTGAAGTTCAGCTTCGTCGTGAAGACAGAGACGATTTAAACCGATTAGAACAACTGTATGTTCGTGGAAGACCTGGGATTGCAAAAGTGGAAATGGGCGGCGCGGTGGTGGATGCTCCGCAACCCGTTGTTCAGCTCTCAGAAATTGGTCAATTTGTTAAACGTCCAGCGGATAAACCGATATTCCATAAAAACCTTAATCCTGTTGTTTATGTGTATGCCGAAGTCGTCGGGCGTGTGCCTGGTGAGATCATCGCAGACGTAATCGCGGATCAAGATACTGATCATGCCAGTGATGCACATGTTAATTGGCAGGAACGCACATACTTAAACAACGGTGCTGGTGTTGGCTGGAGCGTTCCGGAGAACATTAATGTCGTATGGAGTGGTGAAGGTGAATGGAAGATTACGGTTGATGTATTCCGCGACCTTGGCATTGCTTATGGTGCAGCGTTACTGGGCGTATTCGTGGTTATGTTGATTCAGACTGGTCTACCAGCGGTTTCTGGGATCATCATGCTCGCCATTCCATTGACGGTTATCGGTATTATGCCGGGATTCTGGATATTAAATGTCTTAAGCAATGACATTGGTAACTACCCAAATCCTGCGTTATTTACAGCCACGGCGATGATTGGGATGATCGCACTAGCCGGTATTGTTGTGCGGAATTCATTAGTGCTTATTGAGTTTATTCAGCAATCTCTCGAATCTGGCAGCAGTTTGCACGACGCACTAATCGAATCTGGTGTGGTTCGTATGAGACCGATACTGTTAACGGCGGGAACCACGTTGTTGGGTAACATCGTTATTACGCTCGACCCGATTTTCAATGGCCTCGCCTGGGCAATCATATTCGGGATTACGGCCTCAACAGTGTTTACTTTGCTTGTTGTTCCGGTGGTATATAACCTCGCATACCAGAATACCAAAGGACATGGATTGCCTCAGATGGAGGAAGAACAATGAAATTAGATAACAAATTGCTGGGCATTATTTTAATTATCTTGCTCGCGCTTCTTTTTCTTTATATGGCTGGTTTTTTCTCCGAAAAGTTACCCACTGAGCATTCTGCGAAAACCAACGTGATTGATGTTAACTCTGTACAAACGCACGAGATGATACTGACCAGTGAGCCTGTTGTTCGCGAGTTTCCGGGCGTCGTTGTCGCAGATCAGCAAGCTGATATTGCCGCACGATTGACCGCCTCAGTTGTTGAAGTGTTGGTTAAAGTAGGTGACAGAGTTAAACAGGGAGACGTATTAGCGCGCTTAGAAAGTGACGACTTAGACGCACGAGTTCGTCAGAGCGAGCAGGCGTTGTCTTCTGCACAAGCGCAGCTTAACGCCGCTCGCAAAGAGTTCTCACGCGTTAGGACGCTGTTAAACAGAAAACTGATACCACAGTCGCAGTACGACCAGGCAGAAAGTACATTGCAAACCGCACAAGCCAACTTCAACCGCTCTCAGGCTGCCGTCTCTGAAGCTGAGACGACCTTCGGGTACAGTATTATTACTGCGCCATTCGACGGTTTGATAACGCAGAAGCCGATCAATAAAGGGGATACCGCCACACCCGGGTCACTTTTGCTCTCGATGTACAATCCTGACTCGCTTGAAATAGAAGTTAACTTTGCCGAGTCAGTCATGCCTTACGTGAACTACGATAAGCAGGTTGAGGCCGTATTTCCTTCTTATGATGTGACGGCTTCGGCGACGATCAAAGAAGTGACACCGTCTGCTGATGCGAATTCACGCAGTTACACAGTCAAATTGCAATTTGAATCTCCGACCTCTGTGTACCCAGGTACCTTTGCAAAGGTTGCGCTGACCTTAACGGACGACGTGGTTCTAAGAATACCGAAAGACGCCGTGTATCAAGTTGGCCAGTTGGATTATGTCAAGGTGTTGCAAGACGGTGGTGGAGTCGAAACGCGTTTAATTCAGTTGGGCGAGTTGGACAGAGTAAGGACAGGATTGAAGCAAGGCGATGTTGTCATTCTCAATCCGCGACAGCTTTAATTTTTGTTATAACTAAAACGCCCAGCATTTTTGCTGGGCGTTTTTTTAGCTGACTAATTTGCAGAGAGTCGCACTTGCGTACTGATTGGACAATGGTCACTTAGATGGTAATCCAGAACATCTTGAGACTTAAATAACACCTGTTTGGCAGGTTGCGATCCTAGACTATCGCTGACAATGATATGGTCAATGATAGAACGGAACTGATGTGTTTTATTAGGGTTACGATTCGAACGCACTTTACATTCTGCTTGAGTATCTTTTGTGACTAATTTAGCGTTGGTATTTGAAGTCATTGTCGACCACAACCAGTCACCTTGATAAGCCAAGTTGTGGTTAAAATCACCTAAAATGGCGTACTTTTCTTGGCTCTTTTCACGCGCCGTTATCCACTTTGCCAGAGCTTCGCCTTGCTGCTTGAGCGTCTTGCATTCGCGACTGTTTTTGTAAGCGCCACTGCATCCGGCCTTTAGGTGAACTGAAAGCAGGTGAATTTCATCACGCTTATTCGGGTTTAGAACAATATAGCTCGCAAAGCGTAACTTGCTATTGCCTCGAGTGATTGAAAAATCGGAGGGATCCGATACCGGGATTCCTTTACGCACGGCAAACCCTGTGTACTGGTTTGTGTCTGAGAACTGCAAATGTTTATTGCCGGACCGAGCTCTATCCGAAAAGTAAATATCGTAGCCATTTCCCACGACTTTCCTAATCGCGGCTTCACTATCGACTTCTTGAAATGCTAATACATCAGGTTGCGAGTTACCCACATATTGATTGAGTTTGGCAAAATCGTTCTCGGTTCTTGATACTTTTCCACCGTTCATTGCTAGCCATTCAATATTCCAACTGGTTAGGTTGATTGAATTTTGAGCAAATGAGGCGGAACAAAAAACTAACATGGCTGTAGCAAAAAGTGATCGCATATTGGCTTATTTCACTCCCGTTTTAGTGCGTGTCCCTTTGTAACCTTTATCCTATAAGACCTCTAAAAAAAGCAAGTGTATTACGTACCAATTTTGCAATTTTCATTGATTTCTTTTTAATAAAGGGCATCAGCAATAAGATCGATTTCTTCTTATCCGCTACCCAGTTTTTGTTGATCAAAATCAATGTTTTCGACTGGTGCTTCTCGTTAAATACGCCACAATATATTGTGGCTAAAGAATAATAAATCACCCCATATAGTGTGTTTGTGGATAACTCTGTGAGTATGCTGGGGTAAGGAGAAGAAAGTGAAACCAATCGTAATCAAGCGTGACGGCTCAAGAGCTCCGTTCAACAGGGACCGTATTCAAGCAGCAGTCGAAGCCGCGGCGGAAAACAAAGATAAAGATGTCGCCATTTATGCTCTCAATGTTGCTCTTGCTGTCGAGTTACAGCTCAAAGATCACGATGAAGTTCACATCCATGAGATTCAGGATCTGGTTGAAAATGAACTCATGCAAGGTCCTTATAAGTCTCTGGCACGTTCTTACATCGAGTACCGCCATGATCGCGATATTGCTCGTGAGAAACAAAGCTTCCTAACTCGTGAAATTGAAGGTCTGATTGAAGAAAGTAATCTCGACCTTATCAATGAAAACGCGAACAAAGATGGCAAAGTTATCCCGACTCAACGTGACTTGCTGGCTGGTATCGTTGCGAAACACTACGCGAAAACTCACATTCTTCCTCGCGATGTCGTACAAGCGCATGAAGTGGGTGACATTCATTACCACGATCTAGATTACGCACCATTCTTCCCGATGTTTAACTGCATGCTGATCGACCTGAAAGGCATGCTGACACACGGCTTCAAAATGGGAAATGCGGAAATTGATACGCCGAAATCGATATCCACAGCAACCGCAGTCACGGCGCAGATCATTGCACAAGTTGCGAGCCATATTTACGGCGGCACAACGATCAACCGTATCGATGAAGTATTGGCCCCTTACGTAATGACAAGTTACGAGAAGCATCTAAAGATTGCCAAAGAGTGGGACATTGCTGAGCCGGAAGAGTTTGCAAAAGCGCGTACAGAGAAAGAGTGTTACGACGCTTTCCAATCGCTTGAGTACGAAGTAAACACGTTACATACCGCAAATGGGCAAACGCCATTCGTTACGTTTGGCTTCGGTTTAGGTACAAGCTGGGCATCTCGTTTGATCCAGAAATCGATTCTAAAAAACCGCATTGCGGGGCTTGGCAAAAATCGCAAAACGGCCGTGTTCCCAAAACTGGTATTCGGCATTAAAGACGGTCTGAACCACAAAGCTGAAGATCCAAACTACGACATTAAACAACTTGCGCTTGAGTGTGCCTCTAAACGTATGTATCCAGATATTCTGAACTACGACAAAGTGGTTGAAGTGACGGGGTCATTCAAAACGCCGATGGGTTGCAGAAGTTTCTTGGGTACTTATGAAGAAGACGGCGAGCTAATCCATGAAGGTCGTAACAACCTTGGTGTTGTGAGCTTGAACCTACCTCGCATTGCCATTCGTGCCAAAGGAAGCGAGAAGAAGTTCTACGAGCTTCTAGATGATCGCCTTCGTCTAGCGCGCAGAGCGTTAGAAACTCGCATTACGCGCCTGGAAAACGTCAAAGCACGCGTAGCACCAATCCTTTATATGGAAGGAGCATGTGGTGTTCGTCTGAAAGCGGATGACTCTATTGCTGAGATCTTCAAACATGGTCGTGCTTCAATTTCACTGGGCTATATCGGTGTGCATGAAACGATTAACGCACTGTTTGGCAACGAAGCGCACGTGTACGACGATGCGGTCTTACGTGAAAAAGCGGTTGAGGTGATCAAACACCTAAAAGATGCAGTAAATCAGTGGGCAGACGAAACAGGCTATGGTTTCAGTCTATATGCGACACCGAGTGAAAACTTATGTAGCCGTTTCTGTCGTATTGACACTAAAGAGTTCGGTGTGATCGAAGGGGTAACAGATAAAGGTTACTACACCAACAGCTTCCACTTAGATGTAGAGAAGAAGGTGAACCCATACGACAAGATTGACTTTGAAATGCCGTACCCAGAAATCTCGAGCGGTGGTTTTATCTGTTATGGTGAATTCCCCAACATGCAGCGCAACGTTGAAGCGTTAGAAAACGTATGGGATTACAGCTATACCAGAGTACCTTACTACGGCACTAATACGCCTATCGATGAATGTTACGAGTGTAGTTACACTGGTGAATTTGAATGTACCAGTAAAGGTTTTACCTGCCCAAGCTGTGGTAACCATGATTCAACTAAAGTATCGGTAACACGCCGTGTGTGCGGTTACCTTGGTAGCCCTGATGCACGTCCGTTTAACTTCGGTAAACAGGAAGAAGTGAAGCGCCGAGTAAAGCACCTTTAATCAGTAACTGAAACTGCATACAGAAAATCAACCTGTTTCGGGTTGATTTTCTGTTTTCACAAACCTAATGAGACACGACAATGAATTACCACCAATACTATCCAATTGATGTTGTAAATGGACCGGGTACGCGCTGTACGCTGTTTGTTTCTGGTTGTATTCACCAATGTCGCGGTTGTTATAATCAATCGACCTGGCGTGTGGATTCTGGGCATGTATTTACTCAAGAACTTGAAGACAAAATCATTGCTGATCTCAATGACACGCGAATTAAGCGCCGGGGTTTGTCGTTGTCGGGGGGAGATCCGCTCCATCCGGAAAATGTACCTTACATCCTAAAATTGGTTAAGCGTGTGAGAGAAGAGTGTGCGGGTAAAGATATCTGGGTTTGGACAGGTTACACTTTAGCTGAGCTTGACGATGCACAAAGAGAAGTAACCCAATACATCGATGTGCTTATCGATGGTAAGTTTGAGCAAGATAAAAAAGATTTGAATTTGGAATGGCGCGGCAGCTCCAATCAAGTCATACACCATTTTGATCACGCTTAAATAAGAGACAAACTGGCTGGAAAATAGAAAAGGCACATTCATGAGTTGAGAATGTGCCTTTTGGGAGAGCTCTTTGTTGGCTGTTGAAACCTTTGGTTACGCGGTCACCATATCCTCGTCATCAACCATGTTGTTTATCCAGCGCTTAGACTGAATACGATGAGTCGTCAGTAAACCTTTCACAAGTTCTTCGACAATCAGTGACATCAGCACGTAATGTAGAGGCAATCCTAAAACCATGCCTGTGTAATAGGTAAGAGGGATACCAATTGCCCACTGACCAAAGGTGTCGATAAAAATACTGTACCGAATATCGGCGCCGCTTTTGAGTACGCCACCAATTCCCACCATATTGAACACGCGAAAAATCATTCCTAGTGCCATAACAAGGCAGACGTTAAGCGCCATTTCTTTGTTGGAAAGTGGAGTAAATTCCAATAGCCCGTATATCCACGGCGAACACATCCACACTAACAGAAACAAGATTATCGCTAACCCTGAGCTGGTTAAAACATACCACCACGCGGTTTTTTCAACTCTGTCAAATTGTCTTGACCCGATATCGTTGCCCAGGAGAACCGATGCGGCGACAGCAAATCCCATAAACGCGGATATCAATACGCCTTCTATTGGCGATAGGAATGAGATAATCGCCAACTCCGACACCCCAAGTTGACCATATAAGATGCTGTAGACGATTAGTCCGCCAGTCCATAATGAATCATGGACGAGCATAGGCAGTGATATTTTGAAATACTTCTTGCGATAAGGCTTAAGCGCACCTTGAGCCCAATCGAACTTTGTTGGTAGGTAGTGAGAGTATCGTTTTCGAAAGAAATACACCATAACTGCTGCTTGAAAAAAGCGGGAGATAAGCGTCCCTACTGCAGCTCCAAACACTCCCCACTGAGGGAATCCCAACAAACCAAAAATCAATACCGCGTTAAGAATAATATTGACGATGATGGCCAGAATACTTACATGTGTCGCTAGTTTTGCTTGACCAACTGAACGCAGTACAGACTCTATAGGAACGAGAATTGCTGTACCAATAAGGCTTATTCCGGTAACCACCAAGTAGTCGCGAGCATAGTTAACGTACTCGGCATCCTTGGACATGAACGAAACGATTTCATGATCAAAAACCAGATAAATGATAATAAACGGGACAGTAACAACGATTGAAATAAACCAAGACTGAGCCAGAGTCCTGCGTATTCCGTCAATGTTACCCGACCCATAATACTGGGAAGACAACACCGTTACCGCACCACAAAGCCCTAGTAGCACTGCAAGGTTGAAGAAAAAGATACGGTTGCCGACACCGACAGCCGCAGTCGCGGATTCACCTAATTGACTCACCATAAAAATATCGACAACGCCTAATAACGCAAATAGCGTGGATTGAAGCGAAACAGGGAGGGCGATTGAAATAAGCCGCTTCCAAAATGCTTTGTTGATGTACTCACTTGTTAAGAGCATCGCATTTCTCCATTAAGAATAATGCGAGTAGTTTATCCCCATGATTTCGCGTTGTATTTTTCAAAGGCATCCAATAGTTTTGCAAAACTCTCAAGTAATTTGAGCCGTTATATCAAATGTTGCCAAGACGTAATAAATACAGTGTGAGACATCGAAATATGGAAGAAAAACAAGAGTGCTACTCCATTTCCGAAAAAACGTATCAGGAGATGATCGACCACACGCGTGTTTTAGCATTAGAAGAAAGAGGCATCGTGCAATGCGGCATCGCAACATGCAGAGATTTCTTTTCGGTGTATAGGAAAAACCAAAAAAAGCACATGCTGCTCTATACCGTGCGTGGAAAAGGTTGGCTAGAAAGCAAAGAATGCCGCTATGAACTAGAACCAGGTTCTCTGGTTATCGTTCCCGCAGGCGTTGAAAACGGATTTGGTATGGAAGACGAAACGTGGCAGATAGCGTGGATCTTTCTTTCACAACACACAGACTGGTCAATGATAGGTGATGAAATTAGTTACCAGTTCACATCTGCATCAGAAGTCATGTACGCGTGTATTCAAACACTTTTACGCAGTATCAACTTACCGATAGACTATGGTTGTAAGGTAGGCGCTCACAGCGTCGCTCAACTGGAATTGATGCTAAACATGCCGCAGTCCGAATCTGTTTCCCGTAATCTATTGAAGTTGCGCCGTGTATTTGATCTTGTCCAAAGACAACTACATAAAGAGTGGACCGTAGAGCAATTAGCGGCCCTGTATCCTTGTTCAGAAGCTCATTTCTATCGAGTTACGCAGCAGCAATTTGGACGAAGTCCGATGGCTCATTTAACGCGTATGAGAATGGAATACGCGGCCAGGTTATTACGCTCCACAGAATGGCCGATTCAGCACATTGGTGAGATTGTCGGTTATCCAACCAGCGCAAACTTCAGTACACGGTTTCGAACTTGGTCCGGTATGACACCGAGAGAGTTCAGACAAAATGGGCATCTTGAGATAGATATCGAGTAGTGCTTTGCTTTCTTTGTAACCAACCGAGTGCACAAAGCACCATTGCATACAGGATTTTGTCCTATAATTGACGAAATTCGTAAAAAATCATTTCGCCATTTCAAATGATAATGTTACCGTGAAGTCCGTACTTGAATTTCAAAGGGTTGTGACTTTCATGTTTTCTAATCTACCAACTCCCGTATTAGATCCTATTTTATCTTTATCCGTTGCATACCGCGGCGATGAACGTCCAAACAAGGTTGACCTTGGTATTGGCGTGTACAAAAACAGCGCTGGTGAAACGCCAATCATGAAAGCCATTCAGATGGCGCAAGACGTTGTTGTAAAAACTCAAAAAACCAAAGCTTACGTTGGCCTTGCTGGCTGCGAAGAGTTTAACCAAAGCATGGTTGATCTTTTGTTATCCGGAACCTCCGCAATGGATCGTGTTGCGGCAATTCAAACTCCAGGGGCGAGTGGTGCTTTGCGTATGTTGGGTGACTTAATGAAAGTTGCACAACCAGATACGACCGTATGGATTTCTAATCCAAGTTACGTGAACCACAAACCGGTGATGGAAGCTGCAGGTCTGAAGGTAAGGTTCTACCATTACTTCTCTCCAGAAACCAAGCAAGTTGATACCGCTAAAATGCTCGACGATTTGTCAAAAGCTGGCCCTTCTGATGTCGTGCTACTCCACGGTTGTTGCCACAATCCAACGGGTGCAGATATCGACTTCGCCGCTTGGCAAGCAATTACAGAGCTATCGCAGCAGAATGGTTTCACCCCTTTTGTTGATATTGCCTACCAGGGCTTTGGCGATGGTCTGGAAGAAGATGCGAAAGGCCTTCGCTTTATGGCAGATAACGTTGAAGAGATGCTAATCACGACGTCTTGCTCGAAGAATTTTGGTCTTTACCGTGAACGTACAGGTGCTGCGATTGTCGTCGGTAAAAATACTCAAGATGTCACTAACGCGAAAGGTAAGCTATTAACGTTGGCTCGTTCTACTTACACTATGCCGCCAGATCATGGTGCTGCACTGGTCAAAACGATCCTTCAAGACGCGAACCTAACCTCAGTTTGGAAGCAAGAACTGAGCGAAATGCAGCAGCGTTTGGTTAGCCTTCGTCAAAACTTGTGTAACGAATTGAGAAATAACCATAATACAGATCAATTTGACTTCATTGAGAGTCACAAAGGCATGTTTACTGTGCTAGGCTTTACTGAAAAGCAAATGGCGCACTTGCGTGAAGATTATGGCATTTATGGTGTTGGAGATGGCCGCATTAATATTGCCGGTCTGACCGAAACACATATTCCTTACGTAGCTGACGCGATAAATAAAGTCTCTCAACTTTAATTCGGAGTGTGGATGAAAAACTGGAAACTGATTCTGCCGCTTATGATGAGCGGTAGTTTAATTGCTTGTACGTCAACGCAAACGACGACGGAGCCTGTTGAGCCAGAAACGCCTGAAATAGAGCAACCTGTCGTGGTAGAACCAGAAGTTAAACCAGAGGTTGAGCCAAAGCCAGAAGTAGAACCAAAACCGGAAATAAAGCCAGAGCCGAAACCTGAGCCAAAACCAGAAAAGCCAGTTAAGGTACAAAAAACGCCTGACGGTATGCTTATTCTCGGCTCGGAAGAGTGGGTTTATGCACCGGGCATTGATGAAACGTTTAAAGCACGTGTAGATACTGGCGCAACGACATCGTCAATCAGCGCGTTAGATATCGTACCATTTGAACGCGATGGTAAAGACTGGGTTCAGTTCAAAATCGACCTTGGCGATAAGGCGAGTAAAGAATTTAAAGCACCAGTAGAGCGTTGGGCTAAGGTAAAACAGTCCTCATCGGACGAAGTCAATAAACGAGCTGTTGTAATGGCTTACATTCAGGTTGGTGATTACAAAGAGAAAACGGAATTTACATTGGCTGAAAGAGGCCACATGAAGTTCCCAATGCTTTTGGGAAGAAGCTTCTTCAGAGATATTGCTGTTGTCGATGTATCGAAAAAATACGTTCAAGACAAACCTAGCAAGAAATAGTAACAGTACTAAAACTGAAATGGCCTCCACTTATGGAGGCCATTTTTTATGCTGGTTTGGCTTACTTAGAATCCAAAGCGGGCAGACATCACGAGTTGTTGTCCGTAAACCCCGTTATTTTTGAAATCGGCACCAAGTGACAATTGCTGAGTCGAATGGAATCGAGCTCCCAAATTGTAAACGGTGTGGGAATCATCGTTGTCCATTAATTGGCCTAAACGCGCGTGAAACTCAACGTTTTGCATCAGCCAAACACGAGTACCAACATTGACTTCTGCGTGCCACTCATCGCCGACTTTGTCACTGCTGTTTTTCTTAATATTGTGCAGCAGCATCTGGCCATAAATATCAGCAAATTGTCCAGCAGGGCCATTGAAGCCAATACCACCTGCGACATCCCAGTCACCACTGAACTCGCTATCAGCGCGACCAATGAAGTGGGTGTTTTCAGTAAAGTAGCTTGTAAATTCGCCACCAAAGGTTCCTGGGCTGGTGCCCATACGGACTTCCAACGTATTGTAGTTAAAATTATTGGCATAAGAGGAAAGTGGCAGTATCGCGCACAAACCAAAGGCCGTAACCTTTAGCGCTTTACCTAGCATGGTAACTCCAGACAAGATCATTAAAATTACACAGAGCAAAGCAAAAACCAGACCATAAATGATAATAGTGTCACTTTTAACAAGTATCGCCTCTTTCAACCCGCGAGCGACTATTTACAACCCTCTGTCCAGACAGGAAAAGTGGAACTATTGTGACGATAAACTTTGATATTCGGTTCATTTGCTTGAGTAACCTGCAACGATAACGTTATGATTGCTCATCTATTTCTTCTCTTACGAATATTCATGAAATCAGCAATCCCTTCTTTAATGGTTCAAGGCACCACATCGGATGCCGGAAAAAGTGTACTTGTGGCAGGTTTATGCCGTGTATTAGCGAGAAGAGGGATTAAAGTTGCCCCTTTTAAGCCGCAAAATATGGCGCTTAACAGCGCGGTCACCAAAGATGGCGGTGAGATAGGGCGCGCTCAGGAAGTTCAGGCGCAAGCTTGCAATATCGAATCCACTGTTCATATGAACCCGGTGCTTATAAAACCAAACAGCGATACGGGTGCGCAAATCATTCTGCAAGGCAAAGCGTTGTCTGATATGGATGCTGCGGGATTTCATGACTACAAAAAAGTTGCGATGAATACTGTACTTGATTCCTTTTCGCGACTGACCCAAGAGTACGACTCGATTATGATTGAGGGAGCAGGCAGCCCGGCAGAGATTAACCTGCGAGAAGGGGATATTGCCAATATGGGATTTGCAGAGGCGGCTGATGTCCCGGTGATTATTGTTGCTGATATCGATCGAGGCGGGGTTTTTGCTCACTTATACGGGACGTTAGCGTTACTTTCTGAATCAGAACAAGCGCGCGTAAAAGGTTTTGTCATTAACCGCTTCCGTGGTGACATTCGTTTGTTGCAATCAGGATTAGATTGGCTTGAAGAAAAAACCGGTAAGCCGGTCCTGGGAGTATTACCGTACCTTCATGGATTCAACCTTGAAGCCGAGGATGCGATCACTAATCAGCAAGAGTTAAACGCACAAGTCAAACTTAATGTTGTGGTACCGGTTTTAACCCGAATCAGCAATCATACCGATTTTGATGTCCTTCGTCTCAACCCCGACATTAACTTACGTTATGTGGGTAAAGGCGAGAAAATCGATAAAGCTGATTTGGTTATCTTACCCGGAACAAAGTCCGTCAGAGATGATTTAGCGTACTTAAGAAGTCAGGGCTGGGACAAGGATATATTGCGCCATATTCGTCTGGGTGGAAAAGTCATTGGTATTTGTGGCGGCTATCAGATGCTAGGTAAAACCATTGATGATCCAGAGGGTGTTGAAAGTGCAGCGGGTACAAGTGAAGGCTTTGGGCTACTTGACGTTCACACGGTCCTTACCGGTAGTAAGCAACTGACAAAAACACAAGCTGTCGTTTGCCTAAATGGTAAACGTGCGACCGCAAAAGGCTACGAAATTCATGTTGGCCGAAGCGAAGTGACAGGCGTTCAGCCACTTGAACTCACCAATGGTGTTTTTGATGGCGCGTTAAGTGAATGTGGCCAAATTATGGGAACCTATTTACACGGTTTCTTTGATGAAGTGGAAGTGTTAAATCTCATTGCCGAGTGGGTAAATGGCTCTCAAATTAAGCAACAAAATTTTGAAGAGATTAAAGAGCTTGGGATTAATCGTATTGCAGATGCGATAGAGCAACACATGAACTTAGATTTTTTATTCAAATAAAACACTCAGTTGATGAACGTAATATCAGTCTAAAGCTTGTCTCGTAAAGGAGCCTATTAATGAAAATATGGAAAACACATGTTTGCTTAACGGCATTGTTAAGCGTTGTTTTTTCTGCCCATGCCGCAGCCGATCTCAAAGTGTACGCTGCGTCCTCTATGACCAATGCGATCAACGAAATTAGCGAAAATTTCTCAGGCAAGTTCGATGTAACCGTCACACCAGTTTACGGTGGTTCCTCGTCTATTGCTCGTCAGATAATGAACGGAGCTCCCGCCGATGTTTTCATTTCAGCAAATACCAAGTGGATGGACTATCTTGTGGATGAAAAGGTCATCTTACGTGACAATGTCACCAATTTGGTGGGGAATAGTCTGGTCTTGATTGCTCCCATGCCGTCTAACACGAAGAGTTTTAATTTTTCAGATAGTAACGCGTGGCTAGCTGCGTTGAATGATGGACGTCTTGCACTGGGCAATCCGACATCTGTACCTGTGGGGATGTACGCTAAAGAATCACTGACTACACTGGACGTATGGAAAAATATTGAATCTAAAGTTGCTCCTGCCAAGAATGTTCGACTCGCGTTAGCTCTTGTAGAGCGTGGAGAAGCGCCATTGGGCATTGTGTACAAAACCGACGCGTTGCTGACAGACAAAGTAACAATAGTAGACGAGTTCTCGAGCGACACGCACTCTGTCATTGTCTATCCGGCGGCAATGATCAGTGACTCAACGGAATCGAAGCAGTTTTTCCAATACCTGAGTACAGATGAAGCCAAAGCGGTCTTTGTCAAATACGGTTTCAGTAATAAGGAATAAGCGTGACTGAACTGGAATACCAAGCCTTAATCTTAAGTCTCAAAGTAGGCGCGTTCGCGGTACTTTGGCTTATCCCTTTAGGGGTTTTACTGGCGTGGTTACTTTCTCGTAAAACCTTTTTTGGCAAGTCTGTCCTCGATAGCCTGATTCATTTGCCTTTGGTCTTGCCACCAGTTGTTATTGGTTATTTGCTACTGCTATCCCTTGGACGGCAGGGCTTCATTGGCAGTTGGTTGTATGAACATTTTGGCTTGGTATTTAGCTTTGATTGGAAAGGAGCGGTTGTCGCTTGTATTGTAGTCGCGTTGCCTCTTATGGTTCGCTCTGTTCGTTTAAGCCTGGAAAGTGTCGACCCCAAACTAGAACATGCCGCTTCGACGCTTGGTGCCTCTCCATTTAAAGTATTTATGACGATTACGTTGCCGCTCACAATCCCCGGAATAATCACCGGAACGATGTTGTCGTTCGCACGCAGCTTAGGTGAGTTTGGCGCAACCATCAGTTTTGTGTCCAATATCCCTGGCGAAACGCAAACCATACCACTCGCAATGTACAACTTTATAGAAACGCCCGGGGCAGAGATGCAAGCGGCGCGTCTTTGTATCATTTCTATCGCGCTTGCGTTATCGACGTTAATGGCCTCTGAGTGGATGAACCGGAAAGCGGCTCGTCGATTAGGAGCGAAGCAATGAGCATTAAAGTTCAATTTAAACAATTGCTTGGTGAAAGTGATTTTGATGTCGATCTTGAGTTACCGTGTCACGGAATTAGTGCATTATTTGGGCGTTCTGGTGCAGGTAAGACAACGCTCATTAATGTAATCAGTGGATTGGTCACGCCGACACAAGGTAAAGTCAGTATTGGCGAACACGTCTTATTTGATAGTGATAAGGCAATAAACTTACCGACGCACAAGCGAAAGATTGGTTATGTTTTTCAGGACTCACGCCTATTCCCACACTATTCAGTACAAGGGAATTTAATGTATGGCGTCAAAGAGAAGGATACTAAGTACTTTGATGAAGTGACTGAGCTTCTCTCTATTAAGCCACTTCTGAAGCGTTTCCCAGTGTCGCTCTCTGGCGGCGAAAAGCAACGAGTGGCGATAGCGCGTGCATTGTTGTCTAAGCCTGATTTGTTGTTGATGGACGAACCATTAGCATCACTGGATATGCCCAGAAAACGAGAAGTCATGCCGTTTCTGGAGGACCTATCTGAAAAAGTGAACATACCAATTGTGTATGTGACTCACAGCTTGCAAGAAATCATTAGATTGGCTCAAAATTTAGCAATCATTGAGAACGGCAGTATCGTGACATCAGGCAAGCTGGAAGAGGTCTGGGCTTCTCACGCAATGAGACCGTGGCAGTCATTCTCAGAACACAGTAGCTTGTTTGAAGGAAAAATCGCCGCTCATCATGAGCACTATGCGCTGACGTCTGTGGAACTTGGCCAAAACGCTTCGCTCTGGGTACAAAAGATTGAGGGCGAGCCAGGTACGCCAATTCGACTTCAAGTGCGCGCTAGCGATGTCTCTATTGCTTTGGAGCGTCCGGTAGCCACGTCGATTCGAAATGTTTTGCCTGCGACTGTCCAATCAATCGAACAGGTGAATGTCGGAGAAGATAAGCAAAGCATTACCGTCTCTTTGCAACTGGATGAGAATTGCTGCTTGTGGGCAAAAATTACCCCTTGGGCTCTTGATGACCTCAACTTAAAGCCTGGTGACGCAGTCTATGCGCAAGTCAAAGGGGTGAGTGTGACTCAACGCGATATTGCCTTTGCACCACACGCTTAAAAAGACTGATGCAAAGGTGACATAACTAAAAAGGGCTGCACAATGCAGCCCTTTATTCACTTCGTAAGTCAGCTTTACTTCGCAAATACTTCTTTGAATTCACGTTTTAGTAGAGGGTCACGACGCGCTTTTTTCATTTGTTTAACCATGTCTTTCACGCAGTTGTGAAGAACATTGTCTAGTAGCTGCGCTCGGTACTCTTCTTTATCTTCATCTGTCATGTTTTCTGGCAGATTTAGAGTTGGGAACTCTTCCATTACGTTAATGCCAGCGAATGCTTGGCCTACTGAAACTAGAGCATGGAACTGTTCAAAGTTATCCAGAATGTTTTGAGCACTTGCTGGCATTTCGTCCCAAGACGCGCGAACGGCTTCTTCTGACACTTCATGGATAGAGGTAACCATTTCGAACATTTGCTCTGGAACTTCGTCGAATTCAATAACTTTACGTAGTTCAGGAGAAATGGTTTCTAGATCGATTTTTTTGCTTTCGGTGTTAGTTGCTTCTGACATGCTGTGTCTCTCATTACAAAAAGGCGGGAATAGTAATATCAAATGTTTCAAATATCTACCATTATAGTCTTTTGATTACGCGACAATTAAACAAAAATATAGCACTTAAGAGCTGGCACGATGCAACGAAGCGTTGAATATGATATATGGTTAAGAAAGAGAAAGTAAGATAGTGGAATACCTTATGCAGCCTAAAGGGACATCAATGCGCATTCTACTGGTTGACGATGTTCAATTAGACAGAATGCAATTGGCTATTCGTTTGAAACAACTGGGGCATATCGTTAAGACAGTAGGCAGTGGTGCTGAAGCATTAAATATTTATGAGAGTTTCGACCCCGAATTGGTCTTGCTCGATATCTCTATGCCAGAAATGAACGGTTTCGAGCTTTCATTATCAATCAGAGAAGCTTTTCCTGACTGGATTCCCATCATCTTCCTTAGTAGCCATGAAGAACCTGAAATTATTGCTAAAGCGATAGAAGCAGGCGGTGATGATTATCTTATTAAGCCCGTTGATAAACTCGTTCTAAACTCCAAGCTCATCGCCATGCAGCGTATTGCTCACATGAGACGTGAGTTAAAACAAGCGACAGCGCAGCTAGAAAAAGTGAATCAACTTCTAACCCAGCAGGCGAACGAGGACGGGTTAACGAAACTTTATAATCGCAGATACATTGACCAAAAGCTTGAATCTTTGGTTGCGTGGCACGGCCGCCGCCATATGCCAATGGCGATGATTTTGTTAGATGTCGACTTTTTTAAAGCGTTTAACGATAACTATGGCCACATAGAAGGGGATCGATGCTTGCAGGCGATCGCAAGTCAACTTAAAGCGACCTTTTGCCGTTCTGGAGAGTATGTTGGCCGTTATGGCGGAGAGGAGTTTGTGGTACTGCTAAGCACTACTGATGGACAAATGGCAGAAAGAGAAGCCGAGCGTATCCAGGAAGTGATTACTTTTCTTGACTATCCTCATCAGTATTCAAGCATTTCAAGTAGAGTGACAGTGTCACAAGGTGTGTTTGCTTTTCAGGCTACGGGCAAAGAAAAAAAAGCAGATTTGTATGAAATCGTCGATCGAGCACTCTACACATCAAAATCTAGAGGTCGCGATACACATACTTTAGTCAATCAAAATTGACTCTGATCCTGCATCCCCCTGACTTGAGTGACGTTGTCACAAAATAACCCCTTTAAACAATCGATTGGTAATAGCGCTTTAAGGTGAGGTACAAGTTGAGTGATAGATAATCACGAAGCACGTGACCTGAACTCATTCCTGAAACATTTTATACAATTTCTGCCAGAGTCTTTTGCTTGATACAAGGCTTCATCTGCGAGTGAGAGAACCTCTTCTGGATCTGAAGCGTCTCGGCTATCAGCAACGCCAATACTCACCGTAATTGATACCGACCGTCTTTTAGCTCCGTGTCCACGATTTAATTGGCCTTGCTTATTGTCGTCTGGACGAGATGCTGAATCGCGCAAGACCATTTTATAATTCGCTATTGATTTATGGACTTCCGCTAATTCTTTTAAACAGTCTTCAGAGTACTTACCTTTAAATAGGATAGTGAACTCTTCACCACCAAAACGATACGCCTTAGCTCCACCGCGTGTTTTCATTAGCAACGTTGCGACAAGTTTAAGTACATTGTCGCCAGTATCATGTCCGTATGTATCATTAAAATTCTTAAAGTGATCAACATCTAACATTGCGATGGTGTACTTACCATCCATATCTTTAAAATCAAGATCGAGTGCCCGGCGGCTGGGGATAAGAGTCAAGCTGTCAGTAAAGGCAAGATGATGGCTTGCACTAGTTGAATACACAATCATAAGCAAGCCTGCCAGAGTAAACATAGTGCTTGATATGTATTGAACATCGAAAAAGATAAAGGTCGTCGAAGCTAAAGCCATCGCAGAGTAGGTCATGGCGTGGATGATTTTGTTGGTTCTTAATACCAAAATTCCCAGAAAGCCGACGATGCCAAGACAGTATAAGACGAGAATAAACGGGAGCTTGGAAATACTAGGTATGATGAACAAAATACCGTTTGTCCAATCCTCAAACCGGCCTTTAATGTGGAATCTCAGTGTAATGTAAGACCACAACAAAAAGATCGCCAACATCAACACATAGACAAACATGGCTTTTGAGTTTGCACCGTCTTTACTGAATAGAAACACGGCCAGAAAAGAAATCGGCAGCAATGTTGCTAGCATCGTTAACTCAATCAGCGCCGTTCCACTAGTGAGGGGCACCTGAAGCCGCTGTTGGATAATAAAGTAAGCCACTAGCATTGAGAGGCAGACCATAGACTCCCGCCCTTGCTTAAAGGAATAGCAAAGCAGCAGGGCACAACCCAACAGTATGTAAGGTAAATTCGCGGCTATTCCCCAGTTTGACTTAGTCATCTGAATAATACTATTCATGCCGGATATCGCGAGTCCCAACAGTATTATTGGGAAAACGAATTTAAAGCCTGATGATGTCATTAAAGATGAGGACATTTGAAAAAATTGCCTACAAAATTAGTTAAATACATAAAAAGGTCACAATACGCATCTAGTTGATATTATCATTGTAGATTATATGCTTTCAGTATCTTAGCAATTTTCCATAATAAGTACACAATAAAGTGGTTAAGTACCAGTTATGGGAGATAGAGCAACATTTATAAAAGCCGCCAAATCAACGCATTACTACCGCTGACTATGACTATACTTGTTTTATATCAGACAAAGGAGAGTCACTATGCACATCAGTTCCGAAGTACATAACTATATGGAAACCTTCGTCGGTCAAATCCTCTGTACAAACAGATACAACGGGCAGTTTGACAGTAATCAGTTGGCTGATATCGCTTGCTTAGCTTTGATACAACTTAAACCCCTCTACATTCGACACGACATCGACTTTCTCTCTTCGCTACCTGAACGCAAGCTTAACCAGCTTAAACAAAGCGCTGAGATAGCGGTTGAGAACGCAGTCGTTATGCTCCAAAACGATAGACGAAAAAATCGTAACAATGATCTGCCTGTTATTTTTTCACATACCCGTTATGATGAGCACAAAGAGCTGGATTGGTATGAAAAACCAATTCTTAAGTAAACATAGGTTATGAATGCTCAACACCGTATCTATGCTATGTAAGTATAGAAGTTGTGTTGGCCCAAGGAGGAATTGTGGGATTCTTTTCTCGTTTGTTTGGCGGTAGTGAGAAATCTGTCGAAGTAAAAACCGTAGAGCCAGTGGAATACAAAGGCTTTCAGATATACCAGGAAAGCGTTGCTGAAGGCGGTCAATTTCGTATTGCTGGCCGAATAGAAAAAGAGATTGATGGGGAGATAAAGACTCATCGTTTCATTCGTTCAGACTTGTTGGGTTCGGAACAAGATGCCAACGAGCTGATGTTGAAGAAATCACACATGTTCATCGATCAAATGGGTGACAAGATCTTCGATTAACAAATCACTGTAATTTGATGCGAATCATCTTAATAAGAGCCATTAGTATATATGCTGATGGCTCTTTCTTTTTTTAAGGCTTAAATACCTGTTAATTAAGGAGTTAGTGATGCTCTGGTTGGACCTCCTGTCTAGGGGCGATATTTTTCGTATTTATTGAGTTCAAATAGAGAAAATTTGATTACTTAAGGTTATATGTAATGAAATTTAGTGTTTATATAACAAAACACTTGCAGTCACAGCACGCCTTAGATACAAAAAGAATATAACAGGGCTGTTGAACAAGATATGACGATGCAAATAGGTGGGCCCAAACATCGGTGTTTTATTTGTATTTATCTTGTGTAGTTAAACAGAAAGAAATAAAAAAGAATTAGAGTAGAGCACGGCTCTTTTTTTTGGGACTAATTAATTGATATGTATACAAGGAGTATGCGTTTTGCAAATCGGTGTACCTAGAGAGATACTCGCGGGTGAATCGCGAGTAGCTGCATCACCAAAGTCGGTTGAGCAGTTAATTAAGTTGGGGTTCGATGTCGCGATCGAATCTCAGGCGGGGGTGCTAGCGAGTTTCGATGATGCCGCTTATGAAGCTGCAGGTGCGAAAATCGTTTCTAGTGACGAAGTTTGGACATCAGGTCTGATTCTTAAAGTAAATGCGCCACTCGTAGATGAAGAAAAAGGCATCGACGAAATTGCATTACTACAAGATGGTGCAACTCTGATTAGCTTTATTTGGCCTGCACAAAATGCAGAGCTAATGGAGCAGCTTTCAAGTAAGAACATTAATGTTCTGGCGATGGATTCGGTTCCTCGTATTTCTCGTGCTCAAGCATTAGACGCACTGTCTTCAATGGCGAACATCGCTGGTTACCGTGCAGTCGTTGAGGCCGCTCACGAGTTTGGCCGTTTCTTTACCGGTCAAATTACGGCAGCAGGTAAAGTGCCACCAGCTAAAGTTCTTGTGGCTGGTGCTGGTGTTGCGGGTTTGGCTGCGATCGGTGCTGCAGGTAGCCTCGGGGCGATTGTACGTTCATTTGACGTACGTCCTGAAGTAAAAGAGCAAGTTGAATCGATGGGCGCCGAATTCCTGACTGTGGACTTCCAAGAGGACTCAGGCTCTGGTGATGGCTACGCGAAAGAAATGTCTGATGACTTCAACAAGAAAGCGGCTGAGCTATACGCTGAGCAAGCGAAAGACGTTGATATCATCATCACGACGGCTCTGATTCCTGGCAAACCTGCACCGAAGCTGATCACTAAAGAAATGGTCGACAGCATGAAAGCGGGTAGCGTGATTGTAGACTTGGCAGCTGCAAACGGCGGTAACTGTGAATACACAGTGAAAGATCAAGTTATCATGACTGACAACGGCGTTAAAGTTGTTGGTTACACCGACATGGTAGGCCGTTTGCCAACGCAATCTTCTCAGCTTTACGCAACAAACCTTGTGAACCTTCTAAAACTTCTTTGTAAAGAGAAAGACGGCAACATCAATATCGACTTCGAAGACGTTGTACTTCGTGGCGTGACTGTCGTGAAAGAAGGCGAAATCACTTGGCCAGCGCCACCTATTCAAGTTTCTGCTCAACCTCAGGCTAAGCAAGAACCAGTGGTTAAGAAAGAGCCAAAAGTTGAAGAGCCAACTTCGCCTACGAAAAAACTTATTGGTTTAGTGGCAGCTGTTGGTGCTTTTGCATGGGTTGCTTCGGTTGCGCCTGCGGCGTTCCTTTCACACTTTACGGTATTCGTATTAGCGTGTGTTGTAGGTTACTACGTTGTTTGGAACGTGACTCATGCACTGCATACCCCGCTTATGTCGGTAACTAACGCTATCTCGGGCATTATTGTTGTGGGTGCGTTACTGCAAATTGGACAAGGTAATGGGGTCGTATCCTTCCTTTCGTTCATCGCCGTGTTGATTGCAAGTATCAACATATTCGGTGGTTTCACCGTCACCAAGCGTATGCTTGAAATGTTCCGCAAAGATAAATAAGGAGTCACAATGTCTGCAGGATTAGTACAAGCAGCTTACATTGTTGCTGCATTATTTTTCATCATGAGTTTGGCGGGGCTTTCTAAGCAAGAGTCTGCGCGAAATGGTAACTACTACGGCATCGCAGGTATGACGATCGCGCTGATCGCGACGATCTTTAGCCCGGATGCTCAAGGTTTTGGCTGGATCATTATCGCGATGGCGATCGGTGGTGCAATCGGTATTTTCTACGCTAAGAAAGTAGAGATGACCGAGATGCCAGAACTGGTTGCGATTCTTCACAGCTTCGTAGGTTTGGCTGCGGTTCTGGTTGGTTACAATAGCTACCTGGATGCTCCTGAAGCGGCAACGCACGCGGAACACGTTATCCACCTTGTTGAAGTATTCCTTGGTGTGTTTATCGGTGCAGTAACCTTTACTGGTTCTATTGTTGCATTTGGTAAGTTACGTGGCGTGATTTCTTCTTCACCGCTTAACCTTCCTCATAAGCATAAAATGAATCTGGCTGCGATTGTTGTGTCTACGCTACTTATGATTTACTTCGTAAAAGTAGACGGCAGCATGTTCGCTCTTATCGTAATGACACTGATTGCATTCGCGTTTGGTTATCATTTGGTAGCATCAATCGGTGGTGCGGATATGCCAGTAGTCGTTTCAATGCTGAACTCTTACTCTGGTTGGGCAGCGGCAGCAGCAGGTTTCATGCTTGCAAACGACCTATTGATCGTAACAGGTGCTTTGGTTGGTTCTTCAGGTGCGATTCTGTCATACATCATGTGTAAAGCGATGAACCGCTCTTTCATTAGCGTTATCGCTGGTGGCTTTGGTCAAGAGATCATCATTTCTAGTGATGAAGAGCAGGGCGAACACCGCGAAACTAACGCCGAAGAAGTGGCTGAAATGCTGAAGAACTCAAAATCAGTCATCATCACTCCGGGATACGGTATGGCAGTAGCGCAAGCTCAATACCCTGTGCATGAAATCACGGATGCACTTCGCTCACAAGGTGTTGAAGTTCGTTTTGGTATTCACCCTGTAGCGGGTCGTCTTCCAGGTCACATGAACGTATTGCTGGCAGAAGCGAAAGTTCCTTATGATATCGTTCTTGAAATGGACGAAATCAATGATGACTTCCCAGAGACCGATACCGTACTTGTTATTGGTGCTAACGATACAGTGAACCCAGCAGCGCTGGAAGATCCAAACAGCCCAATTGCAGGCATGCCTGTTCTGGAAGTTTGGAATGCGAAAAACGTAGTGGTATTCAAGCGTTCAATGAATACTGGTTACGCCGGCGTACAAAACCCGTTGTTCTTTAAAGAAAATACGTCAATGCTATTTGGCGATGCTAAAGAAAGCGTAGAAAATATTTTTAAAGCGTTATAATCCTAAACTGCTTTAAAATTACTCAGGGCCAGCAATCGCTGGCCCTTTTTTGTTCTGGTTCAATGTTATAGTAATGCAAATCCTGTAGTTACCTGATGTCAATTGATTCTAGATTGCTGTATAGTTTGGCGTAATCTAATAAGTAACGGTAACAGTTTGATTAACAAGATTTTGCTCGGTTTAGCATCTATCGTGCCGGTTTTTTCGGCAACTGCAGCAGCCGATTCATTACCAGAGAGAATAGATACGTTTACAGAGCTATTTAACTACGAAGTAGCTCTTAAGTCGTATGATATTCGTATTCTGCAATCAAATTATCCTACTAAGTTACTTGCGCCTGATTCATTACTTCCGCAAACGTCAGACTATCCGCTGAAGGACATACAGCAGCTTTATAGTTTAGATAAGACTTGTCGTGGTAAACTGCCGCTCAGCCCATTGATTACTGAACCTCTAGTGTTTACTCGAGCTATCTGTAAAGGCACAGAGCTTACTCCACGCTGGTTTTCTCGTAGTGGACTCATTCATCCAGGTGGGGGCACTTACGCTGCTCGCTATGTCGATAAGCATCCCGATCTTAGACCAAAGCTCGCTCAATACATGCATATTAAGGAGCGCGGTAACGAAGAGGGTGATGAGTTACTCGAAAGCTTGCAAAACATGAACGATGACGCCATAAATGCATTGATCGCCGGAGCAAGCATGTTCATTGAAGGTGATGAGCTGTGGTTACGTCGAGGCGATCGCTATTTTGTGTTCGAAAGAGAGTTATGGCAGGAAAACGTCGCGAATGCAGGTTTGTCCTATTCACTTGCGTCAGAAAACAAAAGCTGTTTCGTAAAACGAGGCAATATTTGCTGGGACGTTGAAGATCATTCACAGATTCTTCGTATCAGTATGATTGTTTTGGTCATCGCGAACATACTTCTCGTGATCGGATGGGCGGTATACCGCTGGAACAGTAAGCGAGAAGAATTGCGCAGCCGTATGTTGGTATTGCAAATTTTAACTCATGAATTGAGAACGCCAATTGCGTCTCTGTCTATGACCGTTGAAGGGTTTCGTCGAGAATTTGAGCACTTACCAGAAAGTGTATATGACGAATTCCGCAGGCTGTGCGAAGATACACGTCGATTACGCCAATTAGCGGAGGCGAGTAAGGATTATTTGCAATCTGATAACCAAATGCTTGCAACGGACTGGGTTCCATCTGTTGTCGAATGGTTAGAATTTAAGATTGAAGAAGAATTTGATAATGCTGTACTTCTCAACGTAAATGAAGACGTAGCGGCTAAAGTTAACGTGTACTGGCTTGGTACCTGTATTGATAACTTGTTACGTAATGCACTTAAGTATGGCGTTCCACCGGTTGAACTTCATGTTCAAACGAGTGAAGATAAAATCGTTTTCCAAGTCCGTGATGCTGGTGACTTGACCGCTAAAGACTGGACTAATTTGAAAAAACCGTTCGTAAGTAAGAGCGGGTTAGGACTTGGACTAACAATCGTTGAATCTATGGTAGGCCGCATGGGCGGAAAAATGTCCCTTATAGGACCACCTACAACCTTTATATTGGAGATACCTTGTGAAACAGACACTGCTTCTCGTTGAGGACGATAAAAACTTGGCTGATGGCCTGTTAGTAAGCCTGGAACAAGCAGGATATGAGTGTTTACATGTGGAGCGTATTGCGGACGTTGAATCGCAATGGAAGAAAGCCGATTTAGTGATTCTCGATCGCCAGTTGCCTGATGGTGACTCTGTACAACATCTTCCTGAATGGAAAAATCTCAAGGATGTACCAGTTATTCTGCTGACTGCTCTTGTGACAGTAAAAGACAAAGTGGCAGGACTTGATTCAGGTGCAAACGACTACTTAACTAAACCTTTTGCAGAGGCTGAGTTATTCGCACGTATTCGTGCACAATTGCGTGCTCCAGATTCGGGAGAGCAAGACGGTGCAAGTTCAGATAAAGTGATCACAAAGGATTTGGAAATCGATCGCTCTACTCGTGAAGTTCTGTTTAAAGACGAGTTAATCACTCTGACACGTACAGAATTCGACTTACTATTGTTCTTAGCGTCTAATCTGGGCCGCGTATTTACTCGCGACGAGTTGCTTGACCATGTTTGGGGTTACAACCACTTCCCAACAACACGAACTGTTGATACGCATGTACTGCAGCTACGTCAGAAACTACCTGGTTTAGAAATTGAGACACTTCGTGGTGTCGGATACAAAATGAAAGCTTAAAGAATAATGAAAATACTACTCCCTGTAGTTTTGTCATTAGTGTTAGTGAAGCCAGTCCAAGCTATGGACTGGTTTCGAACTAATACGCCTCTAACTCAGGCTCATCAACATCTGCTTGAAGATGATCTTTCAGGAATGTTCAATACTTTAGTTGAACTATGGCAGACAGAACCCAGCCGCGATTTAACCTCACACTTAAACGATCTGCTTGGTCAGTCTTTGACTAAGGATTGTGGAAAATCACTGACGGCCGTCACTTTACCAGAGTGGGTAAGTGGCGTTAACGTCATACGCCAAACCATTCAAAGCCCAGGTCGCGATACGTTCCGTTTAGTCGTTAAAGTAAGAGCAACGACTGAAGTGGAACAAATCACATTCAAACGTTGGGTTGATAGCTCAATTTCAGCTGATAGCTCATTTGCTGTAGAAGAAACGCCAAATGGGGCTGAAATCGCGAACGAGCGCAGTTTTCTCAAGCGTTACAACCTAACTGGTCAACTTGAATCAGGTTTGTATCATTTAACCGTTGTTGCAAAAGATAAACCTGAGTATCGAACGTGGGTCATTTTGGGCGACTCTAACTCCAGTCAGTACGTTCGCTGGACGTCTAAAGAAAACTGGAAAGTTGAAAAGAGTGCGCTGAGAAATCCTCATTGTCCATTACCACAGCTTGAAGTGGGGCTTTATGACTACATCGAAGGCCAGTATGAACAAATGTGGAAAAAAACGTATGAGTCGAATTATCCTGAGTCACTAGAACTTGCTGGCGTACCGAATGATCGCTACGTTCTTGCGGTAAGCATTAATAGTCGCCGTTGGCAGGGTGACATCATTGTTGAGCAAGCTCAAACAATAAGCCGTACTTATGATCTTTCGCAAGAAGATTAACTAAAGAAATTACATTTGTGCCGATATAAGTTCAGGAAGAACTAAATCACAAGTGTAGTATGAAAACTCAATTCAAAATATTATCAACCGTCATCACCGCAGCACTGTTTTCCAATGTGGCTTCAGCTGCTAACTACTCAATTGAAGCCCGCAGTGATGCGATGGGCGGTGTTGGCACAGTCTCCGCCAGTTACCTTACCGCACCATTTTTTAACCCTGCTTTAAGTGCAATCTATCGCCGCAACGATGACGCGGGTATCATTGCCCCAAGTTTTGGTATTAGCTTTGATGATCAATACGATTTGATTGATGAAATTGATCGTATCAGCAAGCTTAATGACGATGCCGAAATAGAGAGTTCATTGAATGCACTTGCTCAAGGTAATCAAAAATTAAACTTTGACCTTGGGGGTGTCGTTGCTGTTGGTATCCCAAACAAATTTTTATCAGCAACGGTTTACGGAAAATTATACACAGAATCTTTTGTACAGCCATCTATTGATACCTCTGGCGCTAACCCAATGGACAATACTTATGTTCAAGGCGTGAGTATTGGTGTTGCGGAAGCGGGCATCTCATTGGCAAAATACACCAACTACATGGGGCAGCACCTCTCTGTTGGTATCACACCAAAACTTCAACGCATTTACACTTATTCATACGCAACAAGCTTCGATAACTTTGATGCCGCTGACTTACGTGAAAATGAAACCGCTGAAACGATGTTTAATTTGGACGCAGGTGCACTTTGGTTTTTTGGGCCCTACCGTTTAGGTATTGCGGCAAAGAACTTAATCGGAAGAGATGTAGAAACTAAGTCGTTTCAGTACAACAGTAAAACCATCGAGTCCTATCAATACAGCATGAGACCACTTTATACGATAGGCGCAGGTTTCGTTGCAGATTACTTTACCATGAGTGTCGACTACGACTTAAATGAAGAAAAACGCTTTTCATCCTTTGATGATAATACGCAAATGATTCGCGCCGGTGTTGAATTTGATATTCTGCGCCAAATGGCACTGAGAGCTGGTTATATGAAAAACTTAGCTCGAAGTCATGATGATGGGACGATCACCGCGGGAATAGGGCTCTCGCCACTTAACTTGCTTGAGCTGGATATAGCAGCTCGTTATACAAATGAAAACGCGATGGGTGCGTCAATTAATTTCCTTGCGACCTATTAAACGAATCGTTATAGTCGGCTCCTCTAAATGAGGAGCTTTTTTATGTTTGACGATCTACCCCCTCTATCTCACGAAGAACAACAGCAAGCCGTGGTAAAGATTCAAGAGCTAATGTCTCAAGGCACAAGTACGGCTGAAGCAATAAAAATTGTTGCTGAAAATATTCGAGCTGAGTACGCAGCTAAACAGCAACAAGACGAAGAATAAACAAAACGATAAGCAAAGAAGCAGGGCAGTAAAACGCTCTGCTTTTTTTGTGCCTGCTCGACAGGCCACATACTAATTATTAAAAGCGTAATTGTGTGACATTGTCACGTCATGTGGGTCACTAAACGCAACACAAGGTTAGAATCGCCATGATAAATGCTAGGTAAAATTTTACCAACTAAACTTTATTAGCTCGGACTAGAGCCTTTAAAAGTTAAGGTAAAATTAAGAGTTTAGGAAATATTCTCAATATATCAATAACATAAAGTAGAGCATTGGTCTGGATGGATGGTAACTACCACTTCAGGTTGTAATTATATTACAGGTAGTTTCATGGGTGCGGATGTAGCCAGTCATTTATGCTAAAAATTAATCTTAGCTACGTTGTCACGTTAATATCGCCAGATTAAAACCAAGTAAGTACATAGGGTGTAGGAACAGTAAGTGCTTGCATATTTTGAGAACGTGTTGTGGTGCCCGTACGTATTGCACTAACTAAAATTCGCTCGTTTAACGGTTTTTTACTCGTAGACGGTGCTTTTCACAGGATGTTAAAACTACAAGATGAGTTACGGTGTCACTCTGCAGTATTCTCGTATGATCCAAATACAACGTGTCAAAATCATTAGTTTAGGCGTGGGCGAAAGGTTCAATCACTGCAATCAGGTGGAAGTGATTTATACTCAATAAATCAGAAGGTTAGGAGTTGTTTTTGAATTTTTACCCGGGCGCGATGTTTCTTGGTGACAGGTTCAGGTTAGATAGATTTATGAAGATTCTTATGTTTTGGTGCAACGACTGCGTTGAATTGCCTTGATTGAACTAGACTTAATGTAAGTCTATGAAAACTAATCGGGAGAAAAGTAATGAGCTACACGCATATATTAGTCGCGGTTGATTTGTCTGATTCCAGCAAGACAGTTATTGATAAAGCGATTAGTCAGGCAACGGACCCAAACTGTAAACTTTCCTTCGTGTATGTAGATGTAGATAGAGTAGTCTTAGAACCTAAAGAAGAAGAGGAATACAACAGAAAGTTACAAGCACTTGCATCAGAGTGTAAGTATCCGGTTTCTGACACCATGGTCGTAATAGGTGATCTTCATATCAAATTGCAAGGGCTCGTCAAACAACAAGGTATAGATTTGGTTGTGTGTGGCCATCACCATAATCTGTTAAGTCGTTTTTTCTCCTCAGTGCCTAAACTCGCTAACTCAGTAGAGGCTGACTTGTTGGTCGTTTACCTTCATGATGAATAGTCCAACTCAAAAAGCCGAGCTTAATTAGCTCGGCTATCAGGTCACGGTCTTTTAATTTATTTACGCTGTGGAGGCGTTAACGAGAAATGCGAGGGATGATTCTAGTCTTTTTAGTCAAGATATTAGCCGATTCAGCATTCGAGTTTAGATCAAAATGCACATTAACTTGAATACCTTCTCTCTCAAACGTTACATCATCAAAATCAGTCATCGCGATCTTAAAACCGTTTCTAGCAAAAAGGCCAGTAACCATGGTCCGCTGTTTTATTTGTAATGCAGACGCCAATAGTTTGTCCATGGTAATTCTCCTTTTGAGTTGTGGGGATATATAACAACCATACCCCCTACAGTATATGAAATCAATTTAATAAACATTGTGTTGTTTGAGCGTCTTCGCGAGCATACTCTTCCAACATCTCCAAACAACATGAAACAACGCTTAATTAATGTGGCTGTTAATAACTCATGACGTTTTATGTGATAACGGCATAGAAAAGTGCTAATGCTGCCGATTAGCATAGATACTTATTGTTACAAATTATCACTCATACCAAGACACTATAAATGAACAGGAAAACGACAAATGAGTAGAGACTGTCGGGTTGTCTATCTTCCTGGGGGATCAAACAGCAAAAAGCCGAGCTAGTGTTGCTCGGCCTGATAAGCGAGTAGGTTAATCTAACGAGAATTACTTGGTAACATGTGGGCGCTTCGGGTCAAAATATCAGCCGACTCAGCATTCGAATCCATATCAAAATGTACGTTAACTTGAACGCCTTCTCGTTCGAATGTCACATCATCAAAATCGGTCATTGCGATTTTAAATCCATTTCTCGCGAATAAACCTGTGACCATTGTTCTCTGTTTTATTTGTAATGCAGACTCGAGTAGCTTATCCATAGCACTAATCCTTGTTATTTATAGGGGAATCAAATAAAAGTAGTACTTTAGGGTGATAAGGTCAATTAAGGTTAATTGATGACAGTTCCAAATAACTGAAACTCTTACAAATCAGTTATGATTTAAATCCAAAACAGACTGCTATAAATATGTAGATAAGCGATTGATTAAAAATGCAGAGGCACCTTGTTCATTTAACAGAGACAAAAGCCTACGAACTTGTCTTGTTGAAAGATGTAGGATGTCAGCGGCATCCATTTGGCTTATTCGATGGTCACGTAGATCATTAAGCACTTTAAATCACTGAATATCACGTTCACTCATAGCAATCAGCATCGGTTGATGTCCTCAAACGAATGGATTTCCATAAGTATAAGAGGTCATTTTAAAATAGCTCATACCGGACAACTCTAAATATCTCTTACACTATTCAGTGCGCATTATATGTGTTATGTTAAATTCACAATCATTGCTACTTGAAATCTTATCCTTTAAAGTCTCCTATCCCTCTCAGATTTTAAATTTGTGGTCACAGGTACTTGTAAGGTTTTAGAGCTCTGATTAAACATAAAGGCTATTTACCATAAAATAGCTAATATCGATATATCAATCTGCGATTGCTCAATCTTCAATTAGCTGTTAACAAGAATGCAGATGACTATACGTCGAAAAACCGATGTAAAAAAAGCGTCTCTAGAGACGCTCTAATTCAATCTGGATTCTTAACCGCCAGCTACTTTAACGGTCATGCCTTTCTTTTCCAGGTGTGCTTTGATTTTGTCTCGCGCATCACCTTGAATTTCTATGTTGCCGTCTTTAACTGAACCACCACAGCCACAGACTTTCTTGAGTTCTGCTGCGAGTAATTTTAGTGGTGCGTCATCAAGATCTAAGCCTGTAACGATACAAACACCTTTACCTTTACGGCCTTTTGTTTGGCGTTGAATACGCACGATACCATCGCCTTTAGGGCGAGCAATTTTCTCTTCTTCCGGTTTGATTCGGCCGGTTTCCGTTGAATATACTAAGGACATACTCTTATTTCTTGTGTTGTTGGGTCTGCAATGCTTTTTTCTTAGCAGCTAAATAAGCTTCGATATGACGTTGAATGGCCAACTTACCGCCTTTGATTAGTTTACCATTAAACATGCAATACCATTCATTCGGCTCACCCGAATCATTTTTTAAAGTATAGCCGTTAAAAGCAACTGATTGTGTTCCTGCGGTGCTTTGCCTGGTCTGTGCAAGAGAAGCAAATTCTTTTGGATCGATGATTGAAGCAGTATCGCACCACCAGTCAATACTTTTTTTAACTGAGGTCAGATTACCTTGCAAGACGTGGCTTTTGATCTTTACCTTCCAAAGACTGCCATCCAAACTGGATTTTAAATTAAAGCCTCTATATGTCGCAACTGCCATAAATGCCCCATTTTTGTATCAATTTCAGTCGTCTAAGAGAATTTAATGAGCATCCATACAGTGAGATGCTCAGCACAAGCACTTCTAACACAATCTATTGTTAAGTAACGTTATTTACTTTGCACTATTGATGCAGTCTTGAAGAAACTCGTGGAATTTGTGGCCATTGTTTTGAAGCATTTTCGGGAACATCGAGATTGGTGTCATACCCGGGAACGTATTCACTTCATTCAGGTAAATCTCGCCATCTTCAGTAAGGAAGAAATCAATACGAGACAAATGACGCAGGTTCATCTGTTTAAATACGGTCTCTGACTCTTGCTTGATCGTCTCTATCTGTTCTGGTGTAAGGTTTTTTGCTTCAACTTCCGTCAATGAGTGGCTGGCACTGCTGTATTTTTCATCGTACGAATAAAATGTACCATCAGGCGCAATAACTTCACCAGGTTTCGTCACATAGAGTTCGCCATTCATTTCATACGCGGCAACTTCTAATTCTCGAGGCTTAACTGACTTTTCTACTAAAACTTGATCAGAGTAACCAAAAGCAGCATTAACCGCGTCAGAAAGCATCTCTCTTTCCGTTACGCTGTAACAGCCAACTGAAGATCCTTGTCTCGCCGCTTTAACGAATACTTTGCCCCATTTATCAAACGCTTGCTGAGCTTGAATATGAGCTTGCTCATTATTTTTAGTCAGGAACAAGTATGGTGTGTTTGGTATACCTAGAGCGTCGTACCAAAGTTTCGATGTGATTTTGTTGAAACTGTTGCTGCTTGCTTCTGGTCCGCAACCCAGATAAGGAATGCCAGCGATTTCAAATAGAGATTGAATATCGCCCGTTTCACCAGGGAAACCATGAATACAAGGTACGATGAAGTCAATTGTCTGATTTGAGTCGTTAGAACATAAGCATTTGGTATTGAGGTCCAAGTAAACCAATTCGCCTTGATCGGTCATCCAACCTTCGTTTTTGATCTCTACACGCGTTACCTTGATGTTCTCAATGAGATTCAGTTGTTGTTCGACAAAGTTAGCAGACAGCAATGATATCTCGTGCTCTGAAGAGCCACCACCGCATAATAGAAGAATATTTTTAATCATGAATCAATCTTTCCGTGACCTACAAAAGATACTTATTGTTATGATAACCCTTTGAGAAGTGACGTACAGTTATTTTACTGTGAGGCGTATCGTTCGGGTACGATTTGAACAAATTAAAAAGGGAGCGATATGCCCCCTACTTAGTTTGATCAGTTTAGTTTATTAAGCGTCGGATATGCCGAGTTTTTAATCGCATCAATGCTTTTGACAAAAGGCTTTAACTGACGCAATTGAGCTGGAAGCGTTGCGATCGCCTTTTGTGCTTCCGCACTTGTCGCATAATCTCCGTATAAAATGGAGTACCATTTGGTGCCATTGACTACTTTGTAGTTAGCCCAAATCGGCTGCTCACTTTGCGGTAGTTTGTTGGTGAACTGAGTCACTTTATCTTCACTACCAACAGCGACAACTTGAATGGTGTATCCGAAACGTTGAACTGCTGATTGATCGTTGCTTGGTGGCATGATCTTAACCGGTTTTACCTGATCGTTAGGAGTCAGTTTTATGACCTTCTTTTCTTCAGGTTTAGGTGTCATTTTCACCACTGTTGGTGCTACATCTTTCTCAACGACGGCATTTTCAGACGCCATAATTGGTTTTGATATGACATCTGAAGAATAGTCCTCGCGAAAACTCTCTGAGGTAACATCCGTAGTGTAGGTTTCAGATGCACAAGCGGAAAGAAGAAGGGTTAAGCCGATGATTGCGGTCTTTTTCATGAATAACAAACGCTCTGAACAAATATTACGATAAATCATGCCGATAGGAGGCTCGATTATCAAGCATCAAATACAATAAACTGCCTTTTTGATGTGATGAGTGACACAAACTCTACAAGCTTCGTACAGTTTTTCTCCGTTGTTTATCTCTGGCATGTTTTCTCTAAGAAGTATTCGTTTATGATTATTGATATCCATCCAGTAAAGCTCTCAACAATATCGTGTTAAAGGCAAGGAATCTGCATGAATAAACTACATAAGCTTTTTAAACCTGATTCAGTTGCGGTAGTTGGCGCATCACCGAGAGAGTTACGCGCGGGTCACGTGGTCATGCGCAATCTTCTTCAAAGTGGTTTTGGTGGCGCGATTATGCCAGTAACGCCAAAACACAAAAGTGTATTAGGCGTTATCGCTTATCCTGACATCGCTTCCCTGCCCTTGACTCCAGATATCGCGATTCTTTGTACTAACGCTTCACGTAATGAAAAGCTTCTCAAGGAATTAGACGAGCGTGGAACTCAGTTCGCTATCGTAATCTCTGATGATACTCAAATCGTCGATGTGTCTTCGCTTAATATTCGGGTCTTGGGTTCCAACAGCCTTGGCATTATTCTCCCTTGGCACAACTTCAATTGTACGTTTTCTCCGGTTGCTGCCAAACCAGGGAAAATTGCTTTTATTTCTCAATCAGCCGCCGTTTGTACAACTGTTCTGGATTGGGCGAACGACAAAAATATCGGCTTTTCGTCATTTATTTCGATTGGACGAGGTCAGGATATCGATTTTGCCGATTTACTTGATCATTTGAGTATGGACGGACATACCGAGGCAATCTTGCTCTACGTTGACTCGATCCGTGATGCTCGCCGCTTTTTATCAGCGGCCAGAGCGGCGTCCCGAAATCGACGTATTCTTGTTTTGAAAGCAGGACGGTCGAAAGAGATGAATACGCTTGAGCAGCAAGATGGCGATACTTTAGACATTATTTATGATTCTGCGATCCGCAGAACGGGTATGTTGAGGGTAAGCAATACGCATGAGTTATTTGCAGCAGTAGAAACCCTAACTCACTCAGTGCCCCTGCGTGGTGAACGATTAGCGGTCATTACCAATGGCGGTGGGCCTGCAGTGATGGCCGTGGATACGCTTTTCGAACGTGGCGGTAATTTAGCGACGCTTGATGAAGCTTCGACCGAGCAATTGAGAGCCGTTCTGCCGCCAAACTGGCGAGAAGTGAACCCCATCGACCTCTCTGGTGATGCGACCAAAAAGCGCTACGTCGACACTATTAACGCTTTAATGAACAATGATTGTGCGGATGCAATTTTGATTATGCACAGCCCTTCTGCTGTTTCTGATCCACTAGATACGGCGTACGATGTGATTGAAGCGATTAAGTCCCATCCGAGGCATAAGCACTTTAACATCCTTACTAACTGGTCGGGAGAACAAACGTCTCGTGAGGCTCGTCTTGCTTTCACTCAAGCGGGAATACCGACTTATCGAACACCAGAAAGTGCTGTTGTCGCCTACATGCACCTTGTGGAATACCGCAGAAACCAAAAGCAACTGATGGAAACACCAACAACGGCAGAACCGTTGCACTCGGGAAGCATCAATTCTGCTATGGAATGGGTAAATGAACGACTACTGGATAAAAATACAGTATCACTAGATACACACCAAACTAGCCCACTTTTTAAACTGTTTGGTTTCAATGTGCTGCCAACGTGGATCGCGTCCGATGCAATAGAAGCGGTACATATGGCGGAAAATATCGGCTATCCGGTAGCGGTAAAGCTGCGCTCTCCTGATATTCCACACAAGTCAGACGTTCATGGTGTTGCCCTCAACCTGAGAAACAGCAATGAAGTCTCGAGTGCATCAAATTCAATTTTAGATGCTGTAAAACTTAGCTATCCATCTGCTAACGTCCACGGCCTTTTAGTACAAGGTATGGCTAAACTTGGCAGTGCTGAAGAAATACGAATCAGTATTGCTGTAGACAAAGTATTTGGGCCGGTGATATTGCTTGGTCAAGGTGGTTCTGAATGGAATATTGCTCAAGATGCCGTGGCCGCGTTACCGCCATTAAACATGACTCTGGCGCGCTATTTAGTCGTGGTTGCTTTGAAATCAGGTAAGATCCGCTTGCAAAAGCATAAAGATGCTTTCGATATTACCGAACTGTCGAAATTCTTGGTTCGTATTTCGCAGATGGCGGTTGAGTTACCAGAAATACACAGACTGGATATCCATCCAGTACTCGTGTCTGGGAACGATTTGACGATCATAGATGCGGATTTGACGTTAACAAAATATGAAGGCGATGCTCAAACGCGTCTTGCTATCCGCCCTTTCCCGGCAGAGTTTGTTGAAACGGTCACTCTGCGCGACGGTCAACCTGTCTTACTTCGCCCTATCTTGCCTGAAGATGAGCCTCTACATGCTCAATTCATCAATAACGTATCCAGAGAAGATCTTTACAAGCGATTTTTCTCCGAAGTTGGTGAATTCAACCACGAGGCTTTGGCTAATTTTACTCAAATCGATTACGACAGAGAAATGGCATTTGTTGCCGTTGCTTTTGATAAAAGCGGCCCATCAATTATTGGCGTAGCTCGCGCTCTCATCACGCCCGATAATAGCGACGCTGAGTTTGCTATTCTCATTCGCTCTGATCTAAAAGGAAAAGGCCTCGGCAAGGTATTGATGAAAAAAATCATTAGCTATTGCCAAGTTAAAGGCACTAAGCAAATATCAGGAATGACAATGCCGACTAACCGTGGAATGCTGATGTTAGCACAAAGCCTCGGGTTTGATATTGATGTTCAGTTTGAGGATGGTATTGCAGATATGGTCTTAGCGTTAAACTAGAATGAAGGCCCAGCTTTCGACGTTTTCTACATGGATAGAATCGTTCAAGCTGGGCTTTGTCTTGTCTGGAAACAAAACTTAGTGCTGAAAAACCCAATACTTTTGTGACAAGGTCACTTTAACGCCCAATTTTTTTTCAAATATTGAATACACCAGGATTTAGCCTCTCCCATTGTATTTCGACGCCACGCGAGAATGACGTCCATAGGTATTGGCTCCGTACCTTCGATCAACTTGAGCTCTCCACTTTCAATCAGCGGCTGAGCTATTTGGCTTGGCAGTGTTCCGATACCTAGCCCTGCTCTGAGTGCATCAACCTTCGCTGTAAAATTGGTGACCGTTAACCTTGGTTGCTTTTGAATAATATTCATTGAAAGCGCTGGTTGTTCTCGAGCCGTGTCTGCGATCGCAATAATACGATACTTTTCTCTTGCCGCTTCATCAAAATCACCGCTGCGTTTATGCACATAGTGGTTTGCAGCGGCGACCCAAAGCATGGTCATCTTACCTATTTTTTCTGACTTCACTTCTTGAGGAAGCGTGTCCAGGGATGGACAAATCAATAGATCAGAACGGCCTGTGTTGAGCGATTCCCAACCACCTGCCAAAATCTCTTCTTGCAATCTGACTCGGGTAGAACTGACTTCAGATAGCGCATCCACCATAGGAAAAAAGTTACAAACAGGAATAATGCCATCGAATGCAACGGTGATATCTAATTCCCACCCATTTGCCAATACCGTAGCGTCGTTTACCAGCTTTTCGCTGGCTTTCAATATATCTCGCCCGCGTTCAAGGATGAGTTTACCAGCTTCGGTAAAATGAGCTTTATGCCCTGAGCGATCGAAAATAATGATATCTAAGTCTTGCTCAAGTTTTTGAATTTGGTAGCTAAGAGACGAAGGAGCTCTGTCTAATTCATTGGCGGCTGCAGCAAAACTGCCTCTTCGGTCTATGGCATCCAAAATATGGAGCGCTTCTAAAGTGATCGGGCTGTGCACATTAACTTCCTTTACCTGATGTATACCACACGAGTGATGCCTTATCAGACAGTTAATAAATCAAGAAACAACAATATAACACATTGATTAGTAATGACGAGAAATGCCTATTTTGCAACGTTTTCCTGATTATACGATCGTCAGTTGCTGGTTAGCCATGTCTGAGTTGGGTCGAATCTAGGCGGTTTGGAATTAAAGATACGGTTAGATGAGTAGAATCAGAAGGAAACTTAATTAAAAATGATGACTTAATCCTTAGATACAACAAAGCCAGCTAAATGCTGGCTTTTTATCAAATTTTCATTTCTAAAAGGTAAAGAAAAGTATGGAAAATGAAAATTTACTGCTGTGCCATCTCTTTTTTCACCATTACAGCTGCTGCTACGATGAAAGCGATGATTAGACCGAGTTCCATGAACTACCCCAGTGATTATGAGAAAGAAAAGACCAAAACTTGAAGTCGGGCATAGTTTAGCACGTCTAGGATTCGTTGCTAGCTTTTAACCTCAAATTTACGATTTTTACGATTTAGATCAAAAAAGGCGCAAAACTGCGCCTTTTAGGTTATAAACTTGTTAAATGCATTAGTTCAGCTCAGGATAACCTTGCGGATTTTGAGATTGCCATCTCCAAGTATCACTCGTCATTTCTTCAAGCGTACGGGTTGCTTTCCAGCCTAATTCAGTAGCCGCTTTACACGGATCCGCCCAACATTCCGCGATATCGCCTGGGCGACGCTCAACCAGCTTGTAAGGCACTTCTTTGCCACTCGCTGCTTGGAAAGCCTCAACCATTTCAAGGACGCTATAACCTTTGCCTGTACCTAAGTTATAAATATGCAGTCCTGATTTGTTACCTACTTTCTCTAATGCTGCTACGTGACCGTCAGAAAGATCCATAACATGGATATAGTCACGAACTCCTGTACCATCTGGAGTTGGGTAGTCGTTTCCAAATACCGACAGGAACTCACGACGACCAACGGCAACTTGTGAGATAAATGGCATCAGGTTGTTTGGAATCCCCTGAGGGTCTTCACCAAGCTCACCTGTTGGATGAGAGCCAACTGGGTTGAAATAACGTAACAGAGTGATACTCCAATCTGGGTTCGCTTTTTGAAAGTCTGTAAGACACTCTTCGACCATCAATTTACTGCGACCATATGGATTGGTAGCACTTGTTGGAAAATCCTCTGTAATTGGCACAGAAGCTGGATCACCATAAACCGTTGCTGAAGAACTAAATACTAATGACTTAACACCAGCTTCACGCATTGCATCAACCAATACCAAAGTACCGTTTACGTTATTATCATAATACTCTAGTGGTTTCGCTACGGATTCACCAACGGCTTTTAAACCAGCGAAATGAATAACCGCTTCAATATCATTGCTTTGCAGCGCATCAACTAGCGCTGCTTTATCGCGAATATCAGCCTTAATGAACTTCGGACTTACTCCGCAAACTTTTTCAATGCGGTGTAATACGGCAGGATTACTATTATATAAGTTGTCTAAAATCACTGGTGTCATACCAGCTTCAATCATTTGAATACAAGTGTGGCTTCCGATATAGCCCATACCGCCTGTAACAAGTACTTTCATTTTATGTTCCTTCTGACGCGAATAAGGATAGTCTAAAGCTTTAACGCTTTAATTAAAACTGTCTCTTACAACTCATATCCCATTAATATTGCTCGCCCTTTTCCTGATTTTTTAGCTTGGTACATCGCTGTATCCGCACTTTTCAAAACGCGGGCGGCATCTCGCTCATTGATACTCACCAGCTTCACTCCAATGCTTACGCCTACTTGTAGATCATTTTGACCATATTGAATCGGATTACATATTGCGGTGAGTAACTGTTCCGCAATGCGTGTGACGATAGTCTGATTAGCTGGGTTGACCAGCATTGCAAATTCATCACCAGACAGCCTGGCGATCAAATCACCGTGTCTTGTTGCGGATACAAGTCGTTTGCTCACGATTCTCAGCACTTCATCGCCAGCGTCATGCCCGTAGGTGTCATTGATTGCTTTGAATCCATCCAAGTCTAAATAAAGTACCGCAAATTCGTCTCGGACGTAGGCTGATCTTTGTACCAGTTCTTCTAACTCTGCGTTGAATTTAGCGCGATTCGCTAATCCGGTCAGCGGGTCATGATGCGCCAGGTATTCTAAGCGTTCCATCTCTTTTGCATCAGAAAGGTCGGTAAGTACAATTACTGAATCGTAAAGGCTGTTTCTTTCGCATTTTACAATACAGTTTACTTTCGCAAACATCGGAATAAGCTTGCCTAGGCGATTCTCCTCTAAGATTTCCCCCTGCCAAATACCATAATTTGTAAGGGACTGGACAATATGTGGAACCATTCTCCTCAGTTTTAAATGGCGAATATTATTAATTAACGGCTTTCCAACTAACTGGTCGTTCGCTACCCCCATCAACTTTGAAGCCGCAGGGTTAATCATTGTGATCACCCCTTTATGATCGAGAACGATTAGGCCATCCTGACTACTTTCAAACACTCGCCCAGCAATGTGTTCCCGACTCAGTGAAGCCTCTAACTCTGTAACGTCCCGAACCTCGAACAACATACAACTTTGGTCTGAAAGGTATCGGCTTGATACATTAAATTGACGGCTACTATCCACATCCGTTAGTGTCATCTCATTGCATTGCGAGGATTTTTCTAGAAATTGGGCGAGCTCACGGCCTGTTTTTGTTTTAATGAGATCGCGAACATGCGTTTGCAATAAGTGATGGTTATTGCGATTAAAAATTTGATAAGTCGCTGAATTACAGTGAATGATCATTCCTTTACGGTCTACCGTAATCAGGGCGTACTGTAATGATTCAATAACATCTTGAAGAAAGCAGTTCTCTTGTTTCAGGGATTCTAGGTTATGTTGGCGCTGTTTATCACGTTGTCGATGTTTCGTTACCATACTTTCAAATGAGCAAAGTAACTCGTCTATTTCATCGCGTAAATCATGCCCTCTTTCTACCTTAAACTGATGGCCAGAGCCGAAATCGTCTACCGCAAGTTTAAGATCCAGTAATGGTTTAAAAGCTGAACGATCTGTAAGGGCTCGTAAAAGCACGCCAACCAGCAGCAAGATGAGGATCCCAATTATGCCATCTGTTACCAACATCAGAACGCTCGGGTTAGTAAACTTTACTTCTATCAATGCCACAATAGAGCCGTAATTGGTAATGGCAACTTCTATATACTCGTATTCGGATTCCGCATTGCTTCCTGAGCTTTTCATTTCATTCAGTTCTGTAAGGGTTACGCCATTTTTACTTAAAAAAGTGATTGTCCGCTTGTCGCTGTCTTTTAATTGAACGGCTGCAATGGCGGATTGCTTCAGTAGCTCAGAAAGCATTGATTCAACCTTTTGCTTGTCGTTTACACTAAGCGCATCTTTAATTGAATGTGAGGCGATGTTAATTAAAAGCCGCGTGTCTTCAGCAAGTTTGACCTTTGACGACAGATGCACGGCATGATAGATGTAAACTTTACTGATGACGAAGATGGCAGCGATAGAAACTAAAGTTGGCCAAATAAGTTTTATTCGTAATGACATTTAATGCCCCGTAGTCAGATAACAATCAAACAACCGAAGATGAATATGCAACCCATTCCTTATTTAGGGCGCAAAGCGTAACACGGTGGTGAATAAAATCATCGACAACGGCATAAAAAATGAATTGAAATAGAATGAATTACCTAAATATTCGAATCAATTCAAATAATCTAAAGTTAATACTGTAACGAGACTTACCTCGTTTAACTGTTTAAATAATGAACTTAATCACTGAAGCCAGGCGTATCTTCCTGCATCGTCAGTTGATTGCTTGAGTAAAATTGAACGTATGACACTGAATAAACAACAACTCACACTAAATTGCGATATGGGCGAAAGCTACGGCTCTTGGAAAATGGGCGCCGATGAAGACGTAATGCCTCATGTTGATATGGCCAATATCGCCTGTGGATTTCACGCATCCGATCCAAACGTGATGCATGAAACCATCACTCTTGCCAATATGAATGATGTCGAAATTGGTGCTCATCCGGGCTATCCCGATATACACGGTTTTGGGCGTCGTTCATTGAGTATGACGGGTGATGAGATCACGAACATGGTTGTTTATCAGGTTGGTGCGTTACAAGCGCTTTGCCGCGCTCAGTATACTGATATTGGCTATATCAAGCCCCACGGTGCGCTGTATAACGACATGATGAAAAACGATGCTGTTTTTCGAGCTGTTGTTAAGGCTGCTGCTTTATTCAAAGTGCCGTTGATGATTCTTGCATCGCAAGAGAACGAAAAATACTTAGAAATTGCAGATGACTTTGATGTGCCATTGCTGTTCGAAGCATTTGCAGACAGACTTTACCAAGACAATGGCATGCTTACGCCAAGAACGCAGCCAAATGCAGTCTTAAAAACAGAACATGCCATTCTCGAACAAGTACGCATGTTAGCGGAATCAGGCCGTGTAAAAACCGCATCGGGTAATTATATTCTTCTCGAAGCCGATACAATTTGTGTTCACGGAGATAACGAAGAGTCCATTGCTTTGATTAAAAATATTCGTCAGAGCCTGTATTCTGGAGGGAATTAATGCAACAGGAAACGTTTAATATTTCAGCTGTCTCGGAATCCAGTATCCTTGTAAGATTTGAGGAGTGCATTCATGAGGAGCACATCGGAGAAGTATCTCGCCAAATAAGGGAACATCTGGCAAGTGTTATCATGAATGTTATTCCTTCTTATAGAACCGTCTTAATTGACTACCTGCCCTTTAGAATCGATGAAAGCAGTCTGATTGATAAAGTAAACCATATTCTCCGCCAGTTCGATCCTGAGTTGTATGACCGCCGACAGCCTAACAATATTTCGATTCCTGTTTATTACTCAGAAGAAACCGCATTAGATTTAGAACGATTTAACAATTGTGGTTTATCCTTGCAAGACGTAATAGACCTGCATACTCAAACGGTCTATAGCGTCTCTGCTATAGGGTTTGCGCCAGGTTTTGCCTTTCTATCCGATGTTTGTGACAAGCTGGTTATGCCAAGACTCACCACCCCTAGAACCCGTGTGCCTGCCGGTAGCGTAGGCATTGCTGACAGTAAAACGGCGGTCTATCCATCGGATAGTCCGGGCGGGTGGAATATTATTGGCCGAAGTCCGCTTGCTTTATTTTCTGATATTCCTCCCTTCATTCCATTTGATGTAGGTGACAGGGTGACGTTTTCTGCAATTACTAAACAGGAATTTATCGACTTAGGAGGAGTTTTATGAGTGACGCTGGATTGCGAGTAGAAAAACCAGGACCACTTTCATTGATTCAAGACTTTGGTCGTTTTGGTTTAGCGCATATTGGTATTACCCAAGGTGGCCCTGTCGATGATTACGCGTATAGTTGGGCAAACTACCTGCTCGGCAACCCAGTAAATTGTTCTACCGTCGAAATTACATTAGGAAACGCGACGTTTGTTGCGTTACATAATTGTCATCTCGCTATCTGTGGTGGTGATTTGAACGCAAAAGTTGACGGAGTACCAATTGCGAATTGGTCTGACTTCATACTAAAAACAGGCCAGAAACTTCACTTTGGCATGCCTAAAAATGGATTGCGCGCTTATTTGGCGGTGAAAGGCGGATTCGATATTGCAGAACATCTTGGAAGCTCATCAACGGTTTGTAGAGAGTTACTTGGTGGTCTGGACGCTAAAGGTAGTGCGCTGCAAACTGGTGATGTATTGCCGTTTACCCCTCACCGATTACCCCAGCATAAACCGAGACAAATGACCTTTCGCTTTAAGCCCGACTACAACCTACCCGTTAAGTTAAGAGTGATAGAAAGCTACCAGTATGATGACTTTGATGTGGAAGCGTTAGATGCTCTTTACTCAAGTGAGTTTACCATCACACCGGATTCCAATCGCATGGGATACCGGCTACAGGGCGACACAATTACACCGCCGTACGATGGAATACTGTCTGAAGGTATCGCTCTTGGCGCAATACAGGTGCCCAATGATGGCAATCCGATTGTACTGTTCAACGACCATCAAACCATAGGTGGTTACCCGAAGCTTGGATGTGTAGCAAGAATAGATTTACCAAGACTGGCGCAAGCAAAGCCCGGTCAAAAGGTAACGTTTGTAAAAGGTGATAGATTGAGGTTGCAAGACTTGTGGTGTCAATGGGCTCAGTTTTTTGGCTACTGAGCCCAATTACTGCAAAGAACAGGATTACATGCCGTAACGTTCAGCGAGCGACTTTGGATAATCGCGTTCTTGAGTCAATTGTATTGCATATTGCTCGACATCTTGCTCACTCCAATGAATGGCAACTGGGTGTTGTAACTCGACATCTTGTTGCGGTTCGATATCAAACCAATGATGCAGTATCTTTTGTGCGGCCAACAAGGTAGAAGACGCTTTTACAATTTCCACTCGCGCATAGTTGTTTTGTTCAAAAGTAACATCCGCAGCTCTTAATACAGGATCACTTCCCGGGATCTGCTGGGCACCGAATAGTGCTTTACCACCTTTAACTGCGGTGTGATATGCAGGGATAAACTGAGCCATGTGCTGGATGGCATTGTTTGTTCTCGCCTCTAGCGCTTCTTCTTTCCAGCCCAGACGGATTTTTGACAGCAGAAGATTAGGTAGTTCTGGTTGAGCTGAGGTGCTTGTGCTTGCAACCAACCCATCATCAAACAGCGTGATGCCTTTTGTCATACCGTGCAGTTGGAAAATACCATCTCCATATGGCGTTAGCTGTGCCATTCCTTTATCAGTACCGCGAGGGCCATGAAAAATGACCTCTGGCCATTGCTGATCACACGCTTGCCATTGAGTGATGTAGGCGGCTTTAAACTCAACCAATCGGTCACGTTTGGCGCCAACAGCATTATCAACAGAGCCAGTTTCGAAACCACAGGCGTTCACCAGATAGTCACAATTTAACTCACAGTCCGACCCATTGTGCTGATAGTTCAACTGCCAGTGATCGCCCGCCCATTCCGCTCGTTTAAGTTCAGCTTGCGTGAGTACATCTGCATTAGGTAACTGCTTTAAGGTAAGAGATGCAATTGCAGCCAGTCTGAACACGCTCCAACCATACTCTTGGACGGATACCACGGGGTATTTCAACGAGTCTAAATCAGCGTGTTGAGCAAACGGTATGGTCCAGTCATCAAAACTGATCGGCTCGGCGGGTTGAGTGCGTTTCGAAAGTTCGATTAAGTCTTCTTTCGAGTACAGTTTGTAATATTCACTAGGTTCGCCAAGTACTCGGTTACGTTCATCCTTATCCACCAACGTTTGGTACGCGCTTTTAATCACCTCAAGACGCGGGATAAGAGTGGAAGGATCACCACCATCAGAATGCGGAACTGCAATAATAGTTGGGCGGATATTCAGTGACAGTGGGTACAGCCTAATGGTATCAATCGATTGAGAGAGCAAGTCTAAACATTGTTGCTCAGAGATCTCTCGATATAAGTTACCGCCAGCGTGCAGATGACAGATTGGGGGCCCATTCACTAAGGACACACCCTTTTCAATAACGGATACTTTAAAGCCTAGCTCTGCAAAATGAATGGCTGCTGTAGATCCGGCTACTCCGCCACCAACGACAACGATGTGTTTTTCTTTATAACTTGGAAACTCAGACTTCATTGCTTCACTGAATATTTTATAAGGGAAATTCTTTACTTGTGGTTAATTCTACTCGTCTTTGAGCATGATTAAAATCACAAAAAGTTCATGGGTTTGCATAGACCTCAAAACGTGTTTTTAAAAACAAAAAAAAGTGCGAAAAAGTGCTTGACTGCGTTCTATGTAAAAGCAAATTTTAGCCTGGTGTGAATAAGATATTTACCACAACACCCACGGCATAAAGCCTGTCGAAATACCCTACTTTTTGCACTCTTCAGTTATCCCAAAAGTTATCCACTGTTTTTGTGGATAACTACAATAAAAGTGTCATGGATGAGTTATCACTGTTTGAGAGCTTTACTAATTAAGTGTTTATTGGTGTTAACAATCTTTTTAGTAAACTCATGACAACCAATGCCAACGTTACAAAGGTTGCAAGCGGTAAAGCTATCCACAGTTCTGGGTGTATCTGGGCATTAAGTTCAAGTCCATACGTCATCACGGCAGCAACACAAAGTTCCGCTGCAAATACAGCCACACAGCTAGCAATTAACGCCATGATTCCATACTCTGCCCACAATGTGGTGCTGATACGTTTTTTGCTGGATCCCAACGTCCGATACAAGCGAATTTCCTGCTGACGCTGTGATAGGCTCAAACGTAATAACGTGAAGATAAGTAGCAACCCTGCAACCACTCCCAACAAGGCAAGAATCGTAATTGCAGATACAATTTGTTGAATCAATGCTTGAATTTTTTCACCCATAGTACGGATATCTAAAACAGATACCGTCGGATGCGCTCGCGACATCGATGTCAACAATGCTTGGTTATCCTCTGTGATTCGATAACTTATGAGATATGAACCTGGCAAACTCTCCATAACGTCTTTAGAGAAGATAAAGTAGAAGTTTGGCTTCATCTCTCTCCATTCAACGTGTCGAATCGTATCGACTGTCACATCAAAGTTTTGGCTGTTGATAACAAAACGTAACTTGTCACCTAACTTTAGGCCGAGTTCGTTTGCTACTTCAGATTCGACAGAAACGCTCGCTTGATTCGTCCAGGCTCCTGCAAGCACTTCATTGTATTCTGGTAAGCTATCTCCCCAGGTTAGATTAAGCTCGCGACGGATTGCATCAGACTCTTCGCCTTCGTACTCGATGTCTTTCACATTTTGGCCGTTAATTTCGGTCAAACGCCCTCGAATGATAGGAAAAGCCTGTGACCGGGTAACGTCATTTTTATCCAGTGTTTCCAGATAGTTCGCGAGTTCATACTCGGCGATATTTAAAGCAAAAACATTGGGCGCATCAGCTGGTAGCGTCCTTTCCCAATCGGCGAGTATATCGCTGCGTACTAACCAGATAATGGATAACAACATAAGTGATAGAGCCAAAGCACCGAATTGCAATCCACTGGTGACTGGTGTTCGGTTGATCCGGCTAAGCGCCAGTTTCATGGCTGGTTGTGTCGAGACGCTTGCAAATAACTTAGTTAGCGAGACGCTCACTAAAGCCAGAACAACAAATAGTGCTGCGATACCAATCAGCACAATCCATACTAATGTATTGTTTGCATATAAGATTAACAAAGGGATGACTGGCACTAAAACAAGCAACATTCGCTTCCATGAGCGTTGCGCTTTGCCTTGCTGAAGCACTTCTAATGCAGGTGTTTTTATCAGCCCTAACAATGGAATGCCCAGTGCAGGAATGGTGATCAATACCGCTGAGATGAAAGAGACGAGAAATGGAGTGACACCGTAACTAGGTAGCGGATCAGGTAATAAATCTTTCAATGGAATTCGTAACAGGTACTCGAGGCCACTTCCCAATATCAACCCAACCAAACTCGCACTGATGAGCAAAATAGACACTTGGATAAATAGCCATTTTTCAATCCAACGTCGGCTTGCTCCCAGACTCTTTAACATGGCGATAGTCTGAGTTCGGCTGTTTACATAATTCTGGCAGGTCAGAACCAACGTCGTCGAAGCCATGATGATCACAATCGCAACCGTGAGTGATAAATACTGTGTTGTCCGTTCGAAGATTTCGTTACTGCGGCTAGAACTGTCCTGAGTTCGCCATCGATCACTCGGTGATAATTCAGTGGTATCTTGTAGTTTTTTAAGTGTGTTGTTGTCTGCTTTGATAAACAAACGATATTGCACTCGGCTGCCGACTTGTATCGCGCCTGTTTTAGCAACATCACTTTGATGTATATACGCCGAAGGCATTTGTTGAAAAGGATTAAAGCTTAAGCCTGGCTCCATCAGAACAGCGCCTGAAACGATAAAATCCGCATCGCCAATAATGACAGTGTCACCCTTTTTAACATCCAACTGTGCCAAAATTCGTTCGTCTAGCCATAACTCTCCTGCTTTAACACGCCCGGAAGGATTGTTAGTCAGAACTAAGTCGCCCATGAGTGGATATTGTTCATCGACCGCTCGCACGGATATCAACTGCATGCCGTTATCACTAAAAGCCATGGTTGGAAACCGAGTCATTTGGGAGGTTTCGAGCGATTCAGTCGCACTCAGAATGGATTCAGTTAATGGGTTGGCAGAGACAAATACCGCATCAGCGGTCAAGGCATCTTTGCCTTGTTTTACGATCACCTGCTCCATCCGTGATGCCAACGCAGAGAGTGCAAAAATACTGGCGATAACGAGTACAAGCGCCACACTTATCGGCCAAAGGCTGCCTTGTTTGATTTCCCCTAGACTCCAACGAATTAAGCTTTTGGTTGAAGAGTGTTTCTGGGCGGCACTCTGCTCTGCTGAGCTCTGGTTACTTGAAGATAATGCAGACATTATATCGCCTCCTTAAGCTCACCCGCCTCCATGCGATAAATACGGTCACATCGATCAGCTAAATGACTATCGTGAGTGACCAAAATGAGCGTGGTGCCATGCTGTTCATTGAGATCAAATAATAACTCAATCACTTTATCAGCGGTTTGGTGATCTAAATTGCCTGTTGGCTCATCCGCAAATAGGAGTTCCGGTTGCGTCATAAATGCACGTGCAAGGGCGACTCGCTGCTGTTCTCCACCAGAAAGCTGGCTAGGAAGGTGGTCAAGCCGTTTCTCTAGCCCAACGGCTTTAAGTAATTCTGAAGCTCTTAATTCATCTTCGACGTCCCCACGCAGTAAGCATGGCAGAGTCACGTTACGCAATGCCGTAAGACTCGGTATTAATAAGAAACTCTGAAAAACAAAGCCCAATGAATCTGCCCGAATCTTCGCACGCTCTTCATCGTCGAGCTTGGATAGTTCGTTACCGAGTAAAGTAATTTCTCCAGATGTCGGCGTGTCAAGGCCAGCAAGAAGCGTCATCAACGTCGACTTACCCGCCCCCGAAGTGCCAACTATTGCAATTTTTTCTCCTTTTCTGATGTCAATATTTACATCTTTAAGGATTGTTAAACGTTCGTTATTAGTAGAGACTTGTTTAGAAACTAAATTCGCTTGAACAATAGGTGCTTTGAGTACAGGTGTTTGCATGATTCGATTACTTTCCTTAGTTCTCTTTTTTTGTTTTTCTGTTACGGCGTTCGCTAACGAAAAACTGCTTGTTTTAGGTGACAGCCTAAGTGCTGGCTACAATATGCCGATTGAGAAGAGTTGGCCTAGCTTACTCCCTGACGTTCTTTTAGAACATGGTCAAACTGTAACAGTTATTAATGGCAGCATCTCAGGTGATACCACTGGCAATGGTCTGGCCCGCCTTCCTCAACTTCTTGAACAACATTCACCATCCATTGTTCTCATTGAACTGGGTGCAAATGATGGCCTTCGAGGTTTCCCGCCTAAGCTTATTACGTCAAATCTCTCCAAAATGATTACTATGATCAAAGATTTTGGTGCGGAAGTCATCATGATGCAAATTCGTGTGCCGCCAAATTACGGCAAACGTTACAGTGACATGTTTTACGATATCTATCCAAAATTAGCAGAACATCAGCAAGTGCAATTAATGCCTTTCTTTCTGGAGCATCTGGTTACGAAGCCAGATTGGATGATGAATGACGGCCTTCACCCTAAGCCGGAAGCGCAGCCATGGATCGCTGATTTCGTTGCTCAAGAATTGATTAAACATTTGTAGTTTTAATGGTCTAGCTCAATAAGTGTTATCTAACTTTAGGTTATTCTGAACACGATTTCATTCATCGAGGTTAGATAACAACATGCGAATAGAACCTTTAATTCAAGGTGTTGTTGCTCGTTCTGCACATCCATACGGATGTCATGCATCAGTAAAAGAGCAAATAGATTACGTAAAACAAGCACCGCAAATCAAAAACGGACCGAAACGGGTTTTGATTATTGGTGCCTCTTCTGGTTTTGGGCTTGCCGCTCGCATTGCGCTTACTTTCGGTGGTGCAGAAGCCGATACCATTGGCGTCTCGTTTGAACATGGTCCATCGGAGAAAGGCGTTGGTAGTGCTGGCTGGTACAACAATATCTTTTTCAAACAAGAAGCGAATAATGCTGGTCGTACTGCAATCAATATTGTCGGCGACGCGTTCTCAGACACTGTACGAACTGAAGTCATTGAGGCTATCGAGACCTATTTTGAAGGTGAAGTAGACTTAGTGATTTACAGTCTGGCGACAGGTATTCGTCCAAAACCAAACAGTGATGAGTTCTGGCGCAGTGTTATCAAGCCGATTGGTGACCCGGTCACTGGCGCTTCTATCATGCTGGAAAATGATCAGTGGGTAGAGAGCACTCTGCAGCCTGCAACCGAAGAGGAAGCAGAAGCTACCATCAAAGTGATGGGCGGCGAAGACTGGGAAAGCTGGATTGATGCGTTAATCAATGCAGAGTCACTTGCTGAAGGTTGCCAAACCATCGCATTCTCATACATGGGGCCAGAACTCACTCACCCTATTTACTTGGACGGTACTTTAGGCCGTGCAAAAATCGATCTTCACCAGACCAGCCATGCATTAAACCTCAAGCTGGCTAACTTTGGTGGTGGCGCTTATGCGACCGTTTGTAAAGCGCTCGTTACCAAAGCGAGTGTGTTCATCCCCGCCTTATCGCCTTATTTACTGGCACTTTACCGTGTTATGAAAGAAAGAGGCACGCATGAGCGATGCATTGAGCAGATGCAACGCTTGTTCACCACCAAGCTGTACAGTCACACAACTGTTCCCGTGGATGGCGAAAGGCTGATCAGAATCGATGACCTTGAATTAGACCCACAAGTACAGCAAGAGGTAAAACAGCTTGTTGAGCAAATGAACGGCGATAACTTCAAGCAGGTTGGCGACTATCAGGGTTTCAAAGATGAATTCATGAAGCTCAATGGCTTCAACTTTGCTGATGTCGACTACTCTCAAGACGTTTCAATCGAAGACTTAGCGTTACTTAAACCTTAAGTGCCATTTCGCGCGTTTCAAATCTGAGACAACTTGCAACTATTAAGAGTCCTGAATCATTTTCGGGACTTTTTTATATCTCGCGCTGACCCACCTCTATACTTAATGAGTATAAGCAGTGATATAAATAATGAATGCCACAATAGGGTTCAATTCACAGGATGTGAAACTACAGTAAAGGACGACAATATGGGGAGAATTCAGACATTAGATTATAAAATCCCTGACTCCATGCAAAAAAGTTGGCAAGAGATAGTCAACCTGCTTGCTCAAATAGGTGAAGTGCCGACCACACTTATCATGCGTGCCCACCAGGACTATCTTGAAGTAAATACCTCAAGCAACACGCCAGGAAACCCTTACAAGTCCGGAGACAAGGAATCACACGGCAGCGGTTTATATTGCGAGTATGTAATTAATAACCAGCAGGAGCTGATCGTTCCTTACGCCCCAGAAGACGAAGTGTGGTGCAGCAACCCCGATATAAAACTTGGAATGGTATCCTATTCTGGCCTTCCGTTACTTTGGCCCAATGGTGAGGTGTTCGGGACTATTTGTATGCTTGATTCTAAAGCTAACAAGTTCAGTGAAACGTATCTTCAGTTAATGAGCACGTTCAAAGACTCCATTGAAGCTCAGCTTGCGGTGGTGTTTCAGCAACACAAACTATTGCGCCTGAACCATGAACTACAGAACCGTGTAGAAAACAGAACCACAGACCTTGCGCAACTAAGTTATTCATTAACCAAAGAAATCGATCGGCGCAAAGCTGCAGAGAAACAAGTAAGCTATCAGAAAACTCACGATCAAGGCACGGGATTCTTAAATCGGTCCGCTTTAGAGCAGGTAGTTGAAAAATCTCTTCAAGCGCTTAAAGATGATATGCAATCTCTCGTCATCATCAATATCGGCTTTAGTAACGCGAGAAGTATACAAACACGATATGGATTCGAAGCCTTTGACGAAATACTCAAAGAATTTCATTCGCGCCTTTCCGAACGTGTTTCCAGTTTTGTTACAGGAAGACCGAGTTCTAATGACTTGGTGCTGTTAGTCTCCGGGGATGATGTAGAGAGCAAGCTCAATCAATTACTTGAAGAGATTTCCAGCGTAAGCGTGGGCAACTTTTACAATAATAGGACTGAAGTTCACTTACACTCCTACATCGGTGTGGTCAGGGCCCAAAGAAATAGCAACGCCAAGCAACTGCTGCAAAACGCCTGTTATGCCATGCTGTTGTGTAAAGAATCTGGGGAAGCATACCGATACTTTAGTGAAAGTCATTCAAACGACCTTAACAACCATAGCCAGCTAGAAGGCTATTTATTACAAGCCGTACGTAATGATGATCTCATGCTCTACTTTCAGCCAAAGGTTAACCCCACCACGCACGAATGGGTTGGCGCTGAAGCCTTATTGCGTTGGCGGCATCCGGTATTAGGCGACGTCTCCAACGAAGCATTGATCCGAATGGCCGAGCAGAATGGCTTAATATTTGAAGTCGGATTATTTGTTCTTCGTACCGCGATAGCAAAAGCTAAGCAATGGTCAGAGATGACGGATAACTTTAAAATTGCGGTTAATGTCTCTCCTATCCAATTACAAAACGTTAATTTTGCCGATCAGGTTGAGCACCTTCTCGAAGCGTTTCATCTCCCACCCCAGTTTATCGAATTGGAAGTCACTGAAAGTGCCTTAATCGCCGATGAAACGCTTGCGGTGACAACACTCAATAAACTTCATCAGCTTGGCGTGACATTGTCACTTGATGACTTTGGCACCGGATTTGCCTCATTTAGTTATCTGAAGAAGTACCCATTTGATGCCATAAAAGTTGATAAGAGCTTTGTACAGCAAATGGATAAATCAGAAAACGACCGAGCAATTATTCGCTCCATTATCCACATCGTCAAAAAACTTGAGCTTCACGTCGTCGTGGAAGGTGTTGAGTCTACAAGCCAGGAGCAGTTTTTAATTGATGAAGGCTGCGACGTAGTACAAGGATTTCTCTACGGCAAACCCATGCCCTGTAATGAATTTGAGCAAGGCCTACTCAGTCAGCGTCCATTAGATGAGCGGCCCACCTATTCGTCCGAGTTTGCGCCTAAATAATTTCGCTATGGATTTTCCAGTTTAGCGGTCAGTCTTACCGGTATATTGCCGTATACTGCTTTACTCTATAGTCGGTGATTCCTATAATCGCCGCCCGCTTCTAATAAAAAGGCCAATATTTTCATGGATCAGTTAACTGCCACGCTTAAGAAAATTGAAAAGCAGAACTACCGTGCTTACCAGCAAATCAAAGGTCAATATGACTTTACTGATTTCACTTTGTTTATCGACCACATTCAAGGTGACCCTTATGCTTCTGCTTCTCGCTTGCGTGCAACTCGCGAATGGTCTCTAACTGGTCTTGAGTGGTTAAGAAATGAATCCGCGGCGTTTCAGCGAGCTGCACGAGATTTTATCGCTCGCAGTTTTGACCTTTTTGCCAAGCAAGAAAACTCCGTTTCCATTGCTTTGAACGGCCAAACGGTACTCGACAATACCGCCGTTTTGTTTACTGAAGAAGGTATTGAACTGCGTTTTCGAGTGAATCTTCCAGCTGAAGGCCGCTCAGTACTTGGTAAGAAGGCCAATAACATTCTGACTTTCCACTTACCTAAATTTATTCGACGTGCAACGCTCGAACGTGAGCTAGATAAAGATGCGCTGATAAAGCATTGTCAGGTTGTGGAAGATCAAGATGCGCTTAGAGAACAATTGGAAGCAAATAATTTAGTTGCATTCGTTGCAAATGGTAGTGTTCTTCCTCGCGTGGCTGGTAACTGTGACTTACCGATGAAAGATGCAGTCGAATTTAAGGCTCCAGAATCGCTACAGGTGACTCTGCATGCTCCAAACAAAGGTTATATTACCGGTTTAGGTATCCCAAAAGGCATCTCGCTCATTGTTGGTGGCGGTTTTCATGGTAAATCGACCTTACTGAATGCTATTGAACGTTCTATTTACGATCACATTCCAGAAGATGGTCGTGAGTATGTTGTAACTGACAATAAATCAATGAAGATTCGAGCTGAAGATGGACGCTGTGTTCATCACTTAAATCTGTCGAACTACATTAATCATCTGCCAATGGGTAAAGATACCGCTGATTTTGCGACCCAAGATGCTTCAGGCTCAACATCTCAAGCCGCATGGCTGCAAGAGTCCATCGAAGCGGGAGCAACCTCTCTGCTTATCGATGAAGATACCTCGGCAACAAACTTTATGATTCGTGATGAGCGCATGCAGGCATTAGTGGCGAAAGGCGATGAGCCAATTACACCACTGGTTGATCGCATTGGACAACTCAGAGATGAGCTCGATATTTCCACGATCATCGTAATGGGTGGCTCTGGTGATTATCTGGATGTGGCGGATACCGTTATTCAGATGCACGACTACCAAGCGGTCGATGTGACTGAGAAAGCGAAACAGGTCATTGCTCAGCACCCAACTCAGCGTCATAACGAATCGGAAGAAGCATTGAAAACGTTCCGTCCACGAGCGTTAAACCGTGTGGCGTTAATGAATATCCTGACCGATGGTAAGTTCCGTGTGAATGCCAAGGGCAAAGATTCACTTCGCTTCGGTAAGGAATTTACCGATTTAAGTGCTCTGGAACAGTTGGAATCCGCTGACGAAGTGAACACGATTGGTTGGCTGTGGTTCCAGTTGGCACAACTTCCAGGCTGGTGTGACAATCCAGCGAAAGAAATCGAAGAGATGTTATCTGCAGAATGGCATGCATCGTTACCAAAACAAGGTGACTTAGCTAAGCCTCGCACACTGGATGTGATGGCAGCATTAAACCGTATGCGTAAATCTCAATTCAAGCCGTCTCACTAACCGACGACATCGCAAATATTATAAAGGCAGCCGATTTGTGCTGCCTTTATTACTTGTCTCGAAGGACGTTCCACGCCTTACATAACATTCTAAAACGGTCAGCGTCACCACCTTCACAGTCAGGATGCCAACGAAAAGCCAGTTTACGCCAACGTTTTCGGACCTCTTCCTGCGTTGCCGTGCTTTCTAACTCAAACAGTGCCAGCGCCTTGGACTTATCCATATCACTGGTAGTGTGCCCACCAATGTAGCGTTGATAAGTTTGCCAAAATTCTTTGAGTAGACCGCGAACTTCGCTCTCACTTGCTTCAAAATGAGTCCAATTAAGGTAATACTCGCGCAAAGGATCGAGATGATCAATCGCGTTAAGTGACGAGTCTGCCGCCCCTTCAAGGGTAATATCCATTGCATCGACGCAAAGCCATTGTTCCGGATATAAATGCTCTTGAAGCAGATATAACGCGTTCATGATAAGGAAGTTTCTTTTAAACAAGTCCTTATCTGGAGATGGGTCAAACTGGTGAATGTACCCTAGTTCACGTAGCTGACTGGCTAAAGTGTGTACTTTCCAACCTGAAGGGTGTTTTCCAAGGATCTCCAATATGGGCCACAGCAACGGATTATCTATCTCACTGTGTTGAGTTAACTCGCTTTGTAATGCCAATTTTCCTTCCTTAAAAGTAGAAACAAAAAAGGCCGATAGCATCAAGCCACCAGCCTTAGTAGTCAACGATTAGGTTTAAATTACACCAAGTTCGCGTAAGCGTTCCATCAGGTAGCTATGCGCAGTGTAACGCTCTGAAAGTACCACATCTGGTTTCGGGTGTAAGAACAGCGGTAATGAAATACGCGATTTATCCTGGCGTCCACCCGTTGGGTTGATAACGCGGTGTGTTGTTGATGGGAAGTATCCACCTGATGCTTCTTGAAGCATGTCACCGATATTGATGATCAAGTTACCGAAGTCACATGGTACATCAATCCACTCACCTTCTTTGCTCTTAACCTGTAGACCCGGCTCGTTTGCAGCCGGCAATACCGTAAGTAGGTTGATGTCTTCATGCGCAGCAGCACGGATCGCGCCCGGCTCTTCTTCACCAGTCATCGGTGGGTAATGTAGAACTCGAAGCAATGTTTTTTGGCTGTTGTTGATCATTTCTGACAGCGCGATTGAAAACCTTTCCTGAACTTCTGCAGGTGCATACTGCTCAACCCAACCCAAAAGTTCTTGAGCAAAAGCATCCGCACGCTGGTAATACTCCAGAATCTCGGCTTTCAACTGCTCTGGGATCTGACCCCAAGGGTAAACATGAAAATATTCTTTAATATCTTTTACTGAGTGCCCTTTCGCTACTTCAGAAACAGAAGGCGGGAAGTAACCATCTTGTGTATCAACGTTAAAGTGAAAATCATTTTTTTGTTCAGAGCTAAAAAAAGCCTGCCAGTTATTGTAAATTGATTCCACTAACTCTTGAGGAATAGGATGGTTCTTTAACACGCCAAACCCAGTTTCGCGTAGAGATGCAACGAACTGTTGAGCAGCATCATCAGCAAGGTAATCGACAGTTTCCAGTTTCATGACTTTACTTCTTTTTTATTTGGTTGAGTCACGGATTCTATGTACGGACATGTTGTAAATCAAACTTTAATGAAATGTGCACGCGCAAACGCTTCAATGTTGCGCGGTCTGTACATTATCCAACAGTTATCGTTATCAATATCACTGAAAACAAACAATTGCACAGCGTTCAATTAAATGTAATTATGACATCGATAAGTTGAGCAGTACTCATTTCGTTTAACTTGTCGTAAAAAACCAAGTGAAGGATCGAATAACTTATGAAAAGCACTTCTACACTGTTGGGACTAACGATTATTTATGCCGTCGTGTTTCTGTTTTCAGCATTGGAGCCCAACTCACGGGCGGTTTGGTTTGCCGAAATTTTTCCGGCAATTGGTATCCTGATTGCGATTTGGATTATTTCAAATCGATATCAATTTAGTAACACTGCCTATGTATTGATGTTTATCTGGCTGTGTCTGCATACTGTCGGAGCAAAATATACGTTTGCTGAAGTTCCATTTGACTGGTTTAACAATTTGATTGGATCAGAAAGAAACAATTTTGATCGGGTCGCGCACTTCTCGATCGGTTTGTACGCCTACCCGATCGCAGAATATTTGATATATAAAAAGAAGCTCAATGTTAAGTTTTCTTGTTGGTTTGCCTTGTTTGCCATTATGTCTTTAGCGGCAGGCTATGAAATCATTGAGTGGTGGTACGCCGCTATTGCTGGTGGCGATGAGGGTATTGCCTTTCTGGGTTCACAAGGTGATATATGGGATGCCCAGAAAGACATTCTATGTGACACGGTCGGCGCTATCGTCGCGTTAATTCTAATGTCGGCTCAGCGTCGACTCACGAAGCCACTCTAAGTACGGATTAAAACCATCAACAATGGGAACTTGTACGATTTGAGCCACTTCATACTCGTGCAAGTTCTCAATTTTTTCTTCGACCAGCTCGTACAACTCACGCCGAGTTTTAATCACTAACAGCCATTCCGTATCGTTACAAATTTCGCCTTTCCAGACATAATGACTCTCGATAGGCATCGTTTGAATACACGCAGCGAGCTTCGCTTCTAACAGACCTTTAATTATTTGATCCCGGTTCTGTTCATTCGCTGTAGTACTTAGCACTATGCAGTAATCATGCTCTGTGGTCATTCTGAACTCCCTACTTCATTGTCACTTTACCACCAATCATTTTATATGCCGGCGTGCCTCTTACCAATGTATCTCTGGCAAACTCTTGTTGGCAGCCCGGGCAAATACATGGTGTTTGTGTAAAATCCTCTACGATACGCTCTTTAAAACATTTTACTAAAGCGCCTTTTCCACCTTTACGGTATTTAAACAGCTGAGATTTGCATTTTGCGCAATAAATATCGACGGTTTTCGTCGGTTGTTTTTTATTAGGTTTTGCCATCGTTAATTATAAATTATTGGGTATGTGCGGTTTTACCCATACGTTACTAAAATCAAACCAGCCCAAAGCGTTACATTTCGCATTTTGTAATGCGCCGCTGTGGTCCTTATTCACACCCAGCCAGCAATGGAACATCGGAACCACCTGATGACTTTTGACTAACTGTCTACCAAGTTCACGAGCAGGAAACTCTGGATATACACCTGCACGCCATTGATCTACGAGCGCCACCCAATCGGCAAAGTCGTAACTGGAGCTAAACGTCTCAATGTCACTGTAGTCCAGCAGCCAACCAGCGAGCGCATCATCTCGATTCGTAGCGATACCCATCGCTTTAATCCAAATGTCTACTGCGTTTGGCTCTGGCGGCTGGCTATCATATCGAATGAACTCAACCTCGACACCATGCGGTTTCAAGAGGCTCTTAATCGCTTTGGCAATCACCGGAAACATCGGGTGTTTCTTTTGGTATGCAACTGAAATAACTTTACCTTGCTGAGGTATAGCACCAGCTTGTGTTGGCCTTAAATCGATCCAGCCCGGCTTAATCCCAAAAGCTTGTAACACACCAAGCTCTATGACTTTATCTTGTGGTACATGAGCGTATATTTGATGGCTGTTTAACACCTGACTGAAGAACTCGGCCCATCTTGGGTCTTTGGCTATGCCAGTATTCTTGTTGATTAAGAGAAATGTACAGCCAGGATCCAGCTCGACCTCATCGGTTGAAGCATGCTTGTCCATCTGAGGCTTGGATAAGCTTGGGTAAACCATTGATGAATAAGCTTCGTCAATTACCCACACCTCGACCTGATCCAATAAAGGTCTTAAGCCGAAATATCCATCGAACGCCGTTAAAATAAGGCGTTTATCATCGTTCACTTTGACCTGAAAAGGACCTGTTCCTATCGGTTTTCTATCAAACCCTTCTGAACGTTGTGCCTGAGGTAACAGAATTTTTGCGTGAGATTCACTTAATGCAAGAGGCAGGTAACGGTCTGGACGTACAAGCTCTATATCAACCGTCCAAGGCAAAGGTGATGAGACTTTCGAGATATGCGCAAACAGGTTTAAGCCACTTAGTGCACGAACGCTTTCTAACACACAATCCGTTGTGAGAAGTTCACCGTTGTGGAATCGCACTCCTCGGCGTAAATAAAAACGCCAGTGTGTATCACTTAACGACTCCCAAGTATGAGCTAAGTCGGGTTTAAGCTGTTCATTTTCATCCAGCCGAGTCAGACCACTAAAAACTTGTCTTGCGATATGTTGTTCTGAGCGCCGCATTGGTTTTTGTGGATTAAGCATGGCTAGCGGACGGTAGTAAGGTAAACGGATAACCTGCTCACCTTGGCGGTGCTGAAGCCCTAAATAACCTTGAATGACCTGAGTCAGTCTGGTTGCGTCGTTGTCTAACGCCTCCAAGGCCTGACCAATTTTTCCTTCATCCAGATAGCGTCTTGCCAGATTTTCACTTACATCGCTACGACTGCGTTTGAATACCAGCTTAGAGAGCTTTCCTCGACCCGCGGCTGGGTGCCACTCAATCCAACCCTCTTCTTCTAGTTTATTGAGAACAATGCGAGCATTACGACGCGTACAAAAGAGCGCTTCAGTAATATCTTCAAGCTGAACTTCTGTATCGTTTCCAGAGAATTTTTCAAATAGTGTTTCAAACTGAACACGTAGGCGCGGACTACTCATAAAGAGGAAAATCTTGTTTAGATGTCAATAAACCAAGTTTCCTCATTTTTATGAAAAAGTGCAAATTTTGATGGGTGATTTATTGAATATCTATACCAATTTCTTTTGAAATCAGAATGAGTTGCTCCTCGCTATCGAGTTTGAACGACCACTTACACTCCGCACCATGGCACAACACCACGTTTGCACCTCTTCCGAGAAGTTGAATGGCATCCGTCTGAGCCTGTAGTGTCACCATGGAAGCGCCGGATAACTTAATAACGATTTCACGTTGTGTCGCGATGATTTTACCCAGTGAGAATTCAATGACCATCTTAGTCTACACTCACTTCGATTTTTGCTGTTTCACAGCGATAGTCAAACGACTGGTACAGACTAAGCGATCACGCTCATCGGTAATATTGATCTGCCAAACCTGAGTTGAGACGCCCAAATGCAATGGCTTTGCTGTACCGATAACGTATCCACTGCGCATCGCTCTGACATGGTTGGCATTGATGTCTAAGCCAACACAATAGCTTCCTTCACCCACACAGAAGTTGGCTGCAACCGAACCCAGCGTTTCCGCTAGTACAACAGAAGCGCCTCCATGCAGCAGCCCTAACGGTTGATGCGTAATACTACACACTGGCATGGTTGCACTAATGGAGTCGTCGGTGAATTCGGTATATTCAATTTGTAAATGCTCCATCATAGTGTTTTTTGACGTTGCATTAAGTATCTCTACACTGATTGGCTTTTTCCAAATGCTCATTTTATGCTCTTATTTTTAAAGTGTTGGTAACTATGGATTAGGAATTGCCTAGCATAGTCTCTATTACGTCTCTACTTCAAGGCATAACTACAACGGCAAGATGCTCTTTTATACTCGATAATTACGTATATACTGTTGATCGAAATAGAAATAAATATGTGGAACCAAATATGAAGGTATGGATTAAAGCTTCTGCTCTTTTGGCCGTCGCAGGTTTAACAGCTTGTAGTGCATCTCCTACTGGTCGTAATCAGCTTCTGATGTTTTCTGATCAAGAGATGTCCTCTCTCGGGGCGAAATCTTTCGACCAAATGAAGAAAGACATCCCAATCAGCAAAGATAAAAAGATTAACGCTTACGTTCAATGTGTTGCTAAACACGTAACGGATGTCATTCCCTCGCAACCAGGGTTCCAAAACTGGGAAGTTGTCGTATTTGACAGTAAACAGGTCAACGCCTTTGCTCTGCCTGGCGGAAAAATTGGGGTGTATACGGGTTTGCTTGGAGTTGCCAAAAACCAGGATCAGCTGGCAACGGTCATTGGTCACGAAGTCGCGCACGTTCTTGCAGACCACAGTAATGAACGCCTATCTCAAAGCCAGTTAGCAAATACGGGGCTGTCGCTTGCTAACGTTGTTATTGGCGCTTCAGAATATAAGCAATATCAAGAAATGACGATGGCGGCATTAGGTGCTGGAGTCCAATACGGTGTGATTTTACCATACGGAAGAACTCAGGAATCCGAAGCCGACATTGTTGGCCTCGATTACATGGCAAAAGCGGGTTTCGATCCAAACCAGAGCATCGATCTATGGAAAAATATGAGTGCAGCATCTGGTGGTGCTCAGCCGCCTGAATTTTTCTCCACTCACCCTTCACACAGCACGCGTATTAAAGAGCTACAAGCGACAATAAGAAAGCTACCTAATTACAACGTTAAAGCGCCGAAGTGTGGTTAAGTCCCATTTAGAAAACGACGCGTGAAGAAATTTAAAAAGCTCCATTTTGGAGCTTTTTTAACATTCGGAGTTAGGGGTTTAAGTGCCTAAAATCTGCATCGGTAAACTGAGTAAGCTATCTCCCAGGCTCGCAAAATACCAAATAATAGCCACGAAACCACCAACGGATACGACATACCAGGCAAAAGAGAACAATTGCCCATAACGTGTTAGTGGCAATAAATGACTATGGTGACGGGTTCGCCATTCCATGACCACTTCCAGCATCCCCATGATCAATAAAAAGCCAAGTAGCGTTAAACCAAGTGAGTAACTCAGTACGATACCAAGTATCGCGGTGATTACGCTGCCCGCTAACCCAACCCAGGTATTCATGGAGAAGGTTATGCTCTTCAGCACATGCCCGCCGTCTAAAGGCAAAATTGGTAATAAATTGAATAGGTTTAGCAATGCGTTAAATACGGCGAGACCAGCAAACGTTATCTCACCAGTTACCCAATACAGAAGAGTAAAAACAATACTCAATACCAAACCAAAAAACGGTCCCATGATGGAGATAACCACATCTTGCCAGCGAGTGTTGATTTTTTCATCACTTAACGCAAGCCCACCCAGAAATGGAATCAGATAAATACCTTTGGTTTTCATACCAAAGTACTTCATCGCTTTAATGTGCCCCCATTCGTGAAACACAAGGCAGGCAATCAGTGCGAGGGCAAACTCGATTGAGAACAACCAAGAGTATGCGGCCAAACTAGCGGAAGCTAATGCCACTTTAATGACTTTGGCACTTTTTAAAGCTTTCATACCTAACGATACGATACCAATTAGGCTTAAGCGCTTTTCACTTGGAGGGGCGACTTGTGGTGTCTGACGTTCAATATCTTTCTCATTTCGAGAACCACTAGTCACTAGAGTGTCATTCATTTTGACGTGATATGACAAACTGAAAGGCTGCCACTGAACTGCACAATCTAGCTCACACTGCAATACCTCTTCACCAGCCATAAGTTTAAACTGATGTGAGCTTCGCTCAGACTCGTTCTCACTGGCATCAATCTGAGAGACTAGTGTGTTGTCCCAATACAACTGCTGCCAGCCCGCCATTGATCCTTCCAATCTGAGTGATCGGCCTAAAAATTCAATATGTAGTAATTCCAACGTGCTCTAGCCTAATGACCTAAAAATTCAAAATACCAAGTTTATCAGAGGTTATATGGCTTTCATAAAGCCTAATTGCCAGCCTTTTGAACGCTTTTTATCCATTAGTGTTACGAAATAATTCTGGTCTAACCATTTGTATAAAAAATACAAAGACAATACATAAGCTTACCTACCAACGTTTGACCTATGCATCAAATTTAAAAAACAAATTCATCTCAATCTTTGACAATTAATTAAACATACGTTTAACATTGTATTTACATTGTGAACATAATTAATAACAAACAATGGCCTCATCACTACACAACAATTAAAAGGACTACGGTCTAGCTTAAAGACACCCCAGGAGGGTCAAGGATGAATAAGAAGCGCTGCTCTCTGCTTACAATTTCGATATTGTTTGCGTGCAATGCCCAATCAGCGGGTTTTCAGGTTGTTGAACATTCAGCATCTGGTCTTGGTCGAGCATTTTCAGGCGAAGCCGCTGTCGCAGACAATGCCAGTGTTCTGGCACGAAACCCGGCAGCCATGACACTTTTCGAACAAGCTCAGTTTTCAGGCGCTATAAGCGTGATTGATCCTGAAATAAACATTTATGATACTTTTTATGATGAACACTCTGATGACATAGCACCTTTGGCCGCAGTTCCTGCTGCTTACTATGTCAGTCCTATCAACGATAAGTTTGCTTGGGGCATCGGCATGTTTACAACGTACGGTGTTGCAACGGAGTATCCAACGGATATTTCTGCGGGCGATCTGGCAGGTAATACATCGCTAATGTCGGTCAGCATAAATCCAAACCTTGCATATCGTATCAATGATGCATTTAGTGTTGCTGGCGGCGTGAGTCTGGTTTATGCCGAAGCTGAGTTAACACGACATAAAGGTTCACTAGCACCATTGTTTGGACCAGGAAGCCAAAAGTCTGACAAATTGATCAGCATGGAAGATGAGACGTTTGCCTGGGGTTGGAACCTTGGAGCCCTGTATGAAGTGGATAAGAACAACCGTTTTGGTATCGGCTACCGTTCACAAGTTGACCTTGATTTCGAAGAAGGTGAATTCCGTAGTTACGACTCTGGTATCGCAACCGCAGCCAAAGTCGACGGACGTATAAAGATCACGCTTCCTTCTATCTTTGAGCTATCGGGCTTTCATCAAGTCAATGACCAATGGGCGTTTCACTACAGCTGGATGCTAACCAACTGGAGTCAATTTACTGAACTACGAGCGACCAGTGACCAATGTAACAACGGCGTGTGTTTCTCCAAACAAGAAAAATACGATGATAACAACCGTTATTCCGTTGGTGCTACTTACACGCTGAATCCTAGCTGGACATTCCGTGCGGGTGTTGCATACGACGAGCAGGCTGGTAAGCCAACATTGAGCATCCCAGATACGGATCGCTACTGGTATAGCGCGGGTTTAACTTACGCGTGGAACGACAACCTGTCTTTTGATGCTGGTTTCACTTTAGTGCAGAGTGAAGACAGTTCTTTCAAAGAAACTAACGCATCTGGCCAAGAGCTGACATTCGATTCTGACGGTATGGCTTACATCAGTTCAGTACAAATGAATTACACCTTCAACTAGTAGGTTTAACGGAGTAAACCAATGAAACACACTTTTAAATTATCTCTGCTTTGTTCTGCCATCCTACTTGCTGGTTGTGGTGACGAGTCTGCCAGTCGAGGCACCTCGGAACAAATAGGATTTGAACCTGCTGTTCAGGCATTACTTGATCGCCAAACATCAATTCAATTTACCCTTCAAGGTGCGAATGCAGTGGTTCCTGCCCCATCCTATCTACTGATGGATTCGACCGATGGCACTTTAGGGCTGCCGACCGAAGGCGATGATGCATTAACCAATCCAAGAGCCTCGATGAACACTATGGATGGTTGGTCTACATCAATGCCTATCGTATTAAACTTCGACGGTGATGGATTTGCTACAGGTATGGTGACGTCGGGTGTAAAAGTCATCAAAATCAATACGCGCCTGACTGATTGGGATGGCACCAGCAATCCGATCGAAGAAGTTCTGACACTCGGCACAGATTATGTTGTCCAAACCAATGGTAATTCACTCTATATCCAGTTTATGGATGCGCTGGACGAATCGAGCGAGTACATTTTTGCTGTAACGCAAGACATAACTGATGTTAATGGCGACCCGATCGGTACGTCTTCGAACTACGCTATCGCCAAAAGCAAGGAAGTCGTGTACGAAACCGGTGACTTAGCTTCTGTTCAAGCAGTGACAACGGCAGTTGAAGGTATTTTCGGCTTAGCAAGTGTTAGCCCTGATGATATTGTCTACTCATCTTGGTTTAGCACGCAATCTGTGGGTGATACTCTGGCCGCAGTGAAAGGCGTTACGGCAACAGGCTTCGCTACTGGCGCAAACACGCTGAATAACGTGTATAAAGCAGATTCAAATGATAATTCCGTTGATCTCGCGGCCGCTTATACCATGACGTTTGATACGACCGAGGATTTTGTAACGGCTCTTGATAATGACCAGGATTTCAATCAATACGTTAGTGACCTAGACGCAGCTAAGACAGCGATAAAAGGCCTCTACAACGCTTCTGGCGCTAGCGTGAATGTGACTCAAGGCTCGGTAAAACTCCCTTACTACCTTGAGAAAGGTGCCGATTGGAACATGCAGCCAATGGTTTCTGCAATGCCAAGCCTTGCAAAACTTAGCGCTGCTCTCGCCGATCCAAACGAACAAGCGAATATGGTTCAGCAGCTTTCTACCGGTGTTTTCGCAGAGAACCCTGTGGATGTAACGAAGCTGGCAAGTGATCCGACGGAACAGCTTAAGCTGGTTGGTTCTACCCTGTATCTGAGCGACGGTAGCCAATTAGACAGTGAACGTATTATTACGCGTTATTCTCCTGTTCCTGCAGTTAAGTCTGTTGAAGATGTAGAGTTTCTTCTATTCACACCGCAGTCAGGTGTCGCAACAGACGTTGTTGTCTATCAACACGGTATCACGTCATCAAAAGAAACAGCCTATGCGTTTGCCTACAACATGGTTAAAGCAGGCGTAGCCGTTATTGCTATCGACTTGCCTATGCATGGCACACGTAGCCTTGATGAACAACGCTCGGCGAATGCGAACGTTCTAGCTTATTTGAACCTATCGAACTTAGCGGTAGCTCGTGACAATTTACGTCAAAGTGTACTGGACGTTCTGGGCCTTCGTGCAAGCTTGGTCGTATCGGCACAAGGTGGTCTTTTAGCAACTGGGCCTCTTCAGGGGTTCAACCCAATGGCTGGCTCGCAAGTTAAGATGTTGGGTCATTCTCTAGGCGGTATCGTTGGTACATCTGCGGTTGCAGCAGCCAATAATTCTCTAGGTAGCCCAACGGCAGATGCGCTCTATTCGTTTAGCGCGGCTTCTATCCAGAACTCAGGTGGTCAAATTGGTAACTTGCTACTGGGCTCGGCAAACTTCGGGCCTCAGATAAAGCATAATTTGGCTTACGCTGCTTCAACGGGCTACATGTCATTTGCTGATGCACAATGTACCGAATTAGATGCAAAAGCCTGTTATGAGACCTTTGAAGGTCTGGCCACTGCAGCTCAGCTAACCGAACTAGGCTCTGACTTCTCTCAGTTCATCTACGCTGCTCAGACAACGCTCGATACTGTTGACCCATTCACTAACGCTAGTGATTTGATGTCTTCAGGTACGCTATCAACACCATTTTTTATGACACAAACTGAGGGTGATTCAGTAGTTCCGAATAGCGTTAACAACGCACTATTCGCAGGTACAGAACCACTGGCCAAGAAACTAGGCTTAAAGAAGGTTAATAGTTCAGACCCATCAGTGTCAGCAACGGCGAGCTTCGTTCAGTTCAACTCGACAGCGACACACAGTACGTTTGCATCACCAAGTGGTACTTTGGCTGACCTCGATCACTACATCGAAATGCAAACCGAGAACACCGATTTCCTAATGGATAATGTGTTAACTGGTGTTTCTAACACGTCAGTTCTGAAATAAACATCAGATATAAAATCTAAGACTGAAACCCTAAGTCTTATTGTTATGCCCTCAATAGTTGATCTTCAATTATTGGGGGCATTTGCATGGCAGGAGCGCAAAAAGATTCATGCCTGTTTATAGTTACAATGAGCTTTTATATTCCGACATCAATTTTATTACCAAATGTTTTACATATTTACATTAATCAAGTTGCAATATTGTAAAAAGCAAACCTAAATTCCCTAACACCCTTTTATTTATCAGGATAAAGTGGATAATACCGCCACAAAATAACATTACTAAGGTGAGTCCTTATGTCTATCGAATCTACTTTGCTTGCACGTTGCGAGTCAAAATGTGAACTATGTTCTTCTGAATCTCCATTAACTGCTTACGCTGTTCCACCACACGGTAACGTAACAGTTGATACCGCTATTATGGTTTGTGACAAATGTCTAAGCGAGATCGAAGAACCTAAAGACATTAACCACTGGCGTTGTCTAAATGACAGCATGTGGAGCCAAGTGCCAGCAGTACAAGTTACTGCATGGCGCCAACTGACTCGCCTAAACACTGAAAGCTGGGCTCAAGATGCTCTTGACATGATGTACATGGAAGAAGAGCAAATGAACTGGGCCATGAAGGGTATGTCTACTGATGATAAAACGGTTGACTGTAACGGCACTGAACTTAAAAAAGGTGACGATGTAACAGTTATTAAAGATCTACCAGTTAAAGGCACAAACCAGGTAATCAAACAAGGTACGGTTATCCGTGGTATCAGTCTTGGCGACGATCCAAAATTGGTTTCTGGTAAGGCAAACGGTGGTCAGTCTATGTATGTGATCGCAGAGTTCTGTCGTAAGAAGTAATAGACGTTACTTTTATCTAAAAACAGGGTTCCAGTCGGAGCCCTGTTTTTGTTTCAGCTCACTATATGGAGTGGCTAGTCATACCGCCTCGTGGTGACCCTGAAATAGATACAAAAAAGCCAGCGATTAAGCTGGCTTTGTTCATTACTGTCTTCAGATTAACGATACATACCGATGTCTTTCTGAATATGAGCTGACAAATCTTCTGCGTAGTAACCACGTGGTGTTGAGTTATCTACAAAAAGAATGTCTAGTAAGTGTGCAATCAATCCTTTGAAGTTGACCGAGTAGGTCTTCTTATCCATAGAGGTTGGTAAAGCTACATTTGTCATTTGCATTGCTTGTGCCATGATTGCCTCTCTTTAAAGCAGTAATAGGTTTTGTTGGGTGTATAATAGTCACATCGTTTCAGTTTAAAAAGTGACAAAAACTACCCTTTCGAATTACTTTTTCTAATAAAACAAACCCATAACAAACACTGAATATACTAATACTCGCCAGACGAATATTTATTCAAATTAGCCCAATAATGCTTGAATAACTTTAAGTTACCTCATATCTCAACCCGATTTAGCAACATTTTATTAACCAAATAATATTCAATATCAAATTAACACACCAAACACGTCAATATTTTTGATTAGTAATATTAACTCTGGAAACTGCATCTTCTTTGTTCTTATAAACCGAAGCGACTACGGCCGAGGTCATCACCAGGATTAGGAATGTGAGAGACCAAATCGTCGGTATTTCATAGTCCGTACCAACCAAAAGCATTTTCACACCAATAAACATCATGATCACAGACAAAGCTGGCTTCAAGTAAACGAACTTATCTAACATTGCTTGTAATACAAAATACAATGAGCGAAGCCCAAGTAACGCAAATACGTTCGCTGCAAGCACCAAGAAGGGCTCACGTGTGACGGCAAAAATCGCGGGAATTGAGTCCAATGCGAACATCACATCCATTACAGCGATCACCGCTACGACGATGAACATCGGTGTCGCCAACCACTTACCCGCCTGCTTCACTATCATGTGGTTATTGTGGTAACCATCAGTTACTGGAATGAGTTTACGGATAAACTTCTCCGGATACGGGTTAACCTCTTCGTTTTCATCACTCCCTTGCGCGAGTTTAATACCGGTCCAAATCAGAAATGCCGCGAATAAGTACAATACCCAGTGATATTGAGCCAATAGCTGCGCCCCGACAGCAATCATGACGGCACGAAGTAACAGAGCACCAATCACACCCCAAAGCAATGCTCTCGGTCGTAAATATTCAGGCACGTTGTACTGAGCAAAAATGATTGCGAAAACAAACAGGTTATCAACACTGAGTGATTTCTCCAGCAGATACCCGGTAAGGAACGAAACTGCCGCTTTTGTATTGGTATAGTGGCTATGAGGCGCATAAAAATCCCAGAACAGATAGATAGAACCCGCAAACACAAAGGCCAACAAAAACCAAAAGATGCTCCAAGTAATGGCTTTTTTCATCGACACAACGCCACCGCGCGTTTGGTAAATATCAAGCGCGACTAAAACGAGTGTAAATAGCCCGAAAACGGCATACATATTGAGAGATTCTTGAAGCAGAACCGATTGACTAACTTGGGTGGTATTTTCAATAAGAGACATGATTCCTCCTACGCGGAAGAACCACTGGTTTGGTGACCTTCCGCATACAATATAAACCAACAGCCACATTAATTTTGTGTCTGCCAATTGTTGAATGCGTTGGTCTCGTTGAAGTGCCAAATTAAATGAATCAATGACACCTTTACTTACCGGATAAGCATACGCTTAACGAGATGACGATAAGTAAACTTGCGCTAACTACTCCCCAAACGGGGCCATCATACGCCTGTCATTTTAATTTTCCAACAAAGAATAGCTATCGATAAGACAGAGATACTTTATGACATTCAAAGCATTACATTAATGAATCTGATGCCCATAATAAAGGGAGCACGACAGTGCTCCCTTTTTTTAATTTTTTGCTCAGTTCAATATCCCATCACAGGCATTACATGTGCTAGTAATGACCAAGCGGCAACCCAAGCAACAACTACCGCAACATCACTCCAGTCTTTATTCCACATCCGTTTTACCTTCACCACATTCATCATGGAAAGATAAGCAAGATGGGTACCTAAAATGACTAACTACGCTGCTGAGTATAGAATTTGTGATTTTGGTTCAAACAGTTAGGGTCATCAGTGAGCAGTTCAATGAAACAATCCGCCATAGACAGATTGCTGACACTTCCCTCACCTTCCATATCCAATAGGGCTTCGTAACCTTCTTTGCCTTTCATTGTATATGCCGATGAGGTACCACGATACCAAACCTCATCTTGTACGTTGATCCAGCGATTCTCGTTGAAGATCTCTAATACGGTAATGCGTTTCCCTTTAGGAAGATGGGCTTTGTACTCAAAGTTCAGGTTGTATGTGTACGGATAACTACCAGATCCGGTGCCTTTGACACCATTGTTCAACGCGTTATTAATTGCGCCTTCTAAAGCTCGGCGAATCACACTTCCCTGCACGTTATAAAAACCAATAGGAACGGCAAATGGCAATAAACGTCCGGCAACATCGGCAATCGTAAGTTTACCCGGGTTGAGTGACGTTCTTACGCCACCAGCGTTGTGAATGGCGAACTGAATTTCATGTCCACGTTGATTTAAGCTGTGCAAGAATGAATGCGCCACCGCGGAAGCGAGTTCGCTACCGCCAAATTCATCAGGGATACGTACGTGGCGTTTTTTATTTTCGACATTCGCGATAACCTGCGATTGAAGTGCGCGTACGCGTGGTATGTACTTGTCCGTTAAAATCGCCTGCGTCTCAGGGTGTTTTTTACACACGACAACATTTGGCTGACCATGAATAAAGTCACACGCTGTTTCAAATACGCCCTGGTCCAGTTGTTGGTTGAGTGAAGAATCCCAAAATATACGACGGCCAAGTAAAAGCTCATTTTGACCATTTAGCATCGTCGCTCTGCCATCTTCATCAAACTCGAGTACACAGTGTCCAATCGTCAGTGCATGGAAACCAGCTTGAACCACATACGTCCCGTTAACGTTCACCCCGTATTGGTCGTCTTTACCTAAGCCTATCGATGAGAAATCGCCTTGCAGACGATGACTATGGCCACCAACAATGATCCCAATGCCGTCAACCTGTTCTGCGAGTTCTAAGTCACCTTCGTAACCCAGATGGCTAAGCAATATGATGTTTTTGATTCCAGCCGCGTGAATTTGCTCGACCGTCGCTTTAGCTGTATCAATCGCTGCCACGAAAGGAGTATCTACATCGGGATTCGCAATATCACTCATTTTATCGATCGACAGACCAAAAATGGCCACTGGTACGCCATCAAACTCTTTAACCATATATTGCGCGCTTTGAGTTTGATGCTGATAACTCAGCACATTGCCACAATCACTCACTCGATGAGTTTTAGAAACTGATTCGTTGGACAGATCCCAGTTACCAGCAAGTAATGGAAAATTGGTACGCTGACAGAACTGCGCTACGGGTTCATTACCCATATCTAATTCATGGTTGCCTAATGCCATCGCGTCGATTTGTAGCGCGTTTAGCAGGTCAGCATTGGCTTTGCCTTTAAATAAAGAAAAGTACAGAGTGCCCTGGAAGCAATCACCGGCATGTAAAAATAACATTCCGTGCCCTTGGCGATGCGCATCATCGCGGAGTTGTTCAACACGAGTGGCAATGCGAGAAAAACCACCTGCACTCACGTAAGGCTCTAGCGTAACTTCTTTGTTGATTTGTAATTTTAGCTGTAATGACGTTGGCTCAAAGTAGGAATGAGTGTCATTGATGTGTGCCAGTTTTATTCTTACTGGCTTATGATTTTTATTCATTTTCATCTTCTCTCTTTTCATTCCTTATAATAATAAGGAGTGGATCATGACAGAATCATGAATTTTATGAAACAGCGAATTTCCATTTCATTTTTCCGTGACCATGCATAGGTGAACTCACATTTCATAAACGCATCGATCCACTTCCTATGCAGGCTCTCGTAAATTTGTGAACTGAGCTTATAGCAACATTTAAGAATTACTATATGCTTAAAGACAGCAAGATAATTCTCTATAATTCAAATAATTGCGAGGAGGATTGAGATGAGACTAGAACGCATCGAAATCTCCGGGTTTAGAGGCATTAAACGCCTTTCACTCTCTTTTGATGAACTCACCACGCTCATTGGTGAGAATACATGGGGTAAGTCTTCATTACTTGATGCCCTATCCATTGCACTACCAACAGACGGGAATCTATATGAGTTTGACCTGAAAGATTTTCACGTTGATTACTCTATCTCCCACCCTCAATCTCAACATATCGAGATTATTCTTTGCTTTAAAGCACAAGATAGGCAAGAGGTAAAAGCGGGCCGTTACCGTAGGATTAAGCCTGCTTGGTGTACCAAAGACAATGGAGAGCATGTAATCTACTACAGAATCAGTGGCTCTCGTGTCGATCATGACATCACGACTCAGTATACGTTTCTCGATAATGAAGGGAAAACAATAAAGATCCATCATTCTGAAAAACTTGCTATTGAATTAATGACGCTACATCCTGTCATTCGCTTAAGAGACTCCCGTCGTTTCCCTCACCCATCTCATATCAACGGTGACAATAGAAATTCACGGATTGAAAAGCGCATAGACAACACTTGTAGACGGCTATTAGCCATGCCAGGTCAAGTCAACAAGGGGGAAATTCGCAGTAGCCTTTCTTCTATGCAAACGTTGATCGATCACTATTTCGCGTTCCGAAGTACCAGCAGAGGGAACCCAAGGAAGCCTAGAGACGGACTGTTTTATAATAGCCACCCTTCCGATAAGGGCCTGAGCCAATATTTAAAAGAAACTAACGATAAGCAGAGTCGCTTGCTTCTGATGGGCTTGCTTAACACGTACCTGCAAGCGAAAGGACCAACCGAGCTAAGGCGTTGTGCACGGCCAATCTTAATCATTGAAGATCCTGAAGGTCGCTTACACCCTACTCATTTAGCGAGAGCCTGGTCCTTGCTTCAACTACTGCCGATGCAAAAAATTCTGACCACTAACAGTGGGAGTTTGCTCGGTTCCGTTCCGCTTTATTCGATCCGGCGTCTGTACCGCCTGTCTGATCGCACCATCGCAAAGAGCCTTAATCCTTCTAAATTCGGGCGAGATGAACTAAGGCGTATTGGTTTCCACATACGCTTTCACCGAGCAGGTGCGCTTTTTGCTCGTTGCTGGTTGTTAGTGGAAGGTGAAACCGAAGTCTGGCTTTTTAATGAGTTAGCGCGTCAATGTGGTTATGATTTAGCGGCTGAAGGTGTTCAGATAGTCGAGTTTGCTCAGTCTGGCTTGCGTTCAATAATTAAAGTCGCAAAAGAGTTTGGTATTGACTGGCACGTAGTAACCGACGGCGATGCCGCTGGTAAAAAGTACGCTCATACGGTTCGTTCACAATTAGAGCATGACCAGGAGCGCCACCGTTTAACCGAGTTGCCTGATCGAGATATTGAGCATTTCCTTTACAACCATGGATTTGAAGTTTTCTTTAAAGACATGATAAAGGTTCCTCACGATCATCAAATTCCTGCGAAAAAAGTGGTCAACCGAGTGCTAAAAAAACATGCCAAGCCTGATTTAGCCCTAGCGATTGTTTCGCATTGTGAAGAGAACGGCGTGGAATGTATCCCTGTTCTATTGCGCTGGACCCTAAAACGTATCGTTACTATGGCAAGTGGTAATACTTAGGGCGAAAAAAGTAAAAAAAGCACACTATTAAAGTGTGCTTGTATCAAATATCAATAACTTTGATGAATAGCATTGAGAAGAAAAGTACTCTCAGTGCTCAGTGGATACCAATTAGATCGGGGGTCACTACTGCACTTGCTCTGCGAGCGAAGAAGTTGAAGTAGTATTTGATTTCGAGTGTAACCAAAGACCTGTCGCTTTCATTAGATAACCAAATACACCACCTAATACCAGCGACGGTACAACAAGTTGCCAGTTACCATCCGCTGCAAAGGTTGCACATGAGCCGATAAATGTACCAGGAATGTAAGATAACCAAGCTTGCTTAGCTTGAATACACATAAAGAAAGCCACAATTGCCGTTATTACGTAGCCCAGAATTTCTAACCCTACGTAGGTTGAACCATAGATAATGACCATAGCCCAGAACACGCCGGTTAAATTTGTAATAAGGCTGGTTGCCAATCCTTTCAGGCCACTTGTCGGGGAGGCAAAGTAACTAGTACAACCTAAAAACCCCGCCCAGGATAGTAGGCCTAAAGAGATAGCTATCCATCCCCAAACGCCGGACAAAATCCCAGTAGTAATAGAAATCGCTAATAGTGTCGTCATGGTATTCGTACCTGCTTAGCTAGTATCAGACCCTTCTGGTTTGATAACTGGCTTTAAACATTGAAATCAAGAACCGATACTAGAAGTATTCCCTCCGCTTATCGGTGATATCGATCACAAATAACTCACTTTTGTTTCATACATTGCACTATAAATTTGACGTAAACGATAAATCAACAGATTTGGTAAATAACAAATACCGTCATTCATGCGATATTACCAAGCGCTATAGAATCGTCGGCTTGCCTTTCATCATGCGTAAGCCTTCGCGCTTAATGCAGTCTACTAATGGGTTTTCTGCCATATCCGCTCGCCAGATGAATGAAAGCGTGCGTTCCATTTTTAGCTCTGGAACATCTAAGGCAACCAGCAAACCAGCTTGGATATACCGCTCGACATCCAAATAAGGTAAGCAGGTCAAGTACTGGCCATTAGCCACTAAGCTACGAAGTACTGGCACATGTTCGTATTCACGCCAAACATCAAGATCCTCGATAAGTTTACTGATCGAACTATCGAAGGTTTTTCGTGTACCAGAACCATCTTCGCGCAATACCCACTTTGCTTGTTCTAACTGGGCTAAACTTACGGTTTGGCGCTTGGCAAAAGGATGATGTGAAGCCGCGACAACCGTCAGATGGTCGCGACACCAGACTTCCTGGTGCAAACGGTTGTCATCACATCGGCCTTCAATGATTCCCAAGTCGTACTTGTAATCCAATACGCCTTCAAGGACGCTTCTGGTACTTTTCACATTCAAAGAGATACGCATCTCAGGAAAGTCATTATCAATAATACTGATAAGATCAGGGACTAAGTGTTCTGCAGGAGTTTGACTCGCACAAATGCGAACTTCCCCACTCAACAAATGTTGCTCATAAAAGCCCATTTCAATCTGTAAAGCATCTTGCAGCAAGCGTTTTGCTTTTGGCCTCAGCCACACTCCCCAATGGGTTAACGCCATTTGCTTGCCCTGTCTTTCAAATAATGGCCGACCAAGCATTTTTTCCAATTGTGAGAGCGACATACTTGTCGCCGATTGTGTCAGAGCCAGCTTGTCTGCAGCCTGGCTTACACTTCCTGAATCGGCAACTGCATTAAAAACCGCTAATTGCTTTAGTGAATAGCGCAATGTGTCCTCCTTTACGAGCGAGTATTCCCATACCCTCACCTGATTAAAAACATAAGCAACGGCATTCATTTTACTCATCTTAGATTAGTTATCAATTGAATTGATGTGAACCTTAAACAATATCAATTTTCCCTGTCGGAATTTTCCTATTAGCCTGATTGTGCGGTTCAGGAATACCGCTGTTCTAAATACAAAAACAATAGTTATGAGTTTATAAATCAAGGAGTTTTTATGGCATCAAAAACTAAGGAGTCAGTATGGCGGTGATCAACTCTGACAATCACCAGTATTTTTCTCCGAAAGAAATGATGGCTGAAGCAGAGAAGTTTGCACTGAGCAAAGCCCAAAAAACGAGCTCGATGACACTCAGTCTTGCCGCAATGGCTGGCGCATTTATCGGTTTGGCATTCTTGTTCTATATCACCGTGACAACGGGTAGCGCAGGTGCAGGTTGGGGATTGAGTCGTCTTGCAGGCGGAATAGCTTTCAGTATGGGTTTGATCCTGATCGTTATCTGTGGAGGCGAACTGTTCACTAGCTCAGTGCTCTCAAGCATATCCTGGGCGAACAAGCAGATATCTTTTGGAAAAATGCTATCAATTTGGGGCAAGGTCTATGTGGGTAACTTTATTGGAGCAATGCTGTTGCTCGCACTGGTTACAGCAGCAGGCTTATACCAAATGGACGGCGGTCAATGGGGATTGAATGCGCTTAACATCGCACAGCACAAACTGCATCACACGTTAGTTCAGGCGTTTGCACTCGGTATTCTATGTAACCTTTTGGTGTGTCTAGCAATCTGGCTAACCTTTAGTTCTGCAAATGCGATGACAAAAGCGGCAATGACGATTTTACCTGTCGCTATGTTCGTAAGCAGTGGCTTCGAGCACTGTGTCGCCAACATGTTCATGGTCCCGCTTGGCATTGTTATCGCTAACTTTGCGCCAGAGTCGTTCTGGCTGTCTGTCGGCGTTCCTGCATCCCAATACGCAGACCTCAATGTGTTTCACTTTGTCACTGCAAACTTAATCCCGGTAACACTAGGAAATATAGTAGGCGGCGCTGTATTAGTTGGCTTATCAAACTGGTGTATTTTCCGTCGACCTGAGCTAAAAGCCGCCAACATTCAAACCATCACTAAAACAACACCACTCATGTCAGTTAAGGAATCCAACATGAAAAATAGCTCTTTTGTTAAGGACATTATGAACCCTGCTCCAGTGACTATCAGCGCAGAAACTCCGGTAGTCTCAGCACTTGATACCTTACTTGATCATCACTTAACCAGCGCCCCTGTCGTTGATGTTCATAATCGTTTAGTGGGCTTCCTGTCGGCGCACGATATTATGGTCGATCTTTGGTGCGAGGATTACATTCCAGTTAACGGTCAGAAAGTGGTTGATTTGATGAGCCGTGACATTGTCGCTATTGATGCTGGTGACCGTTTAGTCGATGTGGTGGAGTTTATGTGTATCGACAAAGAAAAGCTCTTCCCTACAAGCAATATGGGCATTGCAACACGCTTAACTTCTCTTTCTTTGGAAGAGCGTGCCAAGAGTATGAACGTCAGTAAACCGCAAGTGCTTCCGGTATTAGAGAATGGACTCTTGGTCGGCGTAGTAACACGTGTCGAAATAATGAATGCATTACGTACCGTTTACGGTGAGCGTTTGAATCTAGTAGAACAAGACGAATTAGAAACCGCATAACAATAAAACACTAACTTTTGTTAGTTGGCACTAAAAAAGCGCTCTTCGTTTGAAGAGCGCTTTAATATTATTATACGAGTGACAATGAATTACTTCTTAACGCCTTCGATATGAAGTTCCATATCCACATAGCTAGAAGAACCCATTACAGGGATATCAAAATCTGCTAGCTCTAGACGAGTAGTACCAACGAAACCAGCACGCTCACCACCCCATGGGTCGTTACCTGCGCCAACGAATTCCGCTTCAATAGTGATAGGCTTGGTTACACCGTGAAGTGTCAAATCACCAGTTACATCAAGTTTGCCGTCGCCTTTATCCGTTACTTTTGTACTAGTAAACGTTGCTTGACCAAATTTACCTGCATCGATGAAATCACCGCTACGGATGTGCTTATCACGCTCTGCATGGTTTGAATCCAGACTTGTGGTGTCAACAACAACATTCACTTTAGCGTCAGCAACGTTGTTCTCATCAAAAGAAAAGTCACCAGAAAATGTATTAAAACGACCTTTGATGAAGCTGTAACCCAAGTGACTTACTTTGAAGTTAATCGAAGCGTGAGCCCCTTTCGTATCAATAACGTAGTCTGCTGCTTGCGCACCAAACGGAAGTGCCATAGCGATCGCTAATCCTGTAGCAAATAGTGACTTTTTCATTTTGAAGCTCCTAACATTTTTCTTAATGTGTTGTCTTTATCGATAAAGTGATGTTTAAGTGCAGCAACGGCATGTAAACCAGCAATTAGGACGATAGCCCAAGCTGCGTAAAAGTGAATTTCACCCGCCAAATCAGATTGATTTGGGAACAACTCGCCTGCGCCAGGTACGGTAAACCACTCGAATACTTCGATACCTCGACCATCCGAGGTTGAAATCAGGTAACCCGTTACGAAAATGGTAATAAGTAACAAATACATCGCACCATGCGCTAACTTAGCTGCGATGATTTCATAAGTTTTACCTTCTGGCTTAGGAGATGCAGTAATGTGCTTCCAAACGAATCGGAATAACGTAACTATCGCAAGCAAGATACCGATAGAGCGATGGTAATGAGGTGCGGTACGATACCACTCGCTGTAGTAACTCAAATCGACCATCCATAAGCCGACCGCAAATAAGCCAACAATAACGATGGCTGATAACCAGTGCATCGCGCGGGTCAGAAGGTTGTAGTTTTTTACGGATGTATCCATCTCAATTCCCAAGAATTTTCTGTGTTGATATTGAATAAGAAACAACACATTAACCGATTTACTTTATATGAAACAGATTATTTACCATTATTTACATCTAGCCAATTACAGCACATCTACCAACCTGTTCGAATTTTTTGAATAAGTTAAATGTAAGAATTCATGAATTTTAGAGTTTCACTTCCTGTTCTATCTCATAAAGTTCGTCGGAAACTTCTAGCATACGGCGCTCGAATAAGGCTTTAGCATCTTCAACTCCTTTGTTGTAGTACACTGCCCCTAGCTTTTCAGTGATAAAATCAATGAGAAATTCGCAATCAAACTGACCGATTTCAATACTTAGTTCGTCTTCCATATAATCTTGAATCGCCGTTGATAATGTTTCTTTTTGTGTTCTGTCTAATTTAATCATTTACTGCTCTCTAAATTTCATCATCCAATTATCGACCTCACGACAACCTACTCTATCCAACAATCACTAGGACTATCTAAGATATTGATGGATAGAATTCCTAATTTTGATGTTTAGATCAAGAAGTTGCCGATTCAACTTAGTCTATGCTAAAAAGACTATGCTAATTTTTGCTCATCGTTTTTTATAACCGTTAAGGGATTTTCTTTGCTACTCGACTTAGTAATACAAAGTGTTAATGATTTTCAGGAAGACTGCCTCAAGATCTGCGAAAAGCACTACCCTGCGGTTCACAACCAAGGGATGAGTGAACATCATTTAGGTCTCGCGTTTTCAAGGCGGATGGAGCATACGCTTCGTCACTTTGGCCACAGCAGTGTCATTAAATCACTTGAAGTACTTAATGCTCCCGACCTTCCCCACCATTACCGCATTACTTCAGAGATCGGCACGGTATGGGTTTTGAGTTATCACATGGTCAGTGCGGGTAAACCTTGTCGCGAAAAAATGCTTGCTTCGATAACCGAGTGGCAAAGTGAATATGGCTACGCGTTACAGCCCAACGATTTACTATTCCTGGTTTGTGATCACTGGATAAGTAGAAGTAAAACTAGCAGGGAGCTACTGCATTGGTGGATGGGTGAGTTACCAGACCCAATAAATGAATATACTGAACAAGGTATTACTTTATACACCAGTGAGTCGCAGCTTACGCAATCGCTCAATTCTCGCTTTGATATCAACCCATGCTATATCAAGTTTGGCCACCCATTACGCCGATCAAACAAACAGCAACTTGTTCGAAAATATCTCCAGCTATACGCCGTATTGCAGTGGTAGCTTAAAGATGGGAATACGTACCTTATCAATCTATCTATACATTTGTTTGATACCGCTCGATAAATCTTATTAACACTAACTAACTAGCTTGCCTCATCAGGTCGCGCGCGCTTAGATTCTTATAATCAATGAAGCTTGATGTACTCGCATCGATGATAAGCATTAATTTAGGTTGTAATAATGATGAGTATCTCGCAGCTTACTTGCTGCATTTCTAAACAGGCAGATGGACAGTACATCGCAAAATATAAAAATTTAACACTGAAAAGCGTATTTCAACCCATTTATCAAAAGGATCATTCTATTGTTGGTCTGGAAGCTCTGGTAAGAATCACCGATATTGACGGCTCGATGATCCGCCCTGACTATTTTTTCCAGTCAGAAAGCATTCCGGTTTCAGACCAATTTAATGTCGAACGTTTAAGTCGCTTGATACACATAAAGAACTTTGGCCAATCGCGCTACCAACATAAGAAGCTCTTCCTCAATGTGCTTCCTAAAGCAGCAGAAATGATGTTACAGGACATGTCATACTGTCAGGCGCTCAAGCAAACCATTAGTCAGTCTCATTTGAAAACAGAGCAGATTGTGCTGGAGTTAATCGAGTTGGATGCGAACGATGAATCCTGTTTTTATCAATCAACGCAAGAACTCAGCAAGTGCGGCTTTAAGCTTGCGATAGACGATTATGGGGTTAATGCATCGACAATAGAGCGAGTTGAATCTGTTCAACCTTACATCATTAAGATGGACCGTTCATTACTGGTTAAATACGAACATGGCGACCTGTCTGCACTGACAAGTGCGCTTTTATTGGCAAAAAACTTACGCGCGAAAACCGTTATCGAAGGAATTGAAACCGAGCATCAACTTAATTTAATGAAGAAACTCGGCTTCGATATGTATCAAGGCTATTACCTTGCACTTCCAGAAACGTTAGCCGTTTATGATCAAGCGAAAACAGCCTAGTTCATTTGATATTTACCAAATGAACCAATTACTTAAGTTTATCAACGAATCTAAGTCATCAATAAACTTAACCCACCAAAAACTAAGTTATCGACGGTTTTTACCACGATTTTTATGGATAGCTAACTTGGCTTTAAGTTTTCGTTTTTCTGCCGAGCGACTTTTACGGCCACCACCACCGTGACGTTCAGGCTCGACCTCTTCGATTAAACTAGGTTCAAAACCCGCCAGCCATTCTTGTGGTAATCGCTGATCCAGTAAGTTTTCAATCGCATGCAACAGATACTCTTCGTCTCGGCTCATTAAGGATACGGCAAGTCCAGAATTACCCGCTCGTCCTGTACGACCAATACGGTGTACGTAATCTTCAGCTTTAAACGGCATATCAAAGTTAATTACTTGCTCTAGTTCCTGAATATCAAGCCCTCGGGCTGCAACATCAGTCGCAATCAATGCACGTACTTTACCCTGTTTAAATTCGTCCAATGCGCGTTGACGAGCGCCTTGTGATTTATCACCATTAATAGACACAGCTTTTATGCCATCTAGCTTTAACTCTTTCGCCAGTTCGTCACTACCCTGTTTTGTTTTGGTAAACACCAGCACTTGTTGCCAGTTTTTTGAACCAATTAAATAGGCGAGTAATTCACGTTTACGCTTCTTGTCGACGGGATAAACGATCTGTGTAACCGTTTCAGCGGTCGTGTTTGCTGGAGTAACTTCAATTTCAACCGGAGAATCCATCAGCTTATAAGCAATGGTTTTAATGCGCTTTTCAAACGTTGCGGAAAATAGCATGATCTGTTTTTCATCTGGCAAGCGGCGCAGAATTCTTTGCAAATCAGGCCAAAATCCCATATCTAACATACGATCAGCTTCATCGAGTACAAGCGTATTCGTCTTTGAGATGTTTACATTGCCGTTAAACAAATGATCCAGCAAGCGTCCAGGTGTCGCAATCAGAATGTCCGCGCCATCCTCAAGTTTTTTCTTCTGAACACCAATACTGATACCACCATATACACAAACAATGCGTAATGCCGTCTGTGACGCGTACTGAGACAAACTTTCGAAGACTTGTTGAGCGAGTTCACGCGTAGGTACCAAAATTAGAGCTTTTGGCGTTCCGTTCAGTTTTTCTTGCTGTACGCTTTGAATAATAGGCAGTCCAAACGCAGCCGTTTTACCAGTACCCGTTTGTGCAGCAGCGAGCAGGTTTTTTCCTTCCAGAACATGGGGAATCGACTTTTCTTGCACCGGTGTCGGAGTCACGATGTTTAATGTACTCAGAGTTTCCACCAGATTTTGTTCAATGCCAAGGTCAGCAAAATTAACGGACATGATAAACCTCATAATTTTTGGAGCGCAGAGTTTACCAGAGCACTCCAGACCATACTACCTTTACACTCTATACACTGATTAATTGCTGGTGGAACTCAAAGGCTTGTCGAAGCACATCGTGGTATAGAAGCGGAAACTTAGCCGCTAAGGTCTCATATTGTTCATCTAATACTGCGAAAGTAGTCGTCAGATCTGACATTCTAGGACTTCTTTGGGACATACGATGCAGAGCAAACTCGATGTTTTCTAAATCCTGATAGGACTGGAGCCATCCACCCGTCCACATCCTGCTATGTAGGACAAGAAAACGCTCTGGCAATTGCTCGCCAACGTCTCTGTCAACGCGCTGGTAGGCAGCATTTACAAATTTATCCAGAGAATGGTGGTGAAACGCAGACCACTGTTTAGCTAAACAGTGATCCCAAAACATATCAAGAGCAATGGGAGCGAAGCGTCGCGAAACACCAGTAAAGTGAGGCTTGCACGCTTCAACGATAGGATGATGGTCTGTTATGCGATCGACAAACCGATGGAGCTTGATGCCATTCGAAATATCAGTTTGATACTGTTTGCTTGGATCCCCTTTCACGAAGTCTCCAAGCAAATTCCCCAATAAATGGCTGTTACAGTGATCTGCGATGTGTAGATGGGCAAGAAAGTTCATTAGACGCCATATTGCCGTTAGGCTTGATGTAACATGAACTTAGTATAACGTCTTGAGCACTACGTTGATAATTAAGTGACACTCTACTCAGATTCGTTTTCTGAGCCAAAGTAATCCGACAAGATGATGCCAATTTCCATTGCATCTAGTAGCTCTAGGTTCTCATCGTTTTGGTATTGGTCGCTCATTGTGACCTCCTTTGTTTTATTTTGAAGCGTACTTGCTTCTTCCTACTGACAATCTATGTCAGTGAATCCTTTTTATAATCTTTATATGACACATTCATGACAGCGAAAAGTAAAGATTTAATTTCCTATGAGCAACATCAAAGGTAATCGTTTGCATATCGGTAAGCTCGCAGCTCACTACTTGTTTTTAACGGACAAATGACTCAAAGCCAATGTCTAGCGCCGCCATATAAGTTGACTTATGTCACATATAATTAAATTAACGTTATAGACATTACATTTTTTAATGATTTGGCTCTCATGTTTTCCTCAACACTGACGATAACGAGATGAAATACCTTATATCTCAAACGGAGTGTTAAATGAGAGAAGTTGAGTTTAGAACTATAGATCGACTCTTTATTAAGATGTCTATAAATGACAAAGTCTGGGTTATCTTCCTACTGTTTCTGCTTGCTCTAACTTCGGTTGCAGGGAGCCGTTACTACAACGAAATCAACCAGTTTGAACATCAAGCAATCATTTCTGCACAGGCGAAACTTTCGGCGATCATCGACGTAAAACCAAGCAATATCTATCAAGTCGATGGCATCACAGAAGCCAATAGCCAACAGCAGAGTCTATTCATAGACGGGTCTGTCACTGTTTATTCACACACTGACAACGGGGAAGTGATTAAATTAACCGAAGATAGAAGTAAAGAATATCAACAAGTTAAGTCTAATGCCCTAACCTCGCTGCTACTTAGCTTTATTTGGGTTCTTCCATTTGCCTTGTTCTGTTACTGGGTTGCCACTTTCATCGGAGGTGCACTTTGGGTGCTTTACACTACGACTCAAAAAATTGGTGAAGGTGATCTGACGTCTCGCTTAGGCTTTCATCCGGGCCGAGACGAATTCGGTACCATTGGTTGCGCACTCGATAAATCAATGGATACGCTGACGGAGCTAGTTAATAGTGTTAAAAATAACGCGTACACGTTAAGTGAAACGTCTTCAGCTTTCGAAAAAGACATGCTATTGAGCGAAACTCAGATATCTCATCAGTATCAAACGCTCGATTCTGTCGCGACCGCGATGGAAGAAATGACGGCTTCTGCAAAAGAAGTTTCAAGTATTTCGCAACAAGCGACCTCACAATCCGATCAGGATGCGCACAAAATTGAACAAAGTCGTGGCCGCGTACAAAATGTTATTGGCGAGATAGAAACCTTATCTTCTTTCATTGAGCAAGCAGCGAATTCTGTTACCCATTTAAATGAGAACACAACGCAAATTAATGAGGTAATCACAACCATTAATGCGATTTCTGAACAAACTAATCTACTTGCGCTTAATGCAGCTATCGAAGCCGCTCGAGCGGGTGAACAGGGCCGTGGTTTTGCCGTTGTCGCGGATGAAGTACGCACACTAGCCAGCCGCACGCAGCAAGCTACTGTAGAGATTCAGGCAATGATAGAGAAGCTGCATACTGAAAGCCAAAACATCGCATCTATCACTGAACGTACAGTTAAACAGGCGCAAACCAGTAGCCAACTAATTGATGAAATTGGTCATGACATATCTTCAATTGCTGATTCAGCGCGTTCATTAATGGACATGAGTATCCAAATTTCTACTTCAGCAGAAGAGCAAAGTGCTGTCGCCAACGACATTGCATCGGAGCTCACAGACATTCGCTCACAATCCAGCACGATTAGAGAAGTGGCGCAACAGTCAACAATTGGGGTTGCGAATTTAACCAAAGCGTCTGTTGATTTGGGAGAGGTACTTCTTCGTTATCGTACCAAGTAATAATGACTGGGCTCCTAAAAAGAGCCCAGTGTGTTTATCTGGCTTATTTTCATTTCGATTTTGTTAACCCAACATTTACAAACTGTCGACCTAATTGAAATATTTGAAGTGAATCGAAAGTTCAATTAGTACCTGATGAAAGAATGTTCATCAAGATTGTGTTCCGCTATGCTTGAACATGTAGATTCCATTTGCTGCTGGAAAAACAATATGAATAATTACAAAGATACAAACAATAACGAAAACCTTACCTGTCCACTATGCCAATGCGATGAATATTTAATTTCTGCGGATGGCGAAAAGTTCACTTGCGCGGCTTGCGGTTTTCATACGAAAAGCTTTTCTTCAATCCAATGTTTACATCAAACGCCTTACTTACAATCCAAAGTTAAACACATCCACAGCTTAAGTCGCATATGTCACTAACTACTGGTTTGATTACGATGTATGTCTTATATAGAGCAGCATAACAACTGCTCTTTTAATTCATCAAAATGCTGAATTTTTATTACGCGTTCGTCGTCGACACGGTTAATGTCTTCACCATTAAATAGATGCACTGTTTTGATACCAGCATTTATTCCAGCTTCTACACCTTTAGGCGTGTCATCTATATAGAGACAATCGCTGGGTAAAAATCCCATATTCATTGCTGAGTACATCAGCAAATCAGGCTCAGGCTTCCAGCTATTTGCATCGAACGCGGAAAACACTTTGCCTTTAAAAGAATCCAGTAACCCTGTCAGTTCCAGAGCATATTCTATTTTGTCTTTCGGACCATTAGATGCGACGCAATATTCAATGTTATGCGAATCAAAAAAGCTCAGCAGTTGTTTGGCACCATCCATAGGTTGTAAGTGACGGACGAAAAGCTTATGTAGTTCCTGGCGATATTCGGGTTCGAGTACGTCAATCGGCACATTAATATTCATTAACGCTTTGGTATCTCTTAAAATGTCGGCGAGTTTGCCACCTTTGAAGTGAGACACGCATTCATCGATAGTGAGTTCAGCACCGTACTGGTTGAATACATGAACTAAAGCCTGACAACACAAACGCTCACTATCGACCAGTGTTCCATCACAATCAAAAATCACGCACTTAACATTATTAATTGCCATTACCTTCCCCCAAACACGTTAAAAATATTGCTGAGCTTATTTTGTTTTGTAGAACAATAATATTTGAGTTTAGGATTGTTTAAACGATGAACTCTGCATTTCGCAAAAATGAATTCGAACAATTATCTTTTTTTAAATCAAGATCACCGATTTCTATCTAGTTACCGTTAAAAGTGTGAACTTTTTAATAGGATGTTCAATATATTGCGAGAGCCAATGACCAGAGCTGTAGAGAAGGGGGAAAATGTTCGAACGCAGCAACACGTATAACGTTAGAATTTGGCACTTGATTGCAAAGTTTCGTCAGTTATTAAAGGGTTAGCGATGCCGCGTTATAGAGATGGCGATGAATGTGTTAACGCTCGATAATTACTGTCTCACAAAGTTTTGCTTCGTTATCTAATCGCTTCGCTAGATCAGACTCAAATTGGCTTTTCTCTATTACATCAGAAACAGCGACATCTGAAATGAGTGTATTGCCTTCAAAATGGCTAGTGATAGCAGCGCCAATAGGACTTCCGTCTTTAAAACCGACATACAGTTCAAAATCTGGTGTCAAAATGATTTGAGTCAGGTATTCAACCACCATGTCTTTATCGTATTGCTTATCCCAGCGCTGCGATTGAAGAAGTGAAAACATAATGGTCAATCGATGGAAATCTACGAGGAATATATCGTCAATTTTGCACTCCGCCTCACCGGCCAACAACGAGTCTTTATCAACGATTTGGTATTGTTGCTGTTTTAGCGTTTGAAAGTAGATGTCTCGCCCTTTCAAACTTTCGGGTGTAGGAAACTCGACTTCGACCAGATCATGCAGCCACGCGTTCTTGCGCTCTATGCTGGCTAACTGTATTTCATTCATTTACATACCTTAACAATCACAGGCTACAAAGTAGTAGCAAGTCAAAAGCGAAAGCAAATTGCGTCTTGTACCGACAACAAAATCCGTGTGGGATACCTCTGAACTTAAAAGTCGTATCGCGTAGCTTCGTTTTGAGGCTGTACCTTAGCATGAAGCCTATAACAAACCTAGCTAAAGTCCTGAGGTAACGCCAAATTTTGTTTTACTCGCTAACGTCTGATAGATTAAATCCACAAACTTTTCTCATGAAGGCCAAAATAATGAAAAAACGCATACTTGCTTTAAGCTTACTAACCCTGCTTGCCGGCTGTGGTAGTGATGAAGTTGGTGATGTATCACTGGGCATGTTTACTATGAAAGACATCAAACTCAATACGCTTGTCGATCCCGAAGTACCGGGGGTGACTTGTCACGTTGCCAGTATTGAAGCGGATTTCAGTCTTGCTGACCCAAGTGATAGCTCTATCTCTTGTCGCCAAACCGGTGAAATCACACCTGAAATGCTAGCCAGGATTGATAAGAGTAAATCTGGTGATGTCGTCTTTAAGAAGTCAAAGAGTATCTTCTTTAAGTCGATGAAGATTCGACGCATTTATGACCCAGAAAATCAAACGCTGATGTACCTTTCATACTCTACAAAGGAGACGTCAGGGAGCTTCAAACACAGTCTATCAACTGTGCCACTCTGGGGAACAAAAGCTTACGTCGAGCCGACACAAGCAAAAACCAATTAATACCTCCTCAATTATCCTTCGAAAGCCCACCATAATGTGTTGGTGGGCAAGTTTTCTTGCAACAAAACCAGTTTAATTTCATTTTTATGTGATACAATCCCGCCTCTTTTTTTCTCACTCAAGAACAAGCATGAAGTTTCCTGGCCAGCGTAAATCTAAACACTACTTTCCAACTCACGCTCGTGATCCAATCGTTAACCAAATTCGACAAACACCAAAGTTATATCGTCCAACGATTGTCGGTGTAGGCCAAACCATCGTCGATATCGAAGCGCGTGTAGACGATGCGTTTTTAGAGAAGTACAACTTAAGTAAAGGACACTCTCTCGTTCTTGAAGAGAACAAAGCCGATGCACTGTACGAAGAGCTGGTTGAACAAGGCCTGATTACGCACCAATATCCTGGAGATACCATTGGTAATACGCTGCACAACTACTCAGTACTTGCAGACAGTAAATCAGTGCTATTGGGTGTCATGTCTAGAAACATTCAAGTAGGTTCATTTGCATACCGATACCTATGTAAGACTTCTTCTCGCATGAACCTTAATCATCTACAAACAGTAGATGGCCCTATTGGTCGATGCTATACCCTTATTTCTCAAGATGGCGAGCGTACCTTTGCGATAAACGAAGGTCACATGAACCAACTTCTACCAGAAAGTATCCCAGAAGAAGTATTCAGCAAGGCATCCGCTTTGGTCGTCTCTTCTTATCTAATGCGTGGCAAAAAAGAAGATCCAATGCCACAAGCGGTACAGAAAGCGATCGATTTTGCTAAAAAGCACGATGTTCCGGTTGTACTTACTTTAGGGACGAAATACGTGATCGAAGGCAACGCTGAATGGTGGCAGGAATACATTCGTGAGAATGTATCTGTAGTTGCTATGAATGAAGAAGAAGGCGCGGCTCTAACTGGATTAACCGATCCACTAGCAGCAGCCGACAAAACGCTTGATTGGGTCGACCTAGTTCTGTGCACCGCAGGTCCAAATGGATTGTACATGGCGGGCTACACTGACGAAACAGTGAAGCGTGAAACCACGCATGACATTTTGGAAAGCAGCATTGGTGAATTCAATCAATACGAATTTAGCCGAGCAATGCGCAAATCTGACTGTAAAAATGCGATGAAAGTGTACTCTCACATTGGCCCATACTTAGGCGGACCTCTGGAAATTAAGAATACCAATGGTGCTGGCGATGCAGCACTTTCCGCACTTCTGCATGATATGGCAGCAAACTCATTCCACCAGAAAGAAGTGCCAGGTTCAGAAAAGCACGAAGTACGCTGCTTAACATACTCTTCGCTTTCCCAAATTTGTAAATACGCAAACCGAGTGAGCTATGAAGTATTAACACAGCACTCTCCTCGCCTGTCTCGTGCACTTCCTGAACGCGAAGACAGTTTAGAAGAGGCATACTGGGATCGCTAATAGCCTGATTTTCAGTGTAAAAATTCACTTAGGTCACCTTTTGGTGGCCTTTTTGTTTTGATCTAGAGCAGTGTTTAGTTGTTTTTGCTAATATGCACCGCAAAGATTCGCATTAAATTCTTTACAGTTGTTTTTTTACCAGTATTATTCTCGCGCAAACGATTGCGTAACAGCAATGCCTTCGCTTTATGCACTACGGTTTAGTCACTTTGGGAGCATCCATGCAGTCCGACATTGAAATTTGCCGAAACACCCCTCTATCCTCAATCGATACTATTGCCGCGAATGCAGGTTTACAGCCTGATGAATATGATACGCACGGCAAACACAAAGCCAAAGTTCATCCAAGATGTTTAAACCGTCTCAAAGAAAACAAAGACGGTAAATTAGTATTAGTCACGGCCATAACACCAACGCCACTCGGCGAAGGTAAGACGGTCACAACTATCGGCCTTGCACAAGGGTTAGCAAAGTTAAACCAATCCGTGATGGCCTGCATCAGACAGCCTTCAATGGGACCAGTATTCGGAATCAAAGGTGGTGCGGCCGGCGGTGGTTACTCTCAAGTCGCACCGATGGAAGAGTTAAACTTACATTTAACTGGCGATATTCACGCCGTTACCGCTGCTCATAACCTTGCATCAGCCGCGCTAGATGCTCGTCTATACCACGAGCAACGTGAAGGCTACGACGCATTCGAAGCACGTACTGGTTTAAAAGCGTTAAAAATAGATGTCGACAGTATCACGTGGAAGCGCGTAATGGATCATAATGATCGCGCACTACGCATGGTAAAAATTGGTCTAAACGAGCCAGGTAAAACCATTAATGGCATCGACAGAAGTGAAGGTTTCGACATTTCTGCCGCATCAGAACTCATGGCAATCATTGCACTCGCCAAAGATTTAGCAGACCTGCGTAAACGAATCGGACGAATTGTTGTTGCTTATGATTTAGATGGCCATCCGGTGACGACTGAAGACCTTCAAGTGGCGGGGGCTATGGCTGTAACGTTGAAAGAAGCCATTGCGCCTACACTAATGCAGACTTTAGAAGGTGTCCCTACTCTTATTCACGCTGGTCCCTTTGCGAATATTGCTCACGGCAACTCTTCTATCATCGCTGATGAAATTGCACTAAAACTTTCTAGTTACACTGTAACTGAAGCCGGTTTTGGCTCGGATATGGGGCTGGAGAAAGCATGCAATATAAAAGCAGCAGCCTCAAACCACGCTCCTGATTGTGTGGTGATTGTTGCCACCTTACGTGGCCTAAAAGCGAATTCGGGGCATTATGATCTTCGTCCGGGTGCTGCTATTCCTGAATCGATATTTAATCCTGATAAGCCAGCGCTAGAAGCCGGATTTGAAAACCTGAAGTGGCATATCAATAACGTTAAGAAATACGGTCTTCCTGCCGTTGTCGCGATCAACCAGTTTCCGCAAGACTGCGAACAGGAACTATCCGTACTGCGTCAGATGATTCGTGACTATGACCCAAGTGTCAATGTGGCCATCAGTACCGCTTTCTCAAACGGTGGTGAAGGTACCGTAGAGCTCGCTCAATTTGTGGTAGAAGCATGTAATACTCAAACAGATTTCCGCCCGATTTATACAAAAGAACAAAAGCTGGAAGAGAAATTAATGTCAGTTTGTGAAGCTGGGTATGGCGCGTCAAATGTCGAATTGAGTGAACTGAGCATTTCACAGCTTAAGAGGTTTGAAGCTTTAGGTTTTAATGACCTCGCTGTGTGTATTGCAAAAACACCACTTTCTATCACTACCGACTCCAGCGTCAAAGGGGCTCCACGTGGATTTACGGTTCCAATACGTGAATTACGTTTATGCGCTGGCGCAGGGTTCATTTATGCACTATCAGGCAGTGTGATGACGATGCCAGGGCTTCCGGACAAACCTGCATTTATGAACTTGGATTTAGATGAGGAAGGCAACATTATTGGTTTGTCATAACAACACTACGTCCTGTCATTTAAATTAAACCTCATTATAGAGAGCGTATATCGCTCTCTATCTCATTGTTTCGGCATTACTTTACATTGTAAATTCTTCATACTTTTAAACACTCTTTCAAGTGCATCAATATGGTGCACACTATTTTTACCCTTCCCTAAAATAGGGCATTATTTGTCTGTGTTTAAATTAATCTTATTGATTTATAAAAATTTATTCTATGGCTCGATTCTTGTACTAAAGTTGCATTAGAACATAAACACACTAATACCTGTCATTCAAAATGCCGTTTGCTTGGAACCAACTCTCCCCGGTTCAGCACTATTTTGGGTCATGTATTACAAGGGAAAGGGAACATTATGCAAGACGCACTCGCCGTAATTTTAGCTGGAGGTGTGGGCTCCAGACTTAGCCCACTGACTGATGACCGCGCCAAGCCGGCTGTACCATTTGGTGGTAAATATCGCATCATCGACTTCACTCTAACTAACTGTCTAAATTCAGGTTTAAGAAAAATCTTAGTCCTAACACAATACAAGTCTCATTCGCTACAGAAGCACCTTCGTGATGGTTGGTCGATCTTTAACCCAGAGCTTGGTGAATACATCACCGCCGTCCCTCCTCAAATGCGCAAAGGTGGTGCATGGTATGAAGGTACCGCAGACGCCATCTATCACAACTTGTGGTTGTTGTCCCGAAATGATGCAAAATACGTTGTTGTATTATCTGGCGACCACATCTACCGAATGGATTACGCGGCCATGCTGGAAGAGCACAAAGAGAAAGGCGCTAAACTTACCGTCGCTTGTATGGATGTACCAGTAGAAGAAGCGACGGCGTTTGGCGTGATTGGTACTGCGGAAAATGGGCTGGTTAAGTCCTTTATAGAAAAACCATCAAATCCGCCTACGCTGCCTGAAGATCCTTCTAAGAGTCTTGCGTCTATGGGCATTTACATTTTTGATATGGACGTACTTAAAGAAGCGCTTCGCGAAGATGCAAATAATGAAAACTCAAGCCATGACTTTGGTAAAGACATCATTCCGAAATTAATTGATTCAGAATCGGTATACGCTTACAAGTTTTGCGGCAGCAAAGGACGTGTTGATAAGGACTGCTACTGGCGAGATGTTGGTACGATTGACTCGTTCTTTGAAGCCAATATGGACTTATTAGAACCCGTTCCGCCAATGAACTTATACCAGTCGAACTGGGCCATTCGTACTTATGAGCCACAATTTCCACCAGCACGAACAGTATCATCCGCAACAGGTAATGAAGGCATTTTCATCAACTCTATCATTGCCAATGGTGTGGTCAATTCTGGTGGCTCAGTCCAGCACTCCATTATTTCCTCCAACGTTCGCATAAAAGACAGCGCGACCGTCGTAGACAGCATTCTTTTTGATGATGTTGAAGTTGGTGAAGGTTGCCAGCTAGTTAACTGCATCATCGACAAGCACGTTCGAATCCCACCGAACACTCAAATTGGACTAAATAAAGTAGAAGACGCGAAAAGGTTCCGAATTTCAGAGAAAGGGATTGTCGTTGTTCCTGAAAGTTATACGTTTTAATTCATCGACTCTTTCTGCTTAGTCAAAAAAAGCGCACGATTGATATCGTGCGCTTTTGTGTTAGTTGTCAGATAAAATCTTAGATATTACATACCGTAGACCAGCTACCATCACTTCCCGGCACAGAAGACGTCCACCAGTTTGCTTGGTATACCACACCGTCGTAAATCACCTTATCACCTTGATTAGCATGGCTTGGATTACCAGCCCAATCCGTTTGAGGAAGGTCTGGGTATGTTACCAGACCGGCAGTGTCACAAGTTCCTGGCTCTGTCGTACCGCCATCCCCACCCGTGCCCGAGGTTAAATCACCAATTGGCAAGTCTGGCTGCTCGAATTTAAACGCAAACTCTTTACCGCCGGAAATAACCGTATAGTTCGCTGGCCCCGAAATTGGCAGGTAATAAACCATGTCTAACTCATAGGTTCCGCCTGCAGGAAGTTCTTCCCACGTAGGTAGTGAGAAAGAGACACGATGCATTACGCCATCCAAACCGCCAATGTTGTTTGCACGAGTATGGCCAGAAGCGATAACTTTCAAACCACCACCAGACTGGCCTTTCGCATTGTCCGGTGCGGAAACAGGAACATCAAACTGGAACTCGGTACCTCCGGGAATAGCTTGGCCAGTATTGTTGGTAAAGGTAATTTTAGGGTTAATTGGGTAGTTTTGGTCACCAACTTTAAAGCCGCCAACGCTTACTGTGATATCGACGGCTTCTGTCGGAAGCGCACCCGTAGCAACTTTTTTACCGTATGGTGTTGCGGATTTAAACTTGTCGTAAATGGCTTTTGTCATGGTGTTACCCATGTGATATTCACCATTCCCTGCTGCACACGCCTGCTCGGTTGCATCGACAGAAGTTCGGTTACCGTTTTCATCAAGTAGATAACAGTTGTAGTCACCTGCCAGTTCCCAGAACATAATGCCACCGATCTCTTTGTCGATAACGTAGTCCGCTTTAACTTCGATGGATGCTTTATCTTCCGTAGACAGGAATACACTCTTATCTGCATTCCACAACCACGGGGCTACCGCTACGTCATCATAATGACGAGTGTACGTGCCGACGAGCTGGTCAGTAGGATCATTTACAGGATCAAGACCGTATGCCTCAGCATAAGAACCCCAGATACCTTTCTCCAAGTTCTTCGCATGCCACATAGGGTTAGAACCGGCCCCCATTTCGTTTCCGGCTGGGTCTAGATCATGCCACATGTTGTCAATACCCATCGCACCATGACCACAATTGTTGCTTTCACCTTCGCCTGTACCTGCCGCACATTCAGACTGGTTAGGTAGCGCAGCACGGCCCCATAAACCATTTTCACCGCCAGTGACGCCTTGCCAGCCACGAGTGTAGTAAGGAACACCAATGTTAATCCGGCCTGCTGGCATAGATCCACGGAAGTAATGGTAAGCCCAATCCGTGTTCAGGTAACCGATGCCACCATAAGCTGCCGTACCATACACATTCCACTGAGCAAGCTCCGAGTCTTTCCCGGTATCAAACAGTGCAGCGTTGTGACCGACATGGTCGTTCCAGGCTCCATGTAAGTCGTACGACATAATGTTTACGTAGTCCAGATACTTAGTTACGTCGAACGTTTCCATGCCGCGCAGTAAGTAGCCTGATGACGGTGCGGCAATGGTCAACATGTAATGAACACCATCCTGAGCCGAAGCCGCATCTAACTTCTCGCGCAGTACTTTCATCAACTCTTGGTAAGAGGCCCAAAGGTACGCACGTCTTGGCTCCATAAAATCTGTATCATAAGGGTTGCCAGCGCCAGCCATCGATGTTGGGTATTCGTAATCAATATCCAATCCATCGAATTTATACTTACGCATCATTTCCACAGCAGACGACGCAAACTTTTCAATGCCTGCGTGATTAACTGAGCCGTCAGCATTGGTTGTCATAGTGTAGAAACCACCGTCTGCAACACGCTCACCAGTGGTATCAAAATGGCCACCGGTTTCTGCCCAACCACCGATTGAGATTAACGTCTTAACATCATGTTTTTGCTTATAGGTTGCCAGTGCACCAAAGTGACCTTGGAAACCCAAAGTAGGATCGACTTCTACACCAGGCCACGTTTTTCCGGTTGCAGGGTTGGCTGGATCATTGACATCACCCACATTAACCTTGCCATCAGAGCCAATACTGACGAACGCGTAGTTAATATGAGTTAATTGCTCCCATGGAATGTCTTTTACAAGATACGTAGACTGTGGGTCATCACCACTACGCCAACTGGTGAAGTAACCAATCACACGACGAGGATGATCTGCGCCCATCTTCTCACGCCCTTCTTCGTCGTAGATCGTACAATATGGAACGTCGACACCAGAAGTTTGGTATAACCCATCAGGACGACAGTTAGATCCCACTGAGCCACCATCCACAGTCAGAGTGAGTAATGAAGAATCTGTAGCGGCACCAACATCATCTGTCGCTTTTGCATAGACGGCCAGAGAACCCGATTGTGAAGGAGTAACGTCTAAAGAGTATGGTGCACTTGTCGCGGTTCCTGCTAATACGCCTGCAATGTAAAAATCGACTTTAGTCACGGTACCATCGGTATCGGCTGCATTAGCAGTCAACGTTACACTACCACCTAGCTCTATTGAGGATGTTGAAAGCGTGAGATCAACGGTTGGTGCTTCGTTACTCGCTTGAGAATTTTGAACAGTGAGGGTGACACTGCTTGCTGAACTCACCGCACCAGCATCATCATATGCCAATGTGGAGAAATTATGTTGCCCTTCTGTGGCAGTCCAAGAGGCTGAGAAAGGCGCTGAATTGGACTGTCCAACAATGACACCATCGACAAGGAATTCTACTTTACTTATTGTGCCGTCTGAGTCTGCCGCATCAGCAGATAAAGTTACAACTTCCCCTACGAAAACGGTGTCTGACGCAGAAGGTGAAGTCAAGGCAATCGTTGGGGCGGTGTTTTGTGGTGGTTCAACCTGGTCTGTATTTTCACAAGCCCCCAAGTTTTCCCATTCCCCCCACTCACCAGACTGTGAAGGGTTATTATTCTGTGTCCAATGGCGCGCTTCGTATCCATTACCTTCGAACTTAACCTGCTCACCACCTGTATAAATTGTTGATGACTCCCAAACCTCCAATGGAGAGCAATCAACGGCAGCATAACTGTTGAAAGCCATGAGACAAGAAGCCGTCAGCGTACTAAGCGTAAAAACACTTTTCACTGCTTTCCCGTTTTTAAGGTGCATTTTCCCTTTTCCTTAAGTTATTGTTAAAAAATAAACAAACGTGCTTGTAGCACGCATTTACACTTTTATTTCGAAGTAAAATAACTTAAGTACAGTTTTTAAAAATCACCTCTCACTGTGATCAATTTTCGGTGTCACTTCTCAACAATCCACTACAATGTTGCAAATATGTATCAATTACTTGGCAGCAATCGCTAATTTTTTAGCTCAAATAAATAAGTCCGTCGCAAATTAATAAAACAGGCGAAAAAAGTTATAATTTTTGACTCAAGATCACTAAGACTTTGTTGCTCTTGGCGTTTCATTAAAGTGGCGCTTGTACTCACGACTGAACTGGGACGGACTGCTGTAACCCACCAGTCGAGCCGCATCATTCACTCTCCGTCCTTCTAATTGAATTAAGTCACGAGCTTTATTAAGTCGCACTTTTTTGATGTATTGCAGAGGAGATTCAAGCGTCACGCTACGAAATGCCTGATGAAATGCAGAAATACTCATGTTCGCTTCTTCCGCGAGCGTCTGTACGTTGAGTTGTTCATGGTATGCCTGATGAACACGGGTTAGCGCTTTTGCCACCCTTGCATAGGAGCCCTCCTGATGCGCGAGCTCAAATAACACATACCCTTCCTTGCTGACTAAGGTGCGATACACGATTTCCTCGAGTAGAAGATCACCTAAAATTGCCACGTCCAGCTCATTGCAAAGTGCACTCATCAATCTTTTACACGCATCCAGCATACTCGAGTTCATTTTGACGGATTTAAGTCCACATAGAGAGCTATCTGAGCAGGTATTACTGTAATTTTGAGCTTCTAGTTTTTTGACGAGTTTGTTCAGTAGCGCTGGTGAGATGTCAATTGAGATTCCCAACAATGGCTCGTCGTTGGATGCAAACGCTTCACACTCCAATGGCATCGGTACACCAACGACAAGATAGTCATCTGGACCATATTGAACAGGTGTCGAACCTATATGGATGTTTTTGTGTCCTTGGCCTAAAACAATGATCCCAGATTGATAAACAAAAGGCTGCCGGTTGTTTCCCTTACTACTGCGATAAAACCATACCCCTTCAATCGCGGTTCGTTTGATCCCTTCCAGTTCATGTAAATCATGCTGATCAACATACTGCTTCATAATTTCCGCTAATGAACTCATCCAAAACCTCCACAAGTAACCATACTTTTCTCATTTTGCGGTGATATTGAGTAATATACACTCACTTAAGCAATATATTCTATCAGGCAACGATTAATTTTGTAGAAATAGGCAAGTTATTTCCAGAAATGAGCCTACTACTTCCCACCACACAGTACTAATATGCACGTATTCAATCTCCTCAACAAAGAAACAAGAGGCCTGTAATGAACTTTTCTTATGTCAACCCGACCAAAATTTACTTTGGTCAGAACCAAATCGCTTCAATTAAAGAAGCCATCCCTGCAGACCAAAAAGTACTGGTCATATACGGTGGTGGTTCTATCAAGAAGAATGGTGTTTATGATCAAGTAGCGGATGCGCTACAAGGCCATGAGTGGTTAGAGTTCTCTGGCGTAGAGCCAAACCCGACCAAAGAAACGCTAGACAAAGCCGTAGAGATTGTAAAAGCACAAAACGTCGACTTTATTCTTGCCGTGGGTGGTGGTTCTGTTATTGATGGTTCGAAGTACGTGGCAGCAGCGTCTAAATATGATGGTGACGGTTGGGATATCCTGATTGGTCAACATCAAGTGGAAGAAGCGCTACCGTTAGCAGCGATTTTAACACTACCTGCAACGGGCTCTGAATCCAACATGGGTGCTGTTATCACCAAAGCAGAAACTCAAGATAAACTTCCGTTCATGTCACCGGCGGTACAACCAAAATTTGCCGTTCTTGACCCAGATGTGATGAAAACACTGCCAGAACGCCAGTTAATCAACGGTATTGTGGATGCTTGGGTACACGTTTGTGAACAGTACTTAACGTTACCAACGGGTGCAATGGTACAAGACGGGTACGCAGAGACCTTGCTAAAAACGCTAAAAGCACTAGGTGAACAATTTGCCGAGCGCGATGATGACAAATGGCGAGCAAACCTTATGTGGTCAGCGAATCAGGCGCTGAACGGTCTCATTGGTAGCGGTGTGCCTCACGATTGGGCGACACACATGATCGGTCACGAATTGACTGCAGTTTGGGGCGTCGATCACGCGCGATCACTTGCGATCATTCAACCATCTCTACTTCGCAACCAAATGAAGTTCAAGCGAGCGAAGCTAGAACAAATGGGCCGAAATGTATTTGCGTTAGAAGCGAGTGATGATCTTGCTGAGCGCACTGTTCAGTTGATTGAAGATTTTTATCACCAATTAGGTGTTGCAACCAAACTTGAAAATTACGGTGATAACCGTCAGCAGGCAATTGATACGGTTATCGAGCAATTAGAAAAACACGGAATGACTGTCCTTGGTGAAAACCAGGCCATTGACCTTGCTACTAGCCGCGAAATTCTTGATTTAGCCATCGCGTAAGAGCGTTTTTCACACCGACTGATATAGCGTTACGGTATTGTGCATACAAAGTCACAATACCGTTTTTTATGCTACGCTTTAAAAATATGAGTTTTGATATCTAGGCTTTTAAGGCTAAATGTAACGTTAATAAAAGCAATACTCCTTAAGAGCTCGAAAATACTAAAAATAATTTAATTTTAAAGCGGCAGCTTAGCGTAAACAAAAATATGAAAGAGTTAGTGTCCTACTTGGATATCTTGCTCGAGCGATAGCACCATGCTGCTTAGTTTGTCTATTCAAGAGAACAATCTATGTGGCTAGTCGTTGTCGTATTGGCGTCCTTGCATATTATGAGTATTCGTAACGGTCCGAAGTGGCTGTTTTACGCATCAAAACCGCTCCCGCTTCTCTTAATGATTGGCATTTTGATCACATCCGAAGCTACCCATCTACCCTACACCCAATGGATTTTATTAGGTCTGTCGCTCTCCCTGTTTGGAGACATTTTGCTTATGTCACACAGAAACAAGTCACTGCTAGGATTCAGTGCATTCTGCTTAGCCCATTTATCCTACTGTTTTAGTTTTGCACTCATCTCCGCTTGGCATATCACACCCTGGTTACCCATCGCCATCTTTGGTTTAGGTGGTTGTATTTATATGTTTTTTAGACCGAGTCTGGGAAAACAGAAATTACCCGTAGCAATCTATATACTGGTTTTGATGGCGATGAGTTGGATGGCACTGGAATACTATTTAAGTGGTCAGACTCAATCTTCATCCTTTGCTATATTGGGATGTTTACTCTTCGTTATTTCCGGAATGGTATTGGCGTTCGGACGCTTTGACGGTCAATCCATTTTTTCCCGTCAGGTAGTCATGGTGACCTATTACTCAGCGCAAACTCTTATTACGATGTCGGTAATCGCCATTGTGATTCGTACCCCTTATCTAACCGTTATCAATGCATAATCGGCATTGTTAGACGCAGTGTGTAGAAAGCCCTTTCGTTCCATTCTTATTCAAATATGTGTTCACACTAACTGAAATCAAGCTCATGACTTGCTATGTTTAAGTCATCGTTACCCTAAAAGCGTGAACTTTTGAAAGAGACTACTCCCGTCGTTGAGTTTAACAACGTAAACAAATGGTATGGTGATTACCACGCTCTCAAAGATATCAACTTTTCTGTCCACTCAGGTGAAATCGTTGTTGTGTGTGGACCGTCAGGGTCAGGGAAATCAACGCTTATTCGCTGTATTAACGACTTAGAGTCGATACAAGAGGGTCAGCTTTACGTTTTTGGACAACCCGCACGCAACAAAGGGATCAAGCCAGGAAAAATAGGCATGGTGTTTCAGCACTTTCACCTTTTTCCACATCTGACCGTACTCGAAAACCTTATGCTCGCGCCCATGCGAACACTAAAACTTTCAAAACAACAAGCGGAACAGCGCGCACGTCACTATCTCAAACGTGTCGATATTGAAGAGCAAGCAGAGAAGTACCCAATTCAATTGTCAGGAGGGCAACAACAAAGAGTTGCGATTGCACGCTCCCTTTGTATGGAACCAGACCTGCTATTATTTGATGAGCCAACCTCAGCACTAGATCCCGAAATGATCAACGAGGTGCTTGATGTAATGGTAGAGCTTGCGCAAACCGGCGTGACCATGATTTGTGTGACTCACGAAATGGGATTTGCTAAAAAAGTAGCAAACCGAGTCGTGTTTATGGATGAAGGCGAAATCGTAGAAATCAACTCCCCTGCGGCCTTATTTAATAGCCCTCAGCACCCGAGAACGCGTGCGTTTCTAAACCAGATTTTAAGTTATTGATGATACGACGAGTATTTAAACCAGCATTACAAGCGCTCATGCAAATGGTGATTCTGTTTGTTGCAATTGTCTGGGTACTCGACTCCGGCGCACAAGCCATGGGTTATGAGTGGCAATGGGATCGCGTGCCGGATTACATCGCGTTTTATGAAGACGGTGAATGGTGGTCTGCAGAGCTGATCAGCGGTCTAGTTGTCACACTAAAAATCTCAGCCATCAGTCTGTTTTTCACTTTAGTCTTCGGTTTAGTCACAGCGCTACTCCGGCTAAGTGATTCAAAAATCGGGAATGTCATTGGCAGCGCATACGTTGAGCTGATCCGTAACACACCATTATTAGTTCAAATCTATCTGCTTTACTTTGTGTTTGGCCCGGTTATCGGGCTAGACAGATTTAGCACCGCCGTTTTAGCGCTATCACTTTTTCAAGGCGCTTACACCGCAGAGATCTTCCGTGCGGGGTTAAACAGTATTCCCAAAGGCCAGTTTGAAGCAGCAAAGACGCTCGGCCTTTCATCATTCTATAGTTATAAAGACGTTATCTTGCCTCAGGTACTGCAACGTACATTGCCGCCATTAACCAACGAAGTGGTGTCGCTGATAAAAAACTCTTCCATCGTCAGCGTGATGGCTATTTTCGACCTCACAACCGAAGCGAGAAATATTGTCTCAGAGACGGCAATGCCGTTTGAAATTTGGTTTACCGTGGCAGCGATTTACCTTGCTCTCACACTCTCATTATCCGGCCTATCCGCGTTGCTGGAACACAAATTAGGAGCCAGTTGGCGCAAATTATAAGGAGATAACATGACGTTATTCAAAGCGACCATCACTGCGATATTGGGGCTTGCTCTCTCTTTACCTTCGTTAGCAAGTGAAGAATCTACAACTGCAAATTTAGATCAAATCAAAGAAAGAGGAACGCTACGCGTTGGCATGTCGACTTTCGTACCTTGGGCAATGCGCAATAAACAAGGGGAGCTCATCGGCTTTGAAATTGACGTAGCAAAACGACTGGCTGCCGATTCTGATTTGAACGTCGAGTTTGTCCCTACTGCCTGGGATGGCATCATCCCCGCACTTCTTGCTAAAAAGTTTGATGTCATTATCGGTGGTATGTCAATCACACCTGAGCGCTCAAAAAGCGTGTTATTTACTGAACCGTATTCCCACTCTGGCGTACAGGTAGCGGCAAACAAAGAGCTCGCGTCTGGTTTTACTCAGCTGTCTGACTTTGACTCTCGCCGAGTCAATATCGCGGTTCGTCGCGGAGCATTTACCGTTCAAGTTGCACGAGAAAATTTCCCTAAAGCAAAGCTTTTGCAGTTTGATGATGATGCACAGGCGTTTCAGGAAGTACTAAATGGTAACGCTCACGCGGTAATCGCCTCAAGCCCTAAACCTGAGCACGAAACCGTTAAGCACAGCGACAAGTTATTCCTGCCATTTTCTGAGCGTCTTTCAAAAGGAAACGAAGCCTTTGCTGTCCGCTTAGGTGAAGACGATAAGAAAGCCTTCTTTAATAAATGGATAGAAGCACGTACTCAAGATGGTTGGTTGAAAGAACGTTATGAGTACTGGTTCTCAACACTAGATTGGCAGGATCAAGTCGCACAAGGTCAATAACTTTGCATGGCTGAAACGAGGCTCACTATGAAACGAGCCTCGGTCTAAAAATAAAAAAGAATTGGAGACAATAAATTTGAGCGGACAAACGAGCACTCGACTGGCACCAGGCAAAACTCGATCAGGTTCGATATTGGCACGCTTTCACTTGCTCGACGTGGTGTTAGTGGCTATTTGTGCAATCGTCGGTTTCTGGCTCTACTATCGCTCAACCATTGGTATCAACTACATTTGGCACTGGTCGGAAGCATTCAATCTACTCTTTACCCCAAGAGCTGATGGCAGTCTCCCTTACTTTTTTCAGGGTTTGATCTCTACACTAAGGCTGAGCCTTTGGGGCCTTACCTTTGCATTAGTGCTGGGAACGCTGCTTGGATTGGCTCGCTTCTCAAATGCTGTTTGGCTACGCACGCCAGCCAACGCGTTTATCCAGCTAGTTAGAAATATTCCACCTTTAGTGTTTGTATTTATCTTCTACTTTTTTATTTCTAACCAATTGATCCCGCTGCTTGGTTTAGATTCGCTCTTACGCAACTATCAAGGTGAGCCTAATTCACTCCAACACTTTTTATTTGGTCCCGCACAGCTGTGGGAAAATCTCGCATCTGGCGTACTTTGTGTTGGATTACTCTCATCGGCATACATCGCGGAAGTCGTTCGTGCGGGCTTGCAGAGTATCGAACAAGGTCAATGGGAAGCCGCAGACTCTTTGGGCCTGTCACGCTGGATAAAATACCGCTTTGTCATCGCCCCGCAAGTGCTTAAAGCAATCACCCCTGCACTCGCCGGTCAAACCATCTCGTTAGTCAAAGACACCTCAATTGTCTCTCTTATTTCTATCCAGGAGATGACGTTTGTTGGAACTGAGATGGCGAATTCGTCAGGTTATATATTTGAGATTTGGTTGTTCGTAGGTTTTACCTACTTCATCGTCTGCTTTGGGCTTTCGCTGTTTTTTCGCTATGTAGAGAAAAAATCAAAGTCATATTCTTACTAATCAAACACACAACGAAAAAGCGCCGAACGTAATGTCGGCGCTTGTCATCATCATCGAAACCTTATCAGAAGAAATCGATAGAGTTACGTCCGCTTTTCGGATCGCGGCTTGGTTTTGGCTTGTTTTCCGTAGCGGCTTTCTTGCTATTTTTCGGTTTAGTCGCCTTATTGCCTTTATTCTGATTCGATTTATTCGGCTTGCTTGCCGCTTTTGGCTTGTTTGACGAAGGCTGAGGTTTACTTTGCTGCTTTTGCGGAGCTTGCTTAGGCTTTGCTTCTTTCGCTTCAGGTTCCGTGACTGGCGCGTCGCAAACAACAACGTAGTACTCTTGATTGAACTCGAAAAAATCGCCATCGTACATTTTGCGGCGCTTTCTCGTTTCAAGCTCACCGTTGACTGCGACATAACCTTCATCAATGATGTGCTTCGCTTCACCGCCACCACTTACCAAGTTTGCGATTTTGAAAAGCTTATACAACTCGATTGGGTGGGCATCAACTTCGATACCTATCGCTTCGATTTCTATCTCTTCGCCTTCTAACTCTTCGTTATCTAAATAGGCTTCGCGTTCGTAGTCTTGGGTCATGTCGTTTACTCATTTAACTTGTTGATCGGGAGTTTAAACGGATTGCCGGGAAATAGATACCTCAGCGTAATTTTGCAGGAGTCACAGACTAAATTTTAACGTGCTGTTTGTGTTAACTTCGCGGATTAAACCTGCAACAGACAAAGTCTTATGTATATACTGTCCAGATAATTTGTAAAACGAGAACGCATTTTGTCCAGACCAAGCCAGATAACTTTTGTTACGGCGAACCTATTTAATTTTATTGCTCCACCTAATGCCTATTACGACTTTGAGAACATTTATTCTCATGAACAATGGCAAGGAAAGCTTGCCTGGACGCAAAATCAAATTGAAAAACTCGAACCTGACATCATTGGCTTGCAAGAAGTGTTCAGTATCGAAGAAACGAAGTCATTTTTTAAAAGCATTGGGTACCCCTACTTTGCCACTGTCGATACACCTCAAGTAGAAGACGAATACATTTACACCCATCCGGTAGTCGCGATCGCTTCTCGCTTTCCGATAGAACAAGTTCAACCCGTCACGTTTGATCGAAGCTCTCTCATCCCATTTGAGATGAATGCTTCACCAGAATTTAGCCGTAAGCCAATTTACGCGCAGATTGTGCATCCGACACTTGGTCATATCGCGGTCTACGTTGTTCATTTGAAGTCGCAACGTCCTGCAGATTCAAATAACGCTGAAGACACAAGCCGTGTCCTTGCGCGCTGGTTATCAACACAGCAACGGGGATGGGAAGCCGCCATGCTTCGAGATTCAATGCAGAATCAATACAAAAACGCACCGATGCCAACGGTTTTAATGGGTGATATGAACCAACCCATCACAAACAACGGCGTAAACAGCGTATTAACTGAAATTTTTAGTGACAGCGTCACTGAGTTGCAAATCAGAGATGGGTGGGATTTACAAGTGTCACCGACGCTCAACGATCGCCCTGCAACCCACTATCATTTTTCTAAAGGCAATGTGCTCGACTACATACTGCTGTCACAAGAGTTTGATGAACATTCTGATGTCTCAGTCGCCGACGTGGTTGACTATCAAGTGTTAGATCAGCATTTGGTTAATCCCTCTTTTGAGAGGGATAAGTACGCCAGCGACCATGCATTTGTCGCACTGACGGTAGAGGTTAAATTGTAGTTAGCAAATCAATTATTACTGGCGCTTCACTATCTTACGAGGAATCAGCTCCACTCCAGGCTTATAACGTTTTGCAGAAGCATTCAATGCGAGTTCCATTGCACTGTCCGCAATGACTTCGAATTGCTGAGGCAAGGAGTTAATTTTTACAGAGAGAAAGTCCAGTAGACGATTATCACCAAACGTCGCTAAACGCACTTTGCTCATTAAATCTGGCTGTTCCAGCATCATGTCTAAAACACCTTCAAGTAAGGTGTAAGACGTGGTGACAATAGCATCAGGAAGATGATCGTCAGCCAACCATTTCTCTAACACCTTTTTACCTTCTTCTCGAGAGAACTGCTGGCCATAGCCGACCTGAACCGTTTTATTTCCTTGCTGGCATGCTGAGCGGAAACCTAATTCACGCTCCTTAGAGATTTGTAAATCAGGCAATGCACCGATCAATCCGACAGAGTTTATCTCGTTTGACAGTACCGATTCGGTTAGCTCCAGCGCTGCATCAAAATCTTCACTCAGTATGCAGCAAAAATGCTCGTCATCCATGGGACGGTCGAGTGCAATCACTGGTGTCCCTGAGTTTTGCAATTTGAGATAAAACTCGTTGGCATTTGGCATACCGCTCGCAACAAACAGCGCATCAATCCGACGACTGATCAACGCTTCAGCAACCTTTTGCTCCGTTTCCGGATCATCATCAGAACAGCCGATTAAAATTTGGTACCCCGCTTTACGCGAGTTTTGTTCGATAAGTTTTGCTAAACGAGCGTAACTGGTGTTTTCCAAATCTGGAATGATAAGCCCAAACGAACGTGAGTTACCCGCTCGTAAAGCGGAAGCCGCATGATCTGGCTTGTAGTTGTGTTCATCGACAACCGCCATGACTCGCTTTTGCGTTTTTTCGCTTATTCGGTATTTCTGCGCTTTCCCGTTGATTACATAGCTCGCAGTTGTTTTCGAAACGCCTGCCAGTTTGGCTATTTCATCCAGTGTCATATTGTTAACCTTATTCTGTGCGCGTGATCATATTAATACATCAATGATCCGACGATAAGTTGAATTATATGCTGAACCGATTCAGTATAAAAGCTGAAAGGATTCAGCAAAAACCTAAAAATTGACCTAAATCACCAAAACACGGCAATTATCAGCCACATGGTCTAGGATTATAAGAACGAAAATTAACGATTGATTTAAATAGTTTTGCTGAAGTTCTTAAAAAATTTAACGCACTGCTGAATCGTTTCAGTAAAACATAAAAACAAATAAATTAGACAAGAAATGTTGGGCGCTAACGCCATTATCTTTAAGACGACGTAAAGCAGCACAACCGAAATGAATTTTAAATTGACACCTTAATGCTGGAGAGCACCATGCTTAAGCTAAGTAAGAACGACATTACCCTATCGCAATCTGCAACAGATAAGTTTGAAGCAATCAAAAGCATTGCCCAGAGCCTGACTGAAAAAGGTTTGGTTGAGCAAGGTTATGTAGAAGGCATGCTTAATCGCGAAAACCAAAACTCTACCTTTTTAGGCAATGGCATTGCGATACCGCACGGAACGACCGACACTCGCTCAATGGTTAAAACCACTGGTGTCGCGGTACATCACTTCCCTGAAGGCGTTGAATGGGGAGACGGTAATACCGTATTCGTTGCCATTGGTATCGCGGCCAAGTCAGATGAACACCTTGGTATCCTAAAACAACTTACAAAAGTTCTGGGTGCTGATGGTGTCGAAGAACGCCTGCGCACAGCAAAAAGCGAAGATGACATTATCGCCCTACTTCATGGCGATGTTCAGCTAGAAGCGGACTTCGACGCGTCACTTATTCAGCTCAATTTCCCTGCTAGCGATATGGTTCAAATGAGCGCAGTCGCTGGCGGCCTACTTAAAAACACAGGTTGTGCGGACAAAGAATTTGTTGCGGACCTTGTAACTAAAGCGCCAACTCACCTTGGTAATGGCCTATGGCTAGTAGGAAGCAACAAACAAGTAACCCGTACAGGTGTTTCTTTTGTTTCAACGGCGAACGATTGTAACTACGAAGGTCAACCAGTACGAGCATTGGTTGCTTTTGCCGCTTGCAACAACGCTCACCAGCCTATGCTAAATACGCTTTCTCAGCTTGTGTTCAACAAAGAGCACGGCAAACTACTCGACGCATCTGCAGAACAGGTTCTTGCTCTGTTTAAAGGTGAGGAAATGGCGCCAGCTGCTTCTGGAGACGGAAACACAGCAGTGTTCAAAATCAAAAACTCGCATGGTCTGCACGCTCGTCCAGGTGCAATGCTGGTTGCAGAAGCTAAAAAATTCGAATCAAAAATTCAAGTGTCTAACCTAGACGGTGACGGTAAAACAGTAAACGCGAAAAGCTTAATGAAAGTTATCGCCTTGGGTGTGAAACACGGCCACCAACTTCAGTTCTCTGCTGAAGGCCCAGATGCCGCTCAAGCACTTGAATCAATCGGTAACGCAATCGCATCTGGCCTTGGTGAAGGTTAAGGGGCGGTTATGACTAGCACAAAAACAAACAAAGTCGTCACGATCACACTGAATCCAGCGCTAGACCTTACAGGCTCGGTTGAGGCGTTAAAAGTGGGCTCAGTAAGCCTAGTGAAACAAAGCAACCTCCATGCTGCCGGTAAAGGTGTGAACGTGGCGAAAGTGCTGAGTGATTTAGGCGCAGACGTAACCGTAACCGGATTCTTGGGTAAAGATAATCCAGAGCTTTTCCACCAGCTATTTGCAGAGATTGACGTTAAAGACGAGTTTATCGAAGTTGAAGGCTCTACCCGAATCAACGTAAAACTCGTTGAATCAAACGGCGAAGTCAGTGACATCAACTTCCCGGGCGTTCAGGTTACAGCTGAAGACATCGCTCGTTTCGAAGATACGCTTTTCCGACTTGCAGAGACGCACGACTACTTTGTACTCGCAGGTAGCCTTCCGGGTGGCGTGACTCCTGAACTATGCGCCGCTTGGATCGAAAAACTGCACCAGCTTGGAAAAAAAGTTCTGTTTGATAGCAGTAAAGCGGCTTTGAGTGCGGGCATTGATGCGCACCCTTGGCTTATCAAGCCTAACGACGAAGAGCTGAGTGACTTTGTTGGTCAGCACCTCGAAACGCCAGAACAATGTCAACAAGCGGCACAATCGCTGGCTGATAAAGGAATTGAAAACATCGTCGTTTCTATGGGAGCGAATGGTGTGATGTGGCTCAATCAAGGTGAGTGGCTACGCGCACAACCACCGAGAATGAATGTGGTCAGTACCGTAGGCGCAGGTGACACACTTGTTGCCGGGCTGTGTTGGGGCCACATGCAAGTCATGCCAAAGAACGAATTATTACGCTTCGCCACGGCACTTTCTGCTTTAGCAGTGAGTCAGGTGGGCGTTGGACTTACCAGTCAGGAAGAACTGGAGAACATTAAGCTACAAACTCAAGTGAGCGAGCTTAACTCTAATACAAACTTAGACAATAACTAAGGAACAGAAGGTTATCAGTATGAATATTGCCATTATTACAGCCTGTCCAAGTGGTGTTGCAAACAGCATCCTGGCAGCAGGACTACTCGATCAAGCAGCGACTAAACTGGGATGGAATGCAAAGATTGAATGTCAATCGAGCATCATCGAACCTAATTTACTTACAGACGCTGACATTGAACAGGCTGAAGCTATCATCATCGCCGCGAATACGCCGGTAGATACTTCTCGTTTCGTAGGCAAAAAAGTCTATCAAGCCGAGATAGGTGCAGTAGCCAAAGATGCCGAGGCATTTCTGCAAACTGCTGTAGAGAGCGCAAGTGTTCTGGAGCAAGCGACAACCGTTTTAGCGCCGGCAGAAAGCACCGCGTCCTCTGTGAAGAAAATTGTTGCTATCACAGCTTGTCCGACAGGTGTTGCTCATACCTTTATGGCAGCAGAAGCGCTGGATGAAGAAGGCAAACGTCGTGGACACCAAATCAAAGTGGAAACTCGTGGCTCTGTAGGTGCTAAAAACCAGCTAACCGCACAAGAGATCGAAGAAGCGGATTTAGTAATCATCGCAGCAGATATCGAAGTGCCACTAGATCGCTTTAACGGTAAGAAAATGTACCGTACTAAGACTGGTCCAGCACTTAAGAAAACAGCGGAAGAGATGGACAAAGCCTTCGAACAGGCGACGGTTTACCAGCACTCTGGCTCTTCTAGTGAGTCTGCAACGGAAGAGAAAAAAGGCGTGTACAAACACCTGATGACGGGTGTATCGCACATGCTTCCTGTGGTAGTTGCAGGTGGTTTGATCATTGCCCTATCCTTCGTGTTCGGTATCGAAGCCTTTAAAGAAGAAGGTACTATGGCCGCTGCACTGATGAATATCGGTGGTGGTTCTGCGTTCGCGCTTATGATTCCGGTTCTTGCAGGTTTCATTGCCTTCTCAATTGCAGACCGCCCGGGCCTGGCTCCAGGTTTGGTTGGCGGTATGCTAGCTAGTTCTATCGGTTCAGGTTTCTTAGGCGGTATCGCAGCAGGTTTCATTGCCGGTTACTCGGCGAAACTACTGGCTGATAAAGTATCACTGCCACAATCTATGGAAGCACTAAAACCGATTCTTATCATTCCTTTCGTTGCTACCCTGTTTACTGGTTTAGTAATGATCTACATCGTTGGTGGTCCGGTTGCAGGGATCATGAACGGTTTGACTGAATTCCTAAACAACATGGGCTCAGACCGCGCAGTTCTGCTAGGTATTATCCTTGGCGCAATGATGTGTTTCGACTTGGGTGGCCCGGTAAACAAAGCAGCTTATGCATTCGGTGTTGGTCTACTGGCTTCTCAAACTTACGCACCAATGGCGGCAATTATGGCTGCTGGTATGGTTCCGGCTCTGGGTATGGGTCTGGCTACATTCCTGGCTAAGAATAAATTTGAAGAGAGTGAGCGCGAAGCGGGTAAAGCATCATTTGTACTGGGCTTATGCTTCATCTCTGAAGGTGCTATTCCGTTCGCAGCAAAAGATCCAATGCGCGTTATCCCTGCTTGTATGGCAGGTGGTGCGTTAACAGGTGCACTTTCTATGCTGTTTGGTGCAAAACTTATGGCACCACACGGTGGCCTGTTTGTACTGCTTATCCCTAACGCAATCACTCCAGTACTAATGTATCTGGTTGCGATTGCTGCAGGTACTGCGGTAACAGGTTTCACATACGCATTCCTAAAAAACAAAGCAGAAGCAAAGCAAGAAGTTACTGCTTAATATTCTTTTAAAGCCCCCCGGCATCTTACGCCTCTCTCATGTTCCGGTTGAGAGAGGCGTTTTTTTATCTGGCTTTGATACAAAAAAAGCCCTGAGAAAATCTCTCAGGGCTAGGCAGGAGTCTGACTAAATATTAGTCAGGAGTCCTTATGCAGCGGTCGAGTTTATCCTAAAAAGAATTGCAAACATCACTGGCACTACTATCAGTGTCAGTACAGTAGCAAAACCAAGCCCTGCCATAATCGTTATCGCCATTGAGCCAAAGAAGGCATCAAAGACGAGGGGAATCATACCTAAAATGGTCGTCACCGCCGCCATGCTTACCGGGCGTACACGGCTGATCGCACTATCTACAATAGCGAGATAAGGATCTTTTCCTGATGCCAATTCAAGGTTAATTTGGTCAAGCAATACAATACCGTTTTTCAGTATCATCCCGCTCAAACTTAATAAGCCCAAGAAAGCGGTGAAGCTGAAAGGCATATTTGTCGCCAACAAGCCGAATGACACACCAATAATGGATAACGGCACCGTAAACCAAATAACCAGCGGCTTTTTGACCGAGTTAAACAGTAAGATGGTAATGATGAACATCAGCAAATAACCCATCGGCAGTGAGCCGAACAAGGCATCTTGTGCATCTTTCGATGACTCGTATTCCCCACCCCATGTAATTTCGTAGCCATCAGGCAGATGTAAAGCCATCACTTTAGGTTGTACACGAGCAAACAAACTTGCTGCGGTATCTTCACTCAGCACATCATGGTCAGCCAATACCGTTAGAGTACGTTTGCGGTCACGACGTTGAATCAATGGCTCATTCCAATCTAACTTCACGCCGTCGATGATTTGGTCAACGGGGATGTAAGTTTGCAGCGATGGGCTCCAAATGTTCACATTTTGCAGAGATTCGAAATCCACACGCTCTTCTTCCGGAAGTCGGGTTAGAATTGGCAGAGTGTGTGTTCCGTCTCGTAAATAACCTAATGCGCGACCACCAAATGCCATCTGTAATGTGCCTGACAGATCTTCTTTCGAAATACCCAATCGACGCGCCTTCGACTCATTAAATGCCGGAACGAGCTCTTTAGTGCGCTCACGCCAGTCATGACGAATGTTTCTCGCACCAGGGTCGGTATGTAAAATGTCTTCTACTTTGACCGCCAAATCTCTAAGTACCTGTGGATCTGGGCCAGTAATTCTCGCCTCAATTTTAGACGCTGGCGATGGACCAAACTCCATCAACTTAAACTGGAATGTCGGCTCGTTAAACTTCTTGGCTAAGTTGGCATCCAACGTATCCAAAAGCTTGAACATATTCTCGCGATCCGTTGCCCTAACCTGGAACTGAGCATAAGCTTCGTAGCTTCTCTCGGGCTGGTAAGTCAACACAAAGCGCTGCATACCTTGACCAATTGATACCGACACAAAATCTATATCGTCTTGTTCTCGAATGTAACTTTCAACTATTTCTGCTTTTTTCGTTGTTTCGCGAATATCAGTGCCTTCAGGCATCCACATATCCACGTAAAACATCGGCGTGTTAGATGGCGGGAAGAATTGCTGTTTAACATTGCCAAACGCCAAAACTGCACCAACGAGTAATGCCACCATAGCGGCTACGGTCAACCATCTAAAACGCAGAGCAACTTTGAGTAACGCTCCGAATGCGACAAACAACCAACCTTTGTAAGGGTCTTGGTCTTCATCACCGACTTCTTTATCTTCTTCTTTTAATAAAAGGTTGGCTAAAAACGGAGTCAGCGTAATAGCCGTTACCCAGCTCAGGAACAACGAGAAGCAAAGCACCCAAAACAACGAGCCCATGAACTCACCCGTCGCATCTTGCGAAAGCCCGATTGGTGCGAATGCCGTAATGGCGATTACGGTTGCCCCTAACAGCGGCCACTGAGTCTGCTTTACAATATCTACGGCAGACTGAACCTTTGAGCGCCCTTTCTTTAGACCAACGAGAATACCTTCAACAACAACAATCGCATTATCAACCAGCATACCCAACGCAATGATCAAAGCACCGAGAGAAATCCGATGAAGCTCGATGTTGTAGTAATTCATAAGGATAAACGTACCAAACACCGTCAATAGAAGTACGGCACCGATGATGACACCGCTACGTAACCCCATGGTAAACAGCAGAACGATGATGACGATCGCAACCGCTTCGGCCAAACTAATGACGAAAGCTTTAACGGACTGATCCACCTCTTGTGCCTGATTGTAGAAGTAGCTCAAATCAATGCCAGCCGGCTTAATGGTCTCTAGGTTGCTTAGCTCAGCATCAATACGCTCTCCGACTTCGACCACATTGACACCGGACGCAAAAGAGATAGCGATGTTTATCGCTTTCTTCCCGTTAAACAAGATCACGTTGCTTGGTTTTTCCTGAATGCCACGTGAAATCGTCGCGACATCCTTTAAGCGGATCAGGTTGCCAGTATCTCGGCCATGAATAATCAGATTTCCCAGAGCTTCTACGGTATTTAGTGCACCGCTCGGACGGATAATAAGGCTTTCGCCATTAACCATCACCTCACCTGCAGACACCACACTATTTTGCTGGTTCAGCAAGTTCGCGACCACGTTCATATCAATGTTTAAAGACGCAAGGCGATCTAACGAAATCTCGACAAAAAACATCTCCTGTTGGTCGCCACTAATATCAACTTTACCGACCCCTTCGATCAACTCTAATTCACGGGTTAGGTGGTCAGCATAGCGTTTGAGTTCGACATAGTTATAGTCGTCACCCGTTAACATCAGCATCACACCGTACACGTCACCGAAGTCATCAATGATCTGAAGAGATTGCACCCCTTGCGGTAAATTTGGTTGCAGATCATTAATCTTACGGCGCATTTCGTCCCAAATTTGTGGCAGCTCGTCTGGACCATAGTCCATCTTCATGCTGACCATTATTTGTGACATGCCATCCGACGACGTTGAGGTAATAAAGTCGATATACGGGAGTTTGCGAATCTCTTTTTCCAGCGGATAAGTGAGTTCTTCTTCCACTTCCTTAGATGTTGCCCCTGGATAAGTGGAGATGATCATCGCTTCTTTGATGGTGAACGCTGGATCTTCCAGTCGGCCAAGCTCAAGGAATGAGGTGATGCCACCAATGGCGAGAATAACAATGAACAGCCAACTGATGACTTTATTTTTTATGGAATACTCAGCAATGTTCATTATTGTCCCTTCTCCACCACTTCCACATGTTTGCCTTCACGTAATTTACGTAAGTTTGAGTTAACCAATACATCACCGCTGCTGACGCCGGATGAGACAATGGCTCCTTGACCGTTTACTTGTGAAACAGCAACAGGCACCTTAGTGACGTTGCCTTCCTTCATTTTCCACACAAAAAACTCATTGCTGTGACTGCCTGCTTGCAGCGCCGTAACGGGAATACTGTAACCATCAATCGACGTGATGCCCGCTTCGACCATATCAACCATTACGCTAACGCTTGTACCTGGTAAGATTTCTTTTTCTGGTTGAGGCATCGTGAGATACATTTCATAAGTCTGAGTATTGGCGTTCGGCTCACTCGTGTACTCCAGGTAATCCAACAAGTAAGATTTCGTATCGCCAGAGAATGTCGCACTAGGTTTGTAATTCACATTCTCAGTGTTCGGATTTACAAGCGCCAGAACGTTGTCAGAGAGTTCTATGCGTACATACACCATGTTGTATTGATAAAGATTAAGTACTGTTTCTCCCGCACCAACTTGCTCGAAACGTTCTTTATAAACGTCAGATACCTTGCCCGAAAACGGCGCAAAAAGACGCGTGTAGTTCAACTGGTTGGTCGCACTATAGAAATTGGCTTCTGCTAATTCTTTATTCGCGGTCAGTTCGTCCAGTTCCGCTTTTGAAATCATTTGGCGATCATATAAATCTGTACCACGCTTCAATTGGCGAATGGCCAACGTGTATTGAGCTTCCGCATCGTTGATTGCTTGCTTTTCTTGACTGTCATCGAGCTTGGCGAGCATTTGGCCTTGTTTAACCACATCACCCGCTTTTACGAGAACATGCTGAATTTCACCCGCGAGCCGGAACGCAATTGGAGTCTGTTCGGCCGGAACCACAATCCCTTTAAAAGCTCTGAATTGGCTTTTCACTGGCGCACCGACTGATACGGATGAAACATACAGCGAATGTTCAGAAGCCTTTTGGGTATCGCGTTGGCAACCAGTTAGGACCGCAAGCGCGATAGCAGAAACCGTAAACAACTTACCTTTCATTAAATACCTCCCTCTCGAACCCAAGCTTTAACTACCTGACCTTCGACTAAGTGTTCAACACCAGCAATAACAACGTAATCATCACTTTTTAGTCCGGATTCAACGCTACCACTGTCGCCAAGTGACAATGTCACCTTGCTTACTTGTTGTGTTTCACCGTCCATTACCCAAACCTCACCTTGGTCAATGCCCTTACTCACCCATGCTGACTGAGGTAATATCACTGAGTCAGAGACATTCTGTTTCGCGATATGCACTTGGCCTGTCATACCTGTAAGCAAGTTGCGCTCAGAAGGACGAGTGATGGTCACAATCGCTTCATAGCTATTGGTATCGGAATTTGGTTGCGTTGAAATTTCTTTGAATTTACCCGGAATGCGTTTGTTCGGTTCGCTATCCATCGTCACCCACATGTGTGCTTCCTTTAAAGAAGCAAGCGATACAGACTCTGCGTAAGTTACCGGTAATGTAAAAGAGACATCCAAGGTACTGTTGTCAATCAGGTTCAGAATTTCCTGTTTCTCACCTACAACCTGAAAAGGTTTCACATACGTATAAGAGACAACACCATCGAACGGTGCATGAATCTTTGTATAGCTTAAATCGGTTTTTGCCTGTTCGAAGTTCGCTAAAGCCGCTTTATATTGCGTTTCTTTTTGGTCGTACTCGTCAGTACTGATCAGCTTTTTCTTATATAGACTCTTAGCGCGTTGCCACTGCGTTTGTGCAAGTGAGAATTGTGCTTGGGCGGAATTCAGCGCCAATTGAAGGTCTTTCGGATCCAACGTTGCTAACACGTCGCCTTTTTTGACATCGTGACCCATTCTGACTAGCAACTGTTCAACTTCACCACCGACCTGAAACGACAACTGTGCACGATGTGTTGCATCTATTTGAGCGAGAAAAGCATCGGAATCAGCCACAGACAAATCCTTAACCGCCAGCAACTTCACGGGTTTAATCAAAGGTTCTGACGGCTCTGATATGGCTTTATTGCATCCAGTCAGCAGTCCAGAAAGACTTATAGTCATTACTGCGCCAACCAAAATGCGTTTTAGATATTGTTTACGCACCCGTTATCTCCAAATTCAAATTTACTACACAGTTGTGCAGTATATTCTCATTTAGATATAGATCAACATATTTTCCATTTGTGCAGTAAATAAATTAGTCAAATAGGCAAGTTTCTGGTAAAAGTAACGCGTTGATTATTATTCGGGAAATGTCGAACTATGAATGAGAGAAAGCAAGGCAGACGAAGTGCTGAAGCAGCGGAACACACGAAATGTGTCATTCTGAAGGTTGCTGCAGATATGTTTTGCGAACTTGGTTACTCGCGAGTTTCGCTAAGAAACATCAGTGAAAAAGCGGGGGTCTCACATAGCTTGATCCGACATCATTTCGGCAGTAAAGAAAAAATCTGGCAAGCAGTTAGTGATGCGATGGATGAGTACTTGCAAGACTACATGGCCGAACTGCTCAACCAAATGCCCGAAGACACCCCTTCTAACAAAAAGATTTACCTATTTACGGTGCGTATGTTGGCGTTTACGTTAGTCAACCCACATCCTATACAAATGATCGCGGATGCTATCCGTCAAGATGACAATGCGCTGTTTGATTATTTCTTGCGATCAAAGGAAGAGTTTGGCGCGATTTTCTCTGGCATTTTTGAAGAGTACAACCGCGAATACCCTGACGCGCAGGTCGATCACTGGGAATCTAAATGGCAAATGCTCTTGTTTGCTCATGGTGCCACTTCACTAGCACCAATGATGCAGCAAACATGGCCAGAAATTGCTGATGACAGAGAAAAAATGGTGTTAAAGCACTGGGAACTATTCAACACGATCATCGCAAGCCAGTTCAGCATTAAGAAAGAAGACATGCTTCACCCGACTAGATTGGAAGATATCGTTATCGACATGTGTTGTAACATTGATGAAGCCGCGAGCGAAACAATTTGCTGACGAATAAGAATGAATTCAGCCCTGGCTGGCGATTAAACTCAAACCTTCGTTAATAGTTAAAAAAATGCCGGACTAAACAGCCCGGCATTTTTTTATCTAATCTAATTAGCCACGGTAGTAACGCTGAGGAACAAACGGCATTTTTTCTACCGTCATCGGTAGCATTTTGCCACGAACTTCAGCGAACAACTCTGTACCAATAGCAGATAAATCTGCACGCACATAGCCCATTGAAACTGGTTTACCCGCGTTAGGGCCTGCTGTACCGCTGGTCACTACACCGATTTGATTTCCATCAGCATCAAATAGCTCCGCGCCTTCACGAACTGGTGCTTTAGTTTGACCAACTAGGCCAACACGTTTGCGTGCGACATCTTTGGTCTCAATTTGCTTAAGAATGATGTCTGCGCCAGGGAAACCACCTTCACGTTCACCACCAGTACGACGAACTTTTTGAATACCCCAAAGTAGGCTTGCTTCTACAGGAGTTGTCGTTGTATCTAGGTCGTGACCGTATAGACATAGGCCACATTCCAAACGCAGTGAATCACGTGCGCCAAGACCAATCCACTCAACTTCAGCTTCCGCTGTAAGTTTACGAGCTAGCTCTTCAGCGTGAGAGTTTGGTACTGAGATTTCATAACCATCTTCGCCCGTGTAACCGCTACGGCTTACGATACATTCAACGCCAAGGATTTCGAGTTTCTTCACGTCCATAAACAGCATATCTGCTACTTCAGCATTAAAGCGTTTAAGTACTTCAGCCGCTTTTGGACCTTGAAGTGCTAGTAGAGCGCGATCTTCGATGATTTCAAGTTCAACATCAGCAGGAAGGTGAGCTTTAAGGTGAGCAATATCTTGCTCTTTACAAGCAGCGTTAACCACAACGAACAGATGATCACCCTGGTTTGCTACCATTAGGTCATCCATGATTCCGCCTTGCTCATTGGTAAAGAAAGCATAGCGTTGGTTACCTTGCGGCAAGTCAATGATATCTACAGGAACCAATGTCTCTAGGAATGCTGCTGCACCCTCACCAATCAAACGAAGTTGTCCCATGTGAGAAACATCAAACAGACCGGCGGCATCACGCGTATGTAAGTGTTCCTTCTTAACGCCTAGTGGGTACTGGACAGGCATATCGTAACCCGCGAACGGGACCATTTTTGCGCCAACTTCAATATGAAGTGCATGCAGTGGTGTTTTCAGAAGTTCTTGAGTCATTTTCGTCTCCATTTAGATAGACCCGAGAATGCTGTCAGCATTCGCTTTCTATGTTTCCAATAATAAACACGCTTGATCCAATTTTGCACGAACAAGACGACTGTTGGCTTTCAAAAGTGTGACTTTTAACATTTTAATCACAACAAAAGGCTAAAAAAGGCGCTCAATTGAGTGATAGATCATCAACTGAGCGCCATTTTAACGAATTTACAACCGATAGCAATCGTTTGCTTTCACTATAGGAAATTTACAATTTTTTATCACTACTTAGCGGTGACCCACAATATTTGTGCATCTTCTTCACTAACACTGGTCAACATGTGTCCCATGTTCGCATCATAGTAAACACTGTCGCCTTCACACAGAACCACAGGTTCATAGAACTCAGAGTAGAACTTTACTTCGCCAGATAAGATAAGCAGGAACTCTTCACCGTCATGACGAACCCAGTCTTTGTACTCATCAAAGTGTCGGGCGCGGATCTGGCTTTTGAAGGGCATCATTTTCTTATTGGAAAGTTGAGTAGCAAGTAGTTCGTGCTCATAGGTTTGAGTCGGGTGAGGTTTACCTTCATTCTTACGAGTAACATCCCTACGCCCTGTTGCGACTTTTTTTCTTGGTGGTTCAAACAGTTGAGGCATATCTATTTGCAAACCAAGCGCCAATTTTTGCATCGCCTGAAAGGTAGGAGAAATCTGCTCGTTCTCTATTTTACTAAGTGTAGAACGTGCCAGACCGGTTCTTTGGCTCGCCTCTTCAAGTGTAATACCCAGCTTTGAGCGAATATCTTTAATACGCTGCCCAAGCTTTAAAGGCTCGATACTCTCATCATGATTGTCTTTCGCAAGCGTCATCGATGGGTACTCATCATAAATACTTCCTGCCATAATTCCCTCTGTAATTGTTCTTATCTCTCTCCCTATATGCATTGTGCATGAACCGTATAATGGATAAAAGTCCACCAGGTTAATTAAAGTGTGCTCTCGTTAACAAAAATCGCAAACGTGTTTCCTATAGGAAATTTTTTGTTGATTGTTCCCGCCCCAAGCGTTATGTTACAGCCTTGTTAGATGTAGAGATGCACTTTTCCGTAAACGATTAGGCGTGAGAGATTGGATTAGTAACGCACGATTCGACGGAGTTTTTGCCCACTTTTAGGGCTGGATGTTCGCTCTGTTCTGCTATGCAGTTCAGCTGTTTTGAGGACAAATGAACCTAACCGCAAACCAATAATTCAATCTATGCGGGTTCATTTTCAGATTTGGAAGGTCAACTACCATGAACAAGAGTTACCCTAACCACAGCTTGGAAAACTTTTTCTCTACCAACCTCTCTGCGACAGATGATGCTGTCTTTGCTGGAATTCAGGCGGAATTCGCTCGCCAAAACGAACAAATCGAACTTATCGCTTCTGAGAACATTGTGTCTAAAGCGGTAATGCAAGCTCAAGGCACTTGCCTAACAAATAAATACGCTGAAGGTTACCCTGGCCGTCGTTACTACGGTGGTTGTGAACACGTTGATACGGTTGAGGCAATCGCTATCGAACGTGCGAAAAAACTTTTTAGTTGCGAATACGCAAACGTTCAACCTCACTCAGGTGCTCAGGCGAACGGCGCAGTAAAACTGGCTCTTCTTCAGCCAGGCGACACCATTTTAGGTATGTCATTAGACGCGGGTGGCCATCTTACTCACGGTGCACGCCCTGCTCTATCAGGTAAATGGTTCAATGCCGTTCAGTACGGTGTTGACCGCGAAACACTAGAAATTAATTACGAAGATGTTCGTGCTCTTGCGCTTGAGCACAAACCAAAAATGATCATCGCTGGTGGCAGTGCTATTCCACGTACTATCGACTTCGCTAAGTTCCGCGAAATTGCAGACGAAGTTGAAGCGATTCTAATGGTTGATATGGCGCACATCGCAGGTCTTATCGCGACTGGTGCTCACCCAAGCCCACTACCACACGCACACGTTGTAACGACAACAACGCACAAAACATTGCGTGGTCCACGTGGCGGCATGATCTTAACCAACCACGAAGACATTATTAAGAAAATCAACTCAGCGGTATTCCCTGGCCTTCAAGGTGGCCCGCTAATGCACGTTATTGCTGCAAAAGCCGTCGCATTTGGTGAAGCGCTTGGCCCTGAGTTCAAAACTTATATCAATTCAGTGATCAATAACGCAAAAGTATTAGCTGAAGTATTGCAGACTCGCGGTTGCGACATTGTGACTGGCGGAACCGATACTCACCTAATGCTGGTTGACCTTCGTCCTAAGGGTTTGAAAGGTAACAAAGCAGAAGAAGCTCTCGAGCGTGCGGGAATCACATGTAATAAAAATGGCATCCCATTTGACTCAGAGAAGCCTATGATTACATCGGGTATCCGTTTGGGTACACCAGCTGGCACAAGCCGCGGCTTTGGCGCAGAAGAATTCAAGCTCATCGGTAATTGGATTGGCGATGTATTGGATGGGTTAGTAGAAAGCCCTGAAGGTAACGCAGAAGTAGAACAGCGCGTTCGCAAAGAAGTGAAAGCACTGTGCGGCCGATTCCCTCTTTACCAATAAACAATTTAAACGCAGTTATTTTTTGGAGATTAAGCAATGGACAACACATTGAAGTTTGCAGATAGCCACGAGTGGGTACGTGATAATGGCGATGGCACAGTAACTATCGGTATTTCTGAGCACGCACAAGAAATGCTTGGTGACGTAGTATTCGTTGACCTACCAGACGTGGAAGACGAAATTGAAGCTGGCGATAGCTTCTCTCTTGTTGAGTCTGTAAAAGCAGCTTCAGATATCTACGCACCTATCAGCGGTGAAGTTGTAGAAATCAACGAAGAGCTTGAAGATAGCCCAGAGCTAATCAACGAAGAACCATATGAAGGCGGCTGGATTGTTAAAGTTAAGATGTCTGATCCATCAGAACTAGACAACCTAAAAGACGCAGAAGAATACCTAAACTCAATTGAAGAAGAGTAATTAGGAAGATTTGCAAAGCTGCCCCCGCCTGGAAGGCAGCTTTTTTTCAATGTTCGGACCATATCAGTAACGACCCGATACGTTACCCGAACGATGGAGTAGGTAAAGGACAATGACTGAATTACTTCAAAGCCTCAGCACACAAAATGAGTTCGTTGCTCGCCACAACGGCCCAAACAAATCTGACCAACAAAAAATGTTGGATGCGATCAATGTTGCTAACCTTGACGCACTTATCGAAGAAACGGTTCCAGCACAAATTCGCCTAGAAAAGCCACTAGCACTAGCAGAAGCGAAAAGCGAAGCAGACATGCTGGTTGCGATGCGTAAATTCGCTGACCAAAACCAAATTAAACGTACGTTCATCGGCCAAGGTTACTACAACACCTTCACGCCAAATGTCATTCTACGTAACGTACTAGAAAACCCAGGCTGGTACACAGCTTACACTCCTTACCAACCAGAGATCTCTCAAGGTCGTCTGGAAGCGCTTCTTAACTACCAACAAATGGTCATGGACCTAACTGGTATGGAAATCGCGAACGCTTCTCTTCTTGACGAAGCAACAGCAGCAGCTGAAGCGATGACGCTATGTAAGCGTGCAGGTAAGAGCAAAAGTAACGTATTCTTCGTGGCTGACGATGTTCACCCACAAACTCTAGAAGTTGTAAAAACTCGTGCTAAATACATTGGCTTTGAAGTACTCGTTGGTTCACTTGAATCACTACCAGAACAAGACGTATTTGGTGCGCTAGTTCAGTACCCAGGTACAACAGGTGAAGTACGAGATCTAACGGACATCATCGCGAAAGCACAAGCTAACAAAACATTAGTAACGGTTGCTACTGACCTACTTGCTTCTACTCTGCTGAAACCAGCAGGTGAAATGGGTGCAGACGTGGTTATTGGTTCAGCTCAGCGTTTCGGCGTACCTATGGGTTACGGCGGTCCACACGCAGCATTCATGGCAACTCGTGATAAGCATAAGCGTACAATGCCTGGTCGTGTAATCGGTGTTTCTATCGATGTAAACGGCAACCAAGCACTGCGTATGGCGATGCAAACGCGTGAACAGCACATCCGCCGTGAAAAAGCGACATCAAACATCTGTACTGCGCAAGCACTACTAGCGAACATGGCATCTTTCTACGCGGTATTCCACGGCGCAGAAGGTCTACGCACTATCGCTCGTCGCACTCACCACATGACTGCGATTCTGGCTGCTGGTCTGACTAAGTCTGGCTACGAGCTTGCTCATAATAGCTTCTTTGACACCATCACTATCAATACTGATGGCAAAACTGAAGAGCTTTTCGCGAAAGCACAAGCGGCAGACATCAACCTACGTAAGCTTGACGGCAAACTAGGTATCAGCTTCGACGAAACAACAACTACTGACGACATCAACGCTCTATTTGACGTGTTTGGTGTTCAACAAGATGTTAACGCTCTGTCTTCTGAAATCGCAACCAACGAGTTTGCTGCTATTCCTGAAGCGCTACGTCGTACGTCTAAGTTCCTGACTCACCCAGTATTCAACACGCACCACAGCGAAACGCAAATGATGCGTTACCTGAAACAGCTAGAGAACAAAGACTTCTCACTGACTCACGGTATGATCCCGCTGGGCAGCTGTACGATGAAACTGAACGCAGCAGCAGAGATGATCCCTGTTACTTGGCCTGAGTTTGGTTCTATCCACCCATTCGCTCCTATAGAGCAAGCGGCAGGTTACTCTGCGCTAGCGAAAGATCTGAAAGAGAAGCTATGTGAAATCACTGGTTACGATGATTTCTCTCTACAGCCAAACTCTGGTGCGTCTGGTGAATACGCTGGCCTTATCGCGATTCAACGCTACCACGACAGCCGTGGCGAAGGTCACCGTAACGTATGTTTGATCCCAAGCTCTGCGCACGGTACTAACCCAGCGACAGCGTCAATGGTATCAATGAAAGTCGTTGTGGTTAAATGTGATGAAGATGGCAACATCGACATGACTGACCTAGCAGCGAAAATTGAGAAACACAAAGACAACCTATCAAGCATCATGATCACTTACCCTTCTACGCACGGCGTATACGAAGAGCACGTGAAAGAAGTATGTGAAATGGTTCATGCAGCAGGTGGTCAGGTTTACCTGGACGGCGCTAACATGAACGCACAGGTTGCCCTAACCTCTCCAGGTTTCATCGGCTCTGACGTTTCTCACTTGAACCTACACAAAACCTTCTGTATCCCTCACGGTGGTGGTGGTCCAGGTATGGGTCCTATCGGTGTTAAATCTCACCTGGCACCTTTCCTACCAGGTCACATCGAGAACGGTGTTGAAGGTAAAGAGCTAGCGGTTTCTGCAGCAGATATGGGTAGCGCATCTATTCTACCTATTTCTTGGGCTTACATCGCGATGATGGGTGAAGCTGGCCTACAAGAAGCGACTAAAGTTGCCATTCTTAACGCCAACTACGTGATGGAGCGTTTGCGTCCACACTACCCTATTCTTTACCGTGGTAAAAACGGCCGTGTAGCGCACGAATGTATCGTTGATATTCGTCCGCTTAAAGAAGAAACAGGCATCAGCGAAGAAGACATCGCGAAGCGTCTAATGGACTACGGTTTCCACGCGCCTACAATGTCATTCCCAGTTGCTGGTACACTGATGGTTGAACCAACTGAATCAGAAGATTTGGAAGAGCTAGACCGCTTCTGTGAGGCAATGATCGCAATCCGCGAAGAGATGACAAAAGTGAAAAATGGTGAGTGGCCACTAGAGAACAACCCTCTAGTTAACGCTCCACACACTCAAGTTGATCTTTCAGCAGCAGAATGGGATCGCCCTTACTCTCGTGAGCTAGGCTGTTTCCCATCGAAAGCGACTAAGTCTTGGAAATACTGGCCAACAGTGAACCGCGTAGATAATGTTTACGGCGACCGTAACCTAATCTGCTCGTGCCCAAGCATTGAGAACTACGAAGACTAATTTCGTTGTATCTCTGAGTTAAAACTTGGAAAAAACTACAAAATAGACAAACTTCGGTTTGTCTATTTTTTTGTGTTTCGAAACCACGTTGCTCTTCGAAATGCTTAAAAAGCGCTTAGACTAATCTTTCTGATCTACGCCTTCCACCCAATTTAACGACCGACGACTTATCACCTCAAATCTGCTTGTTGCGTAGAATATTCAAACCAAATCTAGAATTTTCTATTAGATCACATTAAGCAACTACGCTTAACCATACGAAAGACCTTAAAGTTTGGGCGATATCTTGTTTTACCCTTGCCACCTTGAATTTATCTATTCAGGTTACTAGTTTAAAAGTAATACTATGCAAGGAAAACGTACATTGACTGAGGGTGAAGTCGCACTTGATGGGATGAATGTGTTAGTCGTTGATCAATGTTTAACGACTTCAATTTTGATGGTTAACCAACTCATCCCATTAGGTGCAAAGGCATCAAATCCAACTTGTGAAATAAGTGCACAAGGGAGCTTCGTTTTCTTCTCTTTTCATCTCGACTCTGCATTACCCTGTTTATACTGTATTTTATTCCAATCTTCTGACGCTAAGATACTTGAACACCCCTCAGTTAAACTGGCTCAAAGCATTCCACAACAACAATCAGCATCGTGGAATCGGCGTCAGAAACTTCTTTTTACTCTGAAAAAGCACACGTATTCAGTTGGGCAAACACCCAAACTGAGTTCAATTGATACCGCCGAAGTAACAAACGCATCAAACGATCATAGAGTCAAACACTTAGTACAACGAGCAATACCTCCTAACTGTTCTCATTGGTTAGAAAGCTATCTCGCGGATTTTTACACCAATCGACTGCCTGCATCATAGAACCAACGTATTCTTTACAGGGATTAATAAATGATCAATTTTGACGTGTTAAACAAAGCTATGGATAACGATGTAGAGATCATTATCACCGTGTTTTCGACCTACTTAGAAGAACACGTTAATGGGTTGGAACGCATTAATGAGTTATATGCCAATGAAAATTGGCCGGAACTACACTTGTTAGCGCAAAGCTTAAAAGGAGTACTAGAAAGCTTCGGCGAAGACACCGCCGTCACAGCATTACAAGAAATTGAAGAGGATACACGCAACAATATTGCACCAGATGTGTCAGATATCACTATAGTTAATAGGGAGCTATTAACGATTAATCAGCAGATTTTTGCTTACTTAGACAATATGAATGGCAAATCTGTATAGGCTTAAAGCGGGGGGATATATGGCAATGAACAGCAGCAACTTTAGAGAGCTTATTGATTCACTCAAAGATTTAACGCCAACTCAGAAAAGGTACCTCATTAGCCGAACAAAAATGTCGTTAGATGACGAAAACGGTATGTTCAGAACTGATGATTTACTTACACAAGAAGAGTTGGCAGCTTTGCTTACTCCAACACAAACAACAGAATCAAAATAGTGACAGCTCGTCAGCGCTAGGAACCAGGTAGAGCAGAAACGCTTTACTTGGTTTTTAGATTTTTTATCAGGTTAGACATGTTTGTGCGAAACAATAGAACGAGTTAAGTGTTATACGCTCCCACAGCAATCCAAAGTGATTCCCCTTCCCCTCAATAGAACCTTTGGTTTACTGGCTTAACACGTTACTCATTGATTGCTCATCTCTATAGCGATTGTAATCTTCTGCTAATAACTGATGTTGGTAACGCGTATACGATAACGCTTCGTTAGAGACAACAATCTGATTTTCTTTCTCAATCAGTTGACCACGCAGCTGTTCAATCTCCTGATTCTGCTGGGTATTGTTGTTATACATTGCAATCAATCCGAAGATAGAAATCATCAACATTGCAATCAGGACATTATTGATGGTTTTAGGTTGAATATGCATAAACCTCTCCTTGTCTCTATCGCACTTTACCAATTAAAGCCCATGCTCAACGCCCCCTGAACAAGGGATTCTATACGTTCAGAAAGCGAATCTAGCAGTGACACATTTAATTATAGGTGAGTGACTACAAAAGAAGAGAAATACTCAACAATTTGAACGTGTTTCATACCATAGAAGTCAAAAGCAGCAAGATCCACTTTATCCTTACTGCTTTCTATGACCCGATGACGATCAGCGTATTTTAGCTTTGAAAGGCTTCTCGAGCTGAGATTTTCTCAAACCAACGAGCGATATTTGGAGCCGTTGAAAGCACATCAATCTGAAGTGCATTAATTGCAAATCCAACGAACAGGTAACCAGTAATATCTACAATAGTAAATCGATCAGTCGCGATAAACTCACTTTCCGCTAAACGTTTATCCAAAACCGGTAAAAATTCCAATACGCGAGATTTTGACTCCTCGCCCCACTCTTTTACGCAGTTTTCGCGATCCTTATAGATAGCGCTGATGTTACGGAATGCCTGAAATGCTGCGTATAGCCCCTGAAACTCAACAACACGATGCCACATTTCAACCTGAGCACGTTCACGTTGATTTCCACCAAATAAGTTGAGATCGTTACTGAACTCTTCATCGAAATAGCGACAAATCGCCACACTTTCACAAATTGTGGTGCCGTCATCGAACTCTAAAACCGGAACTTTTCCATTCACACTCTTTTGTTTGAAAGAATCCGTAAGGTTATCGCCGTCACGTACATTTATTGCGACTCGTTCGACATCTCCACCGATTTCTTTAAGAAAAATGTTAACGCGCTTGCAACTTGGCGTCATCGCGGTTTCATATAGCTTCATGTAACACCCTATTCCTTTATCTAACTGTTCGGTTAGGTTATACTGTAGCCAGTTTATAAACGATCAGTCAAGAATATAATTACTCGTCACTTCATAAGATTGAAAAATCTATCAAAGCAACGATTTTTAAGTGGGTACCTATATGGCAAGAAAAGCTAACTTTGACCGAGATGAGAAGCTCTTGGTCGCCATGAACCTGTTCTGGCGCAAAGGTTTTTCAAATACCTCTATCTCCGATCTCACAGACGAGCTGAACATTAACCGTTTCAGCCTTTACAATACCTATGGCGACAAACAGCAGCTTTATTACGAGGCGTTAGACGCATACCTGAAAAAAGTCTCGTTACCCTCTCTGGAGAATTTGAGTAAAGATGACGCTTCCCTGCGTGAAATCGAAGCGTTTTTGACGTCTTTTGCCAAACTACAGCGCAAAAGTAGCTACGGATGTTTTGTTCAAAATGCGTTGGTAGAACACGCTGGTGAAGATAACGATGTATTACGTATGGGGCACTTTTTGTTTGACCATCTCATCGAAATCATGACTGAAGCAATAAAAAACGCACAAAGGGAAACATTAATTCCTAAAACGCTCAAACCAAAAGAACTAGCCTGTTTTATTCTCAACAATATGCAAGGAATGCGGGTACTTGGTAAGGCCAAGCGTTATGACGATTTAGACACAGCGTTATCGTGTTTACTCACCTTAATAAGGAAATAATATGTCATTAAACATCATCGTAGTTAGGCTAACCAAAGGCATGGATCTTAAACAATGCCTCGCGCAGATTGTGCTGGAACAAGGCATTAAAGCAGGCTCAATCGCTTCTTGCGTCGGCTGTGTGTCACAACTCCAGCTTCGTCTCGCGGGTGCCAAATCAACTTTAATCAAACAAGAATCTTTAGAAATTGTATCGGTAATGGGTACGTTGACACCCGAGCATCAACATGTACATATTTCGCTTTCCGATGAGCACGGGCACGTTTGGGGTGGACACTTAATGGAAGGCACAATCATAGATACGACAGCTGAGTTAATCATCCATAGTTACCCTAAACTCACCTTTAGCCGTGAGATGGATGAAAGCACCGGATATACAGAATTACAGGTAAACACTACTTCAACTAATTAAGTAATATACCTGACAAAGTAAGTATAATGGGACGATAATATTTATTTTAATAATTTCATCGCCCAATCAATAAGTTGCCGATTTGATTTGTTTAATTAAAACTTCCTTAGAAAGCCCTTTGCAATCTCGGATATTTCATGAGCTCTATCAGAGCCATTAATACACCGTCTTGCACCAATGAAGTCTGTATTATTATCATTAATATAATCAGATATTTTTCTACCAGTGAAGGTGCCGGTTTTAAAACCATGTATAAGAACAAATAAAGCAATATTAGGCTGCATGGCAATATCTGGTTGATTAGTCATATCTATATCCAGTAACTGTGAATACTTCTCGTAGTTATTCTTCCAAGTAAGTTGTACAAATCCCCTACCGTAAAACGGAAAATATCTGAGATTTTTCTTTCGCCAGTTTTCGCTAAGCCAATAGGCTTCACGAACAGGCATGAACGTTTGATTGGTTTCCCACTGAGTTGTCGCGAGTACGTATGCTTTCTGTGTGTCGAGTACTAAGCCTTGCTCTACACATTCATGTTTGATTGCGTCTATCACGCCTTCTCTACAAGTAAAGTCATAAGTATCATTTGCGGTAATGCCATCTAACCTCACTTGTAAACGCTCAATCGACTCCTTGCCGATTAGGCCAGGGTTTCCTGGTAGTTCATCGGTTTTGAACTCGGCCCATGCGTTGCGAGTTTTAGGCCCTATGAGTCCATCGACTGTACCTACCGGGTAGCCGAGAATACATAGCGCCTTTTGTAACTCTTCTACTTGTTTTTCAACTAATTCACTGACGGGAAGTGGCGTTTTAATGGTTAACAACTCTGTAATTTTCATTGTATTAACCCTCTAGTACCTAACTAGAAATGTATTTAAAAGTAAACAGCTTAAATATATTTAACTAAGTAATAAGGAAATGGTATCTACTATTCTAGATCAATTGTTGATATTTATATAAATAAAAATGCATATAAATAACGCATTGACCAGTGATGATTAATAACTCATTTAAGAAAAATGCCTGACCTGGTAGTACGCATTGTTAATTGTGCGGCTATGTAATTACCATGAAATAAGTAACAACATACTGATAAATAAAGAGGGATGAAACATTTAAAAAATTAATGTTAATGTTAACTGTTCAAACTTGAATACTTTTATCTAAAAAATCAGCAATAGGACTCATTTACCACCAATCAAATATAAGCATCTGAGCCCTATGGCGTTTTCGCGTATAAATTCAGATAATTTATTTAATTCTTTCTATTCGAACTCGAAGGCTGCCACTGTTATTGCCGTACTTAAACTTCAGATCGTTTGCAAAGAACTGCAACTCCCCTGTTTTGGTAACTCGATAAACGCCCCTCTGTCCAACCGCTCTTGCGCTATCGTCATCACTATCAACCACTGCACAAAGCGTAAACCAGTCAGAACTCGGCACTCTACGTAATCCTTTCATCGCTCGAATCGGCAGCTCAGCTAATCCCAGTTGTACATGGTTTAAGTTCCAACCATCTCCGTCACAACTGATCTCTTTTCCATCATGCCAGCTATCTCCTTCTCGAACCGAAATCTCGTACTCCTCTCCTTGTTTAACCACTATGCCGGTAAAGTTGTAAAATCGGTCAGCGTCGATCATACGCTCAACCGATTGAGAGACGCTCAACTCTTCCCAGTTCACCGCTGCATAATGAATGTGCTGTGTATAGCTAGGGCAGTCCACAGGAGGATTGATAAAGTCATACCAAAGATAATGGCGTTTATTCATTAGAGACTTAGGACGGTAGTCGTCATCCCGATGTAAGCGCTCCGCAACAGCGTAATGAATGACAGGATACAAATCATCATTGATTTTATCTCTATCGATCACGCAACAACGTCGATCATCTAAAGTCACCCAATCAATGATTGGCCACCTATCTTGCTGGTGGTTTTTTCCTAAAGAATTTGGATTTCGCTGTAAATCATCAAGGCCGATCATCCCTTTTAGTCTCTTTGGACAAGCCCTGTCGATATCGGCTTGGCTCGGAAATTTAAACTGAATTGCAGGGAGAGAATGATATCTGGTCATATACTCAAGCCATTTCATCGCGTGACTTAGCGTAATGTCCGACAGACCGTCGCGGTAATAGCCACCACCAACGTCCGAATGTGCACCAGCAAACCAAATTTCATGGATCCTCTTCGGATCGTGGTTCATTAAAGTTGGCTGAAATGCCCGACGTTTATCATCCAGGCTAACCATATGGATCGCTTGTTTGACGATGTGTGATAAGGTGCATCCATATTCAAATACAACATCATAGTCAGGTCTGCTTGCGGTACTCAAGTTGGGTAACCCAATGCTTGCGACCGTATCAAACACGCAGAGAAAAACGAATGGCTTGGTGTTATCGGTCACGCTAGGATGCTCTTTCGCTATCAGACCAACGAAACGGCGTGCCAATGCCGCCCCGCGAGAAAACCCAGTGGCTAGCACAATATCGCCTTGTTTATAGTGTTTATTAAAATCGGCTTTGGCTTTGTTAAGTATCGAAGCCACATCGCAGCTCTCCAACGCTAACCCTTGATTTATTGCGCGTTTGACCCAACTACCATTTGTACCAACACCCTGATAATAAAAGCAATGATCGACGGTGTTTTGATCACATTGTCCATATTGCTCTCCGCTCAGGAAAAGATTACCTCCCATCATCAAATGAAGCTTGAGAACATTACTGATGTTGTCATCTTCTTGTTTCGCTTTATATTTTACCTCTTGCTTCGCATCTTCCGGTTCATTGCCTGTTCCGTCGAAATTAAAAATGAGAAACGATCCCATAAGCCTTCTCCTTACTTTTTATAGGGGAACCGACTTAACTATAGATCTATTAATAAGCTTATCTTGCGACGAGGAATTCAATCACTCAAAAATCACCTGAATGGGTGATAAGGAAGCAATACCAGAATATGAATTTTGGGTGGTTCAGCTTTGATTAACCCGAGATCGAGGTAATTTAATATCTATCCGTATCGCATGCGACATTCTGCTTGCTGTTATCACATTTTCCATTCATCATGGTTTTACAAACTAACTTTGTGCGATACAGATAACATTCTGATTGAAACTATCTTTATGCTAATTTATGCCACTCTGCTCTAAGTCTTAGCACTCCAGAACGCATACAATCGTTACTTGTTTGTTAACGCACAAAGTTGAAAAACATATAATGCAAACACGCATATTGAACAAGGCAGAGCTATCTGCTTGATAATTTGAATAAGAAAGGAGTCATAATGGCGGCTTTTGGTACTGAGTTTATGCCTAGGATGGCATTAGCAACATTTGAAAATAATCAATGGTCTGACACACAGATCGTTACATCAGACAGTATTTCACTTCATCCCGGCGCTCACGTATTGCATTACTCAAGCACTTGCTTTGAAGGTCTGAAAGCATTCCGTCACGAAGATGGCAGCGTACACGTTTTTCGAATGGATCAAAACGTCGAGCGTTTTGCTCAAAGTAGTCAGCTACTCTCGCTACCTGAGATTGATAAAGAACAAGTATCAAAAATGATTGTTGATATTGTGTCTGAGTTCTCATCTGAAGTGCCTTTGCCTCCAGGCTCAATGTACATTCGTCCAACTCACATTGGTACAGAGGCAGCCGTTGGTAAAGCAGCAGCACCTTCAATCTCATCAATGCTATATATCCTACTTTCTCCAGTAGGTGACTATTTCTCTGGCGGTGCCCACGCCTTACGTCTACTGCTAGACGAAACCGGCCAACGTTGTGCGCCACACATGGGTATGATCAAAAGTGGTGGTAACTACGCGAGTGCATTAGCACCAACTTTAGAAGCAAAATCAAAATACCAGGCAGACCAAGTACTTTTCTGTCCAAACGGCTACATTACAGAAACAGGTGCTGCAAACTTCCTGTTGGTTGATGGTAACGAGATCATTACTAAAGCCCTAGATTCAAGCTTCTTACACGGTGTAACACGCTCTAGTATCCTAACGATTGCTAAAGATCTAGGTATGACCGTTACAGAACGCGAAGTCTCTGTGGAAGAGCTACTTGAGCGCGCCGCTAAACCGGGCGTTGAAGCAATGCTTTCAGGCACTGCAGCGGTACTAACTTCTGTCGGTACGCTTATCCACAACGGTCAAGATTTTAAAGTTGGTACTGGTGAAGCTGGCCCAGCGGCGAAAAAATTGCGCCAAGCACTGAACGATATCCAATGGGGTAAAGCGCCAGATACTCATAACTGGTTGACTAAGATTGCCTGATGGTAGATTCGCTGTAAGCCAATAATGCAATAATGAAAATGCGCTATGAAAATAGCGCATTTTTGTATCTGCTTAATCTATCCGGCAAAACGTTATTCGTTACGCTTGTTGAACATAACTCTCCCACATCGAAAAAGCTCGTTCGTAAGCTTTTTCTCGGTCTTGCATTTCAGCGAATAGTACAACCGCCATTGTTGCAATCACCGTATTTGCCATTTGTGTTAAATCTTGCTCTGATGTCTCAAACAGGCAAGAAGAAGGCAGAGGCACTTCAGAAATCATTTGCTCAGTCCAGTAGTGCGAAGTAACGCCACTGGTTTGGCTCAACCAAACGGTTTGGCTGACTTTAGGGTTATATTCCGATTCACCAGATTGACCTTTGAACGAAACAACTGCATGACGCGTCTGTCCAATTTCATGCTCGACTTCTGCATGAAGCTGCTGGAAACCAGGGTGAAAACTGCCACGAATTCCAATTGTCGCTTGACCAGGGTTTAATGCGCGAACAACCGTGTTAATCGGCGTTCTCAATCCATAACGATTTTTCCAGCCAATCATCTTTTCAGCTCGAGGCGCAAAGACGCTTAAAGGAAGGTAGACAATATTTTCTGTCTCCAGGATTCGTTTCGCTTCTTCCGTTGATTGCGCTTTTTGAATGTTAAGCTTGTTTAGGTAATCTTCTGCATGACGACGTCCAGACTGGCGATCATGATAGCCATGCATCAAAACTTTATAGCCGTTATTTGAAAGGATTTTTGCTGATAGAAGGTGCCATGGCTGCCCTGCTGCTTGACGTTTGCCTGCATAGCAAGGCCAATCAATATCTGCGCCTATTGCAGGCATACGAGACTGAAATGCTTTCACAAAGCCTGCGATTTCTTGCTGAGTTTCGTTTTGTACTCGGATGAGCATTAAAAGCATCGCCATCTGGTCATCGTCAAACTCACCATTTAAGTATTCATCCATTACTTGGAAGGCCTGATCAAAGTTCAGAGGTTTTCTGCCTCGCTCTCCGCGTCCTGCCGTGCGGATACATTCCAAAATACTGCTCATATTCCCTCTTATTATCGGCTTTTAATGTCTTAAAAATAATAAACGTAGTTGTACCACGTTTCTCATTACAATCAATGCTAGACGTATACCTCAGGGTTTGTTGACCTTTCGAGCTGACTCAGCAACTTCGCCAAATATATGATTGTTTCACTCACAAATTAGATGCGGATAACAATGTCAGCAATGATACCGAACGATGCGACAAGCAAAAAAAAACCTCTCTCGAACCGAGAGAGGCTGCACTGCCTTAAACGCTGTTAGTACATTTAACAAAAGTAATACCCTATCCCGCATCTCCGCCTGCTAAGGAGAGCGGTGCATCGAGTTAACGATGAACATTTATAGTATTGCAATCTAAGTGCCAACTTTTAAAAACCTTAAATAACAACACGTTGAAGATTTTCTTATAAGTATCCTTTAAATTACTGCGCACTGATTGAGTGCAAATGGCACTCATTATCGTGCAGAATTGCTCATACGCTCACAACCTGGTCTACTTCTCGGGTTTTAGACGGATGTGCTGTTGTAGATTAGCCGTCACGCTCATCCTCTAAATGAAGGCATTACCACAGATCATTCCTTGATGTTCAAAATTAAAGCACAAAATCAAATCCCAAAAAAATGAACAAAAAAGGTATTTACAACTAATTATAAAACCCAAAACCTACATAAAAAACTGCTTTTTTGAAATATTCATGGTTTGAAAATTTATGAATTTGCCTTTTTTACAGTATGATTCACCACCTTTCCAATGTGATAACAACCACTAAAAAATATACCATCTGCCACATTATTATTTATAAGAAGGCAATTCCTCAGTGAAAGAGTCTCAAAAAACCTTAGGTTATAGTGAGTTAAACACTACATCATGGTCTAAACACGATACACATTGGGTGCTTAGCCTATTTGGCACTGCGGTCGGTGCTGGTATTTTATTCCTTCCAATCAACTTAGGTATTGGTGGCTTTTGGCCTCTAGTAAGTATGGCGATACTCGCCTTTCCTATGACTTATCTTGCCCATCGAGGGTTGGCTCGATTTGTCTTATCTTCAAAAATTAAAAATGCCGACTTTACGGATGTGGTAGAAGAGCACTTTGGCGCAAAAGCGGGACGTGCGATTTCATTGCTGTATTTTCTGTCTATTTTTCCAATTCTACTGATCTATGGCGTAGGCATTACCAATACCGTTGATAGTTTTATGGTGAATCAGGCTGGCATGGCGTCCATTCCCCGTCCTCTTCTTTCTGGTGTTCTCGTTTTTGGCTTGATTGCGATTATGATGGCTGGAGAGAAAGTAATGTTGCGTGCTTTTGCGGTTATGGTTTACCCGTTAGTCGCTATCCTTGCTTTCCTATCATTCTATTTGATGCCCAACTGGACGATGCCAATGTTAAACGCGCCAGAAATGGGGTCGTTTGCAAACACCATGTGGTTAGCCGTACCTGTGGTCATTTTCTCTTTTAGCCACGCAGCAGCGATATCAAGCTTCGCCAACGTGCAACGACGCCACTACGGAAAAGACGCCGACTTCAAATCCGAGCTAATTCTCCGCCGCACAAGCGTCATGCTGATCGCGTTTGTACTGCTGTTTGTCTTTTCATGCGTTTTGTCCCTTTCTCCGCAGCAATTGACTGAAGCGAAAGCGCAAAACGTATCCGTGTTGTCTTATTTGGCCAATGCGACTGATAACCCATTCATTGCAACGCTGGGGCCTTTGGTCGCTTTTGTTGCGATCACTTCCTCTTTCCTAGGCCATTTTTTGGGCGCAAGAGAAAGCCTGAACGGGTTACTGACGAAAAATTCAAACCTACCTCAACACCGAGCAGATAAAGTTAGTGTGGTTGTGCTGTTTATTTCGATTTGGATAGCAGCGATCATGAACCCGAGCATTCTTGGTATGATGGAAGCCCTTTCCGGCCCAGTTATCGCAATGATTTTATTCATTATGCCAATGATGGCTGTGTATAAGATTGAATCATTAAAAGATTATCGCGGTAAGCTATCTACTTATTTTGTCTTAGTGACAGGTATTGTCGCGGTGAGTGCTTTGATTTTTAGCTTGGTGGGCTAACAGAAGTTGAACTAGATGGGAGTTCAGGGGAATACCTTGTAAACATCTAAGGTAATTCCCTGAATTTTGCGTCGTTTTCTATGTAGAAGTTTAGAATCTACAGCTCTGTTAAAGAAGAGTGAAAACACCTGCAATCATGATGATTGAGGCAATGCAAGTACGGCCGATAATACCGAAGTGTGAAGGTTGAATCATTTCGTTGTGCATAGGCAAGCTCCTTTTTGCGGTTTAAAGCCGTTTCTTAACGACTTAATAACACTATGTCTAAACTAAAGTTTTTTTACAACTCATACCTATATTAAATATTTATTACAGTAAGTTGTAACTTTGGTAATAGAGCCTTTCTTTGTGCTTTGGTTCACATTAAATAACGAAGCAAACATTGCCTACGGATAACAATAAAAGACATCTTCACTCTATCTATCAAAGTGTTAGTAAAACCTCACCTTTCGAAAAGTATCACCTCAGTTTTTAAATTCGCTTGCTCAACCTCATCAGGGCTATTTAAGTAACGCTCGATTCCAAGGGGTTTACTTTTCACTTTAACCCCGCTGCTGCGCGTTAAGTTCATTGCCATCGCCCAGGCATTACCCAGTAGTCGATATTCTCCCCAGTGCTCAACGACAAAAGTATCACACTCTGGAATTGTCCCTGAAACAAACCCTTCTGGTACTGAAGTTGGACTGTCGACAGGTAAACAGGTGACAAACTCGAATCGGCCAAGCTTCATATCCATGGAGAGGTAATAACAAAACATGGGACCATTCACGGACACATTTTCAACGGCGACCATTTCTTTCAATCGACTCATGTGATCGCTGATGATTTCGCCCAACTCGAGGATCGTTCCAGAACCTGATATGCCAACGTAATGAATGGCTGGTTGTTTGCGATTAGCTATTTCAACAAGTTCTGACAACACTTTCCCAGTTTCTAATTGGCTTTTGAGCATTTTGAGCCCGCGGTCAAAATCCATTTCGAGCATCGACTTAAATACACTTTTAAGAAAAAATCGATTCCACGGAGTCGAAGAATGCAATTGCCATTCAACCAAACACCCTTTTTGTGACGGCGTCACTATCAGAGTGACCTTACCGTGACTTTTCATCGGTCGGAAAAAGTGCAACTCCATATCCAATCGGTGCTCTTGGGTACTTTCTAACACAATAGAGCCAGAACCTATGCGCTGCCCATTCCACTCGTACGCCGCTCCTACATGCCCTTGGTCCCCAAGATAAGTGAGTTCACAGCTCGGTTCGAGAATGACCCACGGAGACCATTCTGGCCAGTTCTTAAAATCCTTTAGATAGTCGATAATTTCCTTTTGAGACTTTTCGATTTCAATACTTCTGCTGACCAAATATGAAAGCATACTGACTCCTTGAGTTTCTATTTCGCTCTATTCAGTCTACTTCAAATTCTGGTTTTTACTGGTTTCACTGTATGTTAGAAGCAGAACGATTTTCCAGACTAACAAACTCACATAACTCAATTACACTTTAAGTATGTTTAACCCCTACGGTGACAATGATGAAGAAATGTAATTTAGCTCTGCTGATCCTCCTGTTCGGTTCAACAGCGACCTATGCGGGTGTCCTTGACCCAGATTGTGACGCTGGCAAGGCAGCAAAAGCCGCAGCGACGAAAGCAGTGGTTGGTGTTGGTGGGCGCTGTACACCTAAAGAAGCATTAAAAGATACAGCAGCTGATAAGGTTCCGGATGACGGGATTGCAGGAAAAGCCGTTGATGCGGTGACACCAGAAAAAGAAAAGACAACGGTAAAAGACGTGACTAAAAAGTTGACGAAAGATTAGTTCTCTCGAGTATAGATAGCAAAAGAGCGTCAATTGACGCTCTTTTTTACCATTCAGATTGCGCGCTATGCCGCTTCTTTTTCACCAATCCAGTGGTAATGGTGATTCGCTTTTTTACCGACAAGCCCCTGCTCTGCAAGCGTTTCAAACACCTTGTCTACTTCTTCAGCAGAAAGCCTAAATTCCTTAGCCACCGCTTTTTTAGTGCAAGTAATCTGATGCGATCGGAGCGCATCACTCACTTGTTCTATCAAAGGCTTAGGCTCCTCTGGTGCTTGCGGTTCAACTTTTTCTTCTTGCACCACTGGCTCTTGTTCTTCTTTAATGTGAGGAAGGTAGCCCGCAGGCTCTGGTTCGATATCTCGAATACGTTCTAGCCTAATCCCATCGTAACGACGGTAGAAGTAACGAAAACGTTGTTCTTCACCAATTAAGCCTACAAAGAACGCGGCAAAAAAGTCGAGAAGGATGGATAAGAATACGACCAGCCCAAGCTGAGCATGCTGAGAGCTCGTACCAAACGCTTTCGCAAGACTGTCGATCAATCCGATGACTGAACCTTGAGTTACTGGCGGTAAGCTGTCACGCTCCATAGCCAGTTTTTGCTGCTCTTCGCGCAGTGTTTTGTTTTGCTCCTGAATTCGCGTAACACCTGTGGCAATACGTTCCATCTCGATATATTTCTGAGCAGCAATATTGTTAAGCTCGATCTGTTTGTCGATAGCTTCAATCTGTCGGTTGAAGGCGTCTACTTTTGCTTGTTCAACTGATATATGACTTTGTGCACTATTGGTCGCGCTGTTTATGCCACCGACACTGCCGCCAATAGAGATAGCAGCGAGCACAGAGTAAAACACCAATGCGGTAATCGCACCGGGATAGTTTCTGTGAGCGCGACGTTCACCGTACTCATACCAGGCATAGAACTTACCGGCTTCGAATATGATAGCCAGACCACCAAACAAGGTCTGCATCATCGGGTTTTCGTCTATAGACAAAAACAGCAAAAGAGAAAAAATGGTCGATGCTAATATCGCCGCTCCCGTGAATGCGTAAACACTCACCATGGCAAAACGACCTTTAGGGTATCGAAACTCGATCTGTTGTTCGTATTTCATTGGAGAAATTTCTTAAGATTGCGCGGCCAATAATTTACTAAGACACGCTCAGGGATATAACAAAGGTGGGAGAGAATACCGTATCCTGTATTAAATTACTGTCATATTTGCGTTAATGGTAAACAAGTGCAGAATAGATGCTCATTTTGAATTGATATCCCGCAAATCCAGCACGCTAATTCACCAACCAATTATCGCAAGCCCTGTACTGACAAAGGATTAAATACAGATTTAGGCTAATGGTAACGCTTATTCACACCCTCGCCCCACCAGCGAGACACAAATAAAATACAGTTGAATCACCTTTTATCTATCTTACCATTACATTTTCAGGGATATTTGTTAGTATCCTGCGCCAAAAGACAACAATTAAAAAAGCCACATGGAAATGACTCAGACATCGCAGAGAACGCAACGCGTAGCCGCTTTGACGGTCATCTTCGCTGTGCTGTTTCAACTCTATCTCGCTTCGACTGCGGTACTTAACCCAAGAAATGTGCATAACACAAACTGGTTAAGCGAAGTTCAAAACGAAAAAGTACTGCTTTGTACTGCGGACGGTTTTAAATGGGTCGACATCGACACGCTGATTGCGGCTAATAACCAAGACGCTTCACCAGTTATCCATGACCTTAACTTACACGAAGGTTTTCAGTTTGAGTGTCCTTTGCTTCAAGCCGTGCAGTTTTTCATGCTGTGTGCTATTGGGCTTTACTTAGGCACTACCCATTGGTTCCGACGTGTTAAACACGCACTGATTCCCTATCATTTTACGCTTTCCGGAAGATTGGTTTACAAGCATCTCGCCCCAAAACAATCTCCACCTTGTATTTTTCCAGCCTGAATTCCTAAAAAGTAATCAGGTTAAAAACAACAAAATCCCTCACCTACGTTTGGTCAGGGCAGTCATTATATTCAAAAGGAAAAATACCCATGCTTAAACAAATTAAAACCCTTGCTATTACTTTTGCAGCTCTCGTTATGAGCCCAGTCAGCCTTGCTCACGAATATGAAGCGGGTCAGATTCATATTGATCACCCATGGAGCCGTGAAGCACCACCTAATGCTCCTGTTATTGGCGGGTTCTTACAACTCAACAACCACGGTGAAAAAGAAGACGCATTGATCGCGGCACAAAGCCCAATTGCGGCGCGCATCGAACTTCATAACCACATTATGGAAGATGGCGTGATGAAGATGGTGAAGGTTAGCGAGATTAGCGTACCAGCAAAAGGTACGGTCGCACTGGAACCAGGAAGCTTCCACCTGATGATTTTTAACCCGAATCAGACGCTAAAAGAAGGTGACCGCTTCCCTATGACGTTAACGTTTAAAAACGCAGGTAAAGTAGACGTAGAGATAGCTGTCGAAAATAAAGGTCATATGGAAAAGCATATGAACCATTAATCGCTAACTGGTTTATAAATACAAAGAGCCCGACCAATTGGTCGGGCTCTTTTCGGACTGTCGATTACTTAAAGCACACTTCGGCCCAACGAGCCAGACCCGCAGTGACCGAACCAAAGTAATTACCGCTAACCACTGGAATATTCGGCAGTACCGACTGCACGGCATCGCGTAAAATAGGTGAACGTGCAGAACCACCCGTCATAAAGATCGCGTCCGGTTTAACACCAGCTTGCTCGACGGCTTCGGTGACCAATGCGGTCATCTTATTTTTTGGTGACTGAATAGCATCAATCATTTCTTCACGCTTTACGTCCACTTCGATAAGCTCGGACAACAAGTTAATACCTGCGCGATACGAAGCATCATCAGAAAGCGCTACTTTCGCCTCTTCAGCACGACGAACAATGTTATAGCCCAAAGACTCATGATAAACCTCAAGCAGACGCTTAAGCTTTTCCGGTTCCTGCGCCTGCTTATGAAGCAGCTTTAACGCTCCAAGGTTGTCACGGGAATAAAAGTCATTCTGCGCTTCGACGTTATTAATCGCGATTGGGTTCCAGAACTGAGTCGTCGGCATCACGATGCCCGATTCCATTTTGCTTTCCATGCCAAACGGGAACATCAGTTGCTTAAACGCAATCGCAATATCCAAATCATTACCGCCAACACGCTGACCGCTGTGTGCCAGCAAGCTCGCGGTTCTGTCTGCTTTACCAGACCATGACGGACCCATTTGAATCAGTGAACAGTCGGTTGTACCACCACCGATATCGACCACTAGGATCGTCTTATCTTCGGTAAGTGTCGCTTCGTATTCTAAACCCGCTGCGACAGGCTCAAATTGAAACTCTACGTTGTTAAATCCAGCGCGTTTCGCTGCCTTTAAAAGAATGCCTTCCGCCTGGATATTGGCCTTTTCACCGCCACGGCCATGAAAGTTAATCGGACGGCCAATCACCGCATCCGTAATCGTTTGTTGAGCGTCATTTTCTGCCTGCGATTTGATGTTATCCATCATGGCGCAAACCAAGTCTTCAAAAAAGGCGAGTTGCACGTCACGTAGACCTGACGCCCCAAGGAATGACTTTGGCGATTTAACATAGTAAATGTCACGAGGATCTTCTAAATAGCGATTCAGTGCCGCTTGGCCAAAATCGATATCCTCGGGTTCCAGTTCAATGCTCTCTTCGCGATTTAAGTTGATTGCGCGGCGAAGTACTTGCTCTCCGACCTGATCGAACGGTTTAATATTTCGATGTCGAAATAGATGCTCAGATACCGATTCACGCGTCGGAGCCGCTAGCGTGGAAGGAATGAAATAATTACTCTCTTCAAGCTTGAGCAATACTGGCTCACCTGATTCCATTTTTGCCACTGAACAGTTTGCAGTGCCATAGTCAAAGCCGATAAACATGGATCCTCCCACTGACTAAAAAAGGTCGGCAATGCTAACTCAACACTGAATGAATTGCTACTGTACAGCGTGTTATTGTTTTTGTTCAGGATCTTTTTTCGCAGATGGCAGAGCGACAACGACAATGAAAGCTAACAATAAGAAGACCGGAGTCAGCTTTAACCCATGCCAAATGGAATAGCTATCATGGAAAAGCCAAAAAATGCCCACGGTGAGCAGATAAGCAAAGTAGCTACAGAACACCAAACTTACCGCCACAAAGCGGGCTCGATTGATGATCAGAATACGAACCAGGTATTGGCTGAGAATACCTGCGCAATGCATCGCAAGTTGCCAGTTAATCACAAAGACGGCCAGCGCCACAAATCCAGCCACCAGTAACGAGTCGTAGGTATTAATGGCAAAGTAGCTGCCAAATCGGCTGATGATGAAGGGGTATTCCCCCTCATACACGGTTGACCAGGAAATCGCGTTAGCCGCTGAAACAAAGTTAGCGAAATAGGCGATAGCATAAAAGGAGGTTTGGGAACTGAATGGCTGGAATACTTCGTTACGGTAACCTTGCCACTCTTCGTCGTTGTCTGTCGGGCCAACCCAACTTCGCTCTCTGGCAGGAACTGGCTCGTCAAATGCAGGGCCATTACGAAACAATAACCAAAAAATATACAGTGCAAGTGCGACCAGGAGTATTGTCAGCATACCCTTCCCCTTTTCATTTTGTCGATTTCACTGCCTTTGGCGTTGGAACGTAAACTGCACTTCCTTGTTATTATTTACTCATCAATGAACAACAGTTTGCTTTGTCACTATTGATTCAATTTTTCTTCGAATACACCTAACTCTCGACCAAGCCAAATAGCATGCTCCGTGTAATCGAGTAGCTCTCGCTCACTCACCGGACGGATCAGTACAGAGAAATCACCGCGAATCACATCTAACCAAGCGATAAATTCTTCGCTCAGCGTTTCTAGGTGTATCTCGAACATCGGCATTTTATGTGGGCCTTGTAAACGACCGACTAAAGGACAAACTCTGAGAACATCCTGACGTTCCTGACGAATGATCTCATTTAACGCTTGAGCTTTATCTTGCTGTCGCAATGGAAAATAAACGTGGGCGCGATACATAACTTCTCCATGATGCACTCTACCTTAAGTTTAGGTAATGCTGTCTTAGTAATCGTCTCACTTACTTACGCAAGTGGTTGGAATAGAAACGGCTTCAATGTGCCGCAACACTACCTTGATTCCATTCTATAGGGAAGAAATTATCTTTTTCCCATCATCTTAACCGTCGAGATTCAATAATAATGGCCCAGTTTGTTAAATTTTACAGCCTAATTTTGTTGCAAATAGTTCCCAATAACTAGTGATTAGATTCAGATTTCGACGTTACAGAACGAAAAAACCAGCATATTACTCTGCATATCAGGGGTGTAAGCAAAACTTTACTGTTGAATAATTGTTAAAATAAAGCATTTTTTAACAATTTGTTTACACTTATGATGTCTGGTTATACCAAGATGAATTACCAAACCCAGTGATTAGACAATTACTCGGATTGGTATGACTAAAAGGGTTAGGCGTTACGTATCAGTATTAACAATGCCTTGTGTTTTACCCAAACACGACATTGTTAATCAATAAATGACTGAAAGGATTATAACGGTCATAAACAAACGCAGCCTGAGGCATAACCTTTTACGCTGATGCCAAAGTTTGAGTACCCATACAAACTTTGGTTTGATAATGAACAGCTGCAGTCCAAAAGACCCGCAGCGTCAAAAGGAGCTTGAGATGAACGTTCAGGCATTACCCATGCATCGGTTTATCGACCATCATGGGAACCTAGTCGGCCAACTACCCAACTGGGCTGACGTAGAAACATTGGTCGGTTTTTACCGTGATATGGTATTAACGCGTACCTATGATAATAAAGCTGTTGCTTTGCAACGCACAGGGAAATTAGGGACCTACCCTTCGCATCTTGGCTCTGAAGCTATTGGGATCGCTGTCGGTCGTGCACTAAAAGCCGATGACGTCTTCGTTCCTTACTATCGCGACATGCCTGCTATGTGGTGCCGTGGTATTGGTATGGAAAAGAACCTGCAATACTGGGGCGGTGATGAACGCGGTAGCGATTTCGCACCAGAAGGTAGCCCGATACCAAGTCGGGACCTGCCATTTTGTGTCCCAATTGCCACACAGTGTACCCACGCCGTTGGGGTCGCTTCGGCACTGAAAATTCAGGGCAACCATGAGGCAGCGCTTGTCATGTGTGGTGACGGTGGTACTTCCAAAGGCGATTTCCTCGAGTCCATTAACTGTGCTGGTGCTTGGAACATTCCTCTCGTGTTTGTTGTTAACAATAACCAATGGGCGATTTCCGTACCTCGCAGCCTTCAATGTGCCGCTGAGTTTTTATCTGAAAAAGCAAAAGGGGCTGGTATTCCAGGCATTACCGTCGATGGTAATGACGTAGTCGCAGTCTTCGACGCCACTATGACCGCGCTAGAAAGAGCCCGCAAAGGTAAAGGTGCAACACTTATAGAAGCGGTAAGCTATCGCCTCAGCGACCATACAACCGCCGACGATGCTACCCGCTATCGTAACGAAGATGATGTTCAGACTGCATGGCAATTTGAGCCCGTTCGTCGACTCAAAACTTTCTTGATCAACCAAGATGCCTGGAGCGAAGAACAAGATAAACAATGGCTCGAAGAGTGCAAACAACAAGTTGAATTAGCAGTGAAACGTTACCTGAATATGCCTAGTCAAGCGCCTGAATCAGGGTTTGATTACCTTTATGAGTCTCTTCCTCAAGAACTTCATACTCAAAGAGATGAACTCATCAATAAAGCAATGCGCATGCAGGGAGGCAAACATGGCTGAATTGACTTTAGTTGAAGCAGTAAACCTCGCGCTGCATCATGAAATGGAACATGATCCAAACGTGGTCGTGCTGGGAGAAGACGTCGGTGAAAACGGCGGCGTATTCCGAGCTACGGTAAACCTCAAACAGAAATTCGGTTTGAAACGAGTGATTGATACGCCACTAGCCGAAGCCTTGATTGGTGGCGTTGCAGTCGGGATGGCAACACAAGGGTTGCGCCCGGTCGCAGAGTTTCAATTTCAGGGATTTGTCTTCCCGGCGATGGAACATTTAATGTGCCATGCCGCTCGAATGAGAAACCGAACTCGCGGTCGACTCACCTGCCCAGCCGTATTCCGTGCCCCATTTGGTGGTGGTATTCACGCGCCAGAGCATCACTCAGAAAGTGTGGAAGCATTGTTTGCCCACACACCTGGGCTGAAAGTCATCGTCCCATCATCACCTCAGCGCGCCTACGGATTATTACTTGCTGCTATCCGCAGTAATGACCCGGTCATGTTCTTTGAACCAAAAAGAATCTATCGCACCGTAAAATCGGAAGTGGTTGATAATGGTGAAGCATTACCTCTGGACACTTGTTTTACGTTACGCAAAGGTCGAGACATCACCTTAGTTACGTGGGGCGCTTGTGTTGTTGAGTCATTACAAGCAGCTCAAACATTGTCGAAACAGGGTATCGAAGTCGAAGTACTGGATTTAGCCAGCATCAAACCAATTGATACCACTACCATCTTCCGCTCATTGGAGAAAACCGGTCGCCTGCTCGTGGTTCACGAAGCAAGTAAAACTTGTGGTGTTGGTTCTGAGCTTTTAGCTCGCACCGCCGAACACGCCATGTGCTTATTAAAAGCGCCACCGAAACGGGTTACCGGAATGGATACCATCATGCCTTACTATCGTAACGAAGATTATTTTATGGTTCAGGAAGAAGACATTGTGAACGCAGCGCGTGAACTCGTGGAGGATTGGAAATGAAGACGTTTAACTTACCCGATCTCGGCGAGGGCCTCGCTGAGTCAGAAATTGTAAAATGGCACGTGAATGTGGGTGACATGGTCGAAGTTGATCAGGTGATCCTTACTGTCGAAACAGCCAAAGCAACAGTCGATGTTCCGGCGCCTTATTCCGGCAGAGTGGTCAGTCGCCACGGTGAAGAAGGCGATATCGTCAACATTGGTGCCTTACTTCTCGAAATCGATGAGAGCGGTGCAGAGCATCATGTCTCCGCTGAGAAAAGGCAAACTGCAGACGCGGCTACTGTGGTCGGTAATGTGTCGCACCAAACTCAAAACGTGAATGTCGATGACTTTTGGGTTGGCAGTAGCGACGGTACATCCAACAATAATTTGATCACCGCCCTGCCTTCAGCTCGACTATTAGCGAAGAAACTGGGGGTAGATTTAAACGCGGTTTCTGGCAGTGGTCCAAACGGCTTGATAATCGATTCTGATATCTACGATGAAGCTGGCAAGCAACGTCCGGGCACCGAGGTGCTGAAAGGCGCCCGCCGAACCATGGTCTCTGCTATGGCAGAGTCACACAAAAATGTTGCAGCCGTTACTATCACCGAAGAAGCCTTGTTGGAAAACTGGACTGTAGGTGAAGACATCAGTATTCGTCTTGTTCAGGCTATCGTTCATGCTTGCCAGGAAGAGCCAGCCCTAAACGCTTGGTTCGACGAAGAAACCATGACGCGCTGTGTTCATACCACTGTAAACCTCGGCGTTGCTGTGGATAGTCGTCATGGCCTGTACGTACCCGTTCTTCGTCATGCCGATGAGTATGAGTCAAAAGACGTCCGTCGCTGGCTCGACCAAACTGTAGAAGGCATTCGCGAAAGAAAGATCAATCGTGAAGATTTACAACACGCCACGATTACTTTGTCTAACTTTGGCGCAATCGGCGGTATTTTTGCTACGCCAGTCGTTTCTCCGCCACAAGTCGCGATTGTCGGCGCTGGCCGTATCATCGAGCGCGTTGTGATAAGAAACGGAAAAGCGGTCGCGGTTAAAGTTATGCCGTTATCCATCACTTTTGACCACCGTGCATGTACTGGTGGTGAAGCGGCAAGGTTTACCAAAGTACTTGCGGAGCATTTGCAAAGGCCAAGTGGAAACTAGCTTTGATATGATCTCAAAGGCTTCCTTGATGGAAGCCTTTTTTGTTTTTGCTTTTGATATACACCTTAGAAACCTGCCCCGGTCTTTCCTGTCACGTTCGTTCTGACATAAGCAAACACGTTCAATCACGTTTACGTTAACTGAGCTATAGTTCTTTATATGACAATAACATAGTTCAGCTTGATCAAAGGACAGAGAGATATGGAACGAGAAATTATGGAGTTTGACGTCGTGATCGTAGGTGCCGGTCCTGCTGGTTTAAGTACCGCTTGTCGTTTGGCTCAGATGAATCAGCAGCGCCGAGACAATCCGCTATCTATTTGTGTGGTAGAAAAAGGATCCGAAGTCGGAGCCCATATTCTCTCAGGGGCCGTATTTGAAACTCGTGCTCTGGATGAACTTTTTCCTGATTGGCAAACTATGGAAGCGCCACTGTCCACGTCCGTGACAAGCGATGATTTTCTCTATCTAACGACATCACTTAACCATGTCAAAGTACCTAATGCTCTTACTCCGAAGCCGATGCACAACGATGCAAGCAACTACATAATTAGCCTCGGAAACCTTTGCCGTTGGTTGGCAAAACAGGCTGAAGAGCTTGGGGTTGAGATTTTTCCGGGTTTTGCAGCAGCGAGCATCAATTACGACCAATCCGGTGCTGTTACAGGCATTACGACTGGTGATATGGGACTGGATAAAAACGGGAACCAAAAAGCTAACTTTGAAGCGGGCATCGAATTAAAAGCAAAATACACAGTATTCTCCGAAGGCTGCCGTGGACATTTAGGTAAAGAGCTCATCAGTCGGTTTGGCTTGGACTCAGGAAAACAGCCACAGCATTACGCGTTGGGTATAAAGGAAATTTGGCAATTACCTGATGGCGATGCGGAACGAGCAGGGAAAGTTATTCACTCCGTTGGCTGGCCGTTGAGTGAAACGAAAACGACCGGTGGCGGATTTGTTTACCACATGGAAGACAATCAAATTGCTGTCGGGCTTATCGTCGACCTTAACTACTACAATACCTACTTAAGTCCATTTGATGAGTTCCAGCGCTTTAAACACCATCCAGCGATTAAGAAGCAACTCAAAGATGCTCAGCGTGTTGCCTACGGAGCCAGAGCACTGGCGAAAGGCGGCTTTTCTTCACTTCCTAAACAACAGTTTCCCGGCGGACTTTTGATTGGCTGTGATGCTGGTACATTGAACGTCGCCAAGATCAAAGGCAGTCATACGGCGATGAAATCTGGCTTGTTGGCAGCAGAAGCTATCGACAAAGCGATACAAAAGGCTTCAGTCGAGCCTGATTACCAAACGCTATTTGAAGGGTCATGGTTGTATGATGAGCTTGTCGAGACACGCAACTTCGGCGCAAATATTCACAAGTTTGGCAGTCTGCTAGGAGGTGCGCTTTCTACCTTTGAGCATAATGTTTGGCGACCACTGTTTAACAAGCCATTGCCATGGAAAGTTCGAGATAATTCGCATGATCACGAACAACTCAAGCCAACCAGTGAATGTCATCCTATTCACTACCCTAAACCGGACGGAAAAATCAGTTTTGATAAGCCCTCTTCCGTTTTTTTGTCGGGGACACAACACGAAGAAAATCAACCATGTCATCTCGTTCTCACATTCCCACACATTCCGATAGATGTGAACCTTGGGATGTTTGATGAACCGAGTCAGCGATACTGTCCCGCTGGGGTTTACGAAGTGATTGAAGTCGATGGAAAAACCACATTTCAGATCAACTCGTCAAACTGTGTTCACTGTAAAACCTGCGATATTAAGGATCCATTCCAAAATATTGCTTGGAAAACGCCAGAAGGCGGAGGCGGCCCGAATTATCAGAATATGTAACCTCATCTGATGAGTGGTCTAAGCTTTAAGCACGGAAAACGTTTATAACAGAGTAAAACGAGCAGCACTCTTCTTCGATCAGGAAGCTTCAGCATGTCTGACCAAAATGACACTACAAGTAGAGACTCTGAAAACATCGCGCAAACTGTGTTAGAGATCGTTCGGGACCTAAAACTTGAACTAGACCCCGAAGGTCTCTCGTCCGTTTCTATTCACTTAAAAAGTGACCTCGACCATGACCTTTGTTTGGATAGCCTAACGCGTGCTGAGCTAATCACACGCATAGAAAGTCGTTTCGACGTGTCACTTCCTGATCACGCATTGTCCAGCATATCGACACCAGAAGATATTATCGGCGAGATTTTAACGGCAGGATCATCAAATAAAACAGCCTACTTAGATGAGTCGGCGAAAGCGATCAAACTCGACTCAGTCCATCAGTTACCAACTGAGGTCAAAACGCTACAAGCGCTACTCGACTGGCATGTGGAACATCACCCGGAACGCCCCCATCTTTACGTTTATCAAAACGCTGATGAAGTGGTAGAAGTCAACTATAAACAACTAAAACAACAAGCTCTCAAAATCTCCGCTGGGCTAATTGACGCGGGAGTTGAAGCTGGGGACTGCGTCGCAATCATGTTGCCAACCTGTACCGACTACTTCTACAGCTTTTTTGCAATACTTTACGCCAGAGCGGTGCCTGTTCCCATTTATCCACCAGCCCGAATTGAACATGTCGAAGATCATTTGAATCGTCACGCCAGTATTCTCAACAATGCTCAGGCAAAACTATTGATTACGGTGCCAGAGGCAAAACCTGTGGCCCACTTACTTAAATTACAAGTACCGTCTGTTGATGCCGTCGTTACCGCGAATGATTTGCAAAAAGACACCAGCTTCCCCGATATGGGTGAAGCTAAAACCGACGATATTGCTTTTTTGCAATACACATCCGGAAGTACGGGTGTACCTAAGGGCGTGACCCTTACCCATGCGAACTTACTCGCTAATATCCGCGCGATGGGTAAAGTCATTAACGCCAAGTCGGACGATGTGTTTGTGAGTTGGCTACCCGTCTACCACGATATGGGACTCATCGGAGCATGGCTTGGTAGCTTGTATCATGCGATCCCTCTGGTGATCATGTCGCCATTGCTCTTCTTAACTAAACCTCAGCGATGGCTATGGGCGATTCATCATCATCGAGGCACCCTTTCTCCCGCACCAAACTTCGCCTATGAGCTTTGCGTTTCTCGAGTGAAGGAAAGCGATCTTGAAGGGCTCGATTTAAGCAGTTGGCGGCTTTCCTGGAACGGCGCAGAGCCCGTGAGTCCACAATCGATCCAAAACTTCTCTGAAAAATACGCCAAGTATGGATTTAAGCCAGAAACCATGTCGCCTGTGTATGGGCTAGCGGAATCTTCGGTCGGGCTGACATTCCCAGTGACCGTCCGCGAACCGCGTATTGAGTATTTCCAAAGAGCATCGTTAAGCCAGTTTGGTCGTGCTGTACTCGCCCAACAGGAAGATGAAGATACCATTCCGTTTATTGGCTTAGGCTACCCACTTCCCGAGCATCAAATTCGTATCGTTGATGATCTGGGCAAAGAATTACCCGATGGAGAAGAAGGCGCACTTGAGTTTCAGGGTCCGTCCGCCACCCAGGGTTACTATCGAAACCCAGAAAAAACCAAAGCGCTGTATCATGATGGTTGGCTGGTAACAGGGGATCGCGCGTTTACATTAGGCGGCGAGCTTTTTATCACCGGACGTAGCAAAGATATCATTATCAAAGCCGGGCGTAATATCTATCCTCATGAGCTGGAACAAGCGGTAGGGAGTATTGATGGTATTCGCAAAGGTTGTGTGGCCGCGTTTGGTAGCCACGACGCGCACTCCGGTACGGAGAAACTGATCGTGTTGGCGGAAAGCCGCGAAACCAGTAAAGACAAAGTAAAACAGCTAAAACGTAAAATTAACAAACTATCTCTAAAACTACTTGGCAATCCCGTCGATGATGTCATTATCGGCCCGCCTCACTCCATTCCAAAAACGTCCAGTGGGAAAATTCGTCGTAGTGCGTGTAAAGATCTGCATGAACGTGGATCCTTTGCGAAGCAGCATCGGGCTTTGTGGTTACAAACCCTGAATCTCGCCTTAGCTGGCATCATGCCGCAACTGCGTAAATACATGCGAATCCTTTTAGACATCGGGTACGCGGCCTATTCGTGGTTAGTGTTGGGAATACTTGCTCCTATCGTCTGGTTACTTGTTGCCGTCTTACCCAATAAGGCCATATGCTGGAAAATAGCCCAGTTTGGTGCCAAAGCGCTCATGGGACTTACTGGCACAAAGTGCACCATCGAAGGAAAGGAACACTTACCAGCAGGAAATTCCCCCTGTATTTTTGTCGCGAATCATTGCAGTTATCTTGATGGGCTGGTGATCGTCGCCGTTTCAGAATTGCCTTGCCGTTTTGTGGCAAAAAGTGAGTTACTCAATAATCCATTTACCAGAATTTTCTTAAGCAAACTCGGCACGGAGTTTGTTGAACGGTTTGATGTAGAAAAAAGCGTTGTGGACGCTAAGAGGCTGGCTTTTGAAGCTGAAGACTGTCAGCCAATGGTCGTCTTTCCTGAAGGAACATTATATCGAATGTCTGGCCTTCATCCGTTTCATATGGGCGCATTTATTGCTGCCGTAAGCTCACAAGTGCCAGTTATCCCGATTACCTTATGTGGCACGCGCTCTAAACTCAGAGGTAACTCTCTTTTCCCACGTAGAGGCGACATCAGTGTAACCATTGGTGCACCGCTCTTCCCCAATGGTAATGACTGGAACGCAGCGCTTGAACTTCGCGATAAAGCCCGATCAGAGATCCTCACCCACTGTGGTGAGCCAGATATGGCACGCAGTTAGCCAATACCCGCAATAAAAGTCGTGAATTGCGGCGTGCCTGAGGAAGCTCACTGATTTCTTTAACTTTCTCTAACTGATTGTTTTAAAACTAGAGGCTAACGGATTTAGATTCTGATTCTATATCCAGTACTATAAGTTCGACATCGTGGTCTTGCATTTTCTTCGCAATATTCTCTGGAGGTCGACGATTAGTCACGACAAAGTCGATATCTGACCACAAACAGGACTGGAACATCAGTTGGGTATTGAACTTACTGTCTTCCGCAATACAGATAACCTGAGTAGATTGATCTGCCATCGCCAGCTTTAGGTTGGCATCCGTCTCTAAGTCGGTTGTGATTCCCGATTCAGATAAAGCACTCACACCAATAAACGCTTTGTTTGCCTGATATTTTCTGATCTGTTGAATGGTCATATCGCCGAGTATGGCGTGAGAAAAGTCATCAAACGTTCCACCAAGCACACACTTTTTGATACCAGCCTTATCCTGAAGTTCACTAAGCGCCTCAAGTGAATTTGTTATCACACTGCAAGGCTCATTGAGATGATACGCCAGCGCGGCACAAGTGGTGCCAGCGTCTAAAAATACGATGTCATGCTCTTTGATAAGTGATGCTCCAAATGCAGCCAGATTTTGTTTAATCGGATTGGATTTCGATCTCTGATTAAAGGAAATCGTCACCTTTTTATCATCCAGAATTGCGCCGCCTCTGATGCGCAATATTCCCGGATGGTCAGCGAGTTTAACCAGATCTCTTCGGGCTGAATCGTAAGAAATGTCATACTTAAGGCAAATCTCGTCTATCGTGACTTTACCTGTGCTTTTTATATGAGCTTCTATCTCTATCAAACGTTCTTCTTGCGTCATTCACAATCACACTATGCTTAGTTTTGTATGAGTGTAACGTATTCACGCGAAGTTAAACACTTGAATACGCGTAAAATCACTTACATTTATACGTGGTTCCATGCGATTGATACGCAGGACATCGCTTTTAACGCTTGAATGTGCGTAAGCAAACGTGCAGTATTTGTGTTTTACATACGCGTTTTACATACGCATTAATACGTGAATATAAGCACTAACGCGTAGTGTATAAGTGATGTTGTAGCCAAAGGTAGATAGATCTTCCGAGTGATGTAATTCCGAATAAACGGCTCGGACATCATGTAATCCACCAATTGAGAGTTTGAATTTATGACTTTATTACCAATCAAAACTGCGGTTATCGGCTACGGATTTTCAGCCAAAACTTTCCATATTCCATTTGTGAGCGCGTTAGCTGAATTCGACCTCGTTGCCATCAGTACCCGTAATGGCGAGGCGGTAGCCAAAGACTGGCCTACCGCACAGCATTATGCTTCGGCGTCAGATTTACTCTCAAGTTCGGATGCTGAACTGGTCATCATTACCGCACCAAACGATGTGCACTTCGATCTCGCTAAGCAAGCCCTTGAAAACGGCAAACACGTGATCATTGAAAAGCCATTCGTGACCAATGTGTCGGATGGTGAAGAACTTATCGCGCTCGCAAAAGAAAAAGGCCTCATTCTAAGTGTTTATCATAACCGTCGTTGGGATGGTGACTTCTTAACCGTTAAGAAATTAATTGAAGAAAAACGCATTGGTGAGCTCCGACATTTTGAGTCACACTTTGACCGCTTCCGACCTGAAGTGCGTCAACGTTGGCGCGAACAGGCTACTGACGGCGGTGGCATTTTGTTTGATTTAGGCTCGCATTTAATTGATCAGGCACTTGAGCTTTTCGGACTTCCTGATGCCATCAGCGCAGAATGTAAGATGATGCGTGAAGGCTCGACAAATGTTGATTATTTTGATGTTGTCATGCACTACCCTAATCACTTAGCTATTGTCCATGGTGATCTCTTTAGTGCCGGACCAAATAAGCGTTTTACCCTGAAAGGGACTGAAGGTAGCTACGAAAAGCTAGGCTTAGACCCTCAGGAACCACGTCTGATAGAAGGTGTTGAGCCAACCAGCCCTGACTGGGCAGATGAATCTCCTGATAATTATGGCTACTTTTATAATGCCGATAACAGTGAAGCCGTGGTCACCGAGCAAGGTGGCTATCAGCACTACTTCTTACAAATGGCGGACGCAATTCGTAATAAAACGGCTCCACCAGTGAGTGCTGAAGATGCTCTATGGAACATCAAGCTGATTGAACTAGCGATGGAAAGCAGCCGTTTGGGTCAAAAATTACCAATTAAGAATGTGTGAGAACAAGGAAATGAGTAAAGGCATTTTATCAGAGCTACTAGAGCAAGAAGCGGAATTACAGTTAAATCATTTTAATCATGGCACTGCATGGGAACTCGGCTGCGCATTGAAATCGGCAGCGGAGGGACGATCTGCTACCGTTTTTATCGAAGTGTACGCGTTCGAACAAGTGCTGTTTAGTTACGCAATGGAAGGCAGCACCAAAGACAAGCAAGACTGGGCAAAGCGTAAGCGTCAATCTGTTCTGCGCTTTGGTCACAGCTCTCATTATCTTGGTCATTACAATGCATCTAAGCAACGTGACTTTGACAGTCAGCCTCATATCGATGCGAGAGAATACTGTGCCCATGGAGGTGCCTTTCCTATTCGTATCAAAGGAAGTGGACTTGTTGGTGTGCTCACTGTATCAGGATTACCGTCAGAAGAAGACCATAACATGGTGATTGAGGTACTGAGAGCGCATTTAGATCATTCTCAGCCATAAAGATCCTGATGGTTCGATTGGCCAAATAGTCGGTGACATAACGTCGCCGGCTCTTCGCCGTTTCTACTTAAATTGCGGAACATTTTCATTAAACTGTTCAACTTGAAAATCTAACTCCTCCTTCCATTGTCTTGGTAACTCCTTTTCAATTTCACCCAAGAAACGGGCCGTGTCAGTCGTTGGATTAACTTGGTGTGCCGCTTTTGCCCATACATAGCTTTTAGCCAATAGTTTAGAGCTATCATGGGAGCTATTTTGCAACTTCTTCCAATACATCTTTGCAGTCGGTTCATACGCTTTTTCGATGTGACGAGATGAGGCGAGTTCCATCAAATAAAGGGCTTTATTATTGGCGTGGTCATCGCCACCTTTTTGACCGACAACTCTAAGATAGAGAGTTCCAAGTTTATAAGCAGCCTCCCCAGAGCCGTTGTTTATTGCCTGCGTATACCAAAACTCTACCCGCTCTAAATTGAAAACTTCCGAATAGGAGATGTAAATATCACCCAGTGTTACCTGAGCTTTGACTGCACTTCTCTCCGCTGCACGCAGACACCATTCTATTGCTTGTGGCAAATTTTGCTCTTGCCAGCTAGTGCCTAAATATAAACGACCTATATCGCAGGCTGCTTCATAGACACCATTTTCATACGCGAGCTTAAACCAATCGTCAGGCCTTTCATTTGCACTGTCTGAGTCGTTATTCATCGCGCAATAGCCATATTCTTGCTGAGCGACAGGGATTCCTTTTTCAGTAGCATACAAAAATAACTCGCAAGCTTTATCAGGATCTTGCTCTACCTTTCCCCACCCATGCTTATAAAACAAGGCTGAGACAAAATGTGCCTCAGCGGAGTTTTCTTTTACCAGGCGAGTAAAAATTTCAAACGACTCTGTATAGTCTCCATTGGCGAGTGCCTGATACGCTTGTGCCAATTCCTTATCTTGCTTTTCTGCAACGCAAAACGACGGATAAGCCAAGCTTAGGGTAAACAGAGCAAGTCGTATCAGGGTGACGTTTAGCATTTCTTTAATTTCTCGATGGATAAATGCCCTGAAGCGCAATGACCCAGGTTATTGCGATATATGGCATGCGATTTTCGTGAGACTGACTCCCACCAGCACTCGATACTGTTGTCGAAGCCGTCAGGTTATTCTCCGCGACAAAACTAAAAGAAATCGAATCCGGGCTCATCGCGACATCCGGAGTCTCAGTCGCGTATTTTGCTCCGGCAAGCGCATTACCAGCCGGACTTTTTGTGTTTGACTTGCCACTAAATGCGTGAAGATCGATCACACCGTCAATATCTATATCACCAGACATCAACGTCGATGCTGTATGAGAGTGAGATGGCATTTGAGCCTCGGAAAGGATGACTGACTCAGTACCTCCGCGGGAGCCAAGTGGATAGTTAGTTAACCCTGGACCATTTCCCCATCCGATGAGTGCACGACCTCGAGTATCAGGTAAACCAAACGTTGAGCGTCCGTCACCGCCATAGGTTGTACCTAAAATAGAGAACAGCGCTGTATTTTGTGCGATCGACAAAATCTGACCATGGGCTAAGGTGTAACCGCGCGGAGCAAAATTACCGGCGAACGCACACATACTGCCAAGGAGTTGGTTGCCATCGCCGCTGCAAGCTAGCGCATTCGAACCGAACATTAATGATGGTAATACACACGCAGTAACCAGCAGCTTTCTTGTGAACTTTTTCATAATCCGAATCCTTTAATAAAAAGGTGAGGAAGCAAAAATCATTGGAATGATGGATAGCGTCATGAATTCACGAATCGTTATTGATGTTTTTGTTATTTATGAATCCTCACAGTATAGATTAAATTTGGAATTGGCATGCCAACTGGCCCAGTTTTATACACCTATTACGCAGAGAATTGGGCTAGCTCAAAACATTAGTAAAAACTTAATTACTCGGTGGCAAACTTACTGCGATAAACCATACTTTTAGCAGGTTTATTTCCCTAATCAGGAAATCGTTCACTTTTGTGCGGGATGCCAAATTATGGTTAAAACAATTTTTCACCAAACGCTAGCGGACAATGCCAACCTGCAATTAGATCCACGTAACGCAGTGCTCTCTCCTCCTTTACTGAAAGGTTTGAGCGAAGGCGGTTTAAACATAGGCTTCGAGGCATTAGATAGACACCTTACCCAACCGGAACATAATAAACTGGCTATTCGTTGGATCAGTAAAGACAACGAGGTCATTGACTTCAGTTACCGCGACCTAAGTGAGCAAACTAACCGCTTTGCAGATCTATTATCTACACTCGATTTACCGCGTGGTAGCAGAGTATTCAGCCTTGCGGGTCGCAGACCGGAACTCTACATTGCGGCGTTAGGAACCCTCAAAGCCGGTTGTGTGTTTACTCCACTCTTTTCAGCATTTGGCCCCGAGCCTATCCGCTCCAGAATGGAGATTGGCTCGGCGAATGTCGTCATTACTACTCGCAGCTTATACCGGAAAAAACTCAAAGGCTGGTGGCGGGAATTGGATCATATTAAAGCGGTATTGCTGATTGATGGTGGCGCTGATGGGGAACCCGGATGCTACAACTATCACGAGATGATGGCTGATACGAACCCTGAACACCCTTGCGAATCTACACAGCCAGAAGATATGGCGCTACTTCACTTTACCAGCGGCACAACTGGAAAACCTAAGGGTGTCATTCATGTTCATCAGGCCGTACAGCATCATATTAATTCGGCCTTTTACGCGTTAGATCTAAAACCTGATGACATCTATTGGTGTACTGCCGATCCGGGCTGGGTAACGGGCACCACTTACGGCATTATCGCCCCACTCTGTTTGGGCGTAAGCATGATTATTGACGAAGCCGAGTTTGATGCTGAACGTTGGTATCAGATCTTACAGGATCAACGTGTGACCGTTTGGTATACCGCCCCTACTGCAATTCGTATGTTGATGAAAATAGGTGAAGCGCTGCCTAGGCAATTCGATTTGTCTCGTTTACGTTTTATGGCCAGCGTTGGCGAACCACTGAATCCTGAAGCGGTTGAATGGGGTGAAAAAGTTTTTGGTATGCCATTTCATGACAACTGGTGGCAGACGGAAACTGGCGGGATCATGATTGCCAATGTTCCTTCGAGGCCGGTCAAACCGGGGTCAATGGGCAAACCACTTCCCGATATTGAAGCTGGCATTGTGAATCAAAACGATGACGGTTCCCTACGTGAAGAAACCGAGCCAATGCAAGTCGGAGAACTCGCGCTCAAATCCGGCTGGCCTTCTATGTTTCGCGGCTATTTAAATCAAGAAGAAAAATATCAGTCCTGCTTTAAAGGCGATTGGTACCTCAGCGGCGATCTCGCGATGAAAGATGCCGACGGCTATTTCTGGTTCGTCGGGCGTAAAGATGACCTTATTAAATCTTCTGGCCACTTGATTGGACCTTTCGAGGTAGAAAGTGCCCTCATGGAGCACCCAGCAGTCGCCGAGGCTGGTGTGATTGGCGTACCCGATCCTGTTGCAGGTCAAATCGTCAAAGCCTTTGTCGCACTTAAACCAAATGTGACCGCAGATGAAGAACTTCAGCAATCGCTGCTTGGTTTAGCTCGCAAACGCCTTGGCGCCGCAGTCGCACCGAAAGAAATCGTCTTTCGTAACAACCTGCCAAAAACACGCAGTGGCAAGATCATGCGCCGCTTACTTAAAGCACGAGAGCTGGGCTTGCCTGAAGGTGATATTTCGACTTTGGAGAGTGATGAACAATGAACAAAAGACTCCATATCAATCGAGAGCATTTGCTCAAACAGCTAGAGCAGATGCTACGAATTCGTCGATTTGAAGAAAAATGCGCGGAGCTTTATGCACTAGAGAAAATTCGTGGCTTTTTGCACCTGTATATTGGCGAAGAGGCCATCGCTGTCGGTGTCATGTCTGCACTTAATAAAGATGACCAGATCGTCGCAACCTATCGCGAACACGGGCACGCCTTAGCCAGAGGCATGAGCATGGGTAGTGTTTTAGCAGAAATGTATGGTCGAACGAATGGTTGTAGCCGTGGCCGTGGTGGTTCGATGCATCTGTTTGACAAAAATCACAACTTTTACGGAGGCAACGCCATCGTGGGTGGCGGTCTGCCTCTTGCAACTGGCCTCGCGCTTGCGAATAAAAAATTGCAGAGGAATGCGATTGCGGTGTGTTTTTTTGGTGAAGGGGCTGTTGCTGAAGGCGAATTCCATGAAAGCCTTAACCTCGCGGCTCTATGGGATCTTCCGGTTTTGTTTATTTGTGAGAACAATCGTTATGCTATGGGCACGGCTTTAGCGCTCTCAGAGTCAAACACTAATATTTCACAAAAAGCCAGAAGTTATGGCATTGAATCTACTCAAGTTGATGGCATGAATGTGGTTGATGTAGAAGCCGCAGCCTGTGAAGCGGTTGATTACGTCCGCGAGCAGAATAAACCGTATTTTATCGAGTGTCAGACCTACCGATTCCGCGGCCACTCTAGTTTCGATACGCAATTGTATCGGGATAAAAGTGAAGTCGCCCTGTGGGAAGAAAAAGGCCCAGTGAAGCAACTCATCCATTGGCTGCAAAAAAACAGCCACTTTCAGGATCAAGAGCTGTCTGATATTGAAGCGAAAATTGCCGAAGAAATCAGTGAAGCCATCACTTTCTCAGAAAATGGTGAGTTAGAACCCACCGAACAACTTACCCGTTTTGTGCACAGTCCGGGAGGCGAGCCACCACCAGAACCTCTACCTTGTAGCCAAGCGCCTGACAAAATGACCTACCGAGAAGCACTTCGTGCTGGGATCAATGACGTTCTAATTAGTGAACCACGCTCGTTCCTAATGGGTGAGGACGTCGGTCGTTATGGTGGTTGCTACGCCGTCAGCAAAGGATTACTTGAACAATTTGGCCCTGACCGAATCATTGATACCCCACTTTGTGAGTCGGGATTTGTCGGTGTCGGTGTCGGTGCCGCACTGGGTGGCATGTGCCCTATCATAGAAGTCATGACCGTTAACTTTAGCTTGCTCGCCATGGATCAGATCATTAATACCGCCGCGACTTTGCAACATATGTCCGGAGGTCAGTTTAATGTTCCTATCGTCATTCGTATGGCCTGCGGTGCAGGTAAACAGCTTGCTGCACAACACTCACACAGCTGGGAGAATTTCTATGCGCATGTTCCCGGTTTAAAAGTGTTAAGCCCAGCCACCCACAATGATGCTCGTTACATGCTCAATCAGGCAATGGCCGATCCTGATCCGGTAATCATTTTTGAACATGTGATGCTGCTCAATGAAGAAGGTCAAATTACGGAAGCGCCTGATGCGCCAATGGATAAAGCGTTGGTTCGTCGGGATGGTAAAGACGTCACACTCATTACCTATGGCGGCAACCTTGGTAAAACCTTACAAGCCGCCTATCAGCTAGAAACCGAAGGCATCGACGCCGAAGTGATTGATTTGCGTTCTCTCCGCCCTTTGGATACCGACACCATCATTGCCAGTGTTTCGAAGACTCATCGAGCTGTCATTATTGATGAAGGTTGGTATACCGGAAGTCTGGCGGGTGAAGTCAGCGCAATCATTATGGAAAACGCCTTTTGGCAACTCGATGCCCCAGTCGGCCGGGTTTGTACACAAGAAGTGCCAATACCTTACCCTCACCATTTAGAACAGGCTGCCATTCCGCAAGTGGAAAAAATCGTAAGCGCAGCAAAGGCAACCTTTATGTCGCCCGATTGGCAGAATAAATGAGGAGTATCAGCTCATGGAAAACAATACGCGCGATGGCTCCTTAATTGATATCACCATGCCCGCACTTGGTGCCGACATGCGCGATGGTACGCTGATGGAGTGGCAAATAAAGCCGGGCGATCATGTAGAAAAAGGTGACATCATTGCGATAATAGAGACCAGTAAAGGTGCGATAGACATGGAGTCTTACCATACGGGCACCATCACTGAGCTTCTGATAGAGCCGGACATCAAACTGCCGGTTGGTAGTGTTATAGCTCGAATGGCAAGCGACACCCCTGTTTCCAATGATATTGAGCACACACAACCAGTATCAACAACAGCAGAAACATCACAGCTTGTAGCCGAAGCAGAAGCTGAAGAATTGCCGCCTTACATTGCGCCTAAAACAGCCCGAACTTCAGTTAATGAGCCTAAACGAGCAAGTGACACCGTAACTGAATCCGAACTATCAAAACACATTTTAGAGACCTCTCCTTCTGAAAGCCAACAACGGCAATACGCATCGCCAGTCGCAAGAAAAACGGCGCATCTATCAGGCATTGAACTTTCGACGTTAACTGGCAGTGGTCCATATGGTGCCGTTCTCCTACGAGACTTACCTAAAGACGCCGATTCACAAACACCGCCACCTGCTGACAAAACAAAAGCAGTACGACAAGACGTATCACCAATGCGTCAAGCAATTAGTGATGCCATGAGTCGCTCGAAAAAAGAGATTCCCCACTATTATCTCGCGTTGGACATTGAGCTGACTAAAGTACAAACCTGGCTGGCGGAACAGAATCAACAACGTGAACCTGAGCAACGGCTTTTGCTACCCGCCGTTATTCTCAACGCCATCGCCCGTCAGTTGGTAAAATTCCCTGATCTCAATGGATTTTATCAAGACGGTCACTTCACCCCTTCTACTGCGGTCAATATCGGTAATACCATCAGTCTGCGAGAAGGCGGTTTGGTTATTCCGGGCATTCTCAATGCGGACCAGTTATCCGTGGATCAAACCATGGATGCACTACGCGATTTGGCAGAGCGTAGCCGACGCGGGCGACTTCGCAGCTCCGAGATTAGCCAGACCACCATAACGGTAACCAGTATCGGAGAACGTGGAGCCGACAGTATTACTGGTGTGATTTACCCACCTCAGGTGGCGATCATTGGTCTTGGCCGCCAGCGTCAGGCTCCGGTCATAAGAGAGAATCAAATAGAAGTCGGAGAAATCATGACCGTCACACTAGCCGCTGACCATCGTGTAAGTGACGGCGTCACAGGAGCTCGTTTTCTGCAAGCGCTGGCGAAGCAACTTCAACATCCGGAGGCTTTATGAGCAATATCAATATACCAACCACGATTGCCGAAGCGATAAAACACATCGCACCGGAAATTGAAATGGACGAAATCGACCTTGATGAAGATTTGCGCGAAGAGTGCGATCTGGATTCGATGGATTTTCTTAATCTCCTCGCGTCTCTTAAAAAGAGTACCGGCGTTAGTATCCCGGAAGGAGACTACACCCAAGTACGCAGTTACAACCAATTAAAAAGCTATCTGCAAGAAAGGTGTCAGTAGGCGCAGCACTATCGCGCCAATGACGGCAGACAGCCCTTTAAACAGAATAAAGGACGCTGACTATGTCTACACAAAACGCGCAACCGTTGATATATCGCTATCAACAGCTTCATAAAACAGATGTCAGCCTCGTCGGAGGCAAAAATGCCAGTTTAGGTGAAATGCTCAGCCAACTCAGTGAGAGCGGTATTCGGGTACCAGACGGCTTTGCCACCAGCGCGCAGTTCTTCCGCGACTTTCTCGCGCAAAATGAACTGAACGATCCAATTGGCGAATTTCTCAACCGGATGAATCGCGAAGAGATCAGCCTAGCGGAAGCCGGTAGAAACATACGCACCCTAATCAGTCAAGCAAGCTTTACCCCAGAGCAAGAGAACGCGATCTTAGATGCATACCACGCTTTATGTGAACAAATTGGTGTGCCTTCAGCTTCCGTCGCAGTGCGTAGCTCCGCCACCGCAGAAGACCTCCCTGAAGCCAGTTTTGCTGGTCAGCAAGAAAGTTATCTGAATATTCGTGGTGATCAACACGTCCTTGAAGCTTGCAAACAATGTTTCGCTTCCCTTTATACCGACCGCGCCATTGTTTATCGTCAAGAGCAAGGATTCGAGCACCAACAAGTTGCTTTATCAGTTGGTGTTCAACATATGATCGAATCACAGTGCGCAGGGGTTATGTTCAGTTTGGATACTGAAAACGGCTTCCCGGATGTGGTCATGATTAATGGTAGTTGGGGTTTAGGTGAAACCATTGTTAAAGGCTCGGTCACGCCGGATCGCTTTATGGTTTATAAACCTCTGCTTGAGCAATCAGACAAACGCCCTATCATTGAAAAACAGCTCGGTAACAAACTGGAAAAAATGCAGTTCAATGAGTCAGGAAACGTCACTCAGCCAACCATTACCCTGCCAACCAGTAGCGAAGAACGCAGTCAGTTGGTACTAAGTGATGACGAAATATTGCAACTGAGCAAGTGGGCGGTGATCATCGAACGTCATTATGGCTGCCCTATGGACATGGAGTGGGCAAAAGATACCCAAACCCAGCAATTGTATATGGTTCAGGCAAGGCCTGAGACTGTGGAATCCCATAGAGATGCCGCTCTGTTGGTCAACTATAAGCTGGAAAAAACCTCCGCACCAGTGTTGCTTGAAGGCGCCAGTGTCGGTGGTGCCATCGCAATCGGCCAAACCTACACAGTGCTGTCTCCTGATGATATCGACTCATTTCCAGAGGGAGCCATTCTGGTGACTGAGCGCACCGATCCGGACTGGGTGCCGTTAATGCGTAAAGCGGCTGGTATCATCACCGACTCAGGTGGACCAACCAGCCACGCGGCGATTGTCAGCCGCGAGCTTAAAGTTCCTGCGATTGTAGGCACCGAACACGCGACACAGAAACTCCAATCAGGACAACTGGTGACATTGAGTTGTGCCCAAGGTGCGGTTGGTCAGGTTTATGAAGGCAAAGTCAGTTACACCACGCAAGAGATTGATCTCAAAGCATTGCCTTCGACTAAAACGAAAATCATGATCAACGCCGCCATGCCAGATGGTATTTTCCACTGGTGGCAACTACCTACTGCTGGGATTGGTTTAACCCGTATCGAATTTATTATTTCCAGCCATATAGGGCTTCATCCGATGGCACTGTTACACCCAGAGCAAATTACCGATCCTGAGGTCGAAAACCAAATTCGAAAACGGTGTGAAGGGTTTGATACGCTGGCGGATTATTTTGTCGATAACCTCGCCCTTGGCGTCAGTAAAATAGCCGCAAGTCAGTACCCTAAACCGGTCATTGTGCGCATGTCTGATTTCAAATCAAATGAATATCGTGGCTTGCTTGGCGGGGATTTCTTTGAGCTTCATGAAGAGAACCCGATGCTGGGTTTACGCGGAGCTTCTCGCTATTACCATCCTCGTTACAAAGAAGCGTTTCAACTTGAATGTAAGGCGATTTTAAAAGCCAGAGAAGAAATAGGATTCGATAACATCATCGTGATGATCCCATTCTGTCGTACCGTCAGTGAAGCCGACAAAGTGCTGGAAGTAATGGCGGAAGCAGGGCTTAAACGAGGAGAAAACGGGCTGCAAGTCTATGTAATGTGCGAGATACCATCCAATGTCATTCTTGCCGACCGATTTGCAGAGCGATTTGATGGCTTCTCTATCGGTAGTAACGACTTAACTCAACTAGTGTTGGGGATTGACCGCGACTCAGCAGAACTGAAACCGATGTTTGATGCCCGAGATGACGCGGTTAAAAGCCTGATTGAGCAAGTCATTCATGTCGCACACAGCAAAGGATGCAAAGTCGGTATCTGTGGGCAAGCACCTTCTGATCACCCGGAATTTGCTGAGTTTCTTGTATCTTGTGGCATTGATTCAATTTCACTCAACCCAGACTCGTTCGCCAAAGGCTGTACAGTAGTTGCCAAAGCGGAACAGGAAATTTCTCAAGCCAACAAACCGTAACGCAAACTTAAACAGCACTATACGGTTAATAATTCACCCACCTCGGCCCAACGTAATGTTGGGCCATGGGTGCAAACATAATGATTTTTCAGGTAACAATGTCCGCACAACCCCACCGCACAGTGCATTCTTCGCTCGACGGACAGATAAATGTCTTTCGCATCGATACCGTAAGAAACTAAATATTCGCTCACCACACTCATCATCGCTTCAGGCCCGGCAACCAGTACACAATCTGGCTGCTCACCAAATGAATGCAGAACTTTCGGTAAAACGCCGATTGCCGTACCGGGATAATAATCTTGCTCATCCAGCCCAGTGAGATCTTCAACAACGTTGAACATAGGAATGCAGTGCTTCCAACGCTCTCGCTCTGGTTTAAGTAACAAAGTTTTCTTGTTACGCGCAGCATAAACCACTTCCAACTGAATATAACTTTGCTGATCAATAAGTTGTTCAACAACGCTAACCAAAGGCGCGAGACCGCACCCACCACCTATGACTAAAACCTTCTTATCCACCAGTTCACTGACTTGCCACCCATGACCAAAAGGTCCTCTGGCACCCAATATTTCCCCACGTTCTTTGCGGAACAAAGCCGTTGTGACAGTGCCCATTTTGCGTACCAGTGCTCTAAAATTTCCCGTCTCGTCAGGTAGTTGAGTAAAGGTAAACGGTGCTTCACCACTCCCCGGTACGCAAAGCATGAAAAACTGACCACTTTGGGTTTTCATCCATTTTGTGTCCAAATCGAGTAGCCGAAAATGGTAATGGCGCGTGTCTTCGCCATCATCATAAAAATCAATAATTTCGATACTATCCGGCGTTAGGTTAAACATCATCGGCTATCCTTTTCATTAGTGAATGTACGCCAATAACTCCAGGGCATGTCTGCTCACATCGTCCGCAGCCCACACAGCCATAACGTCCAAACTCAGGTACAAAATCAATGCTGAATTTGTGATACCAGAACCGCTCTACCCTTTTCCCAGCTTCCTTAGAGGGATTGTGAAAGCTGGCTTCACGCTGGAATCCCTCATATAAACAGGAGTCCCAAAACCTGACTTGAGAAACATTGTTACCTTGAGAAGCATGAGGGTCTTCAGAACCATTTTTTTCTGTAATTGAACGAGTACCGAAGCACGAGCACGTTGGACAAAGAGTCGTACACCCAGAACACCCTAAACATTGAATGCCCACGTGTTGCCAAAACTCTTCTGTCACTCTGCCTTCACTTATTTTTTCGATACCATCGATAAGATAACGATCGTCGGGGAAAGCCTGCTCACAATGGGCGATATTTTCCCAGCGCTTGCTCCGATGATGAGTCGACGCCACTTTAAGATCGAGTCCTTGTATTGCCTCTTCGCCCAACTTTGACAATACCACCAATAGCCATGATTCCTCGTCTAAAGGATGAATAACTAAATCCGCGGTTTCGTCTCGCACACTCGGACCCGCATTAACGGTAGGACAGAAGCCGTGCTTACATGGGTGAGTACAATCCACACCGACCAACAACGCTTGTTTGCGGCGAGCTTGATAGTATGGGTCTTGCTCAAAGAACTCGTCTTGATAACGAATCGCGACCAAATCACAACTTTGCACACCAAACAAAACAAACGGTTCCACGTTTGGCAGTGTCTCTTTAAACAACTTCCCGTCAAATACGTACAGTGGCTCGTTTTCAGTGAAGAAGAACCCCTTAGCCGAATGGGTCGGTAATTGATTGATCAAAGGTGGTAGGTCTTGTGCTAGCACTTGTTGCCAAAAATAATCTTCTGTCCCATTCTCACTATTCGCAACGACCTGATACAGAGTACGACTCTGTAGTAAATGCATTCGGAGTTCATCTAAAGAATCTAACAGGTAAGTCTTTGTCATTTTCCTTCTCCCGGTTTTTCCCAAGGAGCGAGCGGCTTATGCCCAACAGGCAATAGCTCCACCTCAACAGCACAGGCTTTTAATTCTGGCATTTTAGTGACCGGATCTTGCGCAGTATTGGTCAGCTGATTCGATGGTGCCTCTTTAAAATGGTAAGGCATGCTCACCACTCCAGGCGCAACATCATCGGTGATCACCGCTCGTGTTTCGATATAGCCGCGTCTTGATCGAACGCTGACCGGGCTATACAAAGAAATCCCGAGGAGATCAGCATCTTTAGGGTTAATGAACAAAATTCCAGGAGGGATTTCTCGTTCCAACAACGGTGATTTGCGCGTCATGGAGCCACAGCCATAGTGAAAATGCAGCCGATTGGTGGTTAATAGCAGTGGAAAGTCAGAGTCGGTGGATTCATCAATCGGTATGTATTTAACCGGTGTCAAACGAGCCCGTCCGATGGGAAACTCTTTTTCATGAAGCACCGCGGTACCTTCGGGCGCATCGTCGTTGCAAGGCCACTGTAGACCGTAGTTCTTATCCAGTTTGGCGTAGTTCATCCCTTGGTAAGCAGGGGTAATCGCTGCCATCTCATCGAACAGTTCTTCACTGTTACTCCAATTTAATGCGTCACTCCCCATTTTCTTTGCCAGTGCTTGCAACCACTGCCAATCCGCCATGGCTTCGCCAATAGGTGTCATCGCGGGGTTAATATGCTGTACACGACGTTCACAATTGGTAAAGGTGCCCGACTTCTCAGCAAACGAAGCAGCAGGAAGAACATAGTCAGCCAGTTTTGCTGTTTCAGTCATGGTCAATTCTGCAACCACCAGCAAGTCCAAAGATTTGTAAGCTTGTCGAACGTGGTTTTGGTCCGGATCGGTTACCACGGGGTCTTCACCAAAAAGAATTTGAGCCCGAAAATGCCCAGCTAACGCCGCTTTGGTCATGCCTAATGATGTTAAACCCGGTGTCGATGCCACATCGCAATCCCAGTAATCAGAAAAGCGCAGCTGAACAATACTGTCTTCCACGGACTGATATCCCGGATAAACGTTAGGTAAACAGCCCATATCACAAGCGCCCTGCACATTATTTTGTCCGCGTAACGGATTAATGCCCGTACCCGGTTTGCCAATATGTCCGCAAATCAGAGCCAAATCCGCCAACGCAATCACACTGGAAGTACCACTAACAAACTGAGTGATACCCATCCCATACAGAATCATCGCCCGCTCGGATTGACTATAATATTGGGCGGCCTGCCGAATCAGATTAGCCTCGACGCCAGTAACACTCTCCACGGATTCAGGCGTTATTCCTTCAACGTGTTTCTCTAAAGATTCAAATCCCTCACAACGGCCAGCGATGAATTCCTCTTCATGCCAATGATTACTCAAAATAACGTGAATCATGGCATTAATGAGCGCAATATTACTGCCCGGTGTAAGCTGCAAGTGCAAATCCGCCAACTTAGCCAAACGCGTCACTCGGGGATCAATAACGATTAACTTGGCTCCGGCCAGTTTGGCGCGCATCACCTGCCCTCCGAGAACGCTGTGGTTTTCCGTAGGGTCTGCACCGATCACCACGATCACTTCTGCCTCGAATATATCTTTGATGCTGTTGGTCATAGCGCCTGAGCCAAGAACTTGCTGTAAGCCTGCTACAGTCGGGCTATGACAAATACGGGCGCAATGATCGATGTTATTGGTACCTAGTACCGTACGAGCAAATTTCTGAGCCGCGTAGTTATCTTCATTGGTCGCTCGAGCACTACTGATCACGCCAGTCGCGTCAGAACCAAACTCATCGATAATACTAAGAAGAGATGAACTGATTTCCTCTAGCGCCTCGTCCCAACTGATGGGGGTAAATTTATCCTTAATGCGCTTTAATGGCTGAGTTATTCTGTTTTCAGGTGAAATGGCATAGAGACTACTCCATCCTTTTTCACACAGCTTCCCCCCGCTGATAGGATGGCTTTCTAACGGGCTAATACCAGAAACTTTTCCATGTTCGTTACACGAAAGCAGCATCCCACACCCTACACCGCAAAATGGGCACACGGTTTGCGTCGGTTTGGGGCAAACAGCAATATGATTGAGAAGTGGAATTGATGGCATGGAATGGCCCACACCAGATACCGGAGCCTTAGAAGCTTTTGATGAGTTTTTCGGCTGAGAGCTCATAGCCTTAACCTTGCTACGTGAACTTAGATAAATTATAGCAGTCCACAGTTATCCGTTGCGTTCTGACACCAAAAGTAGCGCGCGAGGCGTTACTTCAATAGCGTTCTCTTTATGCACAAGTTGATTGAGATAAAGTGAATCAAAATCACTGAGCTAAGTCATGATACTCCCCCTGTTTTCTCATCTCATCATCTAGCCGATATTCTATAATTATAAAACGAAGAGCATATTCTTAAGTGCCACTAGTAAGAGGCAGGTTCATGGATAAAATTAGCGACCTTTGGCACAATAAATCCATCGAAGATACCTTTGCTACGCTCTCTAGCCAAGCAGGCGGTCTGGCGCCTCAAGAGGCATCTCAACGCCTAGCTAAGTTTGGAGCTAACAAGCTTCCGACTTCTCATGGTCGATCGATTTTCCAACGCTTACTCGGCCAGTTTAACAATGTCCTGATTCATGTGTTGTTAGTGGTTATGGTCGTCACCGCTGCGCTCGGTCACTGGGTGGATGCAGCAGTAATCGCAGGCGTAGTGATCATTAATGCCATTATTGGGTTCCTGCAGGAAGGCAAAGCAGAAAATGCGCTCAATGCTATTCAATCCATGCTTGCTCCAACCGCTTTAGTGCTGCGAAACGGCCATCAAGCGACTATCAATGCCGAAGATCTCGTTGTTGGTGACGTTGTGATCCTCCAATCAGGTGACCGAGTTCCCGCCGATCTTCGTTTGGTTCGCACTAAAGGCTTACAAGTGGCTGAAGCGATACTCACTGGTGAGTCAATGACAATAGAGAAAACCACTCACCCAGTCAGTCCCGAAAGTGAATTAGCAGACCGTTATTGCATGGCTTATTCAGGAACGATGATTACTCACGGACAAGGTTCAGGTGTCGTTGTGGCAACTGGCATAGACACCGAACTGGGAAAAATCAGTTCTCTGGTTTCTCGAGTAAAACCCACCACCACCCCACTCCTTAAGCAAATTGCTCAGTTCAGTCGCCTTTTAACCGCTGGGATTTTAATTGTGGCGCTTGCTACCTTCATTTATGGCTTACTGATTCAAGGTTACCCGATCACAGATATGTTTCTTGCGGCTGTCAGCCTAGCGGTTGCGGCGATTCCGGAAGGGTTACCCGCAATTATGACCATCACGCTTGCTATTGGCGTAGAAAGAATGGCCAAACGCAATGCCATTATTCGCCGTTTGCCTGCCGTAGAAACGCTAGGGGCGGTTTCAGTTATCTGCACCGATAAGACTGGAACCCTTACGCGAAATGAAATGACCGTACAAAAAGTCATTACTACAAACAACGAGTTCGGAATCGGCGGCACAGGGTTCGACCCTCATGGTGAAGTGACTATTGATAACACATCGATTTACCCTGAGCAGCATCCTTTTCTTATTCAGGCGATGAGAGCTGCGGTGTTGTGTAATGATGCCAACATTCAACTGCATGATGGAAAGTGGCAGATACAAGGTGACCCGATGGAGGGAGCACTGCTTATCGCCGGAATGAAAGCGGGCATAGATATTGAGACAGAGACGAAAAACTTTCCAAGAACTGATCTTATCCCTTTCGAGTCGGAACACCGCTTTATGGCAACACTTCATCATAATCATGATGGACAAGCGTTTATTTTCATAAAAGGTGCACCAGAACGAGTTATTGAAATCTGCAATCAACAACATATCGATACAGATACGAACAATTCGACCACTGAAATTGACCGTAATTACTGGCACGCGCAGATTGAAATGATGGCTAAACAAGGGATGCGGGTTTTGGCGATTGCATATCGGCCAACTCATTATACTCAGCTTGAACTCACCTTTGATGACGTCAAAGATGAGCTCATCATGCTTGGGCTTTTTGGCCTTATAGATCCGCCCAGACAAGAAGCCATCAACGCAATTAGTGTGTGTAAGAATGCTGGAATACGCGTAAAGATGATGACTGGCGATCATGCGCTTACGGCACAAGCAATCGCGAGCCAGATTGGACTTATCAATTCACATAACACGCTGACTGGCCAGCAAATCGATGCGCTGACAGACGATGAGCTTTTTGCCGTTGCCAAAGACATTGATGTTTATGCTCGCGTTAGCCCAGAACATAAAATGCGGCTGGTCGACACGCTACAAAAACATCAACAGATAGTTGCGATGACTGGAGATGGCGTGAATGATGCCCCAGCACTCAAACGGTCTGACATAGGGACAGCCATGGGTATTACAGGCACAGACTCCGCCAAAGAAGCCGCCGAAATGGTGCTCACCGATGACAATTTCGCGTCGATTACAGCCGCGGTAGAAGAAGGACGCGCTGTCTACGATAACTTGAAAAAGGCGATTCTATTTATTCTGCCAACCAACGGAGGAGAAGCGTTGATTATACTGGCAGCGGTAGTTTGGGGGTTCAAAGACTTGCCCCTCACACCCATTCAAATTCTTTGGGTCAACATGATCACGGCCGTTACACTTGCCTTAGCCTTGGCTTTTGAACCCAAAGAACCAAATCTAATGCAACGTAAACCTCGCTCAGCAAAATCACCGCTATTAACTTCACACCTGATCTGGCGAGTGGTATTTGTTTCCCTGATATTAATGCTTGGCACTCTCAGCATGTTTGTTTGGGAAATGGAACAGCAAGAAAACATTAGTAGAGCGCGTACCGTTGCAGTAAACACATTGGTTATGTTTGAAATATTTTATTTGTTCAATACTCGATTTATTCTCGACACCGCTTTTTGTCGACAAGGGTTAATAGGCAATGTCTACGTATTAATAGCGATCGCGGTGCTGATCGTCTTTCAAGCTTGCTTCACCTATCTACCTTTCATGCAGGTACTGTTTGGAACAACAGCTCTAGAGTTTGATGTATGGCTGCGAATAGTGATCGTCGCCTCTTCAGTGCTATTTCTAGTCGAATTAGAAAAGTATTGCCTAAGTAAAATAAAAAGCAGTCTGCTATCTATGTAATCACAAAGGTAAACTCTCCCGTTAAGCGATTGTCGATTTTTATTGGCTCAAACTGCAAATAGTCGCGCGCTTTACCGCCCCACCACTCGTTACCAGTATTGCCTTTCAGATAGAGTTGCGTGGTTAACAGTTCTTTATCTCCTCGCCACAGTTTTACATGTATATGAGGAGGACGCGAACCGTATGCAACGGGATATAAGGTTTGGAAGAGGTAACGCCCGTTTTTGTCCGTAATAGCGGCACCAAAGCCAGCAAAGTGAGGATCAAACCTTTCGTTGCTCGATTGATTGGGATGGTCATAAATGCCCTGACCGTCACACTGCCAGATCTCAACCTTAATACCAAAAACTGGATTACCAGACGTATCCACGACCTTACCCTGTAATACAATGGGCTTACCCACTAATCCATCAGGCTGCAAAATCAAGTTTTCACGAAGCGGTATTCGCTTAACCGGATAAAACGGCCCCTCTGTTTGCGCTGGTGTAGGTTTCATTGGACTCGTCGCTTTGAGCGATGGAGCAAACAGTAGTGTCCATAAAGCTAGAAAATGCCTTCGTTCCATGATGCCACCCTAATTTTTGACTACTTTAATTGTGGTGTACACAGAGCAATTTTCCACTTAAGTGTAAACGTCCTAGCGGTATGCTCCTCAGTAGTTAGTCAAACAACAAAGTAGATGGAGATTACAAACTTCACTTTTAGGGGCTAGGCTGTTATCGGACAGAAACGCGTAGAATATCTCACCTTTAATCACAATTACTCTAACCAGAAAGCTAACTATTTGAAGTTATATATCTCAAATTGGATGGTTTCTGAGTTTATTTATAACGCTATCAGCTACTACGCTTACATTGAAGATCATCCGGACAGCTAATTACCACTGGAAAAGATTAACCTAGTTTGGAGCACTTACGATGAAACCAATTTTAGTTACTCTGCTACTCTCGCTGGCAGCGTTGATTGGCGTTACACCAATCACGATAGCAGCGCCTCCTTCCGGAGGATATATTGTCGTTTTTCATGACCATATCGATAACCCAGCGGCTACAGCCAACGAAATATCACGTCAGGTTGGCGGCAATATTGGCTTTATCTACCAGCACGCCCTGAAAGGCTTTTCTATCACAGTACCGCCCCAAGCGATTGCGGCTATAGAAAGAAACCCTAAGGTCAAATATGTCGCCACAGATGATCTACGCTATATTTCAGCTCAGATCCCTCCAACAGGTATCCAAAGAATTTTCGCTGATACGAATACTAGCATTGATATTGATAGTAACGATGATTATCGAGTAGATGTGGATGTTGCTGTACTTGATACCGGCATCGATTTTGAGCACCCGGATCTGAATGTCGTTGGAGGCGTTAATTGTGCAACTGGAGGGCCATTTAACACAACCTGTGGTAGTGGTGGTGATGATGACCACTATCATGGTACTCATGTAGCCGGAACCATAGCGGCTCTGGATAACGATATTGGTGTGGTTGGGGTTGCCCCCGGTGCCCGTCTGTGGTCAGTGAAGGTGCTAAATTCCAGAGGCAGCGGTTATGCCTCATGGATCGTTGCTGGGATCGATTGGATAGCAGCTAACGGAAATATTGAAGTGGCCAATATGAGTCTGGGCGGTCCTGGTTTCAACCAGGCTGAATACGATGCCATTCAAGGAGCCGTTGACGCTGGTGTCGCTTTTGTTGTTGCGGCAGGTAATGATGGCGATGATGCTAATAATTATAGCCCCGCAGCATTCGATAACGTATTAACCGTAAGTGCCCTGGCAGACTTTGATGGTGCGCCTGGAGGTTTTGGCTCTCAGACCTGTCGCCCAGATCAAGATGACACTCTGGCTGATTTCAGTAACTGGGGTAGTGCTGTTGATATTGCAGCTCCGGGCGTCTGTATTCGATCTACCTATCCACTGGAGCAGGGAGAGTACGGCACAATTAGTGGTACATCCATGGCTTCTCCGCATGTGGCCGGTGCCCTGGCGCTACTGGCGAGTAATAGTCCACCTTCAAATGCAGCAGATGTGTCTATATTATATGGTGTCGTTGTAGGTGCGGGTAATTTTGATTGGACCGATGATTCGGATGACGCGACTCAAGAACCGTTACTGGATGTTAGTAACTTGTTCCCTAATCTAGTTCAAGTTGATCAAGGCTCTAATCAAGCACCTACGGCAGAATTCACCCATTCGATTGATAGTGATGATGTTAGTGGGCTAACCGTTAACTTTACTGACGTCTCTGATGATAGCGATGGTTATATTGAAAGTTGGTTGTGGAACTTTGGTGATGGTAATTCGTCGACTATTCAGAATCCAAGTTACTCCTATCAAGACTATGGTACCTACACTGTTACGTTAACGGTAACTGATGACGGTGGAGTAACAGGTACTTATTCACAAAACATTCCGGTTGACGATCCTAACGCAGGTGGTGGATCAGGCTATGGTATTGATCTCACCGTTATCCCTCGCAAAGTCAGAGGAACCATGTACGCTGATCTTGTATGGACTGCAACAGATGACGGCAAAGAAATAGATATATACCGGGATGGTAGCCCACTCATCGAAAATGTGGTTGATAACGGGGAATATACTGACGCCAATCTTGGTAAAGGTGGGGGCACATTCACGTATCACGTATGTAACGCTGGCAGCATTGGAAATAGTGACTGTTCTGATACAGTGACAGTTGAGTTTTAGCCACACAGTTTTAATGACTGACGTCCCTTTCAGCATATAGTGCGCTGAAAGGGATTGTTCCTTTCATCACTACGTAAACATTAAGTTATAAATCAGAACTTAGAACTACTTCTAGCGGTCGTCTTGCGAGGTCAATTCAAAGGCGATTACTTTTCGCGCTTCAACCTTACACAAACCGATTCACCTCAATTAGAGAACGCGCCTTTTGCACCTAATAGAGTTAAAGGACAAGTTCGTGCTCAGATCACTGGTATGCTGCTTGACGCGATTAAGCAAGGTTCAATCGAAGCTGTTATCTGTCGTGCGCCTGAATTTTATGGTCCGGGTAAGACGCAAAGCATCACGAACTCGACCATTATCGATGCTCTTGTTGCAGGTAAAGTGAAGAGACAAAAACTTATGTATGGGGAGAAGCAATAAATGCAGAGGGAATGAAGAAAACCGTCCGTATCCTTACAACGAATGGTTACGACCTGGCCGTTACAGGCTCTCTCGCCATTGCTGAACACCTATTAATATCTCATTCAGTAGCAGGAGTATACACGCCGTCAAAGTTGATGGGCGCTGACTTCGTTACTCAATTACCAGGGTGCTCAACTTTTCAATTCGAAAAGTGAGTGTCAATTACATTCATCGGAAGCATCCTAATGGCACCTACAATAAAGCGCAGTAATACCACTTTTCCGATTTTGAGTCATGACCCCAAAATAATATAAATTCTGTTACCTGGGACAAAGAAAGTTGTTACAAATATATAAATTAATTTATTTCTTTTTGTGACCGAAATGTTATCTTTTTTATTCAGTTACTTTTGAGTTTTATACTCAAAAATCTAGAGTAAGAGGGATTATGAATAACGATACTCTGAAGATACCATTCACCATGGCGATTCTGCCGGCCATTCTCATGGATCTCTCTCATGGTCGGGGCCATGATATAAATTAGAGAGTGCCTCTAAAAAATAATAAGCTGATTATGACAGAACTACATGCAACAGCGACACTCAAGGACTCCGCCTTCAAAACCCTGGCGGATTCCTTTGCCACCTTTTATAGCAATACCATCGCTATTGACCAACAGCACCGCATCACCTGGATAAGTAAGGGCTATCGTCAGTTTCTGGGGCTGAGCCATAACCCTGTAGGTGAGCCGATCACCCGTTATATTCATAATAGTTTTCTACCCAGAGTCTCCGACAGTGGAGAACCGGTACTGCTGGAACTGTTATGGGTCAAACAACAGTGGACACTGGTGAGCGTGATTCCTCTGCAATCGGATCAGGGAGAGGTGATCGGAGCCTTTGGTTTTGTTGCTTTGGAGCAACGCAAAGGTTTTCACTCCCTGGCCAACCGCTTCAACCAAATGCAGCAACAGCTGGACAATGTCACCCAGGAGTTAAATCAGGCACGACAAAATAAATACCGCTTATCTCAGATTACTGGCCGCAGCGAACAACTGCAGAATGTCAAACATCAGATACGACAAGCGGCACGATTTGATATCTCTGTTCTACTGACCGGCGAAACAGGCACCGGCAAGGAGATGTTTGCCCACGCCCTGCATGAACTCTCAGCCCGCTCCCATAACGCCTTTGTCTCACTTAATGTCGCCGCCATTCCCAATAACCTGATCGAAGCAGAGTTCTTTGGTGTCGCCCCCGGAGCCTATACCGGCGCATCCAACAAGGGGCGTAAAGGTAAACTGGAGCTGGCCGATGGCGGCACCCTGTTTCTGGATGAAATTGGCGATATGCCACTGGAGCTGCAAAGTAAACTGCTGCGAGCCCTCCAGGAGCAAGAGTTTGAGCCATTGGGTTCCAATAAGGTAAAAAAAGTCAATATTCGCATCGTTGCCGCCACTAGTCGTAATCTGCCAAAAATGGTGGAAAACGGCGAGTTTCGCGCAGACCTTTACTACCGCCTTAATGCCATGCCGATCCATCTGCCTCCTCTCAGGGAGCGTCAGGCAGACATTGACCTGATTGCAGAACGCCTGCTGGATGAGCTCTGTATCAGACTGCATCTGCCAGTTAAGTACCTGACACCAGATGCCATTAACCTACTGTGTCAGCACTCTTGGCCGGGCAATGTACGGGAACTGCAAAACCTGCTGGAACGAGCGGTGATTATGGCAGAGGAAGACACCGAGATTGATGTCCAACTGATTCAGTCACTGTTAGTTCCAACAGCACAGTTTCAACAGACTGCACAGACGCAACTAATATCACCGAGAATAGATCCGAACACGGGATTGCCTATATATACTCTCTCGTCAGCTAACCGACTTTCCCCCACTCTGCCTCAGGCCAACACTCCACCACAACCACTGCATGAACAGATTGCCCGAGCAGAGCGTAAAGCTATTGAAACCGCACTTGCTTACACTCAAGGGCATAAGGTACAAACAGCTAAGCTGCTGGGCATATCCCGTGCAAGTTTGTATGAAAAGATGCGTAAGCTGGATATTCAGTACATAAAGAACTCATGAACAGCAAACACTCATTGCCACTCATACCTATCAGTCGGTGAAAAGGCGTATTAACCTGTAGAAATAAAAAGCCCCGACCAGCACAAGAGAACTGATCGGGGCAGCCGATAATAGAACTGTTTTTAGGGAAGCGGATTAATGAGGAATCACCAGCGTATTATCCTGCCAGCGGACAGCATCATCACCCGGCATAGCCAGCACTTCACCAAACATGTCATCTGTAATCTGCTCTTCACCGCTTTCCTGCATCGACGTCGTGCGAACCACCTGACTCGGAGCCAGCGCCTCGCCTGAGCTCAGATGAGCAAACATCTGATTCAGCGCCTGTTCAAAGTAAGGATGAATATAGGCATAACGATGCTGCATATTAGGTGGTGTGGCATAGAAACCCAGGTTCGGGGCTAACAGATAGGCAAACATCTCCAGGTGATGGCCATTTTCGATTTCCCAGTACACGACATCATCGCGGGCATCTACCTGACGATTACGGGCGTAGTAGGCGCGACCACCATGATTTGGTGCAACCACCTGATCGGCACGACCATGCATAATTATGGCTGGTTTACCCTGTAGATCACCACTCATTATCGCTTCCTGAATACCCGCCTGAACCCGGTCAAAATCACCGTTGCCTTTGTAAGTATCCAGAATCCCCAACTCAGTTAGCTTGGCCTTTCCGTAGTGGGACATCGCAAAGAAACACAGATCTGCATCCAGATTTTTATCCGCTGTGGAGTTAAACGCCGTCGCCCCATAAGGATCATACGAATTCATATTGACCGGTTGAATCCAGCGGCTACCACCAGCGATCATATTCTGTCCCAGGAAGCGCAGCGCCTTATCTTCATCACTCAGCACCTCAAACTGTTTCGTCCCGCCATTATAGCTGGCGAAGCTGATACCACACAGCTGGTCTGAGATACTATAACGACCGTAGGAGTTACCATAAGTATTGGTGATTTCAGAAAACATATTAGTAAACGCTGGCATACCCAGATTCTGCTCAGGCAGGAACCCCGCGACAGTATTCATCAGATCCTGTGCTTCCTGAGCCAGTACCTGCAAATCAGCAGAATAGGACGTTAACAGCCCTAATTGTTGCAGGCGGGTACAACGTTCAGGAGACTTAGCAGAGTTAACCAGATCGGCACTGTCGTTTTCGGTCAGGTTATTAGCACAGGGCTGATACACCGCACCAAAGGCATGCATATCGTATAAACTCCAGCCTACCGATTCAGGCCCCCAGCTGCGCTCCCCCTGAGTAATGGTAAAATCATGCTGATTCATTGCCGTACTCGGCTCAACAGCAACCACACCATCAATCAGCCCTTGCGTATCCTGCTCTGCTGCCATCAGTACAGAACGCCCGCCATTGGACCAACTGGCTGCAATCACTGTGGTATTGTCAGGATTAAAAGCCAGATCAGGATAAGCCTGGAGTAAGGCATAGAAAGCAAACTCAATGGATTGCAAGGTATTCAAGCCCCAGTCTTTACTAGGATTCTGCTGGGAGTGAGCGTGTTTGGTTGTTGCAGTACGCGGATCAGCAGCATCCGCAAAGCCTTCTGCAAACTCAGCGGTAAATGCAGAAGAAGAGCCTGCACTGATGGCATCAACAACCTTTCCATCCAGATTAATCACCTGTTGACTGCCAATAAAGTGTACGCCATCACCGGTGCCTTTATCGGTATAGGCTACGGCACAACCCCGTTTTAACGCCGCATCACCTGCCGTACCTGCCGCCCCATAAACACCACGGGAACCGGATGATGGCCCGGCAATAATACAAGGCCTCTCAGTAGAGAAACTACTCGGAACCTGCACCACCAGTTTGACATTGGTTTTACCAGAGCCATCATCCACAATGGCTTGATATTCCGTACCTGAAACCTGGCCGGTAAATGTCTCTACTGTATGAGAACTAATCCCTTCTGTAACCAAAGGCCCCCAATGAATACCCCAGCCACCAGGAGTTACCGGATCCATCATACTGTTATAGCTGGCTCCTAACTGGTAGCGACGGATCTGTTCCGGGCTAGAACCTATCCCCACCGTTTCCGGTGTTACTGCACCAGTATTGCTATTCAGAGCCATACCTGTGAGCAAATCATCACTTATACCATCTACCTGAATGACATCAACCGAACCAGAAAGATAACTGGGCAGTACGCTGTAATCCGTGGTTTCTTCTGAGCTGTCGGAAGAGCCTAAGCAACCCGATAGCACCAGTGAGCTGGCAGTCGTTAAAATAACAGTCCTTTGCATATCAACCTCGTCTTGTTGTTTTTCTAAGTTGTTCAGAATCGATAAAAATCGAACCAATCCAACGTAACTCAACCTAATCCAAGATATATGCCAAACACTTAACCAGCTGATAAACAATGATTTACTATCTTCCCTGCTAACTAATATCCAGAAAGCTGGACACATGACCGTCTAAAACACTGGACACTATCCTGAATTTAAGACAATGAGAAAGAGACCTATAAAACGGTATACATGAATAACCGTTTCCAACAAAAGTGAACTTATGAAATTCTTGAATTGAAACTCAGGCACATGAGATTTATAAGAGCGGGTTCTATAACCCAACAATATGAATAAAAAAGAAATGAAACAGTAGATAGCGATAACCTACGCATTGGCGCCAGATTCGGGATTTTTGTAAGGCTAAAGGCGTAACTCTAGCTGAGATGGCCGAGCGTATTCAGCGTTCAATGAGATATGTCAGTCAGGTTGAGCGTGGGGGTTCCTCTCTCCTCTCTGTCCATTCCAACACTTCAATCCACCAGTGATGTATTGAGGGTCCAAATCCGCTGTTTTTACACTCCTACCGGGAAGCACCTGCAGAAGAATTGAACCGTATTGTGCGTAAATCAGCTCGGCGTAGCTTAAGTTTTCCAATTCATTACTTTTTGTATAACAACGCTAGCGGTTCATCTTAGTTCGCACATCGAGGCATAACACGTGTTTGGGTATATATGGACGAAGATACTGCCCTACTTATAGTGAACGACATGTTTAGAATATTGTTCAAGCTGAAGAGTTATAGTTGGGTTAGATAGGCAATGTACTGACTCTTATAAAAAACGGCATCCCGATTGGTCCGGTCTGCCGTTTTTACTATTAGTCAATGTTAATCAACATTATTCGGCAGCAAAAGCTGGTTGCTGAAGTTGTGCTTCGTCTTTTCTTAGTTTAATTGGAGCATAGATAAGGGCACCAACAAGGAACAGACCTAAATAACCGATCAGCGGGTAGAATACAGCAACTAACTGAGTGAAACCGGCAAAGCTAGCCACAAAGCCAACAATCAAGGTAGCAAAAATAAACTTGTTCGCTTTAGCCGTTTTCATTGGTACAAAGCGAGCTGCAAATGCGTAGAACATGCTCACTGCGGTATTGAAGATCATACCTAACAAAATGAATGTCATAAAGGTTGACAGTGCTGGTGAAATCATATCGATGATTTTTAGTAGCGGCATTGGGTATTCTGCGACCACTTCAATCTTAGAAAATAGTGCTAAGTGGCTAAGTACGATTAGTACACCGACTCCAGCACCACCAAGAAGTCCACCCAGTTTTGCAACTTTAGGGTTTGATTCCGCACCGCCCATAACCAGTGCCATGGCCGCGCCCACCGCTAGGTTGAAAGATACGTAGTTGATTGCTGAGATAAACCAGTTAGGTAGTGTTGATTCAACACTTTCAGCAATTGGCGCTAAGGTATCAAAAGATTGATCCATTGTGATGATGCTGTAGGCACAAATAACGACCAGAGCAACAATCAAAAATGGTGTAATACTACCAATAACCGCGACAACACGATTTACATTCATCATTGCGGTCAGGCCGATTAGGACCGTTAGAAGAGCGCTTCCGACGTATCCTGGCAGGTCAAATTGTTGTGTTAGAAGGGAACCAGCTCCGGCAATCATTACTACGCCTACACCAAACAAGGTGAAGATAATCACATAGTCTACGATAACGCCAACCCAACGGCCGCTAATTTGGTAGATGACTTTTTTGTGTGACATGGTCTTGGTTTGAGAGCCAAGCATTGTCAGCATCATACCTAGGTATGCAAATAGGGCCGTTGCCAGCACCGCGGCTGCTGTGCCCCAATGTCCAAAGCTTGTGAAGTACTGCAATACTTCCTGTCCGGAGGCAAATCCGGCCCCGACAATAATTCCGATAAACGCACTCGCGATTTTAAGAATGTTCCACATGGTAGGCAAATCTCCTTGTCGACTATTAATCAACTTATGTAATTGTATTTGTAGTTGTAGTTCTTTTGGTTACTTGTTGTTAATTGATGTAACAACAGCGGGAGCAATAAGTATCACATCTGTTAACAGAACTGCATAGTGTGTTGTTTTATATGTGATCAAAAGTGGAAGTTTGCTAATTTTTTGTTAAAACTCTTGAAAGTTTAACTCTTAGAGTATAGTGCGATTATTGACGTTTATTTAATCTAAACAATATGGAAGAGATATGAGAAATTTTAATTATTTTTCTAGACATATCAAATAGTTAAATTAACAAAAATAACCTCTCTTATCATTGATTATAGTTTTACTATAACCTACTTCTCATTTAACTATTCACTACGATCTATTTTTCCATGGGAATGTTTCTTATTTTTGTGATGATATTGTGTACATTTAAGCATTTCACTACTGAGTGATGTTAAATATTCGATATTACACAATCTTCGTGACACACCGACTAAGAACCTCAGCATTAAAAGGTGAAATTCCCTTAAATTAGAATAAGATAAATAATAAAGATAAGAAAACATTGCGCTGAGGAATCAGAGTTTTTTTACAAGTTATCTATTTTTTAGACATGTGATATGTGTGTTCAAATGTGTTGATATGTTCATTCATTGAGCAGCAGCTCTGTCTTGCTAGAAGTGCTGCTGTAGTAACCCTAGCCTTTGCCTAATACGGAAATGGGAACAATAAAAAAGCCCCTTTCGGGGCTTTTACTTTCTAGAAAACCACACTGTGCCAAAGATTGTCACCGTGGCTGTCATAAGCGAGCTTTATTTGAGCATGTAAGCACGTAATGTTGTAACTTGCGCAGAGCTTGAGTCTGTATCGCTCATTACTACACGTAAGTGAACAAATTCACCTGCTTCCGCGTCATTTGGCACGGTAGCAACCCACTGGCCATCTTCATAAGCCACTTGAGCATTGACCCAATCTGAGTCATTCAGTTTGTCATAAACTGGACAGTACGAGTAAGCAGAAACATAGCTCACTACACATTCCTGACCATAAGCGTATTGCAGGGTCACTTCTGCGAGAGTCACATCTTCATTGCTGTCCATTTCACCCGAAAGAACAACTTTTGCAGGCTCGCCTGCGGGATGGCTGTTGTGCATATCGACTGGAACATCAATTTTCGGCACCAAAATAGGTTGCGCACCTTGCATGCTTTGGTCAGTCATAAAGGTAAAGATACCCTGATAAAACGAACCTAGCTTGTCGTCAATCGGTGAACGCTCAGCAACACCACGGTTATAATTACGTAGCTCCAGGCGCACTTCCGCACTTTCTACAGGCATGGTTAAGGTGCCAGTGTCCATGTACGTGCTCTCACCATTTACCCATAAACCATAGGCTGCTCGACCATTGTAACCTGCAATAGCATCGTGACCTGACGCATCCCCAAACTGCGGGAAGTTCCAGCGAATCAAATTGGTATCGCGGTAACCAACAGAATGAGAACTCGTGTTCAAGCTTGCGCCTTTTGGTCCTCTTAGCCAGGTAGTCTCTTCTTTAGCGCCAGCTTCCATAATTCGTGGGCCATCAAAATACGCGCCATCCGATTGAATGCGGCTGCCTTGCATTACAATGTTGGTCCAGGTGTTTTTGCTGGTTGCGGTGTAATATTCATCACGTACAACCGGTGCAACTAACATTTGTGGACTGCCCGTTGAATAGAACTCACCAGTGCTGTTGGTTTGAGCCATCATGTCGCGGAAAACAGGACGTTCCTCACCTTGAGCATGGTACGCAGCACTGATGTGATACATGTCTTTATCATGCACACGAATTAAGCCACCTTTGTTGTGACCTTCAGTGATGTGATGTAGTTGGTAAGTATAAGGCGTCTTATCAACGGCAGTACCTGACCAACTCACCTTATTGCGACCACTTTGGATTTCTGCAAACAACATTTCACCTTCTTCAGCACTTAAGCCAACAATCGGCTTAGTCGGGATACCAGTAAAGGCTGTTTTATAACGACCATTAGTGCCTGGACGATAGAAAAGTACACCAATTGCACCTTGTTCCAGCGCACCTTTCACCATGTAAGAAGTGACATTGTAAGGGTTTTGGATCAAAGCAATTTTGCCAGCCAAATCAAATTGGCTCCAATCTGTGCTGTAACCACCTTCACCAACAGGTACTACTTCAGCGCTACCTTCACCATCAAAACCAACAGCAAGACCTTGTGCGACGGCATGTAACTGCTGACCATTTTCCATGCTTAGCACAGTTTCAGGAGCGGTTGCATGAGTAGATAAAAATGCACGGAAACGGCTGTCGTAACCTTGTGACCACAGATACATGTTTTCAACATAATCCGGCATCAAATCAATCGCAGCGAGTTTCGCTACTTTATTGTCATCCAGAGCGTAGGTGAAACCAAACGAGAAGCCCTGTGTATCAATTGGCTTATCCGCTTTAAACTCCACTTTTTCTGCCACACCAGCATCAAAAGTCAGTACCGTATCTGAAGTGACTTTGTGATCAAGGTAGGCCATCTGCGCTGCGGATTCTGGTAGTCCACCAAAATCAGAGTCATTGTCGTAAGTTACAATGTGTGAAATAACACTGTAGTTACCTTTAGGCAGGCTAATGCTGGCTTGACCATTGGTAAAGGAAAGAGCATGCCCCCAGTCATCTTCTTCATTAATGATATAGGCTTTAGAGAAACTGTTTGCAGGCTTGCCGCGGTTATCGTACGCGTTTAATGTCAGCTCGACTTCTGGCGGCTGGATCAAAAACGAAACAGGCACAATAATTTGATCATCCGATTGACCAGTACCCTCGCCTTTAATACGTCCAGTTATGGTGCCATAAGCGCCATCGCGCAGCGCCACTTGTGGCTCAATCCAAACTGGCACGTCCACTGAACCATTCGCTGGTACCGTTACTGATTTAACGCCTAAACCCGCCAGAGTCGCAGGCAATTGCGTTATACCGTCTTCGCCGATCAGATCCATGCTCAGCTTATAAGTTACATCACTGTTGCTGATATTGGTCAGCGTCACATGCGCATCGACACTGACAGCAGATGATACGTCAACAAAGCGACCTAGTTCTACATTTGGCGCGGCAATCACTGGTTGAGTAATAGCGCGGTTCACATCCATTGGGCCTGCGCCTTGCTCTAACACATGAGCGTCATTATCAAAGACTGAAGAAGTTAAAACGCGTTTGAGTTGTACAGGAGATAGATCTGGACGAGCCTGTAATACAATCGCCGCACCACCTGCAACATGAGGTGCCGACATTGATGTACCCGACAAAGAGCGGTAAGCGTTGCTACCCACGCCTCCAGATGCAGCAGCCACGACATCGACACCTTGTGAGCCGATATCTGGTTTCGCTGAGTGGCCATCTGGTGATGGACCACGCGAAGAGAACACAGCCGTCTGATTTTCACGATCCAGTGCAGCTACAGTCAAGGCGCTTGGCGCACAGCCCGGCGAACCCACCGTTTCACGGGTAAAGCTGTTACCGGCTGAAATAACAAACAGAGCTTGATCTCTAAATGCTTCAACCACGTCTACCATTGGGCCTTCACAGGCTGTGGCTGAACCACCTAGTGACATATTGACGATGTCTGCGCCATTTTCGACGGCCCAGATCATGCCATTAATAATACCGAAAGTACTGCCACCACCGCTGTTGCTCAGAACTTTACCAACGAGAAGATCAGCACCAGGCGCCATGCCTGCCCAATACCCATTCGATTCTGACCCCGTACCTGCAATAGTTGAAGCCGTGTGAGTGCCGTGACCATTTAAATCATCAACACCGTTTGCTGAATATGAAAAATCTTTTGAGCCAATCACCTGCCCTCTCAAGTCACTATGCTCAACATCGTAGCCAGTATCCAATACCGCTACTGTAACGCCTTCACCATTAAACGTGACGGCTGAAGGGCCCAACGCGCCTGTCAAAGGTACGGTAGGTGTTAACGTGGTGCCAACAGATTGCTTATGACCATGAATCACAGCATCAAGCCAAACTCCTTCAATGCGTCCATCCTGTGTCAGGCTTTCCCATACAGCCTCGGCTTTCTCTTTTTCGATGCCAAATGCGGCACTGTCGATTAATTCGATTTCACCGGTCAGCGAAGTACCTTCGATTACAGTGGGCGTTGCTGCACCTGCAAGCGATCCATCTGCGTATTCGATTATCACAGGAAGATTGTCTGTGCTCGCGTCATCATAATTTGACTGATAGAGCTTATTGATATTAAACAACTCTAAGTCAATGGCGCGTGAGTCTACAAAAGGCTGTGCTTTGGCTGGCACCAAGTAGGTGTCTTTACCACGTTTGAAAACAGAAGTGGCAATTTCCACACCGTCTTTATTCAGCATGCGAATACCACCAAGTTCACCGGCATTATTCACAACTGCACTGACTTTGTCGCCAGTAATCAAGGTGAATTCAAGCCCTTTAGCTCCCCCTTGTACCGCAGCCAATTCCGTTTCAGCTTGCGTACATAGTGACATACTTGCACCTAATAACGCTAAACAATGCACAGCAACCTTGCTGCGCTTAAAGCGACTACTCATATATTCCCTTATATCTAAATTTTTATATTTATACAGTTTGCTATCGTTTGATTTTACAGACTGCAAACCAAATCTCTTTTATTTCAAACACAGTACATACAGCCCCTGAGTATGAGAAAAATGACTACCACATTATTTACACCAGATAATCACTATGTGTTTTTACCGTCAACTTTCGTTTTTATGAGGATAAAATTTATATTTAAACGTACTAGCGTACGGTTTAAAAATCTTATCATCTCCTTAAAACAGAGAGTAGTTATATTAAATAAACCCTCTAAAACCAATATTAATGGATACAAGAAACACTATACATGCGGATAAGATCACGCCAGATAATGCAAAGTGCTTTCAATAAAATCGTCGTTTTAAAAATATATTCGATAACATTTAACTTCAAATATCATCAAAATCTCACTTAAAATCAAAATAAAAGCCTAGCCGCATCAAAAATATTTAAATGATTTTAATATTTAAATTTTCATTCATTTACCGCACAAAATGTGATTCTAATTCAAAGGTGTTATTTTAAAATATAATACTCCGCTAAATTAATGACGTGATGAGTTAAATGGATAAAGTCACTAATGGGATACTAGTGATTTTCCTACACGTACGTTACATCATTTTCATAAGAGACTCATTGGCAATCTGTTCATGACAAATGGCTACACAGATCCTCAGAGTACCTGACTTTCATTCAATAGGTTCATGATGTACACGCGAATCGACGTCTGTTAAGGACTTCTTCCAAGCTTTTGAGCACCATGCGCAGAGATTAATTTTTAAACATATTTCAGCAACCTTTATTAGTGCGTAACGGTTACCGTTCTTTGCAATTTTAATTAATGCGTATGAGATACCGATTGCGGAATATTTATTACCCTAGGCGCTAGTGCAGAGATAATGGTTGGAAGATCGCACACAATTCCCGCTGTTATTGAAGACAATATTTATACTATTTGTCCATAGTAATTATAATGATATAAGAGTTCCCAGTTTCTATATTATTTCAGGACCAACTACTTTATATAAACACTCACTTCCATAAACCGCACGATTTTTAAATAACTTACGCGTTCGTTTTAAACGACGACTACTTATTTTTATGAGTGTTAGGTAAATATTAATCGCTATTGCACAAAATAACGAATGAAGTGAGCCAATATATTAAGGGATATTTTCGTGTTACAGGTGAGATGTTCTTCGTGCTAAAGCTTGAGCTTGAAATTGACCGTTGAAGAAGACAGCTGCTTCGGCGTAGCACCTTTCTAGTCTCATTGGTCAATACTCATCAACAGACCGTTCATTACTCCGTTGAACGGTCCCAAATATTCGGCAGCACTTTGTTTGAATATCCAGAAATAAAACGCTTTACCTCCCCTGTCTGTGAGTCATAGACATGTCGACTCACAGACCCAATGTTGGCACCGTAAATGTGGATGCTGATCGACGTGCGATCAGAGTGAGCGTTTGATACCTTATGAATATCTCCGATACGAGGTGATACTAGGTCAATGTCACCACATTGGAGTTGATGTTTCCCATTCGGTTGTAATCTATTCGATTTTGGATCCAGATAAAACTCTTCACAACACTCAGCACCTCGCATTACTCCGACCATACCCCACACGGTGTGATCATGCACTGGCGTCTGCTGACCAGGTCCCCAAACAAAACTCACCACGGAAAAGCGCTCCAATGGGTCGCAATACAATAAGTATTGCTGATACGATTCTGGATTTGGTTGGGCGAACTCATCAGGTAACCAATCATCGCAGCTGACAAGTTCGGAGAGAAGCAGTTTGCCGTCCATCATAATACGCGCTTCATCTTGGCCCGCTTTATCGACCAAATGTGTGAAGGCGTGAATAAAGTCCCTTAACCTGGATGTGTTACTCATTGCTGACTTTCCGTCTCGTTAGATAAAACGTTTTAACTATAGCAGGTCGTGTAGTCGGCCTTGGATTTCCGCTTGAGCTATGCAGAGAACTGAGAGGTAGAAGCCTCTTGATATTTCTCCTTACCAAAAACCAATATGGTCAGCAGCAATCTCTTCCTCTAGCTGAACGTATGGCCCACGGACTTCAACTTTGCGCTGTCCTGCCATGAATACATCCCGGCAGGCTAAATCTAACGTTAAGTTTTCAGGGTTGTCGCCAGTTAATTCAGCGAGACGCTTTTCTGTAAGCCCGAACACCACGCTACCAATACCAGCCCAGTAAATCGAACCGGCACACATACAACAAGGTTCGACTGATGTCACTAACGTACACTTCTCTAGAAATTCCGGTTGATATTGACGAGAAGCAAGGCGAGCGACATTAGACTCAGCATGACCGACTCCCTTATCTTGCTGATAAGTGTTACCAGAACGAATCAGTATTTCTCCGTCTGGACCAATCAACATTGCGCCAAAAGGATGATTCCCACTTTCCACACTCAATTTTGCTAACTCAATGGTGAGTTTCAGATTTTCAATGTCGTGTTTCATCACTAACTCCATATATTGATGTTTTTAAGTCCCTTATTGAATCTGAAAACACTATAAGAGAGCGTAACCGTTATTCAAACTAGAACGTTTAGAAAGCTGCGTGCTAATATTTAGAACAATATTTTTATTCTCGGATATTAGTCATGTCTGCATTAACAAAAGAAATTCGATCGTTTGTCGTCATCGCACACGAAAAATCTGTACGTAAAGCCGCAGAAAAGCTGCATATTGCCGCGTCAGCGCTGAGCCGTCAGATGAATATTCTTGAAGAAGATTTCGGTACCCAACTACTTGTGAGACTCCCAAAAGGGATTGATCTAACGGAGCAAGGTCAGGCACTTTATAAACAAGCGCAACAATGGATTACTGAAGAAAACCGCTTTCGACGGAGCTTAAAGGAAGAGGCTCAGCAAAACTTAATTCAACTACGTATCGGCGCAGTTGATTGCCTAAGCCACAGTGTTCTGCCTAAACTTTACAATTTGCTTTCCTCTCAATTCGACAATTTACGTGTTCACTTTACAACCGGAGACACACAAACACTGACAAACTTGCTTCTGGACAATCAATTGGATTTCGTTATCGCGTTTAACGTCGCCAGACATGAAAAAATCCAATTTGCAGCGCGGCACAGGACTAAGATTGGGCTGGTCCACCTCCCAAAACTATTCGATGAAAAAACGAAATCCATAGAATTGCACGAGTGCCTCAAATGGCCACTTTGCTTTCCTGACAAAAACTTATCAGTGCATACGCGTCTTTATTCGGAGATCATGAGACAGAACAGTAGCTTTGATATTTCCGCCACAAGCAATTCGTTTAATTTGCTTGCTAGCCTGGTTCGTGAAGGTGCCGGAGTCAGTTTTATGACTTGGTATGACATTGAAAAACAAGTGATGAATGGTGAATTGGCGTTTACGCCACTGAAAGACAAACGACTAGAAGAAGAACTCTGCGTGTGCTTGCCGTCTACTGTAAAAATGAACGAACAGACCCAAAGTATAATCAATAGTATTCTTAAAGTAATCCAGTGAGAACAAACACCGATTCTGGTTTGAGAGGGCGTTTTATGCGGTTATTTTTTGCACTGACCTTTGATAATGACACAAAGCGCAACTTAATGACGTACCAAAATTTATTGCGTTCAAACGGTATAAATGGCCGACATACTCGTACAGCGAACCTCCATCTCACGTTGGCTTTTGTCGGTGAAGCGACGCAAGAGCAGAAGCAAAAATTAATCCGTATCTTGCATCAGTTGAAATCAAAATGTGATGGTCTACAAATCGATCATTTAGGTGCGTTTCACCAAAAACGAAGTCGGTTGGTTTGGATGGGAATAGCAAGCAATCGCGCATTAATGAATTTACAAAGAGAATTGACGACAGCACTGAAAGAACAAGGCTTTGCTACTGAAGCAAAAAAGTATATGCCCCATATTACGCTTTTTCGTCATGATACTGGCGATACACAGCTAAAGTACGTCGATGTTAAGGCGCAACACGTTGATGTTTATTCAATTGCGCTAATGGAAAGCATCTACGTTGACAATAAGCTAACTTATCGAGTTATCGATGAGGTGTTTCAGAGTCAGGGATAGGCTCCCTGACTCGTGACTGTAACAAACGCGATTAACGCTCTCCCCCCTTCTAAGTAATCTCAACAGGATTGAAAAGGAGGTTTGCTCCACGTTTGCTATTTTTTATTTTTAGGTACCCAAGCCGTGCGGTCAATATCCAAATCAGGGAACTCATCGGGATTGAATTCCGGATGCTCAGCACCGGCAGCAAGTTTCTTCCTGTAATCCTTTAACAAACGCATTGCGGTTGGGAACAGCATGATCAATGCCAGCAAGTTTACGATGGCGAGAATTCCCATCATCGGATCAGAGAAGAAAAATACTGAAGTCGCGCCTGGTGCAACCGCGCCAACAAATACGATAGCTATAACGGCAATTCGTAAAATGTGCAGCGACAATTTGCGCTGAGACATAAAGGTTAGTGCGTTTTCACCCAGATAGTAGTTGTAGATAACCGAACTAAACGAGAACAACAAAATAGCACCGGTTAGATAGTACTGAGACCACTGACCGAGGTGAGACACCAAAGACTGTTGAGTAAGGACAACGCCATCAACACCTTCGGCTCCCGGCACATAGACATCTCCGAGTAGAATCACGAAGGCGGTACAGCTACATACAACAATCGTATCGATAAATACAGATAGTGACTGAGTAATACCCTGACTTATCGGATGAGATACATCTGCCGTTGCCGCGACATTAGGCGCTGAACCTAAACCCGCTTCATTTGAGAACAAGCCTCGTCGTAGACCGTTAGCCAAGGCAGCACCCATACCACCGCCCACGACTTCCTCTATACCGAAAGCATTTTTAACGATAGTCATAATAACGCCTGGGAGCTCCGCAATGTTGATAATGATGACAAGCAGCGCTAAGGCAACATACGCAACCGCCATGATTGGAACGATAACATCGGCCGCTTTCGCAATACGATGGATACCACCATAGATAATGAATCCAACAGCAATAGAAAGAAACACACCAGTGTACAAACGGTCAATACCAAGACTGTCTGAAGCGGCACCTGCAACGGTATTGCCCTGAAATGCATTAAATCCGATAGCGAAAGAAGCGATCAGACAAACCGCATAAACGTAGGCGAGCCAACGATAGTCCTCACCAAGACCATGAATAATCGTACGCGCAGCACCGCCACGAAAATCATTGCCTTCCTTTCGTTTATAAAGCTGAGCGAGCGAACATTCGACCAAACTGGTCGCCATACCAACCAATGCCACCGCCCACATCCAGAAGACGGCTCCCGGCCCACCAAGCGTGATTGCAACAGCAACACCAGCGATGTTACCGCCACCTACACGTCCACCAATAGAGAGTAAAAGTGCTTCACGACCAGAGATAGCTTTTTCATCTGAAGTCTGGTTTTTTGTCAGCAATACGCGAAACATTCGCTTGAAGAACCGGAATTGAACAAAGTCAGTTACGATCGTAAAGAATAGACCAAAGATCACGAGGAACGGGACAAGAGCCCAACCCCATGTGAGGTCTCCGATAATACCAAAAAAGGATTCAAGTAATTGCATCATTATTCCTCAAATTAATTAAAGGCTTTCTGATTTATTAACTATACATTTGATAAATAAGTATAAAATTTTTCAGTCCATGATAATCGGCACATCAGTTTTGTTTTTTCGATAAAACATCATGTAACTATTATGATAGTCAGTGAATTTGGGGATAGGAATAAAGATTGCCCAGCTAAAGATCATCGGGAAGCGATCGCTTTAAATGGCAAGTAGCATTTGTTTTTCTACAGGATGAGAAACAAAAAAATGCCCCTATTCGAGAGTCCGTGAATAGAGGCATTTAAAATTGAATGGCGTTTTGTAATAGCGTGTTATGCAGCTTCGAATGCCAAAGCTTTCTTCTCTACCTGACGGAAAATCAGCGTCAGAATGCCGTTGACCGTTAAGTAGAATGCACCCGCAACACCAAATACGGTAAGCGTATCGTAAGTTTGAGCGTTGATACGCTGCGCGTACCCCATAAGATCCATAATGGTGATGGTGCTCGCGAGAGAAGTCCCCTTGAAGACCAAGATCACTTCATTGGAATATGCCGGAACCGCGCGGCGAATCGCATACGGAAGCAATACTTTTAACGTAGTCGACTTATTCATGCCGAGCGCACGACAAGCTTGCCACTGGCCTGATGGAATTGCGTTGAAAGCACCTTTAAACAACTGAGTACTGTATGACGCGGTATTCAACGCTAAAGCGAACATGGCACAGAACCATGGCTGACTTAGCCATGACCACAAGAAGCTCTCCCTGATGACATCAAATTGCCCTGGGCCGTAGTAGACCAGAAAAATCTGTACCAACAGTGGTGTTCCCGTAAACAAGGTAATGATGCCTCGACTCAACCAATGCAAGCCTGGCGTACGCAGAATCAACGTTAGTGTCATCAACAAAGCAAGGATACAGCCGACAACCAACGACGCAGCGGTCAGTTGGATGCTGGTGCCAAGACCTTCAAGCAATTGCCAAACGTGTTGTTCGTTCATGCGGTAGCCTCCTGACCCATGCTGATTCCTTTAACCGAAAACTTCTTATCGATTAGCTTCACCGCTCGTTGTGTTATCAAAGTAATCACCAAATAAACGGCAGCCGCTGTCGCGTACCAAGTAAACGCCTCGTGTGTCGCAGCAGATGTAAGCTGAGCTTGCTTAAGAAGGTCAGTCACACCAATCAGAGAAACCAATGCGGTATCTTTGAGCAACACCAACCACTGGTTAGTGAGCCCTGGTAACGCGTGTCTTACCGCTTGTGGTAAAACAACGCGTACAAAGGCGTGAATCGGACCGATCCCCAGCGCGCTCGCTGCTTCTCTCTGCCCTTTTCCGACCGCTTTGAGAGCGCCACGCAGCGTCTGAGAAGCGTAAGAAGCAAAGATCAATGACAGCGCAATCACACCAGACAAAAACGGGCTAACTTCAATAAAGTCACCGGTGATCAAAAACAGAACCTGTGTTGAGCCAAAATAGATGAACAACACAACAAGAAGCTCTGGCAATCCGCGAATCACCGTGACAAAGGCTGTTGTTGGCCATTTCACGAATAAACGACGAGACATTTCACCGCTGGCGAATAACACTGCCAGAATCAAACCGACTAACAGACTTGTAAAAGCTAACTGGACTGTCATCCAACTAGCTTGCACAAGCGATAAAGAGTAACCCGTTAACACCATATTAGTTACCGAAGTACTTGTTGAAGATCACGTCATATTGACCGTTTGCTTTTACGGTTTTAAGCGCAGTATTCAGTTTGTTTACAAGTTCTTCATTGTCTTTGTTTACCGCGATACCAAAACCGTTACCGAAGTACTTCGCATTCGTTACACGTTCGCCAACGTAAGTCAGGTTATCTTCTTTCTTGAACCATTCAGCGACAACGGCTGTATCACCGAAAACAGAATCAATACGTCCGTTTTTCATATCGATGAATGCGTCTTGGTAGCTCGCATAAGGAACCGCAGTCACACCAGGAAGCTGCTCAAGCAGGTATGTTTGGTGAGTTGTACCATTTTGTACACCGACACGCTTGCCTTCTAACTGAGTTTTATCGGCAACTTTGCCTTTCACAGAAACGAATGCAGCTGAGTTGTCGTAGTACGAATCAGAAAAGTTTACTTGCTCTAAACGCGCATCAGTGATGTCCATGGCTGAGATAGCCGCATCGTAACGTTTGAATTTTAATGCAGGAATCAAGCTGTCAAAAGCTTGGTTGTAGAAGCTACATTTTGTTTCCATTTCTTTACAAAGTGCGTTCGCAAGATCCACATCGAAGCCTTGGATTTGGTTATTTTCATCCATGTATTCGAATGGAGCGTACGTCGCTTCCATCGCGAATTTGATTTCTTCTTGAGCTGCTGCATTTGCAGACATAAGGCCGATTAGTGAAGCTAGTAAAATCTTTTTCATTGCAATACTCCGTGTGTACGTCTTGGGCTGACACTCGCAATGACAGCCGTTCATCTGTGAAGGTTGTTTATAGTTACACCCTTTTATGGGTATACATTTTTAGTGTTTTAAGTAATCAGCAAACTGAGTCGTCTGCGGATTGGTAAAGGCGTCGTTTGTACCATGCTCAACAATATGCCCTTTCTCAAGGTACAAAACATGGCTGGCAATCTTTTTGGCAAAATCCACTTCGTGTGTCACCACAACCTGAGTAATGCCCGTGCCACTTAAATCTTTAATGATCTTAACTACTTGGTTAGTAATCTCAGGATCAAGCGCAGCCGTTGGCTCATCAAACAAAAGAACTTCTGGTTTCATCATCAAAGCACGTGCTATCGCAACTCGCTGCTGTTGACCACCGGATAGCTGCATTGGCCAAGCATCCGCTTTATCGGCCAAATGTAAGGTCGCTAAAATCTGCATCGCCTGCTGTTTGGCTTCATCTTTTGCCATGCCAGAGACTTTGACTGGTGCTTCAATCAAGTTCTCCATCACCGTCATATGAGGCCAAAGGTTGTATTGCTGGAACACCATACCGACTTTACGGCGAAGCGCTAAACCATGCTTTTCTTTAATTTCAGTTGAAAAGTCGAAAGCGTCATTCGCGATGTTTAACTGGCCATTATCTGCACCTTCTAAAAGGTTGAGAACGCGCAGCAGAGAGCTTTTCCCTGCGCCGCTTGGGCCTAATAACACCAATGTTTCACCGCTTTCACAATTAAAACTGACATCGTGAAGAACTTGTGTATCACCGTAGGATTTGTTGATCCCGCAAACCTGAATACTCATGCTGTCATACCGCATTAATTGTCATCGGGCGTTAATATTACCAATTAGTGTATTTTATGCAATATATATGTATAAAAATATATTTTGTTAAATTTTTGTATGTGTAAATTACAGCATCACAGAGCATATGACTGGTTTGATGAGTAAACAAATTACAGAGTCGAGTAAATAAGAAAGTGCATCAAAAACGATGAGTTGAGACGTGATTAAGTGCAGGAGGTAACCTGTGGATTGGATTGCGATTTACTCGCCGTGGTGTCCCCCACCACTTGGATAAATTCATAATCAGTAATGGGGGAACCTTTAGTAATGCGACGTGCCGCTGTAATCAGCCAACGTTCTAATAGCGCAACTCCTTGAGCTATCAGGGCATTGAATCAGAACGAGTTAGATATATCCGAAACTAAATATTATTGCGGAGGAATATTCTGATTCATTCTGAATAAGTTATTCGGATCATACTTTTTCTTTATTTCCTGAAGACGTGCGTACGTTGGGCCATAAGCAGACTCGGTGCGTTCCGACTCGTCCTGAGTCAGGAAGTTGATGTAAGCACCGCCACTGGCAAAAGGTCTGGTTTTCGCGAAGAAATCACGCGCCCAAGTAATGCATTTTTCATCATCTTCCGCGGCATCCCAACGCCCGTGGACATTAAGAACGTACTCAGCATCACGACAAGAATACGCCATCGATTCAGGCGCAGGGCGGGACGCGGCACAGCCTAGAGAAGCGATAAAAATCTCACATTGAGGTGACGGTAATTTCCCTGCGTATTCGATAGCAGCGTCGATCACCCCTTCGCTGAGCGCGGTAAAGTTATGCGATTTCCAATAATTACGTGCACCCGGCGTTAAAAGTGGATCAAAGGCTTGCTGCCATGCGGCAAAAGGTTGTACACCGATGTGCTCACCATGAGCATCACCAAACGATCGAAGCGGTTCGATCAGCTTTTCACCCTCGGAAGGATCTCCCGCATAACAAATGGCAAGAACGACGACCTCTTTACCATGAACCTCTTCCGGCAAAAAAGGTAAAGGTGGCGCTTTACGGCTAACCATCCAAACGCTGAGTTCTTCTGGAGCGGTTTTCGTGAATTGGGCGAATTGACTAATGACGGACTTGGCTTGACTAAATGGGAATACGATCAGGCCGCTAAGTACATCAGGACCAACAGGGTGAAGCTGGAACTCAAACTGAGTAACGATGCCAAAGTTACCACCGCCCCCCCGAAGTGCCCAGAATAAGTCTTGATTTTCTGTCTCACTAGCCAGCAACTGACGCCCATCTGCTGTCACCACGTTCGCAGATACCAAGCTATCAATCGTCATACCATATTTACGACTTAGCCAGCCAAAGCCGCCACCTAGCGTTAAACCAGCAATACCCGTCGTAGAATTAATACCTACAGGAGTGGCCAGACCATAATTTTGTGTCTTCGCATCGATGTCACCAAGGGTACAACCGGGTCCGACAATCGCCTTTTGTGCTGACGGATAGACCTGAACCTCGTTAAGAAGAGTTAAGTCTATCATCAAACCATCATCACACACGGCATTACCAGCAATGTTGTGCCCTCCTCCTCGAACAGAGACAAGCAAATTGTTTTCTCTAGCGAAATTCACTGACAACACAACATCTTCCGCCGATTTACAGCGAGCGATCATACCGGGCTTGCGGTCTATCATGCCGTTCCAAATTTTACGAACCTCATCATAAGACGCATCATCAGGTAAAATAGCCTCACCACCGAAATGTTTTATAAAGTCTTCGACCTTAGCGCTTTCGATACTTTTCATACAAGTTGCCTCATACGTTTTGCATGAGCACTTGCGAGTATTGAATAAGACACCCAAGCTCCTCATACTTAAACGTTTATTTAGAGTAGCTATTATCCAGTTACAATAATCTGCTTCTTAAACCTCAATATATTGCTAAAAAGTAGATCGTCCATTTTCTAAAGTAGGCAAGATAAGGAAAACAGTATTTTCGAGTTTAATCAGGTCACTGTAATTAGGTTTAATCGTCTAATTTACTTGTCTACCTTGGAACCCGAGCTCCAACAATAGATTCGGGGTGATACAGTTTTTAAAACGTTTAAAGTGTATGAGCAATTCATTGAGATAGTGATGAAAAAGCGTCTCATTACTGATATTTAAATCAATAAAATAAAAATATAACGCTTATACAATCACTTAACAAAAAGAAATCACTAACTAATTATTAAGATTGATATCAGTTTTATTGCTTATCCAATTCCACAAAAAGAGCCAGAAACCCTTTCAAGATTGGTGATAACCCTCCCATAAATAAAATTAAACGGATGAAATCGAGGCGTTCATATTACGATTTAATTGCTTAGCCATAAGACATTCATAGATTTTATATTATCCAAACGGAGCATTAAATCGCATATAAATTAGAACAATAAACCTAATTTATATTAAGAAAATAATGATTGGATTTTAGTTCGCAGTATTAACCCGATGTTTTAAGCATCCAATACTTGGATTAGATAGGATATCAAGCATGAAACTTAAACCACTTTCTTTAAAGTTAGCCACCAGCACCCTTTTGCTTTCAGTCCCTGGTGTTTCTTATGCCTTTGAGTGCCCGGAGAATTTTCCTATATGCGCACCCGCAACGGTTATAGAAGCGGCAGTGCCAAGATTGTTGTCAACGGTATCTCCCGGTGATGCTCCACTAATATTAAGAACGACCACACTAATAACTGCGGCTTGGTTTGACGCTATTGCACCTTATAGTGATACCGCGATTGGTGTACATTCCGACTTAGGTCGACTTAACGCAGGAGACAGTGATTCAGCAAGAAACATCGCAATCATGTACGCCAGCCATAAAGTGCTCAATAGCTTAATGCCACAATTTGCTTCGGACTGGGATGCCATGCTGCTCACTGTGGGGCTCGACCCAGATGACAATACACTTGATGCGGACACGGCGATAGGCGTGGGTAACCTTGCAGGTAACGCCGTTGTGGCAGCTCGTGTCGATGATGGCATGAACCAGTTAGGAACCGACTGTAACCAATATTATCCAAAGCCGTACGCTGATTGCACAGGCTATCGACCAGTTAACACCGCAGAAAAATTAACCGACCCTAGACGATGGCAGCCAGATACACTCACATCTGGTAGCGGCATCTTTTTCTCCCAACAATTTGTCACCCCTCAATTAGGCAGCACCCAACCTTTTAGTTACGACAAACCAACCATAACTGTGCCTAAACCAACAAGGTCTTATGCCATAAATCCAAGTGGCAAAGCATTTCCGGACTATATCGAGCAAGCCAATGAAGTATTAGAAGCACAAGCAGACTTAACTGATGAACAAAAGCTATTTTCGGAGTTTTATGACAATAAAATCATTAGCTTGGGTTATTCAACGCTAGCCGCGACTTTCTATCACCACCTATCACTAGAACAATTTGTTCAGCTTGATTACCTGGTGAACGTCGCAGCCTTCGATGCAGGGATAACAGTTTGGGACAATAAGCGAAAATACGACGCCGTCAGGCCATTTTCAGCGATTGGCTATCTGTATAAGAACGACAACCTTACCGCTTGGGGTGGCCCTGGAATGGGTACAGTAAGCGATCTTAAAGGTAGTGAATGGCGACCATATTTACAATCCGCAAATCACCCAGAATACCCTTCAGCCAGTGCCAGTTTTTGCCGCGCTCATGCCACTTCGACCAAGCGCTACTTACAAGAAGAGTTAGGCCTTCCTTACGAAGCTGCTAACGATCTAAGTTTCTGGCAACCTGGATTCTTGCCTGAACAGTTTGAAGTCCTAGATAAGCAATCGGGAACATCTCTAATTGAACCAGGGGTAACTCCGCAATCGCACACCGTTTTGGGTTGGAGTACTTGGGACGAATTCTCTGATAAGTGTGGGTTAAGTCGTTTATGGGCTGGGGTCCACTTTTATGACTCCATTCCGGCTGGTCAATCGATCGGAGATCCTATTGGTTCAGCAGCCTACGATTGGTTAAAAACTTACATAAATGGTACGGCACAATAATATAAGTTTAGACACTGATAATATCTAGTAATCACAAAAAACGTCTACACTCGCCTTTTATATATGACTTAAGTTCATTTTTAAAAGGCGAGTTTATTGATTTACGAGTACTATTACTAACATTTCAAATACCCACTATTACTTTTCTATTTCCGATTAAACACCTCTTCTTTCAAGACTAATATCCTGCTGTAGAGCATGACCTACACTCCCTTTTAAGCATCTAATCTAAATAAGGTTTTATCTAAAAATAAAGGTTCAGAACGTCCAGCTGAGCTAAAAACTCCTGCGAGAGATTGATAGGCTTAGCTTATTAAATTAATCGGTCTAAGTGATATGATAAATCTCAGGTTCCTTACTATTATCAATTACAAGTTACTGAGATGTATAAACATTAACTTCTAAACAGATAATCAAACAGTGATAAAACACTTACATTTTCTGTTTTAAGAAAAAATAATATTTCACTGCTAAAAGGACACCCTATGAACAACAGCGATAATAACTCAGCAGGAAAGTGCCCGGTAATGCATGGTGGCATGACTTCCACCGGTTCGACCGTGATGGAATGGTGGCCGAACGCGCTTAACTTAGACATTCTCCATCAGCACGACAAAAAAACAAACCCACTTGGAGAGGACTTCGACTACCGTGAAGCACTTAAATCACTTGACGTTGAAGCCTTAAAAAATGATTTGAAAGCGCTAATGACGGACAGTCAAGAGTGGTGGCCAGCAGACTGGGGACACTACGGCGGCTTAATGATTCGTATGGCGTGGCACTCCGCTGGTAGCTACCGCACCACTGATGGTCGCGGGGGTGGTTCAACTGGTAACCAACGCTTTGCGCCACTTAACTCCTGGCCAGACAACGGCAACTTAGATAAGGCTCGTCGCTTGTTGTGGCCAATTAAGAAAAAATACGGCAACAAAATAAGCTGGGCAGATTTAATGCTTCTTGCGGGTAACATGGCATATGAATCTATGGGTCTTAAAACCTTTGGATTTGCCTTTGGCCGAGAAGATATCTGGCATCCGGAAAAAGACATTTACTGGGGTTCCGAAAAAGAATGGTTAGCGCCAAGTGGTGGCGAAGGTACCCGATACTCTGGCGAACGTGACCTTGAAAACCCTCTGGCAGCAGTGATGATGGGTTTGATCTATGTGAACCCAGAAGGTGTAGACGGTAATCCAGACCCTCTTAAAACCGCAGCCGACATGCGTGTAACCTTTGCACGTATGGCGATGAATGATGAAGAGACCGTCGCTTTAACGGCAGGTGGTCACACGGTTGGTAAAGCTCACGGTAATGGCGACGCGGCAAACTTAGGTCCAGACCCTGAAGGTGCCGACATTGAAGAGCAAGGTCTTGGTTGGAATAACCACAAATCTCGCGGCATTGGCCGTGACACCGTAACCAGCGGCGTTGAAGGCGCTTGGACAAGCCATCCGACTCAATGGGACAACGGCTATTTCAAAATGCTACTAGAACATGAGTGGCAACTAACTAAAAGCCCTGCAGGCGCTTGGCAATACGAGCCTGTAGATATCGCAGAAGAAGATAAGCCGGTCGATGTTGAAGATCCGTCAATTCGTTACAACCCAATGATGACAGATGCCGATATGGCTTTGAAGGTTGACCCTGAGTATCGCAAGATTTCTGAGCGCTTCTACCAAGACCAAGAGTACTTTAACGAAGTATTCGCGAGAGCCTGGTTTAAGCTGACGCACCGCGATTTAGGCCCTAAAGCGCGTTACATTGGCCCAGATGTACCAGCCGAAGATCTTATCTGGCAAGATCCAATCCCTGCTGGCACGACCAACTACGACGTAGACGCAGTAAAGGCAAAAATTGCAGCAACGGACTTAAGCGTTTCTGATTTGGTTTCAACCGCTTGGGACAGTGCACGTACATTCCGACACTCGGATCTTCGAGGTGGTGCTAACGGCGCACGCATACGCTTAGCTCCACAAAACGCATGGGAAGGCAACGAACCACAACGTCTGGCTCGCGTACTTGATGTACTAACTAAGATTGCAGATGAATCTGGTGTCAGCGTGGCGGATACTATCGTGCTTGCTGGTAATGTCGGGCTTGAACAAGCAATTAAAGCGGCAGGTTTTGACGTTACAGTGCCATTTACACCTGGTCGCGGTGATGCTACGGCGGAGCAAACCGATGTTGAGTCATTCGATGTCCTTGAACCAGTGGCTGACGGATTCCGAAACTGGCAGAAACAGCATTATGCCGTTAAACCAGAGGAAATGCTGCTAGACCGTGCCCAGCTGCTTGGCCTGACCGGTCCAGAAATGACGGTACTACTAGGTGGTATGCGTGTACTTGGTACTAACCACGGCGGCACTCAACATGGTGTGTTTACTGACCGTGTAGGTGCGCTGACCAATGACTTCTTCGTAAACCTAACGGACATGTCGTACACATGGAAACCAACTGGCCGCAACTCTTACGATATTTGTGACCGTAAAACAGGTGAAGCGAAATGGACAGCAACGCGCGTAGACTTAGTCTTTGGGTCAAACTCCATCTTGCGTTCTTATGCTGAAGTGTACGCTCAAGATGACAATCAAGAGAAGTTCGTAAAAGACTTTATCTCGGCTTGGACGAAAGTGATGAACGCAGACCGATTCGATTTGGTTTAATAACGAGCCACATACACTGAAAATGCACTTTGGTGCGTATTAAATCAAAAGCCGCTATTTTTAGCGGCTTTTTGTTTACACTGTAAATCTATTACAGTTTAACCCAGACTTGTGGGAACTCATCACTGTCTGTTTGAACGTTGATACTAACCAAAGAATCATTATCTACTTCAAGCGTTGCAATATTTACATTCCCAATCTGAATACATTGCGCATCAAGCAGTTCCATCATGATTACGCTTTCTATTGCTGTCGAAGTAAAAAGCGAACCTTCGCTGCTACAAGCAGATCCAGTTAACGCGATTGCCCCCGCTTCATCAATCGACATTTGATAAAGTCCGTCAGAATATCTTGCCTGATAAGTGCCAGCATAATTGCTCAGGTCAGTGCTTTCTTGGGTGATGGGTAATAAAACGGAAGAACCATTAGCGTTATTACATGTCAAGTTTGTACCGCTCATTTCACAGTTAACGGAAGCGACAGAAAACGTGATTTGATCATTGCTTAGAGCCCCTAGGTACGAAGTTTGATGTTCTCTCGCATCCCAAAGCGTAAGTTGTGGCTCCACTCCATATTGTATAACGACCTGCGCACCATCTGGAGAGGCGTCATCCGCCCAAATAACGCCTGAGTAAACACCACTTTGCACATGCGCTTGCTCGTTGTCATCACTGTCGCTATTACATCCCCACAGAGCGGAAACCGATAATAAAGTAACAAGCAAAGTATTGTGTCGATTCATTCTTGTCGCTCCTATTCCAAGCCAACAAGACGTTGTTCTACCAATGCCACTTTACCGCGCGCAGCTTGAACGTTACCGTCAATGGTACTGATAGTAATGTACCCTTGGTTTACAGCAACACCCTCAGAGTTCTGATTAGTATCGCCGGCATCACCCATGTTAAATGAGAGTCCTTTTTTGTCTTTTAGTAAAGCCACCGCTTCAACTTGCGCTTCGCTAGAGTCCATTCCCTCTTCCATTAGGCGTTTCATCATGTAGTAGACTGCCGTGCTTTGCTGCGAAAGATCTTCACTAAATGCAAACTCTGCCCCCGCGTTCCAACCCACGTCGGTAAACTTGTATCCCAGGTGGTTGTTCATGTCTTCTGGCGTGTTCACGTTTAATCCCGTATAGGCAGGTAAAAGTGGTGCTCCCGATGACTGGCTCGCAACGAGCTGAGCTACAATATCAACGACAACATTAGCTACAAGCTGAGACTGTTCGGCGTCACTTGAAGTATTATGATGAGCACTAATTGCAATCGCAGGAATACCTCGGCTCAAGGCTGCCATTGTTGCACCTAGCGTTCCAGAGTTGTTGTTCATAAAGCCCAAGTTGTTACCTTCATTAGGACCTGAGATAACGAGATCTGGATCTTGTCCCCAGACATTCTTCGCCGCGATATCGATACCATAAATCGCCGCCATGACTGGTGTCCCTTCGACATAATCTTTAAATGCAACACTCGTATCTGTATCACCGACACAATATTCCTGATCTCCAGCCTGAGATTCATCAATTGATACTGGGCGGTAGTGACTCATTGCGCCACCTTTACCACTTTGCCCCGTACAAGGTGCAGACATGATCACATCGTGGCCTGCTTCCTCTAATGCTGATTTCAACAGTTGGATGTTGGTTGTTTCCCAGCTATCGTCGTTGGTTAAAACGATATTCAACGCAAGTGCATTTGCTGACATTGCACATGAAGAGCCCACCGCCATCGCAAGGCAAAGTTTTGATAATTTTTTCATAATCTTTCCGTTTATTTCACTGCTTTTAGTTTCCATTCAGACACCTTGTCCGAACTCAGTGGCAGCTACTTTGACGAAAAATGATGAAGCTTCTGTTACAAATATATCTGATTACAGTTTAGAGATATCTATAAAATATTATCCTTTGAATTCAATAAGATAAATCAACTTTCATTTATTGAAATATCATTTGGAGATATCTTCAAACGATAAATTGATTGCGTATTGTCTTCTTGTTTATCACTTTCAAAGCCAAATTGTTCAATAAAGCTTTCTCCTAAACTATTAACCAATGCATCTTTAATTTTATTGCGATTTTGGTCGAGCGTTTTTGCCTTTAATCCGTTCTGCTTGAGTTCACTGATTGCTCTTCCGTGTCCACCATAATTTTCCATCAATGTAATCAGCTCCGCAGCCAGTGACTGAGAAGGTCGGTTACTTGGCGGATTCAATACCCAACCGTCATTAGAATGCGTCATGCGCTTTTTCGCGTACCATAGCCAGTAAATTGCCGGTGTAGTAGACATTGGGATCATGACATCATTGACACGCACTTCGACATTCCCACTATTGACTAAAAACGACAACGTGAGTGGCTTAGATGCCTGTTCAAGCAACCTGAATCTCTCTTCTACAGATTGAAACTTTTCCGCTTTGGTTTCGAGAACTCGTCTGAGGTAATCTTCATTAATGCCCTTGTCTGGATTTGTTGCACGAAATTTCTCAATAGCTTGCTTCCAACGCTTTTGATCAACACTGGTTCCGCCAATTTGCAGTAATCGCTTAAGCAGTTTCAGGTCATCTGTATTAAGTGGACGAGGCTGAAAAGAGATAAATAGGATCGACAAAGCGGCGCACAAAATAGAGGTAAAAAGCCAGTTCTCTCCTTGCAATTGACAGTTTATATCGATTAAGTCGCCAGTTTGGTCTGCAGATAAATCGAGAGAAAATGTTAATGGTAGTCTCAGAGAGTAGTTGTCTTCAGGAGACAAAGACGGCGCGGCAGTATGACACTCGCTAAAAATTTGTATTGGGTTGTACCAACTAACCTGATCCAACAACAGCTGGCTTTTCAATTTGAAAATACGTTGTGTTTCTGGACGCTCACCCATTTCCGCACCATCAAGCCAAATATGACTGCGCGCAGACATTAAGTCTTGATTCACAAATTGCGAATAACGGTATTGGGTAAAAAGCGCACCACTGACTAAGGACACCATCAAATAAAATAACGTCAGCCCCGCCAACATTTTCCAGTTGTCCTGCGCTATCACTTTCAAAGGCATTATCCGATCTCTCCTAACGCTTTAGCTAACCGTTGACGGAGCATCTCATCTGACAAACGCACCCACGAATGAGAAACAAACCATCCACCTGCAGAAACACCATTGGCGATCACCGATGTATGTACCTCCAGTTCTGATTGGTTTATCGGGCTATGATTGGTCCCCGAAATCACGTCAACCTCTCCTTTCTTGAAGGCGTCAATCATTGCTTTACGCGTTGGATGTAAAGTCACCAGAGAAGAGCGCACATCTATAGAGAGCGACGTTAACTGTTTTACCGGAAGCTGGTAGCCCGAACGGCTAAAGGTATCGTTCAGTAAACCAATTCGATGGGTCTTTAGAAACTGATCACCAATCGGTTGATTAGCAAACCACAACACATCATAACCAGACAGGCTGAGCAGTTTGTCGTAATAATTGGTGTAGTCGGGGCTCAAGCCGGAAAGTTGGTATTCCCTCGCCCACATCACATCAAATTTTTGACTATAAATGGTTTGCGGCGTCACCTGTCTGCGAGGAAGCCAATGCACCACGATATCCGAATACTGACCATTAAACTCCGGGGCTTCACATAATTTTGATAGCAACGGTAATGCCATAGCGTGAGCAGGAATGAGTATATCCAATTGGTATCGATCAGAAACAGGTTGATAGTTCTGATCGAGTTCCGAACAGGATAACTGGTTAAATGATGTAACTGGCGGTAATTCAGCACGGGGCGATTGAATAACCAAGAGAAGTGAGGTTATTAATAAAAGACAACCTGTTTTAAAGATCCATGGTGCGTGATTGTGGTTCCATAGCCGCGTTAGCACGTCGTTCATAACGATGATTCGTTCCTTCATTTTTGTGAAGAATTTACTTAATTGTTATTACGCCGATATGACAATGCGCACGATTCAATTGAATAGCTATTCACGCAATATTCGATTCATCTAGCGCATGCGAACATACAAGAAGTAATTCAACGCAACTACTCACTGACAAGCATCGTCTCTATAGATTTTGTACAACTTGAGCTGTTCAAAACCTAATCACTTAATAGCGAATATTAACAAACTGACAATTAACGGTTGAAATTGGTAACGTTCTCATTTAATTTTAGCCATCCAAACGGCTAGATTTCCATTTAAAGGTGTAAGAAAAATGAAAACAAATACGATGTTGATTCTTGATGGTGGTATGGGACGAGAATTAAATCGTCGTGGTGCGCCTTTTCGTCAGCCGGAGTGGTCTGCGCTTGCTATGATCGAAGCGCCTGAAATCGTTAAAGATGTACACACTGACTACATTCAAAGCGGTGCTCAGGTAATTACAACTAACAGCTACGCATTGGTGCCATTTCATATCGGAGAAGCGCGCTTCAAAGAAGCAGGACAATCACTCGCTGCGCTTTCTGGCCAAGTAGCAAAGGAAGCGGCACAAGGGACAGGCGCTAACGTCGCGGGTTCACTTCCTCCTCTATTCGGCTCCTACCGACCAGACCTGTACGATCAGGAACACGTACGTGACTTAGCGACTCCGTTAATTCTAGGCTTGTCAGATTCGGTCGATTTCTGGCTCGCGGAAACTCAAAGCTTAATTGCCGAATCTGTGGCAGTAAAAGCGTTGGTAGATGAATTAACCTCTGAAGTGAAGCCATTTTGGGTCTCGTTTACACTGGAGGATTCTGAGCCTACAGACGAGCCATGTCTGCGCTCCGGTGAGACGGTACAACAGGCGGTCACAACCATGGCACAAGCTGGGGTAAGCGCCATTTTGTTTAACTGTTGCCAACCAGAAATCGTAGAGGAAGCATTACAAGTTTCAGTGAGTACACTAGAGGAAATCGGTTTATCTCACATCCGCCTTGGTGTTTACGCGAATGCGTTTCCTCCGCAACCAAAAGATGCAACGGCTAACGATGGTCTCGATGAAATTCGTGACGACTTAAGCCCTGATGCTTACCTGATTTGGGCAGAAAAATGGCGTCAATCTGGCGCGTCTATCATCGGTGGTTGCTGTGGTATCGGGCCTGAACACATTGCTAAACTAAGTCAGCATTTCAAAGGTTAGGTTAAATATGTCGCAAGGAAATCGAATTGGCTTAACCGCATTGACAGCGTTAGTCTTTAGTTCAATGGTTGGTGCAGGAATATTCAGCCTACCGCAAAACATGGCAGAGGTAGCCGGACTCAATGCGATGATCGTCGGCTGGACGATTACTGGTGTCGGCATTCTACTTCTGGCAGGTTGCTTTCTTCACCTATCTCGCCTTAAGCCAGATTTGGACGGCGGCATCTATGCCTATGCCAGAGAAGGGTTTGGTGATCTCGCAGGTTTCCTTTCTGCATGGGGCTATTGGTTGTGTGCGACGATAGGCGTTGTAGGCTACCTTGTCGTCGCGTTTGCTGCGCTTGGTGCTTTTGTAGATACTCCAGACTTCACGTTATTTGGTGACGGTACAACCATCTATGCCTTCATCTGCGAGTCCCTCGTGCTGTGGTCAGTTCACAGTTTGATCCTAAGAGGAGTCACGCAAGCCGCCTTCATCAATTTGCTGGCAACGTTGGCTAAAAGCGTACCGTTAATCCTCTTTGTCTGCGCCGCTTACTACTTCTTTGATACCGATACTTTTCATATCGATCCACAAGGAGAAACACTACAACAACCTTTTATAGAGCAAGTGAAAGGTACGATGCTAATTACACTGTGGGTGTTTACTGGTATTGAAGGTGCTGTAATTTTGTCGGGACGAGCAAAAAACCGCAAAGACATAGGCCGCGCAACTTACCTTGGTGTTATCGCCGCCTTAATCTTGTACGTTTTGATTTCTCTTATGTCACTCGGAATTGCTTCTCGTGCAGAGATCGCCACGATATCGAATCCTTCGATGGCTGGGCTGATGGCTGCGATGACTGGATCGTGGGGTAAAGCGGTGATCAGTATTGGTTTAATTGTATCGGTGCTGGCGTCGTACTTAAGCTGGATTTTGTATTCTGCCGAAGTCCCTTACACCGCGGCTAAATACGGTGCATTTCCTAAGTTCTTTGCGAAATCTAACGATAACGACACCCCGAAAAACTCGCTGTTCCTCACTAGTTTAACGGTGCAACTGTGCTTAATACTCGTGATGCTTACAGGTGAAGGTTATAACACGCTCGTTTTGATTTCGACGTCAATGATTTTGATACCCTATTTCTTGGTTGGCGCGTATCTGCTTAAGTTATCCATCCAGACTAACGCTCGCTTGCAGTTAAAATTGATTGGCTTTGGAGCCAGTATTTATGGCATTTGGCTGGTCTATGCGGCTGGTGTCGATACGCTATTACTTTCAGCGATTCTTTATATTCCAGGAATTGCGTTATACGTGTACAGCCGACGTCAACATCGATTGAACCCGGCCTCGGCATAAAAACGATATTTACGATAAAAATGTCGCTCGCTATAAAAAAGGATGGCATCACAGCCATCCTTTCTCGAATCTCGAACCGCAATACTTAGGCCACTGCTTTTCCATCCACACAGCTGCTCTTCAGACTCAGCATGATTTTGTCGACGAGTTGGCCCAGACGTGCTTCAGTCGGTCTCGTACTGGCAAACGCCCGCAACCCGTAAATATTCATCACCAGAAAATCACTTAACAACTCGCAATCGGTCCCTGGTGCAATTTCTTCATTCTCTTTTGCTAACTCTAGCTTGGATTGAATACTGAGTTTCCATTGCTCAAGCATGTTACAAATGATGGCTTCGATCTCTTCATCTTGCTGATCAAGCTCACTCAACGCCTTTTGCAATAAACAGCCTTTACCGCTTTCACATTCGCTGAACTCGATAATGTCATGAAGATAACGTTCAAAACCGGACAGAATCTGTTTAGGGTCGTTGAAGAACTGCTCAAAAGCCTGAGATTTCGTCGTCGTGTAATGGTCAAGAGAAGCGAGCAATAGGCCTCTTTTGTTCTCAAATGCGCAATAAATAGAGCCCGGATGCAGCCCAGTCGCACGCTTCAAATCTTGCATGCTGGTTTTATTGTAGCCCTTAGCAATGAACTCATTCATCGCTGAGCTTAAAACATATTCTCGGTCGAATTCGGCATTTCTCATCTGACATTTCTCAACTAGCTGGGCTCTATAACCTTACAAACACCCTAAGTTTACTGGGGTTAACAAGGTTTAACAAGCTATTTGAATGAGCGTTCAAAAAATATCTTGAATGATCATTCAAAAAAGGGTTAGCATATTACCCTAGCGTTCATTAGGAGCATGCTCATGACAAAAACATTATTCGAAGCGTATAAACTCAACGACAAAATTACACTGAAAAACAAAATTGCAATGGCGCCACTCACGCGCTGTATGGCAGACGATGATCTGGTGCCTACTGATGCAATGGTGGATTACTACGCGAAACGTGCAGATGCAGGTTTGATCATTTCCGAAGCAACCATTATTCGTGCAGATGGTCAGGGTTACCCGAATACGCCGGGGCTTTTTACCCAAGCACAAATTGAAGGGTGGAAAAAAGTCACCGACGCAGTGCACGTGAACGGCGGTAAGATCTTTGCCCAGCTTTGGCATACTGGCCGTGTCGCTCATCCGCACTTCTTTGGTGGAGAGTACGTATTAGCGCCTTCTGCGGTCGCATTTGATGGCACCGTTCCTCGTATGCGCGAACTCGTTTATACCGTGCCAAAACCAGCCACTCACGAAGAGATTGCTCAGTTAGTAGAAGACTACGCACAGGCAGCACAAAACGCGATTGACGCAGGATTTGATGGCGTTGAGATCCACGCTGCTAATGGTTACCTGCTGGATCAGTTCCTACACTTCGATACAAACCATCGAACAGATGAATACGGTGAAACGCCAGAAAACATGTCCCGTTTTCCACTTGAAGTGATAGATGCCGTTGTTGCCCGTATCGGTTCAGAACTTGTTGGCTTGCGCGTGTCCCCTGCGGGTTACATGCATATAGAAGCTGACCCTCGCGACCGTCAGGTGTTTGATTACTTCCTGCCAGAAGTAGAAAAGCGTAACTTGGCTTACTTGCACGAAGGTATGTTCGACGACAGCGTAGAGTTTGACTTCCTTGGTGGCCGCGTATCGCAATACCTGCGTGATACTTACTCAAAGACGTTGATGGGTGTGGGTGGCTATACAGCAGAAACTGGCGCAGAAGCAATCCAAGCAAATAAGTTTGATTTGGTTGCCATTGGTCGTCAATTCATCGCGAACCCAGACTACGTAAACCGAGTTCAGGAAAACAAAGAACTTGTTGAATACGATGCAGCGATGCTGGAAACGCTGGTTTAGTGCTTTAAATTAAGCTAGATATTAAAAACGGCTCCTTGTGAGCCGTTTTTTTGATGGAGCCAAAAGATAGCCGATGAACGGATTTCTTCCTGATAGCATTGACGACTAACGTCTAAATCGCCAACGGAAGTAACTCTACCCCTAGCACTCCACTGATCCCCATTACCACCAGCAAAGAGACTTTAAACACCGACTTCGACCACGCAACGTAGTTTTCATCGTCAATGCTGCGGAAAGTCACTTTTGTCCACATAAAGCAAACAACGGCTGCGACAGCCAGGTATTCATACCCTGCTTCACCGAGCAAAAAGAGTCCCAATGAAACAGCACCGAAGGCCACCACGTACGCTTTCATATGACGATGGGCTTTATGGATGCCTTCTTTAACAGGCAGTACAGGAATGCCCGCTTCTCGGTAGTCTTGCATGCGGAACATAGCAATCGCGTACGAGTGCGGCATTTGCCACAGGCAGAACATAGTGAACAGCAAAATGGCTTCTAAGCTAATGAAGTTTGTCACTGCCAGATAGCCAACTAATGGCGGAACAGCACCTGAAATACTGCCGACTAAAGTGCCGTAAACCGAGTTACGCTTGTACCACATGGTGTAAAAGAACACGTAGTACACGTAACCAAGCAGGACAACAACCGCAGAAAGTGGATTGGCAAGTTGAAACAGTAAGCCCGTTCCAACCAAAAGCAAAACCAAAGCATAGACAAACGCGACATCAATATTGATGTTCCCTTTCGCTAGCTCACGGTTCTGAGTACGCGCCATCTTTTGATCGATATCGCGATCAAAAATATTGTTCACCACGCAACCTGAAGCAATGACAAGCCCCACACCAGCCAACGTTGTCAGAAACAACGTCAGGCTAGCAGGTTCTGTTTTTGCGGCGAGGAAAAACCCCGCCGCAACAGAAATCAGGTTGCCGAAAATAATGCCCGGTTTGGTGATAGACAAATAACTTTTCAGCATACCTTGGCCTACAACTTCATGTTGACGTTCATGTTGTAGATAATCCAGATCGAACCTGCGATCAGAATAAGCACAACAATAGCAGTAAACATCAGTGAAACCAGATTCCAGCGACCATCATCTGTCTTCGCTTCCATATGCAGGAAATATTTGAAATGCACAAAGATCTGAACCAATGCACAGCCAAACAGAACCGCGTATGTCGTTGCCTGTGGCAGAGATTGCGCCCAAACAAAGTAGAATGGAATCACCGTTAGAATAAGCGACGCAACGAAGCCTTTAACGTAATCAGACGCACTTGTTTCAATATGTTGTCCCATTACATTACCCCCAGTAAGTAAACGATGGTAAAGACACAGATCCAAACAATATCCAGGAAGTGCCAGAACAGGCTCAAGCAGTTAAAACGCATCGCCATGTTATCGTTCAGGCCTTTGGTAGACAGTTGGTGATAAGCCACTGCCAACCAAATCAGACCAAATGACACGTGCAAGCCGTGCGTGCCTACCAATGTAAAGAACGCAGAGAGAAACGCACTTTCCTGAGGGCCGTAACCTTCAGCAATCAAATGATGGAACTCGTAAACTTCCATGCAGATGAAGCCAAGACCCAGCGCAAAAGTAATTTGCAGCCAGCGTTTAAGGCCAGCGACATCTTTGCGCTTCATCGCGATCATGCCAAAACCAAACGTGATACTACTGAAAAGCAGCAACATGGTTTCAACAAACACGAAAGGCAGTTCGAAAATATCTTTACCCGTTGGGCCAGCAATCGAGTTGCTAGATAGTACTGCGTATGTTGCAAACAGCGTCGCGAACAATACACAGTCACTCATCAGATAAACCCAGAAACCAAACAGCTTGTTGCCGTTAGTATCGTGGTGGTGATCATGGTCATGATGAGCAGCGACATTAGTTTGCATACGTCACCTCCAGATCATCTTTGCTTTCGTTATCTTTCACAGAACCTTTCTTCGCTTCTTCAAGCTGTGCACGTCGTGCTGCTTCAATCGCTTTGATTTCTTCAACTTCAACGTAGTAGTCCACATCTTCGTTGTAACTGTGTTTGATACAAGTTACGACGATAGCTACCAGACTCAAGCCAGCTAACCACCAGATGTACCAAATCATGCCAAAGCCGAATAGCAGTGACCAAGCTGACACATAAATGCCTGTTGGCGTGTTCTTAGGCATGTGAATACGCTCGTATTCCACTTCCTTAGTTGGGTCAAACTCACCACTTTGTTTCTCGTACCAGAATGAATCCAGAACATCACCTTTTGGAAGGTGTGCAAAGTTGTAGAACGGTGGTGGTGAAGACGTTGCCCACTCAAGAGTACGGCCGTCCCACGGGTCACCAGTAAGATCGCGGTTTTGCTCTCGGTCACGAATACTGACGTAAATTTGGATGAATTGAGACAATACACCCAGAGCAATGACGACTGTACCCGCGGCAGCAACCGCCAATAGTGGGAAGAATTCTGGGTTGATTTCTTGGCTGATACGACGAGTCATACCCATAAAGCCCAACGCGTATAGCGGTAGGAACGCCATCAAGAAACCAATGATCCAAAGATAGAACGCACGTTTGCCCCAAGCTTCATTCATGGTGAAACCTGTCGCTTTCGGGAACCAGTAAGTGATCGCTGCGAAACAACCAAATACTACACCACCGATAATTACGTTGTGGAAGTGTGCAATCAGAAATACTGAGTTATGCAGAACGAAGTCCGCACCCGGTACCGCCATCAATACACCCGTCATACCACCAACGGTAAAGGTGATCAGGAAGCCAACCGTCCACAACATTGGCGTTGTAAAGCGAATACGCCCTTTGTACATGGTGAATAGCCAGTTGAAGATCTTAACCCCGGTCGGGATAGAAATGATCATCGTGGCGATACCAAAGAACGCATTGACGTTCGCACCAGAACCCATTGTGAAGAAGTGGTGTAGCCAAACAACGAAAGCTAGAATCGTAATTACAATCGTTGCCCATACCAGCGAGGTGTAACCAAATAGCTTTTTGCGAGAGAAAGTCGCCGTCACTTCTGAGAACACACCGAAAATCGGCAGGATCAGAATGTACACTTCTGGGTGACCCCATGCCCAAATCAGGTTGACGTACATCATTACGTTGCCGCCAAGATCATTGGTAAAGAAGTGCATGCCCAGATATCTATCCAGCGTTAGTAGCGCGATAGTTACCGTCAGGATTGGGAATGAAATGATGATTAGGATGTTTGCACACAGAGATGCCCAAGTGAAAACAGGCATTTTCATCATTGGCATTGAAGGCGTACGCATGCGCAGGATTGTCGCGAAGAAGTTCACACCTGTTAGTGTTGTACCAACACCTGAAATTTGCAGCGCCCAAATCCAGTAATCAACGCCGACGCCCGGACTTGCTTCGATACCTGATAATGGCGGATAAGCCAACCAACCAGTACGGCCAAACTCACCAAGACCTAGCGACATGTTCGTCAGGATAACACCAACAATAAACAGCCAGAAGCTTAGGTTATTCAGGTACGGGAAAGCCACGTCACGTGCGCCAATTTGCAGCGGAACGATGATGTTCATCAGACCAATAACCAATGGCATTGCGACGAAGAAAATCATGATCACGCCGTGGGCCGTAAAGATTTGGTCATAGTGTTCTGGTGGCAGGTAACCCGCCTCACCCGCAGACGAAAGTAACTGCTGACTACGCATCATTACCGCATCAGCGAAACCACGAATAAGCATTACCATCGCAACCGCGATGTACATAAAGCCTAATTTTTTGTGGTCTACCGAAGTAAACCATTCATTCCACAAATACTGCCACTTTCCAGCTTTAGTCACCGTGTAAACCACGGCTAAACCGACTAAAGCCACTACCGCTAGGGTGATGACGATAATAGGTTCATGGAATGGAATTGAATCCAGAGTTAATCTTCCAAACATTGCGATTATCCTTGGTTTTCAGGCAAACAGTTCATAGAACCAGGATGCTGAGTCACGACGTTGCTGAACAGGAACGGAGGTACACTTGAGAACAAGGTCACCGGCTCAGCGATACTAGGTTCAGCTAGCGTGCTGTACTGTACCCAGTCTTCAATACGGTCTGGACTCGCTTTAACTTTCTGCACCCAATTCAGGAATGCAGCGCGATCAGGCATAGCTGACGCAGTGAACTTCATTTGTGAGAAGCCTTCCCCACTGAAGTTCGACGCAAAGCCCTTGAAGTCACCTTCGTGGTTAGCAATCAGGTTTAGCTTGGTTACCATGCCTGGCATGGCGTAAATCTGACTACCTAAACGAGGAATGAAGAACGCGTTCATGATGTTGTCGGACGTCAATTTGAACTGAACTGGCACATCTTTTGGAAACGCTACGTAGTTAACCGTCGCGATATTTTCTTCCGGGTAGATGAACAGCCATTTCCAATCTAGCGCAACGACTTCTATCGTTATCGGTTTTACGTCACTTTCCAGAGGCTTAGATGGCTCCAGTTCGTGAGTAGAACGCCATGTGATAGCGGCTAGAATCGCAATAATGATGATTGGAATAGTCCATACCACCACTTCGATTTTGGTCGAGTGCGACCACTCAGGGGCGTACTCTTCATGAGTGTTACTTGCGCGGTATCGATAGGCGAAGTAAATCGTCATAAGAATCACGGGGATCACGACGATCAACATCAGCAAAAGAGCAGTGATGATCAGCTCTTTTTCCTGGACACCAATAGCACCTTTGGGGTCAAGCAAAGCAGAATTACATCCTGAGAGCAAAAGTATGACGGACGCCAGACTCCCTCTCGATAAGATGCGTGTGTATCTTGAGGCTTCCATTAACTTTCTCGATGGTTGTCTGGTTTCTAAGCAAATGCCCAGAACCAGTTGTTATAGTCATTAGAACGTTTATGTGTTGAGCGTATGCGACATTGGACGTCAAAACGCAATTAAAACCCCACAACCAGTGTGAGTTTATTGTTACACTTTGAAATACAATGTTACATTCGGCCGCATTATGAGGACTTCGCAGTTAAAGCTCACGAGCCATATCTGGAAACTAACATTTCATTTATCAACAGAAAGTAAAGAAAGGGAATTCTCAGCGAAGCAGCTTAAATAAGAATTAGAAGCCTTTATGCCTGAAGGGCTGTAGCTTAAATGGAAATAATAAACGTTGGCTATTGACGAGTTAATCACTCAAAACTGACATCATAATCACTAAAAACCTAGGACACAAAATGTGACATAGATCAATTTAATGATTTCACACATCTTTTACATGGTATTTATCACAAAGTTATCTAATACACATAGCATTTGGTTGATTTATGAATCATTGGTCACATGCCCAGCAACCCTCTAAACTGAAAGGAAATATCTTTTAAAATTAGTCAGTTATAACCCTAAACTCTATTCGTTGGGTTACATCCTCAGACCACCATCGATTTCTAACACTCTCCCAGTAAAGTACTCATTTTCAAAGATATACTTCACTGACTGTGCGATTTCTTCCGCCTTTGCCATTCTTCCGACTGGAATCATTTTTTCCAGACGTTCTATTACTTCCGGTTTCATATTCCCAGCCATAGGGGTGTGTACGACACCCGGCGCAATTGCCGCCGCACGGATACCATATTTGGCTAACTCGCGTGACCAGGTGGTGGCCATGGTTGCGACCGCCGCTTTGGAAGCAGAATAATTGGTTTGACCGATGTTTCCCGCACGCGCAACACTTGAAATGTTGATGATCACACCGCTAGATTCAGTTTCTATCATTTTCACTGCCGCCTCTCGACCACAAAGGAAAGTACCAGTTACATTTACATTCATCACCAGATTGAACTGTTCTAATGGCATCTTGGAGATAGCACCCTCTTTCATTTTGACCAGCAAGCCATCTTTTAATACGCCTGCATTGTTAACGAGCCCGTTAAGCCGACCAAAATCTTGAATAATGTCATTGAACGTCTGTTCAACGTCCTGTTCATTGGTGACATCTAATTGGTAAGTGAGCGCCTTAGCACTCAACATCTGGCATTGCTGTTGAGTGTCTCGCAATCCAGCTTCATTGATATCAAGCAGAGCCAAGTCAGCGCCCGCACGGGCAAGAACAATCGCCGTCATCTGTCCGAGCCCCTGCCCCGCACCAGTAATAGCGATAACACTGTTTCTTAAATCCATTACGATACTCCAACGTTTTGTAACTTTTCCGAGAAGCGTGGTGACAATGTCACAAATAGAAAGTCTCTATCGGTAATATGTTCGTTAGGGCTTTGCCGGAATGACGAGTAACATGAATAGTAATCGGTTATCGAACATCGTCATTCCCTACCGCGCAGAACGAGCGAGAAAATGAATCTCTCACATTCATTAATTACACTTATTTTTGATTTTTATAGAACTCAAACAAACTTGAGAAATCGAGCTCCCCATATCCGCTTGAGTTATGGAACGCATACAAATTACGAGCAAGCGACCCCATAGGTACAGAAGAATGCGTTTGTAAAGCGGCATCCAACCCTAAGCCCAAATCTTTCAGCATTAATTTGCTCATAAATCCCGGTTGATATTGATGACTTGCCGGCGCACTTTCCATTACACCAGGGCAAGGATTGTAGAGCTCTAATGCCCAGTTGCGTCCGGAGCTTTGCAGCATGATATTCGAGAGAACCTTAGGATCGAGACCATGATCAATGCCGAGATTGAGCGCTTCACACGTTCCGGACATTAAAATACCGAGCATCAAGTTATTGCAGATCTTAGCCATCTGACCATCGCCGGCTTTGCCTGCATGGAACACATTTCTGCCCATGTATTGCAAAATAGCGTTGGCTTTTGAGAAAGCTTGATCTGAGCCCCCAACGATAAACGTCAAGGTCGCCGCTTTTGCTCCAGTTACCCCCCCTGATACAGGTGAATCCACGAACAATAGCTGCTTATTTCCCGCTTCGTTCGCAACCAATCGTGACGAATCTGGATCAATGGTAGAACAATCGATGAGTAAGGTATTTGGTGCCACGAGGTTCAGTACCCCAACCCCACCGTGTAAGTCGCCAAGGTAAACACTTCTCACGTGTGATGCAGCAGGTAACATCGTAATCACCGTACCTGCACCATCCACCACTTCCGGCAAGGAACTCGCCACGATAGCGCCAAATGGTTCTAACTTTCTGGCGGCTTCGGTGTCCAAATCAAACACTTGTACATTGAACCCCGACGCTAACAGGTTCTGCGCCATTGGGCTGCCCATATTGCCTAAACCTATGAATGCAATGGTACTCATGATAAATCTCCTTCGTTTGTACGGTCTGTTTAGCTTTCGTTTAGTCGCTCAACAGACCCTAACTCTGCCAGAGGATGTTCATCTTTTGCCCACAACGAGGTAAAGAGCGTATCAACGAGATCCTCATCAACTTCAGTAACACTGTTAAACATCCAATTTGGTTCGCCATCGCGATCAATCAGCCTGGCGCGCACACCTTCTTTAAACTCACCTAATAAAGCACAACGGACAGAGAGTGTGAGTTCCAATCGGAAGCAGTCTGCCAGTGGTAAACTATGAAACTCTTTGACTTGCCTGAAGCAAATATGCGCTGTGATAGGACTGCCAGCGGCGAATGTTTGTTTTGCATTTTCTAGCCACGGATTAATGTTATCCATGGCCATCACTCGCTGGGCTATAAGGTTGAGATCAAAACCTTTGCATGCTTGCTTGATTTGCTCCAGACATGGACAAATTTGTGTGGTTGGTTTGCTGTCGATGACACTTTCTTCCATCAGAGCTAACAGCGCATTCACCAATTCTTTCGCGTTATTGCTCCCCCACGGCAAGCTCTGAAGCTCTTGCAATAAAGTTGGATAATGCTCTTCTAATAACAACCAATCCGCAAAGCCAATTGTGACAGCGTCACTCGAATTTACTAACGCACCGGTCAATCCAAGAAATAAGCCAACCTCAGGGTCAATTTGACTTAAGAACCAAGTCCCTCCCACATCGGGGTAAAGCCCGATACTAATTTCCGGCATGGAAAGACGCGATGTAGGTGTGACCACTCTGTGGCTTGCTCCCATAAAAAGCCCCATGCCCCCGCCCATCACAATGCCTTCGCCCCAAGCAATAACGGGTTTGTTATAGGTATGGATGAGGTAGTCACACTCATACTCCAACGTAAAGTAGCGGGTACAAAACTCGGCAGTGGAGTCTTTCCCTTCGTCATGCATGACATGATAAATAGCCCTGACATCACCACCCGCACAAAATGCTTTTTCTCCGGCACCGCTAAGAACCACACACACCAAATGGGGGTCATCTTTCCATTTCAGCAACTGATCATGGAGTTGAACTAACATGTCGTAAGTAAGCGCATTTAATGATGAGACATTGTCTAAAGTCGCAACGCCAATTCGATGAATAGCGTCTGCACACTCCAATTCAGTGATCGTTACCTTTCCTGCCATTTGGCCTCCTATTGGTTTTTCCATTTAGGCTCGCGTTTCTCAAGAAAGGCTCGTACACCTTCCGTTTGATCTTCGGTATCAAAGAGGTTAAGAAACAGCTCTCGCTCTTTGATAAGTCCATGCTTTAATGGTGCTGAGCGCATGTTTTGAATCAGTAATTTGCATGCCGCCACAGAGGATGGCGACTGATTTGCCACCGACAATGCCAACTCCATCGCTTTGGTTAGTGCTTCGCCTTTTGGCACAAGCTCCTCTGCTAAGCCTAGTTCGTTTGCTTGAGTTGCGCTGAGTTGTTCACCACAAAGAATCATACGCTTAGCCCATCCTTCACCAACTAAAGCCGTAAGGTTCTGCGTTCCACCTGCACATGGCAGCAGACCCACTTTTGCTTCTGGTAATGCCAGCACCGCTTGTTCTTCCACTACTCGGAGATCACACGCCAACGCGACTTCTAACCCTCCGCCCATGGCATATCCGTTTATTGCGGCAATGGAAACCCCACGAAAATCGGCGAGGGTTTCAAACGCTTCCCCAAACGCTCGAGCCATACCGAGTGCCACCGCTTTGTCTCCGTCAGCAAAAAGTTTGAGGTCTGCGCCTGCTGAAAAAAACTTCTCTCCATTCCCTGTTATGACGAGCGCATACACGTCTTTATTTTGGTTCAGCTCAAGGACGAGGTTTTTTAACGCGTTGAGACTGTCCGCCGTCCAGGTATTTGCTGGCGGGTTGTTCATCGTAATCACAGCGATATGATCATTAACAGTGTGTTGAATAGCGTCTTGAGGTGATGACATAGTTCGAATCCTTTCCTGATGAAATTGTTCGAATGCAGATTTACAGTAATGATGATTCTGCTGACAACAAACGGCGTGCGATGATCAAACGCATGATCTCGTTGGTACCTTCAAGGATCTGATGCACACGAACGTCGCGGAAATAACGTTCCATCGGGTATTCTTTGATGTAGCCGTAACCACCGTAAAGCTGTAAGGCTTGGTCACAGACTTGAAACCCGACATCCGTTGCAAAACGTTTTGCCATGGCACAATAGGTGGTTGCGTTTGGGTCACCGTTATCAAGTTTACTTGCGGCGTAACGAACCAGTTGTCTTGCTGCAACCAGCTCTGTTGCCATGTCCGCTAATTTAAACTGCAGCGCCTGAAATTGCGCTAACGCTTTGCCGAACTGCTTACGTTCCTGCATATACTGAGTCGCGTGGTTAAGAGCCTGTTGCGCCGTCCCGACTGAGCAGGTTGCGATATTAATTCGCCCGCCGTCTAATCCTTTCATCGCAAAGACAAATCCTTGCCCTTCTTCACCTAACAGCTGATTCGCTGGAACGGTGGCATTTTCGAATGTGACGGCACGAGTCGGTTGACTGTTCCACCCCATTTTCGGCTCTTTACGCCCATAGCTGATGCCTTTCGCATTTGCCTCAACCACAAAAGCGGAAACACCTTTCGCTCCTTGCTCTCCGGTTCGGGCCATAACGATCAACACATCAGTATCGCTGGCTCCTGAAATAAACGTTTTGCTGCCATTAAGAATGTATTGATTGCCTTTTTTCGTGGCGGAAGTGGTCAGTGAAGCCGCATCAGACCCCGCATTTGGCTCAGTTAAACAATAAGATCCTAGCCACTCCCCCGTCACTAATTTGGGACAAAACTGCGCTTTAACCACGTCACTGGCAAAACTGGCTATCATCCAACTCACCATATTGTGGATGGTCATAAACGCCGTTGTCGAAGTACAGCCCATGGATAATTGTTCAAAAATGATCGACGAGTCTAAACGGCTCAGGCCCAATCCGCCTTGCTCTTCTGGTGTGTAAAGGCTCAAAAAACCTAACTCGCCCGCTTCTCGCAACACCTCTTTCGGGAAGATCTGTTTTTCATCCCACTCCGCTGCCATGGGAGCCAAACGCTCAACGGCAAACTGCTGCGCTGTATCGGAAAATGCACGTTGATCTTCGTTGAGTTCAAAGTCCATAAAAGCTCCTTGCTATCGGTTTAGCGCAGGTGGATCGTGAGATTTGGCCCGCTAGGAATATCATCATCAAACCAACGCGACGTGACGGTTTTGGTTTCGGTGTAGAATCGGACAGCCTGCTTACCATAAGCATGAAGGTCGCCATAAAAACTGCCACGCCAACCCGTGAAGGAGAAAAATGGCAAAGGCACCGGAATCGGTACATTAATGCCGACTTGTCCCACCATAATTTCGTGCTGATACTTTCGTGCCGCCGCGCCATTCGCTGTGAAAATTGACGTACCGTTGCCATACGGGTTGCGATTAACCAACTCAATGGCTTCTTGCAGCGTATCCACTTCCATACACACTAAGACAGGACCAAAGATCTCCTGCGTGTACACCGACATGTCTGTCGTCACTCCCCGGAACAATGTCGGTCCGACCCAGTTGCCGTCAGGAAACCCCTCTACTTCGCATTGGCTGCCATCAAGCACACACTCTGCACCTTGTTGTTTGCCCAACTCAATCAAACCCAATACGCGCTGTTTTGCCTGCTCGCTAATAAGCGGACCATATGCGGCATCTTCATCATCCCACGCCCCCGGATGTACGTTTTCCATCTCCCGTTTAATGTCGTCTATCCACTCTTTTGAGTCACCGACAAACACCGCCACTGAGATTGCCATGCAGCGCTGCCCCGCCGCACCCACTGAAGAGCCGACTAAATTACTCACCACGTGATCTTTGTTCGCATCTGGCATGATCACCATGTGGTTTTTAGCACCTGCAAACGCCTGCACTCGCTTAAAGTGTTTTGTCCCTGTCGTATAAATATCTTGCGCCACCGGAACGGAACCGACAAAAGAGATCGCACGAATATCGTTATGCGTGAGTAGAAAATCCACTTGCTCTTTACGTCCGTGAACGATCTGCAATACACCCTTTGGAGCGCCTGCTTCTTCAAACAATTCAGCAAGACGAATCGACGTTAAAGGCACCTGCTCTGAAGGCTTGAGAACGAATGTGTTACCGCTGGCAATCGCAATTGGAAACATCCATAACGGGATCATGGCTGGAAAGTTAAACGGGGTGATCCCGCAACACACGCCCAAAGGTTGAATCAGCGAGTAACTGTCGATATCAGTCGCGACGTTTTCTACCGTTTCACCCATCAGGTTACTGGCAATATTCGCCGCTTGCTCAACCACTTCAATTCCGCGCCAAACGTCTCCTTTGGCATCAGCTAGAATCTTGCCCGTTTCATGAGAAAGCAATACCGCGATTTCTTCGTGATGCTCTTTTAACAAATGTTGATAACGAAGCATGAGTCGCGCGCGCTCGGAAACAGCCACCTCTTTCCAGGTTTGGAATGTCGCCTTGGCACTATCGATCGCAGCATGCAACTCGTCATTCGTTGAGCACGGAACGTACGCAATCACATCGTTTGTGGCAGGGTTGGTGACTTCTATCCAATCTGCTGTTTGAGATTCACGAAACTCACCACCAATAAATGAGGGGACCAAACGAGTCATCATTGACTACTCCTTTACTGATATTGCTGGAATTAAAGTGGTACCTCGATACCAATTGCGGTTGCTTCTCCACCACCGATACAAATCGCCGCAATCCCTCGCATAACTTTCTTATTGCTTGAATCGCCATCCAAACCTAACGCCTGTAGCTGACGCAAACTGTGGGTCAACGTCACCAGTATTCGTGCACCACTGGCACCAATAGGATGGCCAAGCGCACACGCTCCACCTTTAATGTTGACTTTGTCAGGGTCGAGCCCCAGTTCAGCGATCGCGATTTGCGTGACAACCGCAAACGCTTCGTTAATCTCCCAAAGATCAATTTCATCTATCGTCCAATCGAGCTCTGATAACAACTGCTCGATCGCATAAACTGGGGCGAGCGTAAATTCTGCAGGTTCTCTGGCGTGTGTGGTGTGGCCTCTTATAATGGCCAGTGGTGAGAGATGATGGTGCTGCGCGGTTTCTTCATCCATCAAGACAAGTGCTGCGGCACCATCTGAAATTGCACTCGAATTAGCTGCTGTCACAGAACCATGGATATCAAAGGCTGGTTTCAGCTGGGCAATTTTTTCGAAGTTAATCGAACGCGGATGTTCGTCGTAATCCAGAAAAGCAGAAGTCGATTTAGTGCGAATGTCTATCGGCGAGATTTCTTCTTCAAACAAGCCTTGTTCTTGCGCATCTAAAGCGCGCGTGGCTGACATGGCTGCCCACTCGTCCATTTTTTCACGGCTGAAGTGGAGTCTGTCGGCGATTTGCTGAGCGTACACACCCATCAAAAGCCCTTCGTAGGCGTCCTCTAATCCGTCGAGAAACATATGATCATAAACGGACTGATGCCCCATTCTCATGCCACTTCTCGCCTCTTTCATCAGGTAAGGCGCATTAGTCATACTTTCCATGCCACCAGCGACAGCAGTACGTATGGTGCCCGCTTTAATCAGGTCGTGCGCTAACATCACACTCTTCATGCCCGAACCGCACACCTTGTTGATGGTGGTGCAGCCAGTAGAAATTGGTAATTCGGCTTCGAGAGCCGCTTGCCGGGCAGGTGCCTGACCGCAACCTGCTGGTAACACGCAGCCCATAAACACTTCATCGACGGCTGTGAGTTCCGCTTGCTGGAGCGCACTTTTTATTGCGATTGCCCCTAATGATGGAGCAGAAAATGTTTGCAGTTGCCCCTGAAAGCGTCCGATTGGTGTTCTTTTCGCACTGACAATCCAGATGTCATTTCCCATGATTCCACACCCTTTACGATGTATCACAGCATACGAACTTACCCATCACACTCGCTATCAAAAACTTTCATACCCGCTTAAGTTTCAAATCAAACGATGAATCTTTCGCACTGTGATTTCTTGACGTTTACGTAAGCATAGCACTAGCCTTTACAGTGAGGTAAAGAAACAAGTTGATAAAAGAATAAATTTCCTCCGACCTTTCACCACAGGGTCCGACTTCGAGAAGCTAGTTTTTATTCGAGGTAAGTAATTTGAGGTAAGTGTGTGATGGAAAGATATAAAATTAGTGAGCTAGCAAAAGAGTTCGATATTACGACTCGAAGCATCCGGTTTTATGAAGACGTCGGCCTGATAGAGCCAGAGCGTAAAGGCAATATGCGTGTTTACCAGCGCAGAGACAAAATCCGTCTCAAGTTGATATTAAGAGGTAAGCGGCTAGGCTTTTCACTCGCCGAAATTCGTGAACTTTTTGAACTTTATGATCTTCAACAAACCGATGAGCAACTCCTGAAAATGCTCAATATTATTGAAGAAAAACAAGCGTTACTCCAACAACAGATGAATGACATCGGAGTTGTGATGGGCGAGTTAAACGCCGCGAAAGAACGCTGCTTACAGACGTTACAGAAACACAATAAAATATCCACGCATCCCTGACTTTAATCCTGCTACAGGGGAAATGTTATGAAATCCGCTTATACCCCACTCAATTTTGGTCTCGGTGAAACCATTGATATGCTCCGGGATCATGTGAATGCCTTTGCTAGCGAACACATCGCTCCGATCGCTGCCCATATTGATCATAATAACCAATTCCCCGACTATTTATGGCCGCTGTTTGGCGAGATGGGATTACTCGGCGTAACGGTAGACGAACAATATGGTGGAGCAGAAATGGGCTATCTTGCCCATGTCATCGCCATGGAAGAAGTCAGTCGCGCATCGGCCTCCGTGGGACTGAGTTATGGCGCACATTCCAACCTTTGCGTTAATCAAATTTTCCGCAATGGCACCGCAGATCAACGCAAAAAATATCTACCTAATCTAATTGATGGTTCTCATATCGGTGCACTCGCAATGAGTGAGCCAAACTCCGGTTCGGATGTAGTCAGCATGCAGCTCAAAGCGGAAGACAAAGGTGACCATTTTTTGCTTAACGGCAATAAAATGTGGGTGACGAATGGACCAGATGCCGACGTCTTGGTGGTGTACGCGAAAACCGACCCTGGTGCAGGTTCGAGAGGAATCACCGCATTTATTATCGAGCGAACGTTTGAAGGATTCGGCGACGCACAGAAGCTTGATAAGTTGGGAATGCGCGGCTCCAACACTTGCGAACTTGTTTTTACCGATTGTGTGGTACCTAAAAAAAACGTTCTCGGCGAAATAAACCGAGGTGTCGAAGTCCTGATGAGTGGCCTTGATTACGAGCGAGTGGTCCTTGCTGGCGGGCCGTTAGGGATCATGCAAGCTTGTATGGATATCTCGGTGCCCTACGTGCACGAGCGTAAACAGTTCGGCAAATCCATCGGTGAGTTCCAGTTGGTTCAGGGCAAGCTTGCCGACATGTACTCGCGCATGTGTGCTGCTAAAGCCTATGTTTACACCGTCGCGTCGGCCTGTGACCGCGGTGAATGTACCCGTAAAGACGCAGCAGGCGTCATCTTATACAGCGCTGAGCTCGCGACGCAAATTTCACTTGATGCCATCCAGCTGCTTGGCGGTAATGGTTACGTTAATGAATACGCAACCGGACGGCTGCTACGCGATGCCAAACTGTATGAGATCGGAGCGGGTACCTCGGAAATTCGGCGAATGTTAATAGGACGAGAGCTGTTCGAGGAATCACGTTAATCCAAGCGTTGAAAAGGAAGTCTCTATGGCCATCATAAAAAGTAGAACCAAGCCAACTGAAGAGCTGTTTCTTTCAAACAAAGCCGCAATGGAAAAGTTGGTGGACAAGCTGCACGCGGATACCGAAATCATCAAGCAAGGTGGTGGTAAAAATGCGATATTGCATCAACAAAACAAAGGAAAGCTCCCCGTACGATCGCGTATAACCAGACTACTCGACGATGAGAGTGATTTTCTTGAAATCGGCCAGTTTGCCGCTTGGGAAGTGTACGACGAGCCCATTCCGTGCGCGGGTGTCGTCGCTGGTATTGGAACGATCAATGGCGTCCAATGCATGGTGGTCGCTAACGATCCTTCGGTAAAAGGTGGCACCTACTACCCTCTGACGGTAAAAAAGCATCTGCGAGCACAAGAAATCGCTCAACGCTGTCGGCTTCCCTGCGTGTACTTAGTCGATTCTGGCGGTGCCAACCTCCCTCATCAGGCTGAAGTCTTTCCTGATAGAGACCACTTCGGACGGATTTTCTTTAACCAAGCAAAAATGTCAGCCAAAGGCATACCTCAAATCGCCGTGGTGATGGGACTGTGTACCGCAGGTGGCGCATACGTACCCGCCATGGCAGACGTATCCATCATGGTTAAAGAGCAAGGCACGATATTTCTCGCCGGACCACCGTTGGTAAAAGCCGCAACTGGGGAAGTCGTCACAGGGGAAGAGCTCGGTGGCGCTGATGTCCACTGCCGAAAGTCAGGAGTGGCGGATTACTACGCAGAGAACGATGAACATGCGTTGATGCTCGCACGCGAGGCGATTGCCAACGCCAATCAACCCAAAGTACGAAAAACCGAGCACTCCATCTTACCGCCCCGTTACAACGCAGAAGAATTGTACGGCATCGTCAATGCCAACCTTCGCTTGTCCTTTGACGTAAGAGAAGTCATTGCCCGCATTGTCGATGATTCTGACTTTGACGAGTTTAAGGCGCTGTATGGCAAAACTCTGGTTTGTGGATTTGCACGAATAGAGGGGCATTTGATCGGTATTGTCGCCAACAACGGCATTCTATTTTCTGACTCTTCACAAAAAGGCGCGCACTTTATTGAGCTGTGCGCCAAACGCAAAACGCCCCTACTCTTTTTACAAAATATCACGGGTTTTATGGTCGGAAAAAAGGTAGAGGAAGAAGGCATTGCAAAACACGGTGCTAAGCTGGTGATGGCGGTGGCTTGTGCCGAAGTGCCTAAGTTTACCATCATTATTGGGGGCTCTTACGGCGCAGGGAATTACGGCATGTGCGGCAGAGCTTATGATCCGACGATGATGTGGATGTGGCCAAATGCACGTATTTCTGTAATGGGCGGTGAACAAGCCGCTGGCGTGCTAACTCAGGTTCGTAAAGACATAAAAGAACGCCGGGGTGAAAACTGGTCAGAACAAGAAGAGCACACATTTCGAAAATCGATCATAGACTTATATGAGACACAGGGACATCCGTATTACGCCAGCGCAAGGTTGTGGGATGACGGGATTATTGACCCGAAAAACACGCGCCAAGTCTTGGCACAAGCGCTCAATGCCGCACTCAACGCGCCGATTCAAGACAGTGAGTTTGGTGTTTTTCGTATGTAAAAAATCAGAATGAGAAAAACAGAACGTAAATTTGGAAAAGATCGAAAGGACACATATATGCACGAACTTCAACCGAGCATTATTCCAAACGCGAAAAGGCAAGATGATGTGCTTTGGCAAGTTGACCGATATGGCGTCGCAACCATCACGCTTAACAGGACAAAGAAACACAACGCGTTCGACGCCTGTATGATCGATTTGCTAATACACAGGCTCGATTATCTGGCGTTGAGAAACGACGTTCGGTGTCTGGTTCTACGGAGTAACGGGGAGCATTTTTCTTCTGGTGCTGATTTAAATTGGATGAAATCCATGGCCAACAGTACACGCAAGGAGAACATCATTGATGCGCAAAACCTCGCCCGTTTAATGGAAACTCTGGACACATTCCCGCAACCAACCATCGCCGTTGTGCAAGGTTCAGCATTTGGTGGCGCTTTGGGTTTAATTTGTTGTAGCGACATAGCTATCGCGAGCAAAAGCGCCAATTTTTGTTTAAGTGAAGTAAAGCTGGGACTCGTTCCAGCGACGATCGCTCCCTATGTCATGCGGGCTATGGGAAATCGACAGGCTCGCCGCTTCATATTAAGTGGTGAAGTGATATCTTCAGATGACGCCGAACGATTTGGGATAGTTCATGAAGTCAGGGAACAGAGCGACATTGACAACACTCTGAATGAGTTGATTGAGACGCTGCTGGTAAACAGCCCTGATGCGATGCGTCAGGCAAAAACCCTGTGCCACCAATGTCATCAAAACCCGATTGACTCTCATCTAATCCAGTACACGAGCAGATTAATTGCAGATATCCGCGTGTCGCCGCAGGGGCAAGATGGCTTACAAGCGTTTCTCGAAAAACGTCTTCCGCGCTGGATAAATAAAGCGGATGCGGAGGAAACATGACACTCCCTTCAAAGGTAAAGATAGTCGAAGTGGGTGCACGAGATGGGCTGCAAAACGAGTCACCCGTCTCGACAAGCACCAAAGTCAGACTGATCAACTTGTTGTCGGACACAGGCTTAACTCATATCGAAGCCGGGTCTTTCGTTTCACCCAAATGGGTGCCACAGATGGCCGACTCTAAAGCGGTGATGCAGGCTATCTCCCGACGCAGCGACATTACTTACTCTGCACTTGTGCCTAACGTGAGAGGTTTTGAGCAAGCGCTAGAGGCTGGAGCAAATCAAATTGCCATTTTCACCTCGTGCTCGGAAGGATTCTGCGAGCACAACATTAACTGCTCTATCGCAGAAAGTCTGTCTCGATTCGAATCGGTGATGGAACAAGCTGCTAAACATAACATTCCGGTGCGTGGTTATTTGTCATGCGTCATCGACTGCCCTTATGACGGTTCGACAACCCCAAAACAAGTGAGGAATGTTGCTACCAACCTCATTGATATGGGCTGCTATGAAGTATCGCTCGGAGACACAATAGGCACTGGCACACCAAATCGTGTGGAAGCAATGCTGCAATCTGTTTTAAAGAATATACCGAGCCAGAAATTGGCCGTTCACTTTCACGATACCTGGGGCCAAGCACTTGCCAATATTTATCAGGCATTCATCATGGGCATTGAAACCGTTGATAGCAGTGTTGCGGGTCTGGGTGGCTGCCCATACGCGCACGGTGCGTCAGGGAATGTGGCCACCGAGGATGTTCTATACCTTTGTCGAGGGCTGGGAATAGAAACAGGTGTTGATTTAGAGCTATTAGCAAAGGCAGGCTGGATGATCAGTGAAGAGTTACATCGTCAGCCGACATCTAAAGTGTCAGTCGCGTTGCGTCATCGTTATGAGTAATGAGCCGTCATCGCTTGTTTCACTGCTCACTACACTTCATATTTGGCTTTATTACCGATATCAAAATGCAGTGGCATTCGCCATTTAGCAATCGATAAGTAGCCCATGATGATACCCGCTATAAATATCCCACCAGAGGCAATAACCAAATTGTTAAAGCAGAGTGCGAAGGTAGCCACGAAAAGGAGTAAAGGGACGAGTTTTAATCCGGGCACTTTGAAGCAAAACGACTCTTTGAGCGCAATGCCTGAGAACGTTACAAAGACAAACCCTAGCGATAGCCATACTCGGCTCAGGTCATAATCGCTTAACATGAGTACTAAACCAATCCAGCTAGACCAGCTGATGGCTAACCGAACCCTCTTACTGTAAACATGAATATTAGCGGCTGAAAACGCGGCTGCGATTCCAATAATGACCAAGACACTGTGGTAGTGGCTAGCTAGGTCGCTGAACCAAACAAGTAAAGAAAAGCCGACAAGTGAAACAGCGAATAGGCTGATACCCGTTCGATACAAACAAACACTCGCCTTATCTAAAAAGTCTAACGTTTCTTGATGGTCAATATCAGCCATGAGCCATTACCCTCGCCGCGAATGCGCTAAGCCAAAGTTAAAGACGCTTTGGGAAGCGAAATCTGCCGCCGGTTCGATAGATAACCAAAGAAAACAGAATGAGCATACAGCCAATGAGTTTGTTGGTCGTCAGTACTTCGCCATACCAAAGAATACTCAATACTACTGTCCATACCGGCTCCAAAATCATAATCAATGCAGCATTGCCCGCTTGCACAAACTTCTGTCCCATTGTTTGCATCACGTAGCGTAAACTGGTCGCAAGCAAGGTACTGAGTGCAAACCACCACCAAATTGATGTATCAACTTCGCCAGGAAGTGTCTCCATAAAATAGGAGACCACTAAACCAAGACAGCCCGCAGAGAATAACTGCAAACAAGTCAGCAATAATACAGGTAGCTTCTGCGAGAACTTACTGTTTACATTAAAGTGTAATGCCAACAAAAGCGCTGCGCCAAGAAACCAAAGCTGACTGGCAGACTGCTTCCATCCGTCGGCCAGAGACAGACACGCCAAACCTATTACTGCAATTGGCAGTGAAATCCAAAATATCCGTTGTGGTCGTTGACGGAACATAATCCAAGCGACAATAGGAACAAACAACATCGACAGGCTCATGATGAATGCGCCCTCGCCTAACGTATCACTTATTGAAATCGCGTAGATCCACGTCATGACCGCACTACCCAACAGTAAGCCGACGCCACTTGCTGACAACACATCACTCATCTTCGCGGATAAAAGAGGTCGGTAACACAGAGGCAGCAAACAAAGCGCTGCGATAGTAAATCGTGAACCAATAAAGCCAAAAGGAGGTAAGCCTTGTATGGTCTCTTTAGAGAAAATCCAGCCAAGTGCCGCAATCATGGTAGTTGCAATAAGAATGATGGTCGCTTTATGTTCTGAGTTAAGCATAATTACCCACAAAAATACTCGGTAACGAGTTCGACAGACGAGCTTTTGACGTCGAGAAAATCGATGAAAGTTATTGTTTAAGCGTCACAAATACAGGCAAGGAATGAATAAAGAATGGAACATGCTGACGTTTGCGAGACACAATTACTATACATGAAACTAACAATTTCAAAAGCGTTAATCCGCGCCAGATCACATTGCGTGTCTGGCGAGGAAACATCACTCATATTTGAATAGTGAGGCGTTACTAGAGCGTTCGATTGAACTGAGCAACCGCCTCAACAACACGGCTTGCGCCCTCTTGAATATCATTCATGACGTTGCCTGCTTTCTCAGACAACTCAAGGGTATTCAGGGCATCTTTTTGGCATTGTGAAATCAACTCGACAGCGTTATTGGTGCGCTCGAGATTTTCTTTCACCATCGTGACAATATCATCGGTCGTCGTATTGGTACGAAGTGAAAGTTGCCTTACTTCATCCGCAACAACCGCAAAACCTCGTCCATGCTCTCCTGCTCGAGCGGCTTCAATCGCAGCATTCAACGCAAGCAGATTGGTTTGATCGGCAATACCACTGATATTCCTTACCAACTCGCTAATTTTCGCTGAGTGACCTTTGAGTTCCTCAATCGCGGCATTGGCTTGTTCCATTTGTTTTGAGAGCATCTGCATATTCTCAACAGTTGCACCGATCACTTGCTGGCCCTGAATTGTCTGCGTTCCGGTCTCTTTGGAGACTTCACTCGCTAAATGAGCAGCTTGCGCCATCGACTGCTCTTGAAGAACTTGTTCGGTAATATCAGTAGCAAACTTCACTACCTTATACAGTTCTCCCCTATCGTTATGGATTGGATTATAAGACGCTTCCAACCATACGAATTCACCATAGCGATTTAGCCTTTTAAAACGCTCAGAGACAAACTGACCGCTCGCAAGTTTATGCCAAAACTCCTGATAGGCCTGGGAGTTCGCTTCTTCTTGATCACAGAACATTCGGTGATGCTTACCCGTGACTTGTTCCGACGTATAACCCATTGTTTTGAGGAAATTATCATTCGCTTTGAGAACGACACCATCCAAACTAAACTCAATGACCGCCATAGAGCGATTCAATGCGTTGAGCATATCTTCTTGCTCTCGAGAGGCTTTGATCGTTCGAGTCAATTCTGACGCGCACACAGCAAAGCGGGTAACTTTTCCCGTGAAATCAAAAATAGGTTGGACCATTGAGCGCAACCATGCTTCTTCACCATCCCCTTTAGAAACCTGCATAGCGCCATTCCAAAAGGTTTGGGTTAATACGCACTGTTTCATCCGTTGAAAGTGCTCTGTATTTCTCGCTTTAGCTGGAACGAGTTCAGTGATGTGCTTTGCCAATACCTCTTGCTCGGTTAGATTCATCTGTTGCAAAAAGTTCTGGTTAACAGACGTAACGTTACCTTCAGTATTAAGGGAGAGCAGTAACATGTCCTGATCGAGGCTTTGCTGCACTTGGGTAAGACTGTAGAGCTCTTGCTTTAATTGCTGATTTTCTTTTTGAAGCGACTTACTAAAAAACATGACTTCCCTTATAAGACCGATTTTGATTGTCAAAAGCTCAGTAATTTAATGACGTTAAGTAGTGTTTGAGGTTGATTACAAACAAACCACGTAATTATACATTCATCACATATACATCACAAAACAATGCAATCACTCAATAAATATGTGAGTTAAATACCTTAAAGGTGTCATCGGGTGCTATTCACTTATTTGTCGGCGGCAGAAATGAAAAAGCCCTTTCCAATCAGGAAAGGGCTTTAAGAGAATTCACAAATTTATATTGGCGCTATTTTACAGTAGCTCTACCGACTGTTGAGCGATAACCCACTCTTCGTTGGTCGGGTTTTCATTAGTATCGCATCTACTAACAGGGATTTGTCGAGTAGACGACACTTATTACCAAGTGCCGCCCCTCTAAGAACCGTACGTGCAACTTTCACTGCATACGGCTCAAGCCTCCACTAAGGCATCATTGATACCCAGCAACTTATAACGCAGTCGGGACAGGCTCTTTCCAAGAGTTACGAGCTAGCCTTTTAGATTTTCTCTTCACCAGGTATTCTTGGTATTGAGGGTCAAAAGGGGTCGCAGCACTCCTAATTTTTACGTGTCTTTCGATAGGCACTTTCGCTATTTGGAACAGATTGAAGTGACAGTCCATGTTCATGATTTTCTGCCAACCGTGAAATTGCCACTGGCCTTTACGATTGAGAAAATACTTGTGCACAACCCAGTCTTTGGACTTGGTTGGATGACGTCTAACTGCCCAGTGCCATAACGCTTGGAATAGTTTGTGGCCGACATACCCGAATACTTGTTTAGCAACACAGTGGCGATAGTAATTCGCCCATCCCCTAAGTTTCGGATTTATCAACTTGATAAGATCGTTAACAGGGATGGTTGCGTGCTTTTTAATAAGTTCACGTAGATTTCTAAGGAATAACAGCGTATTGGATTTGCTCGGTTTAATGAGCAATTTCCCTTTGTACTTCCTGTGATTGAAACCTAGAAAGTCAAAGCCATCATCAATATGAGTGACCTTCGTTTTTTCTTCGGAGAGGGTTAACCCTCTTTCTGCCAAAAAGCCAGCAATCAACGGTTTGATATCGTTCACTAGCACTTCCTTTGAAGAGCAGATGACCACAAAATCATCCGCATAACCGATAAAGTTGGCCCTAGCACCCATTTTCAGAGCTGTAGATTTTATTTGTTGCTCTATTCCCGCGAGAGTCATTAGCATCAAGGTTGGAGATATTATTCCACCTTGAGGTGTACCTTCTTCGGTATCGTAGAACAACCCCTTATCTACATAGCCAGATTTTAACCATTGCTCTAACATTCGTTTATCTACAATGATATTGTCCATCAGCCATTTATGCCCGATTTTGTCGAAGCAAGCCTTAATATCTCCCTCAAGAACCCATTTCGCGGATTGCTTTAGAGCTAAACATTTGAAGCACTGACTGACAGCGTCAGCCGTGCTGCGATTTGGTCTAAAACCATAGCTATTGAGGTCGGCAAACGTTTCGGACACGGGCTCTAATGCAAGAAGGTGGAGGGCTTGTTGCGCTCTATCAATCATGCATTGAATACCCAGTGGCCCGAGCTTACCGTTCTTTTTGGGAATATAGATACGTTTGAGTGGTTTTGCGGAGTAAGCCTTGCGACTCAGTTGATCGACTGCTTTCATACGGCGTGCATCTGTGTTCCAGATGACACCGTCTATTCCAAGCGTTTTACTGCCTTTATTCTGAGAGACTCGCTTAACCGCGAGAAGCTTGGCTGAGCGAGAATGAGTCAAGAGCCACTGTAAAGACTTCACCTTACCGTATTTCTTTTCTCTAGTTGCTTTTGCGATACGCATTTGAAGCTTCAATACGTGTACTTCAACGGATTTCCAGTCGATGGACTGCCATTGATCGCCGTCAGAAGATGCACTAATCTCTTTCGAGATCACCATTTGCTTTTCTCCTTGAATAAAGTTCTTCAAATTCTCTCGCAATGGAAGACCAGTCGGAAGTGGGCTCACTTTCGTGATCAGACATAAGTCTGTATCTGCATCATTACAATGTAGCTTTCGCTTTTTCCGACCTCCTATACCTGCACCACTATCGGCCACAAAGGCTTTCCCAAAGGGAGTGATACAGGCTTACCCTGTTCCGTATGTTGCGTAAAATGTCGGGTTAGATGCCCACTATAGTGCGGAGAGTGCAGTGACCACGAAAAAGTACTGTCCAACCTCTTTCCAATTCTCATTGCCTTTTGGCTACAGCGTAATAACCACTTCCGCTGCTTCATCATATAACGCACCTTGAATGGATTCACATATGTTCATCATACTGACTACCTAGCACTTACCCGAATTGTGGTTTTCAGGAGGAACGTCCTCTCACGATTCTTTTCCCACTCAGCCCAACGGCCAAGTTTCGTTACATTGTCCGAGCCGCTGCTTTATTCAGGCTCGTAGGTTCATCTGGTGATACAGACGGTTCACTCATAAAGCGGTGAACAACGCTTCATACGACTTCAGGTCGCACGGACAAAAATGCGTTAGGGTAGCTAACCTAAAAAGCTCATTTCAGATTAGAAAAAGTATCGTGAATCGACTTAAAGAAACCATCGAGGTAAGGCTAGAACTGGATAAGATCGCACAATTTACGTATCTAGAGGCATCGGTCTTGTTCAATAATCGGATTAATCGCTGGCTTCGCAGCGATTAATCCATATTTGATATATAAAAGATTGATTGTGCCGAGCTAACGAATCTTGAACGTACCTAAAGATTGTATACATTGCATTTACTGTTGCTGTTGCTTCGGGAACATCCAATAAGTCATTCACATGAGCCAAGCTAGCTTGATTCCTTAGAGTAGAAAAAGCATCGATTGAAGCGGCAAATGAATTAAGCACCCTACTAATTTCATCTGCGCGGTTACCTGTTGCTAATAGTGCTGGATGTGATTTCCTAAGCGCTTTAAATGCTTTCGATACAGTTGCATCACATGCTAAAGCGATATTAGCATCAGAGCATAGTTGCCCTAAGTATCCATGAAGTGCTGTGTGAGCACGATCGATAGCACTTGAAGAGTCAACTGTACCTATAAGTGTCTTTGCATCACCTAATGCTCGCATCACGGTAGTAGAGATAGATTCTGAGATCTGGGGAGCGGCAACCGCTGCGCCAGTAGCATTAAGTTGACCATTTACGATTTCGAAATGAGCTTGGTGATTAGCCAAAATTTGATTGATATTCTGCTCTTGAGGAACGACAGCACCACGCTGCTCTAGTTCTTCAAATGCTTCATAAACAGCCGCTATAAAATTTGGTGCATCTTTCGCTGCACTAGAGGCTTGGTAACCCATGTCACTTTCAGCCCAATCTAGACTTGAGCTTTTTGCATAATAATCGCCAGAAACCTTACACAAGTGCTGCTTGTAAATTTCAACAACTTGCTGCTTACTCATTTTCGGCGCAGAAACTCTTTTCATCAACGATAAGAAATCATTGACCACAGTATTATCTAACGGTGATGTTGCTCCCATTGGGAACCTAAGTTCATGTGCCATTTGCAAAGGCATTTAACCATCCTCTTTTGTATCACGTCGCGCGCTCTGCGGAAACTTCGGAGTGCAGCGGGAAAATTGTCCGACAGCAACTTCTTGTTATAAGAACTACTTATAACAAGCATCAAAATCTGCTTCATATCTATCCATTACAGTTCTGATCCTTGAGCCTTCTCAATACTGTATGAATAGTCGAAAGGTAGAAGTAAAACATCCAGCTTAACCACACTGGATCATAGTCGTCTTTTTGCTTACTGTTCATATGCCTAATACCAAAATTATTAGCAATATCGAATAGAACTTGATCGTCTTTTTTAGATAGGAGCTTCTTTATATCATCTCGCACATTCTCAAGAATATCAGCCAAGTCTCTCACTGCATGTTTGCGATCATCGATACTCGACCCATGACGTCTAAATCTTGAGACAGCACTGTTAACTTTATCGATAATACGTTCGTCTTCCGTTGGTATCTCTGCTTTGAAAATCTTATCAAAACCATACTCAGGCCTGACGACAACCATCCCTTCTTGAGTTAACTCATGGGGCTTCTCGTATAAAGCAAGAATCGCATTGATTTCTTTCAAGTATTCTTGGATACCCTGTTCCCTGTGGAAAGTCATACTGTGTTCTTCCTGACAATAACCGCAGTAGAACGATGCAGATGGGCCAAACTGCGGGCTACTCACTTTAGAAAAGAAAAACTCGATCAGATCAAAGATATCCTCTTCACTATACATATGGTACTTATCTTGGATAGGCCACAGATTATCTTTACGTAATGACACCATTAAATGATGCTCAACATCTACTTTGATTCCTACGTTGTGCTCTTCGCACTCGATAGCAAGATATTCCTCAAGTAGCCCTTTCGAAAATATCGTATTGTATGTGTATAGGAACAGATTACGAAACTCGATTATTCCAAAACCGTTTGAGTTTGGATTGAGACCATTTCGTATTGAATATGGAACAAAGCTTGATGAGGATTCAGAAGCTTCAATTGAACGCTTTCTCAACTTGTCTACGATAGACATGTATTCCATTGACAGGTGATGGTCATCTTCAGACCATGCTGCACCACTAGTTTCTTTTTGCTTTTCTTTTGATAGAGCGTATAGAACATTCGCTACCAGAACTTCAGGAGATTGGTTGATGAATGACCTTAGACGGTTGGCCTTCGAGCCTGATGCAAAATTGAATCTTTCTCCATAAATATCGACATCGTAATTCTTCATGAAGTCAGCAAAAGTTCTGTTACTAAACTCCAGAACGTATCCTTGCTTCATACCTAAGTACTTCTCAATTATATCCATCTCAGATGAACTAAAAGAAGCCATACATTACCGCCTCAAACTATTTAACTGAAATCCTGAGGCGATAATACCACACTCATTCAAAGTACATTATAAATCGATTCAATGGCTTGAGGATAAATTTAGTGAAAGATGCATTAATTCAAAACTGGCTTTTTTACCCTACATGGATATATAGCCCCGTGCCATTTTCATCCTGAGTGCGTTCTAGAGTTAAGCCGAAGCATTTAAACATACTATCTATCACTTTTACGACCTCATCGAAAGCGTCATAATTTTCGATTGCCCCTTCATCATATAACTTGGTCAGGGTTCTAAAACTGACTACCAACTTATGAATGACATCTGAAAGCTTACACTCAACAAGATTCTGTGATAATTCAGGAAAATTGTCATTCAGATCTATTCCTAAAGCATCAACATAACCAAAAGCATACGCATAAGAATTAGCAATCAGTTTAATTCTATCTTTTACTGCAAGGTACATTTCATCTAAGGGAATTAACTTACACTGGTACTGAAGAACTAAAGTTTCTATCTCATTTGGAACCTCTTTGATCACGCTATCTAGTTGTTCGAGAAATAAGGTAACGGTTTCTTGAGGAGCAGAATATGCTGAATTAAGGTTTGCTAGATATTCCGACCAAGATCTTGTAGCTGACATTAATAGAGCATCATCATATTGATCAACTAATAAAGAAGAGTCCAAGCAATTTAAAACATTCTTCTCGTGTACGTGAATTAACTCATGATGGATTCGGTGCAAGACAAAATGTATGTTGTCTTCAGTAAGTTCAAACTTTCCGTCATTATTGAACCATTCAAAGAAGAATTCTATACCCAACACAAGAGTAAACTCTTCACGCGCACCTTTAGTAATTAGTTGCGCTATTGCTCTGGCTTGTTTCGAGTTCGTATAGGAAGAGGGTGAAGTGTGGTTGTATTCCTCGGTTACTCTTTTTAGAGCATTTGGAAAATCATACGAGATCAAGATATGCTTTAAATTTGTTAAATCAAGTTGGTGTTTTTCATATAAAGCGCGAACAATGCTCATGACGGTGTTACCTAAGGAGTTAGCATCTGCTTCATTAGCAAACCCCTCTAGAGAAATCATTAAGTCTTTTTCCATTCATCTGCCCAAATTTATATTTTAAAACTACTAAGTTGAAAAGTTAGCGTAAGTAGCCGTCATCTCAATGGACACTTTGTAGCATAAGAAAATGTAGGTCAAACCACCACCTAAAGAAATGTGACGAGTCACAGTGCCAACTAAGGGCGGGACAGTTCTGCGTTACGATGATCTACCCCGTCATCAAGCCGTTGGACATTTTAAATTTGACATCGACGGACTAACTTTCACCCTATTAATAACTTTTAGTATCCAAAAGCATAATCAGGCACTGCTTATCACTGTTACAGAGATTCAAGAAAATGGACAAAAACTTCCATCTTCAACCAGTTGTGTTAGATTCATGTTATGCACTTTTTCAGCATAATATGCAAACCATCCTTATAAATACTTGTACCCTGAAATAAATTTCAACTCAAATCGAAACTTATAACTAAATCTACCGTTAAAAAACCTCTAAGATTTTCTTATAAGTCTCGTGTCTGGCAATACTACGGCCTTCAGACAAGAGAAAGTTCTTCAGAACGTCGTAAGCTAGCGGATTATTGGCAATTTCTCTGGCCAATTGCTCAGGTATTATTCCTTTTGAATCTTCAATCTTTAGTAGCTCAGGTCTCTTTTCAATTAATAGTTCAATTATAGGCAGATCGCCCATGCGAGTAGCCGTATGTAACGCTGTTGCACCTTCTTCGTTAATTAACGTTGCATCACAACCATGCTCTAGTATTAGATAAGCTGATTTTAAGCATCGACTAGCTGCTGCTGCATGAAGGGCTGTTCTACCCGTGAAATCTTGAAGGTTAGGATCTGCGTTTGCTTTTAGTAATGCTTCTACCGTTTGATGATCTCTGTTGTTTGCAGCTAACATCAAAGGTGTCTGGAGTTTAAAGTCAGTTATATTAACGATTTCTGGCCATAATTCGATGATTTTCCTGATGCCTGTAACCATCGCACTAAATACATTACTAATTTCATTAGCAATATCGATTTGTTTATAAGAATTTAATTTAGTATGCATTTCATAGCTCATCTTCATCATTAGAAAAATGATGCTATCTGCTTGTGGATATTTCAGTTGTTTCTTTTTTAAAGCTTTGTGTTTTTTTAGTACTAGCTCAATAGAACGTCCATTTTTTATACACTCTACGAAATCACGACTAAACTTTTCCATATCGCTAGAACAAGAAGCAAAAAGCGGTTGATAGTTAGGATAGCATTGATACAACTTTTCCCAAAAATACTCATGTAACCCACGCGAAACGTCATAAATATTAGATTCTCCTTTCAGCCCCCCCCAGTAGTACATGTCTCTAAAGTACTTTTCGTGATTATTAGGAATGAGTTTTTGGTTTGCTATAGCCAATGCGAACGCATCTCTAGCTAACAATCCTCTAAACTTTCCAAAGCTGTATTTCTTACATTCATCGATAGCCAAATTTAGATTTTTTTCTGCTTCTTTAAGCTTGTTCTGCGCAATATAATGAAGTGCTTCATAACGTAGTATATTTGCTTTTGAAAATTCAAAATCATCACAGTTTTTCGCCTCATCGAGTAAAGCAGATACCTTTTCTTCGGTTTTTGAACCAAACTTCTTAAGGAGTAGATGAGCTTCTAGTTCAAATAATATTCGCTTCATCGACTCAGTAGGTGTGGCTTCTAGAAATTTTAACCTTTCAACAATCATGTCAACTATATTAGGATTTGAATATTGATTCACCTGAATAATTCTAGCCCCATATACCACCTCAAAATCATCAATATCCTGTAATTGTTTAAATGGAGCTTTGTTTTGTTTTAGCTTATCTATCAAAACATCTCTACGAATAAGGTAATTATTTGAATAATCACCTTCTTCTTTTATAAGTTTACGCATTTTTTTAGATTCATATTCAGACGTAGGAAAGATATTGTCTAATATATCCTCTTCTCCAGAACGGCTAAAAATACAATTAATTCTATCTACAGTACTCCATGGGATATCGTGCTCATTGTCTGAGGTAAAAATTCGCAATAAATCGTACCTAAAAAAGGAAGGAAGTTGTTCTTCAAAATACTTATCTTCCGCATAGTCTCCTAAACTTCCCTTTTTAATATGAGCCATAAAAGTCAGGTTATATACATAGTTGTAAAGTTCAACTAACTGAAGTGTTTTATTTTCATTTAAGTCAAAACATAGCTTATCAACTTCAGGTGTTAAATACTTAACTAATTGCTCATATCCCTCTTGAATAGCTCTGGCTATCAGCAACCTCATACGTATCACTTTAGAGCTTGGTGCCTGATATCGTACTTTTAGTTTCTGTACAAAATCTTGCTGCTCCGCTGCTGAGCATTCACTCCTTAATATTAGCTTTAAGTCTTCACAATCAATAGCTATTTCATGCTGTAATTCATCATAAGACAAACCTTTTTTTTCAATAAACTCCAGAGCCTGTTCAAATTGCGAAGACTTTTCATCAGGCTCAAAGCAGCCACAAAACTGTATATTCACTTTGTCCGAAAACGTTTTCTCGATACTTGATATTTCAGGGGTGCTCGTGCCTTTTTGCCAATTGTAAAGATTCCTTAATACTTTCTCGTATTTATCATCACTATCTAGATCGTTGTCTAAATTATTAGCAATAGATGTTTTGGTGTTTTGGATTAAGTCGATAAGCCAATTCAAGACTTGCGGTACAGGGAGAAGAAGCTGCGTAGGTTCAATCGTAGAGTCTACGGCAGGAAGATACCAAAACCGTCCGCCAGGCATACCCTCATCCATTTTTGATTCAATTTGCCAAAATACCGTATGTCTCGCTAGAGCTGGTATGATAACCCTGGCTAAATGATGCCAAACGATTTTTCTTTGTGACGCCTTTGAAGAATAAACATTGAGTTCGATGTTCTTATGCATCAAGTAATCATCTGCAACATTGGAGATCAGATCTTCTTTCGCTCTTTCATCAAGCCCTAAAGCATCCGCTATATCACCCAAAATACTTTCCCAAGAATTAGATAAATTATCCATCGTCATCTCGACATATTTAAACGTGCTTTTCGATTTTGAAGTCATCTGACTATTAGCGCCAAGCGCTTTAGCAATTTGAAGAAGTACCGATTCGAAGGTTGGAAAAGTAGCCACTGAATGTCCTTTTATTGTTTCGTTTTCCGCTAGAAAAAGAAATTTGATGGGGGGGGATGTTGCTTTTCATTTTTCTACAGAGCCGATTTTATCATACTGAAGCCATCTGAATACCTGAGTATAAAAAGCATGACAACAACACAATCTAGAAAAACAAAAGAACTCGTAATCAATTGGCACATGACAGAGGTCTGCAATTACAGTTGTAAATACTGTTTTGCAAAATGGGGCCGCCCCAAAGAACTCCATCGTTCAGAACAGGCAATCGCTAACTTATTGGATAAGCTAGCAGACTACTTCATCAAAGGCACTCCAGTCTTAAAAGAAAAGCTGGGGTACGAAAGTGTTCGTCTTAACTTTGCAGGAGGGGAACCAATGATGTTAGGAAATACGTTCGTTACCGCTTTGGTTCTTGCAAAACAAAAAGGATTTAAAACCTCAATCATAACTAATGGACATTACCTAATTCATGGAAAATCACCGTTGCCGAAAGATACTTTAGACATGATTGGAATCAGCTTTGACAGTCAGAACTTAAGTACACGTATGAAAATAGGAAGAAACGATCGAAAAGGGAACTCTTTTGGTGTTAATGATTTAACACATGCTCTAGCGAACCTTACACAGTCACAAACAGGAATCAAAACAAAGATTAATACTGTAATTAATAGTCTTAATTGGGAAGAGGATTTCTCTAATTTAATTTCTAGTCTAAAACCATACAAATGGAAAGTATTACAGGTCATGCCTTATGGTGATAATGAAATACTAATTTCCAAAGAACAGTTCGATAATTTTGTTCAAAGACATAGTGGATTAGGGTTACCTATGTATTCTGAGTCTAATTCTACTATGACAGAATCATACTTAATGATTAGTCCAGAGGGTTGCTTTTACCAAAATACTGCCAATAAATCTGGATATAAATATAGCGAATGCATTAATTCATGCGGTGTGGAAAAAGCTCTTTCTCAAATAGAGTTTAATCCAATTACGTTTTCTTCAAGATATAAAGAAACCAATATAGATATTGTAGAAATCTCATAAAATCTACCAACAAAAAATAAAACTAGGTTCCTTATTATAGGAACTATAAATAATCACAAAATATTAGATGAGGAACAGATGAATAAATTTATCGTTTTTGAAGGGTTAGATGCATGTGGAAAAACAACATTAAGCTCTCTATATGCTAAAGAAATTAATACTATCGTTCATAATGCGGTAGTCCCTGAAGCTCATGCTCTAAGAAAGGTCATTGACTCCTATGAGTCAAAAGAGAGTGCATTTTTATTCTTTTTGTTAAATAACTTATTGAAGAGTAACGAGGTTTCGAAATTATTAAACGATGAAGATATCATATTAGACAGATATGTATTTTCAACTTTGGCTTACCAAACAATTATGCTTGGGGAAGATATTGTCAAAAATATTTTTGACACACTTAAAATTAATAAAAAAATACTTCTTCCAGAAGTGATAATTTTTGTTAAAGCTGATATTGAAACAATAAACAACAGAATAGAGACCAGAGGTGACACAGTTCAGTGGTACGGCGATGCAGTTACGCAAAATAATAGTGTTGAATCAGCATATCACAAAGTTTTTAAATGGTTTGATATTCCAATTGTAGAGGTCGATACATCAGAAAAGCATGGCCGTTCGGTAGAAGAAAATTACCAACTAATGAAAGATCGGGTCGAGCACGTTCTTTCGGGAGGGAATAATTTGTACAGTTTCTAGTTCGATATCTCTCGGTGATATTGCATGAATATGCGGACACAAACGGCTCGTAAAGAAAGCCGCTTCTGCTTATGTTTGGGAGAAAATGAGCACTACTGCTCGGTGATGCGACATAAGCAAATGTAAGGTGACATTCTGGCTAGATTGAACAGCGATTTATTGCGCAAACTCATAAAGGGGCAAAAACAAGTCAACACGAACCTTGCAGACTTAAGGGCACAAAATAAACTACAGAAGTTAATAGAGCGAGTAATGGAGGTGCCGTCATGCGCTGCTTTGCGATGGTCTATCCAACATATGAGCACAAAAAAAGCGAGCACAAAGCTCGCTTTTATCTATTTGATTTTAAATGCAATTAAAGCAACTCAACCGACCGCTGAGCAATCACAAATTCTCCGTTGATTGGGTTTCTATTAGTATTTCATATACTAATAGGGATATGTAAATAAACAAGCCAACACTAACCTCGCTAACTTGGGGTTACAAAAATGAATTGCAGAAGTCATTGTTATTGGTAATGATTGTGTCGCCATGCGCGTACTTAACGATGATCTATCCGACACAAAAAAATCGAGCACCGTGCACGAATTCAACCATATGTTTTTAAAATAAATTCACAGTTCAACCGAACACATAGAAATCCCCCCTACTGGATGAGCGTCAAATAGTATTGCAACAACAAAAAGACAACGGTAAAACTCTACTAAAACATTTCAGCCTACTTGAGTTATTGGTATCTCCAAAAGAGCCGTACAAACGACTATTAGTACGATAATATGATATCTGAGTAATTGCCGTTCTAACCGAGAGTCAAAGCAGCCAATGCCTTCATTAATAGCACATATCAACAACACAAAAATTGGCCATCTAACCAAGACTACCGATGGCTCAATGCAATTTTGCTATGACGATAATTGGTTAGATAAATCGAATGCCTACCCGATTTCGCTATCTCTTCCACTTCAAAGCCAGCCACACAAAGGTGACCCTGTAGCAAACTATTTTGATAATCTGTTACCTGACCTAACTTCAACACGTAAGAACATACAGCGTCGCCATAGCACCGCCTCAACAAATACCTTCGACTTATTGCATGCAATCGGTCGAGACTGTGTAGGCTCATTATCATTAGTACCTGAAGAAGAAGTTGAGGATAGATTAGATCTAGCCAAGTTGGAGACACTTTCAGTTGATGATTTGCGCAGTATCATAACTGCTCATAAGCAGCAGAACCCACTTGGCATGATCGATAAGCATGACTTTCGCATCACAATATCAGGGGCACAAGAGAAAACCGCGCTACTTAAGATTAAAAATGATTGGTTTTTACCCAATTTGGATTATCCAAGTACTCATATTCTCAAGTTCCCAATCGGTTTTATTCAGCAGCCATTCGCAACACTAGACATGACTGAGAGCGTTGAAAATGAGTGCTTCTGTATCAAACTAGCAGAAACAATGGGCTTTCACGTTCCAAAGGTTGAGATACTAGAGGTCGAGGAAATGAAAGCGCTAGCTGTGGAACGCTTTGATAGATACAGGTCGAAAGATGAAGGCGCACCAATTCGATTGGCCCAAGAGGATATGTGCCAGGCGATGTCTTTACCGACCAGCTTGAAATATCAGAGTGACGGAGGAATCGGTATTACAGAAATAATGCAGCTATTGAACGGTTCAACAAACGCACAAAAAGACCGTGATGACTTTATGCGCTTTCAAGTTTTTCAATGGTTAATTGGTGCGACTGACGGTCATGCAAAAAACTTTTCAATTTTTATTGAGGCCAATGGAGCTTATAGACTAACCCCCTTCTACGACATTATGTCAGCCTTCCCCACATCAAGTGGCAAAGGTATAAACACTCGTAAACTAAAGTTAGCTATGTCTCTCAAATCTACTTCAAAAGGTAATAAGTGGCATCTAGAAAAGATTTATCCCCGTCACTTTATTGCAACAGCAGAAACTGTTGGTTTCTGCACTATTCGAATGCGAGAGATACTTGACGAGTTTGTTGACACATTTCCTAACGCCATTGAACAAGTAGTTAACCAGCTACCTAACGGCTTTCCTTCTCATATCATAGATTCCATTGTCAGCAACTCGCTTAGAATCCATAGCAAAATAAAGCTCTAGCAGATCAAAAAGCTATTGGTTAGTCACGACTAAGAGTTGAAAGGGGCGAGATTACATATAATGTGGTTGAATTTTCTGACGCATGTCGCGTATATATCAACACTCTGAAACCAACACTATTCTCTATGGCAGAGCTTTTGAATAGCCACGGAGTTTGCGGCAATTCGAGATTAGAAACGAATGCTCGTATGTTTTGCGCCGAGATCAATTTTGTAATCACCGATGATCTCCTCCAGTTCCTGCTCAAGTGCAGGCGTTACGAATGATAGGTTCTGGCTGTTTTCTTCAACATCTTTATGCATTAAGGTTAGAAATTCGCGCTCATACTGAGTTTCTAATACATCATAGTGGGCTTTTTCTGATTTATGTTTCATAACACAATCCTCGGGTGAATACGGCTTAGGTAAAGCATTATGTGTAAGTCCCTAGAAAATTACGATGAGAAAGAATCGTTTGTTGATCTCAAGTTTACTATGAGCAGTCGAACTGCAGCACGAACTGCTGGTATTGCAACTAACAATTGGACATAAACGCCTTAGATTAATGAATCTAACGCGCTTATCTGAGATTAGATAAAGTATCTTGAAACCTTAAACACTTGTTATGTTCGTGGATATTTGAGACTACTAACGTTTAAAATTACGTCTGGTAGATGGAACAGACTTCCTTAACTTAGATGCTGTAACACTTCAATTTGAATACTTCGCAATAAGCTTTGAGTATGTTCTGACTGTAAATCGAGTTCGCACCAGCCGTCAGTTCCCATGTATTCGACAGAAATATATCTGATGCTTTCAAGACTAACTTCATCGCTGATGACCCCTGATAGCCTGAAAATACCTGACTTTGTATGGATTCTGCTAATTTTGAAATTTTCCATAAACCTCCGAGAACATAGCCCTGTGAAGGGGTGAGCAACGCAATACAAAAGCCGCCGCAAACTACCTTAAACACTAAAACCAACGCAATAGTGAAAATGCCACGCGTTGCGAATCCCTCTTGAACAGTTTGTTATGTCGCCGTGCGCTAAACGTTATTGTTACTAGAACTATTATATGAGTACATTCGAACTTCGTCCCTCGGGAACCAACCAAGCTTTTCGTAAAACTGCTGGGCGTTTACGTTTTCGTTGTACACAAACAAATGAGTTTTGGGAACCCCAACATTAGCTAACGCACCGATGGCTTGGCTGACCAGCTCACGACCTAAGTTCTTGCCACGGTAATTCGAAGATACGGCTAGGTGTTGCAGATAACCTCGACGGCCATCAGTACCAACTAGTACCGCACCGACAATTTCGTCGGCTGACACTGCGACGAAACTTAATTTTGGGTTACGTATTAGGTAGTTATTGATGCTTTCTTTAGAGTCTGCATCCCGAAGGCTCATACCCTCCGTTTGCCCCCAAAGCTTGATCACGTCATCATAGTCCGCAATGTCCATTTCACGAATTTTTACCACATATCTCTCCTTGCGTATAACGAATGATATGGACTCCCTCTCCCTGAAACTCCGCGTGCCATACTGACTCAATACACGCTGAAGAACTGGAGGTTATCATGTCCAACATTCAAACTATTGGCGTTGACCTCGCCAAGAATGTGTTCAGTATTTACGGCGTTGATGCATATGGCAAGTGCGTCCTACGCAAAACTGTCAAAAGAAACAAACTGTTAGACACATTCGCCAATCTACCACCCTGCATCATCGGTATGGAGGCCTGCTCTGGTGCACATCACTGGGCAAGGGAGTTACTTAAACTCGGTCATCACCCTAAAATCATGGCGTCCAAATTCGTTATTCCATATCGACAAAATGAAAAGAACGATGCCAACGACGCAGAAGCTATCTGCGAAGCAGTATCTAGACCTAAAACACGATTTGTCTCTATAAAAAGTGAAGAGCAACAAGCGGTGCTTTGCTTGCATCGAATCCGTCAGGGGCTAATTAAAACAAGAACTGCTACCCTCAACCAACTCCGAGGGTTACTCTCTGAGTTTGGCCTTGTGATGCCACAAGGTCGCTACTCGGCTCAACAAACTATCGGTAGTATCCTCGAAGATGCGGAAAATGGTTTGCCGCTGTTGGCTCGTGAACTACTTCAAGATCTATCGAACAAGATTCAAAGCCTTAACCTCGAAATCCTGCACTATGATCGACGCGTCTCGGCTTTAGTTCGTGAAATGGCTTCAGCAAAGGCCCTCATAGATATTCCTGGTGTCGGTGAACACAGTGCAAGTGCCATTGTCGCAACCGTCAATGACGCCAAGCAATTTGGCTCTAGCCGCCAATTCGCCGCGTGGATAGGGTTAGTTCCAAGGCAATACTCAACAGGTGGTCATGTTCATCTTGGTCGCATCAGCAAAAGAGGCGAAAAACACATTCGCACTCTGCTTATACACGGTGCAAGAGCTGTCATTGCCCGCTGTAAAGAAAAGACGGATAGAAACAGTTTATGGTTACAACAGCTCGTTGAGCGACGAGGCTACAAGCGTGCGGCTGTTGCCCTAGCAGCCAAAAATGCACGAATAATATGGGCATTATTGACGACAGGAAACGAGTATAAAGCTAACTATATAAACGGTTAGCCCTCACCGAGTCAAAGCAATAGCAATTGATGACAATACGGTCAGACCGAGATGCTTTAACCTGTTTAATTGGGAAGTAGAAAATACTGTCTAACGAATGAGGCTGGCATCAAGCGAATATCATCAGGGTGACGGATAGAATCCGACGAAACACCGAATGTAGAGCTGCTGTCAGATCCACTGTTGTCAGCGTTAGCTATTGTTGACAAAAGAGGGAGTCCATGTAGCCCTGTTAAGGTGTGAGCAACGCAATACCGAAGCTCCCGCATACCACCTTAAACACTAAACGCAACGCATAGCAAAAATGCCACGCGTTGCGAATCACTCTTAAACAGTTTGTTAGGTGCGTTTTCCACGATGCTATAGGTCGCTGTATGCAATTGTTTCTATTTTGTCGCGATTAACACCGCACTCAATGAGGCTTTGTGTGAAAATATCTTCTTGGTCCTCAGAGTAACAACAAACTTTCCAAGTCGCTTCTGGAACAATTTGAGCAATACGCGCGAAATATGGCTGATCAATAGTATTCAAAGAATGCCCTATTATGACAACCTCTTCGATATTACTGAGTTGCTCAAAATACCATTCATGTTGCTTAATGACGTCAGCTACTGGCTTTTTTAATGCATATAAAGGATAACGAGCACCGCTTTGAGCGTCTGAGAACATATCTCTGGTGCTTTCACCGTCTTCGTCAAACTCAGCAGGCTCAACTATAGTTTCACCATGTCCAAAAATTAGTTCATCATGTGTTTCAGCACGACCATGAATATGGAATACATGATTATCTTCAATACCGTACACAGCTTGGAGAGTTGATGTATAGTTGAAGGTTATGAACTGAGAATCTTCAGGAAAAGTCATTTTCTGTTCAGCAACACTCACATCAAGTTGGTTAACCCAACCAGTAAAAGTTTCTCGTACTGATGAAACGTGTATGTCTGTTTGCTCCGTAATTTCATCTTCCAAACCATATATGAAACTAGGTCTGAAATCATCCGAAGCAATATCAACTTCGTTGTGAAAATCGAAAAAACCGTCCGCATCAAAAGCACCTAGAGCATTTTCAAAATCATGCCAAGGCTCGTGAACACTTAAATCAAAGAGGTAATAGTTTCCCAACTCATCAAGTGTATCCTGAG